>NZ_JAJNDA010000025.1 GCF_021026295.1 Actinomycetospora soli
TCACCAGTGCGATGAGGATGCCGACCAGCAGGACCCGGTGTTGGAAGGCCTTGGGCACCGCGAACGCGGTCATGATCAGCAGGAACACGAACAGGTTGTCCACCGACAGCGAGTACTCGGTGACGTACCCGGCGACGAACGCCGTGCCCTGCTCACGGCCGCCGAACCAGAAGACCCCGGCGGCGAAGACGGCCGCGAGACCGACGTACACCCCGACCCCGCGGGCCGCGTCGCGCATCGTCACCTCGCGCGCCCGGCGCCCGGCCCAGAGGTCGACCGCGAAGATCACCGCCAACCCGACGATGGTCAGGGCCCAGACCCAGAACGGCTCACCGCCGGCGGGCGCGGGGACGGGTGGTGCTGCTGCTGGGGACATGGCTCCTCCGGTGACGACGCATCACGTGCTCACCGGAGGTCTCTCCCGCCGCCGGACCCGTGGTGGAGCCGACGCCGGGCGCCCCGGACAGCGTCGGAGCTGTCGTGCTGACGAGGCACCCGCAGGCGTTCCGGGGATACTCCCCTCCGCACCTGCGGATGCTCCCGGCCCCGGGACGGTCGTGTCTGCGTTGGGGAGATAGACCGCGTTGTGGTCGTAGTGGTCACAGGAGCGACAGCTGCTCCGGCGGGGTCTGCTCCACCAGCGGGGCCGGCACCCGCGGCAGCGCGCCGTCCGGCCACGGCTCGGGGTTGTCCGGCGCCGCACCCTTCCCGCCGTCCAGCCGACCGCCCATGTGGTGCCCACCGCCCTCGAGGCCGTGTCGGCGCAGCAGCACACCCACCCGCCGGGCCAGGTCGGTGCGATAGGCCTGCTGCACGTAGGCGCCGCGGCGGTAGAGCTGCGCGTAGCGCTCCAGCAGGTGCGGGTGCTCGCGGGCGAGCCAGCCGTGGAACCACTCCCGCGTGCCCGGCCGCAGGTGCAGCGCCAGGACCGACACCCCGCTGGCGCCCGCCGCCGCGATCTCGGCGAGCAGGGCGTCGAGGGCCTCGTCGGAGTCGGTCAGCCCCGGGAGCACGGGGGCGACGAACACCCCCACCGGGAGCCCGGCGTCGGTGATGCGGCGGACCAGGTCGAGGCGGGCCCGCGGCGTCGGGGTGCCGGGCTCGACCGACCGGTGCAGGTCGGGGTCGAGCATCGCCAGCGACACCCCGACGCCCACGGGGACGTCCCGGCCCGCCGCGGTGATCTCGGGGAGGTCGCGGGCGAGCAGCGTGCCCTTCGTCAGGATCGACAGCGGGGTCCCCGACGAGCCGAGCGCCCGGATGATCCCGGGCATGAGGCGGTACCGGCCCTCGGCGCGCTGGTAGGGATCGGTGTTGGTGCCCATCGCGACGTGCTCGCGGGTCCAGCGCGGCGACCGCACCTCCCGGGCCAGCACCTCCGGGGCGTTCAGCTTGACCACGACCTGCCGGTCGAAGTCGTCGCCCGCGTCCAGGTCGAGGTAGGTGTGGGTGTTGCGGGCGAAGCAGTTGTGGTGGACGAGCCCCACGGCCACGTAGTCCCCCGTCGTCGTCGTGACGTCGAAGACCTCCTCCTCCCCCGCCGGCTCGACGGCGACCACGGTGCGGTCGGCCCCGCGGGCCTCGTCGAGGACGTCCCGCACCCCGGCGAGCCCGGGCGCGGGCAGCGTCTCGGCGCCGACCAGGGCGTCGCCGGGCACCATCCAGGTGCCGCCGTGACCGTCGGCGCCGGCCCGCGACACGTGCCGCCACCCCGTCCGGGCCAGCAGTCGGTGGTCGGCACCCACCACGACCTCGGTGCCGTCGGCCAGGCGGACGCGCACGACGGGCCGCCGGCTCGACCAGTGCGCGAGCACGTGGGTGCGGACGAGCCGCCGCACCCCGCCCTCCACGACCGTCCCGACGACCGCGTCGCCCTCGCGCACGTCGGCCATGCGCACCGAGCCGCCGTCGGCGCGCAGCACCGGCGTCGGGCCCACCGTGCAGTAGGTGCACGCGTGGGAGCAGCCGCGGTACGGGTTGACCGTCCACGCGAACGGCATCGGCGAGCCGCCCGGCACCCGGTTGAGCACCGAGCGGGCCCGGACCTCGTGGAACGTGATGCCCGCGAACTCGGGCGTGCGCACGCTGCGGACGAGGCCCTTCAGCGCCGGCATCCCCGGCAGCGTCCCGTCGTCGTCCAGCTGCTGACCCGCCCACCGCATGGCTAGCAGTCGAACACGTGTTCGCATCGAACGCAAGTTCGATCATCCGGCGTGGTTTCGGTACCGCCGGTACGCGGTACTGCAGATCACACCGGATCAGGAGGCCCGCGTCATGGCGTTCACGCTCGAGCTCACCCCGGCGCACCACGAGCTGGTGCGCCGTGCCCACACCTTCGCCGAGGAGGTGATCCGCCCGGCGGCCCCGAAGTACGACGAGCTGCAGGAGTGCCCGTGGGACATCGTCGACGCGGCCGCCCGTGAGGGGTTCTACAACGCGCTGTTCTACGCCGACCTGATCGCCGACCCGACGGGGCTCTCCCTGCCGCTGTTCCTCGAGGAGATCTTCTGGGGTTGCGCGGGCATCGGGCTCACGGTCGTCCTGCCGGCCCTCGCGCTCTCCGCGCTCAACCAGGCGGGCACCCCCGAGCAGATCGCCACGTGGGCCCCGGAGATGTTCGGGACACCGGGCGACATCAAGCTCGCGGCCCTCGCCGTGAGCGAGCCGCAGGGCGGCAGCGACGTGTCCAACCTGCAGACCCGGGCGGTCAAGGACGGCGACGACTGGGTGCTGAACGGCACGAAGATCTGGATCGGCAACGGCGGCATCGCCGACGTGACGGTGGTGAACGCCGTGGTCGACCCCGATCTCGGCACCAAGGGCCAGGCCATGTTCCTCGTGCCGAAGGGCACGCCCGGCATGGACCAGGTCCGCCGTCTCGACAAGCTCGGGCACCGGGCCTCCCACACCGCCGAGCTGTCGTTCACCGACTGTCGGATCCCCGGCGACCAGCTCCTCGGCAGCGAGGACAAGCTCAACCACAAGCTCGACAAGGCCCGGCGCGGCGACTCCACCCGTTCCGCCGCCCTGGGCGCGTTCGAGCAGACCCGACCGATGGTCGCCGCCATGGCCCTCGGCGTCGCGCGGGCGGCCTTCGAGTACGCCTGCGACTACGCCTCGCGGCGCGAGGCCTTCGGAGGACCGATCATCGAGAACCAGGGCGTCGCGTTCCCGCTGGCCGACCTCGCCGCCGACATCGACGCCGCCCGCCTGCTGGCCTGGCGGGCCTCGTGGATGGCCGCGAACGGTGTGCCCTTCCACTGCGGCGAGGGCTCGATGTCGAAGCTCAAGGCCTCCGAGGTCGCGGTCCGCGCCGCCGAGCAGGCCATCCAGACCTGCGGGGGCTGGGGCTACGTCAGCGACCTGCCGGTGGAGAAGTGGTACCGCGACGCCAAGCTCTACACGATCTTCGAGGGCACCAGCGAGATCCAGCGGATGGTCATCGGGCGCACCCTCGCGACCGAGGCCTCCCAGACGCCGCAGCACCACCTGCTGCCCGGCGACCACGGGGGGCTCTCACGGAAGTTCGGGCACGGCTCGCTCGCGCGCGCCCGGGCCGGCGAGGCGTTCCTCAAGCTCGCTCAGAAGGCCCCGCACCGGCTCCTCGAACTCGGGGGCCGACTCGCCTCGCCCGGGCGCTGATCACGACGGCGGGTGCCGTGACCCTCTAGGCTCACAGCACTCGTCCCCCGGATGCCGTAGTGAGGGCCCTCGATGACGCAGTCGACGCCGCCGTCGCGCCGTCCCGCTCCCACCCCCGGGGTGTTCGACACGGTGTACGCGCTCGCGGCCGCCTCCGCGCGGACCGCGGTGGAGCTGACGCTGCGCGGGCCCTCGATCGTCCGCGGGCTCGCGTCGGCGGCGCACACCGTGTCGGTGGAGGTGACCCCGCTCGTCGGGGACGCGCTGCGGGCGCTCCCCCGGGTGGTGACCGTGCTCGAGCAGCTCCTGCCGCTCGCGCAGGACCTGCAGCGCTCGCTCGACGAGCTGGCCTCCGCGACGCCCGACCTGCACGCGCTCGCGCAGGCGGTGCCGGCGCTCCAGCAGCTCGGCGGGGCGGCGGAGGACATCCGCGCGCTCACCGCCGCGGTGCCGGCGCTCCAGCAGCTCGGCGGGGCGGCGGAGGACATCCGCGCGCTCACCGCCGCGGTGCCGGCGCTCCAGCAGCTCGGGGGTGCGGCGGAGGACATCCGCGCGCTCACCGCCGCGGTGCCGGCGCTCCAGCAGCTCGGCGGCGCGGCCGGCGACATCCGGGCCCTCACCGCCGCCGTCCCCGCCCTGCAGCAGCTGGGCGGGGCCGCCGAGGACATCCACGCGCTGACGGCCGCGGTGCCGGCGCTGCAGCAGCTCGGCGGGGCCGCGGAGGACATCCACGCGCTCCGCGAGGCGGTCCCCGCCCTGCAGCAGCTCGGCGGTGCCGCGGCCGACATCCACCTGCTCACCGGTGCCGTCGACTCGCTGGCACGGCTCGGGAGCGCGGTGGACGACCTCCGGCGCATCGCCGCCGCCACCGACGACATCGGCACGATCGCGGGCGCCGTCACCACCGTCGAGCAGATCGCGGCCGCCGTTCCGACGATCGAGCGGATCGCCGACGCCGTGGGCACCGTCGAGGCCATCGCCGCCGCGGTCCCGACCGTCGAGCGGATCGCCGACGCCGTCGGCACCATCGAGCAGATCGCCGGGGCCGTGCCCTCCATCGAGCGGCTGGCGGAGGCCACCGGCACGATCGGGCGCCTCGCCGACGCCGTCCCCACCGTCGAGCGGGTCGCCGACGCCGTGCCGACGGTGCAGGCGGTGGTCGACGCCGTCCCGACCGTCCAGCAGATCGCCGACGCCGTCCCCGCCATCCGGGCGCTGGCCGAGGCCGTCCCCGAGGTCCGTCAGCTGACGGCGGCGATCGAGCACGTCGAGACGCTCGCCCACCACGCCGACACGACGTTCCCGGAGCTGCCGCCCCGCCTGCAGACCCTCGACTCGTCGCTCTCGGTCGCGGCGTCCGAGCTGGTCCGGGTCGCGCCCGACCTGCGGACCGTCGCGGGTCGCATCGAGGACCTCGACGGCCAGATCAAGGTGCTCGCCGACGCCCTCGCCCCGCTGCAGGGCACCACGGAGCGGCTCGGTCGCCTCGTCGACCGCCTGCCGGCGGGTCGTCGGCAGAAGGCCGTCGAGGGCTGACCCCACCGGTCGGGCGTCCCCCTCGGCCCCACGGACCGAGCGTGCCCCGCCGATGTGACCTCCCGTGCCGGTGTCGTCCCGACGACGGGCCTGCACCGTGGTCGGGGAGCTGCGTGCTGCCCGACGCGGAGGAGGCACCCCTTGGGTGGGAACGGCATCGACGTGACCGACTCGACGGAGCCCCGGGTCGGCACCGAGGACCGGGCCACGCAGGAGGGCGACGCGCCGCCGTCCCGACGCCGGGTGGTCGGCGTCCTGGCCGACCCGGACCGCCCGATCGAGATCGCCGAGGCGATCGCCGACGGCCTGCTGCCCCGCCTGCTGGCGGAGGAGATCGACGACGGTGTCGTGTGGGAGGTGCACACCTGCACCCGCCCCCTCGCCGTGGGCGAGGAGGACATGTCCGAGATGCTGGACGCCGCGGCCCGGCTCCTGGCCGACGAGACGTGGGACTGGGCGGTGTACATCACCGACCTGCCCATCCGGTCCGACGGTCGTCCGGTCCTCGCCGACGTGTGCGTCGACCGCGGGGTGGCGACGCTCTCGCTGCCGGGTCTCGGCATGCTCGCCCTGCAGCGGCGCACGGCCGCCGTCGTCGTCCGTCTCGTCGCCGCGTTGTGCGGCGCCGCCGAACGCACCCGCGTCGATCGGGGCGTCCTCCACCGACACCGCGCGACCCGGAGGATCGCGGCCGTCACCAGCCCGATCCGCAGCACGTCCGTCGGCGACGGTGACGGCCGCGAACGGCTCCACACGCCGCCGGTCCGCGGCCGGATCCGGCTGCTCGCCGGGATGATCCACACCAACCACCCCGGACGGCTCCTGCTGGGGATGTCCAGCGCCTTCGGCGCCACCGTCGCCGCCAGCGCCTTCATGATCTTCAACTCGTCGACCTGACGGATCGCCACCACGGCCGGCTCGGTACGGCTGCCGCTGGCGGTCGTCGCGGCCGCGCTGCTCATGACCGCGTGGATCGTGGCCCGCCACGGCCTGTGGGAACGTCGCCGCCACCACGAGGACCGTGAGCTCGTCCACCTCTACAACCTGGCCACCCTGGCCACCATCGGGCAGAGCGTCCTGGTCCTCATCGGCGCGACCTTCCTGATCGACCTCGGCGCCGTGCTGTTCCTCCTGTCCCCGGAGGCCATCACGACCACCCTCGAACGTCCACCGGTGCTCTCCGACTGGTTCGCCATCGCCGCACTCGCCACCGTCGCCGCCACCCTCGCCGGTGCCGTCGGCATCGGGCTGCAGCGCGAGCAGGACGTCCGCAACGCCGCCTACGGCTACCGCGAACGCGAGCACCGGCGCGATGCCCACGACGACGGCGATCAGTAGGCGATCAGTAGGCGATCAGTAGGCCGGGTCCCAGCGGGTCGCGCGGATCGCGTCGTGCAGCTCGTCGTCGGAGGCCGCCGGGGCGACCCCGTCGACGACCGCCCGGCGGGCCACGGCGAGCGCGATGCCGTCCGCGACGTCGCGGACGTCCGCCCACGCCGGCAGCAGCGGTGCGTGCGGGTCACGCAGCGCCGGGGAGGCGTCCCCGAGCGCCCGGGCGGCCGCCCGCATCATCGCGTCGGTCACGCGGGTGGCGCGGGCCGCGGTCACGGCCAGCCCGACCGCCGGGAAGATGTAGACGTTGTTGCACTGGGCCACCGGGACGTCGGCGGCCCCCTCCCGCGCGAGCGGCGGGAACGGCGAGCCGGTGGCGATGAGGGCGCGCCCGTCGGTCCACGCGTCGACGTCGGCCGGGCGGGCCTCGGCGTTCGAGGTGGGGTTGGAGAGCGGGAAGACGACGGGCCGGTCCACCTTCGCCGCCATCGTCCGCACGATGTCCTCGGTGAAGGCGCCCTGCGCGGTCGACAGGCCGAGGAGCACCCCGACGGTGACGTGCTCGACGACGTCCGCGAGCCCGGGCAGCCCCTCCACGCCCCAGCCGGCGACGTCGGCCGGGTCGTGGGCGAACGCCCGCTGGTCGTCGGACAGGTCGTCGCGGTCGGTCGTCAGGAGGCCGCGCACGTCGACCACCCAGCAGCGGGCGCGGGCCTCGTCCGCGGACAGGCCCTGGTCGACCATCTCCTGGCGCACCATCTCCATGACCCCGATGCCCGCCGACCCGGCCCCGAGCATGACGACCTGCTGATCGGCCAGGCGCGTGCCGGCCACCTCGGAGGCGCCCTGCAGGGCCCCGAGCGCGACGGCGGCGGTGCCCTGGATGTCGTCGTTGAAGGTGAGCAGGCGGTCCCGGTAGCGGGCGAGGATCGGGGCCGCGTGCGGGGTGGCGAAGTCCTCCCACTGCAGCAGCACGTCCGGCAGCTCCGCCTCGACGGCGGCCACGAAGTCCTCGACGAAGGCGAAGTAGTCCTCGTCGTCGATCCGGCGGTGGCGCCACCCGAGGTAGAACGGGTCGTCGAGCAGGTCGGCGTTGTCGGTCCCGACGTCGAGCAGGATCGGCAGCGTGCGCGCGGGGTCGATCCCGCCGATGAGGGTGTAGAGCGAGAGCTTGCCGACCGGGATGCCCATCCCGCCGACGCCCTGGTCGCCGATGCCGAGGATCCGCTGGCCGTCGGTCACGACGATGACGTCGACCTCGTCGTGGGGGCGGTTGCGCAGCATCTCGCGCAGGTTCTCGCGGTCGGGCCAGGCGAGGTAGAGCCCGCGGGGCCGGCGCCACAGCTCCGAGAAGCGCTTGCAGCCCTCGGCGACGGTCGGGGTGTAGACGAGCGGGAGCGCCGTCGGGACGTCGGCGGCGAGCACGGAGTAGAAGAGGTGCTCGTTGCGGTCCTGCAGCGAGCGCAGGTAGACGTAGCGCTGGAGGTCGGTGGCCTGCCGGTCCACCTCGCCCCAGCACCGGCGCACCTGGTCCTCGAGCGTCGTCACCGCGTACGGCAGCAGCCCCCGCAACCCGTGCTCCGCGCGCTCCTCGGCCGTGAAGGCGGTGCCCTTCGTGCGCATCGGGTCGTCGAGGATGACGCCCTCGTCACCCGTCCCGGCTGCCCCCATCGTGTGCTCCTCCCCTGACGGTCCGCACTGGTCAGGGTGCCGTGGACGCTCCGTTACCCGCGCGTATCGGACGGGGGTTTGAGGAGAAGCTGAGCATGGGGGCGATAACGGGTGTTCCGTCCCACTCGTTACCCTCACGTTCACCTGATCGTCGTGATCATGACGGGGCTCGTTCAGCACGCGGCCGATCCCCGGCGAGAGGGAGGCCCCGATGACGACGCACCCCGCAGGGCCGGTGCCGGCGGACCGCTCCGACCTGGCCGAGGCCGGACGGATGCTGCTCCGCACCGTGCTGCCGGTCGGGGTCCTGCTCGGGCTCGCCCTCGCGGTCTACGGCGGCACCGGGCACGACCTGACGATCGTGCTGCAGGACCGGTTCCCCGAGGACTCCGAGTACTCCGGGCTCTTCACGATCGTCTTCTGCAGCGCGCTCATGGTGTGCGCCGGGATCGCCCTCGGCTCCCTCGTGGTCTCCCGCGCCTGGGCCCGCTCCACCGGCGACACCGCGGCCGCCTCACCCGCCCTGCGCGCCGGCCTCGCCGTCGCGGTGCTCTGCATCTTCCTCGGCTTCGACGACGTCATGATGGTCCACGACGCGGTGCTCCCCGGCGCGGGCATCCCGGAGAACGCCGCCCTCGCGGCGTACGCCCTGCTCGGCCTCGTGCTGGTCGCCTGGGCGTTCCGGCCGCTGCTCGCCGAGCGCCTCGGGCTCACCTTCCTCGTCGGACTCGTCCTGCTCGGCGGCTCGCTCGGCGGGGACGTCCTCGAGTCCTTCTTCGAGGAGGACCGGCCGGGGATCGCCACGGCGCTCGGCCACGCCGAGGACGCCGTCAAGTTCCTCGCCTACGCCGCGCTGTGCCACCTGTGCGTGCTGCTCGCCCGCCGCGTCATGGCGCGGACGCTGTCGGCCGCGACCGAGCGGGCCGCCCGGGAGGCGGTCGAGCGGTCCGGCGGTGCCGCCCCGGCCGCCGCGACGTCGGGTTCCGGTCGTGTGCCGCTGCGGGTCACCCCCGGCCGGCACGCCGCGCCCACCGGCGCGACCCCGACCGTCGGCGCGGACGCCGATCTCACCCGTCCCATCCCGACGCCGGGGCCGCGACGCTAGCTCCCGCCGGACCCGCCGGACCCGCCGTCGGGAAGGGACGCGGTCAGCCGTGCAGGGCCCGGTCGACCGCCGCCGCGGCGTCGGTCAGGGCGACCTCGGTCTGGCTGCCGTCGCCGAGGTCCTTGAGCTGGACCGTCCCGGCCTCGAGGTCGCGGTCGCCGAGCACGAGGGCGTAGCGGGCGCCCGAGCGGTCCGCGGCCTTCATCGCGCCCTTGAGGCCGCGCCCGCCGTAGGCGAGGTCCGACCGGATCCCGGCGCGGCGCAGCTGCCCGACCAGCCCGACGAGGTGGTCGCGGGCGGCCTCGCCCAGCGGCACGCCGAAGACCTCGACCCGGCGGGCCGGGGCGACCTCCAGCCCCTCCGCCTGGCACGCGAGCAGCGTGCGGTCCACCCCGAGACCGAAGCCGACCCCGGAGAGGGCCTGCCCGCCGAGCTCGGCCATGAGCCCGTCGTACCGGCCGCCGCCCCCGATCCCGGACTGCGAGCCGAGTCCGTCGTGGACGAACTCGAAGGTCGTCTTGGTGTAGTAGTCGAGCCCGCGGACCATACGCGGGTTCTCGGTGTAGGCGACCCCGAGCTCGTCGAGGTACTGCTTCACCTTCGCGTGGTGCGCGGCCGCGGCGTCGGAGAGGTGGTCGACCATGAGCGGCGCGTCCGCGAGCTGCTCGCGGACCTCGGGCCGCTTGTCGTCGAGCACGCGCAGCGGGTTGATGCGCGCGCGCTCCCGGGTCGCCTCGTCGAGGTCGCACTTCTCGAGGAACGCCTGCAGCTCGGCGCGGTAGGCCGGCCGCGTCTCGGCGTCGCCGAGCGAGGTGAGCTCGAGTCGGTAGCCGGTGAGGCCGAGCGCGCGGAACCCGGCGTCGGCGACGGCGAGCACCTCGGCGTCCAGCGCCGGGTCGTCCACCCCGATCGCCTCGACGCCGACCTGCTGCAGCTGCCGGTAGCGGCCGGCCTGGGGGCGCTCGTAGCGGAAGAACGGGCCGGCGTAGCGCAGCTTGACCGGGAGCGTGCCGCGGTCGAGGCCGTGCTCGATGACGCTGCGGACCACGCCCGCCGTGCCCTCCGGACGCAGCGTCACGCTGCGGCCGCCGCGGTCGGCGAACGAGTACATCTCCTTCGACACCACGTCGGTCGACTCGCCGACCCCGCGGGCGTAGAGCGCGGTGTCCTCGAAGACGGGCAGCTCGAGGTGGGCGTAGCCGGCGCGGTCGGCCTCGCGGACGAGGGTGTCGCGGACGGCGACGAAGTCGGGCCCGACGTACTCGGGGATGCCCTTGGGCGCGGCGAAGCCGCCGGGCGGGATCTCGGCCATGCGGTGTGTTCCCTCTAGAGGTTCCGGCCGGGCGCGTTCTGCGGCCCCTGCAGGAACGGGTTGGTGTGGCGCTCGTCCCCGATGGTGGTCGGCTGCCCGTGGCCGGGCAGGACCGCGGTCTCGTCGGGCAGCGTGAGGAGCTTGGTGCGCAGGCTGGTCATCATCTCCTCCAGCGAGCCGCCGGGGAGGTCGGTCCGGCCGATGCTGCCCTGGAAGAGGGTGTCGCCGGCGAGGACGAACGGGGCGCCGTCCTCGGTGGCGCTGCGGAAGATCACCGAGCCGCGGGTGTGTCCGGGCGTGTGGTCGACGGTCAGCGTCAGCCCCGCGAGATCCAGCGTCGCCCCGTCCGCGAGGGTCTCCACGTGCCGCGGCTCGCGGAACTCCAGGCCCGGGTACATCGCGGCGAGCTGGGCACCCATCGGGCCGACCCCGGCCAGCGGGTCGGCCAGCATCGCCCGGTCCTCCGGGTGGATCCACGCCGGGATGTCGTCGCCGTCGCACACCGGCGTGACCGACCACATGTGGTCGAGGTGCCCGTGGGTGAGCAGGACCGCGACGGGGCTCAGCCGGCGGTCCGCGAGGACCTTGCGCAGCGGCTCCTCGGCGTCCTGCCCCGGGTCGACGACCACGCACGGACCGCCCTCGTCGGGCGCGATCACGAAGCAGTTGGTCTGGAAACTCCCGGCCGGGAACCCGGCGACCAGCACGTGGGCCCACCCTCCTCGAGACGACTGGCGTCCAGCCTAGTCGTCGCCCGGTGGCCTCCCCTGACCTGCCCGAACTCACCGCGGCCTGACTTCCTAGGATGCCGCCGTGCCGACCAACGAGCAGCGCCGCAAGGCCGCCAAGCGCAAGCTGGAGCGACAGATCGAGCGCCGCGCGGAACGTGCCCGCCGTCGCCGGCAGCGGCTGACGATCATCGCGGTCGGCGCCGTCGTCGCCGTTCTCGCCGCCGGCATCGCGATCTACCTCGGCACCCGCCCGAGCGAGACGACCGCGGCCCCGGCCGCCGCCTCCGGGGCATGCACGTACACGCCGGACGGCCAGGCCTCGCGGCCGGTGCAGACGCCCGACCCGAACCCGGAGCGCACCGGCGTCGTCGGGCTGACCCTGCAGACCTCGCAGGGCGCGATCCCGCTGACCCTCGACCGGGCCCAGGCCCCGTGCGCGGTGAACGCGGTGACCTCGCTGGCCCAGCAGGGCTTCTACAACGACACGCCGTGCCACCGCCTCACCACCGGCGAGGGCCTCAAGGTGCTGCAGTGCGGCGACCCGAGCGGCACCGGCTCGGGCGGCCCCGGGTTCCGCTACGCCGAGGAGCCCCCGACGAACCTCGCTCCGTCGCCGCTGGGCCAGGGCGCCTCGAACTACGCCCGTGGCCTCGTCGCCATGGCCAAGACCTCGCAGCCCGACACCACGGGCAGCCAGTTCTTCCTGGTCTACGCCGACTCGGCCCTGCCGCCGGAGTACACCGTCGTGGGCCGGATCGCCCCCGAGGGCCTCGCGGTGCTCGACAAGGTCGCCGCGGGCGGGACGGACAACTCGAACGGCGAGGGCGACGGCAAGCCCGTCACCGCGGTCCAGATCCAGCAGGCCCAGGTCCAGTCCTGAGGTTCCGATCCCGACGGCGGGTCGCGCTGCGACCCGCCGTCGGGAACCCCGGTCTCAGACGCTGAGCGGCAGCGCGTTCGGGTGCACCGGGGCCGGCAGGTCGGTGCGCCCGTCCTCGGACAGGAACGCGTCGACCGCCGCCGCGGCCGAGCGGCCCTCGGCGATGGCCCACACGATCAGCGACGCCCCGCGGTGGGCGTCCCCGCACACGAACACCCCCGGCACGTCGGTCTGCCAGTCCGAGCCGCAGCCGATCGTGCCCTTGGGGGTGCGCTCGATCCCGAGCCCCGGGACGAGCGCCCGCTCGTCGGGCCCGGTGAAGCCGATGGAGAACAGCACGAGGTCGGCGGGGAGGGTGTGCACCTCCTCGGAGGTCGGCACCACCTCGCGACGGCCGTCCTCGGTCCGGCGCACCTCCACCGTCGACAGCTCGACCGCACGCACGTGCCCGCGGTCGTCCCCGAGGAAGCGCTTGACCGCGGAGGCGAACAGGCGCTCGCCGCCCTCCTCCAGCGCCGGCGGCGTCCGGTACATCACCGGCCACGTCGGCCACGGCGAGGTCGACTCGTCGCGGGTCTGCGGCGGCGCCGGGTACTGGTCGAGCTGGTGGACCGCGATCGCGCCCTGGCGGGTCGCGGTGCCGTAGCAGTCCGCCCCGGTGTCGCCGCCGCCGATGACGACGACGTTCTTGCCCCGGGCGTCGATCGGCGACGGCCCGTCGCCCTCGCACTCCCGGTTCGCGGGCGTCAGGTAGTCCATGGCCAGGTGGATGCCCTCGAGGTCGCGACCCTCGACAGTCCGGTCGTCCCGACCCTCCAGCGCTCCGACGGCCAGCACCACGGCGTCGTACTCGGCCCGGAGCCGATCCACCGGGAGCCCGTCCCCGCCGACCTCGCAGTTCACGACGAACCGCGTCCCCTCCGCCCGCATCTGCTCCAGGCGCCGGTCGAGCTCCCACTTCTCGAACTTGAACTCGGGGATGCCGTAGCGCATCAGCCCGCCGAGCCGGTCGTCGCGCTCGTACACCGTGACGTCGTGCCCGGCGCGGGTGAGCTGCTGGGCCGCGGCCAGCCCGGCCGGACCGGAGCCGACGACCGCGACCCGCCGGCCCGACGACTCCGCCGCCGGCTGCGGGGCGACGTGCCCGTCGCGCCACGCGACCTCGGCGATCGACCACTCGACCCGCTTGATGGTCACCGAGCCGGGCTGCTCGGTGATCGACAGGACGCAGGCCTCCTGGCACGGCGCGGGACAGAGGGCCCCGGTGAACTCCGGGAAGTTGTTCGTGGCGTGCAGCCGCTCGCTCGCGCGGCCCCACTCGCCGCGCCGGACGAAGTCGTTCCACTCCGGGATCAGGTTGCCCAGCGGGCAGCCGGCGGAGCCGGAGTGGCAGAACGGGATGCCGCAGTCCATGCACCGCGCCGCCTGCCGCCGGGTCTCCGCCTCGACCGCCGGGTCGGTGACGTCGGCGTAGAGCTCGTGCCAGTCGGTCCGACGTTCCTCGACCGGGCGCTTGGGGTTGTCCTCGCGGGGATAGGTGAGGAACCCGCGTGGGTCAGCCACCCGCCACCTCCATGATGACCTCGTTCGGGTCGCGACCCTCGGTCGCGGCGCGCTGCTCGGCGTCGAGCACGCGCTGGTAGTCGGTCGGCATCACCTTCGTGACGTGCCCGACCTGGTTCTCCCAGTCGTCGAGCAGACGGGCCGCCTTCGGCGAGCCGGTCAGCTCGAGGTGGCGCTCGACCACCCCCCGCAGCCAGGCGGCGTCCTCGCCGTCGAGGGGCAGCAGGTCGACCATCTCCTGGTTGACCCGGACCGCCGGCAGGTCGTGGACGAACGCGATGCCGCCGGACATCCCGGCGCCGAGGTTGCGCCCGGTGCTGCCGAGCACCACGACGCGGCCACCGGTCATGTACTCGCAGGCGTGGTCGCCCACGCCCTCGACGACGGCGAGCGCGCCGGAGTTGCGCACGCAGAACCGCTCCCCCACCTGCCCGCGCAGGAAGACCTCGCCCGACGTCGCGCCGTAGGCGATGACGTTGCCGGCGATGGTGTGCCGCTCGTCGTGATCGGAGTCGGGGGCCTCGGTGAACCGCGCCCCCTCGGGCGGGCGGACGATCACGCGGCCCCCGGAGAGGCCCTTGGCCACGTAGTCGTTGGCGTCGCCGACGAGGTCGAGCGTCACGCCCTGCGGCAGGAACGCGCCGAACGACTGCCCGGCCGAGCCCGTGAACCCCACGTGGATCGTGTCGTCGGGCAGGCCGTGCTTGCCGTAGCGCCGGGTGACCTCGGCGCCGAGCAGCGTGCCGACCGTCCGGTTGACGTTGCGCACCGGCATCTCGAGACGGACCGGGACGGCGTCGTCGAGCGCGCCCTCCGCGAGCTGGATCAGCGTGCGGTCCAGCGCCCGGTCCAGTCCGTGGTCCTGCGCCGTCGTCCGGCGGCGGTCGGTCGAGGCGCCCTCGGGGACGTCGGGCACCGTGAACAGCGGCGTCAGGTCGATCCCCTGGGCCTTCCAGTTGTCGACCGCCTCGCCGGCGTCGATCAGCTCGGAGTGGCCGACCGCCTCGTCGATGGTGCGGAAGCCGAGCTGCGCGAGGTACTCCCGCACCTCCTCGGCGATGAACCAGAAGAAGTTCTCGACGAACTCCGGCCTGCCCGTGTAGCGCTTGCGCAGCTCCGGGTTCTGCGTCGCGACGCCGACCGGGCAGGTGTCGAGGTGGCAGACCCGCATCATGATGCAGCCGTTGACCACCAGCGGCGCCGTCGAGAACCCGTACTCCTCGGCGCCGAGGAGCATCCCGACCATGACGTCGAAGCCGGTCTTCATCGCGCCGTCGACCTGGACCGAGATGCGGTCGCGCAGCCCGTTCAGCATGAGCGTCTGCTGGGTGTCGGCGAGCCCGATCTCCCACGGCGCACCGGCGTGCTTGAGGCTGGTCAGCGGCGCGGCGCCGGTGCCGCCGTCCCAGCCCGAGATGAGCACGACGTCGGCGTGGGCCTTGCTGACCCCGGCCGCGACGGTGCCGACGCCCACCGAGCTGACGAGTTTGACGTGGATCCGGGCCCGGTCGTTGGCGTTCTTCAGGTCGTGGATCAGCTGCTTGAGATCCTCGATCGAGTAGATGTCGTGGTGCGGCGGCGGCGAGATGAGCCCGACGCCCGGGGTCGAGTACCGGACCTCCGCGATCCACGGGTAGACCTTCTTGCCCGCGAGCTGGCCGCCCTCGCCGGGCTTCGCGCCCTGCGCCATCTTGATCTGGATGTCGTCGGCGTTGACGAGGTACTCGCTGGTCACCCCGAAACGCCCGGAGGCGACCTGCTTGATCGCCGAGCGCTTCGACGGGTCGACCAACCGGACCGGGTCCTCGCCGCCCTCCCCCGTGTTGGACTTGCCGCCGATGTTGTTCATCGCGATCGCGAGGTCGGTGTGCGCCTCGCCGGAGATCGAGCCGTAGCTCATCGCGCCGGTGGCGAACCGCCTGACGATCTCGGAGGCCGGCTCGACCTCGTCGAGGTCGATCGGGGTCCGGTCCTCGTAGCGCAGGCGGAACAGGCCGCGCAGCTGCCCGCCGCTGCGGGTCAGCCGGTCGACCTCGGCCGTGTACCGGCGGAACACGTCGCGCTGCTTCGTGCGCGTCGAGTGCTGCAGCAGGAACACCGTCTCGGGCGTGAACAGGTGCAGCTCGCCCTCGCGGCGGTAGGCGTACTCGCCGCCGACGTCGAGGCGGCGGTGCGCCCGCTCGGTCGGGTTCGACGGGTAGGCCGCGGCGTGCCGGGCGGCGACCTCGGTGGCGAGCACGTCGAGTCCGCCCCCGCCGAGCTTCGACGACGTGCCGTGGAAGTACTCGTCGAGGAACTCCTGGGACAGCCCGATGGCCTCGAAGACCTGCGCGGCGGTGTACCCGCTGACCGTCGAGATGCCCATCTTGGACATCACCTTGAGCACGCCCTTGACGCAGGCCTTCACGTAGTTCGCGATGGCCTGCTCGATCTCGAGGTCCTCGAGCCACCCCGAGGTGATCATGTCCTCGATCGACTCGAACGCGAGGTACGGGTTGATCGCCGCGGCGCCGTAGGAGAGCAGCAGCGCCATGTGGTGCACCTCGCGTGCGTCGCCGGCTTCGACGACGAGCGCGACCTGCGTCCGCTCGCGCGTGGCCACGAGGTGGTGGTGCACGGCCGAGACCAGCAGCAGCGACGGGATCGGGGCCCACCGGGCGTCGGAGTCGCGGTCGGAGAGCACCAGGATGCGCTTGCCGTCGGCGATGGCCTCGCTCGCCTGCCGGCGGACCCGGTCGAGGGCCGCCCGGAGCGCCGTCTCGCCGCCGTCGACCTCGTACAGCCCGGAGAGCACCGTGGCCGCGAAGCCGGGCATGTCCCCGTCCTGGTCGATGTGGATGAGCTTCGCGAGCTCGTCGTTGTCGATCACCGGGTACGGGAGGACGACCTGCCGGCAGCTGGCCGGTCCCGGGTGGAACAGGTTCTGCTCCGCCCCGATCGGCCGGGACATGCAGGTGACGAGCTCCTCGCGGATCGCGTCCAGCGGCGGGTTGGTCACCTGCGCGAACAGCTGGACGAAGTAGTCGAAGAGCAGCCGTGCCCGCCGCGACAACACGGCGGTGGGGGTGTCGGTGCCCATCGACCCGAGCGGCTCCGCGCCCGTCGTCGCCATCGGGGCGAGCAGGATCCGCAGGTCCTCCTCGGTGTACCCGAACGTCTGCTGGCGGCGGACGACCGACTCGTGGGTGTGCACCACGTGCTCGCGGTCGGGCAGCTCGTCGAGCCGCACCAGGCCCGCGTGCAGCCACTCGCCGTACGGCTCGGCGGCCGCGAGCTCGGACTTCAGCACGTCGTCGTCGACGATGCCGCCCCGCCGGGTGTCCACGAGGAACATGCGGCCCGGCCGCAGCCGCCCCTTCGCGACGACGTCGCCCGCGGGCACGTCGAGCACGCCCGACTCGCTCGCGAGCACCACGCGGCCGTCGGCGAGGTGCCACCAGCGGCAGGGCCGCAGGCCGTTGCGGTCGAGGGTCGCCCCGAGCTGCGTGCCGTCCGAGAACACGACCGCGGCCGGGCCGTCCCACGGCTCCATCAGGCTCGCGTGGAACTGGTAGAACGCCCGCTGGTCGGCGGGCATCTCGGCGTGGTTCTCCCACGCCTCGGGCATCATCATCATCACCGCGTGCGGCATCGACCGGCCGCCGAGCGTGAGCAGCTCGAGCACCTCGTCGAAGCTCGCCGAGTCCGACGTCCCCGGCGGACAGACCGGCATTGCCCGCTGCAGGTCGCCCGGGAACCGGTCGGTGCCGAGCAGCGCCTCCCGGGCCCGCATGCGGTTGCGGTTGCCGCGGATGGTGTTGATCTCGCCGTTGTGGGCCATCGTGCGGTACGGGTGCGCCAGCGGCCAGCTCGGGAAGGTGTTCGTCGAGAACCGGCTGTGCACCACCGCGACCGCGCTGAGCAGGCGCTCGTCGCGCAGGTCGGGGAAGAACAGCGGCAGCTGGTCGGTGGTCAGCATGCCCTTGTAGGTCACGGTGCGGCTCGACAGTGAGACCACGTACGTCCCGCAGCCCTGCTCGACCGACTCCCGTTCCGCCCGCTTGCGCACGATCCAGGCCACGCGGTCCAGCTCGACGCCGGCGAGCGTGCGGTCGGGGTGCGAGACCAGGACCTGGGCGAACCGCGGCATCACCGAGCGGGCCACCGACCCGACGTCGGCGCCCACCGGGTCGACCGGGGTGTCGCGCCAGGCCAGGACCTCGAGGCCCTCCTCGGCGGTGATCCGCTCGAGCAGGGCCATGGCCTTGGTGGCGCCGTCGTCGTCGGCGGGCAGGAAGACGAGCCCACAGGCGTACGTGTGCTCCTCCTGGCCCCCGTCGACCGAGGGCCGGGGGGCCGGGAGCTCCGCGTCGACGGTGGCGCGGAGGAGTTCGTCGGGGACGCCGAGCAGGATGCCCGCACCGTCCCCGCTGGTCGGCTCGCTGCCCGCGGCGCCGCGGT
Source organism: Actinomycetospora soli (assembly GCF_021026295.1). Classification (GTDB taxonomy): domain Bacteria; phylum Actinomycetota; class Actinomycetes; order Mycobacteriales; family Pseudonocardiaceae; genus Actinomycetospora; species Actinomycetospora soli. The sequence goes on from NZ_JAJNDA010000025.1 coordinate 18,213, forward strand.
GGTCGAGGTTGTGCAGCACCTGCAGGGCGTCGGCGACGATGCCGTGGCTGCGCCGGCCGTGGACGTCCACGACGGCACCGACGCCGCAGGCGTCGTGTTCGAAGGCGGGGTCGTACAGGCCCTGAGGCCCGGGAACGGACGAGAACAGCACTGGGCGGGCCTCCTGGGCACCGGAACTCCGCGCCCGGAGATCCGCCGGGGATGGAGCCCCTCGGCGGTCGTCGCGAGCCGGATGACGAGGATCCGGGACGACGATGGCCCGGGGAGAGTCTAGCCCGCTGACCGGGCGACGGCGGGGCGTGCGGGCCCCGCGGGGGTCCTGCTCAGGACCCGTGCGCGGAGGACGGCGGGGCCGCGGAGGCCTCCTCCTCGGGCTGCGTGCCCTCGGGCTCGGCGTCCACGCCGGAGGGCTCGGCGGCACCGTGGTGGGTGTCGGTGTCGTCGCGGTCGGGGGCGGCGGCCTCGTCGCGGGACTGCCGCGCGGCGCGGGCGTCGTCGTTCTCGTCGTCCCTGGGAGTCACGGACCCGGGCGTACCCGCACCGACCCCCGTCGAACCGGTCGGCTCGTGCGGCTCGGGCGGTACGGAGCCGGAGAGGTCCTCGCGGGGCCCGCGTGCGAGGACGAGGTAGAGCAGCGCCGCGACGCACAGCACGGCGGCCACGATGACGTTGACCCGCACGCCCTCCACCCGCGTGAGCGCGGGGTCGGTGCGCAGCATCTCGATCCAGAAGCGGCCGAGCGTGTAGCCCGCCACGTAGAGCGCGAAGGCCCGGCCGCGGGCGAGGGTGAAGCGTCGGTCGGCCCAGATGACGAGCACCGCGACCGCGACGTTCCACAGCAGCTCGTAGAGGAACGTGGGCTGCACGATCTCGATCGGCGTGCGGTCGACCGCCACCCCCGCGAGGTTGTCCACCGCGCCCGTGCCCGGGTCGATCCGCCGGTAGATCTCGAGGCCCCACGGCAGCGTGGTGGGGGCGCCGTAGAGCTCCTGGTTGAAGTAGTTGCCGAGCCGGCCGATGGCCTGGGCGAGCACGATGCCGGGGGCCGCGGCGTCGGCGAACGCGGTGAGCGGCACGCCCCGGCGGCGGCACGCGATCCAGGCGCCGACCGCACCGAGCGCGATGGCGCCCCAGATGCCGAGCCCGCCGTTCCACACGTAGAGCGCCGCGACCGGGTCCCCGCCCGGGCCGAAGTAGGTCCGCCAGTCGGTGGCGAGGTGGTAGAGCCGCCCGCCGACCAGGCCGAACGGGACCGCCCACACCGCGACGTCGATGACGAACCCCGGCGCCCCGCCCCGCGCGACGAACCGGCGCTCGGTGAGCGAGACCGCCACGACGATCCCGGCGATGATGCACAGCGCGTAGGCGCGCAGCGGGATCGGACCGAGCTGCCAGACGCCCTGGGGCGGACTGGGGATGGTCAGGGGCAGCGAGGCGAGCACGCGCTCACGCTATCGGTCGCCCCCGACACCGTCCGTGAGGCGGGGGCCCGGTCGGCGGGGCCTCAGCGGCCGGTGTGGTTGCCGCGGACGCCCGCCGCGAGCTCCGTGGCCAGGCGGGCGACCGCCGCGCGCCCGTGCTCCGCGGCCGACACCAGCGCCGAGCCGACGATGACGCCGTCGGCGAACCGGGCGACCTCCCCCGCCTGGGCCCCGGAGCGCACGCCGAGGCCGACGCCGATCGGCAGGTCGGTGTGCCGGCGGGTGCGCTCGACGAGCGCCGGGGCCGTGTCGGACACCGCGTCCCGCGCCCCGGTGACGCCCATGGTGGACGCGGCGTAGACGAAGCCGGTCGTGGCCGCCGCGGTGGAGGCGAGACGCTGCTCGGTCGACGACGGGGCCACCAGGAACGTGCGGCCCAGGGCGTACCGGTCGGCGGCGTCGAGCCAGCCGGCGGCCTCGTCGGGCACGAGGTCCGGGGTGATCAGCCCGAGGCCACCCGCCGCCGCCAGGTCCCGCGCGAACGCCTCGACGCCGTAGCGCAGGATCGGGTTCCAGTACGTCATGACGACGGCCCGTCCCCCGCGCGCGGCGATCGACTCGACGACCTCGAGGGTGTCCCTGGTCCGCACGCCGCCGCGCAGGGCGGTCTCGACGGCGTGCTGGATGACCGGCCCGTCGAGCACCGGGTCGGAGTAGGGCAGGCCGACCTCGAGGAGGTCCGCGCCGGCGTCGAGCGTCTGGGCCAGCAGGCCCTTCGAGCCCGCCACGGTGGGGTAGCCGGTGGGCAGGTAGCCGATGAGCGCGGCCCGGTTCTCGGCCCGCGCGGTGGCGAAGACCTCGTCGAGGACGGTCAGCCCGGTGCGGGTGCCGGTGTCGCTCACAGCTCCCGCTCCCCCGCCGCGGCGTCGTCGGGCACCGGCTCGGTGGTGGGCAGGGCGGCCGGGTCGACCACCTCGAACCAGCGCGCGGCGGTCTCCACGTCCTTGTCGCCGCGGCCGGAGAGGTTCACCAGCAGCGTGGCGTCCGGGCCGAGCTCGCGTCCGAGGCGCAGGGCGCCGGCGATCGCGTGAGCGGTCTCGATGGCGGGGATGATGCCCTCGGTGCGGCACAGCAGCCGGAACGCGTCCATGGCCTCGGTGTCGGTGACCGGGACGTACTCGGCGCGCCCGATCTCGGCGAGGTAGGAGTGCTCCGGGCCGACGCCGGGGTAGTCGAGGCCGGCCGAGATCGAGTGCGACTCGACGGTCTGCCCGTCCTCGTCCTGCAGCACGTAGGTCAGCGCGCCGTGCAGGGCGCCCGGCGAGCCGCCGGTGATGGACGCGGCGTGCCGGCCGGTGTCGACCCCGTCGCCCGCGGCCTCGCACCCGACGAGGCGCACCGCCGTGTCGTCGAGGAACGGGTGGAAGATGCCGATCGCGTTCGACCCGCCGCCCACGCAGGCCAGCACCGCGTCCGGGAGGCGGCCGTGGCTCGCCAGCACCTGCGCGCGGGCCTCCAGCCCGATCACGCGGTGGAAGTCGCGCACCATCATCGGGAACGGGTGCGGGCCCGCGGCCGTCCCGAGCACGTAGTGCGTGTGCTCGACCGACGACACCCAGTCGCGGTAGGCCTCGTTCAGCGCGTCCTTCAGCGTGCGCGAGCCGGTGGTCACCGGGACGACCTCGGCCCCGAGCAGGCGCATCCGCGCCACGTTGAGGGCCTGGCGCTCGGTGTCGACCTCGCCCATGTAGACCACGCACTCGAGCCCCAGCAGGGCGGCGGCGGTGGCGGTGGCGACGCCGTGCTGGCCCGCGCCGGTCTCGGCGATCACGCGGGTCTTGCCCATGCGCACCGTGAGCAGGGCCTGCCCGAGCACGTTGTTGATCTTGTGCGAGCCGGTGTGGTTGAGGTCCTCGCGCTTGAGCAGGATCGTCGCCCCGCCCGCGTGCTCGGACAGCCGCCGGGCCTCGGTCACCGGGGACGGCCGGCCCGCGTAGTCGCGCTGCAGGCGGTCGAGCTCGGCGAGGAACGTCGGGTCCTGCCGGGCCTTGTCGTACTCGGCGGCGACCTCGTCGACCGCGGCGATCAGGGCCTCGGGCATGTAGCGCCCGCCGAAGCGGCCGAAGTGCCCGCCGACGTCGGGGTCGTGGTCGTGCCGGGTGAGCCCGTCGGAGGCGGTGGGGAGCCGCTGCGCTCCGTCCGCCGTCATCAGCGGGCGGGCTTCGGGCAGGCCGGGTGCGACCCGGCGGTGACCAGCTGCCGGACGGCGGCCCGCGGGTCCTCCGCGGTGGCCATCGACTCGCCGACGAGCACGGCGTCCGCGCCGAGGCCCGCGTAGGTCATCAGGTCGCCGGGACCGCGCACCCCGGACTCCGCGACCCGCAGCACCTCGCCGGGCAGGCCGGGCGCGAGCCGGCTGAACACCTCGCGGTCGACGTCGAGCGTCCTGAGGTTCCGGGCGTTGATCCCGACGAGCTTCGCGCCGGCCTGCAGCGCCATGTCCGCCTCGATCTCGTCGTGGATCTCGACGAGCGCGGTCATGCCCAGCGAGTGCACGCGGTCGACCAACGCGTCGAGGGCGTTCTGCTCGAGCACCGAGCACATCAGGAGCACGAGGTCGGCGCCGTGGGCCCGCGCCTCGTGGACCTGGTAGGTGCCGACCACGAAGTCCTTGCGCAGCACCGGGATGTCGACGGCGGCGCGCACCTCGTCGAGGTCGGTGAGCGAACCCTCGAAGTACCGCTGCTCGGTGAGCACGCTGATGATCCGGGCGCCGCCCTCGACGTACTGGCGGGCCAGCTTCGCCGGGTCGGGGATGTCGACCATGTGGCCGCGCGACGGGGACGCCCGCTTGACCTCGGCGATGACCCCGATGCCCTGCCCCTGCAGGGCCGCGAGCGCGTCCTTGGCCGGCGGCGCGGCCGCGGCGGCCGCCTTGACCTCGTCGAAGCCCACGGCGGCCTCGCGGGCGGCGAGGTCGGCCCGGACCCCCTCGAGGATCTGCTCCAGGACGCTCACGCGGGTGCTGCCCCCATCCTTCGGGCTCTCGATCGAGCCGTCCCCCCGCAGCTGCGGGGCGCCGGTTCCGGTCCCTGGCGAGTACACCGGGAGTTTAACTCCCGGTCCCACCGGTTCCGTCCGGCGCCCTCGGTGTCGGGCTCTCCGGACGCGCCGTGGGATCCTCGCCGGCGTCGAGCGCCGCCCACAGCGAACGGTCCTCGTCGTCGGCGTCCTGACGACGGGTCGGTGCACCGGGGGCGTCGTAGCGCGCCCCGAGCCGCGGCATGGCGGCCCCGCGCAGGGTCACGAGCAGCCCGACGCCGATCAGCAGGAGGCCGCCGAGCCCGCCGAGCAGCGGCCACACCACGGACGCCTCCACCCCGACGGCCCGGCCCGCCTGCCGGGCCGCGGCCGGCAGCGCGTCGGGCGGCGGGGCGGCGAGCCCGGACAGTGCGCGCAGCAGCGCCCACAGCCCGGCGATCCCGACGACCGCGCCCACCGCCCGTCGGCCCCATCCCGAGGTGGCGAGCAGGCCACCGATCGCGGCGAGCGCGAGCAGCGCCCAGGGCACGAGGACCGGTTCGGCGTCCGCCCCGGTCGCGGTGACCACCACCCGACCCCGCAGCGGGACGTCCCAGGTCGCGGTGAGCCAGGTGCCGCGGGAGGCGCCCCAGAGCGCCACGGCGGCGAGCAGCAGCCCGACGACCGCGACGCCCAGCAGGCGAGGCCCCCTCACGTCGCGCCCGTCCCGGGGACGGGCGTGCGCAGCGTGGCGGCCGTGGCGACCGCCGCGAGCACCGCCCGGGCCTTGTTGGAGGCCTCGGTGTCCTCGGCGACCGGGTCGGAGTCGGCGACGACCCCGCCGCCGGCCTGCACGTGGGCCACGCCGTCGCGCAGCAGACCAGTGCGGATGGCGATGGCGGTGTCGGCGTCCCCGGCGAAGTCGAGGTAGCCGACGATCCCGCCGTAGAGACCGCGGCGCGTGGGCTCCAGCTCCTCGATGATCTCCATGGCCTTCGGCTTGGGCGCCCCCGAGAGGGTGCCGGCCGGGAAACAGGCGGCCACCGCGTCGAACGCGCTGCGGTCCTCGCGCAGCCGGCCGCTGACGGTCGAGACCAGGTGCATGACGTGGCTGTAGCGCTCGATGTCGAAGAACCGGTGCACCTTCACGGTGCCCGGCACGCAGACCCGCCCGAGGTCGTTGCGGCCGAGGTCGACGAGCATGAGGTGCTCGGCGCGCTCCTTCTCGTCGGCGAGGAGGTCCTTCTCCAGCAGGATGTCCTCCTCGGCGTCGACACCGCGCCAGCGCGTGCCGGCGATCGGGTGCGTGGTCGCCACGCCGTCGCGCACCGTCACCAGCGCCTCGGGGCTCGACCCGACGATCTCGAACGGTCGGTCGGCGGCGTCGGTGAGCCGCAGCAGGTACATGTACGGGCTCGGGTTGGTGGCCCGCAGCACCCGGTAGACGTCGAGGGCGTCGGCCTCGGTGTCGGACTCGAAGCGCTGGCTGACCACCACCTGGAACGCGTCGCCCGCGCGGATCCGCTCCTTCGCCGTCTCCACCGCCGCGAGGTAGGCGTCGCGGTCGAACCGCCGGCGGACCTGCGGCGAGCGCCCGGCCGCCGGGTCGTACTGCGCCACCGTGGACGGCGCGGGGGCACCGAGCTCCGCGGTCATCCGGTCGAGCCGGGCCACCGCGTCGTCGTACGCCGCGTCCGCCCGCTCCGGGCTGTCGTCCCAGTTCACGGCGTTGGCGATGAGCGTGACGGTGCCCTCGTGGTGGTCGAGCGCCGCGAGGTCGGTGGCCAGCAGCATGACCAGCTCGGGGATCCGCAGGTCGTCCTCGGCGAGCTCGGGGATCCGCTCCAGGCGCCGGACGGCGTCGTACCCGACGTAGCCGACCAGCCCGCCGGTCAGCGGCGGCAGCCCCGGCAGCGGGTCGGTGCGCAGCCGCTCCAGGGTCTCGCGCAGGGCGTCGAGGGGGTTCTCGCCGGCGCCGGGCAGCCCGACCGGGGGCGTCCCGGTCCAGTGCGCGCGCCCGTCCCGCTCGGTGAGGGCGGCCGCGCTGCGGGCCCCGACGAAGGACCACCGCGACCACGACTCGCCGTTCGCCGCCGACTCGAGCAGGAACGTCCCGCTGCGGCGCCCGGCGAGCTTGCGGTACACCCCGAGCGGCGTCTCGTCGTCCGCGAGCAGGCGCCGCACCACCGGGATCACCCGGTGGTGCGCGGCGAGCTCGTGGAACCGCTCGCGGCTCGGCGAGACGGCGCCGAGCGTGGTCGGCGGGTCGGTGACGGACACGTCGCCCATTGTGGACGGGGGGTCCGACACCCTCAGGCGGCGGCCTCCTCCGGGGCCGGCTCGGCCCGGCGCCGCACGGCGATCGCCACCGCCCCGATCACCACCGCGCAGCCCACCAGCTGCCACGCCGTCGGGAACTGGCCGAGCACCGCCATGCCGAGCAGCACGGCCCCGACCGGCTGGAGCAGCAGGATCGACGCCCCGGTCGACGACGGCAGTGCCGCCATCCCGCCCGCGATCAGCACCCAGCCGATCGACTGCCCGACGACCGCGAGCAGCGCCAGCCACGCGATCGCGGTCCAGCCCGGCGTCAGGTCGACGCCCTCCCACAGCGAGCCGAGCGCGAACGAGCTGACGGCCGCCGCGACGGTGGCGAGCGTGACCGGTGCCGCCTTCTCCCCGGGCGCCGCGCCGAGGCGCAGGAAGAGCAGGTAGCCGGCGTAGGCGAAGGCCGCGAGCAGGGCGAGCACCGTGCCCAGCACCGGGTCCGGGGCGGTGGTCGGGTCGCTGTCGACCAGTCCGCCCGCGAGGGCGACGCCGACGAGCATCACCGGCACCGTGAGCAGGAACGACAGCCGCACCCGCTCGCCGAGCACCAGGAACGCGAGCAGCGGGAGGATCACCACCTGGGCGTTGACCAGCACCGTCGACACCCCGGCCCCGACCGCGTGGATCGCCCCGGTCCACAGCGTCATGTCGACGCCGAGCAGCAGGCCGCCCACGACGACGAGCCAGGGAGAACCGAGCCGACCGGGCCCGAGTCCCGCCTGCTGCGCCCGGCGCGTCCGGCGGCGCTCGAGCAGCGCGATCGGGATCAGCACCGGCAGCGCGAGCAGGCACCGGAAGACCGTGGCGGTCCCCGGGGAGGTGCCCGAGAGCGCGATGAGGATCGGCGACAGCGCGATGCAGAGGCTGCCGACCACGGCCATGAGGCGGGGGTCGACGGACCGGCGGGCGGTGGGAGCGGAGGTCGCGAGCATGTCGGGGACGGCCACGTGTCCAGCCTGCGTGGGGGCACTGTTCAGGACCAGCGACTTCTCCTGGCCGGGAACCGTAAGCTCCACTGCATGTTCGGGATCGCGCGCCTGCAGGCCCTGCACGCGGTCGCGACGCACCGCACCGTCGGGCGGGCGGCGACCGCGCTCCACCTCACGCCGTCGGCGGTGTCCCAGCAGCTCGCGACCCTGGAGCGGGAGGCGGGCACCCGGCTCACCGAGCCGGCGGGCCGCGGCATCCGGCTGACGCCGGCGGGCCTCGTGCTCGCCGAGCACGCGGCGGCCCTCCTGGAACGGATGGCGGCGGCGCGGCGGGACCTCGACCGGCTCGACGACGAGGTCGTCGGCCCGCTGCGGATCGGCGCGATCCCGACCTCGGCGCACGCCCTCGCGCCCGCGACGCTGGCGCGGCTGCGGGTCGCGCACCCCGACCTCACGGTCCTGCTCGACGACGGCGAGGCCGAGGAGACGATGCCCGCGCTGCTGGCGGGCGACCTCGACCTCGCGGTCGTCGAGAACTGGGAGGGGCTGCCGTCGCCGTCGCCGCCGGGGACCGCCCGCACCCAGCTCTGCGACGACGTGCTCGACCTCGCGCTCCCCCGCGAGCACCCGCTCGCGTCCGCCGGGCACGTGGCACTGGCCGACCTCGCGGGAGCGGGCCTGGAGTGGGTGGCCGACACCCGCAGCTCCCGGGCGCACGACTGGCTGCTCGACACCCTGCGCCGCGCCGGGGTGGAGCCCCGGGTGACGAGCCGGGTGTGCGGCTTCGCCATCCACCTCGAGCTCGTCGCCGGCGCCGGGCTCGCCGCGATGGTGCCCCGCCTCGCCCGCCCGCCCCTCCCCGCCGGGGTCCGCATGCTGACGACGAGCCCGGTGCTCGCCCGCACCGTCGACGCCGTGTGGCGCTCCGACCGCGAGACCCCCGCGGTGCGCGCGGCGGTCACGGCGCTGCGCGCCACCGCCGCGGCCCGCATCCCGCCGCACGACGTGCCGCCGGACCGGCGGCCGGACCAGCGGCCTCACTCCCCCGGCACGACGAACCCCGACTCGTAGGCCAGCACCACCGCCTGGGTCCGGTCCCGGGCGCCCAGCTTGCCGAGCACGGCCGCCACGTGGGTCTTCACGGTCTCGGTCCCGACGACGAGCGCGGCCGCGATCTCCGCGTTGGTCGCGCCCCGGGCCAGGTGGCGCAGGACCTCGGTCTCGCGGTCGGTGAGCGCCGGCAACGTCGGACGCGCCGCGGGGGCCCGGCGGCGGGCGAGGTCGCGGACGGCCTCGGGGAACAGCAGCGTGTCGCCGAGCGCCACGGTGCGGACCGCCGCCACGATCTCGGCGGGCCGGGCCCGCTTGACCAGGAACCCCGCAGCGCCCGCCCGGAGCGCCTCGTACACGGCCTCCTCCTGCCCGAACGTCGTGAGCACCAGGACCCGCGGCGGGTCGGCCAGGGACTCGACGAGGTGCCGCGTGGCGGTCAGGCCGTCGACCCGCGGCATCCGCACGTCCATGAGCACCACGTCCACCGCGTGCCGACCCACGAGCGAGGTCACCTCGACCCCGTCGCCGGTCTCCGCGACCACCTCCAGGTCGGGCTCCGCCTCGAGGATCATGCGCAGGCCGGCCCGCACCAGCTCGTCGTCGTCCACGAGCAGCAGCCGGGTCACGGGCCCTCCCCGGGCAGCTCGGCGTGCAGCGTCCACGACCCGTCGGCCGGACCCGAGCGGAGCCGGCCCCCGACGGCCTCGACCCGGTCGCGCAGACCCTCCAGCCCGTGACCGCGCCGCGTCGCGCTCCCGGCGACCCCGGCCGGGTTGGTGACCGTGACGACGCTGCCGGTCGGCCCCGCGCGCACGACCACCTCGACCGGCCCGGTCCCGCCGTGCCGCACGGCGTTCGTCAGGCCCTCCCGCACCACGCGGCGTGCCTCGGGTCCCGGCTCGCCCTCGAGCACGAGGTGCACCTCCCGCCCCGTGGCGCGGATGCCCTCGACGAGCGACGGCACGTCGCCGGGATCACCGAACCCGCCGGGGTCGGCGCCCTCGGGGTCGCGGAGGAGCGTGAGCACCCGGTCCAGCTCGTCCACCGCGGCCCGGCCGCGGTCCTCGATGGCGGCGAGCGCGCGGCGGGCCGCCTCCGGGTCGGCGTCGAGGACCCGTCCGGCCGCCCCGGCCTGCAGCGTCATCGCGGTGAGCGTGTGGCCCAGGTGGTCGTGCAGCTCCCCGGCGAGCCGGGCGCGCCACGCCAGCCGCCCGGCCCGGGCGCGCTCCGCGGCGAGGGCCTCCGCGGGCGTCGGCCCGAGCAGGCGGGGCGCGAGCCCGGCGAGGCCGGACCCGAGCCCCGTCACGACGAGCACCACGAGGGCGAGGCCGACGAGCGCGACGAGCGGCCCCAGCAGCATCGCGGCTCCGCGCGGGGCCCACACCTCGCCGCCCACCCGCAGCGTCCCGCCGGTCAGCGGCAGCACCGCGAACCCCACGGCCTGCGGCACGAGCACCAGCACCGCGAGCACCGCGACCGCGCCCGCCAGCGCCGTGATCGCGAACCACGCGGCGGCGCGGACGCGTGCGTCGCGCGGGGCCGGCCCGGGGCCCGCGTCGGGGAGGTCCACCCCGAGCAGGGTGCGCACGACCACGATCGCGAGCGGGCGCACGACCGGCAGCAGCGCGACGCCCAGCCCGCCGGCGACCGCGAGCAGGCCGAGCACGCCGACGACGAGACCGGGCCCGCTGCCGAGCGTCCGCTCGAACAGCCACACCAGCCCGGCGTAGGGCAGCGCCAGCGCACCACCGAACGCCAGGTGGGCGGCACGACCGACGAGGACCCTCACGGCGGTGATCGTCACACGGGCGGCGGACGGTCTCCTCCCCTGCGCGAGGGAGACCGGTCCCCCCGCGCGCGGGAGCCGCCGGCGACCGCCGCCGGGCACCGTTCCCGGTATGCGAACCGCGCTCGCCACGCTCGTCGTCGTCGCCACGCTCCCGTACCTCGTGCTCAAGGCGCTGTGGCTCACCGGGCACGCGGTCGGTGTCCCGGACCCGGCCTTCCTCGCCTCCCCCGGCCTGCACGCGGCCAACCTCGTCACCGCAGGGATGGACGCGGTCGCGATCCTGCTCGCCGTGGTCCTCGCGTCGGGGACGCGCCGTCCCCCGGCCTGGTCGGTGCTCCTGCCGGGCTGGGTCGGGGCCGGGTTCCTCGTCCCGATCGTGCTGACCACCGCGCCCGGACTGCTGCTCGACGGCGGGGTCGCCGGCGGCCCGGAGCCGCTGGCCCCGTGGGTGAAGCCCCTCGTCCACGTCGGCTTCACGCTGCAGGGCATCGGGCTGGTCGGTCTGTTCGCCGGGTACGCGTGGCGGCGCTGGGCGCCGACCGCGGGACGGGTCGCACTCCCCTGGGCGCGCACGGTGGTCCGGCTCGCGGCCGTCGGGGCGGCGGGGTTCGCGGGCGTCCAGGTCGCCCAGGCCGCGGGCCTCGTCCCCGACGGCGGCCCCTGGAGCGCCTCGGCCGCGCTGGCGGCGGTCGTGAAGGCGGCCCTGGCGGTCGGCGGCGTGGTCGGCGCCCACGAGGTCACCGCGGGCCGCGGTCGCCGCGGGCACCTCGTCGCCGCGGCCGCCGGCTCGGCGTCGATGTTCTCGTGGGGTCTCTACGGCACCGTGATGACGGCGGGCGGCACCGTCTTCGCCGCCTCGTCCCCGGTGTCCGGCCTGGCCGCGCTCGTGGCCCTGCTGACCGGCCTCGTCCTCGGCCTGGCCGTGCTGGGCGCGGTCGCTCAGCCCGCGGTGTCGGAGGTGAGCAGCACGTCGGCGTCGAAGCAGGTGCGGTCACCGGTGTGACACGCCGCGCCCTGCTGGTCGACCAGGACCAGCAGGGTGTCGCCGTCGCAGTCCAGCCGCACCTCGTGGACCGCCTGGGTGTGCCCGCTCGTGGCGCCCTTGATCCACAGCTCCTGACGGGAGCGGGACCAGTAGGTCGCCTCGCGGGTCTCGAGCGTCCGCGCGAGCGCCTCGTCCGACATCCACGCGACCATGAGGACCTCGCGGGTGTCGTACTGCTGCACCACCGCGCACACCAGGCCGTCGGCGTTCCAGCGGACCCGGGCACCCAGCTCCGGCGCCACCGTCATCGGACCTCCACCCCGGACTCCCGCAGGGCGTCCTTGACCTCGCCGATCCGCATCATGCCGAAGTGGAACACGCTCGCCGCGAGCACCGCGTCCGCGCCCGCCTCCACCGCGGGCGCGAAGTGCTCGACGGCCCCGGCGCCCCCGGAGGCGATCACCGGGACGTCGACGAGCGACCGCACGCGGCGCAGCATCTCCAGGTCGAACCCGTTCTTGGTCCCGTCCGCGTCCATCGAGTTCAGCAGGATCTCCCCGACGCCGAGCTCGGCGCCGCGCTGCGCCCACTCCAGCGCGTCGATCCCGGTGCCGCGCCGCCCGCCGTGGGTCGTGACCTCGAACCCGGAGGGCGTCGGCTGCCCGTCGGCCGGCACCCGCCGGGCGTCGACCGAGAGCACGATGCACTGCGAGCCGAACCGGCGGCTGGACTCGCCGAGGAACTCGGGACGGGCGATCGCGGCGGTGTTGATGCCGACCTTGTCCGCGCCCGCCCGCAGCAGCTTGTCGATGTCCTCGTTCGTCCGCACCCCGCCGCCGACGGTCAGCGGGATGAACACCTGCTCGGCCGTGCGGCGCACGACGTCGTAGGTCGTCTCCCGCTCCCCCGACGAGGCGCTCACGTCGAGGAAGGTCAGCTCGTCGGCGCCCTCGGCGTCGTAGAGCCGCGCCATCTCCACCGGGTCCCCGGCGTCACGCAGGTCGACGAAGTTCACGCCCTTGACCACGCGCCCGGCGTCGACGTCCAGGCACGGGATCACACGGACGGCCACACCCATGCGATCAGCCTACTGAGCGGGCCGCGCGGCGGCGTCGAGCGCTTCGGGCAGCGTGAACGCGCCCGCGTAGAGGGCCTTGCCGATGATCGCGCCCTCCACCCCCTGCGGCGCGAGGGCCGCGAGCGCGCGCACGTCGTCGAGGGTCGCGACGCCGCCGCTCGCGACGACCGGCGCCTCGGTCCGGGCGCACACCGCGGCAAGGAGGTCGGTGTTCGGGCCGGTCAGCGTGCCGTCGCGGCCGACGTCGGTGACGACGTAGCGGGCGCACCCCTCGGCGTCGAGCCGCGCCAGGACGTCCCACAGGTCGCCGCCGTCGGACACCCACCCGCGGGCCGCGAGCCGGTGCTCGCCGTCACGGATCTTGACGTCGAGCCCGACCGCCACCCGGTCGCCGAACTCCGCGATGGCCTTGGCGCACCACTCCGGGTCCTCGAGGGCGGCGGTGCCGATGTTGACGCGGGCGCACCCGGTGTCGAGGGCGCGACGCAGCGACTCGTCGTCCCGGATGCCGCCGGAGAGCTCGACCTTGACGGGCACCTGCGCGACCAGGCCCGCCAGCAGTTCGGCGTTGGACCCGCGCCGGAAGGCGGCGTCGAGGTCGACGAGGTGGATCCACTCGGCGCCGTCGTCGACCCAACCCCGGGCCGCGTCGAGGGGGTCGCCGTAACCGGTCTCGGTGCCCGCCTCGCCCTGGACGAGTCGGACGGCCTGGCCGTCGACGACGTCGACGGCGGGCAGCAGGTCGAAGCTCACGGTGCGTGATCCTAGGAGCCGGGGTCGGCCCGCTCCGCGACCACCTGCGCGGACGACTCCCGCAGGTCCTCCAGCCGCCGCCGCAGCAGCGCCCGCTCGGCCTCGTTCGACGCGAGCGTGGCGGCCCGCTCGAGGTCGGCGGCCGCCTCGGCGGGCCGGTCGAGCTGCGTGAGCAGCTCCGCGCGCACGGCCGGCAGGAGGTGGTAGCGGGCGAGGGCCGGTTCGTCGCGCAGGCCGTCGACGATCGCGAGGGCCGCGGCCGGACCGGAGGCCCGACCCACGACGACGGCGCGGTTGAGCTCCACGACCGGCGACGGCGCCACCGCCGCGAGCTGCCCGTAGAGCTCGGCGAGCCGGGCCCAGTCGGTGGTCTCGACGCTGCCCGCACGGGCGTGCTCGGCCGCGATCGCCGCCTGGAGCGTGTAGGGGTCGGCACCGCCGAGGCCACGGGCACGGTCGAGGCCGGCGAGCCCGCGGCGGACGAGCAGCCGGTCCCAGCGGCCCCGGTCCTGGTCGGCGAGCAGCACCGGCCGTCCGTCCGGGCCGGTCCGGGCCCGTAGCCGGGAGGCCTGCAGCTCCATCAGCGCGAGCAGCCCGTGCACCTCCGCGCGGTCGGGCAGCAGCGCCGCGAGCCGGCGACCGAGGCGCATCGCCTCGTCGCACAGGTCGTGGCGCATCCAGTCGGCGCCCGCCGTGGCGGTGTACCCCTCGTTGAACACGAGGTAGACCACCTCGAGCACGGCCCCGAGCCGGCCGGGGAGCTCCTCGGCCGACGGGATCTCCAGCTCCACGCCCCGGGCCGAGAGCCGCTTCTTGGCCCGCGAGATGCGCTGGCCGACCGTCGTCGACGCGACCAGCAGGCCCCGGGCGATCTCGTCGGTGGTCAGGCCGCCGAACAGCCGCAGCGTGAGCGCCACCCGGGACTCGCGCGCGAGGACGGGGTGGCACGTGGCGAACAGGAGGGCGAGGACGTCGTCGCCGACCGTGCGGGTGGGGTCGGCGACGACGTCGGCCGCGTCGGGTGCGACCCGGCCGGACTCGGCGCGGCCCACCTCCTCGGCCTTGCGCGCGAAGGTCTGCTCCCGACGGATCGTGTCGATCGCCCGCCGCCGGGCCGTGGCCGCCAGCCAGGCACCCGGGTTGTCCGGCACGCCCTCGGCGGGCCACTGCTCGAGCGCCGCCACCAGGGCGTCGTGCGCCAGTTCCTCGGCGAGGCCGACGTCGCGCACCACCCGCGCGACCCCCGCCACGATCCGGGCCGACTCCGCCCGCCACACGGCGTCGAGGACGGCGAACGGGTCGCGCGGGCGGGGCCGGGCGGGGGTCGGGGTCGTCATGACCCGTGCTGGTCGGCCACCTGGGTACGCATCCGCTCCTCGGCCTCCATCACCTCGTCGGGCGCGACCCCGGCGAAGTCCTCGGGGTCGAACACGCGGCGGATCTGGACGCGCTCGCCGTGGCGGAACGGGGCGCGGCGCGCCCAGCCGACGGCCTCGTCGAGGGAGTCGACCCGCAGGATCCAGAACCCGCCGATCAGCTCCTTGATCTCGGTGAACGGCCCGTCGGTGACGGTGGGTTCCTCGCCGTCGCCCTCGCCGAAGGCGACGATCGCACCCTGGGAGCTGGGCGCGAGCCCCTCACCCGCGAGCAGGACGCCCGCGTCGACCATCGCCTGGTTGAACCGCCCCATCTCCTCGAAGATCTCCGGCTCGGGCGGGCGTCCGGCCGCTGCGGCCTCGTCGTAGGTCAGGACCAGCATGAAACGCATGGCGGCATCCTCCCCGGTCCGTCAACGGGCGTTGCGCTCGGCGATCCGCGACCGCAGCGCGGCCTCGGCGTCGATCACCTCGGCGGGCGCGATGCCCTCGAACTCGCGGAAGTCGGGCACGCGCCGGACCTCCAGGCGCACGCCGGGGCCGATCGGGCACCGCCGCGCCCACTGCTCGGCCTCCGCCCGGGTCGCGACGTCGAGGATCCAGAAGCCCGCGATCAGCTCCTTGGCCTCGGTGAACGGGCCGTCGGTGACGGTGGCCGCCTCGGAGGCCGGGTCGTCCTTGGTGACGACGAAGCCCTCGGCGCTCGGCGCGAGGCCCTCGGCCGCGAGCAGCACCCCGGCCTCGACGAGGTCGGTGTTGTAGCGGCCCATCAGCTCGAAGGCCTCGGTCGCGTCGAGCGGTGCGTCCGGCTCCCCGATCGCCATCGACTCGGGGGCGGACATGATCAGCATGTAGCGCATCGGGTGCTCCTCGGTGCTCGGCGGCCGGGTCCGTCCCGGCCCGCACCCCCACGTCGAACGGGCGGACCGACCTTCGACACCCGCCGTCGGGACAATCCCTAGAGCACCGCGAGCCAGTTCTCCAGCAGCCGGCGGCCCGCGTCGCCGGACTTCTCGGGGTGGAACTGCGTCGCCCACAGCGGCCCGTTCTCCACGGCCGCGACGAAGTCCTCGCCGTGGTGGGCCCACGTGACCTTCGGCGGCGTGAACGGCTCGACCGGCTCCATCTCCCAGCGCCGCGCGGCGAACGAGTGCACGAAGTAGAAGCGCTCGTCGGCGGGCATGCCGGCGAAGAGCTGCGAGTCGGCGGGCGCGGTGACGGTGTTCCACCCCATGTGCGGGAGGACGTCGGCGTGCAGCTTCTCGATCGTGCCGGGCCACTGACCGGCGCCTGCGGCCTCCTCGCCGAACTCCACGCCGCGCTCGAAGAGCACCTGCATCCCCACGCAGATCCCGAGCACGGGGCGGCCCCCGGCGAGGCGCTGCTCGAGGATCCGCTCGCCCCCGACCGCGCGGAGGCCCGCCGCGCAGGCGGCGAAGGCGCCGACCCCGGGGACGACGAGGCCGTCGCTGTCGATCGCCGCCCGGGAGTCCGCCGTGACCTCCACCTTCGCGCCGGCCCGTTCGAGGGCCCGCTCGGCGGAGCGCAGGTTGCCCGACCCGTAGTCCAGGACGACGACGTGGGGTGGAGTCGACATGTCCCCAGACTATCGGGGCCGGGTCACCAGCCCGGTCCGGTCGTGGGGGCCGAGGCCGCCATCACCTCGAGGACCGCCACGACGTGGCGGGCGCCCGTGGACGGGTGCAGCGGGTGCTCGTCGGTCTCCAGCACGCGCGCGATCCGGCGGGTGGTGAGCCGGCGGACATGGTGCTCGACCTCGGCCCAGCCGTCGGTGCCGACGGTCAGCACGATGTGCCCGCCGCGATGGACCACCCGGGCGAACTCCACGAGGGCCGAGGGCGGCAGGTGGCCGGGCCCCAGGGCGTTCACGCACGTCACGACGCCGAACTTGTCGGGGGCCCCGGGCAGGCGCTGGGTGAGGTCGGCGGGCCCGAGGTCGTGGTAGACCCGCCGGTGCCGGGCGTGGGCGATCATGCGCGGCGAGATGTCGAGCCCGTCGACCGAGGTGAAGCCGTGGCGCGCGAGCGCCCCCCCGACGAGCCCGGTGCCGCAGGCCGCGTCGAGGACGTCGCTCTCCGGCTCGTCGAGCCGCGCCACGACGTCGGCGACGATGCCGGGCAGCGGGTAGTCGTCGCCGTGCGCGCCCGCCAGGTCCTCGTCGTAGGTCGGCGCCCACTCGTCGTAGACGTCGCGCACCTCGGACGGGTCCGTGGCCGCGTGCACCCGGGCCTCGAACTCGTCGGCCTTCCCGCCGCCGTGCTGCGTCTCCATCGTCACCACCCCGCCTCGCATCCCGGTCCTGGTTCCCCGGGGGCGGGAGTTCAACCGCGCGCGGTCGGGCGTCACCCGGGAAGTCGGGTCACACCAGCCGCAGGACGGCCGCGACCGCGGCGACGACGGCGAGCACCGCGAGGACCCCGGCCGGGAGCCACCGGCGCTCGCGGCCGAAGCTGATCACGCCGCCGATCAGGAACCCGGCGAGCAGGAGCAGCCCGAGGGCGAGGAGCTGGGCCCCGCTCACGTCTCGAGCACGCCCTTCGTCGAGGCGGTGCCCCCGCCGAGGCGGGCGTCGGGCTCGGTGGCCGCCCGCAGCGCCCGCGCGATCGCCTTGTACTCGGCCTCGGTGATGTGGTGCGGGTCCCGCCCGCCGGTGACCCGCACGTGCAGGGCGATGCCGGCGTGGAAGGCGATCGACTCGAAGACGTGCCGGTTGAGCACCGTCGGGTAGTTGGTGCCCACGACGAAGCCGGTCATCATCTCCGGCTCGCCCGTGTGCACGCAGTACGGGCGGCCGGAGACGTCGACGACGGCCTGGGCGAGCGCCTCGTCCATCGGGATCCAGGCGTCGCCGAAGCGGCGGATGCCGGACTTGTCGCCGAGGGCCTGCCGCAGCGCCTGCCCGAGGACGATGGCGACGTCCTCCACGGTGTGGTGGGCGTCGATCTCGACGTCGCCGGTCGCGCGCACCACGAGGTCGAAGCTGGAGTGCTTGCCGAGCGCGTCGAGCATGTGGTCGAAGAACGGCACCCCGGTGGCGACCTCGGTGCGCCCCGTCCCGTCGAGGTCGATCTCGACGAGGACGCTCGACTCCTTGGTCACGCGCTCCACGCGCCCGGTGCGGCTCATGCCTCCAGTGTGACGCACCGGCTCACGACCGCCGACGGACCTCCACGATCTCGTCGGTGACGGCCGCCTCCTGCCCGTCGGGGCCGGTGGCGACCCGCTCCGGCGAGTCGGCCCGGACGACCTCCCACTCCGGTCCCAGCGCCAGCGACGCGAGCACCTCGGGGGCCGTCGGCAGCCGCAGCGACGGGTCCCAGGACCACGGCGCGAGCCGGCCGTGCCCCGTCACCAGCAACGTCCCGCCCGGGGCCACGGCCGCCGCCGCCCGCCGCAGGATCGCGGTGCGCGGGAAGTCGACGTTCGGCGAGTGCAGGTAGGAGGCCGCGACGAGGTCGAACTCGCCGTCGGGGAAGGTCTCGGACAGGTCGTGCCGCTCCGCGGTGATCGGCAGCTCCCCCGCCCGCGCGGCGATCCGGTCACACGCGCTCCGCGCGACGTCGGTGGCGGTGACCCGCCAGCCCCGCGCGGCGAGCCACAACGCGTCGCCGCCCTCCCCCGCGCCGAGGTCGAGCGCGGTCCCCGGTGTCAGCGCGGCCGCGGTGGCCTCCACCGAGGGGTTCACCCGCCCGCTCCACACCTGGTCGCGCTCGGCGTAGAAGCGTTCCCAGAACGCGGGGCTGCCGTCGCGGCTCGCCATGAGCGCCAGCCGCACGTCCTCGGCGACCAGGTCGGCGTTCACCGCCGCGGCGACCGAGACCCCCTGGGCGGACGCCACGATCACCGTCGCCCGCAGGTCGGTGACGTTGCCGGCCGCCCACACGCCGGGGACGGCGGTCAGGCCCTGCGCGTCGCTCTCGACGTGCTCGCCGACGACGACGTCCCCCATCCGCATCTCGACCGTCGGCAGCCCGAGCATGGCCGCGACCTCGCCGCGGGCGTGCACCCGGGTCGCGACCGCGAGCGCGTCGACGGGGACCGTCGACTTGTCCGCCAGCTCCACCGCCTCCAGGGCGTCCGAGCCGGTCCCGACGACGAGCCGGGTCGCCTTGCCCCCGACCACCTCGACCCCGCGGGCGGCCAGCTCGTCGCGGCCGTGACCGGTCAGGTCGAGCGCGTCGTTCGCGAACAGCACCACGTCCTCGCTCCACTGCCGGAACAGCTGCACCTGGTGCAGGGCCAGCGGGCTCGTCGCGAGCACCCCGATCCGCCGGTCGCGGACCTCCCAGCCGTGGCAGTACGGGCAGTGCAGGACGTCGCGGCCCCACCGCGCGGCCAGCCCCTCGACCTCGGGCAGCTCGTCGACCACCCCGGTCGCGAGCACCAGGCGCCGCGCGTGGTGGCGACCCGCGTCGTCCAGCGTCACGTCGAAGCCGCCGGCCTCCGACGCGGCGGCGGACGTGACGGCGCCCCGCCGGACCACGCCGCCGTAGGACTCGACCTCGGCCCGCCCGTCGGCGAGCAGGTCGGCCGGCGAGGTGCCCTCGCGGCCGAGGTAGTTGTGCATGTGCCCGGCCGGCGCGTTGCGGGGCTCGCCCGCGTCCGCGACCAGCACCCGCCGTCGGGACCGGGCCAAGGTCAGCCCGGCCGCCAGGCCGGCGGCCCCGCCGCCGACCACGATCACGTCCCAGTTCTCGCTCATGCCGACGACTCTGCGCCCGAGGGCAGCGAACCGGCAAACCTTCTTGCTATAACAGCAACATGGACGACGGCGAGATCCTGGACAACGTCGGGCCGCGCCTGCGGGCGCTGCGGACGGCCCGCGGCCTGACGCTGACCGACGTCGCCGCGTCGACCGGCATCTCGCTCTCGACGTTGTCGCGCCTGGAGTCCGGGGGCCGCCGCCCGACCCTGGAGCTGCTCCTCCCGCTCGCCCGCGCGTTCCAGGTGGCGCTCGACGAGCTGGTCGACGCGCCCCCGACGGGCGATCCGCGCGTGCGGCTGCGGCCGGTCCGGCGCAACGGGCTGACCATGCTGCCGCTGACCCGTCGCCCCGGCGGGCTGCAGGCCTACAAGCTGATCATGCCGGTCGGCTACCCGGGGCGGGACCTCGAGCAGCAGTCGCACGAGGGCTACGAGTGGGCGTACGTGCTGTCGGGGCAGGTGCGGCTGTGGCTGGGCGACGACGACGTCGTGCTGCGCCCCGGCGAGGTCGTCGAGTTCGACACGCACGTCCCGCACGCCATGGGCAACGCCGGGACCGAGCCCGCCGAGATCCTCGCCCTGTTCGGCCCGCAGGGCGAGCGAGCGCACATCCGCACGCGTCAGCGCTGACGCAGCGCGGCGCTGACCTCCAGGAAGCGGTCGTTCTCGGCCGGGGTGCCGACCGTGACCCGCAGGTGCCCCGGGATCCCGACGTCGCGGACCAGCACCCCGGCGTCGAGGTAGGCCTGCCACGTCGCGTGCGCGTCGCCGAGCGGCAGCCCGCCGTAGAGCAGGAAGTTGGCGGTCGACGGGACCACCGCGTAGCCCAGCTCCGTCAGCGCCGTCGCGATGCGGTCTCGCTCCCGCGACAGCGTGCCGACCAGCGCCAGCGTCTCGTCGGCGTGGCGCAGCGCCGCGAGCGCCGCGGCCTGTGTGAGGGCCGAGAGGTGGTAGGGCAGGCGGACGAGCATCAGCGCGTCGACGACGGCCGGCGCGGCCGCGAGGTAGCCGAGGCGCCCGCCCGCGAAGGCGAAGGCCTTCGACATCGTGCGGCTCACG
Organism: Actinomycetospora soli; assembly: GCF_021026295.1. Lineage (GTDB taxonomy): Bacteria > Actinomycetota > Actinomycetes > Mycobacteriales > Pseudonocardiaceae > Actinomycetospora > Actinomycetospora soli. Next base: position 38,730 of record NZ_JAJNDA010000025.1, read on the forward strand.
ACGAGCTTGTGCCCGTGGGTGGCGAGCAGCTCGACCGCGCTCGGCCCGGACGAGAACTCGACGTAGGCCTCGTCGACCACGACGACGCCCGGTGCGGCGTCGGCGATCGCGGCCAGCTCGTCCAGCTCGATCGACTGGCCGGTCGGGTTGTTCGGCGTCGTCACGAACAGCACGTCGGGACGCGCCTCGCGGACCACGTCGACGGCGGCCGCCGCGTCGAGCGAGAAGTCGTCCCGACGAGGCGCGGGCACCCAGTCGGTGCGCGTGCCCGCGGCGAGGATCGGGTGCATGGAGTAGCTCGGCTCGAACCCGAGCGCGAGCCGGCCCGGCCCGCCGAACGCCTGCAGGAGCTGCTGGAGCACCTCGTTCGACCCGTTGGCCGCCCACAGGTTCTCGGTGGCGAGCGGGACGCCGGTCGCGGCGGTCAGATACTCGGCGAGCGCGGTGCGCAGGGCCACGTGGTCCCGGTCGGGGTAGCGGTGCAGCGCCGCGGCCGCCTCCCGCGTGGCGGCGGCGACGTCCTCGACCAGCGCGGGCGGCGGCGGGAACGGGTTCTCGTTGGTGTTGAGCGCGACCGGGACCTGCAGCTGCGGGGCGCCGTACGGCGAGCGGCCGCGCAGGTCGTCGCGCAGCGGCAGGTCGGCGAGCTCCACGCCCGCGCCGATCACGTCGCTCACCGGTTCCACTCCCGCCGGCTCCCGAAGCGGGCGGCGACGGCCTGCCCGTGGGCGGGCAGGTCCTCGGCCTCGGCGAGCGCGACCACCTGGTCGGCCACGTCGCGCAGCGCGGCCTCGGAGTAGTCGACGACGTGGATGCCGCGCAGGAACGTCTGCACCGACAGCCCGCTGGAGTGCCGGGCGCACCCGCCGGTCGGCAGCACGTGGTTCGACCCGGCGCAGTAGTCGCCCAGCGACACCGGGCTGTGCGGACCGACGAAGATCGCACCGGCGTTGCGCACCCGCGCGGCCACGCCGGGGGCGTCCGCCGTCTGGATCTCCAGGTGCTCGGCGGCGTAGGCGTCCACCACGCGCACCCCGTCGTCGAGGTCCGCGACCAGGATCGTCCCGGACTGCGGCCCGGACAGGGCGGTGCGGATGCGCTCGTCGTGCTTGGTGGTGCCGACCTGCGTGACGAGCTCCGCGTCCACCGCGTCGGCGAGCTCCGGGCTCGTCGTGACGAGGACCGAGGCGGCCGACGGGTCGTGCTCGGCCTGGCTGATCAGGTCGGCGGCGACGTGCACCGGGTCGGCCGTGTGGTCGGCGAGGATCGCGATCTCCGTGGTGCCCGCCTCGGAGTCGATCGCGATGCGTCCGCGCAGGGTGCGCTTGGCGGCGGTGACGAACACGTTGCCGGGGCCGGTGACGGTGTCGACCGGCTCGAGCGGGGCACCGTCGGTGTCGGTGCCGCCGTAGGCGAGGAGGGCGACGGCCTGGGCGCCGCCGACCGCCCACACCTCGTCGACCCCGAGCAGGGCCGCCGCGGCGAGGATCAGCGGGTGCGGCCGGCCGCCGAACTCCTGCTGGGGCGGCGAGCAGACGACGAGCCCCTCGACGCCCGCGGCCTGCGCCGGGACCACGTTCATCACGACGCTGGAGGGGTAGACCGCGAGGCCGCCCGGCGCGTAGAGGCCGACCCGGGCGACCGGCACCCACCGCTCGGTGACCGTGCCGCCGGGCACGACCTGCGTGGTGGTGTCGGTGCGGCGCTGGTCGGCGTGGACGGCCCGGGCGCGCTCGATACTGGTCTCCAGGGCGGCGCGCACCTGCGGGTCGGTGGCCTCGAGGGCCTCGCGCAGCGCGGCGTGCGGCACGCGGACCGACTCCGAGCGCACGTGGTCGAAGCGCTCCCCGTACTCGAGGACGGCCTCGACCCCGCGGTCGCGCACGTCGTCGATGATGGGACGCACCTTCTCGACGACCGCGTCGACGTTCACCTCCGCGCGGGGCAGCATCGCGCGCAGCTGCGCGGGGGCCGGGACGCCACCGCGGAGGTCGGACCGGGACAGGAGCGTCGTCACGTGCCCAGGGTAACGAGGCACCCCGACGGCTTCCGGTGCAGGATGGTTGCGAGGACAACTGTTAGCCGTACGAAGGAGCATCCATGAGCGACGACGCCCGGCGTCCGCTGCTGCAGATCATCGTCGCGAGCACCCGGCCCGGCCGCGTCGGCGAGCCCGTCGCGCAGTGGTTCGCGGGCTACGCGCGGGCGTACGAGGGCTTCGAGGTGGAGATCGTCGACCTCGCCGAGGTCGACCTGCCGATGTTCGCCGAGCCCGAGCACCCGCGCCTCGGGCGGTACACGCTCGACTCGACGAAGCGGTTCTCCGCGATCATCGAGCGCGCCGACGCCTTCGTGTTCGTCACCCCGGAGTACAACCACAGCTTCAACGCGGCCCTGAAGAACGCCCTCGACCACCTCAACCGCGAGTGGGCGGGCAAGCCGGCGACGATCGTGAGCTACGGCGGCGTCGCCGCGGGCACGCGCGCGGCCGAGGCGCTCTGGCCGGTGCTGATCGGCCTGAACATGGTCCCGGTCGCGGCGGCGGTGCCGATCCCGTTCGCGATGAAGAACGTCTCGGGCGAGGGCGAGGAGCGCGTGTTCACGCCCGCCCCGGAGACCGAGGCCGGCGCCAAGGCCGCCCTGGACGGGCTGTCCGCCTGGATCGACAAACTGGGCCTGCAGGGCACCACCACCCCCGCATGAGTCTCCGCGGATGACACAAGAGCGTCGTTGCCGGCACGGGGTGCCGGCGACGACGCTCTCCTGTCACGAGGGCGGGGCTACAGCCCGTTGCGCGTCACCGAGAAGTTGGTGACCTTGAGGCCCTTGCCGCCGGTCCACGGCTCGAAGCCCGCCTGGACGCTGGTCATGTACCAGGTGTTCTTGACGACCCCGCGCAGCGTGGCGTCCCGGACGAAGGCGTCGATCGGCAGGTTCGACACCGCGGTGGTCGGCGTCTTGCGGACGTACGAGATGACCGGCAGGTCGATCTTGCCGTACCAGACCGTGTAGACCGCGCCGCCGATGTTGACGTCGTAGTAGGGCTTGCCGATCGGCTGCACCCACGAGGTCCGGTTCAGCCAGATCATCATCTCGGCGCCGGTGTTGCGACCCGTGTTGGTCGGCGTCGGGTCGAACCAGATGTCGTAGGCGGTGTTGTACTGGTTCACCGGCTGGGTCCTGTCCGGACCCGTCGTCGTGAAGGTCGACCGGACGGTGCCGAGCGTGCGGACGGGGGCCGGGAAGACGTTCGTCGAGCCCGGGGTGCAGTAGCCGTACACGCAGCCGCGGTAGAGCGACGGGTACGAGGCCGGGCCGGTGTTGTTGGTGCCGTCCGCGACGTCGAGCGAGAAGCCGGTGTCGAACGGCGTGATGCACTGGTTCTTGTCGGTGCCCCACTTGTTGTTCTGCGCGACGTACTTGCCGCCGACGAGCTTCGAGCCGAACTTCTCGCACACCTGCGGGTAGGTCGCCGCCGACCCGACCGCGTTGCCGACGAAGAGCGAGCCGCCCGCCACCACGAGGGTGAGCATCGCAGCGAGCAGGAAGCGCGTGCGTCGGGTGGCGCGGGCCGCGGCCCGTCGTGCCGCTGCGCGACCGCCGCCGACCGTGCCGCCGGTGTCAGGTGTGCGATCCGTCATCGTTCGTCGTACTCCCCCGTGACCGTCCGCGACGGTCTGCTGCCGTCGCGGTACGACCCCTACCTCGCTGCCGGGATCACAACCGTTAGCGGCGCGCAGGAAACGTCACCCCGTCGAGCGTGTCGCGACCCCGTTCGCGGGCACACTGCTCGGTGTGAGTCAGACAGCGGAGATCGGCGTCAGCGGCCTCGCCACCATGGGGCGCAACCTCGCACGCAACCTCGCGCGGCACGGGCACGCCGTGGCGCTGCACAACCGGACCGACAAGCGCACCAGGGACCTCGCCGAGAACTTCTCCGACGAGGGGACCTTCGTCCCGTCCTACTCGGCCGAGGACTTCGTGGCGTCCCTCGAGCGACCCCGTCGGATCATCCTCATGGTGCCGGCGGGGAAGGCCACCGACGCGGTCATCGACGAGTTCGTCCCGCTGCTCGAGCAGGGCGACGTCATCATCGACGCGGGCAACGCGCACTACGCCGACACCCGCCGTCGGGAGAAGGCCCTCTCGGAGAAGGGGCTGAACTTCGTCGGGATGGGCGTGTCCGGCGGCGAGGAGGGCGCGCTCAACGGGCCGAGCATCATGCCCGGCGGGCCGTCCGAGGCCTACGACAGCCTCGGGCCGCTGCTCGAGGACATCTCGGCCAAGGTCGACGGCGAGCCCTGCTGCACCCACATCGGGGCCGACGGCGCGGGCCACTTCGTCAAGATGGTGCACAACGGCATCGAGTACGCCGACATGCAGCTCATCGCCGAGGCCTACGACCTCCTGCGCCAGGGCCTCGGGATGGAGCCGTCCTCGATCGCGGACACCTTCACTCAGTGGAACTCCGGGCGCCTGGACTCCTACCTCATCGAGATCACCTCGCAGGTCCTCGCGCACACCGACGCCGCCACCGGCAAGCCGTTCGTCGACGTGGTTGCCGACGAGGCCGAGCAGAAGGGCACGGGCCGCTGGACGGTCCAGGCCGCGCTCGACCTCGGGGTGCCGGTCACCGGGATCGCCGAGGCGACCTTCGCCCGCTCCCTTTCGGGCAACCGGACGCTGCGCGACGCCGCCCGCGGGCTGCCCGGCGTCTCCGGGGCCCGCCTCGAGGGCGCCGCCGCGGAGGGCTTCGCCGACGACATCGAGCAGGCGCTCTACGCCTCCAAGATCGTCGCCTACGCGCAGGGCTTCAACGAGATCCAGGCCGGCGCCGAGGAGTACGGCTGGGACATCGACCTGGGCAAGGTCGCCAGCATCTGGCGCGGCGGCTGCATCATCCGCGCGAAGTTCCTCAACGAGATCACGGCCGCCTACTCGCGCGAGCCGAACCTGACGACGCTGCTCACCGACTCCTCGTTCGCCGACGCGATCGGCGGCGCGCAGGACTCGTGGCGCCGGGTGGTCGCGAGCGCGGCCCAGCTCGGCATCCCGACGCCGGGCTTCTCCTCGGCGCTCGCCTACTACGACGGCATCCGGGCCGACCGGCTCCCGGCCGCCCTCGTGCAGGGCCAGCGCGACTTCTTCGGGGCGCACACCTACCGCCGCGTCGACCGCGAGGGGACCTTCCACACCGCGTGGGCCACCGACGACCGTGCGGAGTCCGAGGCCTAGATCTCAGCGAGATCTCAGGCGCACCCGGGAGAAAAACGGACATGCCGGACGTTGGATGATCATGCTCCCGCTGCAGGCCCCTCCGCCCACCGACGGCGGTCTCGCCGGCTGGGCGACCGACCTGATGGCCACGTTCGGCGCCCCCGGAGCCGGACTGATCGTCGCGATCGAGAACGTCTTCCCCCCGATCCCGTCCGAGATCATCCTGCCGCTGGCGGGGTTCGCGGCGGGGCGGGGGGAGTTCTCGGTCTGGGCGGCGATCATCTGGACGACGGCGGGCTCGGTCGTCGGTGCGATCGCGCTCTACCTCGTCGGGATGCTCTGCTCCGACGGGTGGGTCCGCCGCACCATCGCGCGGATGCCGCTGGTCTCCGAGGACGACGTGCTCAAGGCCGAGTCGTGGTTCGACCGGCACGGCCGGGCCTCGGTCTTCTGGGGCCGCATGATCCCCGGCGTCCGGTCGTTCGTGTCCATCCCCGCCGGCCAGCGTCGCATGCCCTGGTGGGAGTTCACGATGTTCACGGCGCTCGGCAGCCTGATCTGGAACTCGGTCTTCGTCGGCGGCGGCTACGCGCTGGGCTCGCAGTGGCACCTCGTGGAGCAGTACGCCGGGGTCTTCCAGACGATCGTGCTGGTGCTCCTGGTCGGCCTCGTCGGGTTCATGCTGGTCAAGCGCTACCGCAAGCACCGTGAGGTCAAGAAGATGGAGGCCCCCACCCAGGTCCTGCGGGTTCCCGACGACGGGTCCTGACGGCGGGTCCCGCCCGCCCGTGGCCGGGGACCTTGTCGCGGGCTCCCGACCGGGCTGGGGCACCTTGTCGTGGGGAGTCGCCGCGACAAGGTCGGGCGTCCCGGGTAGTTCCCCGCGACAAGGGCCCGGCGAGGTCGGCGAGACCTTGCGGTTCGCCCACTCGCCGCCTTGTCGCGGGCTCCCGACCGGGCTGCGGCACCTTGTCGTGGGGAGTCGCCGCGACAAGGTCTGGCGTCCCGGGCGGTTCCGTGCGACAAGGGCCCGGTGAGGTGGACGAGATTCTGCGGCTCGCCCACGTCCCGCCTTGTCGCGGGCTTCCGACCGGGCCGCGGCACCTTGTCGTGGGGACTCACCGCGACAAGGCCGGGCGCCCCGGCCAGTTCCCCGCGACAAGGGCCGGGCGCCCCCCAAAGCGAGTACCGCGCGACCGGGCCGCGACCAGGTCCTCACGTCTTCCGCGAGATCCCGCCGACCAGGTCGACCACGCGGTCCCACGGGTTGCGGGCGCCCTCCGGGTACCGGGACCGCGAGCGGACGTCCCGCCGGGAGCCCGGCGTGTAGCGGCGGCGCGCCCACGGTGATCCCGGCCGGGCGAGGCGCAGTGCGCCCAGCAGCGCCACGGGCGGCAGCAGGACCCCGATGATCGCCGTGACGATCTTGCCCTTGAACGCGGCGGTGATCGCCGCACCCGACGTCACGATCGCCGACAGCGCCGCCCCGAGCGCCCCGTCGTCGCCGCTGGCGCCGAACGGGTTGGCGCCCAGGACGAGCAGCGTGCCCACCACGGCGACCATGAGCACCGCGTCGACCGAGAGCCGGCCCTCGTCGGACCAGTAGACGTCGGCGAGCCGCAGCCAGAGCGCGAACTCGTCGAGCGCGAGGGCGGCCCCGGCGCCGAAGGCCACGGCGAGCACCGTGCGCCACACGCCGTCGGGCCGGTAGATGAACTCCCCCGCCCCGGCCAGCAGCATCAGGGCGATGCCGTAGACGAGGTGGTGGACGTGGACGCCGCCGACGGAGGTGTCGCGGAACGGTCCGCGACCGGCCCGGATGAGCCGCGTGATCACGCGGGTCACCAGGAACACGATCAGGAACGACCCGAGCATCCAGACCGCGGTGATGCGGCCGGGGTCGAGGCCGAGGTCGAAGGTCACGGTCATCGGGGCCTCCTCGGTGTCACGCGCATCGTGACGGACCGGGCGACCCCGACGCGACCACTACTTCGTCGCGAGCCCCTGCTTGGCGCGCGACCGCTGCCGGTTGCGGGTGTGCGAGTCCAGCTCGACCTTTCGGATCCGCACCGCCGACGGCGTCACCTCGACGCACTCGTCCTCGGCGCAGAACTCCAGCGACTGCTCCAGGGACATCAGCCGCGGCGGGGTGAGGCGGACCAGCTCGTCCCCGGTGGAGGACCGCATGTTGGTCAGCTTCTTCTCGCGGGTGATGTTGACCTCCATGTCGTCGGAGCGGGAGTTCTCCCCGACGATCATGCCGGTGTACACCTGCGTGGTGGGGCCGACGAACAGCTCGCCGCGCTCGGAGAGCAGGCCCACCGCGTAGCCCGTGACCGGGCCCGAGCGGTCGGCGATGAGCGAGCCGGACAGTCGCGCCCGCAGCTCCCCCACCCACGGCCCGTAGCCGTCGAAGAGCTGGTTCGCGATCCCGGTGCCGCGGGTCTCGGTGAGGAACTCGGTGCGGAAGCCGATGAGCCCGCGCGAGGGGACCCGGTACTCGAGGCGGACGTGGTCCGACGACGTCGAGTGGGTCATCTCGAGCATCTCGCCCTTGCGGGCGGCGAGCAGCTGGGTCACGGCCCCGAGGTGCTCGTCCGGGACGTCGACCGAGAGCCGCTCGAACGGCTCGTGCAGCTTGCCGTCGACGGTCTTCGTGACCACCTCGGGCTTGCCCACCGTCAGCTCGAAGCCCTCGCGGCGCATCGTCTCCACGAGGATGGCCAGGGCCAGCTCACCGCGACCCTGCACCTCCCACGCGTCGGGCCGCTCGGTGGGCAGGACGCGCATCGAGACGTTGCCGACGAGCTCGGCGTCGAGCCGGTTCTTCAGCAGGCGCGCGGTGAGCTTGGTGCCGGGCTTCGGGTCGCGCCCCGCGAGCGGCGAGGTGTTGATGCCGATCGTCATCGCGATCGCCGGCTCGTCGACGGTGATGCGCGGCAGCGGGTGCGGGTCCTCGGGGTCGGCGAGGGTGTCGCCGATGGTCACGTCGGCGATGCCGGCGACGGCGACGATGTCGCCCGCCGCGGCCTCCTCGGCCGAGACCCGCTCGAGGCCCTCGGTGCGCAGCAGCTCGGTGACCTTGACGCGGGTGACCGTGCCGTCCTCGCGGCACCAGCCGACCTGCTGGCCGCGGCGGATCCGGCCGGAGCGGACGCGGCAGAGCGCGATGCGGCCGAGGTAGGCCGACGCGTCGAGGTTGGTGACGTGGGCCTGCAGGGTGCCCTCCGGGTCGTCCGCCGGGGCGGGCACCTCGGAGAGGAGCAGCTCGAAGAGCGGATCGAGGTTCTCGGACTCGGGCACGGTGCCGTCGGCCGGGCGCTCGAGCGAGGCCTTGCCGGCGCGCGCCGAGGCGTAGACCACCGGGAGCTCGAGGAGCTGGGAGACGACGTCGTCGTCCATCTCCAGGTCCGTGGCGAGCTCGAGGAGCAGGTCGAGCGACTCGTTGACGACCTCCTCGCACCGGGCGTCGGCGCGGTCGGTCTTGTTCACGGCGAGGATCACGGGCAGGCGGGCCGCGAGCGCCTTGCGCAGCACGAAGCGGGTCTGCGGGAGCGGGCCCTCGGAGGCGTCCACGAGCAGGACGACGCCGTCGACCATCGACAGCCCGCGCTCGACCTCGCCGCCGAAGTCGGCGTGGCCGGGGGTGTCGATGATGTTGAAGGTGACGTCCCCGCGGCGCACGGCCGTGTTCTTCGCGAGGATCGTGATGCCCTTCTCGCGCTCGAGGTCGCCGGAGTCCATCACCCGGTCGACGAGCTCGGCCCGCGCGGAGAAGGCGCCCGACTGGCGGAGCATGGCGTCGACGAGCGTGGTCTTGCCGTGGTCGACGTGGGCGACGATCGCGATGTTGCGCAGGTCCGTGCGCAGGGCGTGATCGGCGGACCCGGGCCGCTCGGGTGCGGACGTGGTCACGAGGAGAGACTTCCTTCAGACAGGGTGCCGGACCCTCCCAGGTTACCGACCGTGATCCGCAGGGTCGTCGGGTGGACCGATGGCGTGCGCCACGTGGTCCTCCGTGACCGCCGCAGCCAGGCGTTCCCCGAGCAGCGGCGCGAACTTCGCGAGGTTGCCGCCCCACAGCACGTGGACCGTCCCGACGCGGGCCGTGCGCACCCCGTCGCCCTCCCCCGCGGTCGGCGTGCAGGTCACCTCGTCGACCGGGTCCGGCTCCAGCTCGGGCAGTCGCTCGGCGACGTGGGCGGTCACCGTCTCGCGGGACCGCCGCCGGACGTCGTCGAGGGAGTGCGCCGCCGTCGTCGTCAGCTCGTCGGGCAGGTGGCCCCCGATCGCCCAGGTCCCCTCGGGGGTGCGGTGCTGATAGGTCGCGTCGTCGATGTGGGCGGGCGGGACGGTCGACGGCGCCGTGCGGAACCGGAACGAGAACCGGACGTGGTGGCAGAGCTCGGCGGGCACCGCGACGCCGACCTGCGCGGCGAGCTCGGCCGTGCCCGCCCCGGCCGTGAGGACGACGGCGTCGGCGATCAGCTCGTCCAGGTCGACCACCCGCCCGGGGCGCAGGTGGGGCTTCGTCGTGCGGAGCAGCAGCTCGCCCGCGCCGGCGAGGTCGAGCGCTCCCCCGGCCGGGTCGTGGAGCACCGGTCCGTCGGTGCGTCCGAGGGTTCCCGACGGCGGGTCGCCCCGCTCGTGGTCCGCGCCCGCGGCCGCCATGGCGGCGGCCCAGCCGTCGACGCGGGTGCCGGAGAGGACCGTGCCCTCGCCGCCGAGCAGCGGACGTCCGGCGCGCTCGGACCAGACGTCCCACAGCCGGCGCGCCTCGACCGCGGCGGCCACCAGCTCGGGGTCGCCGTGCGCGAGCCGGAAGACGCGCGACGTCCCGGCGCTGCGGGCGCCGAGCGGGCGGCGCGCCTCGAGGACGGTGACGTCGTGGCCGCGACGCAGCAGCGCGTCCGCGGTCGACAGCCCGACGATCCCGGCACCCACCACGGTGACCCGCATGAAACTCAGGGTCGCACCCCGATCCCGTGGCGCGCAGGTCGGCGGAGCATCGACCTCATGAAGATCGTGGTGTGGATCCTGGTCGGTATCGGTGCGCTCGTGCTGCTCGGTGGGGTGGTCCTGCCGCTCGTGCACTGGCTGCTCGGAGCGCTCGGCTGGCTGATCGCGGGCGCGCTCGTGATCGGCGGCGGCATCTGGCTCGCGAAGCGGGCCGGCGCGCACGGGGAGGTGGGGTCGGGCGACCCGCAGCGCCTGCCGTGAGTCGTGGCGGACGCCGGGCCGCACGGTCCCGGACCGACCGGCGCTACCCCTTGGGCGTCCGGTCGGCCCCCGGCGCGAACACGCCGGCGGGGAACGCGCCCGCCTCGAGCAGGCGCTTCGTGAGCCCGCCGCCGAGGTCCGCCAGCTCGGCGCACCCGTCGGCGCCCAGGTGTTCCCACGGTGCCGCCGAGGTGCGGTTCGTCGCATCCTCGATGCCGTCGCGGAACGCCGCCCCCTCCTCGGTGAGGCCGAGTTCGGCGTCCACGAGGCCGCGGGAGCGGAGACCGGCGACGGCCTCGCCCCACTGCTCGGCGTTCCAGCCCCGCGTGGCCTGGGCGACCTCGGGCAGGAAGCCCCGACCGGTCGCGGTGTGCAGGACCAGGGCCTCGAGCCCGGACACCCTGGCGCCGAGCAGCGCGGCCAGGTGGCCGTCGCCCCGGTACTCGCGCAACAGGGTGATCGCGTGCCACAGCGCGAGGTGCGGCTCGTCGGGCCGGGGCAGGTCGGCGTGCGCGGCGTAGAGCGGGCGCCCCTCGGGGGTGCACGCCTCGGAGGCCTTCCGGACGAGCACCGCGGCCCGCTCGCACTCCCGCGAGGACACGGCGTCGCCGAGGAGCCGCCGCAGCGCCCGGTCGGCGGCGCGCAGCCGGCCGTTGAGCACCGCCTCCGGCGAGGCGGACATCCAGATCGCCGGGACGAACCGTGCGACCAGGGCAGGGTTGAAGTTGTAGTACGTCGCCGCGACCACCCCGGGGCCGACCGCCCCCATCGCCGCCGACCGCTGGGCGAAGTACTGGGCCCGCGGGTGCTCGATGCCGAGCTCGGCCAGTTCCTCCCCGACCTCGGGCGCGAAGTAGATCATCGAGTGCAGGGGTTCGATCCGCCGGTACAGGCGCGCGACGTCGCTGGGCTCCACGGGGACGCACGCTAACGCGAGCACACACGATCATGGGCACACTGGAGGGCGTGACGCGGTGGCCCGAACGAGCGCCCCTCGGCGGCCTCGCTCCCCGCCGTCGCCTGTTCGTGCTCGTCATGGCGGCGATCGTGCTGGCCGTGGCGGTGCTCGTCGGCGTCTCCGTCGCCCGCGAGTACGCCGTGCCGCCGAAGGCCGACCCCGCCGTCATGGGCCCGGTCGTCCTCGTCCCCGGCTACGGCGGCAACACCGCCGCCCTCCAGGCGCTCGCGCTGCGGCTGCAGGTGGTGGGCCGACCCGCCGTCGTCGTGAACCTTCCCGACGGCGGGACGGGGGACTTCGCCGCGCAGGCGGCGGCGATCGACGACGCGGTGCGCGACCTGATCCGCCACGACGGCGCCACGAGCGTCGACCTCGTCGGCTACTCCGCGGGCGGGGTGGCGTCGTGGCTGTACCTGCAGACCGGGACCACCGCGCCCGCGATCCGGCGCCTGGTCACCCTGGGCTCCCCGCTGCAGGGCGCCGAGCTCGCCGCGGCCGGCGGCGCGCTCGTGCCGGGCGCCTGCCCGCGGGCGTGCCAGCAGCTCGCGCCCGGCAGCTCCCTGCTCGCCCGCCTCGCCGCGCAGCCCCGCCCGGACGTCCCGTGGCTCTCGCTGTGGACCGACCAGGACGACACCGTCACCCCGCCCGACTCCTCCGCCCTGCCCGGGGTGCGCTCCCTCCGGCTCCAGGCGGTCTGCGACGGCATCCTCATCGGGCACGGCCAGCTCCCGACGGCGGGTCTCGCGGTCGGGCTGACCCTGCGCGCCCTCGGCACGCGGCCGCTCCCGGTACCCGTGCCGGGCGACTGCTCGCGGCTGCAGGCCGAGGGCGTCGGGCGCCCGGTCCTCGTCGGCACGCGATGATCGGCACCACACCGAGCTGACGCAAGCGTTGCGTTGCGCAATGGTTGCGTACGTGAACGAAGCGGTGGACGCCCTCATGGCGACGACCCGGCTGCTCGTCGGGGTCGCGAGCCGGGCCCTCGAGGACCTCGGCATGTCGCTCCCCCCGTTCCGCCTGCTGCTCGTGCTCGACGAGCTCGGGCCGAGTCCGGGCACGGTCGTCGCGCAGCGGCTCGGCACCGCCGGCTCGTCGGTGACCCGGCTCGCGGACCAGCTGGAGGCCTCGGGCCACCTGATCCGTCGTCGGGACCCGGCCAACCGCAGCGTCGTCGTGCTGGAACCGACCGAGGCCGGCCGCGCGCTCGTCGTGACGGTGCTGACCCGTCGTCGGGAAGCCCTCGCCGACCTCGTCGACCGGCTCCCGGACGAGCAGCGCCACGCGCTCACCGCCGCCCTGACCGCCCTTCGAGACGCCGCCGGCCCCGACCTCGGCGCCGGCCCCGTGGAGCTGATGACCCCGTGAGACGGCCCGGTCCCCTGTCCGACTTCACCCTCACGCCCCGCGTCGGCGTCATCGTGGCCTGGGCGATCCCGATCGGTGCCCTCGGCGCCGGGGCCGCCTGGCTCCTGCTGTCCCTGATCGGGTTGATCACCAACGCGGTGTTCGGCGGCCGGTTCTCGACGGCGACCGTGAATCCCGGGACGCTCGGTGCTCCCTGGTGGCTGGTGCTCGGCGCGCCCGTGGTGGGCGGGCTCGTCGTCGGTGTCATGGCCCGCTACGGCTCCGAGAAGATCCGCGGACACGGGATGCCGGAGGCGCTCGAGGCGATCCTGTTCAGGCGCAGCATCGTGGAGCCGAAGGTCGCGGTGCTCAAGCCGACCTCGGCGGCGGTCAGCATCGGCACCGGCGGCCCCTTCGGCGCCGAGGGCCCGATCATCATGACCGGCGGCGCCCTCGGCTCCCTCGTCGCGCAACGGCTGACGCTGTCCGACGACGAGCGCAAGGCGCTGATGGTCGCCGGTGCGGCGGCGGGCATGGCGGCGACGTTCGACGCCCCGCTCGCGTCGGTGCTGCTCGCCGTCGAACTGCTGCTCTTCGAGTGGCGCCCGCGCAGTTTCCTGCCCGTGACCGCCGCCGTCGTGGTCGCGACGCTCCTGCGCGTCCCGCTGCTCGGCTCCGGCCCGATCTTCGGGGTCGACACGGCCGGCTGGCGGATCGCCGTGCCCGCGGAGCTGCTCAGCGTCGGGATCGGGGTGCTCGGTGGGCTACTCGCGGTCGCGGTGACGGCCCTGGTCTACCGGTCCGAGGACGCCTTCGAGCTGCTCCGCGGGCGGCTGCACTGGATGTGGTGGCCGGCGATCGGCGGTCTGGTCATCGGGATCGGCGGCCTGATCGTGCCGCGGGCGCTGGGCGTCGGCTACGACGTGATCGGCGACCTGCTCTCCGGGCACGCGGCGCTGTCGCTGATCGTCGGGATCCTGGTCGTGAAGTCGCTGATCTGGGGGCTCTCGCTGGGCTCCGGCACGTCCGGCGGGGTGCTCGCGCCGACCTTCATGATCGGTGCGGCGCTGGGTGCGTTCGCCGGCCTCGTCCTCCCGCCGGTGGGTCCCGGGTTCTGGGCGCTGGTCGGGCTCGCGGCGACGGTGGGCGGCGTCATGCGGTCACCCCTCACGGGGGTCGTGTTCTCGCTGGAGCTCACGCACGCCTGGTCGGCCCTGCTCCCCCTGCTCATCGCCTCCGCCACGGCGTACGGGGTGTCGGTGCTGCTGCTGAAGCGCTCGGTGCTCACCGAGAAGATCGCCCGTCGCGGTGGCCACCTCTCGCGGGAGTACGAGGTGGACCCGCACTCGACGCGGTTCGTCGACGAGGTGATGGCTCCCGTTCCCGGGGACGACACGGACGGGTCCGGACGCCTCCGGCTGCGCGTCGACGACGACGGGCGGCTGCGTGGGCTGGTGCGGCGGTCCGGGGAGGTGGTCGACGACCCGGTCACGCTCGGGCCGGACGACACGCTCCTCGACGCCCGCCACCGCCTCCTGACCGCGGGCGTGACGGCAGCACCCGTCGTCGGGAAGGACGGAGAGCTGCTGGGGACGGCGACGCTGGCGGAGCTCCTCGGTCAGCCCGCCGGGGCCGGGGCGAGCCGGACGAGGCTGTCGGCCGCGGGGATGACGTAGTAGGCGCCCGTGAGGGCGGTCGTGTAGAGCGTCAGGGCGTCGCGGGGCCCGTCCTTGCCGGCCATGGCGTCGAGCATGTCGGCGAGCGGGCCCTGCGCGGCGCAGAAGCCGACGAACATCGTGCCGTGGTCGGACGTGTCCCCGTAGGCGGAGTTGCGGCGGAAGATGTGGCCGTAGGTGTCCTGGTCGGTGCGCGCGGCGTGGGCGTTCTCGGGCTTGGGGGCGAGCTCGATCGAGTCGGGCTTGGTCCGGCCGATGACGTCCTCCTGCGACCGGCGGTCGAGGGCGTACCACCGCCGGGCGTCGTGCCGCCACTTCTGCAGCAGGAGCACGGACCCGCCCGCGCCGGGCTCGCCGTCGGGCACGAGGACGACCCCGGGCGCCTCGGCGGCGGGCGGGTTCTCCGTGCCGTCCTCGAAGCCGGTCAGGTCGCGGTCGTGGTGGTGGGACCAGGCGTCGGTCTCGTCGGCGAGGTCGGCCACGTCGCGCAGCGCCGCGACCGCCGTGGTCGCCCCGTCGAACACCACCGACCGGCTGCCGCCGGACACCCAGATCACCGCGTCGTGCTGGGTGGCGGGCATGGTGAAGCCGTCGGGCCCGGTGACCGGCTCGTCGAACCCGTGCACGTCCCGCGGGGCGTCCTCCGGTGCGACCTCGGCCCACAGCTCGGGCCGGGCCCCCACGACGAGGCTGACCGCGCCCGTCGTCCGGACCGAGACCGCGAGCTCGGCGAGCGCGTGGACCAGCGCGGCGGCGTCGACCCCGTGACGGCGGTCGAACTCGAGGTAGGCGTGCGAGGACGTGCCGAGGGCCAGCACGCCGTTCTGCGGGACGGCCATGGGCGGGCACGCTACTCGTTGATCCGTTCGCGATGACGAAGTTGCTCCGAGTGGACTCTGGATCTTCTCGAACTGGTGTTCGATGATGGGTGCATGGCGATCGAGGCAGGGTGGGACCCCGACACGGGGCTGCCGCTGCCTGACGACCCGCCGTTCGTGCCGCTCTCCGAGGAGGAGCTCGCGGCGTGGGCGGTCGAGGACGCCCTCGCGCCGATCTCGGCGTACTCCTTCCACGACGAGGAGGAGCCGCCACTCGCGGCGGAGCCCGCCTGGGCCGTTCCGGGTGTCTCCTCCGCTGAACCTTCTTCTGGGGAGGGTGTGTCGGCGGAGTCGTTGGCGTTGTTGGCCGAGGGCGCGGCCGCGGTCCGGGCCCGACGGTTGGCGGGGGCCCGGTTGTACCGGGCGATCAACGCGATCCGTGACAGCGATGTCCTTGACGAGACCGGGTACCGGCGGATGTCGCGGTTGCTCGAGGACCACCTGCGCCTGGACCCCACCACGGTGCGCCTGCTCGAGCGGCAGGCGGACGCGCTGCGCGAGACCGTCACCCCCACCGGGGCCACGACACCGGCGGATCTGCCCGCGACGGCGGCGGTGGTCGAGGACGGGCTGGTCGACGAGCACCACGTCGAGATCATCCGCAAGACCATGCAACGTCTCGGCACGGTCCCCGGCCTCGGGCCGGCGGTGCTGGCGACGGCCGAGGAGCAGCT
Organism: Actinomycetospora soli; assembly: GCF_021026295.1. GTDB lineage: Bacteria > Actinomycetota > Actinomycetes > Mycobacteriales > Pseudonocardiaceae > Actinomycetospora > Actinomycetospora soli. Next base: position 54,697 of record NZ_JAJNDA010000025.1, read on the forward strand.
CGCGGCGCTGGCGACGACGCATTCGCCGAAGGCGTTGTTCTCGGCGGCGACGGTGATCGCGGATCGGCTCGACCCCGACGGGGCGGCCCCGAAGGACGACGACGCGTCGGGCAACGAGTTGCGCTACACCAAGCGCCGCAACGGTGACCTGCACGCCAAACTCGTACTCCGCGAACGGGCCGCCGCGGCGTTGTTCGACGACGCGATCCGGGCCGCCACGCCTGCTCCGGCGTCCTCGGTGGTCGCCGACCCCGACACCGGGGAAGCCCCGGAATCCGCCGACGGGAACCGTGGGCACGACCCGCGCGACGAGGCCGACCGCTCCCTCCCGGCCCGGCAAGCCTCGGGGTTGTTGGACCTGATCTCCGCCAGCCACCACGCCGGCCTCAACGAACCCGACCCCCACCCCGGCCCCGGGCAGGCGGACACGCCGTCCCCCGACAGCGACGGCGACGGCGACGGCGACGGCGACAACACCGCGCCCACCGCGTCCGCAACGTCCGCCACGGACAAGCCTGCGGCTGGCCGCGACACCGGAGCCGATGCCACCAGCAGCGGATCCGACGCGAACCGCGCACCGGAGCCCGCCACCGACGAGCCCGAGGCCGACGAGCCCTCGATGTTCGGCCCCGGCGCGCCCGGGCAGGACCACGGAACCGATGCCGCTGGCACCGGTTCCGACGCGGCACCCGAGCCCGAGTCCGAGGCCGATCCGGGCGAGTCGCCACCACGGCGGCCGTGGACCCCGCCGGACTTCGACACCATGGCGCTACCCGGGCGGGAACGCGTCACCCTCACCGTCACGTTGGACTACGAGACGCTGCGCCAACAACTCACTGACACCAGCACCGCACTGGCGCTGCTCGGTGACTCCACCTGGATCCGCCCCGACACCGCCCGGCGGTTGGCCTGCGACGCCGACATCATCCCCATGCTGCTGGGCTCGAAGGGCGAGGTCCTCGACGTCGGCCGCAAAACCCGCTCGATCCCCACCGCCACCGCCCGCGCCATCGTCCGCCGCGACCGGCACTGCGCGTTCCCCGGCTGCCGCCGACGCGCCCGGCACTCCGAGATCCACCACATCATCCACTGGGCCAACGGCGGACACACCGAACCCGACAACCTGGTCTGCCTCTGCCGGTATCACCACGACCTGGTCCACCACAGCGGCTGGGACGTCGACATGGTCGACCACATGCCCTGGTTCCGACCCCCGACATGGCTCGACCCCACCCGACAACCCCGACACAACCGGCCCTGGCAGGTCGTGAGCTGACTACTGCGCGACGTCCTTCGTCGTGAAGTTCGCCCACGCGGCGAGCATGAGGATCACGACGTAGGCGGCCTGGACGATGAGGCCGGCGCGGATGTCACGCAGGAAGATCGGGTCGCGGAAGAAGTCGATCCAGGCGAGCCAGTAGCGGGTCGGCAGGTAGGGGGTCACGGAGGCGGCGGCGTCGAGGGTGACGAGCACCTGCGAGGTGATGAGCGCCGCCAGGGCACCGAGGGTGGCGCCCAACGAGGAGGCGGTCACGGTGGACAGGAACAGCGCGATCGCCCCGACCCCGAGCATGGAGATCGTGATGTAGGCCATCGCCCCGAGCAGCCGCAGGGCGAGGTCGGCCGGGGAGAGCGGGTCGCCCGACAGGGACGCGACCGAGTCGGCCGCCCGCTCGCGCGCCTCGGTCGGGTCGAGCTGCGTGGGCGAGCCGGTGTCGGCGCCGGGCGTCCCGATCGACGGGGCACCGGGTGCGGCGGGTGCGGGCTCGGCCGGATCCGCCGCGCTGGCGGAACCACCGGCGCTCGGGGCCGACGCCGCGCTCCCGCCACCCGATCCCCCGGCCGAGCTCGACGACCCGCCGCCGCCCGGGCCCGAAATCTGCGGGATCGCGTTGACGACGGCGACCGGATCGCCGGCGCCGAACAGGGTCACGCCCACCACGTACGACGAGCCGGCCACCGCCGCGACCGTCGCCACGACGAACGCGACGACCGACACCAGCTTCGCCAGCAGCAGCTTCGTCCGGCCGACGGGGCGGACGAGCAGGTAGCGCAGGGTCCCGGCGCCGGACTCCCCCGCCACCGTGTCGCCCGCGATCACGGCCACCGCGACCGGCAGGAAGATCGGCAGCACCAGTGCCAGCGCGGCGGCCGGGTACAGCGACCCGGACTCCAGCACCGCGGACAGGAACGCCGCACCCTGCCCCGGCGGCGGTGCGATGCGGGTGGACGCCAGGAACACCGCCACGATCGCGGGCAGCAGGCACAACAGCCCGATCGTCACCCAGGTGCGCGGCCGTCGGAACAGCTTGCGCAGCTCGACGACCATCATGCGCGGTCGCTCCCGGGACCGGTGATGCGCACGACGACGTCCTCCAGGCTGACGGTCTCCGGCTCCAGGGCGTCGATGCGCACCCCGGCGCCGACGAGGTGGCGGGCGAGACCGGCGGCCCCGTCGCCGTCGGCGGGCGTCACGATCAGCGCACCCTCCGGCGTCCGGTCGACCAGGGCCCCGCCGAGCGCGGCGGCCGCACGGTCGGCGTCGGGCGTCGTCAGGACGACCCGCCCGGTGCGGCGCCGGACGGCGTCGAGCGGCTCCTCGAGGACGAGTCGGCCCCGGTCGACGACCCCGACGCGCGTGCACAGTGCCTCGATCTCGGCGAGCAGGTGGCTGGAGAGGAACACGGTGGTGCCCTCGTGGTTCAGCTCGATGAGCAGTTCCCGGATCTCCCGGATGCCGTGCGGGTCGAGGCCGTTGGTGGGCTCGTCGAGGATGAGCAGATCCGGCCGGGAGAGCAGCGCCCCGGCCAGCCCGAGCCGCTGCCGCATGCCCAACGAGTAGGTGCGGACCGGACGTCGGTCGACCCCACCGAGGCCGACGCGCTCCATCGCCTCCCCGACCCGCCGTCGTCGACCGGCCCGCGGGCCCGGCCCGGAGGCGTCGAGCAGATCCAGGTTCGCGCGCCCCGAGAGGTGCCCGTACGCCGCCGGACCCTCGACCATCGCGCCGATCCGCGGCAGCACCTGGTGCACCTCGCGCGGCACCTCGTGGCCCAGCACCCGGATCTCGCCGCGGGTGGCGAACACGAGCCCGAGCAGCATCCGCACCATGGTCGTCTTGCCCGAGCCGTTCGGGCCCAGGAAGCCGTAGCGGTCGCCCTCGGCGACGTGCAGGTCGACGTCGTCGACGGCGGCACGGGTGCCGTAGCGCTTGGTGAGCCCGCGGGTCTCGATGACCAGCGGTGTGGCGACCGGCGGGCCGGGGAGCGGCCGGGCCCGCTGCGCGGGCACGGGCTCGCTCGGGGTGCGGACGCCGGTGCCGGCGGTCGAGCGGCGTGCCCCGCCGCCGTTCCCGTCGCTGCGCTCGCCCAGGTTGGTCACGGTGCTCCTGCGGAATCGGCGATGTCGGCCACGGCACGGTCGAGGACGTCGTCGGGCACCAGGCCACCGACCGCCCACGCCCGGTTGCCCACGCGCAGCACGGCCAGACGCAGCAGGGGCGACTCGAGCGCACCCGCCGTCGCGTTCGCCGTCCGACCGAGCGCGTTCTCGGGCGGGGTGACGCTGATCGAGCGGCCGGCGGACCCGGCGTCGTCGATGTTGTCGAGCAGGGACCCGGCGATGTCGGCGGGCAGCGGGACCACGATGAGCTGCGAGAGCGTCGACCCGTACTTCCCGATCGCCGCGAACCCGCGTTGCGGGGCCACCCGGTCGACCCCGTCGACGGCCGCCGGGACGGCGTCGGGACTGCCGCGGCCGAGCACGCCGAACAGGTCCGACGTCGGGCTGCGCGTCACGCCCACTCCGGGCGTCGGCTGCACCTGCAGCAGCGCCGGGTCCGGCGTCTCCCGGTCGAGCTCGAGGAAGCGGGTCCCGACGACGGGTCCCGCGGCGAGGGTGCCGGCGGTGTTCTTGATCCGGACCTCCACGGCGACGGGGAGCCCGTCGGCCGGGTCGGCCCACACGTCGACGGCGCCCACCGTGGTGCGCGGGTCGGCGACGGTCACCCGGAACCCCGCCGCGTCCACCCCGGCCACGCGGCGCGCGGGGAGGGCGGACACCGGGTCCTCGGGCAGCGTGCCGGACAGCAGGCGCCGGGCGAGCTGCGGTGGCAGCAGGTCGTCCGGGCGCGGGAGCCGCACGAACGGGTCGCGGCGGACGTAGGTGAGCAGCTGCGCCCCGTAGTCCCACACGACCTGGCCGGTCGGCGTCGTGTACCGGCTGCGCTCCCCCGCCGGGTACAGCTGGTCGACGCGCACCCGGTCGGGCGCCGCGTACCAGCCGCGCAGGCGGGAGGTGCCCGAGAGCAGCGTCGTGACGTCGGAGAACTGTGCGACGTCGGGCAGGTTCAGCCCGCCCGAGGCCTCGGCGTACCCGCTCCAGGGCAGCTCCCCGGAGGCCGCGGCCCGGTCGCGCAGTTCGCTGGGCGAGACCTCGGCGGTGGACACCGGCCACGCCGCGACCACGGCGGGCACGGCGACGAGGAGTGCCGCCACCAGGGCGACCACGGCCCACCGCCGGATCCGGACGGACCGGATCGGCGGGGGCGAGCCCCCGTCCCCGCCGGAGCGGAGACGGTCGAGGACCGCGGTCACCCGTGTCCACGCTCCGTCCCGACGACCATCACGCCATCGAGGGTGCCATCCGTGGGGCGGGTGCGCCGTGAACCCTCGGCCGGGCTCACACGGATTCGAGGTCGCGGTCCTGCGCCGCCCGGGTGCGGATGAGGCTGGCGATGGTGGTGACGGCGAGGACGCCGATGATCACGGCGAGGGAGAGTTCGATGCCGATCAGTGGTACGGGGACGGGCTGTCCGTTGTTGATGAAGGGCAGCGTGTTGGTGTGCAGGGCCTCGAGGACGAGTTTGACGCCGATGAAGGCGAGGATGACCCCGAGGCCGTACTGCAGGTAGACCAGTCGGGAGAGCAGTCCGCCGAGCAGGAAGTACAGCTGGCGCAGGCCGAGCAGGGCGAAGGCGTTGGCGGTGAAGACGATGTAGGGGTCCTTGGTCAGCCCGAAGATCGCCGGGATGGAGTCGAGGGCGAACAGGAGGTCGGTCAGGCCGATGGCGATCATCACCATGAGCATCGGGGTGATCATCCGTCGGCCCGCCTCGCGGACGGTGAGCCGGGCGCCGCGGTAGTCCTCGGTGACCGGGACGATGCGGCGCACGGCGCGGAGCAGGATGTTCTCCCGGTACTCCTCCTCGTCGTCGTCGT
>NZ_JAJNDA010000026.1 GCF_021026295.1 Actinomycetospora soli
CGCGGCTGGCCGCCCTGGACAGCTGGGTCCACGACTACAACACTCGCCGCGCCCACTCCGCCCTCGGCGGCCAACCACCGATCACCCGCCTCGCCTGCTAACAACGTGACGGGTCACGACACCTAGGGCGGTGATCCAGTCGCGCAGGGTCGCCGCGACGGGTTGGGGCAGGTGGGCGCGGCGGGACTCGACAAGCCCGTCGACCGAGGTGATCCGGTTCATCACGTCCGCCTCGTCGGCCCACTCCGCGAACACGGCCTCGATCGTCAGATGCTTCACGTCGCCGTGGTAGTAGGTGCCGCGGAAAGCGGTCTGCGTCCAGCCGGCCGGCTTTCCTGGCATCGGGCGGCGGAACCGCTCGAACAGGTCGTTCTCCACCTCCGCCTCGGTGACCTGCGGCGGGAGCCCGGTGATCACCAGGACCCGGCCCCGCTGGTCGTCGACGACCCTGGTCTGCGCGGAGAGCAGCAGATCGACCGGCTCACCACGCAACAGATCATCGATCCGGCCTTCGACGGTGCACCCGGTGGGGAACACCGGGGCGCCGACCGCGGCCACCACCGCGACATCGGGGAGCCCGGGGTCCTCGATCAGCCGCAGCGCGGCGTCGAAGACCCGCCCGGGCTCGAACGGCGGCTGCTGCCCGCCGCGGGTCATGTCGCCGTTGATCAGCCCGATCGGCAGCCCTAACGCGGTCCCAGCGCCGTCGTGCAGCACGATCCGCCCCAGGTCGGTCAGTCGGCACTCGGTGTGGGGCGGGTCGGCCGGCGGGTTGTCCATGAACCCGAAGTTGCCGTGGCCCTCCAGCAACCGCAGACCGGCCGCCTCGGGGCCCACGATCGCCACCAGCAGTGCGTACAGCTCTTCGCGGGACCCGGGGGTTCCGGCCCGCTCCAGCTCGTCGAGGACAGCTTGCGAGCGCACGAACCCTTCCTCGCCGCTCTCGAGGCGGTCCACCGCGGCGACCACGACCTGTTCGACGGTGTCCACGGCGGGCACCCTGTCACGCGCTGCGTCGTCCGCCCGGTCCCGGTGCTGGTGGTTCACGCGGCGAGCGGTGGCCGCTTGCTCGCGGGCGGCTTCGGCCGCGGTGGGGTGGGCGGCTTCGGGCGGTGGCGGGCCTCAAGGAGCCCGGCGGTGAAGCTGCCCGCGAACGTCACAGCGCAGGCACCGGCGAGGGCGATCTCGAAGCGGTACGGGTTCCCCGGTCCGCGGCGACCAGGGGTGTGCGCGCGGCGCAGCTCGGCGACCGCGGCGTCGTGGCGCGCGCGGCGGGCCCGGACAGCGTCCACCCGGGCCGGAACCCGCGTGTACTCGATGTAGAAGCCGAACCCGCGGGCAGCGAGCTTGAGCAGCCCCGCAGCCAGGCGGGGCCACTCCTTCTCGGCGTAGGCGGGGTAGAGCTGGGTCTCCCAGACGGTGATCGCCTCGGCGGCCACGGTGGTCGCGCCGAGGGTGGCCGCTTGCCGGCGCTGGTAGGCGATCTGCTCGGCGCGGGGAGCGCGGGACGCGGCGTTGACCGGCAACTGCTGCCACGACAGCGCCGTCCACCACGCCGGGCCCGGCCGGGCCACCCACCGTCGTCCCACGACCAGCTGGTGGCGGTCGGGGCGGTGGCGGGCGTAGTCCCAGCCGGCCTGGACCCAGCTCGCCGCGTACAGCGCCAGCGGGGTCAAGCACCCCACGGGACTGCGGTCCGGGGGTAACAGCGCCGCCAGGGGGACGTGCACGCCGTGCGCGCTGCGGCGGGTCTGCGCCGCGACCTGGCGGTCGAGGGCGGGGCGCTGCTCCTCGCGGGCCAGGTCTTCCTCGGCGCGGCGGCCCGCGCGGCGGTAGTTCACGACGTGGGTCAACACCGTCGAACTCGCCGAGAGCAGCAGCGCGGCCACGGCAGGGAAATCCCGCCGCGCCCACGCGTCGCGGCCGCGGGTCAGGCCCACCAGCGGCCAGACCGCGACCAACCCGGGCCCGGCCAAGCGCAGCGTGCGGCGATGGTGCTCAGCCAGCGCGTCACGGTAAGCCGTCCGAGGGTCGCTCACCCTGCCAGCCTCGCACCATCGAGAAGCAGCCCCGCACTCTGCTGGGCCGGAGAGCTGCCCCGGCGCGAGCCTCTCGCTGAGCATCAGCTGCTGGTGCGCCCCGTACCCCTTGGTCGGGCCGAGGGAAAGCTGACGAGAGTCGACAGGCTCTTCGGACGAGGCGCAGTGCTACAGACAGCGATGACGCTGACCGGGCCCAGCCCGAACACCGGTCACCTCCGGGCGCTGGGGTCCCGACACCACGATCCCTGAAGCGGGCGTACCTGTTCTGGCACACTGCTCGGGTGCGTCGACGCGATCGGATCCATGCCGGGTAGAGCCACCGAACACGGCTCGTCCAGGCCCTCGCGGGGTCTTCTGGTGCTGTTGGGGACGCTGCCGGTCGAGGACGGGCAGACCCCGCCACCGGCGGTGGGCGACGTGGTCCGGCTGACGTTGCGGTTCGCCGAGGCCGATGCGGACGCGGCCGACGCGGCCGTATCGGTCATCAGCGCCCGCGCGGAACCCGTCGGGGACGGCTCTGCCCGCAGCCCCGGGATGCGGTGGGACGGCACGGTCGATGACCGGCCGCCGGTCTGGCCGACGGTGCTCCACGGTGACGGCTGGTCAGCGATGTGGTCGGCGCCGCGCCCGGTGATCGGGCAGGTGGTGCTCCGCGGCACCCTGATCGACAACCTCGACATCGGGAACCACACCGGGGTGCGAGGACGTGTCCTGCGGGCCCAGGTGGTCACCGAGACCATCGACAACACCGACCCCGACCAGCGCCAGTGGCGACCGATTCCCTCCGCGCAACGTCTGCGCGACGTCGAGGTCTCTCCACGCTGGTTCGACCACGGGCTGGTCGTCCCTGATGACGTCCCGACCGGCGGCTGGGTGTCCCCGGTGCCCGGCGACCCCTACGTACTCGAGCGCGGCGTCCTGCTCGACCTCGACCTCGACGACGTACCCGCCCTGGCCCCGCGCCCGAGGATCGTGCCGGGCGCAGTCACCGCCTACGGCGAGGACGTGTGGGTCGCCGACACTCGGCTGCCGCTGGTCCTGCGCGTGCGCCGCCCCCTTGACGCGCACCCAGAGATCACCGAGTACCCCTGGCCCGGCCGCATCCTCGACCCCGGGCACGGCGAACGTCGCAGCCTGCACGCCGACCACGACGGCGCGTGGATCACCGGCCCCGACGGCATCTACCGGATCGACCACACCGACAACGGGCGCGAGGACAACGACCGCGAGGGCACGGTCCGCCTCGTCGACGACGGGCCCGCCTGGGTGCTGGCCGCCACGAACCGCGAGGCGCTGCTTACGGTGCTGCGCCTCGACCCCGGCGACCCGCACACCCCGCTGGTACTGCGCCTGATCACCCCGAACGGCGACCGTAGGGACACCACGCTCGACGACCAGTCCGTCGCCGCCGCCACCGAGGCCGAAGACGGGGCGGGGTTCGTGTTGCTGCTACGCCACCGCGACCACCCACCCGGACCGGACTCGCCCGGCAGGCCGACCGCCGGCCCTGGCTGGGCCGGCTCAGCGCCACCGGCGACCTCGTCGAGGGCCCCTACCTCGACGTCGGCCACCCGGGCCTGCTCCAACTGGTCCCCGGCGACCCGCCGCTCGTGATCGACCAAAACGGCAGCGGCCTGCGACGGGTCCACCCGGACTTGACCCTCGCCGACGGTGTCGCCCTGTGGGCGGACGTGCTGCAGGCCTACGCCACCGGCGGGCGACTGTGGGTGGCCACCCACCCGCCGCACCCCGAGGACATTCGCCGGCGCGGCACCGTCGCCTGCTGGCCGCTGCCCGGGCCGCCGGACTACCCCGAAGACCGGCAGTACTGGCTGCTCACCGAGCTCGACCCCGCCACCCTCACCCCCCGGGTCAGCACCCTGGTCCCCCACATCCCCGACAAGCTCGCCCTCGACGCCGCCGGCACCGTGTGGATCGCCGCCGACGGCGTCCGCCACCTCCCCCTCCCCGGCATCAACGGCTCGGCCGCCGAACTTCTCGACATCGCCGGACTCCTCAACGCCCACGCCACCGAACCCGCCACCACGAACGCTGCTCCCGCGGCCGACACCGACCCCCAAACCGACACCGGCGGCGGGCGGGGCCCAGTCCGGTGAACCTTCCCTTAAGGACCCAGCACCTGCCGTGATGGCGCCGTCGCATCCCGCTCCGCTGATGCCTCCGACGTCCCGGACGCCGCTATCGCGCCCACAGCTCAGAGCGGTGGCGTGCGACGCTGCGGCGGTGGCGGCGGCCGGGCGGGTGTCTGCGTGGCACCCCGAAGACGGTTGGGGCGTTCTGGAGTCCGACCAGACCCCCGGCGGGTGCTGGGCCCACGTCAGCGCCGTCCGGACTCCGTCCGGGTTCACCGAGCTGCGTCCCGCGCAGGAGGTCGAGTTCGACTGGGAACCGGCCATGCAGGACGGATACCGGTTCCGGGCGGTCTCGGTGTGGCCGCGGGGCCGGCCTCCCCGGGACTCTCCGGCGGCGGAGGGCGAGACGTCGGCGTACGGCAGCGCCCTGGTCATCGACTGGGACCAGCCCGACAACCCAGGACCGGACCGCCGCGACGAGCCCGGTGAGTCCCGGTGAGCGACGAGCAAGTCGTCCGGGGGCGGGCGGGGGACGTGTATCGGCGGCGGGTCTCGCTGGAGTGGCGGGCGGCAATCGCGGTCGCCGCGGTTGCGGTGACGGGAACCGTGCTGGGGCTGCTGCCCCTGCAGGACGCGTGGCTGGACGTGGGGCTGCTCGGTGGATTCGGGGTGATCGTCGTGATCGCGCTGGGGTTGCTGGTCCTCGCGTGGACCCGTCCGGTGCCGCTGCCGCCGGTCATGCCCAAGCGATTCAGCTACCGCGACGCCACCACCGCCGCCGGCCGGGTCCGCCGCGGGGAGCCGGTCGACCCGCCCGAGCTGCAGGCCGCAGCGATCGACCAGACCCGCCGCGGCCTGCGGACGAGCCTTCTCACCATGGGCTGACTCCCGGTGCTGGGAGCGACCTGGGCGCTGCGCATCGGCGACGGCGGCTTCTTCACCGGCTTCGGCTACGCCGGGCTGGCGGTGATACTGCTCGGGATCAGGGGGCTGGGGTGGAGCGGGATCGTGCAGGCCCGCCTCGACCGCCTCGAGGACTCTGGCGAGAGCAGCGACAGCGCCGCTGACGAGTACCGCACCGGCTGATAATCCGTCTCCGGACGGAATGTCAGGAGGCGATACCGGACCTGGCAGCGGCGCTGCACGGCCAGCGGCTGGCTGGTGTTGGTGTGGGCCGGGCGCATCATCGGCTGGTGGGGCACTACGTGCAGGGACGCCGCAAGGCCGGCGCGGTGGTCGTGCTCACGGTGGTGACGGTGGCGTGTTGGGCGGCGTGGTTGGGATGGGACCTCGACGCGGGTGTCGACGCCGACAGGCTGCTCGGCCCGTACGGGTGGTGGCAGGTTGTCGGGTGTGGGCTGTGCCTGCTCGTCGTGGCGGGTGCGGCGGGACGGTGGCTGCCGTCGGCGGAGATCGCTTGGACGGTGACGTTCGCGTTCACCCTGGCTTTTGCCACTGGGGCGCTGCTTCTGCCGGGTCGGCAGCCGGGGATGGCTCTCGGGACCATCCCGGTCTTCTTCGCGACGTTCGCCGGCACGGCGGCGGTGGCCTGCGCCGCCGAGGTGTTCTGGACCCGTCACCTTCATAGTCCGGACGACCCGGCGACCTGCTTTAAGGGGCGGCGGTGATGTAAGCGCCTGGCTCAGGCTGACTGGACGACCCGGGACCGGGAGAGGACCGTGGTCGGCCATGAGTGAGGAGAAGGGGCGGGCCGGCGGCCGCGGGTGGTGGTCACGGTTGAAGGCGCGGTGGAGCGGCGCCCGGGTGCCGGACGGGCAGGTGCGGCTGCGGCAGCGCCGCAACCGGGTTGCCCGCACCTCGGCGGGGTCGGTTCCGGGTCTGTTCGCGGCGGGCTACACGGCGCCTCCGGCCGCTGGTCACCACGCCCCTGCGGCTCCTGTCGCCCCATGTCATGCCCCACCGCCGGTGCACGTTCCCCCGCCGGTGCACGTCGCACCGCCTCCCCCGCCGCCCTGCTGAGGCCCCGCTCAGGCCGTGCTGGGTCCGTGCGGCTCGGTGGGCGCGGCTAGGAGAGCATCGGTGGGTGCGCTTCGCCCGACTGTTGGCCCCCGGCGTGGTCGACCGGGATCGGCAGTGGTCGTTGGCGAACTCCCGGGCGGCCAGCGCGGTGCTGGTGGTGCTGCTGGGCGCGATCGCGGCCCGGGGGTTCGGGGTCGGATGGGCGATCTGGGTGGGGTTCGCCGCCGGCGGGGTCGCGTTCGTGGTCGCAGTAATGAACGTGCCACGCGGTCTCGTGGCACGGTCGGGGTCGAGTTCGGGGTCGATGAGGTCGATCCCGGACGGTGAGCGTCGGCGGGTGGCGCAGCTGATCCACCGTGGTCGTGCAGTGCCAGCGGAGGACCTCGAGACTGCGGACGAGTTGGCTCGCGGCACGTTGCGCAGTGTTGGGCTGCAGCTCTGGACGGGGCCGCTGATCATCACCTCGCAGCTCGGGTCGCTGCCGGTGCGCGACGGAGAGGACGTGTTCGGGCTGGTGTTGCTGGTGCTCGGAGTGGGTCTCATGGTCGCGGCGCTGGTGTCGAACGCGCGATACCGCCGGGTCTTGATCGATCACCCGCGTCCCACGCCAACCGGTCTCTAACAGCCTGTTGGCCCGGACGCCGACGGAGGAGGACCTGGTCGAGTTCAGCGCGGGCGGCGGCTCGGACGGTCGCGCTGGCCACCCCTCGGTCTGGCCGAGGGCGGGCAGCGGGGTCGGCTTCAGCGCTACGGAGGGTTCGGAGGCGTCGAGCGCGGCCGTCGACCGCGGCGAGGGCGGTGGGGAGGTCGCTGAGGCGGCCGCGCCAGGGGCTCAGGCGGTGGCCGAGGATGCGTAGCGGGTCACGGGCAGCGCGGGCGGCGTCCCCGCGGGAACGCTCGGGGTGGTCGGGGTGGTGATCGACGGCGTGCAGCAGCCCCATCACCGACCAGCCGTCCTCGAACCACGGTCCGAGCATCGCCACCGCCCGCCAGCGCGGGACCCGGGCGCCGAGCCCGGCCCGGTCGAGGAACGTCGCGACCGCCCGGGCTCGCTCTGCGGCGGTGGCGGCGCGGTCGTAGACCGGCCACGGCTCGCGGGGGTCTTGGTCGTGGCGTCGGGTGAGCCCTCGTTTTGGTCGAGGGCTTGTTTGTTGACCGCCACAGGCGGGGGGGTTGCCAAATTCATCCCCAGGGCTTTGAGCCGGCTTTGGCGGGACCGACAGATTGTCACCGCCGCCAAAGCCGAGGGGGGCGGTCAGGACGTAGGACGGGGCCCGGTTCGAGGTCGCCCCGAGGAACTCCGCCGTCGCCCCGGCCTCGACACACACCACCAGCCCCGCCTCGACCGCCCACGCCACGACCCGGGACACGGTGCGCGTCGAGCAGCCCGCCGCCCCGGCGAGGTGGGCGCGGGTGACGCCGGCGACCAGGCCGGTATCCCACGCCATCCCGCACACCAGCCCCCGCAACACCGACAGAGCGACAGCGCGACGGTCTTCGCGCCACAGCTCGGCGTCGACGAGCTCTTCGAGGCGGGCCAGGGCGAGGGCCTGGTCGCGCAGCACCACGACGCCCTCGGGGAGGCGGTGGCGCCAGCCGGGGTGCACCGCGAACCGGCCGGCGTCGACGCGGCGGGCCGCGCGGCGGCGGCCGTAGGCGAGTGACCGAGCCCGCGCCACGGCGCGTCGGTGGGCGTGCTCGGCCCCTGGAGTAGGGCGAACACGGTCAGCAGGGGTCGCCGGAACGCCCCGCGCGGGGGACGACGGCGTGTCGCGGACGCGCGCAGGCTGTACCGGCGGAGCGTCCGATGTAATCTCGGCTCCGCAGCACTAAGCCGTCGACGCGGGTGCCCCAGGTTGGTAGCCGGCAGGGCCCGAGTCGAGCGGGATGATGTGTAAGCGCGAACGCCTCGACCTGGCCGGGTCGGGGCGTTTCGTGTGTCAGGCCGTCTTGAGCGCCCCCTGCTCCGCGTAGGGAACTCCGACGAGCTCGGCCAAGGCCTCGCCCACGAAGTCGTTGAAGGTCATGCCGCGACGCGCGGCCTCCTCCTGAAGCGCCCTGCGTAACGCCACGGGCACGCGGGCGCGGACTTCCTCACGCTCGCCCTTACCGGGCGGTCCAGGCTTGCGACGCTCCATGCGGCAGATCGTGCCGTCTCTGCGCGCAGGGAAGGGGTCGCGACACGCCGTCTCTGCGCGCAAAGTTGTGGAAGGGTCCGTCCTCGGTACTGGGGCGACAGCCGGACGGCGCGCCAGCGGAAGCTCAGCTCGTCGGTGGTTGCGCTGGGCTACGGCTTCCCGTGCTCGCGGCGGGTGAGGTCGTCGACCTGACGTCGCAGGTCGGCGACGTCCCATCGGAGGTGTCCGCCGACGGTGCGCTGCGCGGGCTGGACGAGCCCGTCGCTGGCCCAGCGGGAGAGCGTGGAGCGGGCGACGTTGAGTGCTTCCGCTGCCTTCGCGGTGCTCACCAACTCGTTCGCCACCCCGGGATCGTGGCACAGGCACTTCGCGCAGCTCCGCTAGAACGCCCTGGTCAAGCACCTCGCGCCGATCGGTCACTCCGAGCATCTTGCACACTTCACGACGGAGCCTCTACCGTCGGCTTTGCACACTTCGCACACTTCGAGCGGCGGGAGGCGGGCTTCGATGGGCGAACCTGAGCACGACGTCGCCGAGGCGGCGGCCGCGGTGCGCGGCTGGGTCGACCTCGCGACGTGGACCGCGATCGGGCTGGGGCTGGTGTTCACGGCGGTGAACGTGCAGGCCTTCGCCGCGGCCGGCGCCCCGGTGGGATCGCCGGGCTGGGTGGTGGCGTGGCTGCTGGACCCGATGGTGTCGGTGCTGCTGCTGGCGGTGGTCCGCGCCGAGCAGCTGACTGCCCGCTGGCAGGTGCCGATGGGCTGGCAGGTGACCGCGGTGAAGTGGGCGGCGTTCGCCGCCACGTACGCGATGAACTCGTGGTCGGCGTGGCGGGACGGGGTCCCGTCGTCGGTGGTCCTGCACTCGGTGCCGCCGGTGTTCGTGCTGCTCGCGGCCGAGGTCGCCCCCGCCCTGCGGGAGCGGCTCACCGAGGCCGTCCGGGTCGCCGCCGCCTCCAGTTATGCCACCGATATGGAGACCTTCTCCGCGCCCGAGTCGGGCGAGAAGAAGTCGCCGCACAGCGAGCCCGTCGGCGCGCACCGGGCTGGCAGCTCGCTCGTGGCCCCGAGCGACATCCTGGCACCTCCCTCGCCGACCTCGGCGCCGTCTCCGAGCAGCGACGACCGCACCGACCCCGAGGGCGCCGACGACGGTGCGCGGGCTGATGGCCGGGTGCGGGAGATCGCGGAGCTGCTCGCCGCGGGCTGCGAGGTCACCGGGGCGCAGGCCGCCGCGCTGCACCAGGTCTCGGCGCGCACCGGCCGCCGGCTGCTCGGCGCCGCCCGCGCCCACCTCGCCCAGCACCCACCCCGCCCCGCCCCGACCTGCACCTGATCACCACCCGGCCCACCGCAAGAGGCAGCACATGACCCTCGACGACCACGGGCTCGACGAGCTCGGCGGGTTCGACCGGGCCCGGTTCGACGAGTCCATCGAGCTGGCCCGCACCCAGCTCGCCTTCCCCCTGCCCGACCCCGAGCCCCACGCCGAGCTCGACCCCCGGATTGACGATGAGGAGCGGGAGCGATGAGCACCTGGCCAGACGACACCCAGCTCGACGCCCTGCTCACCGCCGCGAGCCACACCCGCTCCCAGGCGCTGCGCTTCGACCCCGAAGCTGGCGGGTTCCGGGTGCTGACCGCCCAGGAGGACGCCGAGCTCGTCCGGGCGATCGCGCTGCCTCAGCAGCGCTACGAGCAGGACCGAGAGCACCTGCTCGACGAGCGCGAGCACGCCCGCCGCCTCGGCGACGCCGACGGGGTGGAGACCGCCGAGGCCCACCTCGAGGTCCTCGCCGCCGAGCACCGCGCCGCCCACCAGTTCACCGAACCCGAACCCGAACCCGGCCGGGACTTCGACGACGAGGAGCGAGAGCGATGACCTTCGTGCCGCTGGTGACCGCCTGGGAGAACAGCCGCCAGGAACGGACCCCGATGCCCGGCCAGCAGCGGGTCGCGTCGGTCGAGTACGAGCACGGCACCTCCGAGCGCCCCGCCACCTTCCTGGAGTGGCTGCTCGACCTCGACCGCGAGCAGGACCTCGACGACCCCGACCGCGACGACGAGGAACGGGAGGCCGGCGGATGAGCTACCTCGGGATGGACGTCAACCGGCAGTCGGGTCTGTCCGAGCGGGCCCGCGACGCGCTCACCCGGGAGCTGTTCGCCCGGTGGGAGGCCGCCGAGCCCGGCCGCCACCACTGCTTCATCGGCTCCGACGCCGAGATGGTCGCCGCCGTCGAACGACTCCGCCATCAGGACCGCCACGACCTCGACAGCGAGCAGCACCGCGACAACCAGGACCGGGAGAGGGGCTGACCATGTCCGTGACCACCCCACCCGAGGACGACACCCGTCCCCGGGCTACACGGCGGCGGGCCGCGGTGCTGGCCGGGCGGGTGCGGTTCGCGGCCGCCCGCACGGGTCCGCGTGCCCGCCGCGGGGCGGTGCGGGCGGGTCACCTCGTGGTCGGGGTGCTCACCGCGGCCGCGGTCGCCGCGGTGTTGTCGATGCTGGTCGCGGGCCGGGCGTGGGCCTCGCACCCCCGCTGGTCGACCTGGGCCAGCTGGGTCGCGGACCGGCTGGGGCGCTGGCAGGTCCTCGCGACCACCGCGGTGCTCGGGCTGCTGGATGTGACCCTGTTCGACCCGTTCACCCTGCCCGGAGCCCTCGCCGCCGGCCCGGGGCTGGTGGTGTGGGGGACCCGGGCCGGTCGTCTGGTCTATCCGCACACCGTCCGCGGCCGCGTCCGCACCCGCTACGGGCTGACCGGGTGGGCGAATCACTGGGACCTGCACCGGCACGTCTCCGCGCACGCCGTCCGCGCCGTCGCCGCCACCATGCGACCCACCCTCGCCACCGAGCTCCCCGACCCCGACGCCAACCCCGACGCCGAGGACATCGACGTCGGGCAGCGGCTCGCGGCCACCGCGTGGCGCCGGATGGCGGTCGAGCGGCTCCCGGTCGCCGAGTGCGGGACGTGGCTGGGCCGCAGCGCGGTGGGCCCGGTGTGGGGCTCGGACTGCTACGCCGCGCTGCGTGACGTCGTCGGGCTGGTCGCCCCGCCGCAGACCGCGAAGACCGCCCTGATGGGGCATCACGTGATCGACTTCCCCGGTGCGGTGTTCACCACCTCCACGAAGCCCGACATGTACGCCCACACCGCCGCCCTGCGAGCGAGGAAGGCCTGCTCGGGGCGGGTGGAGGTGTTCAACCCCGAAGGCCTCGGTGACGTCGACTCCACCCTGTCCTGGCCCCTGGTGCGGGGCTGCGCTCAGCCGTCGGTGGCGGCGGAGCGGGCGGGGGCGCTAGTGGGCGCCACGTCGGCGGCGGGTGGGGAGGACGGCACGTTCTGGCTCGATAGCGCGGCGAAGGTGCTGCGGTGCCTGCTGCTGGCCGCCGACCTCGGCGGCCGGGACATGCGCGCCGTGCAGCTCTGGGTCGCCAGCCCCACCGAGGCGTGGGACGCGGTGCAGCTGCTGCGCCACCACCGCGCCGTGGTGCCGCACGGGTGGGCCGCCGACCTCGAGCAGATCCTCGCCACCGACGCCAAGCGCACCCGCGAGTCCATCTTGCTGACCTTGTCGCAGGCGGTGGCGTTCATGGCCGACCCCACCGTCGCCGCCGCCGTCTGCCCCGACGGAGAGGTGCCGACCTTCGACGTCGGCCGGTTCCTCGCCGACCGCGGCACCCTGTACCTGATCCTCTCCGAACGCCCCCACGCCTCGGTCGCGCCGCTGGCGGCGGCGTTCACCACCTACGTGTTCGAGGAAGCCAAGCGGCTCGCCGCCACCCGCGCGCACGGCCGGCTCGATACGCCGCTGGGGCTGGTCCTCGACGAAGCCGCGCTGACGACTCCGGTGCCGCTGGACCGGTGGGTCGCCGACGCCGGCGGCCGCGGCATCCACATCATCTGGTCCTGCCAGAGCCCGTCGCAGCTGGCGCAGCGGTGGGGCCACGACGGCGCCGACACCATCTGGAACGCCACCAACGCCAAACTCGTCTTCGGCGGCCTGTCCCTCGACAGTGACCTGGAGGCGATCTCACGGCTGTGCGGGGACTACCGCGACCAGGTCGACCGCGGCGACGGGCAACTCGGCTACGAACGGGTCCGGGTGCTGCCCGTCGACCGGTTGCGCACCCTGCCGCAGGTCCGCCGCGGCGACGGGCGGCTGGTCATGTTCGGGCTGCTCCTGCACCGCGCCACCCCCGCCACCATCACCCGGGTCACCCCGGTCTGGGAACGGTCGGACGTCCAGGCCGCCGGCGCCCCCGTGCCGGTCGCGCCGATCAACGAGGTCCTGCGCCCCGCCGACCCCGACCAACCCCAGCTCGACGATCCCTCCGCCGACCCCACCGACCTCGCCGGCCCTGACGACGACGGGGACGCCCGCGGGTGAGCAGCGACCACACCGCAAGCGGCGGGGAGGGAGACCTGGCGGCCGAGCTCGCGGCCCTACGTCGCCGGGCCCGGGAGACCGACGCCATCGCCCGGGAGTCCGCCGCCGTGCTCTCCGAGCTCGCCCCCCACGTCCACGACCTCACCCAGGCCCAGGCCTCCGAGGCGGCCGACGGGAACGCGGGAACGGCTCAGCAGACCGGCATCGGGGACCAGGCGGGCGATGCGGCTCGTGCCGAGCTCGGGATGGCCGACGTGCCGCCAGCCCCATGGTGCTGGCCGTTGTTCGACGACGAGCAGGCCACCGCGGCGTGGGAGGCACTTGCCCGCTGGGTCGACCGGGTCCTGGTGCCCGGCTACGGCATCACCCGCGGCGAGCTCCCCGACTGCTGGCCCCACCACCCGCGGATGGTCAACGAACTGTCCTGGCTGCGCGCCGCCCACCTCGACGCCCACACCCCGCGTGCGGCCGCGTCGCTAGCGGCGGACTGGCATCTGCGCGCCCTGCCCGGCGCCCTGGCCGCGGTGGCGGCCGCGGTCCCCCTCGAGCACGGCGCTGGCAGCCGACGACGGCCGCTGTGCGGGCCGGGGCATCACCACAGCCGCACAGGGGTCCACGAGGACGAGACCCAGCAAGCCGCGGGCATGCTCGCGGACGCGGAGCACCGGCACCCGACTGCGGGACCTGCGATCGCCACGAGCGCCCCCGCGTGACCGCCCGGGCCGCTGCGAGACGCACGCCGCAGGTCAGGGCGACCGGGGCAGTGACATTACGGCCGTGTGCGCGGCGGGAGCGGCGGCTCCTGCTCGGCATGCCGGGTCGCGGCGCCGGGTACGGGATCTCGAGCAGGGCCGGGGGCGGCCGAGGGGTACGGGGTGGGGGCGGTCCATGGAGGACGGCATCGACTTCGACCGGCCGAACGCCGCCCGGATGTATGACTACCTGCTCGGCGGGGCGCACAACTTCGCCGCCGACCGCGAGCTTGCCGAGCGGGCCCTCGCCGGGTTCCCGACCCTGCGCTATCTCGCCCAGGCCAACCGCGGGTTCCTGCGCCGGGTGGTGACCTGGTGCCTCGCCCAGGGCATCACCCAGTTCCTCGACCTTGGCTCCGGGGTGCCGACCGTCGGCAACGTCCACGAGATCGCGCTGGCCCACACTCCCAACGCGCGGGTGGCCTACGTGGACTTCGAACCGGTCGCGGTCGCCCAGGCCACCGAGATCCTCGCCCAGCTCGACGCCCCCGACCGCGAGCAGGTCACCGTCACCCGGGCCGACCTGCGGCTACCCGAAACTGTGCTCGACGCTCCCGGGGTCGTCGGGCTGCTCGACTTCACTCGCCCGGTCGCCGTCCTCGCGGTCGCGGTGCTGCACTTCGTCGACGACGACCTGCCCGCGATCCTCGACGCCTACCGTGCCCGGCTCGCCCCGGGCAGCATCGTCGCGATCAGCCACGGCACCGACGACAGCGACGACCCCGCCGTCGCCGTCGCCGCCCGGGCGGTGGCCGAGGCCTACCGCGACAGCGCCACCCCGCTGATCCTGCGCGACCGGACCACGGTCGCGGGGCTGCTGCCCGGCCTGGACATCGTTCCGCCCGGCACCGTCGACGTCGTCGATTGGCCGCACCCCGACCCCGGCGCAGAGCGCTCCTCGGTCTACGCCAGCGTGGGCCGCGTTCCCGAGTAGATGCCGCCGCGGTCTCGCTAGTGTCCTGAGTCGGAAGTTCGCCAGCGGCTGCAGTAGTGGGCGATGCTGTCGAGGATTTCGTCGGCGGTCTTGGTCCAGACGTAGGGCTTGGGATCCTCGTTCCAATTCTTGATCCAGGCGCGGATGTCGGCGTTGAGGGCTGCGACCGAGCGGTGCGCGGAGCGTTGCAGCTTCTTGGTGGTCAGCTCGGCGAACCAGCGCTCGACGAGGTTGAGCCAGCTGGAACTGGTCGGAGTGAAGTGCACGACGAAGCGCGGGTGCGCGGCGAGCCAGCGCTTGATCGCCGGGGTCTTGTGGGTCGAGGCGTTGTCGAGCACGAGATGGACCTCGAGGTCGTCGGGGACCTCGGCGTCGATCTTGCGCAGGAACTTGCCGAACTCGACCGCGCGGTGCCGTGAGTGCAGCGAGCCGATGACCTTGCCGGTGGCCAGGTCGAGCGCGGCATACAGGCTCGAAGTGCCGTGACGGACGTAGTCGTGGCTGGCCCGCTCCGGGGTGCCGGGCAGCATCGGGAACGTCGGCGCGGTCCGGTCGAGGGCCTGAACCTGCGTTTTCTCGTCCACGCAGAGCACCACCGCCCGCTCGGGTGGGTCGAGGTAGAGCCCGACGACATCGCGGACCTTCTCGGTGAACAGCGGATCCTTCGACAGCTTCCAGGTCTCGGCCTTGTGCGGGGCGAGCCCGAACGCCCGCCACACCCGCGACACCGTCGACTGCGACATCCCTAGATGGGCGGCCATCGACCGGGTCGACCAGTGCGCGTCGGCCTTCGGGGCGTTCTCCAGGGTCTCGGTGATCAGCTTCTCCACCGCGGCGTCGTCGACGGTGCGCGGCCGGCCCGAGCGCGGCTCGTCGACCAGCCCGTCGAGACGGGCCTCGAGGAAACGCTTTCGCCAGCGGGCCACGGTGTTGCGGTGCTGCTCGAGCCGGGCGGCGATCTCGGTGTTCGAGCCGCCCTCAGCGGCGGCCAGCACGATCCGGCTGCGCATCGCCAACCCGGCCGCGCTGGTCCGCCGCCGAGCCCACGACTCCAACTGCTCACGCTCGACATCGGAGAGCACGATCTCCACCGGCGCAGGTCCACGAGCCATGCACCCGAACCTAGCAACCGCTGGCGAACTTCCGACTCAGAACACTAGAGCTGGCGCTGCAGTGCGGCCAGGAGGTTCCGCACCGCGCGGTGAGGGTGACGACGGTGTCAGTGCCGGCTCCGGCGCTGCTGCCGACGTCCAAGACCGAGAGGTCGTCGTCGTAGACGTTGAGCACCGCGCCGCCAGCGCTGCGGAGCTGCGCGGAGGCGGGAAACCTAGGGCGCCCGCGGCCGCTGCCCCGGCCGCGCTGGCAGGTGCGAGTCGAGGATCACCAGGCAACACCCAACGTCGTCGACTCACCGACGGTCGAAGGGGGTGATAAAGCGCGTTATCACCCCCTCTCCCCGCGGCCGTGCCTTCCCGGCGCTGTCGGGGGCCGGCCGTACCGTGCGGGATGTGCATGACGTGCCCGCAGCCGAGACCCGGCTGCTGTCCGAGCGCGAGCAGGGCCGCGGACCGCGCGAGCGCGTCGAGCCGGTCCCGCGCGCCCTCGAGCCGCACCTGCGCAGCTGGCTGGCCGGCTTCCTGCACCCCCGCCTCGAGCGCCGAGTAGCGGCCCGGCTCGGCCTCGAGCTCACCCCGCGCGACCGCATCCCCTCCACGGTCGGCCCGCCCCGCGAGCTCGCCTGGCACCCGGCGCTGCAGGGCACGGTGCTGCTCGACGCGATCGACCTCGCCCTGCAGTGGGACGACGCCATGAACAACCAGCTCGGCCTGCCCCGCAGCCTCATGGTCGACGACGAGGGCGAGCCGCATCCGCAGTACCGCCGGCTCCATGAGCTCGGCGACCTTCACGAGCTGCTCGACGACGGCGGCTCCACCTACCGGGTATGGGCCCCGCCCGAGGAGGGCACGGCCAGACTCATCAGCCGGGTCGACCCCACCGTCCAGGCCAGCGCCGACCGGGCCGGCAGCGTCCCCACGCCAACCGCGGGCACACTGCTGCGCCAAGCCTGGTCGCAGGCCTATAGCCGCGACACCGATCCCGACGGCGCCTACCGCGACGCGGTCCGCGCCGTTGAGGTCGCGATCTCCACCGTCGTCTCCCCCACCAACGACCGCCAGACCCTCGGCACCGCGATACGCGACCTACGCAGCGGGGCCCACAACTACGAGCTCGTACTCCTCGACAAGCCCGGCGCCGGGACCGTCGACCCGCTCGTCGGGCTGCTCGAGCGGCTCTGGGAAGGCCAGAAGTCCCGACACGGCGCCGGCCACGGCGCCCGCTCCTCGACGCTGCACGAGGCCCGGGCCGCGGTGCAGATCGCGGTCCTCGCGGTGCAGTGGCTGACCGACGGTGCCTTGCGCCGCCGCCCGCCGGAGACGTCATGACCCCTCACCGAGGCTCGTCGCCGAACCCGGCGTCCATACCCCGCCGGGCGCCACCCTGCGCGACTCCGAGACTGCGCTGGCCACGCTGATGCCCGCGCCACCCCGCTACGACAACACGCGCGGCGGACTCGACCGCCACACCGCGACGCCCTCGCCGGCCACCTCAGCCAACTTTAGTAAAGCCGACACAGGTGGTCGTGGTAGAGAGACTCGGCCAGCGTGTGGCAGCTCGACGTAAAGCCTGCTCAGGGTGCGAGTTGCTGCAGAACTCGGATGACAAGCACGGTGGCTTGCGCGGCCGCGTACGCGTCCACTCGATCAACGCCGCCATGAGTGACTTTCTGTGCGAGGTCCCACGCGGCAGGGACGAAGGCCCGTAGTTCACGGTGGGTGCGGCCGGCCGCGTGCTGAGCCAAGAAGAGGTCGAGCCAGGACTTGGCGTCCCCGGCCTTCGGCGCCTCAGTCCCATCCGCCACCAGGTCCGGAGTTGCGAGCAGTCGGGCGGCATCGATGAGTACCTCACGGCACCGACGACCGACATCCTGCAGATCGTCTCGGTCGCTAGCAGAGCCAAGCTCACGAACGATCCCCGCGAGCCGCGTGTCGAGCGCCGCCCAGGTCGATGCTCCCGAAGCGCCTGGGTCTGCCAGCTCTACCCCCGCCAAGGCCGACTCCAAGCCTTCTCGAGCCGGCCGAGCTAGATCAGCGACTCGATTACGGCGGGACTGGTAGGTCGTTAGCCCCTGGGCCTGCCAGTAGCCCCGCCACGACCACAGATCCTCAAAGGGGAAGGGCGCGGACATCCCACGCGCCCGAAGCGCTTGGTCGAGCTTCCGCCGGCGCCCCCGGTAGGACTCGTTGACGCTGTTGATGGGCGAGCCACCTGTGGCTACGTCGACTAGTAGAGCCGCCTGAGCGTCTAGCAGTCCGAGGAGCCCCTCAGCAGTGCTTATGTCGGGCTCTTGCTCCTCAGAGTCTTCCCACGGCAGTGGATCATCCACCCAGGCAGGCATAGGACCAGTATCCCTCAGACCCCTGGATATTGAGGTCCTGGGGGTTCAAATAGTCCAACTTTTCGCCCCCGCTTCTGGGCGTGCGACGCAGGAGGTGGCCATTGGCGTGGCTCACGGCCCGCCTCACAGCTGAGCGCGAAGGCCCCGTCCCGCCGGGTTGCGTTGACCCGGTCGCTGAGGAAATCAGCAGTCGGGCACCGACCAGTCAGTATTGGTCGGCGGCATCTGCCCAGGCAAGTCCCCGTTAGTGAAGACATTGGCTACAGCGTAGTAGCTGTTATTCCAGGGTGGCGATGCGATTCGATACCAGTAGCCGTCGGGTTGAGTGCTTGGAAAGATGGGTGCATACACTTTACAAGAGACCTCGACGAACGCAGCCGTTGGAATCCGTGCTCCGGATGACCCCGCGCCACGTGCTGGGTCGGTAAAGGTAGGCGCGCCCGATCTATTCGAAACCTGCTCCATCTTCACTATGGTCGGCGAACGATCCAAGGCCAGGTACATGATTATGCCCCCGATCAGGAGGGCCACCACGATGCCGGGCGGCCCCGATCATTATCGGACGGCGACGCCACCTCGCTGAACAACCTGGGTCAGAGAAATCCTCGTCTAGTTCTTTTCCCTCCGGCGACGTCCAGGGTCGCGGTGGAAGTGGTGTCGTGGTGCTTCTTCCCTCGCGCTTGTCGTGCTCGTGCAGCTTGGCGACCCAGGCGGCATAGGACGCTCTCTCTGCTGGCGTGAGGACGTCTCTCGCGACGACCGCCTCGACGATGACCGGCAAGGGGAACGTCTCGCCGCGGAGCGCACGCCCGACCGTTGAGCTGGACAGGTTGGCCGTCGCCGCGACGTCGGCGTTGCTGACTGCGGGCGTGCGGGCGACCACGTCACGTAGCCAGTGGGCGAGTTCGCCGCGAGCAGACCCGAGGTTGTCCGGCTGGGTCCGTGGTCGTCCGCGTCTTCGAGGGGGTTGATCCGCCGCCACGGATCTAACCTACTACGTCGCGCATCAATGCTTGTCGGGACCGATCCGATAGTGGCGCGAATAGATTCGTCGCTCTCTATCCCGTTTCTTCCTCGCACGCTCGTGCAAACTGTCTAGGCCGGGTAGGGGAATGAGCGAGGACGCCCCTGACGGGTCCAGGCGCGAGTCGCGCCACACGCGAGGGAGAGGCAGAAATGAGCAACAGCAGGGAGCCGGTGCAGGAACCGAGCAACGCCAGTAAGGCCGTCTTCAACCCCAATACGGAAGTCACCAGCAACTTCTACGGGAGCGGGCCCCACGGCGATGGCCCTGGCCATGGTCACGCTGAGGTCACCTCGAGTGGCGACGTGACCTACAACCGGGAGCCGAACGGCTGAGCTCCCTCCCCTACGCGCAACCGCACGGACCCACTCAGAAAAGGAGAGAAGACGTCATGGTGGCAAACCTGATCGAGGAGATGAAGGACCCCGCAGTCGAGGCGGCAATGAAGCTGCTGGGCGCCCGGGGGCTAGGAGTGACCGTCGTTCACGGTCACGACGACACCAGCGACGAGATGACTCCGCTCCCTGACGGCCTGGTCCAGTTCGAGGACGACTTGCAGGTCCGTTTCCTCCGCGGCGACGATGCCGCTCTCGAGAACGCGACGCCCGTCACGGCGGCGTGGATCAACGGGGAGAAGCGCGTGATCGGCCGGTGCCGGCAGGGCCACACTCGCTCTGCCTGAGTTACCTCCCCGGAACAGATGTCGAAGACAGCACTTTCCGCGCGGTTATGCCCGCACCACGAGAGGAGAACTGACATGAAGGAAGGCCAGGCGGACAAGGCGCCGGAAACGCGCAGCGGACCGGAGCGCAACTCTTACGAGCAGCACCCGCAGGGCGGGCAGTCGACCGAGCAGGCACTCGGGTCGACGGCTCTCGGCGGGGCGAGCGTGGAGTCGCCGCAGGAGGACTAGGTCGAGCGACCTGGCTGGCGGTCCGGTCCTCAGCACCGCTGAGGCCGGACCGTTCTACTGCCAAACGCCGTGATAATCCGCTGTATTGAGGCCTCGGCGGCGAGCGCCGCCAGCGTCCAAGCGACGCTCGTGGTGGCCCGCTGAGAGCGCGTCGGCGTAACCGACGACCTGGTTTCCGGGACCGCCGCAAGCGTCGTCTGAGCTGAGCTATGGCTGCAGCTCCGGCGCGTGCTGGCCGAACCACCGCTGAGCACGCGGTCGAGGTCTGTCTCTAGCCAGGTGTGAGCAGCGTCTGGTGTGGCGCGAAGATCGGTGGGCCACCGTCTGGGTCGAGCTGCAGTCCGAGACGCCCGGCCGGTCGCACGGTGGGGTGCCCTTCCCCCGGGCCGGACGCCGCTTGGTCCCGCTCCGACGTAGCTGCACCCACCGCTGGCGTCCCGACGGTGTGCGCGTAGCCGGCGGCGGGTGGGGCGGTGGACAGCAGGAGAGGTAGGAGCCCGGCGGTAAGCAGGACCGCGACGGTGTCGGTGATCCGCTCTCGCGCTCGGGTGGACCAGCCGCCGGGCTGCTGCCCGTCCTGGTGGTGGCGGGTCACGGGGTGGCTCCGACGGCGGCGGGGGTGTCGCCGATGACGAGGTCGGTGACGGTCATCGAGGTGGGCTGGGTGATGTCGGGGTCGCGGTAGAGCCCGAACTTGAGGTAGTTCGAGGAGTCGAGCAGCGTCCCGCCGGGCGGGTGGTAGCCGGCGAGAACGGGGCGGCCGTCGCGCCAGACCTCGACGAGGCCTTCGGCGGGGTCTTGGGAGAACCGGACGTGCAGGACGACGTCGACGACGTCGTTGCTCCCGATGGGGCCGAGGGACTGTTGGTGGGCGCCTTCGTTGGCCAGGCGGAGCTCGCCGCGCCCGACCTCGAGGGCGATGGGCGGTGAGCCGGAGTTGCCGTTGTGGTGCCACTGCAGGATCAGCTGCCAGCTCTCGGTGTCCACGGGCATGTCACGCAGCTGGGTGCGGTAGCGGACCCAGCGCTCTTCGCCGTCTCGGTCGGAGGGGGTGTCGGGGACGATCTCGGCGCGTTTCCCGCCACCAGGCAGGGAGAACTCGGCGACCTCGACGCCGTCGACGGTGCGGTACCGGGGCTTGGGGGCGTCCTCGGCTTGTTCTTGGTCGGCGGTGGCGGCGAAGCCGTCGCGGCGGGAGTCGAAGGTGGCGGTGCCGTCACCTTCGCGCGGGGCCCACGGGTTCCCGGTCAGCGAGTTCAGCGCCGCGGGCGCCACGGTGGCGTGTTGGCCTGGGGGGAGCCCGGTCGCAGGCCACCAGCCCTGCCCGTGGGCCTGAGTGCCCGCCCACAGCGCGAGCATCGCCGCGGCGAGCAGCATTACCGCGACAGCGACCCACCACGGCCGCCGCCCGGAGCCGGGGCGGGGTGTCGTGGCCGGCGGCTCGGGTTGTTCGACGGTTTCGCGGCGGTGGGTGGCCATCGCGGGACCGACCTCCTCGTCCGGCCGCGTCGGCGGCCCTCGGGTACCGGCTCCTTCAGGGGAGCTGTCGGCGACCCAGAACAGTCGAACAGCGCCGGGGAGGTGAAGAGCGCGCGCGGAATTGATTTATCGCCGCGATATGGTGCTGTTTTGGCCGTGTTCGGTTGAGTTTCGTCGACCCGACGAAACTCAACGAATCCACCTGTCCACGCCTGTTGTGAGCGTCGACGCGGGCCGTTTGTCGAGTGCGCGACCAGAGGCCGGATTCCGAGTGCGACCGGTGAGCGGTCACGACGAGTTCGCCGCCGGTGTACGCAGCGGATGCGGGGTGAGCTGCGGGGATACCGGTGGGCGTCTGGGAGGTGCCGCCCGTGGATCGGCTGTGTTGTTTTCTCATGGGCCGCTCAGTTGCTGGACATACTGCTGCGATGTGCGCTGTCTAGGGTCGGAAGCGTCAAGGTGGGCGTGAACGTGGCAGAACAACCAGCGGGAACCGATGAGATGGGGCCCGGCGAGGTGGGCGGTGAGCAGATGCTGACCTCGGCGCCTGCGCTGACCGCGACCTGCAGCGGCTGCCAGCGGTGGACCCCGGCGGAGGCGGCGCTGCTGGCGGCGTTGCCGGATCCGGCGGAACCGCTGGAGGACGCGGCGTGGTGCGAGCTCGAGGCCGACCATCCCGGACCGCACTACGGGCTGGGGCAGATCAGCGCCACCACGTGGTGGTGGCTGCGCTGGAGTTCCGACCCGCCGCGCCGCGAGCTCGTCGACGCCGGGTTCTGCGGACAACGCCCACCCCCGCACGGTCCCGGGGACTGCACGCTGCCCGCCGCGCACGTCGGCCGACACAGCTACGAGCTCGACAGCACCGAATAGACCGACCCCGTCCCCCGCCCCGAAGTCGCCCTCCCGCTCGGAGGTTGTCCTCGCGGCCACGAAGTGGCTGGGAGGGGTTCAGCCGGGGGCGCGGGGCAGAGGAGTCTCGGGGGTGCGGGCGAGGCGCAGTTCGGCGCGCAGGGTGGCGATCTCCTCGCTGGCGGCCATGAGCCGGTCGACGAACTGGGCCTCGCGACGCTCGGCCCGATTCTCGGCGTCAGCCACCGCCCGGGCCCGATCCTCAGCCACGGCTTCGGCCCGCTCGGCGCGGCGCAGGGCCGCCTCGAGCTGCTCCAGCGCCGATGCGCCCGCCCCCGCTGCCGCGCGCAGCTCCCCCGCCGGCTGCCGGGGTGCCTCGACGGCCACCTGGGGCGTAGCGAGAGTGCCCGGGGGTGGGCGCCCGCCGGGAGCGCCTTCGGGGTGCTCGACGGCGAACCGGCT
This sequence comes from Actinomycetospora soli, assembly GCF_021026295.1. GTDB lineage: Bacteria > Actinomycetota > Actinomycetes > Mycobacteriales > Pseudonocardiaceae > Actinomycetospora > Actinomycetospora soli. Next base: position 22,525 of record NZ_JAJNDA010000026.1, read on the forward strand.
GGCCTTGTTGTGGTCGGGGTCGGTGCAGTACGCCGGAGGGCGACCACCCCGGGGGTTGGGTGGCTTCGCCGGCTGGGTGCACCCCGGGAACCGGCACCGCCGGGCCGAGCGCCGCGGACCCGGCACCGGCCCACCCGCACGTACGCCCGCCAGGCGCTCGACGTCCTGCTCGAGCGCACCGGTACCGCCAGCGCTGTCCGACTGGTCGACGGCTGCCCCTGGTGCTGCGCGGGCCGTGTCAGGGCGAGTCTTCGGTGTCTCGGTGGGCTCGAAAGTCTCCCCCTCGGCGGCAGGCTGGTGTGGCTGGGCGGGATCGGGGCCGCCGGGGTTCATCGCCCGACCCGGCTGACCGGTACGTGACAGGGCGGTGTGTGATAAGGCGAAACGTGGCTGGGTAGTGCGTGGCGGTGGGTCCGCACAGTGATTGAGGCCCCCTCGCGGTCGGCGGTGCTCACATCAGGCGTGCGGCCACGGTCCCGAGTCCGGCCTGCGCTGACATCGGCGTCAGCGAGGCGTCACTGAAGCGCCCCGGGTTCAGTGGAGGCTGGGTTCTCCCGAGAGTGGATCTTCTCGGGCTGTCTGGTGAGCGTAGTAGTTCTGTTCGTACTCGACCGGCGGAACGTGTCCGAGCTTCGAGTGCAGGCGGCTGGTGTTGAACCAGTGCGCCCAGGACGCGGTGACCAGCTCGAGGTCGCTGACGCTGCGCAGTGGGCCGTCGCGGGTGACGCACTCGGTCTTGTAGAGCCCGATCATCGACTCGGCCAGGGCGTTGTCGTAGGAGTCGCCGATCGAGCCGATAGAGGCCAGGGCACCGGCCTCAGCGAGCCGGTCGCCGTAGCGGATCGCGGTGTACTGCGACCCGGCATCGGAGTGATGGATCAGCCCGTCGAGCCGCCCGTCAGTCGTCTGACCAGCCTGTTCCCGGGTCCAGAGCGCCATCTCCAGGGCGTCGAGGGGTAGCTCGGTGGGCATCCGGGCCGCGCAGCGCCAGCCCACGATCCGCCGGGAGTACACGTCGGAGACGAACGCGGTGAAGACCATGCCCGACCAGGTCGGGACGTAGGTCAGATCCACGACCCAGAGCTGGTTCGGGCGCTGGGCGGTGAAGTCCCGGTCGACCAGGTCCGGGGCCCGGTCGGACTGCCGATCCGACCGGGTGGTGATCACCGGCTGGCCGCGGCGCACCCCGCGAAGCCCGAGGGTGCGCATGAGCCGCTCGACGGTGCAGCGCGCCACCGGGCCGCCGGCCAGGCCGGTGACCCCATCGCGGCGCAGCTGGGCGCACATCTTGCGGACCCCGTAGAGCCCGCGGCTCTTGTCCCGGTCGAAGAACGTCGCCTCGATGACCTCGGCCAGCCGAGCGTCCGAGAGCGCTCGTCGTGAGGGTGGGCGCGCCTTGTGGGCGTAGTAGCCCGACGGGGCGATCTGGATGTCCTCGCTGGTCAGGACACGGCAGATCGGCTCGACCCCGAAGCGGTGCTTGTGCTGATCGATGTAGTCGACGATCAGCGGATATGGCGGTCGAGCTCCGCCGCCGCGAAAAACGCCGACGCGGTCTTCAAGATCTCGTTCGCCCGGCGGAGCTCGGCGTTCTCCCGCCGCAACCGGCGGAGCTCCTCGGACTCCGTAGTCGTCGTCCCCGGGGCCTCACCGTCGTCGACCTGGGCCTGACGGAACCAGCCCCGCAAGGTGTCGGGGGTGATCCCGAGCTGCGGACCGATCCGCTTGCACGCCGCGTTGACCGATAACCCCGGCTCCTGCTGGCGGGCCTCGCGGACCATCCGCTTCGCCCGCTCCCGCATCTCGTCAGTGAACTTCCTCGGCGCCGGCACAACCCCCACCTTCCCGTGGGATCAGCGCCTCCACCACACCCGGGGCGCTTCATCACCCGGGACGGTGAGCCGCAGCTGGTCCCGCCCCCCGAAGCTGATCACCAGTTGCCGTCCCTGTCCGGATTTCATCACAGAGCGGTCACTCATGCGAGTGCTCTGGTTGCTTTGCGTGACGTCGATGGTGAGCAGGAGCCCGCCCAGGCCACGGAACTGGCAGCCGGCGGCGTCGCTGCTGCGCGACACCGTCCCCGGCGGCAGACCGAACGCCTCGGCGACCTGTCCGGGGGTCAGAGCCCGGCAGGCCTGCTCGGCCGAGGTGGGCTTGGTGCTGGGCACCGTGCTGGTCGTAGCGGGCGCACCCGGGCCGCCTGGTGTGGTCGGACGCGGCGGGGTCGTCACCGTCGGGCTGCCCGGCGCGGGGCTACCTGGGGCGGGGCTGCCCGGTCCGGGTCGGGGTGATGCCGGGGTGCCCGGGACAGTGCTGGTGGGGGCGGGGTTGGTCGTCGAGCGCGGCGTCGACGTCCTGGGAGCCAGCGTCGTGGGAGCCGACGTCGTGGGGGCCGGCGTCGTCGGGGTCGGTGGCTGGCCTCCGGTCGCTGGGGACGCCGGGCCGGCAGCCGGCGGCACGGCCGATGTGGCCGTTGCCGGCGCAGCCGTGGGTCCACTGACGGCGGGCAGCGGGACGTTGGCGGGGAGGGCGGCAGAGGCCGCGGCGAGGGTGAGCGGGTCACGGCCGGTCCGGGCGCCGCGGCCGGTGCCGGTGTCGGCGTTGGGGGTGCGGGTGGCGTCGGGGGTGGCGGTGGCGCCGGAGGCGTAGATCCGCGCCCAGGACAGGACGGTGTTGACGTAGCTCTCGGAGTGGTTGTAGCGGAACACCGCGTCGTGCAGCTGGCGTGGGTCGGCCAGGTCCAGGTCGCCGGCGCACAAATAACGGCCGGTGGCGGTGGCGGCGTCGTGGGCGTTGTTGGGGTCGGCGCGGCCGTCGTTGTTGGCGTCGACGCCGTAGGCCTGCCAAGTGGAGGGGATGAACTGGGTCGGGCCGACGGCGCGGTCCCAGACGGTGTCGCCGTCGTAGGCGCCGCCGTCGGTGTCGGGGATGGCGGCGTTGGCGCCGCTGCCGTCCAGGCGCGGCCCGAGGATCGGCGAGAGGGTGGTCCCGGTGGCGTCGAGGGCGCCGCCACGGGCGTGGCTGGACTCGACCTTCCCGATCGCGGCGACCAGCGCCCACCCCAGCCGGCACGACGGAGCCGACCCGGCGAGGTTGGTCTCCGCCCGGCGGTAGGCCACCAGCATCCCCGCCGGAATCCCCGCCACCCCCGCACCAGCGTCTACGCCAGCGGGGTTCGTCCCGCCGGGGCCGGATGCGTCGGGGAGGTCGCCGGGTGGGGTGAAGAAGTCCGGGAGCGCGCCGGTGGCGCCGAGCGGGCCGTCGTCGGCGGGGGGCAGCGCCCCGGCCGCGACGCTACCGACCGGGCCTGCTGCGACCAGCGGCCCGAGCAGCGCCGCGACCACCAGCATCGAGGTCAGCAGCAGCGTCGCCCGCCGCGGACGCTGCGGCCGCCGCCCCTGCGTGCCGAGAGCGGCCGTTGCAGGGCTGGGGCGGGTGGCGAGGCGGCGGGCGGCGTGGGGAGCCAGCAGCCACCACCACGGAGGCGCCACGCCGGCTCCGTTCCGCGCGCCTTCGGTGCCGGTCGCGCGGTAACGGGTGGGGCCGGTGGGTGCGGTGACCAGCCGGTGCTCACTGAGGGCCTGGCGGTGCCGGCGTGCGGTGCGGGTCCCCCGCCCCGTACCGCGGTGCCGCCCACCCTCGCCCCGCGCCGCACCCGGGAGCGGTTCACCGCCCGGGCCGGCGTAGCGGCGGGCTAGGTAGGACGCCGACCACGCCGGTAACACGTCCAGTCGGGCGTCCCGGCGCGCCCGCGGCCCCTCGACGCCCGCGTCGCCCGCTTCCGGGCCGATGGCGCCGTGGAGCACCTCGTGCCACGTCGGCGTCTTGCGCAGGAGCCCGTCCGGGGTCGGCGAGGCGGTGTCGTCGGCTGGGGTGCTCGGGTCGTGGTCAGGGCTGTGGTCGGTGGACACCGCGGCGGGCCTCGCTTCTCACGACGGGACAGGGCTCGCCGGGCACTCGCCCGGCGGGGGCCGACAAACCGGCACGAGCTCGACCCACCTGGGCATATTCGAGAGAGATCCTCTGCCGTTAACCAGTTGCAGGGAAAACACGCCAGTTTGATACCGCCGGGAAATACGCCCGCGTTAGGTCAGGTTTCGTTCCGTCACCGGCTAACGAAACCCCGCGGAACGAACCCAAGTCACGCGGAAACTAGCGAGAACTCTGACGATTCGCCCACGCGAGTGGATTGTCAGCGAACTATTACCTGGTTTCGTGTTTCCGGCCGTGTCCTGTTGTTCGCCCCGCATGTTCGAAGTGGGGCTTTCACAATTCCCTGCCTGAAAGGCCTGGCCTGCTCATGGCTGTCCGTCGAATGTCTCGTCCCCCGACCACCACGACACCCTCGGGCGGTGCCGGCTCGCGGGAACCGGCGCCGCCGGGCCCGGTGCGCGCGGCGCAGTGCCAGGGTGCCCTGTCGCACCGGCTGTTCTCCCGCAACACGTTCTGGCGCGCCGGGCTGGTCGTGGGTCTGTCGACCGCGGTCCTGGCCGGGGTCGCGGTCGAGCCGCCGCGCGCCGAGGCGGCACCGCTGCTGCCGACCCAGACCGACCCGTCCCCGGGGGCGCCGGGCTACAAGCCCGGACCGGCCGGCATCTTCGCCCCGCTCGCGGCGATCAACCGGATTGTCACCGGCGGCGCCTCCCCGTCCACGTGGGGCCGGGACTCCTCGCAGGGGCTGCCGACCGACGTCCCCACCGACCCCTCCGCGCAGGCCCCCAAGCCCGGGCTCGGGACCAAGGACTTCTACCCGCTCGAGCGGCGCGCGCTCGGGGACCGGATGGAGCTGCTGGTCAACCTGGCCAACGGCAACGTCATCGTCCGCAACAAGGACCTCGCGTTCGCCGGAACCGGCCTGAACACCGCGGTCAACCACGACTACAACAACCTCGCCACCAACCGCGGCAGCTTCGGCAAGCGCTGGACCATGACCACCGGCCGCGACGTCGGCCTCGACGTCTCCGACCCCAACAAGATCAAGCTCCAGGGCCCCTCGGGGTACCGGGAGGACTACGACGCCGACGGCAACGGCGGCTTCAAGAGCCCCTCCGGGGCGAACGCCAAGCTCACCAAGACCGACACCGGCTACCGGCTGGAGTTCGACAAGACCAAGGAGAAGTGGAACTTCGACAACAACGGGTTCTTCACCACCCAGGTCGACCGCAACGACAACACCATCACCTACAACTACAACGGCAACGGCACCCTGGCCTCGATCAAGGACACCCGCGGCGCGGTCACCACGTTCGACTACGACGCCGCCGGGCGGGTCACCAAGATGACCGACCCCACCGGCTACGAGTACTCCGGCTACACCTACGACCTCCAAGGCCAGCACACCGGCTTCACCGACCCCTCGGGCAAGCGGGTCCGCTACGAGTACGACCAGGCCGGGAACCTCACCTCGATCACCGACCCCAACGGCAACGAGTACCGGCTCACCTACGACGCCGACCGGAGGGTCACCAAGGTCGACGAGCCCCGCGAGACCGGGGTGCTCACCAACGACCGCGCCGTCACCAACTACGAGTACGTCTCGGCGACCGAGACCAAGGAGACCAACCCCGCGGGTGGGGTCACCACCTACACCTTCGACTCCGACGGCCGGCAGACCAAGGCCAAGGACCCCCTCGGGCGCGAGGAGTCCAAGACCTACACCGCGAACTCGGATGTCAACACCACCACCAGCGTCGGCGGGAACGTCTCCACCGCGAGCTTCGACCCGAACAACCGGCTCATCGGCACCCAGCTCCCGACCGGGGCGCGGAACACCGTCGGCTACACCGACGCCGCCAACCCCTTCGGTCCGACCTCGATGACCGACTCTGAGGGCCGCCAGACCACCATGACCTACGACGCCAAGGGCAACCCGCTCACAGTGAAGAGCGTGGCGAACTCGGTGGGGATCGAGCGGCAGTACAACGACAACGGCACCGTCAAGGAATCCAAGGACGGCCGCGGGATCATCACCCGCTACGACTACGACCCCGACGGCCGCCTGATCACCGTCACCCCGCCCGGGCCGCGGCAGCCGATCCGCTACGGCTACGACTCCCGCTCGAGGATCACCTCCGTGACCGACGGCAACGGCGTCGTCATCGAGTACGCCTACGACGCCGCCGACCGCGTCGTGCAGCAGTCCCAGCGCGACGGCACCACCCGCCGGGTGATTCAGCAGACCGACTTCGACGCCAACGGCAACAAGACCTCCAACTACTTCGCCGGAGTCACCAAACAGTTCACCTACAACCCCCGCAACCAGGTCCTCACCGACGTCCGTCGCGGCGGCGCCCTCGCCCCGACCGACTCGGTCACCTACACCTACGACGCCGTCAACAACCTCTCCTCGCTGACCGACGCCGGCGGCAAGACCAGCTACAAGTACAACACCGCCAACGACCTCACCGAGCTCACCGACCTCGCCGGCGGCAAGACCACCTACGACTACGACCGCGACGGCAACCAGAAGACCACCACCTACCCGAACACCATCTCCATGGTCCGCGAGTACGACAAGTCCGGCCGCGAAACCAAGCGCACCAGCTACGCCGCCGGCGAAACCCCGTCGGTCCGCACCTACAACTACGGCGGCGCCAACGGCGGTGACACCGAACTGCTGCAGTCGATGGGTGAGCCGAACAACTCGACCACCCGCTACAGCTACGACGGCGCCAGCCGCCTCACCCGCGCATTGAACCGGTCGAACAGCAACGGCGCCACGATCACCGACTACCAGTACACCTACGACCGGGCCAGCAACATCAACGGAATGCAGGGCCGCAGCCAGACCTGGTCGAGCGGGAACCTGCTCACCGCCATCGGCAGCCTGCAGGTCCGCTCCGATGCCCAAGGCAACCAGACCGGCGACAACAACGGCGGGTCGACCAGCTACACCCCGACCAACCAGCAGAACGTCCGCGTCGACCCCGGCCTGGCCTTCCAGGCCCAGTACGACACCTCCGACTCCACCCAGCTCTACAAGATCGACGACGTCGTCCGCTCCAACGGCGCCCGGTTCTCCTACGAGTTCACCAACACCGCCCTGGGCATGACCGGACGTATCCGCGCCGGTCAGGGCCGCTACTCCATCTCCCGCGACCCCGACGGCAACCCCGTGATGCAGCGCGACCCCAACGGCTCGCTGCACTACTTCGAGCTCGACCGCCAGGGCAGCATCATGGGCACCACCGGCACCAACCGGGCCCGTACCTCGGCGTTCCACTACCAGCCCTACGGCGCCTACGACTACGCCGCAGGATCGCACTCCAGCAACGCCGACAACTTCCTCGGCTTCCAGGGAGGCTTCTTCCACTCCAACGCTGGCTACACCAAGTTCGGCCACCGCTGGTACAACGCAGGGGCAGGGATCTTCACCCAGCCCGACCCCATCGGCACCCCCGGCAGCAGCGGCTCCGGCCAGGACAACCGCAGCGGAATCGGAGGACCGTACAGCACCGAGTTGAACGCCTTCGGCTTCGCAGAAGGAAGCCCGTGCAATAACTCCGACCCAAGCGGGCTCTTCTCGATCACAGGAAGTGAGTACGGTGACTGCATCCTTCGAGGAACCGCGCAGTTTGCGAGTCTCGGCGCAATTAGCGGACTGGTTGGCGGAGGCGCCGCTAGCGCACCCCTCTTCCTGCTCGGAGCAGCTACGGGAGCGCTGATTGCCCAGCGTGACTGCCGCCGGACGCCGACTAGCTTCAGCTAGGGAGTTCAGTAGCTAGACGAGAAGCGGCAGGAGTTTCTCGCTGAGAAACTTCTGCCGCTTCTGCAGGTCGCTGCAGTTTCACATGAAAGGCGAGACCAATGAAATGCAGGATAGTTGCGTTCTCAGCTTTACTTGTCGCCGTTGTTGCAACATTCTGGGCCAACGACGGCGGCGGCTGGCCCTCAGCAGGATTGGGTCTCGTCGCCGTCGCGGTACTACTAGGGTGCGCATTTCGAATGCGCATGTCTGGTGATTCTTAATCATGGCCGTTAGCGCGGTCAACATCAACGGGAACACAGGAACCGCGCGGGTCGTGTTCACGGGACAGTGAATACCAGGTTGTAGGATATGATGGGGTCGTGACCGACGACCTCCTCGTACATGCAGCCAAGATCGCTGAAGCAGTACTCCTGAAGCTTCAGAGCGATCCGCAAGCGCCCGATGGTCGGTGTCGAGCGTGAATTACGTGCAAACGCAGTCCGACGCCGACCATCGGGCACGCTCGTCAGGAATTAGCTCGCCACACCACATTCTGATCCAACTCCACGGGTTAGACCCCCTGACGTGAAGGACGAAGCCGTCTACTTCACCGTGGTTGCTCCGCGAATGAGCGCTACCGTTTCCACGGCGGAACAGATCCAGGAGCATGCTCTCGAGAGACAGCTCAAGGTCGTGCCTTGCCAGCTTGCCCTGGACGCAAACACCCGCTCGCTGCTCGGGAAGTAAGTGGGCAAGCTTCTTGGACCTGTCCAAGTGAAGGACCCGGACATCATCTAGAACCTATTCTTACAGATTGAGATGTATCGAGATCGATCCTCAAACTGTAGCCCAAGATGTTGCGCGGGCTATCGTAGCGGGACGCCGACCAGCACCAGGAGTGGGAGCACGAAAGCGGCTCTGATTTTACGGTTGAGCATGTTGGTTCTTCCATCAGACGGGCCCCCGACGCGATGCCTGGCTTTGTCTGACTACAACATAATCAGCTATTGAACAATTTGAGACTTTCCTCATTACCTCCCAACGAGGACACTCCGCGTAGTCCCATCAAGAGGACACTACGGTCAGAGCGCACTATGCGTTTACCATAGTAATCGTTACTGTAGGCGCGTGCCGCCTGGCCCTCACGCGCTCGTTGTACTGCACGGGGGACCTATGGATCACACAGGCCTCGCCGTCCGAGTGAGCAACGGGAACGGGCGTCCGCCGGCTCTGCTGTCGTTCACCCTCGCAGCAGGCGGGGACGAGTTGACCTATCGGCTTGAGCCGCAGGAACGCGATGGTCTCGGATGGCACGCGCACTTCGAGAGCCAGTCCCCTCCGGGGCTTGAGGGCGACGCTTCATAGATTGGCGCTTCTCGTGCCAGGGCCCTCGCGGGCGCGCACCCAGACGCCGTGATAATTCGCTGTATCACGGTGTCCAGGCCCCCCGGCGCGGGAGCCGTAGCCTGTCGGGGGGCCGGGCTAGCGTCCGGACCCGTGGCCGCCCCCTCCGCTCCCCTCCCCCCGGGGTCCGGGGTGGGCGGCCACCTCGACCTCTTCGCCCCGAACCTCCCTGGTGAGGACCTCTCCGGGGCCGCCGAGCCGGCCCCGGAGAGGGAAGAGGCCCTCAGCGAGAGGGAAGAGGCCCTCAGCGACCCGCAGAAGCCCGTGGTGGTGGCCCCAGCCCCCTCGCTCGAAGGCCCCGGAGATCGGCCGTCAGCCGCCACTTCACGGCTTCAAGATCTTCGCGATGTCGAGCCGATCGCGTGTGGTAGCCAGCAACCGAAGCAACCACTCGCCGAGGCGAACCGTTCGGACACGGCCGACCTGATAGCCGCATCGGCGAGCTGGGCACCTCCGCGTCCGGAGCCGGTCCCGCGCATCACGTCAGCCCGGGCCGTCGTCCATGGCGGGACCGGCTTTCCCGTTGCGGGGGACGGGGCCGGCCCGGTCGAGGAGCTCCTCGACCGGGCCGGCGCCGACGCCGGCACGCTGGCCGGGCTCGGTGACCTGGCCGGCCCTCGCCTCGAGCTGGTGGCCGCCGGGTGGCTGGCGGGGTTCCGCTCGGCCCGGACGCGGCGGGCCTACGGCGCGGACCTGGCCGCGTTCGCCGCCTGGTGCGCTCCGCGCGGCCTCGATGTCCTGGCGGCGCGGCGGGTGCAGGTCGACCTGCACACCACCGGGCTGCTCGACGCCGGCGCCGCCGCGTCCTCGGTCGCGCGCCGGTTATCGGCGCTGTCGTCGTTCTACCGGTTCGCGGCCGCCCACGACCTGCGCGCCGACAACCCCGTCGCCGGAGTGCGGCGGCCCGCCGTGGATCCGGACCACACCCGCACCGTCGGGCTGACCCGCGACCAGGCCCGCGCGCTGGTCGCGGCGGCGGACGCCGACCCCGGTCCGCAACGGGCGCGGTCGGCGGCGCTGGTGCGCCTGCTGCTGCACAACGGGCTGCGCGTCGACGAGCTCGTCTCGGCCGACGTCGACGACCTCGGTACCCGGCCCGGTGCCGGGGGTCCAGCCGGGCGGGTGTCTCACCGGGTGCTGGGGATCGTCCGCAAGGGCGGCCGCGGCGCCACCGTCGCCCTCGCCCCCGCCACCGTCGAGGTCCTCGAGGTCTACCTGACCCAGCGCGCGGCCGCGGCCGCCGTCGACCGGACTCGGCTGGTGGGGCCGCTGCTCGCCACCCGCACCGGCGGGCGGCTGACCCAGAAAGCCGTGTGGGAGCTGGTGCGGCGGCTCGCCCGCGCCGGCGGGATCGAGACGTGGGCGGAGCTCTCCCCGCACTCGCTGCGCCACACCGCCATCACCCTCGCCCTCGACGCCGGCGCGGCGATCCGCGACGTCCAGGACTTCGCCGGGCATCGCGACCCCCGCACCACCCGCCGCTACGACCACACCCGCGACAGCCTGGAGCGCTCCGCCGCCTACACCGTCGCCGGCTGGCTCGCCTGAGCCTCCGCCAAGATGCGCGCGCTACCGGCCGGGGTCCGGACCTTCGTTGGGTGCTTCGGCGAGTCGACGTCGAGCCTCCTTGAGCTTGACGACGTCGCCTTCGACCGCGTCCTGCACCGACCAGAACTCCCAACCATCGGTGGCGAGGACTGAGCGTGGCAGGTCAGGACCCCTGGCAGCGATCTTCACCATCTCGCCGGCTTTCGACGGGCTGCTGCAGGCTTGTCCGTTCACGCTCAACGAGCCATCGATGCCGACCTGGGCCTGCCAGGTCTGGCCGTCGTAGCGAGCGGTCAGGATGCCGGGCGCAATACGGCCGAGGCGGACGAGGTCGGCGAACTTGGTGGCCCGCTCCTCGGACGAGACTTTCCGTCTGGCTGGCGACGACCCGGAGGTCGATGCTGGCCGTCCTGCGGCCGGTTCTTCGGCCTGAGTGGGCTTCGGAGCGGAACGCAGCGGCTTCGGACTCGGAGGAGCCGGCTGCGTGAGGAGGGGAACCGGCGGCGTGCTGGCACGAGTGGGGCGCGGGAAGTCGAAGGCGGCGCGGGCTCGGATGAGGCTGGCCCGGACGTCGTCTTTGCTGAGCCGCTCGGCGCGCTTGGAGATCAGGTTGATCAGGTCGTTCGGTGGTTCCGTACCGCTGAAGAGGGCGGTAAGCACCGCGTGAGTCTGCCGGTCGACGAAGTAGCCTTGCCAGAGTTCCTGGATGCGGTTCTCCCGCATGTTCTCCTTCGACAGCAGCTCCAACAGCTCCACCGCGCCCTCGGGGTCACCGGCGACGTCAACGGAGCGGAACAGCTTGTCCTCGACCGGGACCGGGGCGTGAGCGTTGTAGATGCGCCATTGGGCGCCGTCGGTCAGCGCCACCCACTCCACGCCTGCGACCGCGGCGTAAGAGATCGTCTGGTTGGCCCACCGCGGGTCGTCGATGTTCTCGCCGAGTCCTTTGGCCTCGACGAACAGACGAGGCGTCCGCAGCAGCAGCAGGGCGTAGTCGACCGGGTTGTCCGCGCCGCGACGGCGGTACTCACGGTTGACCTCCTCTGGGTCGAACAGGTCCCAACCCAGGGCCTGCAGGACCGGCTCGATGAGCATGACCTTGGTGTTCTGCTCGCCGATGCGCTGGTTCGGGCGACGGTAGCGATCGAGCCTCTCCGAGCACGCCTTGATCGCCTCGCCGAACTCGATCACAGCCTCGCCCTCCACCTCGCTCGCCCACAACGACTTCGCTACCGCCAGAGCTCAAGCGGTCCGTGGGTCATACCGCCTCGACAGGAGGCTCTGTTACCGCAGGGGTCCCCGGAGCAGGAGGAGTGGCTCCCTTGTGAACGGCTGTAAGTCGGTTCCGGCCACCCTCCGTCTCATCAGCTTGCGAGGCCGAGGTTGACGAGCCTGAAGCTCATGGCCAGACGGCTGACGTCGAACGATCGAGCCAACTCGCCGGCGGCCGCCTCAGGGTCTCGACGTTGAGCGGGCGGGAGGTCGCTGACACGCTGGCGGACCAGTCGTTCGGGCATGAGCAGGGCCGCAGCGAAGGCGTTGGCCTGGATTTCCTCGCGGTCGGTGGCCATAGCCGAGACCGAATCACGGCGGTTGATCCGCATCGGGCGGTCGAAGATGACCAGCCTGCCCGGATGCAGTGACCAGTGCCCGAGTTCGTGAGCGATGGTGAAGCGCTGCCGGACCCTGGAGTGGGCGGTGTTGACCCCGATGACTGGAGCTACGCCGTCCTCGCGTAACAGCATCCCCGAGACGTCGCCGTCCTCGAAGTGCTGTGGGACGACGTCGACTCCGCACGACTTGGCCAACTGTTCGACATCGACGGGAACCTCCCGCGGGCCGTATGCGGTGAGCAGGTTCTCCGCGGATATCTCAGCGCGCGACGCCATCGCTGACCCCCTGCGACACCTGGCCGGACCCCCGCGCGCGACGGACGGCGAGTACCGCGTCCCGGTCGGCTCCCATCAGCCCCTTGAGGGTGTCCATGGCCGGGCCGGCAGGCATCAGCTCCTCGGTCGTGGTCTCGAGCGCGCGGGCGAGCACGGGCAGTTGGTGGGCGAGTAGACGCTGACGGCCCTTCTCGATGTTCGAGATCGAGGTCCGGTTCAGCCCCACCACCCGCCCGAGGGCCTCCTGACTGATCCTCGCCGCGGTCCGCGCGTCGTGCAGCCGCTGACCGAACTCGCGGTAGAAGCGCTCGACGTCGCCGTGGTCGTCATGGTCGGCGGTCACACCCGCAGTGTGTCAGTCACACCAACATGTTGCTAGATCGTGAAGATCACGAGTAGACAGTTGGTAGATCGTGCACAACGATCGGGCTTGACACCAACGTAGCCGAGCTGCTCTCCTCGTCGTGGTCGCGCTCCCCTACGACCGCCGACAGCACTCCCCCGACCCGGAAGGTCCCCGAGATGACTTCCTTCCTCGACGAGCTCCTCGACGCCGGCCGCTGCCGCATCGAGGTCCCCGAGCCCGTCCTCTCCGAGGCACGCCGCCGCCGCGAGCAGATCGTTGTCGCCCTACGCGACGCGTTCCCCGGCTGCGAGATCTACTTCAATGGCTCGGTCGCCCACGGCGACGCCACCCACCCCTTGGCCGACATCGACGTCGGGGTGATCCTCAGCGAGCTGGCCGCCGACGGGTACGGCCCCAACGGCCAGGGGCCGCTGCCGCTCATGGAGGACGCCCGCGAGGCCATCCGCGAACACCTCAAGGGCGACTACGACAACCTCGCGGTCACGGTCGCCGGCCAACGCCGCGCCGTGCTGGTCCGCTTCGGGGAGCCGGTCACGGACGGCGAGCCCGACTTCACCTGCGACGTCATCGTCGCGCTGCGCCACCCTCAACAGGGCCTGTGGATCCCCAACACCGAGATCGCTGCCGGCTGGGACCAGGCCGATCCGGTCGAGCACACCCGGCTGATCCACCAAGCCATCGAGAACACCGACGTGGTGTTCGCCCGTGTAGTGCGGCTGCTCAAGCAGTGGCGCGACCGGCACAGCGACCCGCTGTGCTCCTGGAACATCAAGGCCCTCGCGCTGGCCTGCATCACCGCTCCGATGGCTCTCACCGCCGGACTGCAAGTCTTCTTCGACCACGCCGCCCGCGACCTCGCCGCCCGCTACACCCCCGACCCCGCCGGTGTCGCCGGACCGGTCGAGCCCAACCTCGACCGCGACCGGGCCGTCACCCGGCTCCGACGGGCCCGCGACACCATGAACGAGGCCCTCACCCACCTCGAGGCCGGGCGCACCGCGTCGGCCCAGCAGAAGCTGCACAGCCTGCTGCCCGACGTCGTCGACGCCCCCGACGAGCGAGACGTCCTCCGCGAGGCCTCCCGATCGGCGGGCGCGGCGAGGACCGCCTCCCCGACTCGCGCCTGGGCGCCGTGAGCGACTGGTACGGCACCCGCCCGTCGTGGCGGGTGCCGTTCGAGGCCGCCGCCCGCCGCAAGTTCGGCACCGACCTCCAAACCTCCCAAGAGCAAGACCTTCACTCACTCCGTCGACATCGACGTGGCGGACGCGACGACGGCCCTGACCACGCCGAGCGCCTCGTCTTTGTCGTGCGCAACCTCGAGGTCGATGGGCGGCCTGCTTTGGTCGACGTCGTCATCCGGTTCTGGGCCCGCCCCCACTACGACACCTTCGGACTGGCCCCCGAGGACTTCCCACGCGTCCACGCCGAACCCGGCCGGCTCTCACCGCATCGCCATCGAGACGACGCGCTCTGCCTCTGGAGCCCCTTCGATCCACCTGAGCTGCGCTGGCACCACAGCCACGGGCTTCTCGACCTCGTCGAGATCACCCGACGCCACCTGTTCCTCGAGCGCTACTGGCGGATGACCGGCGCCAGAAACGGCGGCGTCTGGCTGCTACCCGACGCCCCCCACGGCATCCCCGCCGCATGATCCCTTCTCAGGCCCCGCCGCTGCCGCTTCCCGTCGCCGCCCCAACGGGCTGGGACTGGGGCTGGGCCCAGACCGTCGCGCTGGTCGTCCCGGTCCTCGCTGGCCTCGGCGCCGTCGCACTCTGGGCTCTCAACCAGCTCGCGCACCGCCGAGAGCGACGCAGCAAGGCCTTCGCCGCTGCGCTCTCGGTGGTCGAGGCCTACGCCGAGATGCCCTACCGCATCCGCCGCCGCCCCGACAACGTCCACGTGCGTCACGAGCTCACCGACCAAGTCAGCACCATCCAGGCCGACATCGCCTGGCACCAAGCCTGGCTCGAACTCGAAGCCCCCACCGTCGCCGAGCCCTATCGCGCGCTAGTACGCGCCGCTCGCAGCCAGGCCGGCACTCAGATGCACCAGGCCTGGACCCAAGAACCTCTCCGCCGCGACCAGGACATGAACCTCCACATCGCCTACCCACGCGAACAGATCGACGCCGCCCGGGCCGAGTGCCTCACCGCCATGACCTCAGCGCTGCGCCTCCTCCGCTCACGCTGAAATCGGCGGGCACGAAGAACCTGTGGCAACGCGTCGATCCAGGCCGCTAAGCGCTCGACGGATCAACGTGGCCGAAGCGCTGCTGCGCTGCTTGACGGGTGACACCAAGCAAGCCACCAATCCGGGCCCACGACCGTCCATGCGCGCGAGCAGCACGCACAGCGGCCTCCAGAGCGTCCCGCGACCGGTCTAGAGCGTCAGCCGCGGCGGTGACAGAGCGCAGGTCAGCCGCATCCGCGGAGGGGTCGGAGAAGTCGACGTTGGCGAACGCCGCGTCCACGTCGAAGGCCTCGAGCTCTTCGTCGGAGAGCCGTGGGGTCTCGCCTGCGATGTTGTCCTCTGTGCGGGTTCGAGTGCTCATACTCATCACCTCGGGAAACCTGGTCGGGCGGGCTCGTAGGCGTGGAAGATGCGCTCGTCATCGTCGAGCGAGACGAGCAGCTCAAGCTCAGCTGTTCCTGTGCGATTAGGTCCAACGATCGCCCTCACGACATTGCCGAGGTTGTCCTCCGTGGGCTTGTCCAGACGGGGGTTGCGGTAGGCGTGCAAGATGTCCTCGTCGGAGCACCCGTTCTTACGAGCGCTGCCGAGTATCCTCGGCATCACACGTCAATGATGCCTTGACAATCCCTCTCGCGCAACTGCGCTGATCCCCGTCGCCAAGGTCCTAGCTGAGGTGCTGGTCATCCTCGCTCACGAGCGCCCTCCCCGGCCTCTGCCGGAGCGTCGGTGGGTCCGCCGGGTCCGGTGCTGCGGACTTCGAGGTAGGCCCGCGGGTCCGCGACCCAGGACTCGAAGTCGGTCTGCTCACTTCGGAGGTCCTCCACCGCGACCGTGCGCCCGTGCCGGTCCCGGAACAGGGCGGTGCGCAGCGCGACCGCCCGGTCCTCGACGACCGCGAGGAACACCCGCGCCCGCTGCTCGTCGTCGGAGTGGACCAGGTCGGCGGGGAGTTCGCCGTGCTCGACGGTGTCGAGGGCGACCTCTGCGGTCTCGGCGTCAGTCATCCAGCACAGGACGCGGCGGTCGTTGCTGCAAGCCCCGGATGAGGCTCCGGCGACCGTGCCGTCGGCGGCGGGGTAGCGGCCCACGCCGGTGGCCAGGCCGCCCCCGGCTGCGAACTCGACGAACACATCAGCTGTCGGGACGGCGTCGGTGACCCCGTAAGCCAACGTCCAGCACTGCCCACCGGGCAACACTCCGTCGGCGACGACCGGGCGTCCAAGTCGGAGCCGGGCCAGGAACTCACGTCCCGACGCCGCCCGCTCCCGCTCGCCACCCGAACCCACCGGGCAAAGGATGCCCTACCCCCGGACCTTCAGCTCCCCGGGAAGGACCGGGGGCCGCCGCGTCAGCGAGGCGCAGCTGTCATAGCGGTAGAACCCGGATTACCGCACCACCACCGGCTCCGAGCAGCACTTGTCGCAGTCTTCTAACTCTCTCTGACCTCTAGTAGACTGCTCGTCATGCCGAAGTACCGGGAGATCGCCGCCGACCTGCGCGACCGGCGCCTGGGCACCGAGTTCACGGTCGGGGACCGCCTGCCCGGCATCACCGAGCTCGCCCGTCAGTACGACGACGTCGCCCTGAACACCGTCCGCAACGCGGTGACCCTGCTCGCCGAGCAGCAGCTGCTGCGCATCGAGCACGGCGTCGGCACCTTCGTCACCGCCCTGCCGGACCGCAGCCCCGCTGGCCCGCTCGCCGAGCTGCGCCGCACCCTCGACGCGCTCGGCCAGGCTCTCGACGACGCCGTGGCCCACGTGAGCGCCCAGGTCGCCGACGAGGCCGCCCGGGCCCGCCACGAGGCCCTCGCCGCCGCCGCGGACGACCTCGAGGCGATGGACCCCCCGATGGACATCGCGGCGGTGCCGGCGTGGCTGCGCGAGCGGGCGGCCCACCGTGGCTGACGCCCCCGCAGCCGACGAGGGCCCGAGCGATGGCAGCGGAGACGCTGACGTCATCGAGCGGGCCGCCGGGCGGCTGCAGGCTGAGCTCGTCGCCCTGTTCGAGCAGATCGGCGCCGACTTCCGCGCCTCATACCGCCTCGACCTGCCCGACGAGCACGGCGAGGTAGAGGACGGCGACCTCGAGGACGTCGTGTTCGACCTAGTGTGGGTCACGAAGCGCGCGCTCGAGGTCGACGAGCACGACGTCACCTCGACCAACCCGGACTCCGGACAGACCGCCGTCGGGATCCTGGTGTCGATGCTGCGCCCGAGGCTAGACGAGCTCGGGGTGCTGCCGAACCCGCTCGCGGCCTACGACGACGGCCGGGCGCTGGTCGAGGTGGCCGGCGGAGACGACGCGTGGCTGGAGACGCTCGGGGTCGACCGGCCGCTGCTCATCGTGCGTCGCGTCGTGCGCTGCCACCTCGACCCCGAAGTGCCTATGGATATCCATCGCGAGTGGTGGTCGTAAGGGGCGCCGACCGTCCGGGCACGTCGCCTGCCACTGCTGACTGACCTACGCGTCTTCGGCAATCAGCAACCGGATCAGCTCAGCCAGCTCGTCGCCCGAGTACAGCTCCCGAATCGACCGCGCAGCAGCTTCCGGGTTCCCCGCGGGGAGGTTGCTCGATCGACCTGCCGCACGCCGCCGCGAGGCATTAACGCGGTTAACGCGCGGGGCCCAGTCCGGCGGGCCGGCTGCCGCGATTGCTCCCTGCTCCTCATCCGGGAGGGAACCGAACTCGCGAGCCAGCTTCACCGACAGCGACCCGTCCTCGAGCGCCGCGCGCAACACGGGGATCAGCGTCAGAAGCGCGAGTCGCTGGGTCACGTACGCCGGGGTTCTGCCGATGCGGCGCGCCAGCGCGGCCTGCGAGACCTCGTCACGGTCGAGCACTCGGCGCATCGCTTCCGCCTCCCGCAGCGGCGCCAGGTTCCGACGGTGGCTGTTCTCGACCAGCATCACCTCGAACATCGAACCGGTGCGCTCGTCGTTAACGACCGCCGGCACCTGCTGCAGACCCGCATTCCGGGCCGCCACCAAGCGCCGGTTCCCGATTAGTGCCACCCACCGGGACCTGCCGAGCGCTGCCGTTTGGTCCGGGTATCGCTGAAGGAACGCCTCAGTGGTCGCGACGACGAGAGGCTGCAGCACACCGTGCTCGCGGATAGTCGCGGTCAGCTCTGCGAGCTCGTCCAGGTCCTCGTCGCCGTCAGTGCGCTGGTTCAGCGGGTTGAGGGCCACCTTGTCGATCGGCAGCTCGGCCGCGCCTGCGCCGTGGCGTTCCTGCGGGGTGCTGTCGGCGACGTCGTCGGCGGCGAGCGACGCCAGGTTGACCTTCCTGGCCATCGGTCACGCCTCCCGGGGCGCGTCGGCCTCGCGGGCGTGCCGCGGCGCCTGTCCGTCGCTGCCGAGCACCTCGAGCGCGAGCCGGAAGAAGTCCTGCCGGGCCTCGAGCGCGACACGGTTCTTCGCGTACTGCACGACGGTGACGCCCTCGGCTGATGCGCGCGCGTGGAGCTTGTAGTGCCGGATCACGGTGTTGAACACCGGCCAGCCCTTGGCCTGCACGAACCCTTGGGTCTGCGCCAGGTCCGCTTCGCCATCACGGGGGTCCCAGTTGTTGAGCAGGACTCGCCACCGCGCTCCTGACGGTGCGATGACCCGCTGGATCGACCGGGCCGCCGGTGAGAACGACATGGGCTCGGGCTCCAACGGCACGATCACGTCGTCGGCTTGGGCGAGGACGGTCTGCAGGATCGCCTCGTCCTCAAGCGAGCCTGGGGTGTCGACGAAGATGTGGTCGTACTGCTCGAACTGGCGAAGCTTGCTCAGGCTGCCTGGGTCGTCGTGGCACTGGGCGAAGTCGAATGGCAGGGCGTCACCGACACGTTCTGCCCACTCGAGCATCGACGCCTGCGGGTCTGTGGAGACCCCCAGGACTGATGGCTTGTCAACGTTGCTGCCGAGTGTGTCCGCGACGACGGCCGCAAGGTTGACGGTGACGGTCGTCTTCCCGACGCCGCCCTTCTGGTTCGCGATGACATGGACGCGCGCCAAGAGAGGCTCCCCGTGTGCTTCCCGCCGAGACCGGCAGTACTTCGGATGGGCAGCCCCGATGCTGCCAGAGCCTCGATACGCGTCCAGGCGCCGCGCCGGGTTATTAACCGGGTTAACGCTGCCGGACGGACTCCCGCCATCGGTGGGCCGGAGGCAGCAGGCAGCCCGCGATGCGAGACACTCCTCGCCGCGCTGGGGGCGGCGGGCTGCTCAGCTCTGCGGAGGGGGAGTTCGTGGAGGTCAAGGGCGTCAACGGCACCGTCATCGTCGACAGCGGGTTCGTGACCATCGCCCGCAAGGGGTTCCTCGCCAGAGCCGGCGTCGGGAAGGGCGAGAAGCGCATCCCGCTCCGTCAGATCACCGCGGTCCAGTTCAAGCCCGCGGGCATGGTCGTCAACGGCTTCATCCAGTTCTCGCTCGGCGGTGGCAACGAGCGCCAGTCGCGGCTCGGTTCGCAGTCCTGGGACGCCGCGAGCGATGAGAACTCGGTGATGTTCACTAAGCAGCAGCAGCCGCAGTTCGAGCAGCTGCGCAGCTCAATCGAGCAGGGCATCACGGCCGGCTACAACCCGTCCGCCGGGGCCCCCGTGGCCACCGCCGCCCCCGACCAGGGCCTAGTCGGTCAGCTCAACCAGCTCGCCGACCTCCACCGACAGGGGGCTCTGACCGACCAGGAGTTCCAGGCCGCCAAGTTCCGCCTCATCAACGGCCCGCGCTGACCGCCGACCCTTAACGCGGTTAACGCTTCCTCAGCGCAGCGCCGCGAGCAGCTCCTCACGCTGCCGCGGGTCGAGCCCACTCACGCGCCAGGCTCTCGTCGATCTCGACCTCTTGCCACCGTCGGGGACCTTGTGCGGGCGCTTCTTCCCCCTCGAGGAGGGTTCAGACTTAGTCATCATCTTCAGCCGGACCCCGGCAGGATAGGACGACGCGTCCTCGTCCTCGTCGGGTCTCGCTGACCCCCACGTAGGTCCTTTCGTCGTTTCAGCCGCGCTTCGAGGACCGCGGGTTCTCCGGGCGGGCCAGGGCGCCACAGGCGAGCGCAGCGACTCCTGGCGGGCTTGGAGGTTCCGTAGTCACCTTCGGTCGACCGGAGCGTCGTGCGGGACCCTCAGCTTCTACCCCTTACGCTGAGTCGCCGTCCGGACCTGCCGGACTGAGTGAGGCACCCGCTATACCGCAACCAGCGGCAGTGCCCTGACCGGCCAGGACGCACCGATCGGCGACGTCGACCACGACCCGCCGTGGGCCAGCCAGCATAGGAGAGCACCCACCTGGCCCTGAGGAAGCGGGGTCTCGGGGCCGGTGACTAGCCCAGCTCGCCGAACACCCAGCCGACGACGTCGCTGAGACGGCCCCGCCAGAACGTGCCCTCCCCGGACGGGACGGTCGTCGCCCCCGCCCAGATTCGGGCGTCGCGGAGGTGGATGAAGGACGGATCGTCGCTGGTTGCGATGTGTTTCCGATACCGGTCAGCGAGGTCGACGGCCGCGTCCATCGCGGCCTTCTGCTCGTCCCGCCGTGTGGTCATCGCGGTACTGATCCGGTCGAAGTACTTCGACCAGGGGCTGTGACCGTCCTCAGTCAGCTTCCCGCCGGCCTCGATGTACGCCGCGCGGTGACGCTCGCCGGCGTCCTGGCTCCAGTACCAGTTCGGGATGATCTTCCCAGTGATGAGGAGACCGGGAACGGTCAGCGTGACGCCGGGCCCGTCGAGGGGTTCGGCGACGTCGTTCACGACGCTGACCAGGGTAGTGAGGGCGACGTCGACGGCCGGATGATCGGAGGAGGATGTGCTCACGGTCCGGAGTGTGGCGGGACCCCCCGACAGTCAACCCTCAACGGCCGTGACGACCACGGTCCGACCGTCCGGGTCGGTAAGTGTGTGGTCTCCGTATGCTGTAACAAGATCGCGCACATGAAGTGACGCGCATCCATCTTGCAGTGCGCGGATACCGTGCTTGGACGTGGCCGACTTCCCTGACCCCCGCCCGATCCGGGCCCGCCTCGCCGGCAACCCACACGATCTCGCCGCGCTCGCCGACCTCACCGCTGGCGGCGACCCCCACGTCGAGGAGACCGAGAAGGGGTGGGCGCTCGTCGGGACCGCCCTCGACGACCGGTGGGAGGACCACCCCGCGGTGCACGCCGAAGCCCAGCGGATCGTCGCGCACCTCAATGGCATCGGCCGCCTCGAGCGCGGCGTCGAGTTCCGGCCCGTCACCGCGCTCCCCAGCTACGACGGCGACGACCACTCCGTACACGTGATCGGCGTGGCCGAGGTCCAGCTGTCCAGCTCGTCCACGGTCACCGTCATTGCCAGCGGCGGCACCCCCGTTCCGCCGCCCCCGCCGCCCGCACCCGGGCACCTCGCCGCGGCCGCCCAGCACCCCGACCTCGACCAGGTCCTGAATTGGATCGGCGCCGACCAGCTCGACGCCGTCCGGATGTGGAAGGTCTACGAGACCATCCGGAAAAACGTCGGCGGCCCGAACCGACGAACCGCGCAGCAGACCCTCGTTGCGACCGGCTGGCTCACCCCTGCCGAGTTCGAGAGCTTCGCCGACGCTGTCAACAACCAACACGCCACCGGCGACGCCGCCCGCCACGCGCAGCACCAGCCGACCAACGCCGCCCCGATCACCATCGAGCAGGCCCAGGCGCTGCTGCTGCAGCTGGTCGCGAACTGGCGTCAGACCCTCTGAACTCCAGACCCGCCACGACGCCCTCGAGGTACGCGTCCCGGTGCCCGTGTGCTCGGGCCAGTAAGCACACTGTGTGCAGGTCACGGACCCGCACGGACGGTCTCGCCGTACGCCGAGGTGCCACCGGTCAGAACCATGCACGACGGGTGTCCACACCGCCCCCATTGGAGCGATGTGCTCGGCGGACACCCGTTGGGCAGAGAGCAGGCAGTGATGGCGTCCGGTGATGGCAACGGCAACGGCAGCGGCAACGGCACGAAGGGTGTCGGCGGGACGGGCAGCAGCGGCAACGGCAACGGCGGGACGAAGGGCAACAAGGGCGCCCCGCAGCAGTAGGCAGCACCGAACGCCCGGGCACCCCCTCTCTGGGGTGCCCGGGCGTTCGTGTGTCCGGAGGGACCGCGCCGACGGCTCGCCCGGTCGGCCACCGATCGGCGCGGTCGGCGAGAATCGCGGGCCGGACCTCCGAGACCACGTTGGTCATGACGTCCCTCTGCGCAGCAGCCGAGAGTGCTCCTAGAGACTCCGCGTCTTCGACGGCGTGCCCGCCGGCTCATCGCCACCGCCGGACCAGGTGACCGTGTAGCCCAGTTCTCTCAGCGCACGAATCGCGTGCTGGGGAGCGTCTCGCGTCGCAGTGGCCAGCTGCACCCCACGCCACGACTCCCGGGCGTCGCGCAGCGCCGCCAGCCCATCCGACGTGCAGTCGACTCCGAACTCGTTGACGAGCATCTCGAGGACATCCTCGAGGCACGGACGAAACCGCGGTGGGTGTGATCACCTGATCTGGCCCCGGTAGGTCGGTCTGTGGTCATCGGTTCTGGCCCCACCCCGTGGGCGGGATGGGCGTGTCGTCGTCGGTTTTGGCCCCACCCCTAGATGGAGTAGTCCCGGCAGGCCGGCGTGGGTCTGGTCGCCGGGAGGGACCGGAGGGTGGCCAGGCGGGTGGAGCTGTTCGAAGCGATCCGGCGGGACCGGCGGTTGGAGGGACTGTCGATCCGGGCGCTGGCCGAGCGGCACGAGGTGCACCGCCGCACGGTGCGCCAAGCGCTGGCCTCGGCGGTGCCGCCGCCGCGCAAGGCGGGAGCGCGGCCGGCGCCGAAGCTGGACCGGTGGAAGCCGGTGATCGACGCCTGGCTCGAGGCCGACCAGCAGTCGCCGGTGAAGCAGCGTCACACCGCCCGGCGGGTGTGGCAGCGCCTGGGCGCCGAACACGGCGCCGAGCTCGCCGAGATCACGGTGTCTCGCTACGTCCGCGCGTGGCGCGCGGAGCATCGGCCTCAGGTGGAGGTGATGGTCGCCCAGGAACACCTGCCTGGGCAGGAGGCCGAGGTCGACTTCGGCGAGTTCGTCGCCCGCATCGACGGCGTCGAGACGAAGTGCCACCTGTTCGTGCTGCGGCTGTCGGCGTCGGGCAAGGCGGTGCAGGTCGCGTTCACCAACCAGGGCCAGGAGGCGTTCCTCGAAGGTCATGCCCGCGCGTTCGCCGCGCTGTGCGGGGTGCCGGCCCGGATCCGCTACGACAACCTCAAGGCCGCGGTCTCGCGAGTGCTGCAGGGCCGCGACCGGGACGAGGCGGAGCGGTTCGTGGCGCTGCGCAGCCACTACGGGTTCGACTCGTTCTTCTGCCGCCCCGGTCAGGAGGGCAGCCACGAGAAGGGCGGCGTCGAAGGGGAGGTCGGCCGGTTCCGGCGTCGTCACCTCGTCCCGATCCCCGAGGTCGCCTCGCTCACCGAGCTCAACGAGTTCATCGCTGGCTGCGCGAGCATCGACGACGCCCGCCACCTCCCTGGGCGTCAGCACGACATCGCCGCGGAGTTCGCCGCCGAACGCCGCGCCCTGCAGCCAGTTCCGCGCGAGAGCTTCGAGACCGGGGTGATCCTCTGGGCCGGGGTCGACCGCCACGCCCGGGTCCGGGTCCGCTCGGCGTCCTACTCGGTCCCGGCCCGGCTGGTCGGGCGCAAGGTCCGGGTCATGCTGCGCGCCTGCGAGCTGGTGGTGCTCGACGGGCGCCGCGAGGTCGCCCGCCACGAGCGCTCGGCGGTGAAGAACTCAGTGACCTTGCGCTTGGACCACTACCTCGAGGTGCTCTGCCGCAAGCCCGGCGCGTTGCCGGGGTCGGTCGCCTTGGCCCAGGCCCGGGCGGACGGGTCGTTCACCAGTGAGCACGAGGCGTTCTGGGCCGCCGCCCGCCGCGCCCTCGGTGACGGCGCCGGGACCCGGGAGCTGGTCGAGGTCCTGCTGCTGCACCGCCACCTGCCCCACGCCGTCGTCCTCGCCGGCCTGCGCGCCGCCATCAGCGTCGGAGCGGTCCGCGCGGACGTCGTCGCCGTCGAGGCCCGGCGCCACCAACAAGACCACACCCCCATCGCGGTCGCTGCGAGCAGCGTCGACAGCTCGCTGCGAGTGGTCAGCCTGACCGAGCGACGCCTGGCCGATCCCGGCGCCACCGTCGCCTCGCTGCCAGCGGACACGCGCCCCCTGCCCACGGTCGCCGCCTACGACGAGCTCCTCGCCCGCCGGTCACCGACGGGCACGTCATCTGCCTCGTCGTCGACAGGAGAAGTCTCGTGACCAGCGCCCGTCGACGTCGCAAGGCCCTGACCGAGCAGGCCGCGACCGCAGCGATCGACCAGGCCTGCCGCACCCTGCGCCTGCCAACGATCAGGTCCTCGGTCGAGGACGTGGTCGTGACCGCGGAACATGAGCAGCTGTCCTACCGCGGGTTCCTCGCCGAGCTGCTGCTCGGTGAGTGCGACGACCGCGACCGGCGCCGGTCGGCCCGGCGGGTCAAGGGGGCGGGGTTCCCGCGGGAGAAGTGGCTCGAGGACTTCGACTTCGACGCCAACCCCGCCATCAACCCGGCCACCGTCAACACCCTCGCCACCGGGGCCTGGATCAAGGCCGGCGAGCCGCTCTGCCTCATCGGCGACAGTGGGACAGGCAAGTCTCACCTGCTCATCGGGCTGGGGACCGCCGCCGCGCAACAAGGGTTCCGGGTCCGCTACACGCTGGCCACAAAGCTGGTCAACGAACTCGTCGAAGCCGCCGACGAACGCCAGCTCGCCAAGACCATCGCCCGCTACGGGCGGGTCGACCTGCTCTGCATCGACGAGCTCGGCTACATGGAACTCGACCGCCGCGGCGCCGAGCTCCTGTTCCAGGTCCTCACCGAGCGGGAGGAAACCAACGCGATCGCCATCGCCTCCAACCAGCCGTTCTCCGGCTGGACCCGCACCTTCACCGACCCACGGCTCTGCGCCGCGATCATCGACCGGCTCACCTTCGCCGGGAACATCCTCGAGACCGGCAGCACCTCCTACCGCCTCGCCCACGCGCGCGGGGCTCGCAACCACGCGGGCTAAGCCGGCTTGCGCGCCAACAGCACGCCGCGGTCGGCGGCGGTCGCGCGGTGGGTGATGTCGACGAAGCCGACGGCCGCGGCGAAGTCGGAGAGCTCGCCGACCGACCAGCACTTACCCGGGGTCGAGTGCATCAGCAGCGTCGAGTACTCCGCGACCGGTTGGGGCCCGGTCTTGTCCTGATTGATGTGGGTGTCGTGGTCGAGAAGCCACCCGCCGGGCTCGAGGGCGGCGAACGAGGCAGCCAGCAGCGCCTGGACGCGTTCGCCGTCCCAGTCGTGGAGAACCTGCGAGAACAGGTGAGCGTCGAACCCGGGTGCCAGCGCGTCGGTGAACATGTCGCCCTCGATGACCTCAATGCGCTCGTTCAGGCCGCGCTCGGCGAGCAGAGTGCGCGCCGCCTCATCGACTGGGGCGCGCTCGAAGACTGCTGCCTGGGCCTGCGGGCGCGCCTCAAGCAGCGCGGCGGCATAGACCCCGGAGCTCCCGCCGATGTCGAGCAGTCGCGCAAAGCTCAAATCCGCGACCGCTTCCGCGAGCGCGGGCCCGAGGAACGCGCCCCGAGCGTCCATCGCGGCCGTGATCCGGTGAGCGAAGTCAACGTCATCCAGGCGACCTGACCAGTCGCTTGCGGCGCTGCCGGTCGGCTCGCTCCGGTCCTGGTCAGCGCTAGGAGCTGCCGGCGCGGAGGCGCTCGCCCACGCCGCCGGCGCGTCGGTGCGCAGGACCTGGACGAACTCGCCCACCGCCGGGCGCTCGCGCAACGAGGAGTAGTAGGCGCGCAGATCGAACCGCGACCCGGCCACCAGATGCTGACGAGCGAGCTCGGTGACCGCGACCCGATCACCGGACGCGAGATCACGGACCACCAGGCCCTGCGCGGCGGCCAGCGTCAGCAACACGTCCGCAGGGCGAGCAGCCCACCCCATGGCCTCGCACACGCCCTTGGCCGAGACCGGTCCGTGCTCGTCCAACCACGAGAACAGGTCGAACTCCGCCACCGCGGCGATCAACAGGTCCGCGGCATACGCGCCATCGCGAACGCGATACAGCCTCGTTGGATCAAGGACGTCGTCGGCCACGGCCAGCACCCTGCCCCGCTACCTCCAGGCTGTCACCCCCGAAGTCGATCAACACGGCTCGCCGCCGGGGCCAGATTCGATGAAGACGGCGGGGCCACGCCTCTTGACGACACTCACCGCGGGCCGCCTAGCGGAAAGTGCAGCTCGCTCATCCGCGGGACCGCGTCACTCTCGGCTCGTCGGCGCCCTCGCCTGGTTCCTGTCCCCGCACGCGACATGACGTGAGTGATCGCATCTCGGTGTCCGTGAACCTGCAGATGGGCACCCGGCTTGTCCGGGTTGGGCCACCGCTCGTACTCGTAGCGGAACAGAGGCTCACCCTTGGCTTTCGCGCCCTGCCAGACCTTGAACTCGGAGTTGTCGACAGCCGGGTACTGCCCGGGGGCGTCCCAAGAGAGGAACATCAACACGGTCAGGGTGAGCAGAGGCTCGCCGTCGACCTTAAGCGGCACCCCTGTGTCGGGGCTTTGCCTGATGCTGATGCGTCCCCGCCCCTGCTCATCGGTGAGCACGGCCGCTTCGAACCGGTCGCAGCCAGGGACCAGCGTCTTGACCGTGGCGGTGAGGTCGTCCGCAAACTGGTTGGCCTGCTCCTCGAGGCTTGATGGCGGCTCGACAGCCGTCACGCGGGGCGCTGGGCGCCGTCGCGCAGGTAGTCGAGGCCCCGCAGCTCTTCGTAGGCGGCGAGCTCTTCGGCATCGAGGGCGTACCGGCTCCCCCGGTCTCGCAAGTCGGCCTCGGTGGTCTTCACCCGCGCAAGGATCGTGGTGCGGCGCTTGTCCAGCTTGTCGCTGTTGAAGACCTTGACTCTCTTGGCGCTCCCGGGCATCGGACGCTCCTCCCGTGTGACCGTTCGTCTCTGCCATCAACGAGATACCACGCCACTCTGACACTCATGGGTCACCCGGTCGACTGACCCGTGGGTTCGAGGACGCCTGTCCGTGCACTCGACCAGGTAATCCTGTCGTCGTTTCGGCCGCGCTCCGCGGACCTCGGGTTCTCCGGGCGGGCCAGGCGCCGGAGGCGAGCGGAGCGGTCCCTGGCGGGTCCGGGGGTTCCGTGGTCACCTCCGGTCGGCCGGGACGACGTCAGGGATGATCCCGCTCTACTCACTCCTGTCGGAGTGAGGCCCAGGGTCCGGGGCGGAGCCCCGCCCGCTCTCTGCTCGTCCGGCTGCTGCGGGGTCGGGAGGTCAGCACCTGGCCCCGGTTCGGCGGATGGGGCTCGGGCTCGACCACCCCGACGGTCGAGCCCGGGCCCACGGTGCACGGTCGGTGCTCCCAGCTCCGAATCGTCCACCCCATGGTTGTATCGCGGCCAAGGCCCCCGCCGCTGAGCTGCACAAACGCGACGTCCGGCGGTCTGAGGCGGAACCACCGGATCGGAGTATCCAGCGGCCGGCACCGGGTCGTCACCGGCCACCCACGCGGCCCTGTCGGCCCCTCCGGTCGGCCCAACTCGCCCGCGTGGCCGCCACCGCGGTACTCGCCGGACCCGCGCCGGGGTGACCCGCCGCCGGGCGCCTGATAATCCGTCCTGCGCGGTTATGACAGCGAGTGGAGACGCTGCGGCATCCGCCTCGAGGCGACGTCAGCGGGCCGCGGCAGCGATCGCGGCGAACCGTCGGTCCGGTCGCTCCGGGAGCGCGTACTGCACCCGCTGCAGCTCCACGAACCCAGCCTGAGCCAGGTGCTCAGCGAAGACGGCCACCGGCCAGTGGTAGGCGGTGGTCACCTTGTGCCCGAAGGTGGCGACCTCACCGGCGCTGTCGAAGAAGCCGACCACGAGCACGCCGGAGACCTGCAGCAGACGTCGGAACTCCGCGAGGGCCCGGTCGAGCTCGACCGGCGCCATGTGAATGGTCGAGTACCAGGACAGGACCCCGGCGACGGATCCGGCGGGAAGGTCGACATCGGTGAGCGAACCGAGCTGGAAGTCCGGGCCGGGATGGGTCTGACGGGCGTGTTCGATGAACCTGGGCACCAGGTCGATGCCCGTCACGTCCACGCCGGACGAGTGGAGGTGGCCGGTCCAGTGGCCGGGCCCGCAGCCGAGGTCGAGCACGGGCCCGGACAAGCCGGTGAGGTGGTCTCGAATGATCGCCATGTCCTCGGGGTGGGTCCGGTCCTCCCACCCGTCGTCGAAGAGCCCGATGTACTGCTCCGACATGGCCGAGTAGGCCTTTCGCACCGTCTCCTCGGGTCCCATGGCGGCAGGCTAAGTGCGGCCCCCGACAACGAACCCCGACCCGGAACCTGTCGTCCCTCGGCGGGCCCGGGGTTCCGTAGTCACGGTTGGTCGAGACGACGTCAGAACCTCCTCCTGCCCTCCTCGCCTCCTGTCGGAGCGAGGACCTGGGGCCGGGGCGGAGGCCCCGCTTCCTCTTGAGGCCCACGGACATGCAGAAGGCCGCAGGGGAG
Organism: Actinomycetospora soli; assembly: GCF_021026295.1. GTDB lineage: Bacteria > Actinomycetota > Actinomycetes > Mycobacteriales > Pseudonocardiaceae > Actinomycetospora > Actinomycetospora soli. The sequence goes on from NZ_JAJNDA010000026.1 coordinate 51,193, forward strand.
CGATCTGCGCTCGACCCTGCGGCCTCTGAAGCTAGGCGGGATTCGAACCCGCGACCGCCTCTTAGTCGGAGAGGTGCTCTATCCACTGAGCTACTAGGACGTGCCCCAGTCTACCGACCGGCGTGCACCCGCTGGTGGTGTCGATGCCCCGCTCAGGGACAGGCGAGGATCGCCTGGAACGGGCCGTAGAGCCCAAAGCAGGTGTGGTCGATGACCCGGCCGTGGTTGACGCCCTCGATGCCGCTGCGGGTCCAGATGATCCCGAGCTCGGGCTGGGCGTCGGTGACGTCGATGAGCCGGTCGAGCTGCGCGATCCACGCCTCGGCGCCGGCGTTGTCGAGTTCGGCGCGGGTGACTGCTCGGCCGTGGCGGTCGTGGGCGGCGAGGAAGACGTGCACGTGGGGGTGGGAGGTGCGTGACCAGGAGACCTGGTCGTGGCGTTGTGGGGTCATCGGGACGTCGGGGAACGCGGCGGCGAGGACGGCCACCGCGTGCCCCATCGCCGGCTCATACGCGGCGAGCCCGGCGGCGAGGTAGCGGTCGCGGCTGCCGCGGCGGGCCTGCTGCTCGAGCCAGGCGATGTAGGCGGGCGGGGCGACGACCTGCACGTCCCACGCGTCGCCGGGTGGTGCCCCGGTCGCGGGGTCGAACAGCTCGGGGGGTGTCGCCAGCACGCCGCTCATTCCATCTCCAACCCGGCGTCGATGTCACGCTCGCGCTGGAGCTGCAGCTGGTGGGCGGGATTCATCTCGCGGAGCTGCTGCTGGGCGCGCTGCAGCTCGAGGTCAGTCTCGATCTCGGCGTACGCCGCTCGAGACCGTTCCCGCTGCTTGGCCTGCGCTTCGACGGCAGCGAGGCGCGCCTGCTCCTGCACCCGCGCCAGTTCCTGCGCGCGGGCCTCCCGGCGCTGCTCGCTGAGCTCGACGGCGGCGCGCAGCCGCTCGCGGGCCTGCTCGGATGCGACCCGCTCGGCGTCGCGTTCGGCCTGAGTCTCTTCGGGCACCAGCCGGACCGGTTCCGGGTCGGGCCGCTCAACGGTCGCGCGGGTCTCGGGCAGCCCGCGACGGTCGAGCTCGTCCGCGGCGGCCTTGTCGGCCTCCCGCTCGCCGGTGGTGCGCTCCCACCAGGCGCCGCGTCGTTCGTGGGCGACGCGCAGGGTCGCGGCGTGGGCCTCGTCGTCGGCTGCCATCCGCTCGTGGCGGGCGGCGTCGCGCTCCAGCTCGTCGCGGCGGCGGGCGTCCGGGGCGAGCTGTTCGAGGCGGGCGCGCTCGAGGACGGCGTCCTCGTGCCACTGCCGGGCGGTGCGGGAGGTGTCGGCGAGCTGGTCGGCGACCCACGTCGGGGCCTGCTCGGCCTCGCGGGCCCATCGCTCGCGGGTGGCGTACAGCTCGGCGTCCGGCTCGGCGCGCCAGTCCCGCTCCCCGGACTCGGGTGCCCGGTCGGGGGTCGCGGCGAGCGCCGCGTCGTACAGAGCCCGCTCCAAGGGCCGCTCCCGCGACGGCGGGGCACCGAGGGAGAGCCGATCGGGGCCGATCCCGGCGTGCTCCCGGTACAACGCGGCCGCTCCGGCCCGATCACGCCACGCTGCCACCTCAGCGATGTCGGCCTCGAGGTCGGGGCGCTCGCCGACGGTGACCGCCCACGCGGGGGCCTCGGCGGCGACGCGGTCTCCGAGGTCGCGCTGACGCTCGCTGAGCAGCGCGGCGACCTGGCGGCGGTACTCCGACACCGGCTCGCCCTCGCGCTCGACGACTCGCGTGGTCCAGTCAGCCGAGTCGACCGCGCGGTCGGGGTCGTAGGCCTGGACCAGGCCGCGGATCCGGTGGCGCAGGGCGTCGGGCACCGAGTCGACGTCGTCGAACCCGCGGGACTCGACTGCGCGGTCGAGCAACGCGGCCGGGTCGTGGCCGGCGAGCTCGGCGGCGTCCAGGGCCGCGAGCAGCCGCCCGGTCCCGCGGTCCGCGGGGTCGATCCCGGCCGCGAGACCATCGCCGAGGCGCTCGCGCAGGTGCTCGAGGTGGCGGGGGTGGCCCTCGTGCTCCATCGCGACCTGCAGCCGCGACAGCAGCGCCGTCGCGGAGTTCTCCTCGAGCTGCGCGCCGGCGAGCACCGCGGCCGCAGCGTGCTGGGCGCCCTCACGCGCCAGCACGGCCGTCAGCCGCTCGGCGGCGACCTCAGCGAGGCGCTGCGGCTCGTGGGCGTCGGGCTCGCGCTCGGTCACCAGATACAGGTAGTTGTGCTGCCGCCCGCGGCTGGCGCCGACGTAGACCGCCTCGCGGGTGGCGTCCCGGTCGACGACGTCGTGCGAGGCGTCGACGGTGATCCCCTCGGCGGCGAACACCGTGGAGGCGTAGCCCAGCGCGGCGTGCTCGGCGAGGTAGTCGGCCGGGAGGTGCGCGATCGCGCCGTGCCGGTCGCGGCCCAGAATCGTGCCGTCGTCGCCGCGCCCGACAATTGTGTAGCGGCTTCGGTTCATCACCGGCTCGGCGACCCCGTCGCGGGAGGGGTCGACGCGCAGGCCCCAGGCGTTGCGGCGGGTCTCGATGACGTCGCCGAGGCCGGCGGCGTTGTCGTCGGCGAGCTCGGCGATCGGGGTGCGATCGACGCGGCCGAGGGAGACCAGTTCGCCCTGCAGCTCGGCGGACATGTCTGCGGCGAGGTCGTTGGTGCCGACGACGAGCACGGCGTCGAGCCCGGCGAGGCGGTCGACCAGCCATCCTCGGCGGGCGGCCGCGGTCATCTCCTCGACGGTGCCGGCGACGAGGCGGCCGTGGTCGGCGTAGGCCTCCACGGCGCGGGGGTCGCCGTCGCGCAGCTGCAGCGACGCCTCGGCCTCCCAGGACTGCTGGAAGCGGTGCGGCTGGTCGAGGGTGTGGACCTGCCCGGCGGGGAGGGTGTCGGCGAGGTGGGCGAACAGGCCTCCGGCGCCGACGGCGTCGAGTTGGTGGGGGTCGCCGACGTAGACGACCTTCGCGCCGACCCGCGCGGCCGCGGTGGAGATCGCGGCGAGATCGGGGGTGGAGGCCATCGAGGCCTCGTCGACGACGACCAGGTCGTCGGGGCGCAGCGGCATCCGGGCCTGGCCGGTGATCGGGTCGGGGGTGACGGCGCCGAGGAAGCGGGTGGTGTTCAGCGCGGTCAAGCCGTCCCCGGCGAGGTTCGCGGTGGCGATCTGGGCGGTGGCGACGCCGTAGACGGTGCCGCCGGTGGTCTCGCTCCACGCGTGGGCGAGCGCGCCGACGGTGCGGGATTTCCCGGTGCCGGCCGGGCCGATCAGGACGTCGCCGTGGCGCCCGGAGGTGACGATGCCGAGTACCGCTTCGGCCTGGTCGACCGACAGCCCGGCCTGCTCGCAGGCGGCCTGAACCGGGTCGCGGTCGAGCACCCGGGCGCCGGTGCGGGTCGCGTAGGTGCCGACGCCGGCTTCGGTCTCCAAGTGGGCGGCAGTGGCGAAGCGGCGTTCCTCGTGCGGGCGGAACACCGGGCGACCGTCGCGGCGCAGCAGCTCGGCGGGGACCTCGACGGGCTCGTGCCCGGTCAGCTGCACGACGTCGAACCCCGCACCGGGTGCGATGACGGCGCGGGCGAGGTCCTCGAGCGCCGCGGGCCGCTCGGCGGCCGGGACCCCGAGGGCTGCGGCGTCGCCGAGGTGGCGGTCGATGGCGTCGACGAGGTTGCCGAGCATCCACGTCGAGTAGGCGGCCTGGACGTCGGCCAGGCCGGCGGCCATCGCCTCCTGCACCCGGCCGGGGTCGGCGGCCAGCGCGGGTGCGGCGGTGGCCATCGCGACCGCGGCCAGTTCGACCTCGTCGACGGCGGCCACGAGGTGGCCACGGCGGCCAAGGTCGCTGTCGGCCCATGCGGCCACCGCGGCCGGGCCGGCCATCCCTGTCTTGGCCGCCCGGGTGTCGTAGGTGGCCTCCTGGGCCATCACCTTGCGCGCCGCGGCCCCGGGTTCGCGGCCGTGCCGGTCGCGGTAGCGCTCGACCATGGCCTCGACGCGCTCCACGATCTGGCCGCGGCGGGTGGAGGCGTTGCGCAGCAGCGCCGGGTCGACCCCGGCGACCTCGCGGGCCTTGCCGTCGGGGCGGGTCTCGAACGCCACCCCGACCCGGTCGGTCATCTCCTGCTCGACGGCGCGCTCGTAGGCGGTGGCGATGGCCTCCTTGAACGCCCGGAACCCCTTGCCGTCCAGGGCGCCGATGCGCCCGTCGGCGGTGCCGACGCGGTTGAGGACCGCAGCGTGGGTGTGCAGCTGCGGGTCTCCGGAGCGGCTGGTGTGGTGGGCGAACGCCACCACTGCGAGGCCCTCGGCTTCGGCGTAGACCCTGCCGTGCTCGGTGCGCCCGAACCGGGTGTGCGCGACGTGCTGCTCGGCGTAGGAGAGGGCGATCTTCACGGCTTCGTCGTGGGCGGCTCGGACCTTCTCGGCTTCGCCGTGCAGCCCGGCCGCGAGGTAGGCGGCGTAGAGCACCGAGACGCTCTTGACGGGCGAGAACGTGAAGTCGTAGTAGGCGACTGGGCGGGTGCCGCCGGCGGCGGCTTCGCGTTCCATCGCCCGTGCCCGCTCGGGGGAGGGGTCGGGTTCGGCGGCCTGCAGCTTCGCCAGCCGCTCCTCGTAGCCCTTGTAGGTGCGGGGCTTGGACCCGATGTAGGTCGGGTCGCGCTCGGTCGAGTCAGGGCGGCGCAGCTGCCCGAAGATCGCCCGCACCTGCTCCTCGCGGGCCTGGGCGCCGGCCTCGATGTCGCTGAGGCCGAGGGCCTCCCAGCCCTTCCCCAGCCACACGCCCTGAGGCTCGCCCATCTCCATCGCCTTCGCGAAGTAGCGGTCCGCGCCGAGCTCGGCGGCGTCCGCGCGGGCCTCCAGCTCGTGGGCGTGCTCGTGAGCCTCGCAGCCCGCCAGCAGGTACTCCACAGCCCCGGCGCCGATGGCGGTGATCCGGAGCATGAGGCGACGGTACGGCCCCACGCGGCCGCCCCCAAGATCATTCCGCGATAGCAATGGCATAGGTGTGTTGCGGTTGAGCGACAGCGAAATGCCTGAGGTCGAGCGTAGCGAGATGCAGTGATCAACAGGCGACATGAGGGTGCAGGTCAGGGCACAGACGGCAGGTGATGGATGGCTGCTGCGCAGCAGCAGAGAAGAAGTGATCAGCAAGAGGTCACGATCGAATGACAAGCGATCAAGCACAGGGTGCGGATCGACAGGACACCTGAGCATGGGCGGATGGGGGACAAGCAGGGGGACGGCGGAGACGATGAGGGACAGCTCCGGGCGCTGGCCGACGCCGTGGACGAGGCGTGCCGGCCCGCAGCACGGCGGCCGCGGCCGCTCTCCGCGCTGCGCGACACCCTCGACGCCACTGACACCCGCCCGACCGCAGCCGAGATCATCGCCCGGGTCCGGGCCCGGCGGGCCCCGGGACACCACCCCGAGGCCCCCAGCGCCGAGACCTAGAACGGCGGCTCCTCAGTGGCTGGGGCGTCGCCCTCGCGGCGACCGAGCTTGGTGACCTGCGCGGTGGCCCACCGCAGGCTCGGCGCGACCTCCTCGGCGACCACCTCGAGGCGCCGCTGCTCGGTCCCGGCGCGCTCGCCCTCGGTCGGGGTCCACACCATGGTCCCCGTCCGCCCGACCACCACGACCCGGGTGCCGGCGGTCAGGGACTCCACGAGGTGCTCTGCCTGGTCGCCCCACACCGTTACCGGCCAGTAGGAGGTGGGCAGGTCCTCCCACCCGGTGCCGTCGGTGCTGCGGCGGCGGTGGTTCTCCGCGACGGTCAGGTTCGCGACCGCCTTCCCGGTGGTGGGAGTGAAGCGAAGCTCCGGGTCCCGGACGAGGTTCCCAACGATCGTGATGGTGGACATGGCGGCCTCCGTGGGCGGCTTGGTCCGGGGTCCTTGGGTGCGTCCCCGGGCGTGGTCACGCCCGAGCAGACGGAGACGAGCGCAGCGCCAGGGGCGCCGCAGGCGGCATCGCTTCCCCTGGCGCGCAGCGCCCGTCTGCTAGAGACCACGAACGCCCGGAGTCACACCCAGTGACCGGCCAGCCCACGTTGCCGCTCACCCGCCATGATCAGCCGGACCAAACCCGAGGCAGCCCGTGACGGCCGCTGCCAGCACTCCAGCCGGACGCCGTGGCCGCCCGGCCGTACCACCTCGTGGCCGATGGCCGGACCTCGTGGCCGGACCTCGTGGCCGGACCTGGGTGGGCTACCGCGATCGACCCCATGGCCGCTCCGTGGCCTCGTGGCCGGAGGCCACGCCGGCGTTGGCCGCCGACCGTGGCCGCTCACCACCAGCACAGCGAAGCAGACACCGGCGCGGGCGCTCAGGCCCGTCGAGGCGGAACAGCTGGTCGCCCGGCACCCTCGTGGAAGGCGCGCCGGAGGGTTCGCTGTGGAACGACGCTGGAAGTGCAGTGGCAGACGTCGTGGAAGTTGCAGTGGGCGTTGCGGAATTTGCAGTGGGTTAAGGGTGGTCGGCGACGCTGCAGGAGGTGGTGTAGCTGGCGGCGAAGGGGCT
>NZ_JAJNDA010000027.1 GCF_021026295.1 Actinomycetospora soli
ATCGCCTCCGCCCGATGCAGGCGCCGGATCTCCGCCCAGTCCTCCACCTTCAACACCCCTTCCCATCGGCAAGGGGGTCCAGATTCACCCGTCGCAGAGGGGTCAGGATTCAGGCGTCGTCAGCAGCCAGGTGCAGCCACGGTCCGGCGCGGTCGTGTTCTCGCTGATCGCGTAGGTGCTGTTCATCGGCACGCCGGTCGGTCAGGCCGTGCCGGGAGCGGTCGGCAAGGTCATGCCGACCGTCGACCAGGCGACGACCTCCGGCTCTCAACGGCGGCAAGCAGTGATCGGCCGCCCGTCATCAGTGCGCTCTTGGCCGCGCGGGCCGTACAGGTGGAGGCCGTCGCCTCCGGCGATGCGACCGGTCGGTCCGCGGAGCTTGTCGCGGCCGCTCTCTCGGTCGAGGGCGCCTGCGGCGCCGCTGCGCGACCGGACGTCGTCCGGCCCTGGACCGCGAGCCGCGGCGGCCCCGCGGCGCCTACGGAGCGGTGGAGGCGGCGCGGCTCCTCCACCCACGGCCCCGGGTCCGACCGGGGTCTTCCCGACGGCGGGTCCGGCCCGGTGGAGCGTCCGTCCACCACGAGCAGGAGGTGGCACCTGTGATGCACCGCAGCACGATTTCAGCGGCACGGAGCGCCCACAGGGCGCCTCGATGCCACTGAAGTCATGGAGGTCCAGACACACGACGAAGGCCCCGACCGATCCGGTCAGGGCCTTCATGTGGGGTGCGCCGTCAGGGACTCGAACCCCGAACCCAGTGATTAAGAGTCACTTGCTCTGCCCATTGAGCTAACGGCGCGTGACCAGAAGACTAACACTGCTGATCTTCCGGTCCGGCAGCGGGGGTGCCACTGCCGTCCGGGTGAGTGACGGGACTTGAACCCGCGACACCTGGGATCACAACCCAGTGCTCTGCCAACTGAGCTACACCCACCATTGGCTGTCCCCGGCGTCCCGGCGACGCGCTCAACTGTACTAGCCGCGCCCCAGCCTCCTCCGGCGGGGTCCTGGCGGAAGCGGTACACGACGTCGGCGAACGCGGTCGTCGGGAAGAGAAGAGCACCCGCACCGGCCCGTCGTCCGCACGGAGGCCGTGCTCGATCCCGGCGGGCAGGCGCACGTGGGTGCCCGCGTCCACCGTCGATTCCTCGCCCGCGAGCGAGACGACCGCGCGGCCCGACACCACGAAGTACAGCTCCGTCGCCGCGTGCCGGTGCCGACCGAGCCAGTCGCCGTGGTCGAGGTCGAGGAGACCGGTCGTGATGGCGTGCGGGGCGGGGTCGGTGCCGTCGTCGAGCAGGCACCAGCGCAGGTGCCCGCGGACGGGGTCGTCCCACGTCTCCCACGGCTGGTCGACGCGACGCGGTGAGCAGCGACATCGGGCCTCCCGGGCGAGAGGTGCGGTCCCCGGGTCTCGAGGCGGACCGACAGGGGTCGACCGAGGGACGGAGGGCGGAAACCGCCCCTTCCCGACGTCGGGTCCTGCCGCTGCCCGGGGACGCGACGCGCGACCCGCCGTCAGGAACCCTCGGCGTCCACCACGTCGGCGGCGGCCGCGCGGGCCTCGTCGGTCGTCGGGCCCGGCAGGGGCACGAACGCCGTGCGCCGGTAGTACTCGAGCTCGCGGATCGACTCGCGGGCGTCGGCGAGCGCGCGGTGGGCGAGGCCCTTCTCCGGCTGCGCGTAGTAGATGCGCGGGTACCAGCGCCGGCACAGCTCCTTGATGGAGCTGACGTCGATCATGCGGTAGTGCAGGTAGGAGTCCAGCTCCGGCATGTCGCGGGAGATGAAGCCGCGGTCGGTGGCGATCGAGTTGCCGCACAGGGGAGCGGTGCGCGCGTCGGGCACGTGCTCGCGGATGTAGTCGAGGACGAGCTTCTCGGCCTCGGCGAGCGTCACCGACGACGCCCGGACCTCCTCGGTCAGCCCCGACTTCGCGTGCATCTCGACGACGACCTCGGGCATGTTGTCGAGGTCCTCGTCGGACGCGTGGATGACCACGTCGACGCCCTCACCGAGGGGGACGAGCTCCTGGTCGGTCACGAGCGCCGCGATCTCGATCAACTTGTCCTTGCCGAGATCGAGCCCGGTCATCTCGCAATCGATCCACACCAGCCGTCCGTTCACCCGGTCGACCCTACTGACCTCGACCGATCCCGGCGCGCGGGCGTGATCGACGAAGTGGCGTTCCTGCCGCTGGATGACAGCAACGACGCTTTGCTGCCACAGGGCTAGTGCGAGAACGCCGCCAGCTGCGCCGCGCGCACGTCGTCGGTCTGCGCCTGCACGAGGTGGAACATCGCCTCGCGCGACCACCGCTGCTCGTGCGACGACGAGTACATCGCCGACCCGCCCCGGGCCGCCACGAGCCCGGCCGCCGCCCGGACGGTCAGCTCCGCGATCCGGCCGCGCAGCTCCAGGCGCTCGTCGACGAACCGGTCCCGCTCGGGCGAGAACCGCAGCTCGTACGCCCGCTCGCGCAGCGGCCACGCCGTCGACGCCAGGGCCTGCGCCTCCTCGACGGCGGCGGGGCGGTCGCGCTCGTGCCCGGTTCGCAGCGTCTCGTCGATCACGCGGCGCAGGAGTCCCAGGGTCGCGGGCTTCGTGTCGACCACGGTGCCGGCGTCTCGGCGCCGCCACTCGTCCACCGGCACGACCGCGGCCACCTCGTCGGCGTCCACCGCCATGTCGTCCAGCGCCAGCCCCACCGTGTGCGTCCCGCCCATGACGGCCAGCGCGTACGGCTCCGAGGCCACCAGCCCCGGCCGCTCGTGCGCGGGCAGCAGCGCGAACACGGCCTCGCCGGCGTCGGACTGCGCGGCGATCAGCACGAGGTCGACCAGGCCCCACCCGGTGCACCACTCGGCCCGACCGGTGAACCGCCACCCGGACCGGCCGTCGGGAACGGCCCGGATCGCGGGCGGCCCCGGGCGCCGCAGGTGGGCGACCGCGATCCCGCCGAGCTCGTCGCCGCGGCAGAGCGCCTCGCGGTACTGCTCGGCGGCGGGGAACGGCGAGTCGAGCGTCAGCTTCTGCGGCGTGCGGTGCTGGGTGAGCACGAACCACGTCGCGGCGTCGGCGCCCGCCAGGATCTCCTCGACCTCGGCGAGCGTGCGCTCGTCCCGGCCCATCCCGCCGAACTCCGACGGGGCCGCCACGCCGTAGAGCCCCTGCGCGGCGAGCCAGCGCAGCAGGCAGCGCTGGACGCCGAGCGCCGGGTCGTCGCTGTCCGCGGCGTTCTCGAGCAGCATCTCGGCGGCCCCCCGCGCGAGCGCGAGGGGATCGGACCCGATCGACAGGTCCGGCGGGTGGACGATCATGACCGCAGGTTCTCCTGGGGGGAGGGGGAGTCGAGAACCGTTGTACCAAATCGAATTGTCACGCCGAGGTCACGACGACGACTGACCCAGCTCCTTCTTGACGACCTTCCCCGTCTGGTTGCGGGGCAGTTCGTCCAGGAACTCCACGTCGCGCGGGGACGCGAAGCGGGCGAGGTTGTTCTTGACGTGGTCGCGGACCTCGTCGGCGGTGAGCTTCGCACCGTCCTCGAGCACGAGGTAGGCGGCCAGGCGCTGGCCGTACTCCTCGTCGTCCACGCCGATCACCGCGGCCTCCTTGACGCCGGTCATGGAGCCGAGCAGGCCCTCGACCTCACCGGCGTGGATGTTCTCCCCGCCGGAGACGATCATGTCGTCGGCGCGGCCGGAGATGAACAGCAGCCCGTCGTCGTCGTAGTGGCCGAGGTCGCCCGTGCCGAGCATCCCGTCGACCACCTCGGTCTCGCCGCGACCGCCGGTGTAGCCGGTGAAGAGCATGTCGTTGCCGACGAAGATGCGACCGGTCTCACCCGCGGGCAGCTCCTGGTCGTCGTCGCCGAGGATCTTGACCTCGGTGCCCGCCGGCGGACGCCCCGCCGTCCCGGGCTCCTGGCGCAGCTCCTCGGGCTTCGCGATCGAGGCCCACGAGACCTCGGTGGAGCCGTAGAGCATGTAGAGCTTCTCGCCGAAGGTGTCGAGGAACTCGGTGACCTTGTGCGGCGGCATCGCCGAGCCGGTCGCGGTGACCGTCTTCAGCGCCGAGGTGTCGTAGCGGGCGATCACGTCGTCGCCGAGCTCGAGGATGCGCTGCAGCATCACCGGCACCGCGAACATCGACGTGCACCGGTGGATCGCGAGCTGGCGCAGCGCGTCCTCCGGGTCGAACTTGCGGCGCAGCACCAGCGTCGAGCCCATGAGCGAGCCGATCTGGAACGCCGCGAAGCCCCACGTGTGGAACAGCGGCGCCGACACCAGCGCCGGCTCCCGGGCGGTCAGCGGGATGCGCGACAGGATCGCGTTCACCGGCCCGATGCCGTTGGGGGAGGGGCGCTCCGCGCCCTTCGGGGTCCCCGTCGTGCCCGAGGTCAGCACGATCGTCTTGCCCGTGGGCGGCTTCGTCGGCAGCTCCTTCGAGCCGTCGACCGCGATCAGGCCCTCCAGGGTGTCGTCGCCCCAGCAGCCCGACCCGGCGTCCTGCCAGCCGCCGATGCGTTTCACCGACTCCGGGACCTCGTCGAGCCGGTCGGCCAGGTCGGAGTCGACGACGATGCTCGTCAGCTCCTGCTCCTCCGCGACGGCCTTCATCTGGCCGGTCGACAGGCCGGTGTTCATCAGGACGACGTCGGCGCCGATCTTCGACGCCGCGATGATCGTCTCGATCGGGCCGCGGTGGTTACGGCAGAGCACCGCGATCTTGCTGCCCGGGCCGACGCCGCGGTCGGCCAGCGCCCGCGCCAGCCGGTTCGTCCGCTCGTGCATCTCGCCGTAGGTGAGCGTCCCGCGGTCGTCGATGATCGCGACCTGCTTCGGGTGCCGCCACGCGCCGATCGTGTAGGCGGTGGTGGGGGTGAAGCCGTAGCGGTACAGCGCGACCGGGAACTTCACCACCCGGTGCGGCGCGATCGGGGCGACGACCCCGGCTCCGATCAGCAGACGGACCCCCGTCGCGAGCTCGGTCGGGGTTCCGAACGGCGTCCTCACCAGTGCACTCCAGGAAGAAGTCGGGCAAAGGCCTGCGCCCCGCGCGAGAGCGGGCCGGCCTGCAGGGCACGGTCCTCTCCGGGGGTCACCGCATCACTACCCTCGCGTGCCGCCCGCGACTCGGGGAACACGCGATAGGCGACGTGCATGACGACGTCCACGATCCGCGGGGTCAGCGACGCCGAGACGGCGCCGAGCGTGCCCAGGGCCGTGCCGACGTGCTTGGGTCGGTCGATCAGGGCGCCCACGACCATGTCGGCCGCCTCGCCGGGGGAGAGCGTCGGGAACGCGTCGTAGATCTTCGTCGGCGCGATCATGTCGGTGCGCACGAGCGGCATGTGCACCGTAGTGAACGTGACGCCGTCCCCGATCACCTCGGTCGCGACGATCCGCGCCCACGCGTCGAGCGCGGCCTTCGACGCGACGTACGCGCTGAACCGCGGCGGACCGGTCTGCACGCCGATCGAGGAGATGTCGACGACGTGGCCGAAGCGCCGCTCGATCATGTGCGGCAGCAGCGCCATCGTCAGGCGGATCGCGCCGAAGTAGTTGATCGCCATCGTGCGCTCGAAGTCGTGGAACCGGTCGAGCTCGAGCTTCACCGAGCGGCGGATCGAGCGGCCGGCGTTGTTCACCAGCATGTCGATGCCGGTGTCGGGCCCGGCGCTTCCCCCGTCGCTGCGCTCGCCCCCGCTGTGGTCGGCGAGCATCGACTTCACCGTCGCGTCGACGGACTCGGCGTCAGTGATGTCGCAGGTGTAGGTGTGCGCCTGGCCGCCCTCGCGCTCGATCTCGAGGCGGACCTCGTCGAGCTCCTCCTGACGGCGGGCCACGAGCAGCGGCACGCCGCCGTTGCGCGCCACCCGGATCGCGGTCTCGCGCCCGATCCCGCTCGACGCGCCGGTGATGACGACCCGCCGGCCGAGCAGGGGCGGCCCCGGGCGGGGGCGGCGCGCGCGGTTCGGGTCGAGGTGCTCGCGCCAGTAGCGCACCAGCGCGGGGGCGTAGTCGCCGAACTCCGGCGGCTGGAGGCCGTCGAGCGCCCGCACCGTCTCCTCGGCCGTGTAGACGCACGGGAACGTCAGGTGCGGCAGCACCTCCGGCGGGATGTCGAACTCGGCCAGCGCGATGTCGCGCGCCGAGCCGCCGGCCCCGGTGTCGGCCGCCGCTCCCACGGCCCGGGTCAGGGCCTTCCCGACGGCGGGTGGGAGCACGGGGAGGAGCTTCGGTGCGCCCAGGGCCCCGGCGAGCGCGTTGTAGATCTCGCTCAGCGGCTGGGGGCGCGGGTGCACGAGGTGGAACGCCCGGCCGTCGAGGTCGGGGGTGTGGACGAGCCGGACCATGGCGTCGGCGACGTGGTCGACCGGCACGATGTTCGTGGTCCCGAGCTCCGGCGCGGGGACCCGCAGGAACCCCGGCAGCCGGCCGAGCGCGCTGATCGCGCCCATCAGGTAGTACGGGCCGTCGATCTTGTCGATCTCGCCGGTGCGCGAGTCGCCGACCACGACGGCGGGGCGGTAGACCCGCCACGGGATCGTCGACTCCTCGCGGACGATCTTCTCCGCCGCGAACTTCGTCTCGTGGTACGGGTTGCCGAAGCGCTGCCCGAGGTCGAAGTCGTCCTCGGTGAACACGCCCTCGTGCTCCCCGGCGACCGCGACGCTCGAGACGTGGTGGAAGCACCGCGCGCCGATCTCGGCGGCGAGGGTCACGACGTTCCGGGTGCCGTCGACGTTGGCGGCCCGGTTCGCCTCCTCGTCGGCGGTCATGTCGTAGATCGCGCCGAGGTGCAGCACCTCGTCGACCTGCCCGGACAGGTCGGTCACGGCGTCGTCGTCGAGCCCGAGCCGGTCCCGGGCCAGATCGCCGGTGACGGGCACGATCTTCTCGGCGCCGTCGAGCTCGCGGGTGCGCCGCTCGAGCTTCCGCACCGACCCCGACCGCACCAGGGCGTAGACCGCCTCGCAGTCCTCGCGCTCCAGCAGCCGGGCGAGCACGGCGCGCCCGAGGAACCCGGTACCGCCGGTAACGAGATAGCGCATGGCGGAGGATCGTGGCACGAGACACCGGAGCGCGCTACGGGGAGTGAACCGATCGTCGCTCCCGGGCGACCGTCGGGCCGATCGTGACGCGGACCGGGGCAACCTCGTGCACGATCGGTTGGCCCGCCACGGATCGGTCAGGTGAGCATCGCCCGGCGGTACGCCGTCGGGGTGTGCCCCGTCCGGTCGCGGACGAGCTGGCCGAAGCGGGTCGCGTTGGTGAACCCCCAGCGTCGGGCGATCGCGGACACCGGGGTGGCGGCGTCGGCCGGGTCCGCGAGGTCGGCCAGGCACCGTTCCAGACGCCGGGTGCGGATGGTCCCGGCCGGGGTGCGGCCGTCCTCGGCGAGCAGGGCGTGCAGGTGGCGGGGCGAGACGAACAGCGCCGCCGCGGCCGCCCGGGGCGTCAGGTCGGGGTCGGCGAGGTGGGCCTCGACGTGGTCGTCGAACGCCGCCCGCAGCGCGTCGTGCGGGTCGTCGGCCACGAGCAGGCCGCGGCGGGCGAGCTCGTCGTCGAACAGGGTGCGGGCGAGCTCGACGGCCTGCTGCGCGGTCGCGGCCAGACCGGCGGGCCTGCTCCGGGCGGACTGCAACCCCGTGAGCAGGCCCGCCACGGCCGGTGCCAGCCCCTCGCTGCCGCGCAGCCGGGTGGCCGTGAGCTCCCCGGAGCGACGGCCACCCGCCGTCGGGAAGCGGAAGCAGAGGCTGCGGTAGCCCTCGCGGGCGACGATCTCGACCGGGCGGGCGGACTCGTAGAAGACGAGGTCGCCGCGCTCGACGGTGGCGGTGCGGCCGTCCTGACGGAACTCGGCGCGGCCCGCGAGCTGGACCGAGAGCAGCGTCTCCGGCGGGTCGTCGGGCGCGATGTGCCCGGCCTCGCGGACCGCGACGTGCGGGTGGGCGACCATCGCGATCAGGGACGTCGGGCCCAGCCGGCGGCGCGTCACGTGGCCGCGGAAGCGCTCCGGCCGGGAGAAGGAGAAGTCCGCGGCGACGAGGGCGTCGGAGACCACGTCCGACCACGCGGTGGCGTCGGAATCCATCGGCTCACCCCTGCGCCCGTCGGAGAGGTCCGTGCACTGTAGCGAGAGCGGTGAGACCCGGGCCACACCTAGCGTCGGGCCATGACCGAGCAGCTCACCCGCCCCGGCCTGCACGTCGGTGACGAGTTCGACGCGATCGTCGCCCGCCTGGAGGCGCTCGACCCGCTCCTGCGCGCGGAGGCCGACGCGGTCGAGGCCGCCGGCCGCCTCACCCCGCGCGTGGTGGAGGCCCTCGAGGACGCCCGGGCCTTCGACATCGGCATGCCCGCCGAGCTGGGCGGCCCCGAGTTCACGCCGCGGCAGCTGATCCGGGCCGTCGAGACCCTGTCGCGGGCCGACGCGTCGACCGGCTGGGTGGTGATGGCCCTGCAGATGATCGCGGGCACCACGGTCGCGTACCTGGGCGCGGACACCGTCGCCGACATGCTCGACGGGTCGCACCGGATGCTCGCCGCCGGGCAGGGGACGCGGCCGGGGCGCGCGCGCCAGGCCCCGGGCGGCTACCGGGTGTCGGGGTCCTGGCAGTTCGCCTCCGGCCTGCTGCACTGCACCCACGTGCACACCGCGGCGATCGTCGAGGAGACCGGCGAGGCGCTCGTGTTCACGCTGCCGCGCGAGCAGGCGACCCTGGTGGAGAACTGGGACGTCATGGGCCTGCGCGGCACCGGGAGCATCGACTACACGCTCGACGACGTCTTCGTCCCCGCCGGGCGCACCTACGTCGCCACCACCACCGAGCCGCTCGTCGGCGGCGCGGTCTACCGCTGCGGCCTCGCGAACATGGCGGGCATCTGCCACGCGGGCTGGGCGCTCGGCGTGGGGCGGCGGCTGCTCGACGAGATGGCCGCGCTGGCGGCGGCGAAGTCCGGGACCTACCGGGCCGGGGTGGACACCTCGGAGTTCCACGCCGCCTACGCGCGCGCCGAGGCCACGTTGCGGGCCGCGCGGGCCTGGACGACGGAGGTCTGGGCGGACAACGAGGCCACGCTCGCGACGGGCTCGGCACTGTCCACCGACCAGGAGACGCTGACCCGGCTCGCGCTGGCCTCGACGACGGAGGCGGCGCTCGAGGTCGGGCAGACCGTCTACCGGTGGGCCGGGACGGCCGCGCTGCGCTCCGGGCCGCTCAACCGCGTGTTCCGCGACCTGCACGGCGGGACGCAGCACGTGACGTCGTCACCCGCCGTCGTGCAGGGCGCGGGGAAGCGGCTCGCCGGGTTGGCGCCCGACGCGCGGTGGGTGTTCCTCGAGCTCGTGGAGTGACCGGTCAGCGGTCCTCGTCGGCCATCGTCTCGACGTGCTCCTCGGCCTCGGAGTCCTTCGCGACGGCCTCGATCCGGTCCTTCGACTGGTCGCGCTCGTCCTTGTCGGGGTCGAGACCCGTGAGCGCCTGCTCGGTGTCCTCGTACTCGTCCACGTACTGCTGCTCGAGGTTCGCGGCGCGCTGTGCGGGGTCGCTCATGGGTGCGGAGTCGGCAATCGGGGCGCTTCCCAAACGACGGCGGGGGTGCGTCAGCCGTGTGCCACCGCTGACGGTGGGTGTCAGCCGTGTGCCACCGCTGACGTCGGGGCCCGCGCGCGACCGGCACCGACCCGACGTCGGGAAAGCACCCGACGGGGATCGCCGCGGGGCCCTCGCACGGGGTAGGCAGTGCCCGTGGTCGACCTCGCCAACCTCCCGCCGGAGCAGGTCCGGGCGCTGAAGCGCGCGCCGGACGCCGGGTTCCGGGCGCCCATGCTCGCGTCCCTGTCGAAGCCGACCGACCCGCCGCCCCCGCGGGAGGGCTGGTCGTTCGAACGCAAGCTCGACGGCGTGCGCGTGATCGCGACGCGCGAGCGGGGGGAGCGGCCCCGGCTGTGGAGCCGCAACCAGAAGTCGGCCGACGCGAGCTACCCGGAGGTCGTGGACGCGCTCGACGCCGCGGGGCCGGACCGCTTCGTGCTCGACGGGGAGATCATCGCGGCGGACGGGCGGTTCGGGTCGTTGCAGGCCCGCATGCACCTGTCCGACCCCCGCCGGGCGCGCGCGACCGGGGTGGCGATCGAGTGCCACCTCTTCGACCTGCTGGTGCTCGACGACCTCGACGTCACCCGCCTGCCGCTGTCGACGCGGCGGGCGCTGCTGGAGACGGTCGTGCGGCCGGACCCACCGGTGCTCGTGATCTCCCCGGACCTCGACGGCGACCCGCTCGCGCTCCGCGACGCCGCCTGCGCCGACGGCTGGGAGGGGCTGATCGCGAAGCGCCTCGACGCGCCCTACGCCGGCGGCCGGAGCCACGACTGGCGCAAGCTCAAGTGCGTCCGCGACCAGGAGTTCGTCGTCGGCGGGTGGACCGACCCGGCGGGGTCACGCCACGTCCTCGGCGCGCTGCTCGTCGGCTACCACGAGAACGGGGTGCTGCGGTACGCCGGGAAGGTCGGGACGGGGTTCGACGACGCGGCGCTGCAGCTGCTGCGCTCCCGGCTCGACCCGCTGACGACGGACACCGACCCGTTCTCCGACGCGCCCCGTGAGCGCGGCCGGCACTGGGTGCGCCCGGAGCTGGTGTGCCAGGTCGGGTTCGGGGAGTGGACCTCGGACGGCCGCCTGCGCCACCCGCGGTACCAGGGGCTGCGCGAGGACAAGGACGCCCGCGAGGTGGTGCGGGAGAGTGGCTCCGCCACGTGAGCACTCTCCGTGGTCACAGCCCCGGAAAGTGCTCACGGGCGCCCAGCGCACCGCTACGGATGCCGCGCGTACGCGTCCATGCAGCAGTAGACGAAGTAGGCCGCGAAGCCGAGTCCGGTGATCACGAACATCGCCGCGCCCACCGTGTGGCTGGCCATCGTGCGGAGCGCGACGTCGACGCCGCCGATCGCGTCGGGCGCGTCGTTGATCGCCGCGCCCAGGGTCAGGATGCCGACCACGCAGAACACGACCGCCCGCGTCAGGTTCCCCACCGATCCCGTGATCAGGGTCAGCCGCCAGCGGTATCCGTGGAGCTTCTCCGGGACGAAGTCGCCCATGAACGTGGCGCGGACCCCGGTGTAGGTCATCGAGAAGAACATGCCGATCGCGATCAGCCCGGCGATCCCGACGGCCCACCGGCCCGCGGAGTAGGTGAACACCTCGCGGACGGTGTCCCCGAACGCGTTGCGGCGGCCCTGGAGCCGGACCGCGAACTCCGCGGCGAGGTAGGCCACGGAGAGCACGCCGAGGGCCTTCGCCGCGGCGCCGAGCCGCTTGCGCCAGCGCTCCTCGGGGCTCGCCCAGCAGAAGCCGACCGCGGCCGCCCGCAGCTGCCAGAACGCGAACGCCACGAGCGCGACGGCGGCCGCCCCGAGCAGCCAGCGCCCGAAGAACCCACCGCCCGCGGCGACCAGGGCGACCGCGCCGCGCGGGTCGGCGTGCCCGTCCTCGCCGGCGCCGGACCGCGGCCCGAGGGCGGCGATGCGGATCGCGAGCACCGCGATGCCGAGGTGCACGAGGCCGTAGGCCACGAGACCGACGCGTCCGATGGCCTCGACCCATGCCGGGGCGTCGCGCACCTCGTCGGACTCCGATCGGTCGAGCGCAGCGCCCACGACGGAGGCGGGCACGATGCTCATGGGCTCAGTGGTACCCCCGGATCCCCGCGCTGTCCCTGTGACGTGTCTGTGAGCTGTGGCATGACCACCCGAAGGACGTCCTCCACCCCGACGGCGAGCAGCGCCGGGTCGGGGTCGTCGGCGAAGCGCTCGCCGCGGCGGACGGCGGCGTCGGTCAGGGTCACGTGCCGCGGGTCGTCCGCCGGTGGGCCCCACTGCTCCGGCCCGACCGGCCCGAACAGGGTCACCGACGGCGTGCCGTAGGCGGTCGCGACGTGCGCGATCCCCGTGTCACCCGCGATCACCGTCCGGGCGTGCGCCACCAGCCGGCACAGCTCGCCGATCGAGGTCCGGCCCGCGAGATCCCGCCCGGGCACCGCGGCGGTCAGCGCACGCTCCTCGGGCCCACCGGTCACGACGACCTCGTGCCCGGCCCCGGCCACCGCCCGCGCCACCGCGACGAAGCGCTCCACGGGCCACCGTTTGCTGCCGAACGCGGCGCCGGGGTGGATGACGACGCTCCCGTTCCCGACGGCGGGTGGGGCCGGCCGGGGCAGGCGGAGGTCGTCCGCGGCGGCGGCCGCCTCGTCCGCGGTGACCAGGCCGACGGCGGCGAGCAGGTCGGACCAGCGGCGCCGCTCCGGGCGGGTCGGGTCGTCGGTCCAGGGCGGGCCGTCCCAGCCCGGCGCGGCGTGCCCGATCCGGACGGCGGGTCGGTCGCCGGCGATCGCGTCCAGCCGGGCGTGGCTCTGCGGCCCGGCGCCGTGGAGGTTGACGAGCGTCAGCGGTGGCCCACCGCTGACGCTCGGTGGCAGCCGTGTGCCACCGCTGACATCAGGGTCGGCCGACGATGTCCCGCTGCTCCCACTCGATGCGCGCCACGGGACATCGACGGTCGACCGTGGCGCGCTGCTGACGTCAGGCGGCAGCCGTGGGCCACCGCTGACACCGGGCGCCGACCGTGGCGCGCTGCTGACGTCAGGTGTCAGCCGTGGGCCACCGCTGACACCCGGCACCGACCCGTCGTCGGGAAGGACCGGGAACCCGGGCACGTCGTGCACCCACGCCGGCCCGTGCAGCACGACGTGCTCGTCGGGCAGGGCCCGGCGCAGCAGCCGCAGGGCGGGCACGGCGACGAGGAGGTCGCCCAGCCCGAGGTCCCGCAGGACGTGCACCGTCAGCGGGCGTTCTCCCCGAGGCCGTCGCGCAGCTGCATGAGCGTGCGGGCCAGCAGCCGGGACACGTGCATCTGCGAGATCCCGACCTCGGCCGCGATCTGCGACTGCGTCATGTTCTTGAAGAACCGCAGCATGATGATCGTGCGTTCGCGCTGGGGGAGCGCGGCCAGCAGCGGTGCGAGCGACTGCTGGTACTCGACCTTCTCCAGCGCCGCGTCGGCCTCGCCGAGCAGGTCGGAGACGGTGCCGGAGTCGGGGTCGTCGACGAGCATCTCGTCCAGCGAGCCCGACCGGTAGGCGTTGGACGCCTCGAGCGCCTCGAGCACGTCCTCCTTGGGGAGGCTGAGGTGCTCGGCGAGCTCCGCGGCCGTCGGCGCCCGGCCGAGGGACTGCGACATCTGGCCCATGGCCGCGGACAGCGTGACGTTCAGGTCCTTGAGCCGGCGCGGCACGCGCATCGACCAGGCCTGGTCGCGGAAGTGCCGCCGGACCTCGCCGGTGATCGTCGGGACCGCGTAGGAGAGGAAGTCGGTGCCGCGCTCCGGGTCGTACCGGTCGACGGCGTTGATCAGCCCGAGCGTGGCGACCTGCTCGAGGTCCTCCTCGGGCTCGCCACGCCGCGAGAAGCGTCGCGCGATGTGCTGGGCGACCGGGAGGTGGCCGCGCACCAGTTCGTCGCGCAGCCGCAGGCGCTCCGGCGAGCCGGGCTCCAGGGCCGCGTGCTCGGCGAGCTTGGGCATCAGGTGGTCGTACTCGCCGCGGGAGCCCTTGCGCTCCCGGCGCTCCGGCCGGGCGGGCTCGGCCGCGGTCGTCCCGCTCGCCGTCGTGCCGGTGTCGCTGGCCGTCACGAAAGCACGGTCCCGAGGCTCGGCACCGCGAAGCGCAGGGTGAGGCGGAACGGGTTGCCGTCCCGCTCACCGGTCGCCGAGAGCATGCGGACGTCGTGGGCCAGCGTCGTGAGCACGCGCCAGCCGAAGGAGTCGGTCGGCAGCCGCTCCGGGCCGAACGTCGAGACCGAGGCGGTCACCGTGATGCGCTCCTCGTCGAGGATGAACGTGCAGGTCAACTTCGTGTCCGGACGGGCCAGCGAGACGAGGCTGGAACAGGCCTCGTCGACCGCCATCCGGAGGTCCGCCACAGCATCGAGCGTGAACTCGGCGCGCGCAGCCAGATCGGCCGCGACCGTGCGCATCGTCACCACCGCCCGGGGGACGGCCGGGACGCGGACCTCGACGTCCTCGGGGGGCTCGTCCCCGTCGGGCGGATTCGGATCGGGCCGCGCCACGAGCACCTCCTCGTCTCGAACACCTCGTGGTCCCCGGTGCTCCACGGGGGCCCGGCGAGGACGTTCGTCCCCGCGGCGCGAGCGGTGCTCCGCGCCGTTCCCGGTCGCGGGTCGTGTACCCGGGGCCTCCTCCCACAAACCGGGCGACGCCGTGCACGCTCGTGTCGGGCGTGGTCTGCTCCCCGCCGTGCGGGAGCCCGTGACCATCCCGAGGGCCGTCCTCTTCGACCGCGACGGCACCCTCGTCCACGACGTGCCCTACAACGGCGACCCCGACCTCGTCGCCCCGGTCGACACCGCCCGCCCCGCCCTCGAGCGCCTGCGGGCGGCCGGTCTGGGCACGGGCGTCGTCAGCAACCAGTCCGGGATCGCCCGCGGCGTGCTCACCCCCGCGCAGGTCGAGGCCGTCAACGCCCGGCTGGACGCGCTCGTGGGGCCGATCGGGGTCTGGGCCTGGTGCCCGCACGGTCCCGACGACGGGTGCGCCTGCCGCAAGCCCGCCCCGGGCCTCGTCCTCGACGCCGCCCGGCGGCTCGGGGTCGCGCCCGACGAGGTGGCCGTCATCGGGGACATCGGTGCCGACGTCGGCGCCGCGGCCGCCGCCGGCGCGCGGTCGGTGCTGGTCCCGACGCCGGTCACGCGCCGCGCGGAGATCGAGGCCGCCCCGCTCGTGGCCCGCGACCTGCTGCACGCCCTCGACCTGCTGGGCTGTCCCTGATGCGGGTGCTCGCCGTCCGGCTCGACTCCGACGGCGACGTCCTGCTCTCCGGCCCCGCCGTCCGGGCCGTCGCCGCCCGCGCGGACTCCGTCGTCGCCGTCGTCGGGCCCAAGGGCCGCCAGGCGGCGGCCCTGCTCCCCGGGGTCGACGAGGTCGTGGTGTGGCACTGCGGCTGGGTGGACGGTGACGCGCCGCCGGTGACGCCGGACTCGGTCGCGGAGACCGTCGAGCGGCTCGCGGCGCTGGGGGCGGACGAGGCCGTCGTGTTCACCTCCTTCCACCAGTCGCCGCTGCCGACCGCGCTCGTGCTCCGGATGGCGGGGGTCGGGCGCATCACCGCGGCCTCGGTCGACTTCCCGGGTGGCCTGCTCGACGTCCGGCTCCGGCCCGGCGACCCGGCCCTCGACCCGACCACCGATCTCGACGACGACCTCCCGGAGCCCGAGCGGGCGCTGGCGATCGCGGCGCGCGGGGGCTTCCCACGTCCCGACGAAGGGCGGCTCGCGGTCCACGCGCCCGGTCCGTCCCCCGTGACGGGCCGGTACGTCGTGCTCCACCCCGGCGCGTCCGTGCCCGCGCGCGCGTGGCCCGCCCACCGCTGCGCCGAGGCGGTCACCGCGCTGAGCGCCGCCGGGTGGCGGGTGGTGGTGACCGGCTCGCCGGCCGAGACGGCGCTCACGGCCGAGGTCGCGGGCACCGACGGGCTCGACCTCGGCGGCGCGACCTCGTTCACCCAGTTGGCGGCCGTGCTGCGCGACGCCGCGGCCGTCGTGGTCGGCAACACCGGACCCGCCCACCTCGCCGCCGCGGTCGGCACGCCCGTGGTGTCGCTGTTCGCCCCCGTCGTCCCGGCCGTGCGGTGGGCGCCGTACGGGGTGCCGCACGTCCTGTTGGGCGACCAGGAGGCGCCGTGTCGCGGCTCACGGGCCCGCATCTGCCCCGTCCCGGGCCACCCCTGCCTGACCTCGGTGGGCGCCGCTGACGTGGTGCGAGCGGTGTCGTCGCTGGTCAGCGGTAGTCGCCCTGCCGATCGTCACGGGGAGTAGTAGTTTCCGGCCAGGCGTTTACCACGTCGAAGCCGAAGGGATTCCTCGCCGGTGACCTCCACCCCGACCACGCGACCGTCGCTGACGGTGCTGCACTGGCACGTGCACGGCTCGTGGTCCACCGCCTTCGTCCAGGGACGGCACCGCTACCTGCTGCCGACCCTGCCCGAACGCGGCCCCTGGGGTGGAGGCCGTCCCGCCGCCTGGACCTGGCCCGATGCCGCCGAGGAGTGCTCGCCCGAGGATCTCGCCGCCCGCGCGGACGAGATCGACGTCGTGGTGCTGCAGCGCCCCGAGGAGATCGAGCTGGTCACGCGCTGGACCGGCCGGACGCCCGGCGTCGATCTCCCGGCGGTGTGGCTGGAGCACAACACCCCGCGCAGCGACGCGCCGGCGACCCGGCACCCGATTGCGGAGCGTGACGACATCCCGGTCGTCCACGTGACCCACTTCAACGCCCTCATGTGGGACTGCGGCCGCGCCCCGGTCCGCGTCGTCGAGCACGGCGTGCTCGACCCGGGCCACCGGTACACCGGCGAGCTCGACCGGGCCGCGGTCGTCGTGAACGAGCCGGTCCGCCGGCACCGCGTCACGGGCACCGACCTGCTGCCGGGCTTCGCCGACACGATCGGCCTGGACGTGTTCGGCATCGGGTCCGAGCGGCTGCCGGAGGCGGTCGACCACCCCGACGTGCGGGTCGTCGGCGACCTCCCGCAGCACCGGATGCACGCCGAGCTCGCGCTCCGTCGGGTGTACCTGCACCCGATCCGCTGGACCTCCCTCGGTCTCGCCCTGATCGAGGCGATGATGCTGGGGCTGCCCGTCGTCGGTCTCGCGACCGCCGAGGCCGCCGTGTCCGTCCCGTCCGACGCCGGTGTCGTGGCGACCGACCTCTCCGTCCTGCATGACGCCCTGCGCACCTACCGCGCCGACCCCGATCTCGCCCGTGCCCACGGCACCCGCGCCCGGGAGATCGCGACCAGCCGGTTCGCCGTGAGCCGGTTCCTCCACGACTGGGACGACGTCCTCGCCGAGACCGTCGCGAGCCGTCCCGCCGCACCCGTCAGCGAACTCGACGCCGCGGTTCCGCTGTGACCTCCGGCCGGACCCCCGTCGGTCCGGCCCCCAACCCGCACGACCGTCACGCGATCGCCGACCTGAGCCCACGGTCGCCGGTCGATCCCCTCGCAACGTCGTGCGCTCCCGCGCGCCCACGTGCCCCGCCTACGAGGCGGCGCATCGGCGTGCGCCCGCGCACCCGGGAGGACACCGCCATGCGCATCGCCATGGTCTCCGAGCACGCGAGTCCGCTCGCCGTGCGCTCCGACGGGGCCGGCCACGGCCGACTCGGCAGCGTCGACGCCGGCGGGCAGAACGTCCACGTCCACGCCCTCGCCGAGGCCCTCGCGCTCGTCGGCCACGAGGTCGTCGTGCACACCCGACGGACCGACCCCCACACCCCGGACCAGGTGCGCCTGGCGTCCGGCGTGGTGGTCGACCACGTGCCGGCCGGTCCGGCCGTCGAGCTGGCCAAGGACGACCTGCTCGAGCACATGGGCGCGTTCGCGGCGGTCCTGCGCGACCGCTGGGCGCTCGCCCGGCCCGACGTCGCGCACGCGCACTTCTGGATGTCCGGCCTGGCCGCGCTCGACGCGGGACGCGCCCTCGGAGTGCCGGTGGTGCAGACCTTCCACGCGCTCGGGTCGGTCAAGCGGCGCCACCAGGGCGCCGCCGACACCAGCCCGCCCTCGCGCGTCGCGCTCGAGTCCGACCTCGGCGCCCAGGTCGACCGCGTGGTCGCCACCTGCGCCGACGAGGTCCGCGAGCTGATGGCGCTCGGCGTGCCGACCACGAACGTCGACGTCGTCCCCTGCGGGGTCGACGTCCACCGCTTCGGTCCCGACGACCGCCCGCGGCGCCCGGGCCCGCCGCGCGTGCTCACCGTCTCCCGCCTGGTGCCCCGCAAGGGCGTCGACACCGCGATCCGCGCCCTGGCCCGGATCCCGGGCGACGCCGAGCTCGTCGTCGCCGGCGGCCCCGCGGGGCCGCAGCTCGCGGGCGACCCGGAGGTCGTGCGGCTGCAGACGCTCGCCGCGACCGAGGGCGTCGCCGACCGCGTCCACCTCGTCGGCGCCGTCGACCCCGCCGCCGTCCCCGAGCTGATGCGCGACGCCGACGTCGTCGTGCAGCTGCCCACCTACGAGCCGTTCGGCCTCGTGCCGCTCGAGGCCATGGCGGCCGGGCGTCCCGTGGTCGCCGCCGAGGTCGGCGGGTTGGCGGACACCGTCGTCGACGGCGTCACCGGCCTGCACGTCCCCACCGGCGACCCCGAGGCGGCCGCCCGCGCCCTCGGCTCCCTGCTCGCCGACCCCGCCGCCCGCGCCCGCCTCGGGCGCGCCGGCCGGGCCCGGGTGCTGGAGCACTACGCCTGGGACCGCGTGGCCGCCGCGACCGCCGACGTCTACCGCGACGTGCTCGACAGCCGCTCGCCGGTCGGACCCGTGGTCGCCGAGATGACGGGAGTGCACTCGTGAGCGCCGTCCCCGCCACCCCGCCCGTCCGCACCGACACCCGACCGGACCCGGAGCTCGTCGTCGGGAACCACCTCGACGGCCTCGCGGCGACCCTGACCGCGGTGCGCTCGCACGCCCCCGTCTTCGCGGCGTGGGGGACGGAGCTCGCGGCGCGGCTCTCGGCCGGGCGGCGGCTGCTCGCCGCCGGCAACGGGGGCAGCGCCGCGGAGGCCCAGCACCTGACGGCCGAGCTCGTCGGGCGTTACCGCGGCGAGCGCGAACCGCTCTCCGCGCTCGCGCTGCACGCCGACACCTCGACGATCACCGCGCTCGGCAACGACTACGGCTTCGTCGAGATCTACGCCCGCCAGGTGCGGGCGCACGGCCGGCCCGGCGACGTGCTGATCCTGCTCTCGACCAGCGGCAGCAGCGAGAACCTGCTCGCGGCCGCCGAGGTGGCCCGGGCGCTCGGCGTCACCGTCTGGTCGATCACCGGCCCGGCCCCGAACCCGCTGGCGCAGGCCAGCGACGAGGCCATCTGCCTGCCCGGCGTGACGCCGTCGGTGCAGGAGGCGCACCTCGTCGCCGTGCACCTGCTCTGCGAGATGGTCGACTCCGCGCTGGGGAGGTCGGTCGCATGAGCCTCCAGCCCCTGGTGGTGATCGGCGACGCCCTGCTCGACGTCGATGTCGACGGGTCCGCCGACCGCCTCTGCCCCGACGCGCCGGTGCCGGTCCTCGACGCCGACTCCGAACGCCCGCGCCCCGGCGGCGCCGCCCTCGCGGCGCTGCTCGCGGCCCTGTCGACCCCACGCCCGGTCCGACTCGTCGCCCCGCTCGGCGACGACGAGGACTCCGCGCGGCTGCGCGACCTCCTCGCCGGCACGGTCGAGGTGGTCGGGCTCCCGACGACGGGTGCGGTGCCGCGCAAGACGCGCATGCTCGCGGGCGACCGGCCGCTGCTCCGCCTCGACACGGGCGGTCTCGGCACCGGTCCGTGGGACCTCGGCCCGGTCGCCGACGCTCTGGCCGACGCGGGCGCGGTGCTCGTCGCCGACTACGGCCGCGGCGTGACCGCCGACCCCGCCCTGCGCGACCTGCTCACCGCGACCGCCCGGCGCCTGCCGCTCGTGTGGGACCCGCACCCCAGGGGCGCCGACCCGGTGCCCGGCGCGACGCTCGTCTCCCCGAACCTCGCCGAGGCGGGCGCCGCGGGTGCCGCCGACTGGCTGCCGGCCGCGTCGCGCGCGGCCGCCACGCTGCGGGAGCGGTGGGGCGTCGAGGCCGTCGTCGTCACGGCCGGCTCGCACGGTGCGCTGCTGCGCTCGGCGGCCGGGAACGCGGCCGTGCCCGCCACCGCCGTCACCGGCGGCGACCCGTGCGGCGCCGGCGACCGCTTCGCCGCCGCGGCCGCCCTGGCGCTGGCCGGCGGGGCAGCCCCGGACGAGGCCGTGTCGGCCGCGGTCGGTGCCGCCGGGGCGTTCGTCGCCGGCGGGGGAGCGGGCGCGGTCCGGCGCACCGCGGACGGGACGTGGTCCCACCCCGGCCTCCCGCGCGAGGGGAACCCTCGTGCCGCGAGAGCGCTCGAATCCTCCCCTCACGAGGAGTCGGCGAGCCCGTCCCGACCCGGCGACGCCGACGCGGCGGTCGCCCTGGCCGAGGCCACCCGCCGTCGGGGAGGCCGGGTCGTCGCCACCGGCGGCTGCTTCGACCTCCTGCACGCCGGGCACGCCCGCACCCTCGCGGCGGCCCGCGCCCTCGGCGACGTGCTCGTCGTCTGCCTGAACTCCGACGACTCGGTGCGGCGGCTCAAGGGGTCGCAGCGCCCGGTCGTCGGGCAAGCCGACCGTGCCGAACTGCTCGCGGCCCTGGGCTGCGTCGACGCCGTCGCGGTGTTCGACGAGGACGACCCCCAGGCCCTCATCGCCCGCCTGCGGCCCGACGTCTGGGTCAAGGGCGGCGACTACGCGGCGGACGACCTCCCCGAGGCGCCGCTGGTCCGTTCCTGGGGCGGCGAGGTCGTCGCCGTCCCGTACCACGCCGGGCGCTCGTCGACCCGGCTGCTCTCGGCACTGATCCCAGGAGGAACCGCATGACGAACCCCGGCACCGTCCTCATCACCGGCGGCTCGTCCGGCCTCGGCGCCGCCGTGGCCGAGGCCGTCGCGACCGCCGGTGGCACCCCCGTCGTCCTCGACCTCAAGGCCCCCGACGCCGGGTACGCCTTCGTCGAGGTCGACCTCGCCGACCCGCAGGCCGCCCAGACCGCCGTCGCCCGCGCGATCGACGAGCACGGCGCCCTCGACGGCGTCGTCACCGCGGCCGGCATCGACCGGTGCGGGCGCATCGTCGACGTCGAGTGGGCGGAGTGGGAGCGCGTCGTCGCGGTCAACCTGCTCGGCACCGCGGCCGTCGTCCGGGCGGCCCTGCCGTCGCTGGAGGAGCGCCACGGCACCCTCGTCACCATCTCCTCGACGCTCGGGGTCAAGGCCGTCTCCGACGCCAGCGCCTACTGCGCCTCGAAGTTCGGGGTCGTCGGCTTCACCCGGGCGATCGCCGCCGAGTGGGCGGGCAAGGTCGGCGTGACGCTGCTCGTGCCCGGCGGCATGTGGACCCACTTCTTCGACGACCGCCCCGAGCAGTACAAGCCCGGCCCGGACGCGCAGCTCAACGACCCGGCCCAGACGGCGGAGGCGGTGCTGTTCGCGCTGACCCGCCCCCCGGGCAGCGAGGTCCGCGAGCTGCTGGTGGCCGCGTCCGGGGAGTCGTCCTACCCGTGAGCCGACACCAGTCAGCCCCCGTCCACCGCCGCGCGGGCGCTCGCCACGTCGTCGTGCAGGTCGAGGACCTTGTCCAGACCGGTGATCCGCAGCGGGCGGCGCACCGTGCGGGCCCGCGAGGCGAGCACCAGCGGGACGCCGCGTCGACGCAGGTCCTCGGTCACCTCGAGGAGCAGCGTCATCCCGGCCGAGGCGAGCAGGTCCACCTGCTCCAGGTCGAGCACCACCGCGCGCGAACCGGCGGCGGCCTCGTCGACCCCGGCCCGCACCGCGGCCGTCGCGGCAGCGTCCACGTCACCGGCGATCGCGACCACGGCGACGCCGTCGCTCGCCTCGCGCAGGGCGACCTCGACGGTGCCCGGGTCGTGCACTCGGCCTCCTGTGGCACGGACGACTTCCGGGCAGCCGGGAACCGGCGGGTGACTCGCGAAGATCGTCGTCGGGTACCGGGGGCAGGCTGCTCGACCCCGCGGGTGCGGTGGCCGAAGACTAGCGAGGACTCCCGGTACCGGCCACGTGTCGAGGTCCCCGCCCCGTCCGAGTGGAGGGCCCCGTGTCGTTGACGCCACTCGACCGCGCCCCGCTGGCCGCGGACCTGCCCCGACGGCTGGCCGAGGCCGCCCCGCGCGTCGTCGTCGTCGGCGACGCGGTCCTCGACTGCTGGATGACCGGCCCCAGCCGCCGGCTCTCGCGGGAGGCCCCCGTCCCCGTCGTCGAGATCGACCGCACCCGCTGCGCGCCGGGCGGCGCCGCGAACACCGCGGTCAACCTGGCCGCCCTCGGCGCGCGCGTCGCACTGGTCTCGGTGGTCGGTGACGACGACGACGGGCGCACGGTGCGCGCGCTGCTCGCCGACGCCGGGGTGGACACCGCGGGCGTCGTCGTCGACCCCGGCCGGCCCACCGCGGCCAAGCGCCGGATCGTCGCGGACGACGCCATGGTCGCCCGCTACGACACGGTGCCGCCCGCCGACCCGGTCCCCGGGCTGACGGCGGCGCTCGACGCCGTGCTCCACGAGACGCCCGACGCGACCGTGGTCTGCGACTATGCCGCGGGCGCGCTCGACGACGACGCGGTGGCCGCGGTCGCGGCGCGCCGCGACCGGCTCGGCGTGCTCGTCGTGGACGCTCACGCGGTCGCGCGCTGGGAGCCGACCACACCCGACGTCGTGACCCCGAATGCGGGGGAGGTGGCCACCCTGCTCGGCCGCCCCCTGCGCGGCCCGGACCGGGCGGCGGCCGCCGAGGCCGCCGCCGGCGAGCTGCGACGGCGGTCCGGAGCGGCCGCCGTCGTGGCGACCCTCGACCGCGACGGCGCCGTCCTGCTCTCCGCCGAGCAGCCGGCGCACCGCACGTGGGCCCGGCCCGCACCGGAGAGCCGGACCTGCGGGGCCGGCGACTCCTTCACCGCGGCGCTCTCGCTGGCGCTCGCCGCCGGTACGCCCGCCCCGACCGCCGTCGAGCTGGCGCAGGCGGCGGCGGACGTCGTCGTCGGGCGCGCCCGGACCGCGGTGTGCTCGACCGCCGACCTCGTCGCGCGCGTCGGGGAGTCCGGCGGCTCGCTGTCGACCCCCGCCGAGCTCGAACGGCTCGTCGCCGAGCACCGCGCCGAGGGTCGGCGGATCGTGTTCACCAACGGCTGCTTCGACGTGGTCCACCGTGGCCACGTGGCCTACCTCAACCAGGCGAAACGGCTCGGCGACGTGCTCGTCGTCGCGCTCAACGCCGACGAGAGCGTCGCCCGGCTCAAAGGTCCGGAGCGGCCGGTGAACCCGCTCGCCGACCGGGCTGCGGTCGTCGGGGCGCTGTCCTGCGTCGACCACGTCGTCGGGTTCGGCGAGGACACCCCGGTCGCGCTGCTCGAGGCGCTGCGGCCCGACGTCTACGCCAAGGGCGGCGACTACACGCCGGACATGCTCCCGGAGACCCCGACGGTGCAGGCCTACGGCGGACGGGTCGCGATCCTGGACTACCTGCCGGACCGGTCGACCTCGCTCATCGTCGAACGGATCAAGGCCCGTGGCTGACTCGACGGTCGAGCTCCGCTCCGCTTCGTCTCCGGTCCTGGACGTCCTCATCCCGACGAAGGACCGCCCGACCGAGCTCGCGGCGACGCTGGCCGGGCTGGCCGCCCAGTCCGGGGTGTCGTTCCGGGTGATCGTCTCGGACCAGTCCGACGACGAGGCGTCCTTCGACACCCCGTCCGCGGCGACCCTCGTGCGGGCGCTGCGGTTCCGGGGCGTCGAGGTCGAGCTGCTGCGGCACCTGCCGCGCCGCGGGATCGCGGAGCAGCGATCCTTCCTGCTGTCGGCGTCCTCGGCGCCGGCGGTGCTCTTCCTCGACGACGACGTCTGGCTCGAGCCGGGCGTCCTCGCGCGGCTGTACACCGCGCTGCGGTCGCTCGGCTGCGGGATGGTCGCCGCGGCGATGCAGGGGCTCTCCCACCTCGACGACGACCGCCCCCACGAGCGCGCCACCTACGAGCCGTGGACGCCGGGCCCGGAGCGGATCGAGAAGGAGTCGGCCGCCTGGCAGCGCTGGCGGCTCGGCAACGCCGCGAACGGGATGCACCTGGCGTTCGCCGAGGGGCTGGACGCGCCCGGCGCGGCCGTGCCCGACCCGTCGTCGTGGTCGGCCTACCGCATCGCCTGGGCGGCGGGCTGCGTGCTGTTCGACCGCGCCGCCCTGCTCGACGCCGGGGGCTTCGACTTCTGGCGCGAGGTCCCCGAGGACGCGCACGGCGAGGACGTGCTCGTGCAGCAGCGCGTCATGGCCCGCTCCGGCGCGGCGGGGATCCTGCCGAGCGGCGCCTACCACCAGGAGTCGGCGACGACGTTGCCCGACCGGGGCTCGTCGGCGGTGGATCTGCTGCCGTTGTGAACCTCCTTCGTGACAGGAAAGCGTCGTTGCTGTCAGCCAGTGACAGCAACGACGCTTTCCTGCCCATAGAAGGGGAGGACTACCGACCCCGCAGCGCCTCCACCGTCGCCCGCACCCGCGGGTCGGCCAGCAGCTCGTCGAGCGCGAGGGGCAGCGGGATCCGCCAGTTCGGGTAGGCGTCCGTGGTGCCGGGCAGGTTCGGCTGCCGGACCTCGTCGAGCACGTCGGTGAACGCGGCCAGCACGATCCGCGACCCGGCCCCGGCGAGCAGCCGGTGCATCGCGGCGACGACCGCCGCCTCGCTCCGGTCGTCCCCGAGCGCGCCCTGCGACACCAGCAGGTCGATCAGCTCCCCGCGCTCGCGCTCCGCCTGCTCGCGGGCGGCGTCGACGTCGGTGAGCAGCCCGGCCTCGTCGCGGATCCGGACGTGCTCGTCGCGCAGGAACCCGACCGCCGTCGGGAGGTCGTGCGTGGAGATCGTCCCGAGCGTCATCTCGTCCCACCGCGACGGCGGGAGCAGGTCGCCGTCGGCGTCGCGCTGGAACCACAGCACCGCGCAGCCGAGCATCCCGTGGTCGGCGAGCCCCTCGGTCACCTCGGGCTCGACCGTCCCCAGGTCCTCCCCGACGACGACCGCCCCGGCCCGCGAGGCCTCGATGGCGAGCACCGCGAGCATGGCCGCGGCGTCGTAGTGCACGTAGGTGCCCTCGGTGGCGGGCCGGCCCGGCGGGATCCACCAGAGCCGCCACAGCCCGGCGACGTGGTCGATCCGGACGCCGTCGGCGTGGCGCAGGACGGCGGCGAGCATGTCGCGCAGCGGCGCGTAGCCCGCCTCGGCGAGCCGGTCGGGGCGCCACGGCGGCAGTGACCAGTCCTGGCCGCGCTGGTTGAAGTCGTCCGGCGGGGCACCGACGTGCACGCCGGGCGCCAGGAAGGACTGCAGGGCCCAGGCGTCGGCGCCGTCGGGCGCGCAGCCGACGGCGAGGTCGGCGATCAGGCCGACCGGCATGCCGAACGTCGCCGCGTGCGCCTCGGCGAGCTGGTGGTCGAGCAGGTACTGGCACCAGCCGTGGAAGGAGATGCGGTCGGCGAGCTCGTCGCGGGCCGCCTCGATGCCCGGCCCGTCGGGGGAGCGGACGTCCTCCGGCCAGCTCCGCCACTCCGGGCCGTGGCGCTCGGCCAGCGCGTACCAGGTGGCCACGTCCCGCAGCGCCGGCGGCAGTGCCGCGACGACGGCGCGGTGCTCGGCGGCGAGCGCGGCGTCCGGGTCGTCGGCGTCGGCGGGCTCCACGTACGCCCCCGGCACCGGCGGCACCTCGTGCTCGATCCCCGGCGTCGCGCCGACCGACCCGGCGAACGGCCGGAGCAGGGCGAGCGCGGCACGCTTGGCGGCCCACACCGCGTCGTAGTCGATGAGGTCGGTCGGGTCGGTGTCGCGGGAGAGGTCGCGGTCGGGTGCCAGCCGGTCGACCGCGAACCGCACGTGCGCCGGCGCGGCCCGGTAGGCCGGGGTCGCGCTGATCCGCAGCGACACCGGGTGCAGGAACCGGCGCGACGACGGCGAGTACGGCGACGACTCGACCGTCGGCTCGAGCCGCAGCGCGTGCAGCGGGTTGCACAGCACCGCGCCCGCGCCCTGCCCGGCGGCCGCGGAGAGCAGGTCGCGCAGGTCGACGAGGTCCCCGCAGCCCCACGAGCCGGGGGAGTGCAGGGAGTACAGCTGCACCATCCAGCCCCACGTCCGCGGCACCTCGGCCAGGCGCGCCGGCGGCACGAGCACCGCGGCCGCCTCGTGCCCGCAGACCACGCGGTGGTACCCGACGGGCAGGTCGACGAGCGTCGACACCCGGCTCGTGGTCCCGTCCTCGAGGGTCAGTTCCCCGGGCTCGGGCAGCTCCACGGGCGCGTTCCCGACGACGAGCGTGGGCGGCAGGGCGCCCTGGCGCCGGTTCGCCAGCGCGGCGGCGATCGCCTCGGGCCCGGACGCGTCCACGTCGAGCGCGGCGAGCACGTCGACCACCACGTCGGCCTCGACGTCGACGTCGCGGTCGTCCGCGTCGCGGTAGCGGGTGGCGACGCCGTACGCGGCGGCGAGGTCGGCCAGATCAGCACTGACGCCGGGCACCGGGCTCCTCTCGGGGGGACTCGCGGACGAGGTTCCCAGTCCTACCCGTTGCCCGCCGTGAGGACCCGCCGATCTGCACCTCCCGGTGCAAGCAATGCGTCACTGCATGCACCCGGTGACAGCGAAGGCGGCACCGTCGTCAGGTGATCGACGATGCCGCCTCTCCTGGCGTCCGGTGCACGCAGCGACGCATTGCTTGCACCCGGGAGGGTGCTCCGCTCAGCTCGTCCGCGGGTGCGGCACGCGGGACGTGAGCGGACGCCGGTTCGCGACGAGCCGGTCGGCGACGTCGGAGGCCGACGTCCGGGGCCGGCGCACGGTGGCGAGCGCCTCGATCTGCGGGCGGGTCAGGGCCACCAGCCCGTCGAGGGCGGAGCCCACCTCGGCCGCGGACCACTCGCGCTCGAGGAGGAGGTGGACCAGGGCGAGCGCGGAGCCACGGTCACGACGCGCGCGGGTCACCAGGGCGCCGAGGTCGGCGGGGAGCACGCGGGTGGGGTCGGGGAGGACCGCGAGGTCGGTCGGATCGGGGACGACGGCGGGGAGGCTGGGGTGATCGGCGGACGGCCGGGTCGAGATGGGGTCGAGGAGCACGAGCACCTTCCGT
Source organism: Actinomycetospora soli (assembly GCF_021026295.1). GTDB lineage: Bacteria > Actinomycetota > Actinomycetes > Mycobacteriales > Pseudonocardiaceae > Actinomycetospora > Actinomycetospora soli. The sequence goes on from NZ_JAJNDA010000027.1 coordinate 26,800, forward strand.
TCGGGGGCAGGGATGTCAGTACTAACAGAATCGGCACCCTGTGTGACAGGCAAACGCCTGCACGGTCACACGGAGGTCAACAGTCCCCGCTCCCGGAGGACGGGGATCGACAACGTCCGGTAACCGGCGTCGTCGAACAGCACGACCACGGTGTCGTCGCCGACCGTCTGCACGACCCCGCGGCCCCACTCGTCGTGGGTCACGGACTCACCGGGCACCGGCTCACCGTGGGACGCGCCGGAGCGCTCCCCGGGGTCGCCGACGTCGCCGCTGTCACAGTGGTCGCAGTTGCCGCACGGCTCGTCGCGGGGCTCGCCGAGGACCTCCAGCAGGGTGCGTCGACGGCACCCGGAGCCCTCGGCGAAGCGCCGCACCAGCTCGACCTTCGACCGCTGCCGCTCCCGGCTGCGCGCCACCAGCTCGGCGGCCGCGCGGGCGACCTCGATCGCCGGGGCCCCGTTCAGCCCGGCGATCAGCCGCCGTCCCGGTGCCTGCACCACGCTGCCGCCGACGACGAGGGCCGGGATCGCGCGGGACAGCGCGGCCTTCGACAGTCCGGCGGCGTCGGCCAGCTCGGCCTGCGCCACCCCGTCGTCGTGCAGGCGGATGGCCTCCACCACCGTGGCGAGGGCCGCGGCCCGCGCGTCGCGCCCGGACGCGAACAGCTTCGGGCGGGCGAGGTCCTGGGGCCGGTGGAAGAGCACCGCCGAGGCGGTGCCGCCGTCGCGGCCCGCCCGTCCGATCTCCTGGTGGTAGGCGTCGATCGAGGTCGGGACGTCACCGTGGACGATCCACCGCACGTCCGGCTTGTCGATCCCCATGCCGAAGGCGCTGGTCGCCACGACCACCGAGAGCTCGTCGGCCATGAACGCGTCCTGGACCTCCTGACGCTCCTTCTTCCGCATCCCGCCGTGGTAGGCCCGCGCTGCGACACCCGCGTCCGTCAGCCGCTCGGCGAGGACCGAGGTGTGCCCGCGGGTGGTCACGTAGACGATGCCCGCGCCCTCGAGGGCGGTCACGGTCTCCACCACGTGCTCCCACTTCGCCTCCTCGGTGTGCACGAGCCGCACCGTGAGGTGCGTCCGCGGCCGGTCGACGTCGCGGACCACCACGCAGGCGTCGGGCACGGCGAGCAGGTCGAGGATCTCCTCGCGGGCCGGGAGCGACGCCGTGGCGGTGAGGGCCAGCACCCGCGGCGACCCGAGGGCCCGCCCGGCCGCGGCGAGCGCGAGGTAGTCGGGCCGGAAGTCCGGGCCCCAGTCGCTGACGCAGTGCGCCTCGTCGACGACGAGCAGGGTCGGTTCCGCGAGCGCGAGCTGCTCGAGGACGTCGGGCCGGGCGAGCTGCTCGGGGGAGGTCACGACGACGGCGAGCTCGCCCGCGGCGAAGGCGGACAGCGCGTCCCGGCCGGACTCGGAGTTGAGCGCGGCCGCGGCGACCCCGGCGTCGGTGAGGTGCGCGACCTGGTCGCGGTGCAGCGACAGGGTCGGCGACACCACGACGGTGCGCCCGCCCAGCAGGTCCCCCGCGATCGCGTAGATGGCGGTCTTGCCCGCGGCGGGCGGCAGCACCGCGAGGGTGTCGGTGGCGAGCGCCGCGAGGATCGCGTCGCGCTGGCCGTCGGTGAGTTCGGCGTCGTCGCCGAGGTAGCGGACGGCGGCGGCGTCGAGGCCCGCGGCGTCGACGTCGACGGGGCCGCACGGGCCGGTGAGCGAGGAGGTCTGAGGAGCGCGGACCGCTGTCACGGCGCGGGGATGGGCCGGCGCCCGACGCCGGAAACGCCCGGTTGCGCCCGTCCTACCAGCGGGTACGCCGGAGCGGTGACGCTGACGAGGGTCGACCCCCATGGGCCCGGACTCGGTCGCCGCCGCCGGGGGAAGGGCTTCAGCTACTTCGATCTCACCTCCGGTGAGGCGGTCTCCGACGCGGGGACGCTGGACCGCATCACGGCGCTGGTCATCCCACCCGCCTGGCGCGACGTGTGGATCTCCCCGCGGGCCGACGGACACATCCAGGCCGTCGGCACCGACGCGGCGGGACGTCGTCAGTACCGCTACCACGCGGAGTGGACCGAGCAGCAGTCCCGCGAGAAGTTCGAGCGGGTCGCGCGGCTCGGGGCCCACCTGCCCGACGTCCGGAAGCATCTCCTCGAGCGCCTGGAGTCCGACGGCCTCGGCCGGGACCGGGTGATGGCCGGCGCGGTGTGGCTGCTCGACCTCGGGGTGTTCCGCGTCGGCGGCGAGGAGTACGCCGAGGGGGACAAGTACTCCGAGGCGTCCTTCGGCCTGGCGACGCTGCGCCGCGAGCACGCGAGCGCGCGCAAGGACGGCACGGTGCAGTTCCGCTACGTCGCGAAGGCCGGGGTGCCGCGCACCCTGACGATCGCGGACCCCGCCACGCACCGCCTCGTCACCTCGCTCAAGCGCCGCCGCGGGGGAGGGGACGACCTGCTCGCCTGGTCGGCGACGCGGCAGCGCAAGCGGGTGTGGCACGACGTCACCGCCGACGACGTCAACGACGCCGTGCACGAGCTGGTCGGCGACGAGTTCACCGCGAAGGACCTGCGCACGTGGAACGCCGGGGTGGTCGCCGCCGTCGCGCTCGCCACCCAGGTCGGGGCGGACGGCGCCCCGCCGACCGCGGAGCGCAAGCGCAAGGCCGCGGTCACGCACACCATGAAGACCGTCGCCGCCCAGCTCGGCAACACCCCGGCGGTCTGCAAGCGGTCCTACGTCGACCCGGTCCTCGTTGAGCACTTCGAGGCCGGCCGCACCGTGCTCGACGCGGTGCGCGAGGCCGACCCGTCCGACCTCGCCATGCGCGAGCAGGTCGAGGCGGCGGTGCTCGAGCTCGTCACCGACCGGGACTGAGGGGGCGCTCAGGCCCCGACCGACTCCGGGGTCATCTCCGCCCAGATCGTGGTGCCGTCGGGATGGCGCTGCAGGCCCCACTCCCGCGAGACCGCGGCCACCATCGCCAGGCCCCGTCCGCGGGGCGAGGAGGTCGGCGGGGCGATCCAGGTGTCGGCCTCGGGGATGCGGAAGCCGACGCCGTAGTCGCGCACCGTCATGCGCAGGGTCGTGCCCCGCCCCTCCACCTCGACGACGGAGGCGCTGCTGGCGTGCTCGACGGAGTTCGTCACGAGCTCGGTCACGACGATCTCCGCGGCCTCGCGCACCGAGTCCGACACGCTCCAGCGCCGGCAGGTGTCCCGCACGTGGCCGCGCGCCCGGCCGGGGGCGTGGGCGTCGACGGCGAAGCGCCACCACTCCCGCAGCACCGACGGCCGGTCGTCGAGGTGCGCCAGCGCCTCCGCGACGGCGTCGAACACCGGGAAGCGCCGGACGACGCCGGATCCGGTCAGGAGGGCGGCCAGCGCCGGTTCGGGCGCGACGAGGACGAGGCACGCGGTGGGCCACCCGCGGGTGCGGGCCAGGGCCTCCGTGAAGGCGTGCACCACCGACGCGTGCTGCGGTCGCAGCTCCGAGCACTCCAGGACCACCCGGTGGTGCTCCACGAGCAGGTCGGCGAGGTCGCGCACGAACTGCTCACGGCCGGCGCGGTCCAGGTCCCCCCGGACCGTCACCACCACCGCGCCGCCCGAGGGGGCGTCGCGGGTCTCCCACGCCAGCTGCTGCACGATTCACCTCGCGGCCGTGATACCCCGGCTCGACCCGGGGCAAGCGCCGCCACCCACGACGATGCGGGCACGATCGGGACTCCGGCGGCCGGAGCGCGCGGGGCCGGGCGGCACGCCATGATGGACGCCGTGAGCACCGAAGCCGGCGAGGGCGCCGAGGGCGCCGAGGACCGTCCCGCCAACCCGTCCGCCCTGGCCGCCGCGGCCGCCAGCGGAGCAGGCGACGGGGCGGGGACCGCGGAGCTGGTGGAGTCGCCCGGCGCGGTCATGCGCGTGGCCGGCATGGTCGGCAAGCTCATCGAGGAGGTGCGCTCGGCGCCGCTGGACGAGGCCGGTCGGGCGCGGCTCGCGGACATCCACGCGCGGTCGATCCAGGAGCTCGGCCAGGGTCTGGCCCCGGAGCTGCGCGACGAGCTGGCGCGGATCTCGCTGCCGCTCGGGACGGACGAGGTGCCGTCGCAGGCGGAGCTGCGGATCGCACAGGCGCAGCTGCTGGGGTGGCTCGAGGGGCTCTTCCACGGCATCCAGAGCGCCGTGCTGGCCCAGCAGATGGCCGCCCGGGGTCAGCTCGAGCAGATGCGGCAGGGACGTCCCGGTCGGACGGGGACCGCGTTGCCCGGCGGATCGGCGCCCGCCGAGGGCGGCCAGTTCGGCGGTCAGTACCTCTGAACCCCTGACCGCCGGGGGACCGCAGGGTCGGACGGGCTCGATCAGCCCTCGAGCACGACCTCACCGGCGGCGGCGCCGGCGCGCGGGCGACGCAGCGCGGAGCGGCGCTCGTCCTCGGTGAGACCGCCCCAGACCCCGTAGGGCTCGCGGGTGGCCAGCGCGTGGCGGCGGCAGGGGTCGAGCACCGGGCAGCTCATGCAGACCTTCTTGGCCTGGCTGGCCCGCTGCTCGCGGCGCGGCCCGCGCTCGCCGTCGGGGTGGAAGAAGAAGCTCGAGTCCATGCCGCGGCACGACCCGTGCAGCTGCCAGTCCCACTCGTCGATGATCGGGCCGGGCAGCAGACGCACATCAGCCACGGGAACCTCCAGGCCTTCCAACAGGGTCGGCGGTCGCGGGCGACCTGCCCGACGGGGGCGACGCGGGTATAACCGGGGGCTCGCGATCACAAACCAGATCGGGTCACCCGGTCGGACGCGTTCGCCGTCGCCGATGTGTCGTGCGTCCGGTCGCCACCGTGCGACCGTCCGACGACCCTGCGTCGCGAGTAGTGTCCGCGGCGGTGGGTATCGTGCGTGCCACCTGACCGTCCGTGATGACCGGACGGCACGGGACGCCATAGCAGGTCGAGGAGTCGGTGCATGACTGACAGCGCAGGGAATGGGGGGCGGGAAGCCGTGGCCACCGAGGAGGAGTTCTCCACCGAGGAGCCGATGGGCGTCGACGTCCGGCGGTCGGGGGAGACCTCGGTCATCCGCCTGACCGGCGAGATCGACATGCTCACCACGCCGGCGCTGCGGGCGAAGGTGACCGAGGAGCTGGCCGCCGGGCTGTCGGTCCTCGTGCTCGACATGCTCGCCGTCGAGTTCCTGGGCTCCAGCGGGCTCGCGCTGCTGGTCGAGGCCCTCGACGAGTCGCGCAACCGCGGGGTCGCCCTGCGCCTGGTCGCCGACAGCCGTCCCGTGAGCCGTCCGCTGCAGGCCACCGGGCTGACGGATCTGTTCGAGATCCACACGACCGTCGAGGACGCCCTCGCGGCCTGACCGCCCGGCGCACGACGCGGCTCGACCCACGTCGCGCCGCGCCCTCGTCGACGACGTCGACACGCGCGGCGAGAACCGATGGTGACCAGCGGCGTCTGCGCCGATACGGTGACGCGGCGGGGTGGTCCCCGTCGCCAGACCCGGACGCCCGACGGGCGTCCCCCGACCCGCGAAACGGAGACCAGCAGTCGTGCAGATGCCCGATCCGCAGCAGCGCGTTCCCGAGGTTCCCGCCGCGGGCGTGGCGACCGAGGTCGACGGCCTGCCCGACGTGACGAACCTGGCGGAGGTCCCGAGCCCCGTCGAGGTGCGGGTCCACGCCGACCCGGCGCTGATCCCCTCCGTGCGTGCGGTGGCGGCCGACCTCGCGGCCCGGGCGGACTTCGACCTGGACGCGGTGTCCGACCTGCGCATGGCCGTCGACGAGGCGTGCTCGGCCCTGGTGCCGCTCGCCAGTGACGGCGGGCAGCTGCGCTGCGGCTTCACGGTCATCGACGGCCGGGTCGCGGTCGTCGCGCGCGTGCCCGTGGACCGCCCGACGACGCTGCGGCAGGACACCTTCGGCTGGCGGGTGCTCGACACGCTGACCGACGTCGCCGAGGTGCTCGACGGCGACCCGGCGTGGATCGGCATCCGACTGCTCAAGGACCGGACGACGACGTGAGCGTCCCCGCCGAGCAGGAGAAGCGGGACGACTCCTATTCCCATCTCGCACCCCTGCTCGCGGAGCACGCCTCGCTCCCGCCCGGTGACGGGCGCCGCGAGGCGCTGCGGGACCGCCTGGTCCAGGGCTACCTGCCGCTCGCACGGCACATCGCGCGCCGCTTCGCGCAGCGCGGCGAACCGCAGGAGGACCTCGAGCAGGTCGCGACGGTCGGCCTGATCCACGCGGTCGACCGGTTCTCTCCGGAGCGCGGCTCGGACTTCCTCTCCTACGCGGTGCCCACCATCACCGGGGAGGTCCGCCGCTACTTCCGCGACAAGGCGTGGTCGACCCGCGTCCCGCGGCGGCTCAAGGATCTGCGTCTCGCCATCGGCTCGGCGATGCCCGCGCTCTCCCAGGAGCTCGGCCGCGCCCCGACGGCGGGCGAGCTCGCCGAGCGGCTCTCGAAGCCGCGCGAGGAGATCCTCGAGGCGCTCGAGGCGGCCAACGCCTACCGCTCCAGCTCGCTCGACGACATGCTCGTCGACGACCCGTCGTCCGGCCGGCTCGCCGACGTCCTCGGCACCGACGACGACGAGCTGACCCAGGTCGAGCACCGGGAGACCGTGCAGCCCGCGCTGCGCCGGCTGCCGGAGCGCGAACGCACGATCGTCATGCTGCGCTTCTTCGGTGGCATGACCCAGACGCAGATCGCCGAGCGCGTCGGCGTCTCACAGATGCACGTCTCACGCCTGCTCACCCGCACCCTCGCCGCGCTGCGTCAGGACCTGTCCGAGGGCAGCTGACGCACCGCGTGCCCGTCCCCCTCGGGGCGGGTCCGCCCGGTGCGGCCGAGCAGTTCGAGCAGCGGCACGGCCACCCGGCGGGTCGTGCCGAGGGCCTGGCGCGCGGCCGACACCGTGAACGGTTGCTCGAGCGTCGCGAGCACCTCGACCGCGCGGTCCGGGGCGTCGGGCCGCAGGTAGATGCCGTCGGCGACACGCAGCAGCTCACCGGCCTTCACCACGGCCCCCAGCTGACGGCCGCCCAGCCCGAGTTCGGCGAGCCGGTTCGCCTCCGGCGCCGCGAACGGCGCGTCGGCGAGGTCCGCCAGCACGGTCCCCACCGCCTCGCGCACCGCCGCGGGCAGTCCGCCGTCGCCCGCCCGCCGGATGCGTCCGCCCTCCTCGACGAGGTCCGGGCAGCGCGCGAGGACGAGCGCGACGAGCCGCTGCTCGGGCAGGTCCAGGCCGCGCTGCGCCGCCCGCGTCGGCAGGCCCGGCTCGAGCGGGTCGGCCGCGGCGTGCTCGGCGACGAGCTCGACGAGCCGCGCGGCCAGGTTCCCGAGGTGCTCCGGGTCCACGTACCAGCCCGCGGCGGAGGGTGTTCCCGACGGCGGGTCGGCGAGGCCGAGGCCCGCGAGGTCGGCCGCGCGGAGGACCCGTCGTCGGGAGAGCTCGACCGCGGTGTCGGGGGTGCCGTCGCTGACCGCGAGCTCGCCCGCGCGCGCCCGGGCCGCGCCGCGACGCCGCAGCTCCGGCGGGCGGACGTCGAGCACCGTGACGCCACCGAGCACGGCGTGGGCGCCGGGGTCGCGCAGCAGCGCCCGGTCCCCGGGCCGGAGGGGGAGCGGCTCGCGCAGGGTGAGCCGCACCGTCCGCGCGCCCGGTGCGGCGTCCGGCGCGTCCTCGCGGGAGAGCGGACGCACCCGTGCCGCGACCGCGGCCGACCCGACGTGCACCATCACCTGCGCGGGCAGCCGCCCGACGACCTCCGCGCCCCGCGGCGGGTGCACCCTCACGTCGACGATCCCCGCGTCGAGCCAGCGGCCCGGCGTCCGCAGCGTGTCGCCGCGCGAGACCTCCTCCAGCGGGACGCCCCGCAGGTTCACCGCGACGCGTGCGACCCCGGTCGCCGTCCCGACGGCCGCTCCCAGGGACTGCAGGCCCCGCACCGCCACCGTCCGGCCACCGAGCTCCAGCTCGTCGCCGACCGTGATCCGGCCGGCCCCGAGCGTGCCGGTGACCACCGTGCCCGCGCCGCGGATCGTGAACGCGCGGTCCACCCAGAGGCGCACGTCGGCGGTCGGGTCGGGGTCGGGCAGCCGCCCGGCGAGCGCGGTCAGCTCGGCGCGCAGGTCGTCCAGTCCCGCGCCGGTCGTCCCCGACACGCACACCGCGGGCAGCCGTCCCAGCGTCGACTCCGCGAGGTGCTCCAGGGCCTCGTCGCGCGCCAGCTCGGGCTCCATGAGGTCCGAGCGCGTCACCACCAGGACGCCGTCGTGCACGCCCAGCGCGTGCAGGGCGTCGAGGTGCTCGCCGGACTGCGGCATCCACCCGGCGTCCGCGGCGACGACGAACATCGTGGCGGGCACCGGCCCGACCCCGGCCAGCATCTGCGTCACGAACCGCTCGTGCCCCGGGACGTCGACGAACGCGAGGGTGTCGCCGCCCACGTCGGTCCAGGCGAAGCCCAGGTCGATCGTCATGCCGCGCCGCCGTTCCTCGGCCCAGCGGTCGGGCTCCATCCCGGTCAGGGCGCGGATCAGCGTCGACTTGCCGTGGTCCACGTGCCCGGCGGTCGCCAGGACCTTCACGACGACGCACCCTCCGGGTGCAAGCAATGCGTCACTGCGTGCGATGAGTGCCCGGAACGCCACTCCGTGACCGCCCGCACCGCCGCCACCAGCCGCGCGTCGTCGTCCGGGAGTACCGACCGCAGGTCGAGCAGGCAGCGGCCCTGCTCCACCCGCCCGACGACGGGGTCGTCCCCGGCCCGCAACGCCTCCGCGTACGCGACCGGCAGGGCCACCGCGGCACTGGGCAGGTCGACGCCCGGCGCGCCGCCCCCGCCGACCTGGGCGGCGCAGTCCACGACCTCCCCGCCCACGGCCGCCGCCACCGCCGCGGCCCGGTCGCGGAGCGCGGGGACGTCCGCCTCGAGCATCGCCCGCACCGGCGGCACGGGCCCGCGCAGCGTCGCCTCCAGCGCCGCGAGCGTCAGCTTGTCCACGCGCAGGGCGCGCGCGAGCGGGTGCCGCCGCAGCCGGTGCACCAGGTCGGCGTCGCCGAGGAGCAGCCCCGCCTGCGGCCCGCCGAGCAGCTTGTCCCCGCTCGCCGTCACCAACGGGACCCCCGCCCGCAGCTCGGTCGCCGCGTCCGGCTCGTCCGGGAGTACCGGGTGCGGCGCGAGCAGGCCCGACCCGATGTCGGCGACCACCGGCACGCCGAGCCCGGTCAGCTCCCCGGCGGGCACGCTGGACGTGAAGCCCTGCACCACGAAGTTCGACGGGTGCACCTTGAGGATCAACCCGGTGTCCGGACCGACCGCGGCCGCGTAGTCGTCGACCCGCACCCGGTTCGTCGTCCCGACCTCGCGCAGCCGCGCCCCGGTCGACTCCAGCAGCTCCGGCAGCCGGAAGCCGTCGCCGATCTCGACCATCTCGCCGCGCGCGATGACGATCTCCCGCTCGGCGGCGAGCGCGGTCGCCGCGAGGACCAGCGCCGCGGCGCCGTTGTTCACCACGTGCACGCCGCCCGCGTCGGGCACCGCGTCCGCGAGTGCCGCCATCGCGCCCGCGCCCCGCTTCCCGCGGCCTCCGGTCGCGAGGTCGAGCTCGACGTCGGTGGTGCCGGCCGCGGTCACCAGCGCCTCGCGGGCCGCGCCCGACAGCGGCGCCCGCCCGAGGTTGGTGTGCAGCACGACCCCGGTCGCGTTCAGCACCGGCCGCAGGCTCGCCGCACTGCGCGGCAGGTCCGCCACCACGGCGTCGACGACGTCGTCCGGCCCGATCTCCCCGGCGCGCGCCCGCTTCTGCGCGGCGAGCACGACGTCCTTCACCCGCGCCTTCCCGACGACCGCGACGGCCTGCGCCACCCGCGGGTCGGCGAGGACGGCGTCGGTGCGCGGGATCCGCCGTCGGGGATCGGTCGTCATGCCGTCCAGGATCCACCCACCGCCACGACCACCGAGCACACCACCCCGATCAGCACCGTCCCGACCGTCACCGTCGCCAGCACCCGCGTCGGGAACACCCGCCGCACCATGAGCAGCGACGGCAGGCTGATCGCCGGCAGCGTGACCAGCAGCGCCGCGGCGATCACCGGCGACACCCCCGCCGCCAGGAGCGCGGCGACGGCGGCGATCTCCGCGCCGGTCGGGATCGGCAGCAGCGTGCCGGCCACCGCGAGCAGCACGACGATCGCGACCACCACCGCCCCGTGCGTCCCGGCGAGCCCCGCGCCGACCGGGAACAGCACACCCCGGAGGGCGCCCAGGGCGACGACGAGCACCAGGTACTCGGGCAGCAGGCGCACGGACAGGCTCCCGAGCGCGGCGAGGAACCGGATCGGCAGCGGGCGTCCGTCGTCGCCCGAGTCCGTGGCGACGACGAGGCCGGTCGGGTCGGGCGCGTCGCCCGCCCGCCGGGCGGCGAGTGCCCCGACCGCGACGACGCCGAGCCCGGCCGCCAGCCGCAGCAGCGTCCACGGCCACGGCAGCACGAACGCGCAGAACACCAGCACGACCGGGTTCAACGCGGGGCTGGCCAGCCAGAACGCGAGGGCGGCCCGGACGTCGGCCGCCCGTTGCCGCAGCCCCACCGCCACCGGCGCCGAGCAGCAGCTGCACATCATCCCCGGCACGGCGAGCGCGCTCCCGACGACGCTGCCGCGCCGTCCGACCACCCGCGCCGTCCAGTCCGCCGGCAGCACGGTGCGGATCGCCGCCGCGAGGACGAGCCCGGTGACGAGCGCCGGCCAGATCGCGAGGAAGTAGGTCCCCGCGAACGCCAGGCCGGCCCGCAGCGACACCCCGTCCGCGGGCAGGATCGACGACCCGAGCGACCCGGACCCCGCCACCGACGGCACCTTCACCCAGTACGGCTGCCACTTGGCCCAGACCAGCAGCAGGACCGCCAGCAGCCCGACCCCGACGACCGGGATCCACGTGCGACGGGGAGCGGTCGGTGTCGTGGTCACGGCGACCGAGTCTGCGCGCCCGGTCGACGGTCCGCAGGCTGATCATCGCCGCCCGGAGACGGACGAACGGGCCGTTCGTCCGTCTCCGGGGCGGGGCGTCAGTTCCCGGCCGCGGGCACGTAGTGCCGGTCGGGCGGGGTGGTGCCGGCCTGCACGGCCTCCTCCCGACGGCGGATGCGCTCGCGCTGGGGCACGACGATGTGCGCGGGGTCGTTGGCCGAGGCGATCCCGGCGTCGAACACGCCGAAGCGGGTGAGGGCGGAGCCCGCCATGAGCGCGAGCCCCGAGAGCGCCGCCGACCACCGCTTCTTCCGCCCGACGACCGCCCCGACCGCACCGGCGGCCAGGCAGGCCTTCGAGAGCGTCATGAGCGTCTTCGCGCGGCCCTTGTCGTAGACGTCGGCGAGCATCCCGAGGTCACGGGTCATCTTCTCCTCGGTGACCAGCTCGACCACCGCGCCCGCGACCGCCAGCCGGGCGGCCGGCTCGTTGTCCCGCACCGACGCGGCGACGAGGCCGAACCCGCCGCCGGCGGCCGCGGCACTGCCCGCGAACAGCACGGGCAGGTGGCGGTGCGCCTCGTGCCACGTGGGGACGGCGGTGTTCGAGATCAGCACCGCGGTGTACGTCGCGAGCGCCGGCCCGACGACGGCCGCGCCGACCCCCGCGACGTCGCCCGCGCGCTGCACGAACCGCCCGGTGCCACGCTCGCCCAGGTAGGGGCGCAGCGCCTCGGCGCCCGCCGCCGCCGTCGCGAAGGCCGCGAAGGGGGAGAGGATCCACGAGCCGACCGAGAGCGGCGAGGTCGGCTTGAACACCCGCAGCATGTGCAGGAAGCGGCTCGGCCGGTGCAGGTCGTGGATGAGGAAGACGGTGCCGCCCATCGCGCCGCCGGCGGCCACGTAGCGGCCCGCCCGGCGCAGGGTCGGCCGGTCGGTCGCGACCGCCATCGCCGCCAGCACCGACGACGAGCCCGCGAGCCCGCCGAGGAACAGGTACAGCGGGACGTCCGGGTTCTTCCAGACCGGCGCCTTGATGATCGGGCGCCCGTAGTAGCTGCGGAACTCCGCCTCGGGCACCTGGAGCTGCTCGCCCTTCCGACCGCGACTGCGCCCCCGCCGGGGCTTGACCTGGTCGTGGTCGATCCGGGAGCGCTGCGGCATCCGGGGGTTCAGGTCCTCGGTCACGGTCGAACTCCCCCGTCGGCGTGCTCGTCCCGATGCTCCGTCGATCGGCTCACCGCCGGCCGCCCTTCCAGAACGCCGCGACGGCGGCCACCCCGAGCCCGACGGCGGTCAGCGCCGCGTTGCGCCACATCTCGGGCAGGTCCCGGGTCGTGACGATCGGGTCCGGCGGCAGGCCGTAGACCTCCGGCTCGTCGAGCAGGAGGAAGAACGCCCCGTCGCCGCCGACGCCGTCGTTCTCGTCGCGGCCGTACAGGCGGGCCTCGTTCACCCCGCGGTCGTGCAGCTCGGCCAGGCGGGCGTCCGCAGCGGCCTGCAGCTCGTCGAGGTCGCCGAACTGGATCGACTTCGTCGGGCAGGCCTTCGCGCACGCGGGCTCGAGCCCGCTGCCCAGCCGGTCGTAGCAGAGCGTGCACTTGTGGGCGCCGCCGTCCGACCCGCGGACGTCGATGACGCCGTAGGGGCACGACGGCACGCAGTACCCGCAGCCGTTGCAGATGTCGTCCTGCACCACGACGGTGCCGAACTCGGTGCGGAACAGCGCGCCGGTCGGGCAGTTGTCGAGGCACCCGGCGTGCGTGCAGTGCTTGCAGACGTCGGAGGACATGAGCCACCGGACGTCGCGCTCGTCGTCGGGCGTCTGCTGGCCGTGCGCCCCGGCGTCGGGGAGCAGGGTCAGCAGGTCGACGGTGCCCGTGCCCGAACCCCCCGGGCCGGGCGGCGCGGTCGCCGCGTCCCGCGCCTTCGGCAGCGCCCCGCCGCCGAGCGCGGGCAGCCCGCTGGGGATGTGGCCCGTCGTGACGTCCGCGGTCGACGCGCCGCCATGGGCCGTGGTCGCCGACCCGTGCGGCCGGACGTCCTCGATGAACGCCACGTGCCGCCAGGTGGAGGCCCCGAGGTCACCGGTGTTGTCGTAGGACATCCCGGTCAGCCGGTAGAGGTCGGAGGCGTCGGTCCCGTCGTCCGGGACGAGGTTCCACTCCTTGCAGGCGACCTCGCAGGCCTTGCACCCGATGCACACCGAGGTGTCGGTGAAGAACCCGACGCGCTTGGGGTGCGACGGGTCGAAGCCCGCGTCCGCGGCCGGGTCGGGGAGCTCGCCGTAGAGCGAGTTCGCCGTCCCGGAGAACGCGTCGAAGACGTTGGTCATGATCGGACTCCGCTGCGCTTCGTCTCCGTCGTCACTACTCGATCCCTCCCGGCTCGACCCCCGCGCGGCGGCGGTAGTCGGCGACGTACTCGAGGAGCTCGGGGCCGCGTGGTCGACGTCCGGGCTGGATGTCGCAGGTCGCGACCTTCGACTCCTGGATGTGCACGTTGGGGTCCATCACGACGCCCAGCAGGTCGTTCGCCGGGTCGCCGGTCGAGATGCCGTTCGAGCCCCAGTGGTACGGGAGCCCGATCTGGTGCACCTCACGGTCCCCGATCCGCAGGGGTTTCATGCGCTCGGTCACCATCACCCGCGCCTCGATCGCCGTGCGCGCCGAGACCAGCGTCGCCCACCCCATGTGCTCGAGACCCCGCTCGGCGGCCAGCGCCGGGGAGATCTCGCAGAAGAACTCCGGCTGGAGCTCCGAGAGGTAGGGCAGCGTGCGGCTCATGCCGCCCGCGGTGTGGTGCTCGGTGAGCCGGTAGGTGAGGAAGACGTAGGGGAAGACCTCGCTCTGCGCGGGGTTGATGCGGTTCCACGCCCGGTCGATCCGCTCGAGCGCCGGGTTGTCCTGCTGGGAGTGCAGCAGGTTCGCCACCGGCGACTCGACGGGCTCGTAGTGCGTGGGCATCGGCCCGTCGGCCATGCCGGCCGGCGCGTAGAGCCACGCCTTGCCGTCGGCCTGCATGATGAACGCGTCGGTGCCCCCGAGGGCGTCCTGGCGGGTCGCCCCCTCCTCCGGCTTGAACGACGGCGGCTTCGTGGCCTCGAAGTCGGGGACGTCGTGGCCGGTCCAGCGCTCGTTCTCCTCGTCCCACCAGACGTAGGCCTTGCGCTCGCTCCAGGGCCGGCCCTCGGGGTCGGCCGAGGCGCGGTTGTAGAGCGTGCGGCGGTTGGCCGGCCACGCCCAGCCCCACTCGGCGGCCACCCAGTCCTGCTCCGAGCCCGGCCTGCGCCGGTCGGCCTGGTTGACCCCGTCGGCGTAGACGCCGGTGTAGATCCAGCAGCCCGCCGACGTCGAGCCGTCCGCCGTCAGCTGGGTGTAGCTGGACAGCGGGGCACCCTCGGCGTCGTACCCGTTGATCTCGGCGAGCACCGACTCCGGGTCCGGCTCGGAGTGGATGCCGAACGTCGGGTAGTCCCACGTCAGGTCGAGCAACGGGCGGTCGCGCTCGTCGGTCGAGGCGGCGAGCTTCTCGCGGATCCGCTTCCCGAGGTGGAAGTAGAAGTGCAGCTCCGAGCGGGCGTCGCCCGGCGGGTGCACCGCCTCGCGGCGCCACTGCAGCAGCCGCTGCGTGTTGGTGAACGTGCCGGACTTCTCCGTGTGGTTGGCACACGGCAGGAAGAAGACCTCGGTCCCGATCTCCTCGGTCCGCAGCTCCCCGGTCTCGATCTCCGGCCCGTCCTTCCAGAAGGTGGCCGACTCGATCATCTGCATGTCCCGGACGACGAGCCACTCCAGGTTCGCCAGGCCGAGGCGCTGCATCTTGCCGTTGGCGTGCCCGATCGCCGGGTTCTCGCCGACGAGGAAGTAGCCGAAGGTCTTCCGGTCGATCTGGTCCCGCACGATCCCGTACGTGCCGTGGTCACCGGTGAGCCGCGGCAGGTAGTCGAACGCGAAGTCGTTCTCCGCCGTCGCGGCGTCGCCCCACCACGCCTTGAGCAGGGACACCAGGTAGGTGTCCATGTTGCCCCAGAAGCCGGTCTTCGCCGCGTCGGCGTCGAGGAAGCTCTGCAGGTCGGAGTGCAGGTGGGCGTTGGGCATCGGGATGTAGCCCGGCAGCAGGTCGTAGAGCGTCGGGATGTCCGTCGACCCCTGGATGGACGCGTGCCCGCGCAGCGCCAGGATGCCGCCGCCGGGGCGACCCATGTTGCCCAGCAGGGTCTGCAGGATCGCCGCCGCGCGGATGTACTGCGCGCCCACGCTGTGGTGGGTCCAGCCCACCGAGTACACCCAGGCCGTCGTCCGCTCGCGCCCCGAGTTCGCCGTGATCGCGCGGGCGACCTGGAGGAACTGCTCGACGCCCATGCCGCACACCCGCGAGACCGCCTCGGGCGTGTAGCGCGCGTAGTGGCGGCGGAGCACCTGGTAGACGCAGCGGGGGTCGCGCAGGCTCTCGTCGCGCTCCGGGGAGCCCGTCGCGTGCGCCGCGTCGCCCGCCGCGCCCGCGGTGTCCGAGGACATCGCGGCGTGGTGCTCGCGCAGCTGGGACTCCCAGTGGTCGCGCTGGCCCGCGGCCGGCGCGCTGTAGCCCTCGCCCTCGAGCGACCAGGACACCGGGTCGTAGCGCCCGGTCTCCGGGTTGTAGCCGGAGAAGACGCCGGCCATGTCCTCGGTGTCGGCGAAGTCCTCACCGACGAGGTCGGCGGCGTTGGTGTAGGCCTGCACGTACTCCCGGAAGTCGAGCTCGTTCTCCAGCACGTAGCTGATGAGCCCGCCGAGGAAGGCGATGTCGGCGCCCGCGCGGAACGGCACGTGCAGGTCGGCGACCGCCGACGTGCGCGTGAACCGCGGGTCGACGTGGATGATCGTGGCGCCGCGGCGCTTCGCCTCCATCACCCACTGGAAGCCCACCGGGTGGGCCTCCGCCATGTTCGATCCCTCGATGACGATGCAGTCCGAGTGGATCAGGTCCTGCTGGAAGTTCGAGGCCCCTCCGCGGCCGAAGCTGGTCCCCAGACCGGGGACGGTGGCGCTGTGTCAAATGCGCGCCTGGTTCTCCACCTGGATCGCGCCGAGCGCCATGAACAGCTTCTTGATGAGGTAGTTCTCCTCGTTGTCCAGCGTGGCGCCGCCGAGGCTCGAGAAGCCCAGCGTGCGCCGCAGGACGCGGCCCTCGTCGTCGGTGTCCTGCCATCCGCGACGCCGGGCGTCGATCACCCGGTCGGCGATCATGTCGACCGCGGTGTCGAGGTCGAGGTCCTCCCACTCGGTGCCGTACGGGCGCCGGTAGCGCACCGTCGTCACGCGGCTGGGGCTCGTCACGAGGGACGTCGACGCCGAGCCCTTCGGGCACAGCCGCCCGCGGGAGACCGGCGAGTCGGGGTCGCCCTCGATCTGGGTGACCCGGCCGTCGCGCACGTAGATGTTCTGCCCGCACCCCACGGCGCAGTAGGGGCAGACCGACTTGACCACCTCGTCGGCGGCGTCGGTCCGCGGTGCGAGCTCCTTCGTGCGCGGGCTCTGCACCGCGGCTCCGCGGGCGAGCGGATCCGGACCGGTCGCCTGGCGGAACATCGGCCATTCGCCGAGCCAGGTGCGGACGCCCATGAGGTGGACCTCCCGTGCTGTGGTGGACCCCGGTACCGCGCGGGACCAGGGGGAACGTGTGGCGGAGGCGGACGGGAATCGAACCCGCCTGGCCGAGATACCCGGCCACGTCGGTGTTGAAGACCGCGGGGCCCACCAGGAACCCTGACGCCTCCGCCGTCGAGCCTAGGTAGCCGCCGGGGCGTCCGCAGGGCGGGGTCGACACGGGTGCGAGCAGGGCGTCGCCACAGCCACCGAGCGCCGGGAGATCCGGCACCGTCGGGTTCACCCGCCCCTCACATCGGGAAGGTCCGCGCCCGTGTGGACCGCAACCGACACGCGCCTGGTGATCACCGCGACGGCGACGGTCGTGCTGGTGATCGTGCTGATCACCTCACGGCTGCGGCTGCACGCCTTCCCGGCCCTCATGGTCGGCGCGCTCGTCCTCGGTCCGGTCGCCGGGATCGGCCCCTCGGCCACGGTCGAGTCGTTCACCGACGGGGTCGGCGGCACGCTGGGCGACGTCGGCGTCGTGCTCGGACTCGGGACGATGCTCGGCAAGCTGCTCGCCGACTCCGGCGGCGCCGACCTGCTCGCCGACGCGCTGCTGCGCCGCTCCGGGGCTCGGATGCTGCCGTGGGCGGTGGCCCTGCTGGCGATGGTGCTCGGCATCCCGCTGTTCTTCGAGATCGGCGTCGTGCTCGTGCTCCCGATCGTCTTCACCGTCGCGGTGCGCCTCGACCGCGAGCGGGGGCACGAGGGCGGCCGCGACGAGCAGGGCCGCTCGACGATCCTGCGGGTGGGCATCCCGGCGCTCGCGGGCCTCTCCGCCCTGCACGCCTTCGTGCCGCCGCACCCGGGACCCCTGGTCGCGGTCGACGCCCTCGGCGCGGACCTCGGGCAGACCCTGCTCGTCGGCATCGTGGTCGCGATCCCGACGGTGGCCGTGGCCGGTCCGCTCTTCGCCCACTACGCCTCGCGGTGGGCGCACGCCGAGCCGGCGGCCGCCCTGGTGCGCTCGGGCGGCCCCGGACGTCAGCAGGGTGCCACCGCTGACACCGAGGGTCGGCCGGGTGCCACCGCTGACGCCGCCGAGATCCCCGAGACCCCCGAGCACCCGCCGCCCGGCCTCACCGCCACCCTCACGACGATCCTGCTGCCGGTCGTCCTCATGCTCCTGCGCACGGTCGCCGACGTCGCGGCCCCCGAGGGCTCGCCGGTGCGGGCGGTCGCGGAGTTCGTCGGCGAGCCGATCGTCGCGCTGCTGCTGGCCCTGCTGCTCGCGACCCGGACCTTCGGCTTCCGGCGCGGGCTCTCCGGTTCCGAGGTGAGCTCGCTCGCCGCCGCGGGGCTCGTCCCGGCGGCCTCGATCCTCGTCATCATCGGCGCGGGCGGCGGGTTCAAGCAGGTGCTCGTCGACTCCGGGGTCGGCGACTCGCTGGCGAAGGCCGCGACCGGCGCCGGCATCCCGGTGCTCCTGCTGGCCTGGTTCGTCGCGGTGCTCATCCGCCTGGCCACCGGCTCGGCCACCGTCGCGACCGTCACCGCCGCGGGCATCGTCGCGCCGGTCCTCGCGGCCGAGCCGTCCGCCTCGCCCGTCCTCGCCGCCCTCGCGATCGGCGCCGGGTCGGTGTTCTTCTCGCACGTCAACGACGCGGGGTTCTGGCTCGTCCGCGAGTATTTCGGCATGTCGGTACGCGACACGTTCCGGACCTGGTCGGTGATGGAGACCCTCGTGTCCGTCGTCGGGCTCCTCGCGGTGCTGGCGGCGAGCCTCGTTGTCTGAGGACGAGACCGTCCTCGCGATCGACGTCGGCACCACCTCCACCAAGGCGGTCCTGGTCACGACGACGGGTGCCGTGCTGGGGGAGGGCGACCGCGGCTACCCGCTCGCCGAGCCCGAGCCGGGCGCGGCGGTGCAGGACCCGGAGACCATCTGGGAGGCGGTCGGCGACGCCGTGCGCGACGCGGCCGGCGGCACCCGCCCCGCCGCGATCGCATTCTCGGCGGCGATGCACGGGCTGCTCGGGGTCGACGACGCCGGCGACCCGGTCGGGCCGCTGCTGACGTGGGCCGACGCGCGGGCGGCCGGCGTGGCCACCGAGCTGCGCCGCCGCGACGGCGCCCTGGACCTGCACCGCCGCACCGGCACGCCGATCCACTCGATGAGCCCGCTGGTGAAGCTCGCCTGGCTGCGCCGGGACCGGCCGAGCCTGCACGCGGCGCCCGCCCGGTGGGGCGGGGTGAAGGAGTTCGTGCTCGGGCGCGCGACCGGTCACCGGGCCGCCGACGCGTCCTGCGCCTCGGGCACCGGCCTCATGGACCTCGTGGGCCGGAGCTGGGACGACGAGGCCCTCGACCTCGCCGGGCTCGCCCGGGACCGCCTCGACCCGATCGTCGACACCACCGCGGTCGTCGGGAACCTGACCGCGGCCACGGCGCGGGAGTGGGACCTGCCGTCGGGAACGCCCCTCGTGGCCGGCGCGGGCGACGGACCGCTGGCGAACCTGGGCCTCGGGGCGATCCGGCCCGGCGTCCTGGCCTGCTCGATCGGCACGAGCGGGGCGCTGCGCCTGACCGTCGACCGGCCCGCGGTGGACCCGCGGGGACGGCTGTTCTGCTACGCACTGACCCGGGACCGATGGACCGTCGGTGGCGCCGTCACCAACGGCGGCGTGGTCCTCGACTGGGCCACGGAGACGTTCGGCGCGGACGCCGACACCCTGCTCGACGAGGCCGCGGCCACCCCGCCCGGCGCGGCGGGGCTGCTCGCCGTCCCGCACCTGCTGGCCGAACGCGCCCCGCGCTGGGACGGCGGGCTCGGCGGGACGTTCCTCAACCTGCAGCGCGCCCACGGCCGCGGGCACCTGACGCGTGCGCTGCTCGAGGGCGTCTGCCTGCAGCTGCGGCTCGTGCTGGACTCGGTGCGCGACGCGGGCATGGCGGTCGAGGAGGTCCGGGCGACCGGCGGGTTCGCGCGCAGCGCCTTCTGGCGGCAGCTGCTGGCCGACGTGCTCGGTGTCCCGGTCGGGTTCGCCGAGGGCCACCAGGGCTCCGCGCACGGCGCCGCCCTGCTCGGGATGCAGGGCGTCGGTCTGCTCGCGGACACGGCGGAGGCGCTCGCGGACGCCGCGGACCACGTCACGATCGCCGAGACCCTCGAGCCGGGGCCCGCCGCGGCCGGTCACACCCGTCGCCGGGACGTGGTGGAGCGGGTGCACGACCAGCTCGCCGACGTGGTCGGCGAGCTGCGCGCCGGCGGCTCCTAGGAGTCGGCCGCGTCCGCGACGTCCTCCAGCTCGACCAGCGACTCCTCGAGGTAGCCGAGCAGCTTCTGCAGGCTCGGCACCGCGCGCCGGTCGCCGGTGAGGCCGAACTCCATGTTGTCGGCGTAGGACACGACGGTCATGTTCAGCGCCTGGCCGTCGAGCGGGATCGACACCGGGTAGATGCCGGAGAGCTTCGCGCCCTCCCAGTACAGCGGCGACTTCGGCCCGGGCACGTTCGAGATGATGACGTTGAAGCCGGGGTTGATCACCGACGAGAGCCCGGGGACCGTGCCGAGTGGCAGCGGCGCCGCGACGGCCAGCGACAGGGCGGCGACCGCCATCGGGTCGCGCTGGTCGAGGTTGCTCTTCGCGGCCTTGCCGGAGGCCTTGATGCGCTCGAGCCGGACGCCGGGGTCGGGCTCGTCGGTCGCGAGGGTCACGAGGATCGCGCCGAGCTGGTTGCCGAAGCCGGTGGAGCCCAGCGAGACGGGCAGGGCGGCGACCAGGGAGCGGTCCGGCAGCTCGTCGAGCTCGGCCATGTAGCGGCGCAGCGCGCCGGAGCACATCGCGAGGACGATGTCGTTGACCGTCGATCCCGTGCGCTCCCGCACCCGCTGGATGCGCTTGAGCGGCCAGGACTCCGCCGCGAAGCGCCGGGCGCCGGTGATCGGCACGTTGAGCATGCTGTGCGGTGCCTCGAAGGGCAGCGCGGTGTCGCGGTGGGCGAGCCCGTCGTAGAACGCGTTGGCCAGGGCCGGTGCGACGCCCAGCGCGGAGTTCGTGGTGCGCACGGTGTCGGCGATCGCCGAGCCGACCGTGCGGGCGCCCTCGGTCACCGTCGCCCCGATGCGGTCCAGCACGCCCGGCGAGCGGGTCGCGACCTCGGTCGAGGGCTTCGTGCGCCGCGGCCGCGGGTCGACCTGCCAGAACGGGGGAGTGTCGAGGTCCTCGGGGTCGGTGGAGAGCGTCTTCTGCAGGTGCTTCACCCCGGTGACGCCGTCCATCATCGCGTGGTGGAACTTGAAGTAGGCGGCGAAGCGGTCGCCCTCCACGCCCTCGATGAGGTGGAACTCCCACAGGGGCCGGTGCCGGTCGAGCAGCGAACCGTGCAGGCGGGAGACCAGCTCGAGCAGCTCGCGGATGCGTCCCGGCTTCGGCAGCGCCGAGAGGCGGACGTGGTACTCGATGTCGAGGTCGTCGTCGTCCTCCCAGGCCCACTGCCCGAGCGTGCCGACGCTGCGCACCGCCTTGCGCGCGAACGGCTTCGCGACGTCGTGCGAGGAGACGAGCCGACGGTGCAGGTCCCCCAGGAAGTCCGGACCCGCGTCCTCGGGTCGGTCGAAGAGCAGCAGGGACCCCACGTGGGTCGGGTGCTCCCGGGACTCGGCGAGCAGGAACATCGAGTCCCGGAACGACATCACACCCATGCTGCCCATCCTCCCGCCGCGGTTCCTGTGCAGGGAAGGACGCGTCGCGCGACCCGCGGATGACGCCGCCCCCACCGCGATCTTCGTGATGCCCGTCTCACGGGGCGACCAAACGGGCCAGGGCCGCCTCCAGCTCGGCCAGCGTGCCGACCTCGACGCCGCCGCTGCGTCGCACCGCGGCGCCGATCATGAGGTTGTAGCGCAGCCCCTCCTCGCCGCCCTGGCGCAGGTCGTTGCGGTAGGCGAGCACGGGCTTCCCGTGCGCCGCCGCCCACGCGACCTCGACCACCGTGCCGTTGTCCGGCGGCTCCTGGTCCAGGCACGCGACGACCAGGTCGGCGCGCTCCGCGATCGACGCCAGGTGGACGTCGCCGAGCGCGAGCCAGCGGTCGTCCCCGGTCGGCAGGTCGACCGTCCACGGGTCGATCACGTCGACGTGCCGCCGGACGAGGGGCAGCAGGTGCTCCTCGTAGAAGGGGCGCGTGGACTCGGCGAACCCGTAGGGACTGGCGACGTAGGCGATCATGCGGACCACGCTGGCAGCGAGGCGTCGTCGCTGTCATCCAGTGGCAGGAGAGCCGGCATGCGCGTCGTAATCACGGGAGCGGGCGGTTTCGTCGGGGGCCACGTCGCCCGGGCCTTCTCGACGGCGGGTCACGCGGTGTCCTCACTCGACCGCGCGGCCCTCGACGTCACCGATCCGACCGCGGTCACGCGGGCGGTCGCGGGTGCGGACGTCGTCTGCCACCTCGCGGCCCGGGTGCGCGTGCGCGAGTCCCGCCGGGACCCGTCGTCGTACTGGCGGACGAACCTCGACGGGACGCGCCACGTGCTCGCGGCCTGCTCACCCGCGACCCGGGTCGTCCTCGCCTCGACCGCGGCGGTGCACGCGACCGCCGACACCCCGATCGGCCCCGACGCGCCGCTCGACCCCGCCAGTCCCTACGCCGCGAGCAAGCTCGCCGCCGACCTCCTGGCGCGCGACCTCGCCGCCGCGGGAGGACCCGGCGTCGTGAGCCTCCGGGCCTTCAACGTGGCCGGCCCGGGCGACCCCGACACCTCCCGCGTGCTCCCGGCCCTGCTCTCCGGACGCCCGTTCACGGTGCACGGCGACGGCTCGGCGGTCCGCGACTACCTCCACGTCGCCGACCTGGCCGACGCGTTCGTCGCCGCGGTCGACGCGGCCGAGGCGGGGACGTGGCGGGCGTACACGGTGGGATCGGGGCGGGGCACGGCGCTGGCCGACCTCGTGGACGTCGTGGGGCGCGTGACCGGGGTGCCCGTCCCGGTCGAGCACGGGCCCGCCGTCGCCGAACCCGCCCGGCTCGTCGCCGACCCGTCGCGGATCGCCGACGACCTCGGCTGGCGACCCCACCGCTCGGACCCTCAGCGCATCGTGGCGGACGCCTGGACGTCGCTCCCGAGGTACTCGGCGTAGAAGGTCGCGAGCCGGGCGACCGCGGCATCGACGTACGCGGGCTCGTCGTACATCTCGTAGTGGCCCGCGCCCTCGACCACCATGAGGTCGACGGGGTTCGGGGCGAGCTCCCAGAGCCGCAGGCCGGACCACGCGGGACCGGGCGCTCGCGGTGCTGGCGGCCGAGTTCGACCGGCGCCTGACGCGCATCTCCCCGGGCGACCGGCAGGAACTGCGGCGCATCCTCACCGACCTCGTCGGCCCCTGAGGGACGGGTTCAGCCGGCGGACGTCGTCCAGGCGCGCACCCTCAGCATGGCGTCGGCGAACGCGGCCGGTGCCTCGTAGGGCAGGGCGTGGCCGACGTCGACGACGCGGTGCTCGTGGCGGCCCGTGAACATCCCGGCGTGGTCGGCGGTACCGCCGGGCTTGAGGGGATCGTCCGTGCCGTCGACCGTCACGGCGGGGACGGTGATCGGCGGACGTGCGGCCAGCGTGGCCTCCAGCGCCTCGTAGGCGGGGTCGCCGGCAGCGTTGCCGAGGGCGTGGCGGTAGGCGTGGGCCACGACGTCGACGAAGTCGGGGTTGTCGAACGCCTCGGCGGTGCGCGCGAAGAGGGCGTCGTCGAACCGCCAGCGGGGCGACCACTGGTGCCACAGCATCCGGCAGAGCTCCCGCCGGTGGGTCTCCAGTACAGCGCGACCCCGCTCGGACTGCAGCAGGTGCTGGTACCAGACGGCGTGCTCGAGGCCCGGGGCCTGCGGCCGGCGTTGGGCCGCGACGTCGATGACGTCGTAGCCGCCCAGGGCCACCAGGCCCGCGACCCGGTCGGGTCGGAGCGCGGCGAGCACGCAGGAGGCGAGGCCGCCCCAGTCGTAGCCGGCCACGACCGGTGCGTCGAGCGACAGCGCGTCGAGCAGGGCGAGCAGGTCGGAGCCGAGCGCGCGGCCTGCTGCCCGCTGCGCGGCGTCGTCGGGAACCGGAAGCGCGTCGGGCCGTGGCCCCGCAGCCAGGGCCGGACGACGCGGGCGCCCCGCGCGGTCAGCAGCGGGACGACCTCGTCGTAGGCGTGGACGTCGTAGGGGAAGCCGTGGGTGAGCACCACGGGCCACCCGTCGACCGGACCGTCGTCGAGGAAGGCGACCTCGAGGACGCCCGCCCGCACCGTGTGCATGCCCGCACCCTCCACCGTGGCGCCCCCGGCAGGACTCGAACCTGCGACCTTGGCATTAGAAGGGCCTTGCTCTGTCCAGCTGAGCTACGGGGGCCGACCCGCGACCAGCGTAGTCGGGGTGGCCCGGATCGCAGCCGCTGCCCGAGGCGGCACCTACCCTGGTGGCGTGGCCCGACCGAGCACGCGCGACGCCGCGGTGCCCACCGACCCCGCGGACCGGCGCCCGTCCACCGCGTCGGCCGTGTTCTCCCAGGCCCTGCCCGGCGCGGCCGTGGCCGCCGTCGTGGCCCTCGCGCTCACCGCACTGTCCGGGGCGGAGACCTACGCCCGCCTCGGCCTGCCCGACCCGGGGCCCGTCGTCACCTACGGCCTCCCGGTGGTGCGGGCGCTCACCGAGTCGGCCGCCGTCGTCACCGTCGGCGCCCTGCTCCTCGCGGCCTTCCTCGTCCCGCCCCGCGGGCTCGGGTGGCTCGCCGCGGACGGCTACCGCGCGGTGCGCGTCGCCTCCTGGTCCGCCGCGGCCTGGGCCGGCGGGGCCCTGGTCACCGGGATCTTCGCGATCGCGGACGCCTTCGCGCGCCCGCTCTCGGCAGTCCTGACGACGAGCACGCTGACCGAGTCCCTCGGCGGCCTCCCGGCGGCCCGCATCTGGTTCCTGACGGCGGGTGTGGCCGTGTGCTGCGCGCTCGTCGCGCGTCTCGCCCTGTCCTGGCACGCGGCGGTGGGCGCCTTCGCGCTGGCCGTCCTCGGGGTGCTCCCGGCGGCGTTCGGTGGCCACTCGGGGACCGGCACGGCCCACGACGTGGCCATGAACAGCCTCGCGCTGCACGTGGTCGCGGCGGCGCTCTGGGTCGGGGGACTGCTCGCGGTGCTCGTGCACGCCGTCGTGGGAGGAGCCGACCTCCCGACGGCCCTGGGACGGTTCTCGACGACGGCCTTCTGGTGCTGGGTGGTCCTCGCGCTCTCCGGGACCGTGAACGCCCTGCTCCGGGTGAACCCGGCCGATCTCCTCGTGAGCACCTACGGCCTGCTGCTGCTGGCGAAGGTCGCGGGCCTCGTCGTGCTCGGTGTCTTCGGAGCCGCGCACCGCACGCGGACGCTGCCCGACGTCGCGGCCGGCTCGCGCTCGGCGCTCGTACGCCTGGGCGGCGTCGAGGTCCTGATCATGTTCGCGACGGTGGGCGTGGCGGTCGCCCTCGGGCGGACGCCGCCGCCGGAGATGACGACGCCGCTGCCGAGCCGGGTCGAGGCACTGCTCGGGTACTCGCTGGACCGGCCGCTCGACCTGGTCGGCCTGGTGATGGACGCCCGACCGGATCTGCTGCTGGGAACCGCCGCGGTGGTCGCCGCGCTCGGATACCTCGCCGGGGTGCGCCGGCTGTGTGCCCGCGGTGCGGTGTGGGCCGGACGGCGGACGGCCTCCTGGCTCGTGGGGTGTGCCGTCCTGCTCCTCGCGACGTCGAGCGGGATCGGCGCCTACGCACCGGCGCAGCTCAGCGTGCACATGATCCAGCAGGTCCTCGTCGCGTTCGTGGTCGCGCCGGCCTGGGTGCTCGGCCGCCCGGTGGCCCTGCTGCGGGCGGTCCGGCCGCCCGGGACCGACGAGCTGCCCGGCCCGGGGGAGTGGCTCCCGGCGCTGCGGCGCTCGCGGGTGGGTCGGTGGGCGACGGCCCCGGTGGTGGCGACCGTCGTCCTCGTCGGCACGGGCTGGGTGCTCGACGCCGGCGGGCTGTTCGACGCCCTGGTCCCCGAGCACGTGGGCCACCTGACGATGACGGT
This sequence comes from Actinomycetospora soli, assembly GCF_021026295.1. Classification (GTDB taxonomy): domain Bacteria; phylum Actinomycetota; class Actinomycetes; order Mycobacteriales; family Pseudonocardiaceae; genus Actinomycetospora; species Actinomycetospora soli. The sequence continues at coordinate 52,420 of NZ_JAJNDA010000027.1, forward strand.
CGGGGCACTGGCCGCCGGGTGTCTGTTCGCGCGGGTCGTCGCGAACGCGACCCTCCCGGTACGCGCCCGGGTGGGCATGGTCGCCGTGGCCGTCGTCGGACAGGTCGCGCTCGCGGTGACCGTGGCCACGTCGTCCCGCGTCGTCGGGGCCGACCACTGGCGCCAGCTCGCGCTCCCGTTCGTGGACCGTGCCGTCGACCAGACCGCGGGTGGGTTCGTCCTCGGCGCGGCGGTGGTTCCGCTGCTCGCACTCCTCGTCGTGGCCCGCACCCGCTCCGACGTGCAGGTTTCGCGTTGACCGACCCCCGGTGAACGGGCCGTTTCGGCGGGGCGTAGTGTTCTCATCGCTCCCGGGGAACGGACGCCGAGCGGCCGGCCGGGAGAGCGGATCGACGATGAGGAGCTCTCCTCCGGGTCCGGTACAGTCGAAGACAGAGGCGCTCCGCCGGCTCCGAGCCGGGGAACGGACTGCCTCACCGGTCGCCTTCGGGCGGGCCGCGCCGGGGGTCGACCCCCCGGGAACGGGCCCGAATCGCTTCCGGTACAGTGGGAAACACCGCGAAGGAAACCGCCGGGAAATCGGCTGGTTAGAAACGCGTGTGGTCGTCCTTTGAGAACTCAACAGTGTGCTGACGTTTTGTGTTCTGGCCCCAAATATTTTTTGGGGTTTCTTTGAGTAGCTAGTTTTTGTCAGAGGTCTTGATTGGTCTCTAACGTTTTTTGTTGGAGAGTTTGATCCTGGCTCAGGACGAACGCTGGCGGCGTGCTTAACACATGCAAGTCG
>NZ_JAJNDA010000028.1 GCF_021026295.1 Actinomycetospora soli
GCCTCAAGGACCGCGACCTCGGCCGCGTCCCCGCCGCCGGCAAGACCGACGACTAGCTAGATCAACAACCGCAGAGGGGTCCGTTTTCGGCCGTCGCCAGAGGGTCCAGATTCAGGCGCCGTTGACACCTGTCGCCTCAGGCTCCCAACAGTGCATAAGTACCTCATCTGCCCAGTTGGTGCGGCGCGCCTCCCTAACACGAGTCGAAGTCGGGGAGAAGCTGGTCCGCGTGACCCCAGAGTTCGCCCTCAAGGCAGCGCGGGACTCTCCCGGCCAGCTTGTCCCCGGGCCCGCGGAGCTGCTGCCTGCACCCCGCGAAGACCTGATCGCTCGAGCGGAGTCCTGGGCGCGCGGGGCGCGGGCGGATAAGACGTGGGCGGCCTACGAGCGGCAGTGGGCCCGCTTCGAGACGTGGTGTCGGGAGGTGGGGGAGCGGGCGCTGCCGGCGGACCCGCTGACCGTCGCGCGGTTCCTGGCCGACCTGGCCCCGCGCTGGCGCCCGGCGACACCCGCTGACTCTTCTTCAACGGTGGTGGCCGGCCAGGTCCGGGAGTGCGAGGGGATGCGGCCCGGCACCCTGCGGGGCTACCTCGCCGCGATCTCGGTGGTCCACCAGACCGCTCAGCTGGAGAACCCGACCCGCTCGGAGGCGGTGCGGCGCACCCTGGCCGGGATCGGCCGCCACCCCGCCGTCGCCCCACCCCGGCGCCGCGCCGCCGCTCGCCGCGACCCGCTCCTCGAGCTCCTCCGAGCGCTACGGCCCGAGGAGTCCCTGGCTGACGCCCGTGACCATGCCCTGCTGCTGGTCGGGTGGAAGGCCGCGCTGCGCTCCGACGACCTCGCCCGCCTGCAGATGGCCGACCTGCACGCCTCCGAGCAAGGACTCTCGGTGTTCATCGCCCGCTCCAAGACCGACCAGACCGGCCACGGCACCACCCTCGGCATCGCCGCCCCCGACACAGCGATGGGGGAGGGGAGCGAGGAGTCGACGCTGCTCGACGCCGGTGCCGCCTGGATCCGCTGGCGCAACCTGCTCGGCTCCCACGGCATCCTCGAGGGCCCCGCCTGGCGCGGCATCGACCGGTACGGGCGCCGTCCCCGTGCCGGCGGACTGCACCGCAACTCCATCGCCGAGACCATCAAACGGCGTGCAGCCGCAGCCGGGCTCGAGGACGCGCAGCTGTGGGGCGGACACAGCCTCCGCCGCGGGTTCGCCACCGAAGCCATCGCCGCCGGCGTCCCCGAACGCGACGTCCAACGCCACGGCCGCTGGCGCTCCCGCGCCTCCATGGACCCCTACATCGACGCCGCCCGCACCTTCGACGCCACCAACCCCACCCACTGGCTGAGCTGACTCCTGAGTCGAGGAGGGACTGTCCGACTTCCGGTGTAACTGGCGTTGATGGGTCAGTAGGTGCTTGACGGGACGATACGGCCGGGGAACGAGATCGCGAAGGCGTTCAACGCTGGCTTCCAGCGGATCGCCCACCGTGCCCGTCCCTTCCCGGTCGGGTCGAGGGATCTCGTGACGAGGTAGAGGCACTTCAGCGCGGCCTGCTCGGTGGGAAAGTGCCCGCGCGCCTTCACCGCCCGCCGGTAGCGGGCGTTGAGGCTCTCGATCGCGTTGGTGCTGCAGATGACCTTGCGGATCTCCACGTCGTAGTCGAGGAACGGCACGAACTCCGACCAGGCGCTGCGCCAGAGCGTGACGATCGCCGGATAGAGCGCGCCCCACTTCTCAATGAACTCGGCGAACCGTTCCGCGGCGGCGGCCTCGGTCGGGGCGGTGTAGACCGGCCGCAGATCCTTGGCCATCTGCTCCCAGTAGCGCCGCGAGGCGTAGCGGAAGGTGTTGCGGATCAGGTGCAGCACGCAGGCCTGCACCAGGGTGGGCGGCCACACCGTGTTGATCGCCGCCGGCAGCCCGGGCAGGTCGTCGCAGACCGCGATGCATACGTCGACGACACCACGATTCTTGATCTCGGTCAGCACGTGCAGCCAGTACTTCGCGCCTTCACCGCCCTCACCGGCCCAGATCCCGAGGATGTCGCGGCGCCCGTCGACGGTGACCCCGATGACCACGTAGAAGGGCCGGTTGGTCACCTGACCGTCGCGGACCTTGAGGTGGATCGCATCGACGAACAGCACCGGATAGACGGAGTCGAGGGGTCGGTTCTGCCACTCGGTCATCTCCTCGAGGACCTTGTCGGTGATCCTCGAGATGGTGTCCTTGGAGACCTTCGCCCCGTAGACCTCCTCGAAGTGGGCGGCGACCTCACCGGTGGTCAACCCGCGGGCGGTCAGCGACAACACGATCTCGTCGATCCCGTCCAGGCGACGTTGCCGCTTCTTGACGATCACCGGCTCGAAGCTGGCATCCCGGTCGCGGGGGACCTCGATCTCGACCGGCCCGATCTCGGTGAGCACGGTCTTGGTGCGGGTGCCGTTGCGAGAGTTCCCGCCGTCGCGGCCCGCCGCGTCGTGGGCCTCATAGCCCAGGTGCTCGGTCATCTCCGCTTCGAGGGCGGTCTCGAGCACCGTCTTGGTCAACCCGGCCAGCAGCCCGTCCGGGCCGACGAGCTCGACGCCCTCGGCGCGGGCCGCGGCCACCAACTCCTTGGCGAGCTGCTGCTGATCGATCCGAGCCGTCACAGGCTCGATCGTGTCGCTCATGACTGGTCCTTCCCCCGGGACACGCCCGGAGCCAGAGGACCAGTTACACCGTTAGTCGGACACTCCCGTCGAGGACGAGGTTCACGTCTGCTGCTGCCGCGCCCACGGCAGCCCGATGAGGGCCGCCGGAAAGGATCGGTGCCGGTCGACCTTGAGTCGGCGAGGTCTGCGGGGGACATCGCTGGTCATCCTCCATGTGTGGTCATTTCGATGCCGAGATAGATCACGAGGGTGGCCACCGTGAGCGCAGTGCCCGAGATGACGGCCAGGCGAGCCAGCTCCCGGCCACGTTGACCGGTTCGGGCGATCTGCCGCAGGGCGATGGCGCCGAGCAGGACGGCGATCGGGCTGCAGACGATCGTGAATGCCAGCGACAGGATCGCGAGGAAGTTCGGGGGTGTCTGCCGGTCGGTGTCGTCGGCGTTCTGCCTTGCGTCGCGCATAGCGGTCTCCTGATCGGTCGGAACCGAACAGGGACCGTCAGCAGGCGAGCCTGCGGTTGGAGGTGAGCCCCATCACCTTGTCGTGGAGCCTACGTCGTCACGTCTCCGGTGACGAGGGGTGCGCGGGAGCTGGTGGCGGTTCTATGCCAGCGCGAAGCCCAGCCCGGCGGCCCCGAGCCCGGCGAGGACGGAGGCGACGATGTTGAACAGGGCCGGTGTCCAGGCGCGTTCCTCGGCGAGGCGGACGGTCTCGTACCCGAGGGTCGACCAAGTGCTCAGGGTGCCGCAGAAGCCGGTGCCGATCAGGGCGCTGATCACCGGGGACACGCTGGCGCCGGCGACGAGGCCGAGGACGAACGAGGCGACGATGTTGACGGTGAAGGTGCCCCAGGGGAAGCCGGTGCCGTGGGTGGACTGCAGCCAGCGGTCGGTGAGGTAGCGGGCGGGAGCACCGAGAGCGGCTCCGAGGACGACGAGGAGGCCGGCGGAGGCGGTCACGCTGCAGCCGCCGTGCGGTGGAGTCCGGCAGCGCGACGGGTGAGGCCCAGTCCGGTGACGACGGCGACCAGGGCTGCGGCGATGGTCAGGGCCAGGTAGAGCCCCGCGACGGCGAGGTGCCGGCCGGCGAGCAGTTGGTGGGCCTCGACGGTGAAGCTGGAGAAGGTGGTGAACCCGCCGAGCACGCCCACGCCGAGGAACGGCCGTAGCAGTGGGTGGGATTCGCGGGCTTCGGTCACCAGCACGACCAGGACCCCCATCAGCAGGCACCCGACCACGTTGATCGCGAAGGTGGCCGCGGGGAAGCCGCCCGGTGCCGGCGGGAACAGCACCTGCAGGACCCATCGGGCCAGCGCCCCGAGCGCCCCTCCGATCGACACCGCCACGGTAATCGCGCCCTGCCCGCGCAGCATCGCCTCGCCCGGACGGCGGCCAGCGATCACGTCCTCGCTGTGGGTGTCGTCGGTGGCGCGCGGGGTTCCTCCGACTCCCGGTCCGGTGGTCGCGGGGTCGGTGTCAGTGGGCGTCGGGTGCGCCTCGGGAGTCATGCCGTCACCTCGTGTGGTGTGGGTGGGGAAGGTCTGTCGGTCCGCCGAGCGTCGCCGGCTGTCGTTCACCGGGAGGAACCGGCGTCGGCGGTGGACGGATCGGGGCGCGGGGACGCGGCACGGGGTGGGACGACGAGCACGGGGCGGTGGGTCCGAGCCATCAGGCCATGGGACACCGAGGGTTCGCCGGTGAGGCGGCTGAGGATGCTTCCGCCGCCTTCGCCGCGCGTGCCGACGACGATCATCAACGCGTCGTACTCGTCGGCGACCTGGCGGAGCAGCGCGACGGGGTTGCCGTGGGCCGCGTGGTAGGTCCACGGCGTCGGCTGCGCGGCGAGCGCGGCCTCGACGGCTCGCTTCTCGGCGGCGAGGGTGCGTTCGGCCTGTTGTTCCCAGTCCCAGGCGTCGGGATCGATCGGGTAGTCCGACAGGTCCACCACGTGCACGACGTGCAGGGTCGCGTCGAGACGACCAGCGATGTCCGCGCCGGTGCGCAAGACGGCCGCGCCGAGCTCGCCCTGCCGGTAGCCCAGAACCAGGTGCGCGCCGGGCTCCGCGCTCGAGCTTGGGCTGACCTGGTCCAGTCGCGGACCCGTCAGGTCGACCGGCTCGACGCCGGCGGCGTCACCGGCCCCCGCGCTACCCCCGCCGGGCTGCGTGTCGCGGCCGGTCGGACCGTGCTCATCCGTCATCGTCGTTCTCCTTCGGTCTTCTCTGGTGGATTCCTCGTAGGGCGTGTCGAGCCCGGAGCACCGCGCTCACAATCGCCGAGCCGAGCCGTCGTCGAAGCTGACCCATCGACGTCTGGCCCATTCGGTGGTCAGCCCCATCGCGGTCGGCGCGGCGATGAAGGCGGTCGCCATCCCGAGGTAGACCAGCGCCGGGGACATCGCGGCGATACCGCAGGCCAGCGGGATGAACCCGAGTGACATCTCCGTAAGCAGAACCGCGAGCACGATCAGTTCCCGTGCTCGCGAGCGGGGAGGGCTCGACGGAGCAGCGAGGCGGCGTGCCAGGGCGGGGTCATCTCGGGTGAGCTGGCGGGCGATCGCGTCGAGCACCCGTGCCTGGTCGGGAGTCAGATCCATGACGTCGCCGGACGAGGTTCGCCCAGGGAGACGAGGTGAGCGCAGACCGGACATGATCTGGTGATGGGCATGGGGCCTCCTGCACGGTCGGAACCGAACAGGGACCGTCAGCAGGAAGACCTGCGGTTGAAGGCGAGCCCCATCGCCTGGAGTGGATGGTAGCCCGCGACGAGCCCGAGCGACAGCCTCCCCGGGTCGGGGCTCACGCCACACCGGTCAGGAACAGCACACCGGCCACGATCAGCCCCACCTCGACCAGCACCACGAAGACGCGGTCGCTGATCCGCTCCACCAGCCATCTGCCACACCAGGTTCCGGCCAAGGTGGCGGGAGTCAGGGCCACCCCCAGCCACACCACCCGCGCGTCGATCAGTGCTCCGGCGCCGTAGGCCGCGGTCTTGGTCAGGTGCATCGCCAACGCGCACGCTGCCTCGGTGCCCACATACGCCGCCCGGCGCAATCCACGACCCAGGAAGAACGGGGCCGTCAGAGGTCCCACACTGCCGAGTAGCGCCGAGCCCAATCCCGATCCCGCGCCGACCAGAAAGAACGTGGCGTCGCCATGACGGCGTGGGGCCGGCCCCAGTCGGCGCCACAGCACGACCAGCAGCAGGAACACCCCCAACACGCGGGTCAGACCTGCCAGGGGAGCCCGAGCCAGCAGCAGCGCACCGACTACGGCCGAGGGCACCGCGCCGCAACAGAACCGTCCGATCAGCCCCCACTGCAGCGCACTCCGGTTGAACCACACGCGCGACCCGTTGCTCACGATCTGGGTCAAGGTCAACACCGGGACCGCAACGCGCAGCCCGAACAGGCCAGCGAAGACCGGGAGCAACAGAACGCCACCGCCGAACCCCGCGACGGCGGAGAGCACCGCCAGAAAGAACGCCGCCACACTCGCCCACAAGACATCGCTGACCGCGATCACGCGCACCGCCCGGGGCGGCCGAACCCGGCCGTCGATCGGCTGGCGGCATCGAACACACCTGCCCGGCCCCGCGACAGCGGGCCGGCGTCACCGGACCGTCCCCTGCCGGGTGACGGTGGAGCAGTGAGGTCAAGCGGGCTGGCGGTAGACATACAGCCTCCTGCACGGTCGGAACCGAACAGGGACCGTCAGCAGGAATCTGCGGTTGAAGGCGAGCCCCATCACCTGTCAGGCACCCTAACCGGTCGCCCTGTCAGGAGGTTGAAGGAGCGGCTGGGCCGGAGTCTGGCCGCGGACCGGTGCAGCCGGCTTCGCGAAGCAGTGCAGTCGACTTCAGATACCGACACGGAGTTGCTCAACCGCGGCTCCTTGCTCGTCGCGGCAGGCCGACCTGGACACCCGCGCCGGCCGCCACGTTACGAGCAGACCACGCGAGCGGGTCAGGTCTCTATCAGCGGTCGTTGGCGCCCTCCGACCACGGTGACAACACCCCCCAGATCATCAGCGACAGGGGCACTCAGTCATGCCGTGGCCGGCGGCCTGCAAGCCCTCACCGGGCTTGATCAAGAAGGTAACGGGGGCAGGCCGGCAGGGTCGTCGAGCTGCCAGTCGAGAGAGCGCTTGCCGGGGAAGACCGGGCAGGCGTCCCCACAGCGCTCACACCGGGGCCCCGACCGGCGCGAGGACGGCGGCGGCGTCGGCCAGGACCTCGGGCCGGGCGCGGTAGTAGATCCAGGTCCCGCGGCGTTCGCCGACGATCAGCCCGGCCTCGCGCAGCACCTTGAGGTGGTGCGAGATCGTCGGGCCGGCCAGGTCGAACGCGCCGGTCAGGTCGCAGACGCAGGCCTCGCCGCCGGCATGCGACGCGATCAGGGACAGCAGCCGGAGCCGGACCGGGTCACCCATCGCCTTGAACACCCGGGCGAGCTCCCCCGCCCGCTCCTCCGCGAGCGGCTCCCCGACGAGCGGGACACACCGTTGCTGCTTCGACACTCCTCTATCTTGACGCATGTCGAACCAGAACCGCACGCTGGGCGCATGTCGCGCGTCCAGCTGGCCCTGCGGGTGGCCGACCTCGAGGCCTCCGTCCGCTTCTACTCCGCCCTGTTCGGCGTGGCCCCGGCCAAGCGCCGCCCGGGCTACGCGAACTTCGCCGTCGCCGAACCGCCGCTCAAGCTCGTGCTGCTCGAGAGCGAGCCCGGCGGGCCGACCGCGATGGACCACCTCGGCGTGGAGGTCGGGAGCCCCGACGAAGTCCACGCCGCGACCGGGCGGCTGGCCGCCGAGGGTCTGGGGACGCGCACCGAGGACGACGTCGTCTGCTGCTACGCCCGCCAGGACAAGGTCTGGGTGACCGGTCCCGGCGCGGAACCGTGGGAGGTCTACGCCGTCACCGGGGATTCCGCGGTGTACGGGACCGACGGTGTGACCGGGGCCTGCTGCGTCACCTGAACCCGACGAGCGCGAGGAGGCCGGTCAGGCCGAGCATCACACCGACGACGAGAGCGGGGAGGACACCGAACACGAGTCCGGACACCCCGATCACGACGCACACCGCCATCACGAACGCACCCGTCGACCCCGGTCGCGGAGCACCCTCACCCGCTCGGACCGCCAGCAGGCGCGGATCCGTGCGGGTCAGCTCCTGCGCGATCGCCCGCAGTGACGCCGTCTCTGACGCCGTGAGCGGTGCGAGCTCGTGGTCGGCCATCGTCGCCTCACCGGTTCCGCGGGTCGGACCCGGGGAGACCCTCGCCTCCGGTGGCGAGCGCAGCTTCCTCACCCGGGGTCGCGTGGCCCCCTCCGCTGTGGGCCTCCAGACGCATCCGCCCCGACATGTGCGGGTAGTGCAGCTCGAACGCCGGGCGCTCGGAACGGATCCGGGGCAGCTCGGTGAAGTTGTGCCGCGGGGGCGGGCACGAGGTGGCCCACTCCAGCGAGTTGCCGTGGCCCCACGGGTCGTCCACGGTCACGGGGCGCCCGTAGCGGTAGGAGTGGAAGACGTTCCAGATGAACGGCAACGTCGAGGCACCGAGGATGAACGAACCGATCGTCGAGATCGTGTTCAGCGTGGTGAAGCCGTCGGAGGGCAGGTAGTCCGCGTAGCGACGCGGCATGCCCTCGTTGCCCAGCCAGTGCTGCACCAGGAATGTCATGTGGAAGCCGACGAACGTCGCCCAGAAATGGAACTTCCCGAGCCGCTCGTTCATCATCCGGCCGGTCATCTTCGGGAACCAGAAGTAGATGCCGGCGTAGGTCGCGAACACGATCGTGCCGAACAGCACGTAGTGGAAGTGCGCCACCACGAAGTACGAGTCCGACACGTGGAAGTCCAGCGGCGGGGCCGCCAGCAGCACACCGGTGAGCCCGCCGAAGAGGAACGTCACCAGGAAGCCGACCGAGAACAGCATCGGCGTCTCGAAGGTCAGCTGCCCCTTCCACATCGTGCCGATCCAGTTGAAGAACTTGATCCCGGTCGGCACGGCGATGAGGAAAGTCGTGAAGGAGAAGAACGGCAGCAGGACGGCGCCGGTCGCGTACATGTGGTGCGCCCACACTGCGATCGACAACGCGGCGATGGACAGCGTCGCGTAGATCAGCGTCTTGTAGCCGAAGAGCGGCTTGCGACTGAAGACCGGGAAGATTTCGGTGACGATCCCGAAGAAGGGGAGCGCGACGATGTAGACCTCGGGGTGCCCGAAGAACCAGAACAGGTGCTGCCACAGGATGACCCCGCCGTTGGCCGGATCGAAGATGTGCGCCCCCAGTTGCCGGTCCGCGAGCTGCCCGAACAGTCCCGCGGTGAGCACCGGGAAGGCGATGAGGATCAGCACCGCGGTCACCAGGATGTTCCAGGTGAACATCGGCATCCGGAACATCGTCATGCCCGGTGCGCGCATGCACACGATCGTCGTCACGAAGTTGACGGCGCCGAGGATCGTGCCGAGCCCGGACACGACGAGTCCCATGATCCAGAGGTCCTGGCCGTAGCCCGGGGTGTAGAGCGTGTCCGAGAGCGGGGTGTAGGCGAACCACCCGGCCGACGCCGCACCTCCGGGGGTGACGAAACCCGAGAGCACCATCAGCGTGCCGAAGAGGAACAGCCAGTAGGAGAAGGCGTTCAGCCGTGGGAAGGCCACGTCCGGCGCGCCGATCTGCAGCGGCACGATGTAGTTCGCGAAGCCGAAGAGGATCGGCGTCGCGTACAGCAGCAGCATCAGGGTGCCGTGCATGGTGAACAGCTGGTTGTACTGCTCGACCGAGAGGATCTGCAGACCAGGCCGCGCCAGCTCGGCCCGCATCAGCAGGGCCATCAGCCCGCCGATGAGGAACACCGCGAACGACGTGACCAGGTAGAGGATCGCGATGTCCTTCGGGTCCGTCGTCTTCAGCATCCGGCCGACGAACGAGCCGCGCTTGCTGTCGCGGGCCGGGTACGGCTCGGTGGTGATCGGCGTCGGGGCGACGGCGGTCATGCGGACTCCTCGAGGTCGGTGTCCAGAGGGTCGAGCCCGGCCCGGTCGCGGGCCCGGAGGAGGACGTCGTCGAGCATCGCCGGGGTCAGTCGGCCACTGTGGGTGTTCTGCGGGCTCGGGTGGTAACAGCCGAGCAGCAGCAGCCCACCATCCGTCCGGTGCTCGGCACCGTGACCGAAGCGGGGCCGCGGATGCGCGCCGGCCCAGTCGCAGGCCGCCTCCCAGGCCGTCCGGCCCAGGCACACGATCACCCGCAGCTCGCGCAGGGCGGCGACCTCGGCGGTGAGCCAGGCCAGGCAGGCGTCGCGTTCGGCGCGGGTCGGCCGATGCTCGGGCGGGGGGCAGCGCACCGCGGATGCCATCCACGCGCGATGCAGGTGCAACCCGTCGCGGGCATGTCGCGAGCTCGGCTGGTTCGCGAGGCCTGCGCGGTGCAGCGCCGCGACGAGGGTGTCGGCCGACCGGTTGCCGGTGAAGGCTCGGCCGTGTCGGTTGCCCCCGTGCGGCGCGGTGGCCAGGCCGAGGACATGGATGCGGGCGTCCGGATCCCCGAAGCCCGGGACCGGGCGCGCCCAGTACCCCGGGCCCGCCACCGCCTCCCGCGCAGCGACCAGCCGGGGGCATGCCGTGCAGTCGGCGATCTGCAGGGAGAGACGGGCGAGTCCCGGGTCGGTGGTGCGCATCGGCAGCCGATGATGCCGCCCCGGGGCCCACCCCGGTACGTGGCCCCGGGTCGGGTACCCCATCAGCGACTCTTGGGGCGCGGGAGCCGCTATCGTCCGCCGCCATGCCGCTCTCGCCCCGCGTGCCCGATCTCCGGGCCCTCGACCTGCTGCTGAGTGTGGCCAGGTTGGGCAGCCTCGGACGGGCCGCCGCGGAGCACGGCATCACCCAGCCGGCGGCCGGCTCCCGGATCCGGCACCTGGAGAACCTCGTCGGCCAGCCCCTCATCGAACGGTCCGCCCTGGGCTCCCGGTTGACGACCGAGGGGGCCCTCGTCGCCGACTGGGCCCGCGAGGTCGTCGGCGCCGCCAACTCGCTGGACGCGGGCCTCGACGCCTTGCGCACGCGCACCGAGGGACGGATCCGACTCGGCGCCAGCCTGACGGTCTCGGAGTACCTCGCCCCGCACTGGCTGCTCGCCCTGCGGGCGCGACGTCCCGATGCCGCGATCTCCCTGCGCGCGGTGAACTCCTCCGAGGTCGCCCGTCTCGTCCTCGAGGGCGAGGTCGACCTCGGCTTCCTCGAGGGCCCGGAGCTCCCCGACGGGCTCGAGGCGCGCACGATCGCCCGGGACGAGCTGGTCCTCGTCGTCGGGCCGAGCAGTGCCTGGGTCGGGCGGCGGCGGGCGATGACGATCGACGAACTGCTCGGACTCCGACTCGTCGCCCGTGAGCCGGGTTCCGGCACGGGACATGCGCTGGACACGGCGCTGGCCGACCACGGACGCCTCGCCGAGCCGGTCGTGGAGCTGTCGTCGATGACCGCGATCAAGGCCGCCGTGGAGGACGGGGTCGGCCCCGCCGTCCTCAGTTCCCTCGCGGTCGCCGGGGAGATCGCCCTCGGTCGGCTGCGCCGGATCGAGGTCGACGGGATGCAGATCCGTCGCGAGCTCCGGGCGGTCTGGCCCAGCGGGCGGCGCCACTCCCCGGTCCTGCGCGACGTCCTCGCCGTCGCGACCGAGCGCAGTCCCGACGGGGACGACGAGGACTGATCCGGTCAGGCCCCGTGACCGTCGAAACGCGCCCGCAGATGCCGCAGGGTCTCCTCGATCCCCCGGGCGTTGCGGGCAGGGCGGCCGGAGAGCTCGAACATCGGCGCCGCGAGCGTCGTGGAGTAGTCGAACGTCTCGGTCACGACGGTCCCCCGCGGGTCGGGCTCCAGCTCCCACCGCCACACGTGGCCGACCGGATGGCGCCAGGCGAGCAGCCGGTCCTCCTCGTACTCCACCACCGTGCTCGTGATGCGGTACGGGATGCCGAGCTGGCGCATGTTCAGCGAGAAGCGGTCGCCGAGCGCCACCCGGTACGGGCCGGACACCGCGTCGCGTACGGTGCCCGAGCCGTCCAGCTCGCCGTGGCGGTGCGGGTCGGCGAGCAGTGCGAAGATCTCCGGCGGGGTCGTCTCCACGATCACCCGTCGGGTCACCCGTCGCGATCCGGTGTCCACGGTCTCCACATCGTGCGTCATGTCGGCGGACCGTAGACCCGGACCCTCGCGGACGGGGGGCGGCCTGCGGCACGGGTCAGGTCTTCGTCGCCACGTCGCCGACCGGACGCGCCGACTGCCCCGTCGTCGGAGCCACGTCGTCGGCCTGTCGACGGTAGCCCTCCTCGATGCGCTTGCCGACCTCGTCGTCGATCGCGGACATGAACGCGAACACCCGCGAGAGCACCGGCTCGACGACGCCGTTGAGCAGGTGGCCGACGACGTTGTCGACGAGGCGGTCCCGTTCCTCCTCGCTCATCACCTCACGGACGAGGGTGTGGGCCTGTCCGTAGTCGTCGTCCTGGGCGTGCGCGACGTACGCGGCACGGACCGCGTCCCCGGGATCGGCGAGCCCGGTGGCCTCGGTGACGACGGTCGGGTCCGCGACCGGTCCGCCGAAGGAGTTCGGTGCGTAGGTCGGCTGCGGCGGCACCGGGAAGTCCACCCGCATCGCCCCGTCCTTGGCATAACTGTGTACCGGTGCGACCGGCGCGTTCACCGGGAGCTGGGTGTAGTTCACGCCCAGGCGGTACCGGTGGGTGTCGGCGTAGGAGAACATCCGACCGAGCAGCATCTTGTCGGGGCTGACGTCGATCCCGGGCACGAGGTTCGACGGCGCGAAGGCGGCCTGCTCGATCTGCGCGAAGTAGTTCTCGGGGTTGCGGTCGAGCGTCATCCTGCCCACCCGGCGCAGCGGGTAGTCCTCGTGCGGCCAGACCTTGGTCAGGTCGAACGGGTTGAAGCGGTAGCCGGCCGCCTCGTCGACCGGCATGACCTGGACGTAGACCGTCCAGGACGGGAACTCGCCCCCGGCGATCGCACCCGAGAGGTCCTGGGTGTAGTAGTCGGGCGAGGCTCCCGCCAGGCGCTCGCCATCGTCCTGGCTCAGGTGCTCCACACCCTGGTCGGTCTGCAGGTGGTATTTGATCCAGAAGCGCTCCCCCGCGGCGTTGATCCACTGGAACGTGTGGGAGCCGTACCCGTTCATGTGACGGTAGGAGTACGGCAGGCCACGGTCGCCGAAGAGCCACGCCACCTGGTGGGCGGACTCGGGCGAGAGCGTCCAGAAGTCCCACTGCATGGTGTTGTCACGCAGCCCGGTGTCCGGCGTGCGCTTCTGCGAGCGGATGAAGTCCTGGAACTTCATCGGATCGCGGATCCAGAAGATTGGGGTGTTGTTCCCGACGAGGTCGTAGTTGCCCTCGTCGGTGTAGAACTTGATCGCGAACCCCCGCAGGTCACGGAAGGTGTCGCCGCCCCCGGTCTCGATGGCGACGTGGGAGAACCGCACCAGGACGTCGCACGCCCGGCCGGGCTGGAGGAAGTCGGCCCGGGTGAACGCGCTGACGTCGTCGGTCACCTCGAACCGGCCGAACGCACCGGCGCCCTTCGCGTGCACCACCCGCTCCGGGATCCGCTCGCGGTTGAAGTGGGCCATCTTCTCGATGAGGAACCGGTCGTGGAGCAGGATGCCGCCGCCCGGCCCCTGGGTCAGGGAGTGCTCGTCGCTCGGCTGGGGTTCCCCGGCGACCGTCGTCGTGGTGGGTCCGGTGCTCGTCATCGTGCGACCTCCTCGGGGACTGGACGTCGACGTTCCCTCGACCTCGGTACCCCGGCCACCCCACGTGGGGTGTGGTCTCCCTCAACCGGACCTCGGTACCGGACCGACGGAGCCGGGCTACCATGGTGCGCGGCGATGGATCCCGCCGAGCACTCGATGCTGAACCGCCTCCCACCGGGCTGATGGCTCCTTCCCTGTCTCGGCACGCGTCCGCGTGTGCCGTCGAGGAAAGGAGACCACGATGGACCTGTCGGAGACCCTCGAGAAGCTCGTGGAGCACGCTCGCGAGGAGCTGCACGTCGTGCGCAAGCGGTCCGAGGAGAAGACCCCCGCGCGCGATCACGGCCACGACTTCCACGCGATGCAGGCGGCCGCCGACCAGCTGGACCACGACGCCCACCGGCTCCGTCGCCTCCACGACGAGGAGTTCGGCCAGGGCTGGCGACGGCACAGCGCGGAGGACACCGCCCCGTGACGCCGGGCGGACCGAGCCGCCGGGCCGCCCTGCACTTCGTCGTCGTCATCGGTCTGGTCAGCCTCTTCGGAGACATGACCCACGAAGCCGCGAAGGGCGTGAACGGGGCCTTCCTCGCCCAGCTCGGCGCCTCGGGAGCCGTGGTGGCGTCGGTGGCGGGCATCGGCGAGCTCGCCGGCTACCTGGTCCGGCTCTGGTCCGGCCCGGCCGCCGGGCGGTCGGGCCGCTACTGGACCTGGACCGTCATCGGCTATCTCGTCAACCTGCTCGCCGTTCCCGCTCTCGCGCTGGCCGGGAGCTGGCCGGTGGCGGCCGGTCTGATCGTCCTCGAACGGGTCGGCAAGGGCCTGCGCAATCCGCCCCGCGACACGATGATCTCCTTCGCCGGGAACGTGCTCGGCCAGGGCTGGGCCTTCGCCCTGCGGGAGGCACTCGACCAGGCGGGCGCCGTCATCGGGCCCCTGGCCGTCGGGCTCTATCTCCTCGCCCGGCCCGGGGAGCTGACCGACGCCTATGCCTGGCTGCTCGTCCCCACGGTCCTCGCCCTGGCCGTGCTGCTGGTGGCCCGACACGTGTTCCCCGCGCCCGGGCAGGCATCCGGGCCGGCCGGCCCGACGACGAGCGGGGATCCGGGCGACCCACGCGCCCGGCGGCTCTACCTGGTCGCCGTGTGTCTGACGGGACTGGGGTACGTCGATTTCACCCTGGTGGCCTTCCACCTCGCGCGACGGGGCGAACCGCTCGGGACGATCCCGCTGCTCTACGCACTCGCGATGGGAGTGTCGGGCCTCTGCGGCCTCGCCGTGGGGCGAGCATTCGACCGCGTCGGCCTCCGGGCGCTGGTCGTCGCACTCGTACCCGCGATCGGGGCCACCCCGTTGCTCTTCCTTGCCGGCCTACCGGAGGCGGTGGGAGGCGTCGTGCTGTGGGGCATCGGCCTCGGGGTCCAGGACTCGGTGATGTCGGCGCCGATCGCCGCCATGGTCCGGCCCGCCGACCGGTCGCGGATCACCGGCTACTACTCCGCGACGTACGGGACGGCATGGTTCGCCGGCAGCGTGGCGCTCGGCGTCCTCTACGACAGGTCGGTGCCGCTCATGGTGGCCGTGTCCGCGGCCGTCCAGCTCGCGGGGGCCGTCGTCCTCGCCCGTGCGGCCCGCAGTCGTCGGGCGTCCGGCCACGATTCCCCGTGACCGCTGCCTAGGAGACCGCAGTCGGCGGGAGCACCAGCAAGGACGGTCCGTCCTCGGCCAACAGGATCCGTTCCACCGCGTCCGCTCCCTGGTGACCGTGAGCTCCCCGTGGTCGCCCGACGCACACCACCAGCTCGTCTCCGTCCCACCGCCGGGCGGCATCCCGGGCGGGTAGCACAGCACCCCGGGCACGACGACCGAGGGCGCCCCCGACCTGGAACACGGCGTCGGCCAGGAAACCCGACCCGACGCCGGCGTCGAGGCCCGCCACCGTGACGAGGACGTCCTGCAGGTGGCGCAGGCGGCCGGCGAAGGCCAGGAGCACGTCGATGGTGTCGGAGCCCTCGCCGGTCAGGCCGAGGACGACGTGCCGGAGCGCGGGATGCGGCAGGAGATGGCGACGGGCGAGCGCCACCGGCACGGGCGCGTCCTCGAGGACCGTGCGGTGGAACCCACGGTCGGAGACGCGATGGCGGGGTCGACCGACGACGAGGCCGGCGCTGGTCACCGCGGCCGCGTGCAGCCCGGCCACGACGTCCGCCGCCCGGCGCTCACCCCAGGAGAGCCGCACGCCCGCTCCCAGCCGCGATGCGCCGTCGCGCGCGCATCGCGCCGCGGCGAGCTCCCGGTCCTCCTCCGACCGGCGACCTCCCAGCACCACGGGCTGGTGCACGGTCACCACCCGGAGCCCGACCTTCCAGAGCCGGGCGAGCGGTGTCGCGAGGGCGAGGGCGTCGACCGACGTCGGCGAGCCGTCGAACCCGACGACGAGATCGTCCGCGGCGAGCGCCCCCGAGTGCACGTCGGCGGAGCTCTCGTCGAGGGGGCCCGTCATGCCGACCCGGTGTGCGTGGACCCGGAGGAGTGGCACACCACGACGGGGCGGTGGCTGCGCGCGATGAGCCCGTGCGAGACCGACGGAACGCCCAGCAGGCGGCTCACGACCCCGCCGAGCCCCTCGCCGCGGGTGCCGACGACGAACATCAGCGCGTCGTGGTCGTCGGCGACGCGGCGCAGCAGGTCGACGGGGTCGCCGTGAGCGGCGTGATAGGTCCAGCTGCAGCGGCTCCCGGCCAGGGCCGCGTCGACCTGCCGCTGCTCTTCGGCCAGGTGCTCGCCCGCCCGTCGATCCCAGTCCGGGTCGTCGGGGTCGATGGGGTAGTCCGAGAGGTCGACGACGTGGACCACGTGGAGGGTCGCGGTCAGGCGCTCGGTGAGGTCGGCACCGACCTGCAGCGCGGCGCCGCCCGCGTCGTCGTCCCGATAGCCGAGGACGAGGTGGGCGGCGGGGGCGACGCCGGGACGCGGGCCCTGGACGTCGAGCCGGGGTGCCATCAGCGGGCTCCGGGCCGCGCCGCGAGGAGCACGGCTCCCACCGGGTGCACGGTGTCGAGCACCTCGTCGAGCACCGCGAGGAGGCTCCGGTCCTGCTCCGCGACCGGGAGCGGCCCGAGCCGGGACCGGAGTTCGAGGAACGCCCCCAGGAGCCGGGTGCGGACGCCGGGTCGGTACCAGGAGAGCACGGACCGCTCCCCGAGGCGACGCGCCGCCAGGAGCCGGCGGTCCTCGGGACCGGCAGCGAGACCCGCCCGCGCCACCACGCCCAGGACCACGGTCGTCGGGTCGATCGGGCACGCGCGCGTCAGGAGCGGCGCGCGGAGCACCAGCTCGGTGCGCGCCGGGTCGGAGACGGCGTCGTTCACGCGCTGCGCCAACCACCGGAGGGAGGGTGGCGTGCAACGGGGCCGATCGGAGAACCGCTCGCCGGCGAGGACCGACACGTACTCCATCAGGCAGCTCCCGTCCCGCGGATCGAGGTGGCGTCCGCGCGCGAGGACGGGCAGTCCTTCGGGGACGGAGGGGGTGGGCGAGGACATGACGATCTCCTTCGACGACACGAGCGCCTACCGGGACGGGTGCGGACGACCGTCGGGCGGCGGGAAGCACCGGGTCAGCGCATAGAGGGTGATGAACGGCAGCGCGCAGGTCAGCACGGCTCCCACACCGGCGAGCCAGGGAAGGCCGGCCCGCAGTCCGACGGCGAGCGGCACCAGTCCTGCCACCAGCCCCCCGAGCAGGACCACCAGCCCGACGAGCCTGGTCCGCCGCGCACGAGGCCGCAGAGGCATCGCGCCGAGTGCGCGCGCCAGGGCCGGATCCGTGCGACGGAGTTCGGCGGCCAGTGCCAGGAGCTCGCGCTCCTCGTGCGGGATCAGGGACATGACAGGTCCTCTGCTCGGTGGAAACCGACCAGGGACCGTCAGCAGGGAGTCCTGCGTTCGAAGGCGAGCCCCATCGCCTGTGCGATCGACGCTAGACCGGGATGGCCGGCTCCACAACCGACGTCGGCGGACCCCGACCAACGGCTCGTGAGGGCATCCCATGGGCCGGCCATGGAGTGGACCGCCGGAGAGCCGGGCACTCGACCGTCCATGAGCTCCGGCCCGCTGACCCTCACGATCGGACACGACGAGCTCGTGATCCGGAAGCGCTACGAGGTCCTCTCGATCCTCAACGACGTCCTCGTCGCGCTCTGGTTCGTGGTGGGCAGCGTGCTGTTCTTCTCCGACGGGACGGAGACCGCCGGGACGTGGTGCTTCCTGCTGGGGAGCATCGAGCTGCTCCTCCGCCCGCTCATCCGGCTCTCCCGGCACCTGCACCTGCGGCGCCTCTCCGGCTCGTCGTCGACGTGGCCGGTCGAGGCGAGCCAGGACTTCTGAGTCCGATCGGAGGGCCCGGTGTACGACGTCGCGGGCCTCGAGCTCGCCGTCCTGATCGGTGCCGTCGTGGTGGCGTTCACCATGGCCGGACGCCGGATCGGGGTCAGTCCCCCGGTCCTGCTCCTGATCGGCGGCGCCGCCCTGTCGTTCCTCCCGGGCCTGGCCGACGTCCGGGTCGCCCCAGAGGCCGTCGTGCTCTTCATGCTGCCGGCGCTGCTGTTCTGGGAGGCCCGGACGACCTCGCTGCGCGAGATCCGCAGCGGGCTCGCCGGGGTGCTCTCCTCCGCCGTGGTCCTGGTGCTCGTCACGGCCGGGGCCGTCGCCACGGTCGCGCACGCCCTGGGACTCGGATGGCCGGCAGCCTTCGTCCTCGGGGCCGTGGTCGCTCCCACCGACGCGACGGCGGTCGGGGCCGTCGCCGGCCGTCTCCCGCCCCGCGAACTCACGACCCTGCGGGCCGAGAGCCTGATCAACGACGGGACCGCGCTGGCCCTCTTCGCGGTGGCCGCGGCCGTCGCGACGGGTGCCGAGGAGTTCGACCTCCTCGAGGCGACCGCGAGCTTCGCCCTCTCCTACGTCGGCGGCGTGGTCGTGGGCTGGCTGGTCGCCCTCGCGGCCGCCCGGATCCGCACCCTGGCCGGAGAGCCGGTGCTGCGCAACGCCGTCACAGCCGTGATGCCCTTCGCGTCGTTCCTCCTGGCGGATCTCCTCGGGGGATCAGGAGTGGTCGCCGTCGTCGTCTACGGCCTGGCCCATGCCCGGCTGAGCCCGCGGTGGATCGGGGCACGGACCCGCCTGCAGTCCCAGGCGTTCTGGAGTCTGACGGCGTTCCTGCTCAACGGTGCGCTGTTCGTCCTCGTCGGGCTGCAGCTGCGCGGCGCGCTCACGGCGCTCGCCCCCGACGACCGGGTCCCCACCGCGATCCTCGGGGTCCTCGTCGTCGTGACCGTCCTCGGCACGCGCCTGCTGTGGTTCCTCGTCCCCGCGGTGGCCACCGTGCGGTGGGCACCGACACCCGGCCGGGTGCGGCGTCGACTACCGCTGGCCTGGGCGGGCTTCCGCGGCGGGGTATCGTTGGCCGCCGCCCTGGCCGTGCCGACCATCCTGACGGACGGCGCTCCCTTCCCCGGCCGAGCGGCCATCGTCGTCGTGACGGCCGGGGTCATCGTCGTGACGCTCGTCGTGCAGGGCCTGACGCTCCCGCTGGTCCTGCGGGCGGCCCGCTACGCCGAGGACCCGCGCCCACGGGACGAGGAGCGGCTCGCCGAACGGCGCGCCGCGGAAGCCGCGCTCGACGCCCTGCCGGCGGAGGCGGCCCGGCTCGGGACCCCGTCCGCCGTCGTCGAGCGCGTCCGCGCCGAGCAGGAGTTCGTCCTCGCCCGCACCGACGAGGCCGGGAGCACCGCGGACGACCCGGACCCCGACCGTCACGCGGCCGACGCCGAGGCCGCCCTCCGGATGGCCCTGCTCGCGGCCCGCCGGGCCGCGGTGGTGCGGTTGCGCGACGACCGACTCGTCGACGACCTCGTGCTCATGCGGGTGCAGTCGGCGCTGGACATGGAGGAGGCACGGCTCCGTCCGCCGGGGGCGCTGTCCTGACGCAGCTCACGACTTCCGGTCGACGGCCACGACGATCCATCGGTCGTCCTGCTCGTCGAGGACCTCGCGGACCCGCCGGGTGATCCCGTCCCCGTCCTCGACCCCGGGCGCCGCGTCCACCGAACCGTGGAGACCGATCACCTCGTCGCGCGGCATCCCGGTCCACTCGCCGTAGTCCCGGTCGGTCAGGCGAGGCTCGATCTCGACCCGCACCCCGACGCGCTCACCGATCGCCTCGGCCGTGGACACGGCACGCTGCAGGGGGCTCGAGAGGATCCGTCGGGGACGTTCCGCGGCGAGGACCTCCGCGAGCGCGGCGACCTCGGCGCGACCCTCGTCGTCCAGCGGAGGATCCGCCAGTCCCCGCAACCGTCCCTCGGCGTTGAGGACCGTCCGGCCGTGGCGGACGAGGAACACCCGTCCCGCCGATCTCACCCGACGTCCGTGTCGTCCCGGCCCGCGGTCGCCGGGCTGCCGAGCAGCCAGTGCAGGCGCGACGCCCAGGCGTGCACCTCGGGGTCCGCGGCCAGCATCCGTCCCTGGGGATGGGTGTCCTCCAGCGTGGCCGCCATCGATCGCAGGGACGCCGCCACCTCGGCCCGCATGTCCTGGACCGGCCCCGCCCCTTCCACCAGCAACGCGACCGCGCGGACGACCGCTGCCGACTCCCCGGCCGCCACGCACCCGTCGGCGCTGCACGGTTGGTCCTCGGGGCCGTCGATCTCCTCGTCGTCGTCCGCCCGTTCCACCGCCCACCTCACCCCACGGACAGCGGGAGGCTGCGGTGCAGCAGGCTGCGCCGGCGGACCGGCAGCCGCGCGGCGACGGCGACGAGCTCCACCGCCGACGGAGCCCCGGGATCGGCCACGACGACGGGCACGCCCGCATCGGCGTGCTCGCGCGCGGCCACGTCGAGCGGCACCCGTCCGAGCAGGGGCGCCCCGGCGAGCTCGGCCAGCTCCTCCCCGCCGCCCGAGCCGAACACCGCGCTGCCGTGACCGCAGTGGTCGCAGATCGCCGCGCTCATGTTCTCGACGACACCCGCCACCGGCATCCCCGCCTCCCGCGCCATCGTGACCACCCGGGCGGCCACGTCACGAGCGGCCTTCTGCGGTGTGGTCACGGCGACGAGGGAGGCGTCGGGCACCAGTTCGAGCAGGCTCATCGTGATGTCGCCGGTGCCGGGCGGGAGGTCGAGCAGGAGCACGTCGAGCTCGCCCCAGGCCACGTCGGTGAGGAACTGTTCGAGGGCCTTGTGGAGCATCGGCCCGCGCCAGACGATCGGCTGCCCCTCCGGGACGAGGAAGCCGACCGACATGAGGGCCACCCCGTGGGCCCGGTGCGGCAGCATCACGCCCCCGACGACGGCCGGGTTGCCCCCCACCCCGAACAGTTGCGGGATCGAGTGGCCCCAGACGTCCGCGTCGAGGATGCCCACGCGCTTTCCCCGGGCCGCGAGCGACGCCGCCAGGTTCGCGGTGACCGTCGACTTACCGACGCCGCCCTTCCCGCTGGCGATCGCGTACACCCGCGCGGATCCGCCGCCGAGCTCCCCGGTACGGGTGGCGGACCGGCGGCGCAGGAGGTCCGCCAGCTCCGCCCGCCGGCGCTCGGCCATCGTCGTGACGACGACCTCGACCCGGCTCACGCCGTCGACCTCCCGGACCGCGGCCTCCACCGCGGTCCGTAGGGCCGCGGCGTCGGGTCCCTCGGGCTCGGGCCGCGAGAGACCGACCCGAACCCGCCCGCCGCGGCCGACCACGATCTCGTCGAGCAGCCCGAGGTCGCCCACCGTGGCCCCGAACTGGGGGTCGGTGACGACAAACAGTGCGGAGCGCACCGACGCCTCGTCGGGAAGTCCCGTCCGCGACCTGACCCCGATCACGGCTCGACCCGGAACGTGCCGCGGGTGGGCTTGATCGGGCGCATGAGGAACTCGGGACGGCGCATGCCGCCCGGGCCGGTGGTCCGGCGGGTCTTCGCGAGCCATTCGCGGTAGACCTCGCGCGAGCGGGCGGTGTCGACCCACACGTCTCCGTACCGGTCGTTCGGACGTGCCTTCTCCATCCGCACCTTCTGCAGCCAGCAGTGCATGCCCGACCACGGGTCGGGCTGCACCCCGAACGCCAGATTCTGGTGCACGCCGGGGTCGGTCCACCAGATGCGCTCGGAGTCGGGGTCGTCGGAGGTGAAGGGCTTCACCCCGCCGCGGTAGCGCAGCAGGAACGACTCCGGGCCGTCGGGATGGGTGATGTCGACCAGGCCGGACACCCAGCGCGAACCCTCGGCGTCGTGCAGGCGCCAGCGCCCCATGTGGTGCGACAACGCACAGACGCTCGGCCGGATCCCCTCAGTGACCCAGACCCGAACGACGAAGTAGCCGATCGCGGTGGAGAGCCGGACCAGGTCGCCGGTGACCACCCCGTGGCGGCGGGCGTCGACGGAGTTCAGCCACAGCGGGTGGGAGTTGGAGATCTCGTTGAGGTACTTCGCGTTGCCGGACCGGGTGTGGATCAGGGTCGGCAGCCGGAAGGTCGGGACGAGCACGAGGTCGCCCGCGTCGAGGTCGATCTCGCGCTGCGCCACGTGGGACCGGATGTAGCCCGGGGTGGCGTGCTCGGGCCAGCCCCAGTCGCGCATCGAGGTCGAGTAGACCTCCAGCTTGCGCGACGGCGTGAGCCAGCCCGCCGTCTCGGTGCCGTCGTCGTGACGCACCCCGATCGCGCCGGCCTCGCCGATCAGGGGCGGGGCCGACTCGTCGGTCGTCGGCGTCCGCAGGACCCCCTCGGTCTCGCTACCGGCAGGGTCGGGCTCGGCGCCGACGAGATCATCGTCGGGCACGTGTCGCTCGTCCTGCCGGTAGATCGACTCGCCGACCTCGACCGCGCCGTACCGCCGCATGTACTCCAGCGGCGTCAGGCCCTCCGCCTCCGCCTTCGCCGGGAGACCGGGGACGCGGTTCTCGAAGATCCAGCGGTAGTACTCGTCGACGGTGACCTTCTCGCCGGGCCGGTAGGGCGACTCGAAGTACTGCCGGATACCGAGCGAGCCGTCCGGATCGATGCGCCAGGAGAGCTCGAACCAGAACTCGTTCTCCTCCCACACCTCCCCCGGGTTCGCGTCGCGGGTGTCGCCGACGGCCTGCCCGAGCTTCTCCATCGCGACGCGTCGGACGGGCTGGCGGAACCCCAGCCAGCGCCCGGCGTGGGTCTCGTAGGAGTGCGTGTCGTGGCGCTCGGGGGCGTGGCCCATCGGCAGCACGTAGTCGGCGAACTCGGCGGTCTCCGACCAGGTGGGCGTCAGCGCGACGTGGCAGCCGACCTTGGTCTCGTCGGAGAGGGCCCGCATCCAGGAGAAACCGTCGGGGAAGGTCCAGACGGGGTTGAACACCCGGGAGAAGTAGACGTCGAGCTTCGCACGCTCGTCGGCCAGGAAGTGCGGCAGCAGGATCGACATCTCGTTCGTCGAGAGCGGGTACTCGCGCGGCCACGTGAGTTCGTTCCACCGCTCGTGGGCACCCGGCATGCCCGGACCGTGCGGGATGAACTTGTCCCAGCCGTTGGGGCTGGTGCCACCCGGCGTCCCGATGGAGCCGGTGAGCGCGAGGACGAACCACAGGGACCGCGCGACCTGCCAGCCGCCCTCGTTCCCGGCGCACGCCGAGCGCCAGACGTGGGCCGAGAGCCGGTGGTCGCACTGCGCGACGAGCTCGGACAGCGCCGTGATCCGCTCGACCGGGACCTGGGCCTCCTCGGCGGCGAACTCCGGGGTGTAGCCCGCGTAGTCGGCCTCGAGCCGGTCGAGGAACGCCTCGAACGTGACGGGCGCCTCGGGGTGCAGCTCGGCGAGGTAGACCTTCCAGTTGAACCAGCGGCGCAGGTAGTCGCGGTCGATCTGGCGCGTGCGGAGCAGGTGCGAGGCGATCGCCAACAGGATCGCGGCCTCGCTGCCGGGCCAGGGCGCCAGCCACAGGTCCGCATGGCTCGCGGTGTTGGACATCCGCGGGTCCACGACGACGAGCTTGGCGCCGGCCTGCTTGCCCTCCATGATCCGCTGGGCGTGAGGGTTGAAGTAGTGCCCGGTCTCCAGGTGGCTGGAGAGCAGCAGGATGACCTTCGCGTTCGCATGGTCGGGAGAGGGCCGGTCGTAGCCGCCCCACAGTGTCATCCCGAGCCGGGCGCCGGACGAGCAGACGTTCGTGTGGCTGTTGTGCCCGTCGACGCCCCAGGCGGCGAGGAACCGCTCGGCGAAGCCGTCCTCCCCGGGCCGACCCACGTGGTACATGACCTCGTTGTGGCGATCCTCGAGGATCGCCCGCCGGATCCGGCCGCCGATGTCGTCCAGGGCCTCGTCCCAGGTGACCTGCTCCCACTGTCCGGCGCCCCGCTCCCCGACGCGCTTGAGCGGGTGCAGGATCCGCTCGGGGTCGTCGATCTGGTTGACGGTGGCGGGACCCTTGGCGCAGTTGCGCCCCCGGGAGCCGGGGTGGGCCGGGTTGCCCTCCAGCTTCTTGATCGACAGGTCTTCCTTGTCGACGTAGGCCAGGAGACCGCAGGCCGACTCGCAGTTGAAGCACGTCGTTGGGATCAGCATGTAGCTGTGCGGCACCTTGCGTGGGTGCGCCTTGGCGTCGTACTCGACATGGTGGTCCCAGTCGGAGACCGGCGGGTAGTTGCGCAGGTGCTCGTGCCGCCGTTCGCCCGGCATCGGGTGGCCCGGTTCTGCCTCCGCCTCCTGCCCGGGCGGGACCCGGGGCTCGGTGGTGGGTTGGGTGCTCGGGCGCGTCGGGATCGAATCAGACGGAGCGATGTCTGTCATGGTGGTGCCTCCAGCGGTGGTGGTCGCTGACGGGAGTACGGGGATCAGGAGAGCGGCACGTCCTGGCCGGCGCGCACGAACACCGACTCGTAGAAGAGCAGCGCGGCCTGGGCGAGCAGCCCGCCGATCGCGCCGACGACGAGCACCCCGGCCCATCCGATCGCGCCGAGGACGGCGGCGACGACGGCGAGGCCGATCCCGCCGAACCAGAACGTCGTGGCGTACCGGCCATGGGTCACCAGGTGCGCGGCCGTCGAGGCCTGGCGGGTCTCGTGCTGCCCGAGGTACTCGAAGACGAGCATCACGACGTGGACGGCGATCCCGAGCGTGAGGGCGCCGGCGAGCAGGGCGAGCGCGGTCTCGTCGACGTCGCCGAAGAGCGCGGCGACGAGCAGCCCGCCGCCACCGACCCCGAAGGCCTGCACGACGAGGTGCCAGAACAGCAGCGGCGACTGCCAGAGGTCGCGACCCTCGGCCTGGTTGAACAGGAACCCGGTGTAGCCGGTGACCATCGCGGCGGCGAGGAACGCAGGGATCGCGAGGCCGGTGAACCAGGGCGACATCGTGGCGGGAGCGACGAGCCCGGCGACGACCGCGATGCCCATCAGCAGCCAGATGCCGAACAGCGCGGCCCCGACGCCGAGGACGACCGAGCCCCAGAACAGCCACGACGTCGGGTTGGGCTTGGTCAGGATGTAGTAGAAGCGCTCGGGCCGCTTGAGGTCCCAGACGAGCAGGGCGCCGGTGATCGCGATGCCGGCCACCCCGAGGGCGGGCGCGACGATCATCCCGATCCCGCCGAGCGGGATGCCGAAGAGCTGCGCGAGCGTGGCCAGCAGCATCGCCCCGGCGCCCAGCGCCTTGGTCCACAGGTAGGTGGTGACGCGCCAGCCCCAGGGCCGCGGGTGCGCGGTGTCGAGCGTGGTGCGGGCCTGGGTGACCGGATCGAGCGGCATGTCCGCGGCGACCTCGGCCCGGTGCGGGTCGGGCGTCGAGTAGATGTAGCCGCCCTGCGCGGGGGCCGAGACCGGATCGAGGACGGCGCGGTCCGACCCGAGGTAGAACACGTTCGGACCAGTGCCCTGCTCCGGAGCCCGGACCTGGACCGGGTTGTCGGCCACCAGGCGCGCGATCCCCGAGTTCGGGTCCGAGAGGTCGCCGACCCAGATCGAGTGCGTGGGGCACACGACCACGCAGGCCGGCTCGAGCCCCTCGTCCACC
Organism: Actinomycetospora soli; assembly: GCF_021026295.1. GTDB lineage: Bacteria > Actinomycetota > Actinomycetes > Mycobacteriales > Pseudonocardiaceae > Actinomycetospora > Actinomycetospora soli. Next base: position 25,453 of record NZ_JAJNDA010000028.1, read on the forward strand.
CGGTGGGCGCAGAAGTTGCACTTCGCGGCGGTGTGGGTGTCGTCGTCGATGTAGATGGCGTCGTACGGGCAGCCCTGCATGCAGCTCTTGCAGCCGATGCAGCGGTCCCGGTCGAAGTCGACGATCCCGTCCTCGCGGGTGAACAGCGCCTTCGTCGGACAGATCCGCACGCATGGGGCATCGGTGCAGTGGTTGCACCGCATCACCCCGAAGTCGCGGGTGTTCGAGGGGAAGGTGCCCTGGTCGACGTACTTCACCCAGGTCCGGAACTGACCGACCGGGACCTCGTGCTCGGTCTTGCACGCGACCGTGCACGCGTGGCACCCGATACAGGTCCGCTGGTCGATCGCGAAGCCGTAGCGCACGCGGTTCTCCCCCGTCCGTTCATGATCCGGTCACCTGACGTTAAGCAAGATCCGTTTCGTGTGATACCGCTCTCAGGCTTTGGGACCACATGCACGGTGCTTGGTGCTGGTGTGATCGACAGCCCGCAATGGTGAACACTCACCGGGACGTGAGCGGAGGACAACGCATGGCAGAAGCCGGAGCGGCCCCCCCGGAGGAGGAACACACCGGCGGGCCGGACGACGAGCGCGAGCCGGACTACCGGTTCACCCTGGCCAACGAGCGGACCTTCCTCGCCTGGCTGCGGACGTCGTTGTCCCTGCTCGCGGCCGGCGTCGCGATCGTCCAGCTCGTCCCGGCGTTCACCATCCCGGGCGCCCGCGCGGTGACCGGCGGGTTGCTGGCGTCGCTCGCCGTGGTCGCGGCGGCTTCCGGCGTCCTGCGGTGGCGGAGCGTCGAGACCGCGATCCGCCGTGACCGCCCGCTGCCCGCGCAGCGGATTCCCTGGGTGCTCGCGGCGGGCCTCGTCGTGCTGGCGCTGTTCGGGCTGGTGCTGATCGTGCTCCGGGGCGCGACGTGACCTCCCCGTCCGACGCGGGGCTCCAGGCGGAACGGACCGGTCTTGCCTGGAGCCGGACCTCGCTGGGCGTGGCCGGCAACGCGGCGCTGCTCGCGATCCGCGAGCTCCAGCACGCGCAGCTGACCCTCGCGCTGATCCCCGCCTCCCTCGCCCTGGTCATCGCCGTCGCGACCGCGATCTACGGACGGCGCCGCACGCGGGCCCTGAGGCACTCCCCGCTGCCGGTGCCGCTCGCGCCGTCGCGTGCTGTCCCGCTGCTCGGGTGGTCGGTGGCGGTGCTGGCTGTTCTCAGCGGCGTCGCGGTGATCGTCTAGGAGGGGCTCGTGCAGCAGCCGAACGCCCCGGAGGGCCACCGGGGCCTGATCACGCTGAGCCCCCGGTTCTGGGTCGTGGTGCTGCTGACCGGCGTCGGGGCGGGCTTCGCGGGCGGCGCGTTGACGCTGCTGCTCTACCTCGTGCAGCACACCGCCTTCGGCTACACCGAGGAGACATTCCTCCAGGGTGTGGAGCAGGCGCCGTGGTGGCGGCGCCTGGGGGTCCTCGCCCTCGCCGGCCTCGTCGCCGGCCTCGGATGGTGGTTGCTGCGCGGTCCGGTCAGCCGGTGGCTGGGACGCTCCTCCGGGGTCTCGGAATCGGTGTGGACCGAACGCGGCCGGATGGGGTTCGTGCGGACGGCGCTCGACGCGGTCCTGCAGATCGTCATCGTCGGGATGGGGGCGTCGCTCGGCCGCGAGGGCGCGCCGCGGGAGGTCGCCGCCGCGCTGGGCTCCCGGCTCTCCGAGCTCGCCGGGCTGTCCTCGGCCCAGCAACGGACGATCATCGCCTGCGGCGCCGGTGCCGGTCTGGCGGCGGTCTACAACGTGCCGTTCGGCGGGGCGCTGTTCACGCTCGAGGTGCTGCTCGGCTCGCTCGCCATCCCGCTGGTGCTGCCGGCGGTCGTCACGTCCGTCCTTGCCGCGGTGTGCGCCTGGATCGTCATCGGTGACCGGCCGGTCTACCTGTTCGCGTCGCTGCCGACCAGCGGCTCGGTGCTCCTCTTCGCGGTCCTGGTCGCGCCGATCGCGGCCGTCGCCGCAGTCGGGTTCGTCCATCTCGTCGCATGGGCGAGGCGCGGTCGTCCGACCTCCTGGCGCCTCCCGCTCGCCACCACCGCCGTGTTCGCCGCGATCGGGGCGCTGGCCATCCCGTTCCCGGAGGTCCTGGGCAACGGCAAGGGGCCCGTGCAGCTGGTGCTCGACGGTGGGGGGTCGCTCGGGCTCCTCGTGGTCCTCGCCGTGCTCAAGCCCCTGGTCACGGCCGCCTCCTTGCGCAGCGGGGCGACCGGGGGCCTCTTCACCCCGACCCTCGCGACCGGGGCCCTGCTGGGCGCCGCCCTGGGTCACCTCTGGATCCTCGTGTGGGCCGGCAGCCCGCTGGGCGCCTACGCGCTGGTCGGCGGCGCGGCCTTCCTCGCCGCCTCGCTGCAGGCGCCGCTCTCGACCGTCGTGCTGCTCCTCGAGCTGACCCACGTCGGGCAGGGGATGCTCGTCCCGCTCGCGCTGGCCGCCACATTGGGCACGCTGGTGGCCCGGCTCCTCGAGCGGCGCTCGACCTACACGGCCGGGCTCGGGGACGGCCTGCCCGGCGCCCCCGATCCACTCGCCCCCGACCCGGAGCGCGAGCAGGTGGACGCACGCCGAAGTAGTACCGATGTAGTTCAGTGATGGTGTGAACGAGGTCCCCGTCCGGGCGCTCAACCAGGACACCTCCGGCGTGTTGGCCCGGGTGGAGGCCGGAGAACATCTCGCGGTCACCGAGCGGGGGCGGGTGATCGCCCACCTCTCGCCCGTCGCTCCACCGGAGCTGGCCGAACTCATCGCGGCCGGACGGGTCCACCCGCCGACTCTCGCGGGTCCCGTCCCCCGCCCCTCGGGCCCGGTCTCGTCGGACGACGCCGGTGCACTCCTCGCGGCCGCGCGCGAGGACGAGCGCTCCTGATGCTCTACTGATCGTCGACTCGCCGAGCACGCGCGGGCGCACGGTCTCGTCGTCACCGTGCCGGGATGATCCTTCTTCCCGTGGTCACGGACCGACCGGCGACGGCTCGTCCCGCGGATCGCGGTGATGGTTCTCGAGGACGGGCGAACGGGCCAGCAGCACCACGCCCGAGGCCAGGAGCACTCCGCCGATCGCGCTCCCGACGACGGCGCCGCCGCCTCGGGCCTGCTCCCCGAACACCACGAGTCCCCAGGTCACCGCGACGATCGGGTTCGCGAGCGTCAGACCGGGCTCGACCGCGACCAGCTTGCCCGCCACCAGGGCGTTCTGGAGCAGGTAGAAGGAGATGCTCCCGGCGGCGACGGCGGCGTAGGTCTGCCAGGTGGTGAGGGCGCCGGCGAGGCCGTCGGCGCCCAGGGCCTTGCCCGCCACGGAGAACAGCACCCCGGTCAGCCCGTAGCCGACCCCGGCGGCCGCGCTGAGCAGACCGCCCCGCAGGTCGTTCTCTGCCCGCCACCCCGCGGTCACCAGCACGATCATCAGCACGCCGACGACGCCGAGCCCGAGCGCCCACTGCGGACCGGACACCTGCAGCGGCGCCCCGCCGGTCGGCTGCAGGAAGACCACGAACAGTACGAGGCCGACGGCGAGCGCCGCCACCGCCACCCAGTCACGCCGCGCGAGCCGTCGGCCGAAGAAGAACGCCGATCCGAGCACCGCCAGCGGGAGCTCGGCGACCAGGACCGGCTGCACGGTGGCGAGCTCCCCCAGCGAGAGCGCGGTGACGTGGATGCACAGGCCCGCCAGGCTCACGACGACCCCGGCGAGCCAGGCCTTCTGCCGCAGCAGCCGTCCGACGAGCGAGAGCGACCCGCGCAGGTCGCTCGTCTCGCTGCGTGCCGAACGACGCTGGAGCAGGTCGCCGGCGGCGTTGCAGGTGGCCGCGACGGCGGCGAGCAGGATCGCGACGCCGGTCACGGAACCCCCGCGGCGGCCCGGGCCTGGTCGGCGGTCAGGTAGTCGTCGGTCTGTTCGAACTCGGCGAGGCGGCCGCTGGCGCCCGTCAGGAAGCCCATCCGCACCGCATGGCTCGCTCCGAGCCCGTGCAGCGCCCAGTTGGTGGCGACCCGGGCGACGGCACCCGGTGATCGCAGCGCCCAGAGGTGGTAACCGCGCGTCACCGCCTGGGCGGGTAGGCCGGCGAGGTCGACGCCGAGCGGTTTCGCCACGGCCTCGCGGCCGCCGAGGTCGACGACGAGGCCGAGGTCGTGGTGTCGGTAGTCCCGCCCCGGAGCTCCGCGGAGCGAGGCGGCGACGTTGGCCGCGGCGACCGGGGCCTGCCGCGTCGCGTGCTGTGCCGTGGGGGGACAGACCGCGTCACCCCCGCTCACCAGGTCCGGCACCGCCGCGGCGTCGCCGAGCGCGAAGACCTCCGGCCGGCCCGGCACCGCGAGGTCCGCGCCCACCACCAGGCGTCCCTTCGTCGTCTCCGCTCCCAGCCGTTCCATCAGCGGGCTGGGCGCGACGCCGGCGGTCCAGATCAGCGTGTTCGTCGCCAGGGTGCGCCCGTCGGAGAGGGTCACGGAGTCGTCGTCGGCCGCGGTGAGGCTCGTCGAGAGGTCGACGTGCACCCCGCGGCTCTCCAGGATCTCCTTCGTGTCCGCGCCGAGCGCCGCGCCGAGGCCCGGCATGAGCTCGTCGGCGTGCTGCACGACGTGCCACCGGACGTCGCTGACGGTGAGGTTGCGCGATCGCCGGGCGGCGGCCGTCGTCATGAGCTGGAGGTTCGCGGCGGTCTCGACCCCGGCGTAGCCACCGCCGACGACGACGAACCGGCAGCGTCGGGCACGCTCGTCCGGATCCGAGCTGGCGTTCGCGAGCTCGAGCTGGGAGAGCACGTGATCGCGTAGGAAGTCGGCCTCCGCGAGGGTCTTGCACCCTCGGCCGCACTCGCGCAGGCCCGGGATGTCCATGACCTTCGTGACGCTGCCCGGCGCGAGTACGAGCCGGTCGTAGGGCACGACCTCCCGAGCACCCGTAATCGCCTCGACGACCAGCCGACGGGCGTCGAGGTCCGCCCCGACGACGCGGCCGGGCACCAACGTCGTGCGCCGCAGCGAGCGCGACAGCCCGACGACGGCGGCCCGCGGCGGGATCACCCCGGCCGCCACCTGGGGCAGCAGGGGCAGGTAGAGCGAGTGGTCGTCCGGGCAGACGAGCCGGACGTCCGCGTCCGGGACGAGGCGTTCCAGTCGCCGGGCCACGCCCGCCCCGGCGAAGCCGCCCCCGACGATCACGATCCGCTGCGGGCCCATGGTCGACACGTTCCCCCCGGTCCGTCCGACCGACACCTCGCAGGCCCCAAGTCCGCCTTCTGACCCCATGAGGTCGGCGTGGGTGCTGGTCCTCGTCCGACACCCCTAGCGTCGAGGCGTCCACGACACGGGAAGAGGCGAACGGCCATGACGAACGACGGACGTCGAAAGGCCACCCCGGTCCACGGAGGCTGGGACGACGACGAGCTCTTCGACCGTGCCCCGGCCCGGGACGTCCCCTACGAGACGACGATGGCGAAGGTCGGCCGCGTCGTCTCCGGGGTCCAGTCGGTGATCCTGCTCGTCGTCGCGATCGCCGGCTTCGTCGATCCCGGCGGGACCTTCCTCGCCCTGCGCGTGAACGTCGCCCACGCGGTCCTCCTGCTCGTCACCGCGGTCGTCGTCGGTGGCGCGGTGTTCGCACCCGCGAAGGTGCTGCGCCGGGTCCTGCTGGTCCAGACCGTCGTGTTCCTGCTGGTGGCGGCCTTCGGCCTGGCGGTCCCGAATCCGCTCGGTCTCAACGGTCCCGACCACATCCTGCACGGGATCCTGTTCCTGCTGGGCTTCGGCGGGGCGTACGTCCTCGCGGCCGGGATCCTCGAGCCCGGCGAGCTCGGCTCGGACCCGTCCGCGACCTGATCCGGCCCCGCCTCACCCCATCGGAGTCTCCGGTCCCGCGAGGTCCGCGGTGTCGTCCCGCTCCCCGGGGAGGCGCGCGAGCAGCGGGGCGGCGGCGAGGACGATCACGAGCCCGACCACGAGGCCGATCAGCGGTGCTCCGGGGGCCGCGATGCCGCTGGCGATGAGCAGTGTCGTGGCACCCGACGGAGCATGGTGGGCCCGTGCCAGCGTCAGGACCAGCAGCGTCACGCCGAGCGCGACCGCCTGGGCGACGACCTGGGCCGGGCGCTCGACGTGTGTCTCGGCGACCGACGGCGCGTTCCACAGCCCGAAGGCCGCGAGGGTGGCGAGACCCACGGCGATCGCCGTGGGGTGCCGGTGCCGAGTCGTCCACGGACGGACGGATACCCACCTAGATCAGTCCGAGCCCCGAGACGGTGTTCCGCTCCGCGGTCAGCTCGGCGACCGTCGCGTCGATCCGCTCCCGGGAGAAGGCGTCGACCTCGAGCCCCTCCACGACCTCGTAGTGTCCGCCGACCACGCGCAACGGAACGGAACAGACGAGTCCCTCCGGCACGCCGTAGGAGCCGTCCGAGACGACCCCGGCCGAGGTGTAGTCGCCCTCCGGGGTGCCGTGGATCCAGTCGCGGACCTGGTCGATGGCAGCGTGCGCCGCGGACGCCGCGGACGAGGCACCGCGCGCGTCGATGATCGCGGCGCCGCGCTTCGCGACCGTCGGGATGAAGTCGTCGCGCACCCAGGCGTCGTCGACCAGCTCGGTCGCCGGACGGCCGGAGACCTCCGCGTGGGTGATGTCGGGGTACTGGGTCGAGGAGTGGTTGCCCCACACGACCATGCGCCGCACGTCGTCGTTCTCCGCGCCGACCCGCTTCGCGAGCTGCGCGATCGCACGGTTGTGGTCCAGGCGCATCATCGAGGTGAAGCGCTCCGCGGGGACGTCGGGCGCGTGCGCGCGGGTGATCAGCGCGTTCGTGTTGGCAGGGTTCCCGACGACGAGCACGCGGACGTCGTCCGCGGCATGCGCGTTGATCGCCGCGCCTTGCGGGCCGAAGATCCCGCCGTTGGCCCCCAGCAGATCGGAGCGCTCCATCCCCTTCCCGCGGGGACGCGCACCGACCAGCAGGCCGACGTTGGTGCCGTCGAACGCGACCTTCGGGTCGTCGGTGACCTCCACCCCCCGCAGCAGGGAGAAAGCACAGTCGTCGAGTTCCATGGCTACCCCCTCGGCGGCCGCGGTCGCGGCGGGGATCTCCAGGAGACGCAGCCGGACGGGGACGTCCGGGCCGAGGAGCTGGCCGGAGGCGACGCGGAAGATCAGCGAGTAGGCGATCTGGCCGGCGGCGCCGGTGATGGTGACGGTGACGGGTGACACGGGGTTCTCCTTCAGGCGGGGGCGAGGATGTCGCCACGGACGACGCTGCGGTGCGCGGTACGCACGGCGACGACGAGCCAGGCGGCGACGAGGAGGGCGTAGAGGCCCATCGCCCACCAGGCGAGGGCCGGGACGTGGGTCCGGGCGGCCAGCGCGCTGGTCCCGGTGACGCAGGTACCGACGGGGAAGGTGAAGCTCCACCAGGTCAGCGCGAACGGCATCTTCCGGCGGACGGTCCGGATCGTGACGGCCGCCGCGAGTCCGATCCAGATCATCGCGAAGCCCCAGGTGGCGAACCCGTAGAAGAGGCCGAACACCTCGGCGCCGCTCGCGTACGGCTCACCCAGCGTCCCGCGGGCCTGGTTCGCGAGCAGGTTCGCCGCCGTCACCGACTGGCCGAGCGGGCCCAGCACGATCCACATCGTCGGCACCGCCGACGCGGCTCCCTCGCCGTGCACGACGAGCCGGTTCCAGATCTGGGGCAGGATCGCGAGCGTCGCGAACAGGCTGACCCCGAACATCGCGTAACAGGCGAGCAGCATCGTCTCCCGTCCGGCTCCGGGCGGCATGTGGCCGATCAGCAGGGAGCCGTTCGCCGCGGAGACCATCGGCGGGACCACCGGCATCAGCCAGCCGCCGAAGGCGTGGTCCTGCCCGATCTCGTGCCGGGTGATCATCATGTACGGGATCCACGCCGTGGTGAACAGGCCGAGGGCCGTGCCGAGGCTCCAGAGGACCCAACTCGCGGCGAGGGCGGTCGTGGCGCCGATGAGCGACGGCCCGAACTGGGCGAAGCCGAGCCCGATCGTCATCAGCCCCATGGCGGGAGCGCCCCAGAACTGGGCCATCGTCGGGTTCGTCGCGTGGCCCTTGGCCTGCTCCGTGTGCCGGATCCAGTGCACCGCCCAGGCGGCGGTGAGGACGACGAGCCACACGGTCGCGAGGCCCCAGATCAAGGTCCCCCAGCCCCGCAGGCCGGGGAACTGGATCGGGAGGGTCGCGGCAGCGCCCCCGACGATGCCGGTGCCCATCACCGACGCGTACCAGTTCGGCCCGATGTTGGCGAAGAGGTCGCGCGGCTGTTCCAGGTCGCGGAGGAGCAGGCGCCGGTGATCGGGCGCGGCCTGCGTGTCGGTCATGCCCGCTTCCTTCCCTGTCTCGTACGTCTGGACCCCAAGGCTCGGCCTTGGGGTCCAGAACGAGATGCGGCGATCAGGCGAACAGGTGCCCGCGAACGACGCTGCCGTGTGCGGTGCGGGTCGCGACCACGGCCCACGCGGCGACCAGCAGGACGTAGAGCGCGAGGGCGCCCCAGGCGAAGGCCGGCAGGTGCATGCGGGCGGCGAGGGCGCTCGTGCCGGTGACCACGGTGCCCACCGGGAACGTGAAGCTCCACCAGGTCAGGGCGAACGGCAGCTTCCGGCAGGCGGTCCGGATCGTCACCGCCGCCGCGAGCGCCATCCAGACCATCGCGAAGCCCCAGGTCGGCACGCCGTAGAGCAGGCCGAAGACCTCGGCCCCGGTGGCGTAGGGCTCGGGCAGGACACCCCGGGCCTGGTTGCCGAGCAGGTTCGCCGCCGTCACCGACTGCCCGAGCGGGCCGAGGACGATCCACATCGTCGGGACGGTCGCCGCCGGCCCGGTGCCGTGCACGACGAGCTTGTTCCAGATCTGGGGCAGGATCGCCAGGGTCGCGAAGAGGCTGACCCCGAACATCGCGTAGCAGGCCAGGAGCATCGTCTCCTTGCCGGTGCCGGCCGGGAGGTGCCCGACGAGCAGCGCACCGTTCGCGGCCGAGACCATCGGGGGCACGACGGGCATCAGCCAGCCGCCGAAGGCCCCGTCGGCCGCCACGTTCCCACGCGTGATCATGAGGTAGGGGATCGCCGCCGTCGTCACGAGCCCGATGGCGGTCCCGACGCTCCAGAGCACCCAGTCGACCGTGATCGCCGTCGAGGTCCCGAGGACGGCGCCGCCGAGCGACCCGGCCCCGGCGCCGACGGTCATGACCCCCATCGCGACCGCACCCCAGAACTGCCCCATCACCGGGTTCGCGGCGTGCCCGCGGGCGGTCTCGGTGTGCCGGATCCAGTGCACGGCCCACGCCGTGGTGAGCAGCACCAGCAGCACGGCTGCGAGGCCCCACACGACCGTGCCGAAGACCCGCAGACCCGGGAACTGGATGGGCAGCGTGGCGGCGGCACCGCCGACGATGCCGGTGCCCATGATCGACGAGTACCAGTTCGGCCCGAGGTTCGCGAACATCTCGCGGGGCCGCTCGAGGTCCCGGAGCAGGCCGATGCGGGCGAACCCGTGGGCCGGCACCGCCTCGTGGCGTCCCGTCGCCTTCTCGGTGGCGGGACCGGTCGTCGTCTCGCGCTCGTCGATCAATGTCATGGCTCCGAGACTGGTCCGCGGCGAGGTGATCGAGTAGGCGGTCCGACCTCGTGGGGTCATAAGCTGCGCTTGTGCCCCTGAGTCCCCGTGTGGTCGACCTCGGTCCCTACGACGTCCTCCTCTCGGTGGCCGAGCTGGGCAGCATGGGGCGGGCCGCCGAGCGGCACGGGGTCACCCAGGCGGCGGTCAGTGCCCGCATCCGTTCGCTGGAGGGTGCCCTCGGGGTGACGCTGCTGGAGCGGTCACCGCGCGGGACCCGGCTCACCCCGCACGGGGCACTGGTGGCGGACTGGGCGCGGGTCGCCGTCGACGCGGCCGAGGCCCTCGACGCCGGGGTCACGTCGATCCGCAGCGAGCAGGCCGCCCGGCTGCGGGTGGCGGCGAGCCTCACCGTCGCCGAGTACCTGCTCCCCCGCTGGCTGGTCGCGCTGCGCACCGAGCACCCGGAGACGTCGGTGTCACTGTCCTCGCGCAACTCCACGGACGTGGCGGCGGACGTCCTCGCCGGCGCGGCGGACCTCGGCTTCGTCGAGGGGCCGGCGGTGTCCGACGACCTCGACGCCCAGGTCGTCGCCCGCGACCGGCTCACGCTCGTCGTCGCGCCCGGCCACGCGTGGGCGTCCCGACGACGGGGGATCGACGCCGAGCGGCTCCGCGCCACCCCGCTGGTGGCCCGGGAGCACGGCTCGGGGACGCGGGCCTTCCTCGAACACGCCGTCGGCGCCCTCGCCCGGCCCGCCCTGGAGCTCGCGTCCACGACCGCCATCAAGGGTGCGGTCGCCGCGGGCGTCGCGCCCGCCGTCCTTAGTTCACTCGTCGTGGCGGGCGAGCTCGCGGTCGGGACGCTCGTGGCGGTGCCCGTCGTCGGCGTCGACCTCGACCGACGGCTCGTCGCCGTCTGGCCGCGCGGCCGACCCCTCGCGGGACCGGCGGCCGAGCTCGTGGGCCTCGCGACCCGACGTCGGGAATGACCAGTAGACGCCCCTCGCAGTCAGCGAGGCCCGCCACTCCAACCAGGCGAAGACGGCGGTCGCGCACAGCTCGTCGTTCCTCGCGTCGCCGAAGTCCTCCGGACGGGGACCGGATTGAGTACCGCTTACGTCACACCACGGCGACCGACGGACACCCACAGCACAAGATCACTTCATCTCGATCATGTCGCTGAGCAGCACAGATGCCGATGGTGGCTCACGACGGGCGACGTGAACCCTGTCCACTGGGTTCGGGGTTCGAGTCCCTGACGGCGCACCCTCACATGAAGGCCCTGACCGGCATCGGTCGGGGCCTTCGTCGTGTGTCGGCCTGCTCCTGGCGGCTCCCTCGACATCGGCGGCACCTGGACCGACCGGTCGGGCGGGAGCAGGACTCGTCGGGCGAACCGCTCAGCGGCGATGGCCACGACCGGTCGGCGGGCGTCGTAGCCGATGAGGGATCACGTCCACCTCCGAAAAGTGCCGTCCCGCACGCGGATGGACCCGGTACAGATCTCTCGTGACCGCTGACGGCTACCGACGGCCTCGAGGCCGAGGCGGACCGATTCGGCTCGGGCCCGGTGGGCACGCTCGAGCAGCTCCTCCCCGGCGGCGGAGCGGTGGGAGATCGACCTAGTCATGGTCGGCAGACACGGGATCGACACCCACGTGGAAGCGGCGATCGGCTCGACCTTCCGCTCCCTGGACATCGCGCGCACGGGGGGCGGCCCGGTGACGGTCGTCGTGACCCACCGATGAGCCGACCTGGAGGTCTCCGCTCACCGCTCGACGGGAGTGACGGCGAAGGCGGTCCGGTTCGAGAACGACGAGGGACTTCTTGTCCACCAGCAACCACCCACGGGCCACGAAGTCTTCCAGGGCCTTCCTGCCCACCTCGTGCGATGCACCCGCGAGCTCGGCGATCTCGTCGTGGCTGAGGACCGCCCTGATCCGGAGCCTGCCTGCCTCCTGGTAGCCGAAGCGATGCGCGAGGTGCAGCAGGACCGCGGCGACCCGGCTCGCCACCTCGCTGACGGCCATCTCCGTGAGTCGGCTCTCGGCGCGACGGAGTCGACGGACGAGCAGGCGCAGCCGGTGGTCCGCGAACTCCGGTGATCGTGTGATCCACCTGGTGAGCGCGGCTCCACCCAGGGAGTAGACGTGGACATCGGTGACGCACGTGGCCGTCGAGGTCCGGGGGCCGGGATCGAAGGCGGCGAGTTCGCCGAACACGTCGGACGGCCCGATGACCGACAGCAGGATCTCCCGCCCGTCGATGGCCCGACGGCCCACCGTGACCACCCCGCTCCGCAGGACGAAGAGGCGGTCGCCCTGCTCGCCCTCACCGAAGACGACGGCACCACGAGGGAGATCGACGCGATCGAGCGCCGCCGCCAGTGCCTCCGCGGCAGTCGGGTCCAGTCCACCGAACAGATCGGACCTGAGCAGTGCCTCGTCCATCAGTGCCTTTCCGTCGCCCGGAGCGTCATCGGGTCCTGTGCGCCGCGTCGTGGCTGGACACGGCGGGCGTCCACAGCGGACGCCCGGGTCGTGCACGGTGCGGAGTGCCGAGCCGACCGGTCCCCGCTGCGCGAGGGTGTTCGCCGCCGAGCGCACCGGACCCCGGATCGGGGCGGCGTCATCCGAGCGATCTCCACCCCGCCCACGAGGCGCGGGGGTGACGGGCCCGTGGGAGGTGCGGACCCGTTCACGACTCGTCGATGCCTGGAGAAAGGACCGGACGACGCAGGCGCTCGGCGACCACGATGCGCGGCTACGTCGAGGACGCCGAACGGTTCGCTGCCACCAACCCGACGCGTCATCTCGGGCTGCGCCGCGGCCCCGAGGGGCCCGTGCCGCCGGCAGCCCGATGACCGCGGTCTTCCGCGACTTCCAACGGACCACGAGCCCCCTCTCGGGGTACCTGGCGCAGCAGTACACGACCCCCGCGCTCGCCGACATCGATGTGATGAGCCTGGTCGACCTGGCCGACCCGGAGGCCACCGTCGAACGGCTCCTTGCTGCCTACTGGGTGGCCCCACCGACCCTCGGCGAGGGCCGCGCCACCGGCACAAGTTCTGGGGAGTACCGGCCCAACGAGGCGGGAACCGTCCGCGCACCGACCGTGCGGCACTGGGTGCGCTACCTCGTCGAGGGCGACATCGAGGCCCTGCGATGGTGGCCGGACGACGCCGGCCACGACGCGGATACTGGCAGCGATCTGGTGGCGGTCGACGACGGCGTCTCTTTCGCGGACCGATCCCGGGAGGTGGCAGGGGGGCCGGGCGCAGATCTGCAGGACTACCTGGCGCGACTGGAGTCCCAGCGTTGGCAGGTCGCCGGCGACAACGATCCGCAACGGAGTCGCGGTCTCTACACCTTCGTCGAGCACCTCGAGGCCGACCTCGACCGCGCCGCAGAACTGCACCTCGACCTCGGCGGTGAACTCGCGGCACACCTCGCGCGTGTGCAACCGATCATCGTCGCCATCGCCGAGCAGCACCGCCGGTTCTTCGAGACAGACCTGCCTGCCCTGCTCAGCGATGCCGTCGCACGACGCCGACAGCGCCTGCGGGGACTACAAGCTGCCCGGGACAGCATCGGGTTCCCGGCCGACTGGAAGGACCCGGAGCCTCAGCTGGCCGAAGACCAACCCCTGCCCGAAGCTGCGGGAGGCACGGACCTCGCCCTGCCCTCCGGGACGCCACCGCGCTTCGCGGACGCCAGCTTCGAGCAGGTGCTCCGGACAGTGCGGGTGTGGGCGAACGCGGTCGAGCAACACCCCGAGGCCTACCGGCAACTCGACGAAGACCGCATCAGTGACCTGCTGGTGGTCACCCTCAACGCGGCGTTGCCCGGCGCGAACCGTGAGGTCTACAGCCGGGGCGGCAAGACCGACATCTTCATCAAGGCCGACGCTCTTCCCACGGGAGCGGGTCCGGAGAAGGTCTTCATCGGCGAGAACAAGAAGTACTCCGGACCAGCCGCCGCAAGCACCGCCCTCTGATGGCGCCAACCGAAGTTCCCCACCCTTGCTAGATCAACTTCCCCAGGTAGCGACAGGTTCTCGGCGTGGTGCCGAGGCCTCGGGAGGGTCGGCCGTTGGGCTGCCGGGTGAGTGATCACCGGCGGAGCAGCGGGAGGCCCGGGTGTTGTCCTGGGAGGCTGATGTGGAAGTGCACGCTCTGCGTGAGCGGGGCTGGTCGATCTCGGCGATCGCCCGGCACGTGGGTCATGACCGCAAGACCGTCCGCGCCTACCTCGAGGGCCGGCGGGTCCCCGAGCAGCGGGTCCGCCGCGAGCCGACGGTGGCCGAGCCGTTCCTGGAGTACTGCCGGCTGCGCCTGGCCGAGGATCCGCACCTGTGGGCCTCGACCCTGCTCGACGAGCTCGCGAAGCTGGGGTTCACCGGGTCCTATCCGTCGCTGACCGCGGCGATCCGGGCCCACGGGCTGCGCCCGCACTGCGAGCCCTGCTCGGCGTCCCGCGGCCGGGACGCCGCGCTGATCACCCATCCCGCGGGGGAGGAGACCCAGTGGGACTGGCTGGAGCTGCCGAACCCCCCGAGCTCGTGGGGTGTCGGGGCGAACGCGCACCTGCTGGTGGGGTCGTTGGCCCACTCGGGGCGGTGGCGGGCGGTGCTCGCGGAGTCCGAGGACTTCCCGCACCTGGTCGAGGCCCTCGACCGCGTCACCCGCAAGCTCGGCGGCGTCTCGCGGCGGTGGCGGTTCGACCGGATGGCCACGGTCTGCTCACCGGCGACGAACACGGTGTCGGCGGCGTTCGCGCACGTCGCGAAGCACTACGGCGTCGGGGTCGATCTCTGCCCACCGCGCCACGGCAACCGCAAGGGCGTGGTCGAGAAGGCCAACCACACCGCCGCACAGCGCTGGTGGCGCACCGTCGGCGACGACACCACCGTCGCCGCCGCGGAGACCAGTCTGGATGAGCTCTGCGACCGCCTCGACGGCCGCGCCCGACGCCGCGACGGCGAGCGCACCACGGTCGGCGCGCTCGCCGCGGGCGAGGGGCTGCGGGCCGCACCAACGGCCGCCTACCCCGCCGAGCTCACGGTCGTCCGGACGGTGTCCGCGCAGGCGCTGGTGGCGTTCCGCGGCAACCGCTACTCGGTGCCACCGGGGATGCCGGGCGCGCAGGTCATGCTGCGGCGGCGCCTCGGGGCCGACGAGCTGCGCATCGTCACCGCGGCGGGGGCGACGGTCGCGGTCCACCACGCCGCGCCGGACGGGGCCGGGGCGGTGGTCCGCGACCAGGGCCACGTCCGGGCGCTGGAAGCGCGGGTTCTGCAGGCGTTCAGCGACGCCCGGCCGTGTCGAGCGAAGACCCGCCGGCCCGCGGGTGAGGCGTCGCGCGCCGAGGCCGCCCGCCTTCGAGGTGCTCCAGCCACGGCCGCCACAGCGAGCGCGAGATCGAGCACGAGCTCGGCGCAGCGGGTCGTGGTCGACATGGCGACCTACGCCGCGCTGGTCCCCGCGGCTGCCCGCGCCACGTCTTCCTCAGCGTCGGCGCCGGTTGGGGGTGAGGTCCGGTGACGACCAGCGAAGCCCGCCGCTACCAGAACCTGCGCGCGCACCTGGGCTACCTGAAGCTCAACGACGCCGCCGAGCACCTCAACACCGTCCTCGACGCGGCCCGCTCCGAGCGGCTGTCGCTGACTGCCGCGCTCGAGCGGCTGTTGGAGATCGAGGTCGACGCCACCGAGGCTCGCCGCCTCGCGGGACGGTTGCGGTTCGCCTGCCTGCCCGCCCCCTGGACCCTGGCCGACTTCGACTTCGCCGCCCAGCCAGGGGTCGACGAGAAGCTGGTCCGGGACCTGGCGACGCTGCGGTTCCTCGACGACGCCGCGAACGTCTTGCTCGTCGGCCCACCCGGGGTCGGCAAGACCATGCTCGCCGTCGCCCTCGCCAGGGGCGCCGCCGAGGCCGGCGCCCGGGTCTACTTCACCACCGCCGCCGACCTCGCCGCCCGCTGCCACAAAGCCGCCCTCGAGGGCCGCTGGAACACCGTCATGCGCTTCTTCGCCGGCCCGAAACTCCTGGTCATCGACGAACTCGGGTATCTGCCGCTCCCAGGCGATGGGGCGTCGGCGCTGTTCCAGGTCATCAACCAGCGCTACCTGAAATCCTCGACGATTCTGACGACCAACGTCGGTATCGCGGACTGGGCCGGAGCGTTCGGCGACGCCACCGTCGCCGCCGCGATGCTGGATCGGCTTCTGCACCGCGCGACCGTCGTCGGCATCGACGGACCCTCCTACCGGCTGCGCGCCCACCAGCAGACCTCCGACACCCTGCGCGCCGCAGCCGGTCACCGCTCGGGCTCGGCGGTCCGGGACGGGGCGGGTCTGGGAGGCAGCCATGCCAGCTGACCTGGCACGAGGAACCGACGCGAGCTGGCGGTCTGAGCGCAGCTGCCCGATCTGCTGGACCGCCTTCATCCCCGCTGGTCCACGCCACCGCTACTGCTCGGAGCGCTGCCGCAAGGCCGGCCACAGTCGCCGTCACGCTGTCGGCGATCAGCACGAGGAGCAGCCCCGGTCGAGGCCGGCGCCGGTCGCGGTCCGTGCCTGCCCGCACTGCGGCAACGACGTCAGCGTCGTCGCGCTGCTGACCACCCCGGAGGCCGCTCGCCCGACGTTGCCCAGACCCGGAGTGGTGTCGTTGCGACGGGCCTGAGAGCGGGTGTCGCCGGCCGCGCGGACAACCCGCTCGCGGCCGGCGACGTCGGGCCGGGGACCCGAAATCAGGCGGGCGCTCCACACCGAGCCGAGGCACCCTGAGATCGTGAGGCGCGATTTTTCCGGCTCGTCGTCGTTGGCGATCGGCGGCGGGAGGGAGCGCAGGAACGGGGGTTGCTGTCGTGTCGTCACCGAAGCTGGGAGTCGGGGTGATCGTGCGCCGGGGGCCGACGCTGCTGCTGGGGCGCCGAGAGAAGGCCGGTGAAGCGGTGAGCTGGTCGCTGCCCGGTGGCACCCTCGACGCTGGCGAGTCGTTCGAGTCGGCTGCTCGACGCGAGCTGGCCGAGGAGACCGGGCTGCACGCTGCAACCGCGACGGTATTCGCGCTCGGACTGACGCCGATCGAGGACGACCGCCTGGTCTGGACCGCCGGCGTCGTCGCCGAGGACGTCACCGGGGAACCCGAGGTGGTGGCCACCCACGAGTTCAGCGAGCTGGCCTGGTTCGAGCCCGACGCGCTGCCCGCTGAGCTGTTCGGCCCGACCCGGTTCGTCCTGGACGCCTGGGCGGGCAGACCGAGCAACGCTGGTGCCGCCGCCTACACCCTGCGGGCCTGGGAGAACCACCGGTGAGCGCTCTGCACGTGTTCGACATGGACGGCACCCTGCTGCGCGCCACCACCGCCAGCCTGGAGATCAGCCGCCGCCTCAACCAGCTCGACGAGCTCACCGACCTCGAACGCCGCTTCGCCACCGGCGAGATCACCGCGGCCGAGTTCGCGGTGGAGGTCCGCGAGCTCTGGGCCGATCTCGAC
This sequence comes from Actinomycetospora soli, assembly GCF_021026295.1. Taxonomy (GTDB): domain Bacteria; phylum Actinomycetota; class Actinomycetes; order Mycobacteriales; family Pseudonocardiaceae; genus Actinomycetospora; species Actinomycetospora soli. The sequence goes on from NZ_JAJNDA010000028.1 coordinate 42,564, forward strand.
CCCACCCTGGTCGCCGACATCGCCACCGGGGCGCCCTGGATCGGAGGGATCGCCGAAGTCTGCGCCGACATCACCGCCCGCGGCGAGACCTCGATGCTGATCACCATGTCGCCGGACTTCTTCGCCCGCCACCTCCACGACTACGGCATCGAGGTCGTCCACGGCTCGCTGTTCCCGCCGCTGCCGTTCACCGCCCCCATCGATCCCGAGGCGATCCTCACCCCCGCCGACAAGGTCCGCCTCACCGAGGCGGAACGCACCGCGCGAGGCCTGTCGCCGTTGGCCTGCGTGGCCTACGGCGACTCCATGTCCGACGAGCCGCTGTTCGCTCATCTACCCAACACCGTCGCGGTCAACGCCGACCCCACCATCGAGGCCCTGGCCCGGGTCGCCTACCGCGGCGAGGACCTGCGCGAGGCCTACGCGCACGGCCGCGACCTACTCGACCAGGCGAGCAGCCCGTGAGCCGCTGGCTGGTCACCGGCAGCAGCGGCCACCTCGGCGAGGCCCTGGTCCGCACCCTGCGCGAGCGCGGCGAGAACGTCCGCGGGCTAGACATCACCCCGTCGCCGCACACCGACCTGGTCGCCTCGATCACCGACCGCGCCACGCTGGCCGAGGCGATGAACGGGGTCAAGCACGTGCTGCACACCGCGACCCTGCACAAACCCCACATCGGGTCCCACACCCGCGCCGACTTCGTCGAGGTCAACGTCGCCGGCACCCTGGCCGTCCTCGAGTCCGCCGCCGCGGCAGCAGCGCGGAGCGTGGTGTTCACCTCCAGCACCAGCGCCTTCGGACACGCCTTGACCCCTGGGCCGGGCGAGCCAGCTGCCTGGATCACCGAGGACGTCACCCACCGGGTCCGCAACATCTACGGCGCCACCAAGACCGCGGCCGAGGACCTCTGCGAGCTCGCCGCCACCGACCTCGGCCTTCCGGTGATCGTCCTGCGCACCGCGCGGTTCTTCCCGGAACTCGACGACAACGAGCGGACCCGCGCCGCCTACGGAGACGCGAACATCAAGCTCAACGAGTTCTGCTATCGCCGCGTCGACCTCGTCGACGTCGTCGACGCCCACCTGCAGGCAGCCCACCGAGGCCCCGACCTCAGATTCGGCCGCTACATCATCAGCGCCACCACCCCGTTCACCCACGACGACCTCGCCGAGCTCGGCCGCGACGCTCCCGCGGTCCTGCGCCGCCGGGCTCCAGCACTGGCCGCGCGCTACGAGCAATGGGGCTGGCGCATGTTTCCCACCATCGACCGCGTCTACGTCAACGACCGCGCACGTCGCGACCTCGACTGGCACCCACGCCACACCGTCGACACCGCAGCCGCAGCCGTCGCTGCTGACGGAGACCCGCTCAGCGTCCTGGCCCGCAGCGTCGGCGCCAAGGGCTACCACGACACCCCAACCGGCATCTACACCCGCTGAGCAGCGAACTGGTTGAAGTTCCTGACTGCTCGAGGCGGGGCCGGGGATTGGTCTGGCGCCGTCCTTCGACAACCGCGCCCCACCCGATTTCTTCGGCAGCCACAGCCCATCGCGGCCCGACCTGCCAACCTGCTGCGCGCTCCGCCCATCGAGCACAAGGAACGACCGCTATGCTGCAGTCAACTGGGGAAGATGATCTAGCAGGTCCGGGGAGCTTCGCCGAGCGTCATCACCTCGACCAGCTCATGGGCTACCTCCAGGTCCAGGACACTAAGGCGCTGCTCCTCCTGCTCGTGGAGCGGAGCGACTTTCAGCGAGCTCAGCGGTCGGTGACCGCCGCACTGCGGGGTCGCCCTGATTTCATCGACGAGGGCGAGACTCCGGTCGAGGGTTGGCCGCTACTGCGCTTTCACAGGGGCGAGAACGTCGTGGAGGTGTGTCTAGCCACGGTGAGTACCGCCGCCGCGCCCCGTCACCCCGATAGCGCACGACGAGCGAAAGCGAAGCCCAGCGGCTGAGCTGCCATCTCCCGTCCGCGCGGGGTCGGTTCCGGCGCACCCGCTGCGACCGCGTGCAGCGGGCGGGTCGTGCGAGGCTTCGAAGCAGCTGGACCTCGACGGCGGGACAGCCTCCGAAGCGGGTTCGCCACCACCGCGCTGCGCTCTGTAACGGGTGACCCCTGCGCTGCGACGACATGATCGTCAGGTGTCCGCTTTGCGTGGTTCTAGGGAGTGCGTGTGCAGGTGTGGCTCAAGAGCGGCTACGTGTTCGAGGTGGCAGGCACCGACGAGCAGCAGGCCGACATCGTGCGGACGCTGAACGGCTACGTCGGCGTCCAGAACGCCGCCGTGGAGTCGGTGAACCTGCCGATGCCCACCGGGCCGGATGTCCGCGTGATGATCAGCGAGGTCGCCGCCTACACCGACCTGCTCCGCTAGCTCGGACAACGAGAAGCGGGCGGACACCACTCTCGTGTCCGCCCGCCGTCGACCTCCCCAGTCGGCGCCGCACTGGCGCCGTCGCCGCGCCGCCACAGTCGGCGGGGCGCCTCGGGCTACTGCCCCTTGGGGCGGCGACCGCTGAACAGCAGCGTCAAGACCGACACTGCCCGGGCGCGGATCTCGCGGTCGGGATGAAGGACAGCCAGCGCCGCGACGGTCACACCCGCGACCGCGACGATGAGGACGGCGAGGAGTGCCAGGATCTCGGGTACACCCATGATCATCTCCCTGGGGGTCACGAGGCCGCCGTCGACCGGCCGGCCTCGAACGCCGCTTCGACCCGGGACCCGGTCCCGAGTTCTGACAGCGGCAGATGTCGGAAGTGCACCGGAACGTCGCTTTTCCCGGAAGCTGGACACCACCTCGGTCTCGGCCATGTGATGGCGGCGTGAGACAGGCTCTACTGTCCTTCTCCAGGATACGAGGGCGACCTGGTGGGGGACCGTGCCGAAAGCGCCAACGATGGGGCAACGCCGCGCCCAGTTGGAAGACCGGGAACAGCCCCTAGTACCTGAGCTCGTGGAGCTCCTGATGCGCCTGCTGATGTTCACCGCCGCGCGGGTGTTGTCCTCGAGCATGGGCAGGGCGAGCGCGAGATCCCGGTGGCCCTGGACGCGGCTCGCGAGGTGGAAGACCACCTCGGGCGCGATCTCGCGGAAGACGGCTTGCACGGCGTCGACGTCGACGAGGTCGCAGCGATGCCAGGTGATGCGGTGCGCGAGCCCGCGTGTCGACGCGACCGCGTGGACCGGGCGGTGGTCGTCGGGTCGGATCAGCACGTGCACTTCGGCGCCGTCGTCGAGCAGGGAGCGCACCAGGCGGGAGCCGATGAAGCCGCGAGCCCCTGTCACCAGGGCACGGCGACCGGTCAGCGCGCGGCGCGGACCGGCCTCGGCGATTCGAGGTCGGGGGTTGGAGGACGGGAGGGTCGGTCGGTTGCTCATTGGAGCCTCACGGGATGACCGGACGGGCGGTCCGGTGCGGACAGGGCACCGTCGGCGCCGATCGCTGAACCCCTTCCCATGGACCTGCGCGGCGTGCTGGGAAGCGCGCCGTGGTGCAGGACCAGGAACGTCGTCGGGAGGAGAGCTCAGACGATGCGGGCGCGCGAGGTGGGCGGGCCACGTCGCGTGAGGCTCTGTCGGAGAAGGAGATCCCGATGGTGCGGCGAATCGTTCTGTCGCTCGCGCCTGTGGAGTCGGAGGACCGGCGGCCCGGCGGGCTGCTCGGTCCGCGTGAGGATGGCCAGCGCGCGCAGAACGGCCCGGGCGATGACGACGCACAGCGGTTCACTGGCAGCCACCGCGACCACGAGCACGGCGATCACGACGTGGATCGCGATCGCGAAGAAACTCTCGGGCACGGCATGCGAGTGGGGCGACATCTCGGCGCCGGCGTGGGTGAGCTTGGTGAGGGCGTGCACGGCGGGCTGGCCGATCACGACGAGGTTCACAGCAGCGAAAACCTGGCCCGCACGACCGCGTAGCCAGAGACGGCCCAGTCCCACGGTCCCCGCCGCCAACAGCACCGTCAGCGTGTGCGTCGGTGGCTCGTCAGCGAGTACGTCGAAGACGACGGCCAGTGCCACCACGGCCGACGCCGAAAGGATCAATCCCGCTGAGCGCACACGAGAGTCACAATGCGTGACGTTCGGTGGGCCCATACTCCGAACGGTAGCAGGGAAAGCGAAGCTCGACGTGAACCCGTCGCACGCTGGATGCGCAGGCTTCCACCTGTTCGAGGTCGCCGGAACGAGGCTTGTGGAACGACAGCACCATGTCGCTGAGCTGCGACATGCAGGTCTCGCAGGGCGACGGATCCCGCCGGGAGGGAGCACTTCCCGCCTGCCCGGCCTGCGCGAGTCGAGACCGGTTCTCCGGGGCCGGTCAGGGGTTCCGTCCGGCACCGCCACGGCTTCCCGTCCCTGACCCGACTTCCCATCGCCGTACGGGCATACCACCAACCAGGGCCACGTGACCGACGTCGCGCGATCGGCGTCCTGCGACCACGACGTGAGACGTCCCAAATGGCGCTCGGCGGGTGTGCGCCGCGGTCGTCGGCCCGCGCGGTGCGATGAGGTCACGGCGAGACGCGTTCCGCCGCCAGTCGCTCCACGATGCCGAACGTGAAACGCTCGCGTTCCTGCACGACGATCGGGTGGTCGGCGAGGCCGGCGAGTTCGGCCAGGTCGGCGGCGGGCCGCCGGGTGAAGTGCTCGCCCGCGATCGGGATCGTCACCGCTTCGATGAGGCGCTGCCCGACTCGGACCGATGCCCAGTCGCTGGCGATGTGATCGGCCAGGAGCAGGCGCCCCCCTGGGCGCAGCACCCGCAGCATCTCGCGCAGCGCCTGGAGATGGTCGGGGATCGCGCAGCAGGAGAAGGTGCACACCACGGTGTCCACGCTGTGATCGGGCAGGTCGATGGATTCGGCGTCGCCGAGACGCAGCTCGTCGCCGCGCCCGAGCCCGTCGCGCCGGCGGCGGGCGTGCTCGATCATCTCCGCGCTGATGTCGATGCCGGTGACACGACAGGACGGTGGGTAGAGCGGCAGATTCAGCCCCGTGCCCACCGCGATTTCGAGGACCTCCCCCCGGGCTCGGGAACAGATCCACGTCCTGGTGTCCCGGAACAACCAGCGATCGAACCGCGCCATCTGGGCGTCGTAGCCGCCCGCACTGCGGTCCCAGCCTCGCCGCCACCGATCCCGCCGCCGAACACTCGTCACAAACCCACCCCTCCTCGGATAGCGGAACCTCACGCTATCCGAAATTCGGCGTGGGTGGCTTAGACGCCCGCCAACGGGGTCTGGGGCGCCGGGGCTGCTCGTGGGCAGGTGTGGACCGGCCACGGCTGCTCCACAGAGCCCCTCGGCTCCCGCCTCACAGCGGTACCGCCACCGCGATCGTAGAATGAGCAACGTGTCAGGGCGTGGGCGAAGCTTCGTGCCGGTCGCGGCCGCCGTCGGGCTGCCCGCCGCCGCGCCCGCCCACGGTCGGATGCTGCAGCGGCTCGGGCTCCTCGTCCTGGCTATTTTCGTCGTCGTGATGCACCACGTCGTGGGAGCCCACGCACACGGCGAGGGCGCGGACATGGCGTCCCACGCGGCGGCCGGTGTGTCGAGCTTCCAGGCGCTGCCGACGGCGACGGATTCGTTCGGTGGGCATGTCGCGACCCCGGGTTCAGCGCCGGCCAGGTTCGCCTTCGACACACGGCACGCGAGCGACGCGGTGGCGGGCACTGCCGAGATCGGGTCACCGGACCCGATGGCCGGCGGGATGGCGATGGTGCATCTGTGCCTGGCCGTCCTCGCGGCGGTCGTTGCCCTGGCCGCGCTCCTACTCCTTGCCTCTGCGCTCGGCGCGCAGGCCACCTCGACCTCCACGTCGACGGGATGGCTCCCACTCACGCCTCGGCCGCCTCCTTCCCAGCGCAGGCAGGCCCGATTGCAGGTTCTTCGGCTGTAGGTCGACCCACCGCGACGTCAACAGTTCGACGTTGTGGCGCCGACCCATGCCCGCGCACGCCCGCATAGGAGCGGGGCGTGCAGCCGAAGGAGACGAACAACCCATGCGTACTCGACTTGCCGGTGGCGTCCTCGCCGGCGTGACCGTCGCCGCGGTGGCGGCCGGTTGCTCCAGCACCGCCCCCACGACGACGCCGAGCGCCCTACCGTCGACCCCGACAGCGGCGCAGGGCACGGCGCCGGTGTCCGCCGAGCACAACGCGGCCGACGTGATGTTCGCCCAGCAGATGATCCCGCACCACACCCAGGCCATCGCCATGTCCCAGCTCGCGCCGACCCGGGCGGCTTCGCCCGAGATCAAAGAGCTGGCGACGAAGATCGAGGGGGCCCAAGCCCCCGAGCTGGATCAGATGAACGCCATGCTTGCCGCCTGGGGCGCCCCGGCGCCGCCGGCCGGGAGCACCTCCATGCCCGGGATGCCGGGGATGACGGGGATGCCGATGGGGGGCACGTCGATGCCCGGCATGATGAGCGACGGCCAGATGCAGCAGCTGTCGGCGCAGTCCGGAGCGGCGTTCGACCGAGCGTTCCTCGACATGATGATCCAGCACCACACCGGTGCGATCCAGATGGCCCAGACCGAGCTGGCTCAGGGGCAGAACCCGCAGGCCAAGCAGCTCGCCCAGGCCATCATCGCCGACCAGCAGTCGGAAATCCTGCAGATGCAGACCCTGCTCGGTCGGGTCTGATCAGGTAGCCCGAGGGCGCCGGCGAACGTGTGGTCCGCGTCCGCCGGCGCCTCTCGAGGCGCTGCTCGGCGTGTACCCGCCCACCCGTAGCTACATCAGGAACAACACCGATCGCCCGAGCCGCCTCCGGGAACGGCCCGCGTCGCGCAGCACGAACACGCGCTGACGGGCTCCGCGGCAGCCACGGCCTGCAGCGCCGGGGTGCAGCACCCGTCACCCCGCCAGGCGTTCCGGGCCTCCCTGAGCGCGATCACGGCGATCACCAGTCCTGCCGCGGGGTCGGCCCAGCGCCACCCGAACAGGCTGTTGAGAACCAACCCGACCAGCACCACCGCCGAGAGATAGGTGCACAGCAGAGTCTGCTTCGAGTCCGCCACCGCCGAGGCCGACCCGAGTTCGCGGCCTGCCCGACGCTGCGCCCACGACAACCAGGGCATGACCACGAGCGACACTGCCGCGAGCCCGATCCCGACCGGCGAGTGCTCCGGCTCGGCGAAGCCGCTCAGAGCGCGGATGGACTCGACCGACACGTAGATCGCCAGAGCCACGAACGACGCCGTGATGAGTCGTAGCGCCACCTTCTCCCGCGCCGCGGGGTCCCGGCCCGCGAACTGCCACGCCACGGCTGCCGCCGAGGACACCTCGATCACCGAGTCCAGGCCGAACCCCACCAGCGCGGCCGACGAGGCAACGGTCCCGGCCGCCACCGCGATCACGGCCTCGATCACGTTGTAGGCGATGGTCACCGCGACCAACGACCGCACCCGGCGAGTCAAGACCTGCCGGCGCTCGCCCGATACCGCCGAGACCTCGACGCTCGGTGGCGAGCTCACGACGCGGTCCCGGTGACGCCGAGCAGTGCTGCCTCGTGGCGACCCACGGCAGGGGTGCACTGCGGCTCGCACTCCGGAGACGGAGCGACCGCAAGCACCACCTCGAGCAGCTCGGAGAGTGCCCGCCCGAGATGGTGATCCGCGAGCTCGTAGCGGACCTGTCGACCCTCGTCATGGGCCACCACCAGCCCGCACCCGCGCAGACACGACAAGTGGTTCGACACGTTCGACCTGGTCAACTCCAGCCTCTGCGCCAGCACGGCCGGATAACCAGGGCCGTCCACCAACGCCAGCAACAGGCGCCGGCGGGTCGAGTCCGCGAGCGCCCGACCCAGCCGTGCGGCCGCCACCTCGCGCGACTCACGATTCAGCACGGGCTGAACAGTACTGCGGACGTGTCCCTCGGTCGCGGTCCATTCAGGTCGGGAACCGCGGCGGAGGCCCGCGAGAGCCCCGCGGGCCAGCGACCTCGTACCCGTACGGGGTATGGGCAAGCCACGCGGCATCCCGCCCCGCTCCGGGTGTGCAACTCCGCCCATGGCGGGCTGCCGATCGGGTTGCCCGTGCTCCTGAGCAGCGATGTCTCGTCTGATCGCGGTAGTGCGCGACGATCCTGCGGGTCGCCGACGTGCAGTCGCCACGGGCTCGACTTGATACCCATACCCCCTAGAGGTATATGCTCGAGTCGAGCGAGGAGGTCGTCATGCACGGCTACAGCCAGGACAAGGACGCCTACCTGAAGCGGATGCGCCGCATCGAGGGGCAAGTTCGCGGGATCGCCCGAATGATCGAGGAGGACACGTACTGCATCGACGTCCTCACCCAGGTCTCGGCGGCGACCCGTGCCCTCGAAGGCGTGGCGCTGGAACTGCTGTCCGACCACCTCGAGCACTGCGTCACCGAGGCGGTGAGCGAAGGCGGCGACGTCGCTGATCGCAAGGTCGCCGAGGCCAACGCCGCCATCGCCCGCCTGGTCCGCGCCTGAGACCCACGTCCGTCGTCACCCGCCGAGTCGACACCGAGGAGAAGATCGTGAGCAGCACTACCACCTACACCGTCGTCGGGATGACCTGCGAGCACTGCGAGCGCTCCGCGCGCGAAGAGCTCCAGGAGATCCCAGCCGTCACCGCGGTGGACGTCGACCGCAGCACGGGCGCGGTTACGGTGACCGCCTCGGCGCCGATCGCGGTGGAGCAGATCCGAGCGGCCGTGACCGAGGCCGGATACCGGCTCGCCGAGCACGCGGCATGAGTGCCGCACCCGCCCCGCGGGGCCATCTCGGCCCACGGGTATCCCGATGGTCCGAACGCCCGGCACCGCGCCTGGCGGCCTTCAGCGCGGCCCTCGCCATCACCTTCGGTGCCGGAGCCGGACTCGGCGCGCTCGCCGGGCCCGACTCCGTGCCCGGTCCGGTCGCACCACCACACAGCACCACCGCCCACTGACGATCGACGGGAGGAGCACCCGCGATGAGCACCGACACCGGAACCGCGCCCGCGAGCGTCACCGGCGCACAGCACGTCGAGCTCGCGCTCGGCGGAATGACCTGCGCCTCATGCGCGAACCGCATCGAGCGCAAGCTCAACAAGCTCGACGGCGTCCAGGCCTCGGTCAACTTCGCCACCGAGAAGGCCCGCGTCACCTACCCCGACACGGTCACGACCGCCGACCTCGTCGAGGCCGTCGAAGCCGCCGGCTACTCCGCCACTCCGTCGACCGCGCACGAGACCGACGGGGGTGAGGAGCCCGAGGCTGATCGCGAGGCCACCGAGCTCCGGACCCGGCTCGTCGTCTCGTTGGTGCTCTCGGTCCCGACCATCGCCCTCGCGATGGTCCCGGCCCTGCAGTTCACCTACTGGCAGTGGGCGTCGCTGACGCTCGCCGCGCCGGTGATCATCTGGGGTGCACTGCCATTCCACCGGGCCGCCTGGACGAACCTGCGCCACGGCTCGGCAACCATGGACACGTTGATCTCCATGGGCACGCTCGCCGCCCTGGGCTGGTCGCTCTACGCGCTGTTCCTCGGTACCGCGGGCATCCCGGGGATGACCCACGCGTTCGAGCTCTCGATCGCCCCCACCGACGGGGCCGGGAACATCTATCTCGAGGTGGGCGCGGGAGTCACCACCTTCATCCTCGCCGGCCGGTTCTTCGAGGCCCGCGCGAAGCGTCGAGCAGGCGCCGCGCTGCGGGCGCTGCTCGACCTCGGGGCCAAGGACGTCGCCGTCCTGCGCGACGGCCCCGACGGCCCAATCGAGACCCGTATCCCGATCGGAGAGCTGACCGTCGGGACGCGGTTCGTCGTGCGCCCTGGGGAGAAGATCGCCACCGACGGCGAGGTCGTCGACGGCGCCTCCGCGGTCGACGCCTCCATGGTCACAGGCGAGTCGGTCCCCGTCGAGGTCGGCCCCGGCGACACCGTCATCGGTGCCACGGTCAATGCCGGCGGCCGACTGGTCGTCCGCGCGACCCGTGTCGGCTCCGACACCCAGCTCGCGCAGATGGCCCGGATGGTCGAGGACGCGCAGAACGGCAAGGCCGCCGTGCAGCGGCTGGCCGACCGCGTCT
>NZ_JAJNDA010000029.1 GCF_021026295.1 Actinomycetospora soli
ACCGAAGCCATCAACGGGCGCCTCGAGGCCCTGCGCCGCAACGCCCTCGGGTTCCGCAACCTGATCAACTACCGCATCCGCTCCCTGCTCCACTGCGGGAACCTCGCACTCTGATTCCGGAAGAGCCAGATTGACGACATGCGGTCGCAGCTCGTCGATGTCTATGAACGCACCCTGCGGGCCGCGCCGAGAGCCCAGGTCAGAGTCTTGACCTATCCGCCGCTATTCACCTTGAGCAAGCGCAGTGGCGGTTGCCGTATCGCCCGTATCCACCCGTTGCAGCTTGTGATCCCGGCCGACGTCGAGCACCAGTTCGCTCTGGACGAGCAGAAGGCCAACGCCGCGATCGTCTCCGCCGTCAACCAGGTCCGATCAGAGCCGGGGGGCGACCGCCTCCGGCTCGTCGACGTCGAGGCAGCATTCGGCGGGTACCTCGAGGACGGCCACACCGTCAGCTGTGGCGATACCGGACGCCCTACTCCATGGATCAACTCCGCCCGCGTGTCGCTCAGCGCAGGACAGACGCTGCTCAGCGACGTCGCGGCACTCGACCTGCGACAGCTGTCGATCGACGTGTTCGACATCTATTCCGCTTCCTTCCACCCCACCGCGGAGGGGCAACGTCGAATGGCCGCGGCCTTGCAGAGCACTCTGTAGTCCCAGGGAACGAAGGCGACTGCGAATGCCATTCCCGCGGGCGGTCGTGCGCCCCGCGACCGAGGCGACGAGCCACCGGATGACGGGCGACATCACGGATCGCCCTCAGAACAGCCATGCCCACGGTGACGCCGCCGCGGGCGAAGAGCAAAGCAGTCGGCACGCGCGGTGCCGGGGACCGGGAGACACCTCGTGAGTGCTCGTGAGAACGACATCGACGACGATGCGCCGACGACCGGTGTCGTCGTGCCCGGGGCTGGTCTCGCTCCCTGGGTTCCCCGCCCCCCGTCCCCACGACCTGCTGTCGCTCAGCCGATGCACGGTCTTCCTGCGGGGCCTTCAACGTTCTCGAACCCGGTCCACGCTAGGGCGCCAGTCCCGTCACGAGCCGATGCGGCTGGGGCGAAGATCGTGACCGCGGCCGTCCACGGAGCGATAGTGGCGGCTCAGGTCGGCCGCGGTGTCGGCCGCCAGGTCAGGGTCGAGATGAACGCAAGGCGAACGCCTCCGCAGGCACCTGTCGGCCACCCGCAACCACACCTGCCACCATCGCCCACGCCCACGCCCACGCCCACGCCCACGCCCTGGGCTCGCCGGCGCATTCCGGCCATCCCAACCGCGGCGACCGCCGTGTGCCTGGTTGGACTCCTCGGCATGGTCCTGCCCTTCGTCGAGGGTTTCGGGGTCGCCTCGTGGTCTGTGCTCGAGATCCCCTACATCGGGACGCCGACAATGCTCGTTCTCGTGCTGCTGACGCTGCTCCCGACAACCGACGTTCTCCAGGGACGGATCCGATGGACGGGCTTGCTGCTCCTGCCGGCCATCGTCGGGCTCCTACCGATCGGCGCGACCTTTCTCGCGGTCTCCTTCATCTCCGCCTTCTTCCGCTGGCTGCTGGGGAAAGAAGCACCGGACATTGTGGACATCGGGATAGCCGGTGCCACCTTTGCAGCCGTCGACGGCGCCCTCCTCGTACTGGCCGTATCTGCCATACTCGTCCAGATCAGAACGCACATCCGGTGTTCGCCCCGAGCCAGTCGCTCACCTCGACAATTGCCCTGCTAGCGCCCGCGCGATTGGTGGGGATAGGAGTGGCGGGGCGTGGAGTTCTCGGGGATACGGAGGCCGCAAGCGTCGTCGCCGTCGCCCTCCGACTGGCCGACCAGGCCGCCCAGTCGCGACGGAAAGGGTGTGCCCGAGGTCGCGGTCTCGCAGCACCGAGACATCGAAGCGAGATGCGGTCGCCAGCGCGCCGCCACCGTCCGCCCTACCCTCTCCTGCGGCTTCACACCCGGTCTGTGCGATTTAGCGTGACTGAACTGCGGCAGGGGGAAACCCTTAGTCAGGTATCGGGTGAACCCCGATCCTTCATCCGCGGTGGCGATCTAACGTCTTGGTTCCGCCCAGCACCTGGCTGCGCGGTCTCCTCGCCCCGTCCGACAAGGAAGCATCATGAACCTCGATGATTCTCACGTGAGATCCGCTCCAACATCTAAGCGAGAGCCCCGCACGGGGCGGGAGCATCTCTTTGCGATCCGAGTCGGGGGTGTTCTCGCGGCCCTGCTGCTCCTCCTGTTCGGCCTTGGGAGCGCCCCGGCGTCGGCCGACGAATCGAATCAGAGTGTGCTGGGATGTCCTCGACTCGTCGAGGGCGATAGCGGCGACTGCGTACGCACCCTGCAGTGGGACCTGGACGAGATCAATTCCGCCTATCAGCTCGACCAGGACGGCCTGTTTGGTCCCGACACGCGAAAAGCCGTACTGGACTTCCAAGGTCAACGGCACCTCGGCGCCGACGGCAACGTCGGGCCAGTGACCGGCGCGGCGATCCAGAGGGCGCTCTCCGATCCAGTCGAACCGACCCCGCCCGTGCCCAGCCCGTGCCAGGCCCTCACCGACAACCTCCAGAGCCTGTGCATCATGGCGGTTTGGTGCAACTCGCAGGGTCTCGGCATGGAACACGGGGATTGCGTTCCCCTCGACCCGGGTGCGGCTGTCGGAGCCGGAAAGAGCCCGCTGGAATGCGCCAAGGAATTGGCCGCTGGACAGGTCAACGAGCAGGTCACTAAAGATCGAGTACTGCAAGCGACCGCCAGTGAAGCCGCTGAACTTGCGGCCAAGCGCCTCTCTCAGGTGGCGACCGTAGGTGAGACATCGAAGTGCTTGTTCTGGGATTTACCCGACGATTAGCTGCTGCGTGGCTGAAGGTCAGGTCCTCTTGCAAGCCCGTGTAAGTGCGTGACGCAATCGCGCCGGGGTAGAGGGAGACTTGGCCGGCGGGGGTTCTAGCTGGACGAGTCGGTCACGGGCCCCGCGTACCAGTGGCGCAACAGGTTCTCGGTTGGGGCGATCGTCGCGCTGAGCGGACTGAACAGCCCGGCCGGAATGGCGGTGCTGCTTGGTGGCGGGGCCGAGGGACGAGGCTCGCGACGACCTATCCGCGGAGGTCCGCACACGGTCTCGAGGCCCAGCTGATCCGGTCGGTGGATCTGTCGGTCGGCGGGGGAGGTCGTCGAGCACACGAGGGGAGTGCTCGACGACCTCTCGAGTCGCTGTCTGACGTGCCGCATTCACAGTACTCGGACCGCTGCTGACCGAGTAGGCCTGGCAGGGCGGGGTGCCCGCCGCAGAGGTTGCGAAGACTGCACGCCTCGGCGTTCTCATCATCGAGGGCCTGCTGAAGCACCTCATGCCCAGTGAGGAACGGCAAACTGTGCTCGAGCTGCGGAAGGCCCGGCCTTGAGCGGCCCTCTCCGTCATCCGGCTATGTCGCGATAACGGGGACTATCGCGGCACTCGGGCGCTGAGCGCGCGAGCATCGCTGCTTGTTCGGCCCCGAGCCTGGGCCGATCGCGTAGTCACCGCCGGACGGAGTCAGGTGTGGCTGCGCCGCAGGACGGCGATCATCGCGGCTCCGGCGGTTGCGGTGGTCGTGGCGGCGACGAGGACCACGACGGGGCCGAGGGTGCTGATGTCGCAGCGGTGTCCGAGCGTCCGGTAGACCAGCGCGGCGACGCCGAGGAGCGCGCAGGTCACCGAGACCGCGACATAGATGCCGAGGACTAACGCGAGCCCGCGCTCCGGCAGCATCTCTCAGCTCCGGTGTCGCGAGGGTGCGCGGTTCCGGCGGCCGACGCCGGCGAGCAGGACGAGCAGCGCGCCCTGGCCGAGCACGCCGGGGGCGAGGGTCGGGGCGGGCCCGACGGTCTTGGTCGCGGCGTACCACCACTGCTGGGCGGCGGGGAGGTCGTCCCAGGTCTCGGAGTACCGGCCGTCGAGGGCGCCGGCGTCGTGGTTGGCGACGGTGTGGTCGACGATCCCGTACAGGCTCGCCGCGAGCACGATCGCCGCGAGGACCCGGGAGAGCGTCAGCGCCGCGGCTCGCGGGACGAGGACCGCGCCGATCGCCCCGAGCAGCACGACGAGCGCCGCCCAGGGAATGAGCTGGTCGAGGTCGTTCCAGTGCCGTTCGCTGGCCAGCTCGAAGGCGGTGGCGGCGACGCCGATCCCGGCGAGTGCGAGAGCGCCGGCGCGCAGGATGGTCGCGGGTTCCCGACGGCGGGTCCGGGCTTCGGTCGCGGGGCCGGTCGCGGGGTCGACGTGGGTCACGGCTGGAGGACGGCGACGATCTGGTCGACCACGCCGGGGCCCGGGTTGTACTTGGCGAGCTCCTCGCGCAGGGCGTTGAAGTTCGGGTCGTCGGCGGGATAGGGGCGGTACTCGACCACCTCGTCGGCCCACTTCTCGGCGTTGGGGATCCCGGCCTGCTCGAAGCGCTGGGCGAGCTCGTCCTCGGAGGCGTTGTTGGCGGAGACCTTCGGCCCGCCGGTGGGAGCAGCGCTCGCGGACGTCGCGGAGCCGGCGGAGGTCGCGGACGTGGAGGCCGGGGTCGAGGTGGCCGAGCTGCTCGCCGGGGCCTCGCTGCCACCTCCGCTGCAGCCCGCGAGAGCGAGGGCGAGCGCAGCGCCGGACACGGCGAGCGCGATGCGGTGGGGAGTCGGGGTCATCGGTGTCCTCCACGGGGAGCGGTGATCGGCCGAATCATCATCTACGAGCATGTAGAAGGACGCACGACGGGGCGCCCGGTTCCGCGGGTGCGGCAGGATGGGGCACGTGGCGCAGGCGGGCGGCGAGGAGCAGGCGCGGGCCCGCGGCGAGCTGGCCTCGGAGGTGTGGGCGGTGCTCGAGCGGGCGGGCCGGCCGCTCAACGCGGCGGAGGTGCGGGACGGCCTGCCGCGGCCGCTGGCGTACTCGACGGTGATCACCACGCTCGGGCGCCTGCACGCGAAGGGTCTGCTCGTGCGCGAGCGGGACGGCCGCTCGCACCGCTACGCCCCGGCCGCCGACTCCGCAGGGCTGGCGGCCCGCGCGATGCGCCGGGTGCTCGAGGGCGACGTCGATCGCCGCGAGGTGCTCTCGCGCTTCGTGTCCGACCTGTCGAGCGACGACGAGGCGCTGCTGCGGCGGCTGCTCGCAGGGCGCCCGGAGGCCGACCCCCGGTCGTAGGCCTACCGGGTCGCGAGGATCTCCAGGAGATCGACCCACGCGTGGTGCGCGAGCCCCGTCGAGGCCGCGAGGGCCAGCAGGGCGGCGACCGCGACCGCGAAGCCGCGCCACGTCGTTCGCGGCGTCTCGAGCAGGGCGCCGACCCGGTGCGGTACCTCGCCGCCGGTCGCCGCGAGCACCGTGTGGTCCGGGCGGCCCGCGAGCGCGACCGCTCCGATCGCGTGCGCGACGGTGCGGCGGTCGCACGAGCGGGCGGCGTCCTCGTCGGCGCTGCGCTCCAGCGCGTAGTCCAGCGCGCGGGCGAGCGGGGAGAGCAGCGGGTTGCAGGCACAGGCGAGGGCCGCGGCGGCGAGGTGCCGGTCGTGGTGGCGACGCAGATGGGCCCGTTCGTGGGCCAGGACCGCATCGCGGTGCCGGGCGGGCAGGGCCGCCCAGAGTCGGGCGTCGACCAGGACGTGTCCGCCCCGGACCGGCAGGACCCGGGCCGGGGCTGCGGTCTCCGGCGCCTCGATGACCGAGCCGGGCTCGGCCCCGGGAGGAATCTGGCGACCGGCCCACCGATAGCGCCGGGCCATCCCGCGGACGGCGAGCGCCGCGCGGACCACGACGATCCCGAGGCCCAGCCAGGCGAGGACGCCGAGGACCACGCCGAGGAGTGCGGTGACCTCGGCGCGACCACCGATCAGCGCCGCCAGCGACCACGTCCGCGACACCAGGGCCGGTTCCCATTCCGAGACCGCGACGGCGGCGAGCAGAGCGAGGCCGGCCACGGTGACCGCGGCGAAGCCCGCGAGCACCCCCGTCAGAACCGCGACGCTCCAGGTCGGGCGCAGCTGGTCGGCGAGGAACCGTCCCACCGGTGCACCCATGAGAGGCAGGAGAACCGCCGGGGCGAACAGCGCCAGGAAGACCGCGATCGACACCGTCGACTCCTCGGGGGTGGGGGCGTGGCCCAGTGTGGCAGCCGGGTCCGTCGGCCCCGAGGTGGGAAGCGCCGGCCGCTCTGGACGCCCCGCAGCACCCAGCGCTCGTCGTCAGTGCGGGCTCGCCGTCCAGGGCCGTCGGCTGGCACCGTCCGAGCGCCGTCCTCGCTGCGGTTCAGGTCGTGACGCAGCCCAAAGGTCGCATCGTTACTCGGAATGCTCTGGATGAGGCTCGACGGACCGCGCCGAGGTCGTCGCTGTTCACCACGCCTGGCGTCACCATCAGCACAGCGGTGCCGCCCAGGCGGTCCGGCGCCCGCTCCTGTCGTCGCGAGAGCACAATGCTTTCCGGCGTCGCGCCATCCGGGCGGGTGAGGAGCGCCTCAGATGTCTCGTTGATAGACGTCGGGGACGCCGTCGGCGTCCGCGTCGCGTCGTTCCTCGTCGCAGATGCGGCGGTAGACGCGGGCGCGGGCACGCAGGACGACGGTGGCCAGCAGCGCGGAGATCAGGGAGCCGGCCAGCACGCCGATCTTGACCATGTCGTCCTGGGGGGTCCCGGTTCCGAAGGCCAGCTCGCCGATGAGCAGGGACACGGTGAACCCGATGCCGGCGAGCAGTGACAGGCCCAACACGTCCCACCACGACAGGTCCTCGGCGAGCCGGGCGCGGGTGAACCGCTGCACCAGCCAGGTCGCGCCGAGCACGCCGATCGTCTTGCCCACGACGAGCCCGACGACGATTCCGAGGGTGACCGAGCTGGTCAAGGCGCTGGCGGCGCCTCCGCCGACGACCCCGACCCCCGCGGCGAAGAAGGCGAACACCGGGACGGCGACGCCGGCGGACAGCGGCCGCCAACGGTGCTCGAAGTGTTCCGCGAGCCCGGGCCCGGGCCCCTCGGCGCGGCGGACGACGGGGACGGCGAAGCCGAGCAGGACCCCCGCCACGGTGGCGTGGACACCCGACTCGTGGACGAGCACCCAGGTCAGCAGGGCCAGCGGCAGCAGCAGCCACCACCGACGGACCCGGCGTTGGACCAGCAGGGCGAACAGGGCGAGGGGCAGGAGCGCGAGCAGCAGCGGCACCACCGACAGGTCGTCGGTGTAGAAGATCGCGATGATCGTGATCGCGAGCAGGTCGTCGACGACGGCGAGAGTGAGCAGGAAGGTGCGCAACGCGTCGGGCAGGTTGGTCCCGATGATCGCGAGGATCGAGAGCGCGAAGGCGATGTCGGTGGCGGTGGGGATCGCCCAGCCGTCGAGACCGTCGGTCCCGAGATTGATCACGGTGTAGAGGACCGCGGGCACGATCATGCCCCCGACCGCGGCCGCGACCGGGAGAGCGGCCCGGGCGGGGTCGCGCAGGTCCCCGGCCACGAACTCGCGCTTGAGTTCGAGACCGGCGACGAAGAAGAAGATCGCGAGGAGGCCGTCGGCGGCCCAGGTGGCGAGACTCAGGTCGAGGTGCAGCGCCGCCGGGCCCACCGTCAGTGCCGCGAGGTCGGTGTAGGCCTGCGCCCACGGGGAGTTGGCCCAGATCAGCGCGATCGCGGCGGCGCCGACGAGCAGGGCGCCACCGACCGTCTCGCGTCGCAGCACGTCGCCGATCCGCCGCTGCTCGCGCCAGGTGCCGCGGGCGAACAGGTGGGGACGGTTCACGGGTGACCTCCGGACAGGCGTCGGCTCGACGCCGACCAGACTTCCCGGCACACCGTGAACCACCGTACGGGTCGTGGCACGTCGGAGCCGACCGACCGCGCACCGGCACACCGCGCATCACGGTCTTCGTCAGGAGGCTGCAACGTCGTCCCGACCCGACGATGACGTCGGCCGTGGTGTGCTGGACGCCGACCGCCCGTGAGAGGAGACCGATCGATGAGCCTGCTGGGCAACCTCCGTGATCTCATCGGGGACCTCCCCGACGACGCTCCACCGCCGTCCCGCGAGCAGCGGGCGATCGAGGTCCGGGGACGTCGCTGCCGGACCCTCACGAAGCGCTCAGCGTGCGGCAGGCCGGGACCGACGCCGCCTCGTCGGTGAGGTTCACGGGCAGAGCGAGGTCCCGCAGGACGGTCGGACCGGGCAGCGGGAGGGCCGACCGTGCCCGTTCGAGCCCGCCGACGAGGGTGGCGTCGGAGTTCGCGGGGATCGCCGCCAGCGCTGCGCGCTGCTCCCGGAGCGAGGCTGACCGCTCCCGCAGCAGGTCGACGACGGTCGCGGTGGTGGACTGGCCGTTGTCGACGGGCGCCGGCCCCGCACGGTTGACGCCGTCGGCGGAGGCGTCGAGAGCGGCCGCCCTCTGCTCGAGGTAGGCGACCATGCGATCCCGCGACCCGGCCAGGTCACCCGGCGCGGTCGCCGGGACCGGCTCGGTGGAACGGACGGCGGGCACCAGAGCGGAGCAGACCTGGCCGAGCCAGGTCTGGGGGGTCGGGGGCGCGACGGTGTTCTCGGGCGCCATCGGCCGACTCTGCGGGGGAGCGGCCTCGACGCCGTAGCTGCACCCGGCGACGACGGCGAGGGCGACGGTCACGGCGAGCACGGCAGGGACCGGGTGTCGTGGGGTCACCCGGTCCTGGTACCGCAGGTCTCCGGCCGGGAATCGGACCGGCCGCGATCGTCAGGTGGTCGTCAGGTGGGCGAGGACCCGCTTCGCCGGCTCCCGCTGTCCTCGTCGTAGGCGCGCATGGCGAGGGCCGTGTGGAGGGCGAAGGTGTCCGAGCGCATGGTGGCCCGGTGCGCGGCCGACGCCCAGTACGCGGCATCGCGCAGGGCGGCCACGTCGTGGGCGGCGAGGTCGAACTCGGCGGCGAGGACCCCGGTGAGCGCCCGCACGTCCTCGATCATCGCCGCGTGGTGCTGCGGCCCCTCAGCGGGGGAGGGCTCGCCGAGGACCTCGTCGCGGGCGATCAGCGCGCGGGCGGCCGCCTGCCGCACCGACACCCCCGTCTCCTCGCAGACGATGTCGGAGAAATCCGCGGACCCGGCCTCGCACGTCACGTCGGACCTGCCCTCCTGCGCTCCCGGCCGGGCGGGCGCCCGACGCGGCCGTGGACATGCAACGCCGGGACGGGCCACGGTGGAAGGGGTCCGTCCTTGCAAGTTCCTGACGACCGCGGTAGCCGGCTCAGCCGCGGTCCTCGTCCCCGCGCGTGGTCGGGGCGCGGGGAGGGGACGACCTGACCACGAGGGTCTCCGCCGCCAGGTACAGCGAGGCCATCAGCAGGTAGAGCCACACGAGCAGGATGAGCCCGCCGCCCAGGGCGCCGAGGCCCTGCGCGACGCTCGCCGCGACCGAGACGTACACCGGGTACAGCGCGCTGGCCAGCACCCACCCGCCCACGGCCAGCGCTCCGGCCGCCACCAGCGCGCGCCGCTTCCTCCGTCGCACGCCGGACCGGAGGACCAGCACCGCCCAGCCGAACAGGGCGACCAGCATCAGCGGCCACCGGAGCACCCGCCAGAGCAGGTGCCCGCCGGGCACCCCGAGCCACGCGATCGGATCCTGCACGGCCGCCGCCGTGACGGTCGCGGCGCCGACCAGCAACAGGACCCCCATCAAGGCGGCCACCCGCCAGGAGCGCGGCGCGGTCCCGGAGATCGTCGCGAGGCCGTGGAGCACCGAGCGCAGCGTGCGGACCACCAGCACCACCGCGGCAGCGGTCCCGACCGTGAGCAGGCCCGGGGTGCTGGTGGCCAGCAGGGCGGTCGCAGCGTCCGCGGCCGCACTGCCCCGTGTCGTCAGCACGAGCCGCAGCAGTCGGGTCATCCCCTCGACGGCCGCGGCGTCGGCCGCGCCGGGAAGAGCCGGAGCGGCCGCCCGGAGGATGGCCACGACCGTGAGCAACGCCGGGAACACCGAAAGGGCCGCGAAGAACGCGGACTCGGCCGCGAGGGCGGGGAGCCGGTGCGCGGAGGCGGAGGCGACCACCCGGCCCGCGGCGGTCCGGGCGAACCGTCGCCGTCCGGGAAGGATCACGCGGACAGGCTGCCCGGTGGAGCCGCCGACCGACCCGGCGGCCCCCTGCGGGGTCAGGCGCTGGTCGAGGCGCGCCGCTCCGACGGCGCCATCTCGACCACCTCGCCGGACCGTCGCGCGGCGCGGAACGCGTCGACCTCATGCTTCACCACGGGGGCGAGCAGGTAGAGCCCGATGATGTTGAACAGAGCCAGCAGGAACAGCACGGCGTCGGCGAAGTCGAGGACGGCGCCGAGGGTGAGCACGGAGCCGATCACGACGAACAGGCAGAAGACCGCCTGGTACAGGCGCTCGGAGAGGGTGCTGCGCCCGAAGAGGTAGGTCCAGGCCTTCTGGCCGTAGTAGCCCCAGGTGATCATCGCCGAGATCGCGAAGAGGGCGACCGCGAGGGTGAGCACGTAGGGGAACCAGGGCAGCACCGTCTCGAACGCCGAGGAGGTGACGACGACGCCCGAGGGGTCCTCCCCGGCGGCCGCGGCGGCCTGCGCGTCGCGCCAGAAGGTGGTGTCGGCGACGACGATGGTCAGCGCGGTCATCGTGCAGACCACGACGGTGTCGACGAACGGCTCGAGCATCGCGACGTAGCCCTCGGTCGCCGGGTGTCGGGTCTTCACCGCGGAGTGCGCGATCGGGGAGGAGCCCAGCCCGGCCTCGTTGGAGAACGCGGCGCGCTGGAAGCCCACGATGAGCGCGCCGACCGCACCGCCGGCGACGCCCGCACCGGTGAACGCCCCGCCGAGGATCGCGCCGACGGCGGCCGGGATCAGCGGCAGGTTGACCAGCAGCACGATCAGGCAGGCCGTCACGTAGATGATCGCCATGGCCGGGACGAGCCGGCTGGTCACGCGACCGACGGAGCGGATGCCGCCGAAGATGATCGCGCCGACCAGCAGGGCGAGCACGACACCGAAGACCAGCGCGGCGCCGTCGCCCCCGAGGAGCCCGGCCTCCCCGCCGGTCACCTCGGTGAGCTGGGCGAAGGTCTGGTTGGCCTGGAACATGTTCCCGCCGGCGACCCCGAAGAAGAGGATGAACACGGCGGCGAGGCCGGCGAGGACCTTGCCGAGCGAGCGTCCGAACGCCGTCGGGAAGCGTTCGGCGATGCCGCGCCGCAGGTAGTGCATCGGGCCACCGGAGACGGTCCCGTCGGCGTGGTGCTCGCGGTAGCGGACCCCGAGGGTGCACTCGACGAACTTGGTGCACATGCCCAGCAGCCCGGCCACGATCATCCAGAACGTGGCTCCCGCGCCGCCGATGGTCACCGCGACCCCGACCCCGGCGATGTTGCCGAGTCCGACCGTGCCGGACACCGCCGACGTCAGCGCCTGGAAGTGCGAGATCTCCCCGGGCTCGTCGTCGCCGGTGTACCGGCCACGCGCGATGCGGACGGCCAGCCCGAAGCTGCGGAACTGCGGCGCGCGGAACACGACGGTGAAGATCAGCGCCGCGAGGATCAGCCACCCGACGATCCAGGGGAACGACACCCCGAAGAGCGGGATCTCCGCGAACACGACCGCCGAGAGGCCCTCGGAGACGGGCGTGAACACGGCGTCGATGGCGTCCTCGATCGCCGAGAGGGTCCCGGACGAGGCCCCCTCCTGGGCGAGGACGTCGACCACGGCGGGGGGTGGAGCGGCAGCCGTCATACGGACATTCCAGACGCTCGGCCACGGACCACAAGGCCCGCGAACGTTTCGTCAGGCGATCGTCAGGCGCGTCGTGCGGCCACCGTCAGTCGTCCCGGGCGGGCAGGAGGTCGTCCTCCGGGACGCCGCGGTGCAACGGCAGCATCGTCCGGTACCAGGTCTCGGCCGGCACGGAACCGCCCGTGAGGTCGCCGTCGGAGCAGACGCGGACCGGGTCGGTGCACACCGGCTGCGGGGCACCCCGGTCGGAGAACGTCATCACCGCGCCGGCGTAGGCGGTGGTGGCGCCGAGGAAGGCCGAGGACGCCGAGACCTGGGTGGTTCCCGTCTTGCCGATCATCGGACGGTCCCATCCGACCTCCTCGGCCGCGTCGGCGGAGGTGCCGTCGGTGTGGTCCTCCGACAGCGCGGTCCGCAGGTCGGCCGCGACCTCGGTGGGCACCGCCTGCTCGCAGGCGGGCGTCGGGAGGTCCACCGGGCGACCCTCGCGGTCGGTGACGGCGAGGATCGGCGTCGGCGGGCACCAGCGGCCGTCGGCGACGAGGGTGGCGCCCACGTTGGCCAGCTCGAGCGGGCTCGTCGGGTTCGGCCCGAGGGTGAACGAGGCCTGGTCCTGCGCGGTGACCGTCTCGCCGACGGTGCCGCCGCCGGGCGCCGATGCGCCGAGGGTCCGCCGGAGCCCCAGCGCCCGGGCGGCCTCGACCACGGGGCGGACGGAGCCGATCCGGTCCTCGAGCTCGACGAACGCGGTGTTCGGCGAGGTCGCGAGGGCCCGGGTCAGGGTCATGCGGTCGGCGTAGCTGCCGAGGTTCTCCACGGTGTAGCCGGGCGAGATCGACGAGGTGTAGCGCTCGGGGACGTCGATCTCCTCGTCGGGGGAGACCAGCCCTCGCTCGAGGGCAGTCGCGGCAGTGAAAATCTTGTAGACCGACCCGGCACCCCGCAGGGCGGCGGTGACGAGGGGCAGCGAGCTCTGCCCGGCGTCGGCGTCCGGCCCGTAGTCGCGGTTGGCGGCGAGGGCCAGCACCGGTCGGGAGGCGGCACCGGGAGACACGACCGCAACCACGTTCGCAACCCCCGAGGTGTCACCGATCCGCCCGGCCGCCGCGTCGGCGCGCGCCTGGGCGGCCGGGTCGAGCGTCGTCCGCACGGTGTAGCCGCCGGTGCGCAGCTCCGACGGCGGGATCCCGGCCGCGGCCAGCTGCTCCTCGACGTAGCGGCAGAAGAAGCCGGTCCCCTCGACCGCCGAGGCGCAGCCCTGGGCCGGCCGACGCAGGGGCGCGGCGACCCCGAGCGGCGCGGCGTCGGCGGCCGCGGCCCGCTCGGTGGTGATCGACCCGACGTCGGCCATGGCCCGTAGGACCTCGCCGCGCCGTGCCTGAGCGGCCTCGGGGTGCGCCGTCGGGTCGTACCCCTCCGGGCTGCGGACGATCCCCGCGAGCAGCGCGGCCTGCGGCAGCGACAGCTCCGCGGCGGTCGTCCCGAAGTACGTCCGGGCCGCGGCCTCGACGCCGTAGGCACCGTTCCCGAAGGAGACCAGGTCGAGGTAGCGGGAGAGGATCTCGTCCTTGTCGAGCCGCGCCTCGATGCGGTGCGCGAGCCGGACCTCGGTGACCTTGCGGGCCAGGGTGTCGGCGGTCGCCGCCCGCCGGTCGGCCTCCGTGTCGGCGAGCGCGTAGAGCCGGTAGTTCTTGACGTACTGCATCGTGATCGTCGAGGCGCCCTGGCCCTCGAAGGGCGAGCCCCGCAGGGCGTTGCTCGCCAGAGCCCGGCCGAGGCCCCGCCAGTCGACCCCGTCGTGGACGAAGAAGCGGCGGTCCTCGATCGCGACGATCGCGGCCTTCATCGTGTCGGCGATCCCCGCCGAGCCGACCGGGAGCCGGTAGCGCTCGTAGAGCCGGGCGATCGGGGTCCCGGACGCGTCGGTGACCACCGATGCCTCCCGGACCCGTCCTCCGGTGAGCGATCCGGACGTGGCATCGACCGACGCCGCGGCCCGGCCGACGAGGAGGCCGCCGACGACGACCGGGGGCAGTGCGATGCCGGCGAGGAGGACGCCCGCCAGGAGGCAGGCGCCGAGCCAGCGCGCGGGTGGGCGGACCGTCACGCCTGGGCGCCTCCGCGCACGGGCTGCCCGACGCCGTCGTCACTCGTGTCCTCCGCGGCGTGCCGTGGCCCGTCGGGGACGGCCGACGACCCCGACGGCTCGGTCCCGTCCGCGGTCTCCGACGCCGGGTCGGTCTCCTCCTCGCCCCGGTCGTGCCCGGGTCGGTAGCCGCCGCCCTCGGTGTCGGAGAGGACGACCGGGCCGCCGTCGGTCACCGCCGGGTCGGCGCGCAACGCCTTGAGCACACCGATCGCCATGAGGATCAGGACGACGGCGAAGGGGAGTCCCGTCGTGATCGACGCCGCCTGGAGGGCGTCCAGGGCGGCGGCCCCGCCGATGAGCAGCAGGACGATGGTGACGGCGCCCTCCATGAGCGCCCAGAAGAGGCGCTGCTGCCACACCGGGTGCGGGTCGCCGCCGTTGGTGAGCATGTCGACCACCAGCGAGCCCGAGTCCGACGAGGTCGCGAAGAACAGCACCACCACGACGATCGCGAGGACCGAGGCGATCGCGGCCACGACGCCGCCGACCGGCAGGGTCGACAGCACGGTGAACAGCGAGGACTCGGAACTGCCGCCGGCGATGTCGGCCTGCCCGGACAGCTGCTGGGCGAGGCCGGTGCCGCCGAGGACCGAGAACCAGACGATGGAGGCGCCGACCGGCGCGAGCAGCGCCCCCGAGACGAACTGGCGCACCGTGCGCCCGTAGGAGATGCGCGCGATGAACATGCCCACGAAGGGGGCCCAGGACATCCACCAGCCCCAGTAAAAGAGGGTCCACGAGGCCTGCCAGTCGAACGCGGCGGGCTGGCTGTCGGGATTGAAGACGGTGAAGCTCGTCCCGATGATGTTCTGGAGGTAGTAGCCGGTCCAGTCGGCGAGCCCCGTGAGGACGAACATCTTCGGCCCGACGGCGAACACGAACACCATCAGCGCGAACGCGAGCCACAGGTTCGCCAGCGACAGCCGCCGGATGCCCTTGTCCACCCCCAGCATCACGCTGACCACGGCCACCGCGGTGATGGCACAGACGACGAGCACCTGTGTCGTGGTGGTGTTGGGCAGCCCGGTCAGCTGGTTGAGCCCCGAGCCGATCTGCTGGCTGCCCAGCCCGAGCGACGTCGCCAGGCCGAACAATGTGCCGAAGACGGCGAGGATGTCGACCACGGCGCCGGGCCACCGGAAGACACGTTGCCCGAGCAGCGGGTACAGGGCCGAGGCCGGGCGCATCGGCAGGCCCTTGCGGAAGCAGAAGTACCCCATCGCGAGGCCCAGCACGATGTAGATTGCCCAGGGGTGCAGGCCCCAGTGGTAGAAGGTGTAGTTCATGCCGCGCTCGGCGGCCTCCGGTGTCCCCGCAGGCCCGGTCGGCGGGTTCATCGTGTGGTACGCGGGCTCGTAGACCCCGTAGAAGACCAGACCGATGCCCATCCCCGCCGTGAACAGCATCGCGAACCACGCCGTCGTGCCGTACTCCGGCGCGGCGTCGTCGGGCCCGAGCTTGATCCGCCCGTACTTCGACACCATCAGGTACAGCGCGAAGACGAGGAACCCCGTCGCGGCGAGGATGTAGAACCAGCCGAAGTAGCGCGAGATGCCGCCCAGCAGCGCGGAGAACACGCCGCTGGTGCCGTCGGGGAAGAGCGCGCCGACGGCGAGGAAGGCGAGCACGACGACGCCGGAGACGAGGAAGACCGGCGGGTTCGTGTGGGTCCGGAGATAGCGGGCGAGCGTCGAGCCGCCCTCGGTCGAGCCCTCGGGACCCTCTGGATCGGTCGTGGTCATGTCCCCCAGGGTGGCCGAGCTATCGGCCTCCGGAACCGGTCGAACCTGACGAAACCCTGACGAATCGGTCGGTCGACCGCGATCACAGGAGGCCCAACCCGTAGACGAGCGCGGCGATCACGCCGAGCCAGAGGGACGTGGCCAGGGCGGCCTCACGCTTCGTGTCGAACACGGGATCACTCCTCGGGATCGTCGATCGGGGCGCGTCCCTGTCTACGTCCCCCGCAGCCGAGTTGACCTTGCGATCGCCTTGCGGCCCCGGCGGTGGGTCCCTCAGATGGTGTCCTCGGCGACCGGGAGCTCGACGACGAACCGGGCGCCGCCGCCGGGGCGGTCGGTGACCCACACGCGGCCGCCGTGTCGTCGGACGTGCCCGTTGACCAGGGCGAGGCCGAGCCCGGAGCCGGTTCCGGCGCCGCGGCGCCCCGCCGTCGAGCCGCGGGCGAAGCGCTCGAAGATCTCCGTGCGGTCCTCGCGGGCCACGCCCGGTCCGGCGTCGTCCACCTCCAACCGAACGGTGCCCGGGTCCTCCGGGGCCGGCCCGACGCCGAGTCGGACGACGCCGCCTCCGTGCCGGTCGGCGTTGGTGCAGAGGTTGGTGAGGACGGCGTCGAGGCGCCGTCGGTCGGCGACGACGTGGGTGTCGCCGGGGACGGCGTCCACGCGGTCCTCGAGGCCCTGGCGGCGCGCGACCGCGCGGGTCAGGCCGGCGAGGTCGACGCGGTCGAGGTCGCGCTCGTCGACGGGCTGGTCCATCCGTGAGATCTCGAGCAGGTCGTCGACCGTGTCGACGAAGCGGTCGAGGTCGGGCCCGAGCAGGTCGACCGCCTCCCGGGCGGCCGGCGGCAGGTCGTCGCGGCGGCGGCGCAGTACGTCGGTGGCCCCGAGCAACGTCGTCAGCGGGGAACGGAGTTCGTGGCTGACGTCCCCGGCGAAGCGGGCGTCGCGGCGGACGCGGTCGCCGAGGTCCTCGACCGTGCGGTTGAACGTCGTCGCCAGTGCGGCGAGCTCCGGGTCCGCGCGCGTCGGCAGCCGTGCGTCGAGGTCGCCCCGCGCGACGAGGGAGGCGGCGGCGGTGAGCTCGTGGAGCGGCCGCAGCGACCGCCTGGCGGTCCAGGCCCCGAGCACCGCTCCCGCCACCGTGGCGGCGGCGGTCCCGCCCGTCAGCAGCAGGGCGAGGAAGCGACGGGTGCTCTGGAGTTCCCGGACCGGGGCGAGCTCGACGAGCAGGTCGCCGGGGGTGCCGAGTCCGGCCGAGCCTGCCATCACCTCCCGCCCGTCGACCTCGATCCGCATGACGACGGGTGGGTCGCCGGGGCTGAGCGCGGTGAGCTCGAGGGGCAGCGCGTCGGGTGACACCGCCGGGCCGGAGCGGGCCCACGAGCCCGCTGATCGCAGCAGGACCGTCGTGTCGGGCTCCCCGCCCAGCCCCGCGAGCAGGTCGGGGAGCCCGCCGGGTCGGAACTGGCGGGTCCCGACGACGAGCGTGGCGTCGGCGGAGACCCGCGCCCGCACGGCGTTCTCCCGCTGGGCGGTGGCGTAGCCCGTCGTCAGGAACCAGGTGGCGGCGGAGAGCGCACCGCAGACGACCAGCGTGACCAGGCCGAACGAGACCGCGACGCGGACGCGCAGCGAGGCGGTGCGGCGGGCCGTCACGGTTGGACGCGGTAGCCGTGACCGCGGACGGTCAGGACGACGGAGGGCGAGTCCGGGTCCTGCTCGATCTTGCGCCGGAGGCGGCGGACGTGGACGTCGAGCAGGCGGGTGTCGCCGAAGTAGTCGTAGCCCCACACGCGCTGGAGCAGGTCCTCGCGGGAGACGACGCGGCCCTCGCCCTCGACGAGCTCGGTGAGCAGCCGGAACTCGGTCCGCGTCAGCGCGACCGGTTCCCCGGCCCGGGTCACGACGCCCTCCTCGGGGCGCAGCACGAGGTCGGCGACGGCGAGCTCCCGACGGGGCTGCTCGGTGGGTCGCCGGCGGCGCAGCAGGGCCCGGACCCGGGCGGCGAGCTCGCCGGGGACGACCGGCTTGGTCACGTAGTCGTCGGCCCCCGCCTCGAGCCCGGCGATGACGTCGTCGGTGTCGGACCGCGCCGTGACGATGATGATCGGCAGGTCGCCGCGCTCGCGCAGCGACCGGCACAGCGCCATCCCGTCGATGCCGGGCAGCATGAGGTCGATCAGGGCGACGTCGACGTCCTCGTCGAGCAGCGGGAGGGCCTCCTCCGCGCTGGCCGCCTCGCGGACCTCGATGCCCTCGTCGGCGAGCCCGACGGTGAGGACCCGCCGGATGCGGTCGTCGTCCTCCACGAGCAGGGCCTTCGGCCCGCCTTCCTCCATCGGTGTGCCTCCTGAGGACGATCCGACCAGCGCGGTCTGCTCCACCCGGACCTCCGGGCCGGACCCGTCAGGAGACCGCAAGGCTCGCAGGCTCACGGACGGGTGATCGGGGGCGATGATCCCTGCAGGTACCGACGACGACCAGCGGGGGCACCATCCACGGGCAGGGAACATCCGGCCGGCACGCAGGGCAGCGGACGATGTCACCGACCGAGGCCGACACCACCGAACTCGGCGTACCGACGGTGCGGCACGCCGCCGCAGGGCTGTCACTGACGACGGGGCGCCGGACACCCATGGCGACTGCTCCGAGGCACGGCGAGACGCCCGATCATCCCGAGCAGCACCCGCTCTGGCCCTGGGCGTTGGGGATCGTCTTCGCGTTCCTGGTCGGTTGGGTCATCCCGCCGCCAGGGCCGAGCAGCGTCGACGGGGCGCCCGCCGGTGCGGTGCACGAACTCCCGGCAGGTCGCTGATCCGGTCGGGAACGGCCGTCCCAGGCTCGGACGAGGGGGAGCCTGGGACGGCGTCGGCCGGGGCGGGGCGGGCGAGCGCTCCCGTCCCGGCCGCCGACGCACACGCGTTCGAGGGTCGGCGACCGGTTCTTCTGGATCGCCGGCGCCGGGACGATCGTCTACTTCGTGGCGGCCTGTTCGCGGCTGCGCCGCACCTAGGCCCACGCGCAGCGGGCGATCGCCGAGCAGGACGACCGTGACGACACGAACTCGACGTCGATCACCGGTGGTTCCTGACGGTGAGCGGCGTGCGGCGACGAGCAGGCGCACGGGCTGGTCGACGAGGCCGGCGACCAGGGGCCACCGGCGCATCGCCTCGACCGCGGTGTGCCACAGGTCCGCCCCGGGACCGATCAACCGGGTCTTTCCACAGGGGCAGGCGACCGACCGGGGTCCTGGGCCCGAATTCACGAGTCGCGGTCGGACGGGTTGCTGGCCCGGCGGCGACGCCGGACGAGCACCACCAGCTCCACCGCCATCATCGCGACGACCATGGCCACGGCGGCCCACCGGGACGACGGGATGAGGATCACCGCGGCCGCGATGACCGTGACCTGCAGACTCCGCCGCGACCGTACGAGCCGGTCGGTCCACGAGCCGGTGCGGGTGGCGTGCGTGGGCGTCCGGCCGTCGGCCACGTCGCCGAGTCGGCGGGTCATGTCGTCGAACACCGCCCGTTCGCGAGCGCTGAGGTGCCCGTCGTCCGGGCGGGGGGACGGGGGAGTCGGCACGTGATCGTCGTCCTTCGGGACAGGGTGCGGGGCCGTGCCGAGCAGACGTCCCGGCTCATCCCCGGTGACCGTAGGCGTCGACGAGGGTCCAGGTTTCGGGGCGGGACAGAACGTCAGGTGACCGCAAGACCGACGATCGCGTGGCGCCGGGGTGGGCCGGGAACGACACCGGAGATCCTGATCCGAGCCGACGACCGGGGGATGCTGACGATGCGCGAGGCGGCCCGTGGGGCCTGGTACGGGATGGGACTGGTCGCGGTGGCGGTCCTGATCGCCTGGGGGACGGGAGGACATCAGGTCCGCGGCACGACCGTGGCGGCTTCGGCGTCGTCGTCGGCCAGCACCTCACCGACCGTTGCCGTGGCGACCACCACGACGACGCCCTCGGAGGAGGTCTCGATCGTGCCGATCACGCCCGACGACGGCCCCGCCGTCAGCCTCCCGGTGTGCCGGACCTCGTCGTTGTCGGTCACCCTCGGACCGGGTGAGGGGACGACGTCGGGGACCGTGTACCGGCCCGTGAACTTCACCAACATCGGGTCGTCCCCCTGCCGGTTGCAGGGCTTCCCGGGCGTCTCCCACGTCGCCGGTGACGACGGACATCAGGTCGGACGGGCCGGTGCGTGGGTCGGGCCCCGCGGAGACCGGGTCGTCCTCGAGCCCGCGGCGTCGGCGCACTCGATCATCAGCGTGACGGACGCCGACCTGGTCGACCGGGACACGTGTCGCCCAACCGGGGTGCGCGGGATCCGGGTCTACCCACCGGGGAACCAGGCGGCGGCGTTCCTGCCCTCGCCCGGCGTCTCCTGTTCGGCCGACATCGGAACCATGCGCGTCCGGAGCGTCACGCCGGGTCGCGGCGACCTCGGCGGGACGGCCGGCGTGGTGGAGCCGCTGGACGACAGCACCGTCGACGGCGCCGATCGCTGACACCAGGGTTGCGTGCGCCTCGACGTCTCGGCCGCTCATGTGGACGGACCGTGGGCAGCGGTCCGGACACGGCAAGGAACGGCCGATGCCCACGTCACGACCGTCGCGCACCGAGGACGTCCCGGCGGACCGGTCCGCTGCCGGTCGCGACCGCTGGTCCTTCCTCCTGCGGCTCGGGGTACCGGCGTTCGGGACGTCGGTCGCGCTCACGGCACCTGTCTGCAGACCCTCCCGGCCCCCGAGTCGGGTCCGTTGGTGACGGGGCTCGTGCTCGATGGGCTGGCGGGAATCGCGGTGCCGCTGCTGGTCGAGATGGTCGACGACCGGTGGACGCAGCGGGTCGGGCACCGGTTGCGGTTCGTCCTGCTGGTGGCGTCGGTCGCGGTCGTAGGACTGCTCCTCGCAGCCCTCGACGTGTCGCCCGCGGTAATCATCGTCGGTGCCGGGCTGTACTTCCTCGCGCACTTCGCGGTGCTGACACCATACGAGGCCCTCTAGACGGATCACGTGCCTGCCGAGGCGAGCGGTCGGTCGCGTACCGCGGCGTCCGCGTGGCGGTTCGCCGGGTTGGGTGGGGCTCTCAACGGTGGGGGCTTCCTGTTGGACCTCTGGGAGCCGGCGGTGTTCCTGCTCGCTGCCGGCGTCGTCATGGTCGGCACGCTGCTCCTCGCCGGCGCGGTGTGGCCACACCGCCAGGTCTCGCAGCCCCGGTCCTCGTCGGGGGAGGGAGGGCTGCGGCCGATGTTGTCGCTGCTGCGCGAGCCAGGGCGGCGACCGCAGCGCGGTGGGGAGCCTGGCGGCGGACGGAGCGCCGGGTGACGCGCGCCGGCACAGCGCCACCCGCCCGACGTCGACCATCTGTGGGTCACGTCTGCTCGTCGGAGGGACTCGAGCCCGTTGAAACTGCCCCCGAGGGGCGGCCCGGCGACCGGGTCCGCCCAGCCTGTTTCTCCACCTCGGCCAACAGCTGGTGCAGCGAACGGAACCGCTGCGCGGGGAGACGGGCGACGGCGCCGGCCAGCCACCGGTTGTCGCTCGCTCCGTCGGCGGCGAGCACGAGCTGCCACGACGCCACGGGGAAAGTCACGCCCCGCTCCTGACACCACCGCCGCAGCGCGTCCATGCTCAACTCGGGAGCGACCCGCCGCGCGAGAGGAGGGCCGGGGCGTGGACCGTCGACCGGCCCGACGCGATACCCCGGTCGCTAGGGAGCCGTCTCCGGGGTGAAGAAGGCTGGAGCCGGTCTCGGTGACCCCGATCATCGACGAGGGTGCTCCACTCCCGTGAGCGAGCCCGTGGGTGGGCCGGTGGGCGGTGTCGACACCACTGACGATCGGATGAGCGCTTACGCCGTGGAGGCGTCCGGGTAGTTCCTGGTTGTCCGGACGTTGGGAGCCGGTCCGCGCGATGTGGCCGAGAGCCATGTCGGAGGTCTGGTTCAGCAACGCAGCCGGAGGGGCTGGTCCTCTCGATCGCCGTCCTCGGTGGTCGGGAGGACGGCTTCCGGAACAGGGCCCGCCTCGATCAGCCTTGTTGCGATCGGAATCGCCAGCGGATCGACATACGGCGTCTGCGATCGGCGAGGACCCGTTGCAGGGACAGGTTGGTGGTCTACGTCGTGCGCACCGGATGGCCCGCGTCGATCCAGGCCTTGGTTCCGCCGACGACGGAGACAGCGGGGACGCCGTGTTCGGTGAGGTATTCGACGGCGCGGGCGCTGCGGTTCCCGCTCTGGCACACGACCTGCAGCTCTCGGGCGTCGCGCAGTTCGGGGAGGTGGTCGGCGAGCTGGGGGAGGGGGACGAGTCGTGCGCCGGGGATGTGGCCGGCGGCGTATTCCTCGGGGTCGCGGACGTCGATCAGGATGGTGGCGTCGGTCTCCTGCGTGGCGGCGACGTCGTCGACGGTGATCTCCGGGACGGTCATGGCGGGTGTCCTTTCGTGGTGGGTGTTCAGGTGGTGAGGGCGGTGATGGCCTGGACGGTGACGCCGGCGGCGACGAGCAGGACGAGGACGGCGAACCCGCGGCGCAGCCCGGCGGCGGGGACGCGTCGGGCGAGGCGTCCGGCGGGGAGGGACACGAGGATCGCGGCGAGGGCGAAGACGGCGATGACGGGCCAGTTCATGGCGCCGGTGCCGCGTCCGGCGACGAGGTAGGGCGTCAGGCCGGCGATCGAGTTGACGACGATGATGACCAGTGAGGTCGCGACGGCGTTCGGGGTGCGCAGCCCGAGGGCGATGATCAGGGCGGGGACGAGCAGGAACCCGCCGCCGACGCCGAGCAGCCCGGTGAGGAATCCGACGACCAGGCCGGTGAGGATCGCGCGGGGCAGGCAGCGTCGCCAGGCGACGCCGCCGCCGGGGAGGTCGCAGACGCCGCCGGTCTCGGTCGTCGACCGCAGCATGCGGGCCGCCGCGGCGACCATGATCGCGGCGAAGACCAGCAGGAGGATCTGCGGGTCGAGGTGGTGGTTGGCGAGACCGCCGAGCAGGGCGGTGGGGATGCCGGCGGCGCCGACGATCCCGGCGATGCGCCAGTTGACCTCGCGGCGGGCGCGGGGGGCGACGGCGACCGCCGAGGCGGATCCGACGACGACGAGGGAGGCGGGGACCGCGGCGGCCAGGGGGAGCCCGAGGCCATAGACCAGGGTGGGGACGGCGAGGATGCCGCCTCCGCCGCCGACGAGGCCGAGCAGGGCGCCGATGACGGCGCCGAACAGGGCGGCGAGGGCGAGCACGGCTCACGCTGCCCGGGTGCGTCGGGCGAGCCGGTCGAGGGTGTCGCCGGGCTCGGGGTCGGTGTGGTCGCGGTTCCACGGCATCCGGGCGAGGGCGGCGCCCACGGCGCAGGTGTCGGTGAGGGCGGAGACGGCGAGTCCGGTCCCGATCCCGGCGGCGAGCAGCCGGGCCCTGGGGGTCAGGAGTCGCCCGGCGGCGAGGCCGGTGACGACGAGAGTGCCGGCGGTGAGGCGGACCTGGCGTTCGAGGGCCCAGGCGCGGCGGCCGCGGACGACGTCGCCGCCGGCCTGCTCGTAGGCGGCGACCCCGCCGTGGAGGACCTGGGCGTGCTCGAGGCCGACGGCGGCGAGGTGGCGGCGGCCCTGTTCGGCGCGGACCCCGGACTGGCAGACGAGCACGACGCGGTCGTCGTGGGCGAGGTGGTCGGCGAGCTCGCGGGTGTGCTCGCCGAGGGTGGCCAGCGGCACGTGGTAGGCGCCGCGGACGTGGACGGCGTCGAACTCGGCGGCGCTGCGGACGTCGATGACCAGCGGCGCGGCATCCGACGTGGACTGCCAGGCGAGGAGTTGAGCGGCGGACACGGTGGACGATGAGGTCACGGGTTTCTCCGGGGTCGGGGAGGCGGGGTCGGGGAGGTGGAGGGGTGGCCCGGTGCAGGCGCGCGGCCGGGCCACCCCGGGTGCGGGGTCCCGTCGGGGGGAGTCGGGACCCCTCGGTTCCAGGTGGCGCTGCTCGGTCGGCGCTGCTCGGTCGGCGGTGCTCAGGCGGCGCGGCGCTCGTCGTCGCGGACGACGGAGAGCCCGGCCTGGGCGGCGTGGGGCCAGTCGTCGTTCACGACGACGAGGTCGCGGTCGCGTCCGGGCTCGGCGGCGAGCAGGGACGCGGCGATCGAGGCGCGGTAGCCGGAGCCGCAGTAGAGCCAGACCTCGCCGTCGGGAATCTCGTCGCGGCGGGTGAGGAGCTCGTGCAGCGGGAGGTGGATCGAGCCGGCGACGCCCCCGCCGGCGCGCTCGTTCTCGGTGCGGGCGTCGACGACGACCACCTGGGCCGGGTCACGGTCGGCCAGGCCGGCGAAGTCCGAGACCCGGTAGGACGCCAGGTCGGCGCCGCCGGCGAGGTCCTCGATCGGGCCGGTCGCGGCACCGGCGAGGCGGTCGATCCCGATGCGCACGAGTTCGCGGCGGGCGTCGGCGACCTGCTCCTCGGACTCTCCGATGAGGGTGAGGTCGGCGTCGTCGGGCAGCAGCCAGCCGAGGTAGGTGACGAAGGGCTGGGCGAGCTGGAAGGACAGCGACCCGGCGAGGTGCTTCCCGGCGAAGGCGGTGCGCTCGCGCAGGTCGACCACCCACTGGCCCTCGGTGAGGCCCTTCTCCAGCCGGCCGCGGAGTTCGTCGGGGGAGAGCGGCTCGGGCAGCGACAGGTCGACGGGCGCCGGTCCGGCGGAGTTCGTGGGCGCCATCCGCGCGTAGTAGGCGGGGTAGGCGCCGAGCCCGGCGATCAGGGTGTCGACGAAGTCCTGCTCGTCGGAGGTGAGCGCGGGGTTGGTGCTGCGCTGCTCGCCGACGGTGGAGGCCTCGCCCGACGGTGGGGTGGCCGAGCAGAAGCTGCCGAACCCGTGGGTGGGGAACACGGTCGCGTCGGCGGGCAGCTCGTCGACCAGGCGACGCACCGAGTGGTACTGGGCGTGGGTCAGCTCGACGGTGTCGTCGGGGGAGACCAGGTCCGTGCGCCCGGTGGTGCCGTAGAGCATCGATCCGCCGGTGAACACCGCCTCGACCTGCCCCGCCTCGTCGGCCAGGGCGTAGGACAGGTGGTGGTGGGTGTGGCCGGGGGTGGCGATCGGGCGCAGCCGCATGCCGCCGACGGCGATGTCGTCGCCCTCGCGGGCGGGGGTGCGGTCGAAGGCGACGTCGTCGCGGGCGTCGACGAGGTAGGTCGCGTCGAGGCGGCGGGCGAGTTCGAGGCCGCCGGTGACGTAGTCGTTGTGGATGTGGGTCTCGGCGACGTGGGTGATGCGCACGCCGAGCTCGTCGGCCAGGGCGAGGACGCGGTCGATGTCGCGTTGCGGGTCGATCACGAGGGCGACCTCGCCGTCGTGGGCGAGGTAGCTGCGGTCTCCGAGGCTCGAGGTGGCGATGGTGTGGACGTCGATCATGCTGGTTCCCTACCCGGTAGGGTATCTACCGTCGAGACGGGAACCCGCCGGAGCGGGTTCGGGCTGGGTGGTGGGCCGGTCAGGCCAGGGACAGGAAGAGGCGCTCGAGCTCGGCGACGTTGACGACCTGCTCGCCCTCGTCGTTCTCGGTCATGCAGTGCTTAAGTCCGGTCGAGATGATCTTGAAGCCGGCCTTGTCGAGCGCGCGGGACGCGGCGGCGAGCTGGGTGACCACGTCCTTGCACTCGCGGCCGTCCTCGATCATGCGGATGATTCCGCTGATCTGGCCCTCGACCCGGCGCAGTCGGGCGACGACGTCGGTGAGCTGTGCGGCCTGTACCTGCATGGCGTTCTCCGTCCCGGCCGCCCGCGGTGGGTCCGTGGGCTTGCTCTCTCGCCAACCAGCGTACCCCCGGGGGTATTCCGGTAGGGTCGTGACCCCGGCCACCGCAGCGGTCCGGGTCCTGCGAGGAAGGACGACCAGCATGCAGATCGCGCACACCGTCGAGGTTGACCTCGACCACGCCGCCGCCATCGACGCCGTCACCGCCGCCCTCGGCGAGCAGGGCTTCGGGGTGCTGACCACCATCGACATCAAGGCCACCCTCGCGGCCAAGCTCGGCGAGCAGGTCGACGACTACACGATCCTCGGCGCCTGCAACCCCCGCCTTGCCCACGCCGCGCTCAGTGCCAGCCCCGAGGTCGGGCTCCTGCTGCCGTGCAACGTCACCGTCCGCCGCGCCGAAGGCCGCACCATCGTGCAGGCCGTCGACCCCGGCGCTCTCCTCGGCATGGCCGCCGGCGAGCAGGCCGACCTCGCCGACACCGCCGCCGACGCAGGCACCCGCCTGCGCGCCGCCCTCGACTCCCTGGTCGGCGGGTGACCCATGCCTGACGAGACCACCATGACCGGCGAGGCCACGATGACGGGCGTCGTCCTGACGGCGTTCGGTGGGCCGGAGGTCCTGGTCGTCCGGCACGACCTCCCGGTCCCGCATCCGGCCCGAGCGCAGGTCCGGGTCCGTGTGGTCGCCGCGGCGCTGAACAACACCGACGTGTGGACGCGGGAGGGTGCCTACGGCACCGCCGATGATCCGGACGCACGGGCGGGCTGGCTTGGGCCGATCGCCTTCCCCCGGATACAGGGCGGCGACGTGGCCGGTGTGGTCGAGGCGGTCGGTCCGGGCGTGGTCGATGGCCTCGTCGGGCGTCGTGTGCTGGTCGATCCCGCCCGCTACGCGGACTCCGGTCCAGACGCGGCGATCGTGGCGGTCATGGGCAGCGAGTACGACGGCGGGTTCGCCGAGTACGTGGTCGTGGACGTCGATCGCGTGCACGACGTCACCGACTCGCCCCTGGACGACGAGCAGCTGGCCTGTCTGCCGATCGCGTCCGGGACCGCGATGGGGATGCTGGAGCGGGGCGGGGTGCTGGCCGGGGAGACGGTCGTGGTCACCGGGGCGTCGGGTGGGGTGGGTCTGGCCGCTGTGGGACTGGCCGCAGCGCGCGGAGCCCGGGTCACCGCGGTCACCGAGCACGCCAAGGCCGCCCTGGTGGAGAGCGCAGGCGCGATGACGACCCTCGATCGCTCTGGTCCCGCCCACGACGTCGTCACCGCGGTCCACGCGACCCATCCGGACGGGGTCGACGCGGTGATCGACGTCGTGGGCGGAGACCAGCTCGCACGCCTGATCGATGTGTTGCGTCCCGGAGGGCGAGCCGTCGTCGCCGGAGCGGTGGCGGGCGCGGTCCCGGCGATCGACCTGCGCCGGCTCTACCTGCACAACCGGAAGCTGATCGGGTCGACGATGCACACTCCCGCCCATTTCGCGAAGCTGGTCGAGCACGCCCGGGCCGGCGATGTCCGGCCCCGGGTCGCGGCGCGCTTCCCCCTCTCGTCGATCGTGGAGGCGCAGGCACGGTTCCTACGCCGCGAACACGTCGGCAAGATCGTCGTCGTCCCGGACGATCGACGCTGAAGCGAGGAGGCAGTGGACTCGGTCGGACGGCCTCTGCGGTCCCCTGCAGGTTGCGAATCGCCTTGTTTGTGACTTTGGTGCGGTGTGACCATTTTCGTGAGTAGTCGCTCTCGCCGCGGGTGCATCCGCGGTCACGGTGAGGTCAGGTCGTTAAGTCATTGATAAGCGTATTCGCTCGAACGGCCCATACGGCTCGCGAATCTTCGCTGGAAGATGACGTTCCGTCGCAGAGCCTGTGGCGTTGCCGAGTTCGAGCGGAGTTCGTGGTGACCAGTTTCGACAAGCTGTCCAAGCCGACCGAATTGTTCGATCGCGCCGCCGAGATGCCCCGGCCCCGGCGTCGTCGTCTACGCCCCTCGTCGACTCCGGCCCGGATCGAACAACGTGCGACCGACGTCGTTCTGCATCCGGACCTGCCGCCGACACCGGTCTGGGCCTACGACGGGACCCTGCCTGGACCGGTGATCGAGGTGCGCAGCGACGACGAGGTGGACGTTGTCCACGACCACGACATCAATGGCCGACTGCCCTATGCCCACGTCGTCACCGTGAGCCCAGCCCTGGGTAACGGAACACCGATGAACCACACCGGCTCCGGCGATGCCAGTCCTGACCTCGACGACGTCGAGGAGGCCAAGCGGGCGGCGGCCCTGCACGCCTACACGGTTGCCCATCTGCATGGCGCGCCGAGCGAACCGGGCAGCGACGGCTGGGCGGAGAACGTCATCGGTTGCGGCGAGGAGCGTCGTGACACCTACCAGTTCACTCGCGAGACGTGGCCGATGCTCCACGCCGACGATGAAACCACGACGTCGTTCCGATCGGGGGCGGCGCCGATGTACTGGTACCACGATCACGGTATGGGGGTGACCCGCTTCAACGTGTTCGCCGGCCTCGCCGGAGCATGGCTGGTCCGCGACCCGCTAGAACACCACCTCGGTCTCCCGACCGACCCGGGCCGGGAAATCCCTCTTGTCATCTCCGACCGCAACCTCGAGACCGTCGACGGTACCGAGAACGGGGAGCTGACAGGCCGTCTTCTACACAAGGTCACCACCGACGTCCGCGAGTTCTTCGGGCCGGTCACGCTGGTCAACGGGCTGGCCTGGCCCCGCTGCTCCGTCCCTCGACGGGTCATCCGCCTGCGCGTGCTCAACGCCTGCAACGCCCGCACTCTTCGTCTCCACCTCCACACGACGACCACCGACGGCGAGGCCGGAGTGCCGCTACCGACGGCCGCCGTCCAGCAGATCGGAACGGACGGAGGACTGCTCGGCGCGGCGATCGACCTGCCGCCCGGTGGTCTGGTCCTCGCCCCGGCCGAGCGGGCGGATCTCCTCGTCGACCTCGGCCTGCTCGACCCGGAGGACACGCATGTCGTGGTGTGGAACTCGGCGCCCGCGCCGTGGAACGGCCAGAAACCGCGCGACCCGATCCAACTCCACGAGCCCTCGCCCGACGGGCTACTCCCGGTCCCTCAGGTCATGCGGTTCGAGCTGCAGAACGAGCCGGCTCGTCCCCATCTCGACGACTGCCTGATCCAGGGCATGCCCCTCGACCCCGAGTTCCGTTCTCTCCCGACCGATCACGAGCGGCTCCCGTCCGATCACGGCCACACCCTGCTCGCCATGGTCGAGGAATCGCCGGTCGTGTACGACGATCACGGCGAGCCGCGGAAGCGCGACGACCAATCAATCGTCTCCCGGACGATGCTCGTCCTCCACGAGTTGATCCCCGTCGAGGTGGCCGATCGGGATGGCATCAACATGCACGCCCAGACGATGCTGGTCGTCGATCCGAACGACGCCACTGCGGTGATGCCCGTCCCTGCGGGTCTCCAGCTCACACTGCCCGGGGATCCGACGGTCTACGTCACGTGCGGGAAACGGTTCAACGACGCCACGAGGGTGATGGCGACCCAGCACGGCTGGCACCTGTGGAAGATCCTCAACCTCAGTCCGGACACCCACCCGTTCCACGTCCACCTGACGCAGTTCCAGGCGATCTCACGCCGTCGATTGGTTCCGGCTCATGGAACGCTCGACCCCGGATCGGAGAGGCAATTCGACCTGCTCGCCTCGACCGACCCGGACGACGCGAAGGTCACACTGGACGCCAACGAGAAAGGCTGGAAGGACACCTTCCGCGTCGATCCGGGGAGGAGGGACGAGGCCACCGATGCCGTCCATTCGGCCGAGATGGTCACCATCGCCGGCAACTTCGGGGCCCATTCCGGCCGCTACATGTACCACTGTCACATCATCGAGCACGAGGACATGGAGATGATGCGACCGTTCTCGGTCCTCCCGGCGGATCTGATGGCCTTCATGGACCACCATCACCACTGATCACGGGCGAGGCCGATCGCGGGGCCCCGAACAACGCCGGAGCTTCGGACGCGCAGGACGACGGCCACGGCGATCCCGTCCGCGAGCACGGCCAGGCACCAGCCGGCGAGGACGTCGCCGGGGTAGTGCACGGCCACGACGATCCGCGATGCCGCGACGGCGACCGCGACGACCACGGCGAGGACGGTCGTCATCCGGAAGGCTGCGTGTCGACGTGGGTCGAGGAGCAGGACCAACAGCAGTGCCGCGCCGGCGGACCACAGGGCGTGGCCCGAGGGGAACGACAGACCCTGGGCGGACATCGCGTGCCAGGCCAGCGGGGGCCGGGGCCGGGCCACGATCACCTTGACACCGTTGTCGGCGACGGCGAGCAGCGCCGCGGCGACCGCTGCCGCGACCGCAGGCCACCACGACCGTGCGGCGCGCGCGATCAGCAGCCCGCCGAGCAGCATCACTGCGATCATGACGGCGGGTTGGCCGACCTCGCTGACGATCCGGGCCGCGACCACGAGCGGCTCCGGTCTCGTCGCCACCACCCACGCGTCCACGCCCGGGTCGAGGGTGGCGAGCAGCGTCCCGGAGGCCACGCCGACCCACAGCAGCGCCAGGACGATCACGGCGAGGGCCAGAGCAACGACGGAGGCGACCGGCCGGAGCCGTCCCGCGGCCGGCTGCCAGCCGATGGCCCGGGCGGGGACGGGAGCCGTCATGGTGTCCTCCCGGAAGCCGGCGGTCAGGACCTGGGTGCGGCCACAGCATGCTCGGCGACCTCAGGCTCACGGCCGTCGGCGTGCACCAGCCACCGAGCGGGTCCGCGCCCGACCGCCCCGACGAGGCGTTGCGCGGGACGGTGGCCCAGCCTCACGACCGCCATGCTGATGACGGCGCCGAAGGCGAGGCCGACGGCGACGTCGCTCGGGAAGTGCACCCCGACGTAGACCCGGGCGGCGGCCAGCAGGAGCGCGAGCACCGTGGCGACGACGGCCCAGCGGCGGTGCACCAGCCACAGGCCACCGGCGATCGCGCCTCCGATCACGGCGTGGTCGCTGGGCATCGAGAAGTCGGGACTGCAGGTCAGCAGGACCTGCACCCCCGGCAGCTCGGTGCAGGGTCGGGCCCGCGCGATCAGCCCCGACACCAGGTCCTGGCACACGAGGAGGGCGACGACGGTGCCGATCCCGATCAGGACGGTCGTGGTCACGGCGGGTACGGGGTCCGGTGTCCGGCGGGCCCGCCACCACACGACGGCCACCACGAGCACGAGCAGTGTCGGCCCGGCCCAGAGGGCGTAGGCGGCAACGAGGGGATGCAGGGCGGGCGTGGCGCGAGCGACGCGGTTGACCGCGAGGAACCAGGAGACGTCGGGGGAGACGTCGGCACGGGGGACCATCACGGAACCGAGGGTCGTCGTCGGGTGATGAGAGGACGATGTGCGCCGCGGGCTCTCATCACGGTCACATCGATCCGGCACCACGGTGGCGACCATGCCGGAACCGGACGGTCGCGGGTCGGCCCGTGCCGCGCTGCCACCGAATGCCCGCATCGTGATCGTGTCCGCCGGATTCGGCGAGCCCGGCGACGACGAGGCGGACGAGCTCGCGCGGCAGCTGCACGCCGCCGGCTGGTGGGTCGATCTGCCCCGGGTCGCCGGGGCCGCGCGGTCGCACCCACTCCGCCGACTCGCCCGTCGGCGGGAAGCCACGGGTTTCGAGCGGGCGGCCTCGCAGGTGGCGTCGCGTCTCGGGGTGGACGCGCACGCCGTCGTCGTCACCCACCCGAGGACCGCCGCGGCGCTCGGCCGGCTCCGGCTCCGCGGGGCCCTCGCCGGCCCGCTGATCGCCTGCTTCACCGAGGTTCACCGGCCCGTGGTCGGGTGCGATCTGCTCCTCACGCACCCGGCCGACGCCGCACGGACGGTCCATGCCGTGGCGACCGATCATGCTCGGCGTCGCCCCACGTCGGCGGTGGAACGGTGACGGGTGCGGTGGTCCTCTTCCTCGTGGGCGTGCTCTTCCTCGGCGTGGCGGCCCGCGGGTGCTGGGCTCGCCGGACGGGTGCCGTCCCGACGCCGGGGCGGTTGACTTCGGGGGTGGACGTCCTGGTCGGGACGGTCGCGCTCGCCGACGCGGCCTCGAGCGTCGCCGACCATCCCGCCCGCCTGCTCCTGTGGAGCGGCGGGAGCGCGGTGCTCGTCGTGGCGTGCGCGCTGCTGGTCGTGCACACGCGGCGGTCGAACCGCCACCTGTGAGGCGGAGGTCGTCACGCGATGCAGGGCACCGCACCCGCCGAGATCGGCGGCGCGGGGGGCGCGCCCGCGCCGGTGGAGGCCGCGCGATCGGCCGGAGTCGTGGTGCCGACCCGCGGGTCGCTCCGGGGCGCGACCGCGGGGTCGATGGTCTGCGCGATGGCGGAACGCACCTGGGCGGGGTCGATCGCGACCGCGGTCCCGTCCTCGGGGGTCGACAGGTCCGTCGAGCCGGTGGGGACGGTGGTGAAGGTGACGGCCCCCGCGGTGAGGCCCTGCATCTGTCGGGCGAAGGAGAGCAGGTCCCACGAGCGGTCCAGGACCACGTTGTCCTGCACCGCGGCGAGGATGTCGGCGAGGGCGCCCGGGTCGCCCAGGGTCCCGGCCGAGAGCACCTTTGCGCTCAGGGCGGCCATGAACATTTGCTGGCGGCGGATGCGGTCGAGGTCGCCGTTGGGAAGCCCGTGGCGCTGCCGGACGAAGGCGAGAGCGGAGGCGCCCTCGACGGTCTGGACCCCGGCCGGGAAGTCGGCGCCGGAGTAGTCGTCCTGCGTCGGGGAGGTGAGGCAGACCTGCACTCCGCCGACGGCGGTGCTGATGGCGGCGAAGGCGGCGAGGTCGACGGCGGCGTAGTGGGTGATGGGCAGCCCGGTGAGGTCCTGCACGGTGGCGACGGCCTCGCGTGCGCCGGCCTCGTCGGCGGCGACCGTGAGGGCCGGGCCGGAGACACCGTCGGTGGCGAGGCTCGCGCGGGCGGCGACCGAGCCGTAGGTGTACGCGGTGTTGATCTTGTGCTCGCCGAAGTCCCCGGCGAGGTGGACGTAGGAGTCGCGGGGGATCGAGAACGCGGTGGCGGCCCGGCCGCCGGCGGGGACGTGGATGACGATCATGGTGTCGGTGTTGTCCCCGCCGTCGCTGCTGCCGCCGGCGTGCAGCGCGGCGAGAGTGGCGGCGGGCAGCGGTTCGCCGTGCGCGTCGGTGCGGGAGTCGATCCCGACCAGCAGGATGTTCTGCTCCGCGGAGGGCGTCGACGGGGCGGCGTCGACGACCGAGGCCCGCTGTACTCCCTGCGCGCCTGCCCACCCCGTCCCGCAGGCGATGAGGACCGCGGCGGACAGCGTCGCGACCGCGACCCGCCGCATCGTCCGGAGGCGTCGACCCGGGACCGGCAGGACGACGGTCGGAGGCATGTCGCTCTCGGGGGAGGGCGGGAGTCGGGGGCGCAACGGGACGAGCACGGCGCGATGACCTCCGACGGCGAGCCGACCGCTCACGGACGGCGGCGCTTGTCGCACTGTCGCCGGTGGTCGATGAGAGGGCCGTGAGAAGCCTCAGGGAACCGTTCTCATCCGACGTACACGGTCGGCGCCTAGGGTCCGTGGGCGTGCGGGTGCTGGTGGTCGAGGACGAGGTGCGGATGGCGGCGCTGCTGCGCCGCGGCCTCGAGGAGGACGGGTACGCCGTCGACGTCGCCGCGACCGGCCCGGAGGCCCTCTGGCAGGGCCGCGAGGTCGACTACGACGCCGTGGTCCTCGACGTCATGCTGCCCGGCGCCGACGGCTTCGAGGTGTGCCGGGGTCTGCGAGAGGCAGGGCGGTGGTCGCCGATCCTGATGCTGACCGCCCGCGACGCCGTCGACGACCGGATCCGGGGTCTCGACGGCGGCGCGGACGACTACCTCACCAAGCCGTTCAGTTTCGGCGAGCTCGCGGCCCGGTTGCGGGCGCTCATCCGCCGCGGCGCCGCCGACCGTCCGACCGTGCTGGCCGTGGGGGACCTGCGTCTCGACCCGGCCAGCCGCCGGGCATGGCGGGCGGGCGACGAACTCGCCCTGTCCACCAAGGAGTTCGCCCTGCTCGAGCTCTT
Source organism: Actinomycetospora soli (assembly GCF_021026295.1). GTDB lineage: Bacteria > Actinomycetota > Actinomycetes > Mycobacteriales > Pseudonocardiaceae > Actinomycetospora > Actinomycetospora soli. The sequence continues at coordinate 33,449 of NZ_JAJNDA010000029.1, forward strand.
CCTGCGGCATCCCGACGAGGTGCTCTCCCGCACCATAATCCTCGAGCACGTCTGGGACTTCGCCTACGACGGCGTCTCCAACGTCATCGACCAGTACGTCTCCTACCTACGCCGCAAGATCGACCGGCCCTACGGCACCGAGATGCTGGAGACGGTGCGCGGCGCGGGCTACCGACTCCGCCCGGTCGGTCGGGCCGGGACGACCGACCGGCCCGTGGCCGGCTGAGCGGGCGGAGGACACCGTGCCGTTGCGGGTACGTCTGGCGCTCGGGGTCGTGGTCGGTACCGCGGCGCTCATCGCGGTGGTCGGGCTGGCGTTCGTCCTGCAGCTGCGGGCGAGTCTGGAGGCCACCCTCGACATCGCGCTCACCGGTCGGGCGACCATGGTCGAGCAGCAGTTCGCCGCGGGCGGGCTCGCCGGACTGCGGGTCGACCGCACCGACGCGCCGCTGCAGGTGCTGACGACCGACGGTCGGGTCCTGCTCTCGACCCCGGGCCTCGCCAGAGGTCCGGTGCTCGACGCCGCCGCGATCGGGAGGACGCTGGCCGGGCGGGTCGACGGGAGCGGTCCCTACGCCTTCACGCTGGGCGACGACGAGGACCGCACCCGCTACCTCGCGACGGTGCTCTCCGACGACGGCGGTCTGGTCCTGGTGGTGGGCACCGGCACCGAGATCGCGGACACCGCCGACGAGCACGTCGACACCGGGCTCGTGGTGGGTGGTTCGGTCGCGGTCGTCCTGGCCGGGCTCGGCGCGTGGTGGCTCTCCGGCGCCGCGCTGCGACCCGTGGAGCGGATGCGGCGGCAGAGCGCCGACCTCGCCGCGCACGACGACGGGGCCCATCTGGCCGTTCCAGGGACGCGCGACGAGATCGCGGCGCTCGCTGTCACGCTCAACGCACTGCTCGACCAGCAGCGTCACGCGCTGGCGCAGGAACGCCACGCCCTCGAGCGGCAGCGGGGCTTCGTCGCCGACGCCGGACACGAGCTGCGGACCCCGCTCGCGACCCTGCGCGCAGAGCTGGAACTGGCCGGACGTCCCGGCCGAGACCGCACGGAGCTCGCGGAAGCGGTCGCCTCGGCGGCCGTGGAGACCGACCGCCTGATCCGGCTGGCCGAGGACCTCCTCACCCTCGCCCGCGCCGACGGCGACACCCCGTTCCTCCGGCTGGGCTCCTGCGACGTCCCGGTCGTCGCTCGCGACGCCGCCCGGGCGGCTGCCGCCGTCGGTGACCAGCGCGACGTCGACATCGTGGTCGAGGCACCTCCGAGACTCGTGGCCGCCGTGGACCCCGACCGGTTGCGACAGGCCCTGGACAACCTGCTGGCCAACGCGGTGCGCCATTCGCCCGATCACGCCGTGATCGTGCTCGCGATCCGTACCAGGGGGGATCTCGCCGTCGTGAGCGTGGCCGACGACGGTCCCGGTTTCCCGGCCGAGTTCCTCCCGCACGCCTTCGAGCGGTTCCGTCGCGCCGACGGCGCCCGCGCTCGTGCCGATGGCGGGTCCGGGCTCGGGCTGGCGATCGTCGACACCATCGCCCGCGCCCACGACGGGACAGCTCGGGCGACCAACCGACCGGGCGGAGGCGCCCTCGTCCTGATCGAATTGCCCCTCGGCGTCTCGACCCCCGCCTCGCCGACCGTCCTGACGCCGGGCTGACGGCGCTCGCAGCGGAGGTGGACACGGCGACGCCGCGGCGCGCGAATGACGGGCCCTCGGGGCGACGGGCCTGAGGCTGCGTGCAATGCGCGGGCGGTCGCGCACGGCGTACATGCCGTTCACATCCGCCCGCACCTAGCGTGCGGTCGGTGGCCCCTTCCTCCGCCGGCTCGTCCCTCGTCGCGCTCGGCCCGTCTTGGCTCGACCCGCAGACGCTCATCGCCGACCTGGGGCCCTGGGCCCTGCTGGGCGTGGCACTCGTCCTCTTCGCGGAGTGCGGGCTGCTGATCGGGTTCTTCCTGCCGGGTGACTCGCTGCTGTTCATCTCCGGGCTTGCGGCCACCACGGGACTGATCGGGACCCCGCTGTGGGTGGTCTGCGTGGTGCTCGTGGTCGCGGCGTTCGCCGGCAACGTCGTGGGCTACGGGATCGGCTACAAGGCCGGACCCGCGATCTTCGACAAGCCGAATTCGAAGCTGTTCAAGCGGGAGAACGTCGAGCGCACGCAGAAGTTCTTCGACAAGTACGGCAACCGGGCCATCGTGCTCGGCCGCTTCGTGCCGATCGTGCGGACCTTCATCACGGTCATGGCGGGCGTCGGGCGGATGGACGCCAAGCGGTTCTTCACCTTCTCCGCGATCGGCGCCGTGCTCTGGGCCGCCGGGGTGACGCTGCTCGGGGCGGCGCTGGGCCAGTTCGAGTTCGTCAAGAACAACATCGAGCTGATGCTCATCCTCGTCGTCGTGATCTCCCTGGTCCCGATCGCCATCGAGGTGATCCAGGCCCGCCGCGAGAAGAAGCAGGGCCTGCATCCGGAGGGACGTCCTCCGCTCTCATCGGCCTGACACGGTCCGGGGCGCACGCTCGCCGTCATGACCACGCTGTGGCAGTTGCTCTCCGAGGGGCGCCGACCGGACATCCCCGGGCGACGATTCCGCCTCCTCCTGGACCGGTCCATGATCGCGGTCGGATGGTTGGCGGAGGGGCGGTCCGAGCCCGCCGCGGCCGCGTCGTGATCGGGGCCCTGCTGCGTCGCCGATGGCGCGCGTTGGTCGTCGGCGCCCTGCTCGGGGCCGGTGTGGGTCTCCTGGTCGCGGACGTCGCCGCTGCGTCAGGTGATCTGTCGACCTCCCAGGTCCTGCTCTCCGCCGGGATCGAGGCCACCCGGGGTTCGGCGGCGTCGGCGAGTACGAACCAGTACGTCAACCAGCGGATGGCCACCGACGCCGAGCTCGTGACCAGCGACGTGGTTCTCTTCCCGGCGGCCCGGGAGCTCGGCATGACCGTCGAAGCACTGTCGTCGCAGGTCAGGGCTTCGGCTCCCGACGACGCCTCGACCATCACGATCGAGGTACGCGGCTCGAGCCCCGAGAGCGCCCGGCGTGCGGCGGAGGCCGTCACCACCTCCGCCGTCCGGGTCCTGCCCGTCCTCGAGACCCCCGATGCGGGCCAGGCCGCCCGGTCGTCCACCCAGGTCGTTCGACAGCCGTCCCTGCCACCCGGCCGGCCGTCCTTGCTGCTTGCGACGGTCACCGGGGCCCTCGGCGGGCTCGTCCTCGCCGCACTGGGCGCGGCCGTTCTGGCCTCCGGCCCGGTACGCCGGACCGTGGCGAGGGTTCGTGCGTGGACGACCGCGCAGCCGTGACCCGCGGGTCCGGGTGTCCTCGCAGGTGGGGCGGCGAGGAAGCGAACCGACGGGACGTCCTGGTCCGCGAGGAGCAGGAAGGATGGACCCGCATCGGACAACTCGTGAGCCGTGGCCCCCGGTATCGCGGGGGGTTCGCTTCACGGGACGATCCCCGGTCACGACCGACGAGAGCACACCCACCGGTGAGAGCGCCCCGAGGGCGACGACGTTTGTGCTCCGGCTCCTGGGTCCGCGTCCGGACTTCGCGCAGACCCTGACAGTCGAGGTACGCGAGGTGATGGGCCGGCACGCGGCGCACTGCCGGCCCTACATCGACTCCGGGCAGATGGTGGTCTTCGGGCCCGTGCTCGACGATTCCGGGTCCTACGGTCTCGGAGTGGTCGAGACCGACGACGAGGAGGCCCTCCGCGCCTTCGCGGCCGCGGACCCGGTCGTCACCACCGGGACGGCCCAGCTCCTGGTCGGGACGATGCTCGCCGGGATCGTGCGACCCCGATAGACACGTCGGGGATCACCCGACGGCGGTGCCCAGGGCCAGCCCGATGCCGTAGGTGACCGCGAGGCCCAGACCGCCGCCGATGACCACGCGCAGCATCGCCTTGAGCGGAGCGGCGCCCCCCAGGCGGGCACCCGCCCACCCTGCGATCCCGAGAGCGACCAGCACCGCGACGACGCAGACCGGCACCCGCCACGACGCGGGCGGGAGCAGGATCGCCAGCAGCGGCAGCACCCCGCCGAGGGTGAACGCGATCGCCGAGGTGACCGCCGCCTGGGTCGGGCTGGTGAGGTCGTCGGGGTCGATCTTCAACTCCGCCTCGACGTGCGCCGCGAAGGCATCGTGCTCGGTGAGCTCGCGGGCCACCTGCATCGCGGTCTCCGGCGCCAGCCCCTTCGCCTGGTAGATCGCGGCGAGTTCCTCGAGTTCCTCCTCGGGGTCCTCGGCGAGTTCCCGGCGTTCCTTGGCCAGCAGGGACTTCTCGGCGTCGCGCTGGCTCGACACCGACACGTACTCCCCGAGCGCCATCGACACCGCACCGGCGACCAGGCCGGCGACACCCGCCGTCAGGATCGGACCGCTCTCGATCGTCGCGCCGGCGACGCCGACGACGATGCCCGCGACCGACACGATCCCGTCGTTCGCGCCGAGCACCCCGGCGCGGAGCCGGTTGAGCCGGTTCTCGTTCTGCTCGACGTGCGGCTCGTCGTCGTGGGTCGGCAGGACGTCCTCGGGGAGGTCGACCTCGGTCGGCCCGGCGACCTTCTCGTCACTCATGGAAAAAGGAGAACAAGAGGCGGAGGTCATCGCCATGCGGGGTCGGTGCGCCCCGGGACGTACGGGTTAGCCGAGGCATTCCTCCGATGTTCGCCCACCCGGTCCGAGAAGGGCGCGATGAACCGGAATGCAGCGCGAGCGAGCCGTGAAACGGAATGCCGGATGCGTCGGGACCGGTGCCGCGCTGAAGAAAGGCAATCCTCAGCCAGGGAAAGGCGAGACCGAGGTCACGCCCGGCGCACGGTCATTCGCCCGCTTCCGGCGGACCGGCGCAGGGGAGAGCGGTGGGGCTGAACTCGCCGCAGGGTGGCAGCGATGAAGGTTCGCCAGGACCAGGACCAGGAGCCCACCAAGACGGCCGTTGATCACCAACAGCTGGCGGGGGACCGGCGGGTCACCCCAGCTGGGTCGCCAGGTACCGGAGCTGTGGGATTTCCCCGGCGGGTGCGGTCGAGATGGCGGTTGCGAGGTCTCGCGCCGGGGCGTAGGTGCTGCCCTGCAGCTCGACAGCGCTCATCTGGGCAGCCCCGGTCTCGGAGCTCGCCGAGGAGAGCAGCGCGTCGCGGTCGAACGCGGTCCCGGTCTCGCCGTGCAGCCGGGCCAGCGTCGCGTCGTCGATGTACCCGGACGCCATGGTCGCGTCGCTGGGTGACTCCGTCAGGTGCAGCGTGGTCACCCAGCTCTGGAGCCGGTCTCGTTCGGGGGTCTGCTCGGTGACGATCCGCTGCCCGAACTCTCGGACCCGCGGGTCCGACCCCTGCGCCGCCATCAGCGCGCCGACCTGCAGCGCCCGTTCGTGGTGCGGGAGCATGTGCAGCACGAACGCGGAGTCGACGGGAGTCGCAGCCGCCGGAGGCGCCGTCGTCGACGTTGTGCCCGTACCGGACGGTGCACCTGATGCGCCACAGGCGGCGAGCGCCGCCAGGGCAGGGGCGAGCAGTCCGATGGCGAGCCGACGACGGGCACGTACGGATCTCATCGAGGTCGTTCTCCTCACGTGGATGACCGCATGCCTTCGCGGCCCGACCCGTCCACGTTCACCCCGCGGGGCGACCACTTTGGCGTGACGGCGCCCCAGGAATCGTCGGGGATCGGCTGCCCGGTCGGCCAGGCCCGCGGCAGGGACCGGGCGGACGGCCCAGCGAGCCAGTCCTGAGATTCCCGTAGCTCGGAGACCGACCATCATGGCCGCAGGCCGGAGGGAAGTGTCCGATGGCAGCGCCGAAGAAGTACCCGACGAGCTGCGGGACCGCGTGGTACGTCCACGTTCCTTGGCTCGACGAGGAGCCGGGCGCGAAGGCCAGCGACGCGGCGCCCCGCGACGGGGACGACAGAGGACGGCGGAGCATCGCACGTGGCGATGGGTCGGAAGCCGTGGCGCGCCGCGTGCTCGGAGCCGCGGCGCTGGTGGTGGGAATCCTGCTGGCCGGACCCGCGACCCTCCTCGTTCCGAGGGATCTCCTCCTCGGCGTCCTGACCGGTGGAGTCGCGTCGAGCCAGCTGGCCGTGGTCGCTCGTCGGGCCCCAGCCGGTCCGCCCGCAGCCCTACACGAGGCGGCGTGAGCGGCAACCACCCCCATGGCAGCAGTATGCGCCTCGCCAACTCTCGGTTATGTCAGACCAAGCCCCTGAGCAGCGCCGATGTACATCCGATAACTTAGATTGTGTCAGCGTGTGTGATTATGAGTGCCAATTTCTGGGTTGCGGCCGCAGTTCCTTACTGCGTTGGAAGATGTCCGCACTCGGCCTACGGGCGTGTTCCACGTCTTGCCCGTTATCGGACGAGGCGAAAGAAGCCGCGGATCTGTTCGACGAGCGACTGAGGTTGTTCGAGGGCGGCGAAGTGCCCGCCGTGGGGCATCTCGGCGTACCAGCGCAGGTCGGTGAAGCGTTGTTCGGCTTCACGGCGCGACGGACGGACGATGTCGCGGGGGTAGACCGAGAGCCCGGACGGGGCGGTGATCTGCACGCGGGAGTCGGCGAAGCTCTCCCAGTACAGGCGCGCCGAGGAGGCCGCGGAGGCGGTGAACCAGTACACCGAGATCTCGTCGAGGATGCTCTGGCGGGACACGGCGGTCTCGTGGTCGCCGTCGTGGTCGGTCCAGGCCCGGTACTTCTCGGCGAGCCACGCAGCTTGGCCGGCGGGGGAGTCGGTGAGGCCGTAGCCGAGGGTCTGCGGTCGGGTCATCTGGATCCCGGAGTAGCCGCGTCCGGTGCGGGCGAACTCCTCGGCGGCGTCGTGGGCGGCCTGTTCGGTGGGGGTGGGGTCGGCGAAGCCGCCGAGCGGGACCCTCCCCATGTTCAGGTGCACCCCGGCGACCCGCTCGGGCGCGACCTGGCCGAGGGTGGCGGTCACCTCCGAGCCCCAGTCGCCGCCCTGCGCGCCGTACCGGTCGTAGCCCAGCGACACCATGAGCGTGTCCCAGGCGCGGGCGATGCGGGGGACGCCCCAGCCCGTCGTTGTGGGCTTGTCGCTCCAGCCGTAGCCGGGCAGGGAGGGAGCGACGACGTGGAAGGCGTCGGTGGGGTCGCCGCCGTGGGCGCGGGGGTCGGTGAGCGGGCCGAGGACGTGGAGGAACTCGAGCACCGAGCCGGGCCAGCCGTGGGTGAGCACCAGCGGGAACGCGTCCGGCTCCGGGGACCGGACGTGCAGGAAGTGGATCCCGAGTCCGTCGACGGTGTCGCGGTACTGGGGGAAGGCGTTGACGCGGTCGGCGAACCCGAAGTCGTAGTCCTCGGCCCAGCTGCGGCACAGCTCGCGGGCGTAGGACAGTGGGACGCCCTGTGACCAGTCGTCGACGGTCTCCGGTTCGGGCCACCGGGTGCGCCGGAGCCGTTCGCGCAGGTCGGTGATCTCGGCGTCGGTGATCCTGACGACGAACGGCTCGGCCATCGATGGACGTCCTTCCGAGAGTGCACGGCGGTCGATCAGGCCGACTACGGGCCCTGTCGGTCGATGCAAACCTGTGGCGCGAGTCGGGTGAGCTCTGGGGAACAGTCGAGCACGAGAGCGCGGACGTCGGCGCTCGGGATCGTTCCCTCTGCGTGCAGGACTGCCATGCGGACCACGGGGTTCGGCTCGGCGAACAGCGCTCGGGTGACGGGGAGCGGCGCATCGGGACGCTCGCGGCGCTGGTGCAGACCGTGGTGCACCAGCGCGACGTACGCGCCGAGATCAGGGGACCGGGGACGGTACCCGGCGGGCGGGACGGGCTCTCACGAGGATGCGTCGTCAGCTGTTGCGACCGTCGAGGAGGGCACGCAGCTGCTTGGCCGCAGTGACCGCGCACGGCCATCCGGTGTAGAAGGCGAGGTGGGTGATGGTCTCGATGAGTTCTTCAGCGGTGACGCCGTTGTCGAGAGCCGAGCCGAGATGCATATCGAGCTCGTCAGCGCGGTAGAGAGCGACCAGCGCGGCCACCGTCGCCAGGCTCCGGTCGCGCTTGCTCAGTTGTGGACGTTCCCAGACGTCGGCGTAGAGCACGTCGTCGGTGAGCTCCGCGAGTTTCGGGGTGATGTCGCCGATACTGTTCCTGCCCGGGGTTGCGGTCATGACTCGTCCATCCAGGGTCCGACGCCGCCGATGCGACGAATCGTTGTGCGAATGATGTAACCGGGAGGCGGCCCCGGTGGCAGTTGATACTCGAAATCCGGCGAGACGTACACCGTGCCGAGTCGGCTCACCAGTTCGGGCGCGCCGCCCTCGGTGACCTCGGCGGTGCCGTGCACGACGAGATTGGGATGCATCCCGTTCGGCAGCGGGGTCCCGCCGGCGAAGGACAGGGCGATGCGTGGGTCGCGCAGTAGATTTGTGATCTTCCGGTAGCGGCCGAAATGGCCGGTGATGATGGTGTCCCCGTCGAGTCCGGCCCAGACGACGCTCACCTGGGGTGACCCATCGGGATTCAGGGTGATCATGTGCGCGAGAGCTGTCCCGCTGAGGATCAGCTCTCGGGCCGAGGTGGGAAGCACGACGTCGAGCCTGGACCGGCCGGGAAGTCGGCACGAGCCGCCTGGGAGACACATCGTGGAAGGATCGGGCCATGGAGCGGCACCGGATCGCGATCCTCGTTCGCGACGGGGTCCTGGCGATGGAGCTCGGGATCGTGCATCGCGTGTTCGGCGAGGCGCGCGACGAGCAGGGGCGGGCGTTGTACGACGTGCTGACCTGCGCGCTCAGGGCGGGCTCGGTCCGCACGGACGGCGACTTCACCGTCGAGGTCGAGCACGGACCCGAGTTGCTCGCCGAGGCTTCGACGGTGATCGTCGCGGCGACGGACCACGATGCCGTCGACACTGCAGCCATCGAGGACAGCGGGCTGGCAGACGCGCTGCGCCGCATCCCCACGGGGACACGACTGGCATCCATCTGTACTGCCGCCTTCGTCCTGGCCGCGGCGGGTCTGCTCGACGGTCGACGCGCCACCACCCACTGGGCACAGGTGGAGGCGTTCCGCGAGCGCTACCCCGCCGTGTCGGTCCGGTCGGACGTGCTCTACACCGATGATGGTGAGGTCTTGACGTCGGCCGGAGTCGCCTCTGTCACGGACATGTGCCTGCACATGGTCCAGGCCGACCACGGCATCGCAGTCGGAACTGCCGTCGCTCGCCGCGTGGTGACACCCCCTCACCGTGGAGCCGATGAAGCGCAGCTCATCCAGCGACCGGTCGCCGAGCCCGGCATCGCCGGAACGGCCCGTGCGCGTCGTTGGGCGCTCGAGCACCTCGACACGGTGATCACGCTGCGCGATCTGGCGGAGCGCGAGGAGGTCAGCACCCGCACCTTGACGCGCCGTTTCCGCGAGGAGACCGGGACGTCCCCGACGCAGTGGCTGCTGGCGCGTCGACTCGATCGAGCCCGTGAACTGTTGGAGACGACCGATCTCGGCGTCGACGCCATCGCCGCCCGATGCGGATTCGGGAGTGCCGCCGCCATGCGCCTGCACATGCGCACCATCCTGCGCGTCTCCCCGTCGACCTACCGGCAGGCTTTCCAGCTCCTCCAGTCCGACGGGCCGCACCATTGATGTGACGGGGACCGCCATCCCCGACGTCGGCCGGTTTCCCGATGACCAGCAGGCAGCCTCGCTTCCGATGCGACCTCGTACGGGTTCACAGCTGTTGGCGCGCCCGGTCGGGGCATCGAGCGCCACCACGTGAAAGGCAGCGGACAGGTCGCTCAGCGGAGCTACGAAGGGTGGCCTGACCCAGGCTTCCTGTGGACGATCTCGTTCGTGACGTGTCCCTGCTGACTGAGTTCCAGCCTCTGCTCGGTCGGCCGGATGCCGGGGTGGTCGCGTCACGCGTCGAGGTCGGCTGGTGCGCCATGTCAGGCCGGCGCGAGCACGAAGTCGTAGGTCGACCGCCACTGCGCGTCGGCGTCCTCCCGCCGTTCGAAGGGGGCGATCAGGGACTCCTTCACCCCGAAGACGGCATCGGATTCGAGGTAGACGTCGCCGCCGACGAAGGTGTGCGTGACGAGCTCCCGGTGGCCCGGGGCGGTCACCAGGAAGTGCATGTGGGCGGGGCGGTAGGGGTGGCGTCCCAGCCGGCTCAACATCTGGCCCACGGGTCCGTCGTCGGGAATCGGGTACGAGGTCGGCTTGATCCCGCGGAACCGGTAGCGGCCGTCGTCGCCGGTGATGAAGCGGCCCCGGTTGTTCCACGTCGGCTGGAGGTCGGGCTGCTGGACGTCGTAGAAGCCGTCCGCGTTGTCCGACCAGACGTCGAGGCAGGCGCCCTCGAGGGGACGGCCCTGCAGGTCCAGGACCCGACCCTCGAACTGACAGCTCTCCCCCTTGCCGTCCAGACATATGTCGGCGCCCATGGGGAGAACGGGTGCCCCGTCGACGTGGAAGGGGCCGAAGACGGTGCTCTCGGTGGCCCCCGTGGGACGACGGTGGTCGATCGCGTCGACGAGCATCGAGAGGCCGAGTACGTCCGACAGGAGGATGAACTCCTGGCGCTCGACGGAGCAGATCTGGCCGGTCCTCGTGAGGAAGTCGATCGCCAGGTTCCATTCCGCGGTGGTGAGTCGGACGTCCTCGGTGAAGGCGTGGAGGTGCTTGACGAGTGATGTCATCACCTCGGCCAGACGCGGGTCGACGTCGGGTCCCATCCGGGAGTTCACGGTCTCGGCCGAGGCGGCTTCGGTGAAGTACCGGGTCATGAACCGACCTCCTCGTCGATGAAGGGACGCACGCTCCTACCGGTCCAGCTTGAACAGGCGACGCGCGTTGGTGCGCCCGATCTTGACCCGGTCGGCCTCGGAGATGGTCGCGGTGTCGAACCAGTCCGCGGCGTGGTCGATGTTTTCGAAGGGCCAGTCGGTCGAGAACAGGATCCGCTCCGAGCCGAGCTCGAGGACGGCGTCGATCAGGGTCTGGGTGCGGAAGTTCCCGGACGTCGTGATGTGGAAGTTCTCGGTGAAGTAGTCGACGAACCGTCGCTTCGCGGGGTGGGCAGGCGGAACCGTGACCCAGGCGTTGCGATTGTCGATCCGCCACAGCATGGCCGGGATGCCTTCGCCCATGTGGCCGAGGACGATCTGCAGCGACGGGTGCTCGTCGAACAGGCCCGAACCCATCAGACGCAGTGCGTGGACCGCGGTCTCCTGCGCGAAGCCCCAGGTCGGCCCGAGCAGCCACGGGTGGCCGTCGTAGATGCGGGCGTCCTGCGGCAGTGGGTTGCGCGGGTGCAGGTAGAAGGGCACGTCCAGGCGGGCGACCTCGGCCCAGAACGGGCGGTACTGCGGCAGGTCGTAGTAGAGGAGGTCCTGGCCGTCGCCCTGCTCGGCGTCCTGGGAGAAGCCGTTGACCAGGGCGCCGACGAAGCCCAGCTCGGTGACGCACCGATTCAGTTCCTGCGCCGCGGCCTCCGGGTCCTGCAGCGGCAGCGCCGCGAAGGCGCGGAAGCGGTCCGGTCGGCGCGCGCACTCCTCGGCCAGCGTGTCGTTGGCGCGTCGTGCGACCTCGACGGCCCGGGTCCGGTCGGTGATCGCCTGCACGGCGGGCGCGTTGAGCGAGAGGATCATCGTCTCGATGCCGTGTTCGTCCATCAGCTTCAGGCGCGTGTCCTGGATGTCGAGGAGGCGGGACTGCAGCTCCTCCCAGTACGGGCCGGGAACGAAGCCGGCGGAGTCCTGGATGGTGTCGGGGATGGCGAAGTGTTCCTCGAGGGCGATCTTGCCGTTCATGTCTTCCGGGCTCCCTGGGTCGATCGTCGAACACGTGGATGTCGAGATGGCACCTCGGACGAGGTGCGGGTGCGGTCAGTCGCGGCTGAGCGCGCTGAAGAGTTCCTTCAGCAGTGAGACGAGCTCCTCGGCGTCGCGAGCCAGTCCGAAGACGTAGCTGTCGGGACGCACCACGGCCGCGACGCAGCCGGTCTCGGCGAACCACCGGGCGTAGACGCCGCCGCTGTCCGAGATCTCGGCACCGCCGAACATGCTGGCGATGCCGAAGGCGATCTGTCGTCCGCCGATGGCGGCGAAGGCGTCGTGATCGTCCTGGGAGAGCCGGGCGAGAGCCTCCCGACCGGTCGCCACGATGAGCCACCCGGTTCCTGCGATCTCGTCGAACAGGGCGGTCCGCGTGGACGTCGAGACGAGGCCCTGGGGGAAGAGGTCCCCGTGGTTGGCGATGAGCCCGCCACGCAGCGGCGGGTAGCGGAGCTTGTCCGGCTTCCGGTTCGCCTTCCGCGCGGCGATCATCCGGGCGTCGCGTTCCCGGGCTTCTGCGGGGTCGCGCATCGTCTGGACGCGGCCCAGCTCGATGGCCTTCTCGGTGATGAACCGGACGTGCGGCTCGCGTTCGGGCTGATAGCGGTCGAGCAGCGACTCGGCGTGCCCGTCCAGGACCATGCCGAGCTTCCACGCCAGGTTCCGGGCGTCCCGGATCCCCGAGACCATGCCCTGGGCGAGGAAGGGCGGCATCTCGTGCGCGGCGTCGCCGGCCAGCATGATCCGTCCGCTCCGCCACGTCTCGACGATGCGGGAGCGGAACGTGTAGTTGGCGACCCGGATCAGGTCGGCGTCCTCCGGGGAGAGGAAGGCCGCGACCCGCGGCCACACGTTCTCGGGCTTCACCACCTCGTCGCGGCTCGTGCCGGCGTCGAGCCGGAAGGAGAAGCGGTGGTACCGCGGCCCGATGTTGACGATCGCGATGGGTTCCGCCGGGTCGCAGACCTGCCGGAACGTGGGCAGGCCGGGCACGTCGTGGCGCAGTTCGAAGTCGCAGACCAGCCAGTTCTCGAAGAAGCCGTAGTCGTCCACCCGGCTCTTCAGATGGCCACGGACGAACCCGTTGCCGCCGTCGCAGCCCACCACGTAGCGGGCGCGGACGACGTCCTCGGCGCCGTCCGTGCCGCGGGCGTGCAGCTCGACGCCCTCGTCGTCCTCGGTGATGGCGGTGACGGTGAGCCCGCGTCGGACCTCGACCCCCGGGGTGCTCTGCACCAGACCGTCGATGACGTCCTCGACGTGGGGCTGGAACATCATGTACTGCGACGGCCAGCCGCAGCGGCCGGGATTGTCGTACTCGATGTCCAGCAGGACGTCGTCCTGCGCGTTGACCCAGACGTACCCGGGCTGGACGTTGGTCCCGGGAAGCATCTTCTCGGCGATGCCCAACTTCTGGAACGTCCGCATCGTCTCGTCGTCGAAGGCGGCGGCGCGGGGCAGGTTGTAGCGGCCCTCGTAGCGTTCCAGCACGGCCACGCGGCGGCCCTGCTGCCCGAGGAGAGCGGCGAGCGTCATCCCCGTCGGCCCGTAGCCGACGATGGCGACATCGAGATCCATGGCTGCCTTTCTGGACTGCACCGTGAGAGGGGCCCGCCGGCGGGCGAGGGCGACGGGGCCTGTACATGCGACCGGCGCCGGGAGTTCCCAGCGGGCTGCTCGGGTTTCACCATCATGCATTGACTTGCTTCATGGTGAAACCTACTGTCCGCTCGTGTCAAACCTCACAGGGAGCGCAGGTCTGATCGGCAACGACCGCGGAGCCCGCAGCGACGGCGCCCTCGTCGGCGCCTCCGCCGTCCTCACCGACTGATCCCGCCCACCCCGCCTCGCAGGAGTCCGCCATGTCCCACGTGCCCCCCACCGGTGCGGAGCGCAGCCACCGCGCCGTCCTGCCCCTCGCCGCGGCGTTCGCCGCCCTCGAGGGCTACGACCTCGCCTGCTACGGCGTCACCGTCCCGTCACTGCTCGCCGACCGCTCGCTCGGTGCCGACAAGGCCGCGGCGGGCACCGTCGGCGCCCTCGTCGCCGTCGGGATGCTCGTGGGCGCGGCGGTCTGCGCCGCCACGATCCGCAGGTACGGGAGCCGGCGGCTCCTGATCGCCGGATCGACCCTGTTCTCGGTCGCCATGCTGGTGTGCGCTGCCGCGCCCACGTTCGCGCTGTTCGGAGCCGCCCGACTCGTCGTGGGTGTCGGGCTGGGCATCGTCCTGCCGACCGTCACCGCCTACGTCGCCGACCTCTCCGCGCCCGGCCGGCGCGCTCGCAACGTCGGGCTGATGATGTCCGGCTACGCCGCAGGCGCGCTGCTCGCGCCGCTGCTCGGGGCGGCGATCCTGGGTGGGGCGAGCTGGCACTGGATCTACGTGATCGGCGGTGTCCCGGCCATCGTCCTGGTCCCGCTGGCGATCCGGCTCCTGCCCGAGAGCCCCGTCCACACCGCCGACGGCGCCGCCGAGCGAGGCGCCCTCCTCGGGCTGCGGCCGCTGCTCGCGCCCGGCGTCCGCGCTGCCACCCTGCTGTTCTGGGTCGTCTCGTTCTGCGGTCTGTTGCTGGTCTTCGGGATCTCCACCTGGCTCCCGACCATCATGCAGGCCGCCGGGTACTCGCTCGGTTCGTCGCTGCTGCAGACCGCCGCGATGTGGGTCGGAGCCGGTCTCGGGATGGTCGCCGGCGGTCGCGTGGCGGACCGGATCGGGATTAAGCCCGTGGTCACCGTCGCCTTCCTCGCGGGGGCCGCGGCCCTCGTCGTGATGAGCCTGCGTCCGCCGCTGGTGCTGCTGTTCGCCCTCATGTTCGTCGCCGGCCTGGGCTTCATCGGGTCGCAGGTGCTCACCAACGCGTTCATCGTGAGCCACTACCCGGCCGAGCTGCGGGGGCGCGCGATCGGGTGGGCCCTCTCCGTCGGTCGGCTCGGCGCCATCACCGGCCCGCTCCTCGGCGCCGCGATCCTGTCCTCGGGGCTGGGTGTCGCCTGGAACTTCTACCTGTTCGCCGTGCCCGGTCTCCTCGGCGCCGCACTCGCCGCGGCCGTCCCGGCGATCGCCGTCCACCGCGACGCCCGGGGCGGGCACGCGGTTCCCGACGACGGGTCGCGGCGACCGGAGGCGATCGCCTGACCGCGGGCGCGACCGGGGGGCACGGGCGGCCGACTAGGCTCGTGCCCGTGGCCCCCGCAGCCGTCCCGGAACCGGATCAGGACGCCGCGCCCGCCCGCCAGGGCATCCAGTCCGTCGAGATCGCGATGACCGTTCTGACCGCTCTCGAGCAGGGGCGGGGCCCGATGAGCCTCACCGCGATCGCGGCGGCCGCGGGTGGCATGGGGGTCAGCAAGGCCTACCGGTACCTCGTCAGCCTCGGACGGGTCGGGCTCGTGGCGCAGTCCCCGAGTTCCGGGCTCTACGACATGGGACCGGCGATGCGGCGCCTCGGCGCCGAGTCGCTGCGGCGGGTCGACGAGGTCGGTCTCGCCTCGGAGTACGCGCCCGTGCTGCGCGACCGCCTGGGCCACGCGGTCAACCTGGCCGTCTGGGGCGACGCCGGGCCGGTGATCGTGCGCTGGGACTACGGGGCCTACGCGCTGCCCATCACCGTCCGCGTCGGCGCGACGATGCCCCTGCTCGCGTCGTCCGTCGGTCGGGTCTACCTCGCCCACCTCCCCGCCACGCTCACCGACCCGGTCCTGCGTTCCGAGGACGCCGACCTCGACGAGGCGGGACGCATCGGCGAGGAGGTCCGGGACCGTGGGTACGCCGTGACCTCCGGCGGCGTGATCCCCGGCGTCACCTCGATCGCCGCGCCCGTCTTCACCGCCGGCGAGTCGCTGCCGCTCGCGGTCGCCGTCGCACTCCCGGCCCGCGCCGCGACCGACGAGGAGATCGACCGGGTCGTCGGCGCGCTCCTCTCGGTCACGGCGACCATGTCGAGCGAGCTCGGCGCTCGGTAGGTCTCGGTCGGACTCCGTGGTCCGACCGCGACGGGATGGTCTCCTCGGCGAGACCGCAGGCACCTGCCCGCTCAGGGGCGGCGCTTGTCGATCCGCAGGTCGCCGGCGGTGACGGTGCGGCCGTGGTCCCCGGCGAGCAGGTCGTGGGGGTAACCGAGGTCGACGGCGCTGACGGCGTCGAGGCGGGCCAGGTGCTCGTCGGTGAGATCGACGTGCAGCGCTTCGAGGTTCCCGAGCAGCTGCTCGGCGGTGCGGGCGCCGATGACCGGGGCCGTTACCCCGGGGACCTGCAGGACCCAGGCGAGCGCGATCTGGGCGGGCCGGCGATCGGTCTCGGTGGCGATGTCCTGGACGACGTCGGCGATGCGCAGGGTCCGGTCGGTGACCATGCCGAGAGCGGCGTTGAACCTCTTGCGGCCGCCCTCGCCTGCCGCGGGTTCGTCTCGGGCCAGGTCGGCTCGCCCGTATCTGCCGGCGAGCACGCCACCACCGATCGGTGAGAACGGGGTGACGCCGAGGCCCATCTCCCGGGCCATGGGCAGGAGGTCGCGTTCGGCGGTCCGGTTGATGAGGCTGTACTCGGGCTGCAGAGCGACCAACGGCGCCCAGCCCCGCAGGTCGGCGATGGCCTGCATCCGGGAGATCTCCCAGGCGGGGACGTTGGACATGCCCACGTAGAGGACCTTTCCCGCCCGGACCAGGTCGTCGAGGCCGCGCAGGACCTCCTCGACCGGGGTCGTGAAGTCCCAGACGTGGAGGTGGAGCAGGTCGATGTAGTCGGTGTCGAGCCGGCGCAGGCTGGCCTCGACCGAGGCGAACAGGCTCTTGCGGTGCGGGCCGCCGGAGTTCGGGTCGTCGGCCTGACGCAGCGTCGTGTACTTGGTGGCGACGACGAGGCGGTCCCGCTGGTCGCGGATGAACTCGCCCAGCATCCGCTCGGAACTACCGTCGGTGTAGGTGGAGGCGGTGTCGAGGAAGTTGCCGCCGCGCTCGACGTAGCGGTCGAACAGTGTCCGGGCCTGGTCCTTCTCGGCCCCCCAGCCCCACTCGGTGCCGAACGTCGCCGTACCCAGCGCGAGCGGTGAGACCCGGAGTCCGGAGCGGCCCAGCAACCGGTAGGTGTCCAGTGTCTGTGACATGCCTGCACGGTGGCCCGGTCGGCGGCGGTGGACCAGGGAGGGTTCTTCCCAGGAATGTCGGTCGTCGCCGCCGGGTTCTCCGGTCGTGATCACCGGGAGCCTCGACGCGGCGCAGGAGCTGGCGGTCTTCCTCCGGGCGCGACGGGAGAACCTCAGCCCGCAGGACGCCGGCCTGCCGCCCCGCCGACGGAACCGGCGGACGCCCGGCCTGCGTCGCGAGGAGGTCGCCGAGCTGGCGGGGATCAGCACCGACTACGTGGTGCGGTTGGAGCAGGCCCGCGGGCTGCGTCCGTCGCTGGAGGTGATTGAGGCCCTCTCCCGGGCACTGCACCTGGCTCCCGACGAGCGCGCGTATCTCGTGGGCCTGTCCGGGCGGCGTCCCCGTGAATCCGACGGCCCGACCACGACCGCGGCGCCGGCGCTCGCGCAGCTGGTCGAGGACCTGTCCCCGCGGCCGGCGATGTTGCTCAACTACCGCTACGACATCCTGGCCTGGAACGCTGCGATGGCCGGGCTCATGCTGGACTTCGACACGCTGCCGCCGTCGCGGCGGAATGCGGTCTGGCTGTGCCTGATGCATCCCCGTCTTCGCGAGTCCTACCTCGACCGGGAGGCCGTGGTCCGGGACGGGGTCGCGCATCTGCGCGTCGCGTGGGCCATGCACCCCGACGATCCCGCGTTGAACGCCCTGATCGCAGAGTGTCTGCGCCGCGAGGACGTCGCCCGGTGGTGGTCCGAGCCGGACGTCGCCCTGTCCGGCCGGGGACACAAGGTCGTCCGGCACCCTGACCTCGGCCTCATCGCCACCGACTTCGAGGTGCTCGCGCCGCTCGCCGACCCGGACCAGGTCGTCGTCGTCCACCGCGCGGCCGACGACGGGAGCCGCATGGCGCTGGATCGGCTGGGCGCCGGTTGATCTGCTCCTGGCCCGCGACGGTCCGCCGGCCAGGTCGGCCACGGGGATCTCCTTCGTCGTGGTGGGGGGACGGGCCTCAGACACCGGTGTAGGCGCCGGCGCGGATGTCGTCGATGAGAGTTGGGTCCGGTAGGCCGCCAGTCCAGGAGCTCGCGGGTCCGGGCGCTGGATCCGGTCATGGAGGTGGCGAAGAAGCCGCCGACGAAGCCGAAGTGCTCGTCGGCCCCGCTCGCGGGGTCGGACACGACCGGGAGGTCGAGGGCGGCGCCGATCGCCACCGCGATGTCCCTGGTCGGGCCTCCCCCCCCGCGCGGCCGGGGCGACACACCGAGAGGTGCGACGTGAGGTTCAGGCCTCGAGTGCGTCGGACGGTCGTCGGGGCGCGAGGTGTTCGAGCCCGTGGCGGCGCAACAGGGCCCGGACAGCGGGAGCCCAGGCGGGGCCGAGTCGGGCCGAGGCGAGCAGGTCGAGGTCGACGAGCACGTCATCGGGGGAGCCGGAGCGGACGGTGCCCTCCGTGACGACCGCGATCTCGTCGGCCCAGCGGTGTGCGAGGTCGACGTCGTGCGTCGAGAGCACGATGGTGGTGCCCGCGGCGTGCAGGTCCCCGAGCGTGGTCAGCGTGTCCTCGACGGCGGCGGGATCCAGACCGGCGGTGGGTTCGTCGAGCACGAGCAGCCGCGGTCGCATGGCCACGG
>NZ_JAJNDA010000002.1 GCF_021026295.1 Actinomycetospora soli
TTTCCTGCCACGCGGAGGGGGCGCTCAGGCCCCGCGCACGGCCCGGACCCGGGCCACCACGTCCACCACGCACAGCACGGCGGCCGTGGTGAGGACCACGGCGGCCGTCACCCAGACGCCCAGTACGCGCGTCAGCTCGACCGGCGCCACGAGCAGGCCGCCGGTGGAGGGCTCCGTGTCCAGCCCCCGCGCCAGACACAGCCCGGCGGCCACGAGCAGCAGGACCGCGACGACCGCGGTCACCAGCGCACGACGCCCCGTGGGTGGGGCGCCGCTGCGCTCCGTCTCCGCCCGGTTCACGACGACGGCTCGCGCTCGGCGAGCACCGACGACAGCGCGGCGTGCAGGCCGTCGGCGTCGCGGGCCCAGGCGGCGCGGCGGGTGCCGTCGTCCATCGTCACCACGACGGCGCCGAGGTGGCGCAGCACCGACGGGTGGTCGCCGAACGGCTTGATGCCGAACCGGCCGCTGCCGTCGGGCGGGCGGACGCCGACCAGACGCTCGAGCGGGACGACCTCCTCGCCCTGGACCAGCTCGGTGTCGGTCACCCGCACCTTCAGCAGGCGCCGCCGGACCCGCACGATCAGCGCGATCGGGGCGAGCAGCACCGCGCCGATGACCACCCACGCCCAGGGGGTCGCCCCGCCGGGGGCGAGCCGGTCGAGGAACGGGCCCCCGACGGCCACGACCGGCCCGATCAGGACGGGCCACCAGGGTGCACCCGCCTCGGCGAAGCGCACCGGGCCGCCCGCCGTGGCCGGGCTCCGCTCCGCTGCGTCTCCCCCGGCCATCACGCGAACCAGGTGCGCGCCGCCGGCAGGTGCAGCAGCAACGCCCCGGCGGCGAACGCGACGAAGTACACGCCGCCGACGCCGAGGAACGTGAGCTGGACGAGGCCCGCGACGGCGAGCACCACGCCGATCGCGGTCAACGTCGCCCGGGCGGGCCGGGAGCGGGCCGCGAGCCCGCGCGTGGCCCACAGCGTCGCGGCGCCGAGCGCGGCCAGCACGACCGCGGTGAGCACCAGCGAGCCGACCCCGGTGTTCGGGTCGGCGTTCCCGACGGCGAGCGCGATCAGGAACAGCACGGCGGTGCCCACGAGGAGCACCCCGAGCACGGCCCAGAGCACCAGCGCCACCGTGACGATCGTGGGGCGGTGCGGCTCCTCGCGGGGCGGGGTGACCTCACGCACGTGCTCGCTCATGTCGCGCTCAACGATCGAGCCGGGTCGCCAGTTCGGTCGCCCAGTAGGTCAGGACGATGTCGGCGCCGGCGCGGCGGATGCCGGTGATGCTCTCCAGGATCGTCCGGTCGCGGTCGATCCAGCCCCGCTCGGCGGCGGCGGAGATCATCGCGTACTCGCCGGACACCTGGTAGGCGGCGACCGGGACGTCGGAGAGCTCGGCGACCGAGCGCAGCACGTCCAGGTAGGCCATGGCCGGCTTGACCATCACCATGTCCGCGCCCTCGGCCAGGTCCAGCGTCGTCTCCCGCAGCGCCTCGCGGGCGTTGGCCGGGTCCTGCTGGTAGGTCCGGCGGTCGCCCGTCAGCTGCGAGTCGACCGCCTCGCGGAACGGGCCGTAGAACGCGCTGGCGTACTTCGCGGAGTAGGCGAGGATCGCGGTGTCGGTGTGGCCGGCCGCGTCGAGGGCGGAGCGGATCCGCCCGACCTGGCCGTCCATCATCCCGCTCGGCGCGACGACGTGGGCGCCGGCGTCGGCCTGCGCCACCGCCATCTCGGCGTAGACCTCGAGGGTCGCGTCGTTGTCCACCGTGCCGTCGGGCGCGAGCACGCCGCAGTGGCCGTGGTCGGTGAACTCGTCGAGGCACGTGTCGGCCATGACCGGGAGGGCGTCGCCGACCTCCTCGCGGACCTCGCGGAGTCCGACGTTGAGGATGCCGTCGGGGTCGACGGCGCCGGAGCCGGTCGCGTCGTGCCGCGCGGGCACGCCGAACAGCATGATCCCGCCGAGGCCCGCAGCGGCGGCCTCGGCGGCCGCCTTCCGCAGGGTCTCGCGGGTGTGCTGCACGACGCCGGGCATCGAGCTGATCGGCTTCGGCGCGTCCAGCCCCTCGGCGACGAACACCGGCAGCACCAGGTGCCGCGGGCGGACGTCGGTCTCGGAGACCAACCGGCGCAGCGCCGGGGTGGTGCGCAGCCGCCGCGGGCGGTCGGTGGGGTACATGGTCACCGCCGGCGCGCCTTCGTCTTGCGCGGCGGCGGCAGCGCGCCCTCCGCACGCAGCTTGTCCGCGTGCGCGGCGAGCGCCTCCACCAGCGCCGGGACCTCGGCGACGTCCGGCTTGACGTCGACCCGCAGGCCGAACTCGACGGCGGTCTCGGCCGTCTTCGGGCCGATGCACGCGACGATCGTGCGGGCGTGCGGCTTGCCGGCGATGCCGACCAGGTTGCGCACCGTGGAGGACGAGGTGAAGCACACCGCGTCGAAGCCACCGGTCTTGATGGCCTCGCGGGTCGGCGCGGGCGGCGGCGCGGCACGCACCGTGCGGTACGCGGTGACGTCGTCGATCTCCCAGCCGCGCGCCTGCAGGCCCTCGGCGAGGGTCTCGGTGGCGATGTCGGCCCGCGGGAGCAGGACCCGGTCCACCGGGTCGAGCACGTCGTCGTGCGGCGGGAAGATCTCGAGCAGGCCCTCGGAGGACTGCTCGGTCTGCTCGGCCGGCACCAGCTCGGGGTGCACGCCGAAGGCGCGGATCGCCGAGGCGGTGGCCTCGCCGACGCAGGCGATCTTCACGCCGGAGAAGGCGCGGGCGTCGAGGCCGAACTCCTGGAACTTCTCCCAGACGGCGCGGACGGCGTTCTGCGAGGTGAACACCACCCACTGATAGCGCCCGTCGACCAGGCCCTTCACCGCGCGCTCCATCTGCGCGGGCGAGCGCGGCGGCTCCACCGCGATCGTCGGGACCTCCTCCGGCACCGCGCCGTGGACGCGCAGCCGGTCACTCATGGCGCCCGCCTGGTCCTTGGTGCGGGGCACCAGCACGCGCCACCCGTAGAGCGAGCGCGACTCCCACCACGACAGCGCGGCGCGGTCGCCCGCGGCCTCGCCGATCGTCAGGGTCAGCGGGCCCTCCAGGTCGGCGCCGTCGGCCGCGAGCTTCTCCACCGTCGAGGTGACGGTCTTCTGCTTCGACTCGGTGCCCTGCGAGGTGACCAGGGCCGCGGTGTCGGGCTTCCAGCCGTTCTCCACGAGCGACGCCGACGTCGACGCGAGGTCGGCGGCGGTCGCCGTGAGCACGAGCGGCCCGGGTGCGACGGCGAGCGTGGTCCAGTCGAGCCCGCCGCGGACGTCCGCCGCGGTGTGGGCGGAGCCGAGCGCGACCCCGGCGTAGGCCGGGACGGCGGTGCTCGCGGGCATGCCGGGGACGACGTCGAAGGGGACGCCCGCCGTCGCGACGGCCTTGACCTCGGTGATCACGGACTCGCGGGTCAGCGGGTCCCCGCCGACGAGGCGGACCACGGAGTCGCCCTCGCGGGCGCGGGTCACGAGGTGCTCGGCCAGCGCGGCCGGGTCCTCCGGCAGCGGCGCGGCGATCTCGGCGCCCTCGGCGAGGGAACCCGCGGCGTCGTCGCCCAGCGGCGACACCTCCGCGTCGGCCCCGACGCGGCGCACCGTCACGGTGCTCTCGGGTCGGTCCGCGTCGAGCGACGCGACGATCTCGTCCGGCACGCCCGGGTCCGCCACGACGTACGTCGCGGAGGACAGCGCCTCGCGAGCCCGGACGGTGAGCAGGCCGGGGTCACCGGGCCCGCTGCCGACGAAGGCGACCCGGCCGGCGGTGGTGGAGGGGGGTGCGGTCATGTCGTTGTCTCGTCCTTATCCGTCTTCTTCACTGCGTCGGGGGGCTCACGGCGACGGCGCGCCGCGCGGCTCCGCCCCGTCGGCGAGCAGCTCGGCGGCCAGGGACCGCCCGATCTGCTCGGCATCCTTCGTCTCCCCGGTGGCCGAGTTGCGCACCGGCGCACCCTCGGCCGTGGTGGCGAACGCGCGCAGGGACAGCCTCTCCACGATGCGTCCGTCGTCGTCCAGATCCTCGACGATGTCGGCGAGTGCACCGATCGGGGCGCTGCACGGTGATCCGAGCTCCTGCAGGACCGCCCGTTCGGCCGACACCGCGGTGAACGTCGCCTCGTCGTGCAGCGTCGACCGCAGGAAGGTCTCGAGGTCGGTGTCGGCCGCGCGACACTCCACGGCCAGCGCGCCCTGGGACGGGGCGGGCAGCATCTGCAGCGGGTCGAGGACCTCGGTGGCCTCCCCCGCGCGCCCGATCCGGGCCAGGCCCGCCCGGGCGAGGATGACGCCGTCGACCTCGCCGTCGGTGACCTTGCGGATGCGGGTCTCCACGTTGCCGCGGATGCCCACCACCTCGAGGCCGAGGCCGAGCGCGTGCAGCTGCGCGGTGCGCCGCGGCGACCCGGTGCCGATGACCGAGCCCGGGGGCAGCTCGCCCAGCACCATCTGGTCCCGGGCGATCAGGACGTCCCGCGGGTCGGCCCGCTCGGGCACCGCCGCGAGCACGACCCCGGACAGACCCGCCGTCGGGAGATCCTTGTAGGAGTGCACGGCCACGTCGATGCGCCCGTCGAGCAGCGCGTCCCGCAGGGCCGAGGTGAAGACCCCGACCCCCGAGCCGGCGAGCGGGATGTTCGCGGCCTGCGTGGCGTCGCCGTCGGTGGCCACGTGGACGATCTCGACGGTGGCCCCGGCCGCCGTCAGCGCGTCGGCGACGGTCTGGGTCTGGGTCCGGGCGAGCAGGCTCGCCCGGGTCCCGATCCGGACGGTGCCGAGGTCGGCGGGGCTCATCGCTGCGCCGCCTCTCCCGCGCTCCGGGCCGCGAGGGCCTGGTCGACCTCGGCCCCCTCCAGGTGCGAGGACTCACCCGTGACGACGTCGGGTGCGGTCACGATCTCGGCGACCGGCCCCGACGCGACGGCGGCGGGCGCCTGCGGGTCGAGCTCGAACAGCTCGCGCAGCGCCTCGGCGTAGGTGTCCCCGCCCGGGGACTGCGCGAGGCGCTTCACCTGCACGGTCGGGGTGTGCAGGAGCTTGTCCACGACGCGGCGGACGGTCTTCGCGACCTCGCCGCGCACGTCGGCCTCGAGGCCCGGCAGGCGTCCGTCGAGGCGCAGCAGCTCGGCGTCGACCACCTCGGCCGCGCGGCGGCGCAGGGCGGTGACGGTGGGGGTGACCTCGGCGGAGCGCTGCGCCGCGAGGTAGCTGCGCACCTCCTCGGCGACGAGGGCGCGGGTGGTCTCGACGGCGTGCCCGGCGGCCGCGTCGCGCAGCCGCACGCCCAGCGTCGCGAGGTCGACCAGCGTCACGCCCGGCAGGGCGGCGACCTCCGGCGCGACGTCGCGCGGCAGGCCCAGGTCGCAGACGACGAGCGCGCGGTCGGTCCGCGTGCGGGCGGTGCGGACGGTGTCCAGGTCGACGACCGTGCCGACGGCCCCGGTGGACACCATCACGACGTCGGCGGAGGCGAGCGCCGCGCCCAGCTCCTCGAGGCCGACGGCGCGGGCGGGCGTGCCCTCCGCGGCCGTGATCTCGGCGAGCCGCTCCGCGCGCTCGGGGGTCCGGTTGGCGACGACGACCTCGCCGATCCCGCGGCGGCGCAGGGCGGCGGCGGACAGGCCGCCCATCGAGCCCGAGCCGACGACGAGGGCGCGGCGGCCGACGAGGCTGCCCAGGGCGGCCTCGGCGTCGTCGAGGGCCTCGGTGACGACGGACGCGCCCGCCGCGTCGATGCCGGTCTCGCTCTGCACGCGCTTGCCGACCCGCAGCGCCTGCTGGGCGACCTCGTGCAGGACGGTGCCCACGGTGCCGAGCTCGCGCGCCGCGGAGTAGGCCGTACGCAGCTGGCCGAGGATCTGGGCCTCGCCGACGACCATCGAGTCGAGGCCGGCGGCGACGGAGAACAGGTGCTCGACCGCGGACCCCGCGTAGTGCACGTACAGGTGGTCGGTCAGCGCCGACACCTCGGTCTGCGCGTGGCGCGCGAGGACACCGGAGACCTCGGTCAACCCGCCGTGGAACGTCTCGACGACCGCGTAGATCTCGATGCGGTTGCACGTCGAGAGCACCACGGCCTCGGAGACGTGCTCACCGCTGATGAGCTCGTCGAGGACCTTCGCCGTGTCCTCGCCGGAGATCGCGACCTGCTCCAGCACCGACACCGGCGCCGTGCGGTGCGACACACCCACGAGCAACAGACTCATCGGAACACCTTTCCCGTCGCTTCGCGGCCGGCGGCCGCCGCGCTGCCGTCGTGGCGGGAGACGTGGAACGCCAGGATCTGCATCTCCACCGCCAGGTCGACCTTGCGCACCTCGACGCCCGCGGGGACGGACAGCACGGCCGGGGCGAAGTTCAGGATGCTGGGCACCCCGGCCGACACCAGCGCGTCGCAGACCTGCTGCGCCGCACCCGCGGGTGTCGCGATCACCCCGATGGTCACCCCTCGGGAGGCACACACGCGGGGGATCTGCGCCACGTCGAGCACCTCCACCCCGCCGATCGTCGTCCCGACGAGGTCCGGGTCGACGTCGAACAGCGCCGCCACCCCGAATCCTCGCTGGGCGAACCCGCCGTAGCCCGCGAGCGCGTGTCCGAGGTTCCCCACCCCGACCAGCGCCACCGCGTGCGAGCGGGTGAGCCCGAGCACGCTCTCCACCTGTTCGGTCAGGCGGGAGACGTCGTAGCCGACCCCGCGCACCCCGGACGAGCCGATGTGCGAGAGGTCCTTGCGCAGCTTCGCGGCGTTCACCCCGGCCGCCGCCGCCAGCACGTCCGAGGACACCGTGCGGACGCCCTGGGCGAGCATCTCGGTGAGCACCCGCAGGTAGACGGCGAGCCGCGCGACCGTGGCCTGCGGGATGCGCTCGGGGTCGACGCGCGTCAGGGAGGGGCGAGCAGGGCGGGACACGCCCCCGTCCACCGTCACGCCGGGAGCCTCCCTGCCCGCACCACATGCACCGCTCGTCGTCACCGAATCAACACCCACGAGGGTACCGCTCGTGAACGCACGCACAAAGTCGCTGGTCAGGCGCCTCAGACCGCGGTGACCGCGACAGTGTGCCAGCCCGTGGCGCCGTCCGGGATCGAGAGGGCCTCCGCGCCCGTCTGCACCGCGCCCGAGCGGTCGGTGGCCCGCACCCGCAGCTGGTGCGGCCCCGGCGCGAGGGTGAGCGGCAGCCGCCACATCCGCCAGGAGTCGACGCTCGGCTCGACGGCGAGCTCGGCGGGCTGCCACGGGCCGTCGTCGACCGCGACCTCGACCGCGGCGATCCCGGTGTGCTGCGCCCACGCGACGCCCGCGGCCACCGTGCGGCCCGCCGGCACGGTGGCGGCGTCGCGGGGCACGTCGATGCGCGAGGACGTCTTGACCGGACCGAACTTCCCCCAGCCCCGCTGCTCCCAGTAGGAGGTGAACGCCGCGAACGTGGTCACCTCGATGTCGGTGATCCACTTCGTGGCGGACACGTAGCCGTAGAGCCCCGGGACCACCATGCGCACCGGGAACCCGTGCTCGACCGGCAGCGGCGCGTCGTCGAGCCCGATCGCGAGCATCGCGTTGCGGCCGTCGGTGAGCGGGCCGAGCGGGGTGTTGCAGTTCCAGCCGTCGGCCGAGGTCGAGGCGATCTGCTCGGCACCGGGCCGCACGCCCGCGAGGGCCAGCACGTCGCGGACGGGGACGCCGAGCCACCGGCCGTTGGAGATCAGCGAGCCGCCCACCTCGTTGGACACGCAGGTCAGCGTCACCGGCGCCTCGATCAGGCGCATCGACCGCAGCTGGTCGAACGTCAGCGTCACCTCGCGGTCGACCAGGCCGTGGACGCGCAGCGACCAGTCGGCGGTGGAGAGCCGCGGCACGGAGAGCGCGGTGTCGATCCGGTAGAAGTCGGCGGGTGCGGTCAGCCAGGACGGCGTGCCGTCGGCGACGAAGTCCGCGCCCGCCGGCACCGGCGCCGGGCCGGCGGGAGCCGGCGGGAGGGTCACCGAGGCCGGGCCCGCCGCGCCCGCGGTGACGACGCGCCCGACCGTGCCCGCCGCGAGCGCCCCGACGGCGGTCAGACCCGCCGTCGTCAGGAACCGCTTGCGACTGACCGCGCCCGCCCCCGCGTCCGGTGCGGCCGGCACTCGCACCGCGAGCCCGTGCAGCAGGCGCCAGACCCCGATGCCCACGAGGACGGCGACCCCGGGCGGCACGAGGTCGAACGGCGCGAAGGTGGGCGCGGTGACCGTCGCGATCAGCGCGAGCAGACCCATCGCGACGACGAGCACGAGGCCGGGGCGCTCGTCGCGGCGGGAGAGGAGCCCGGCGAGCACGGTGATCGCGACGATCACCGCGACCATCCCGACGAGCAGCGCCACCTTGTCGTAGGTGCCGAACCACGCGATGGCCGTCTCCTTCAGCCACTCCGGCGTGAGACGGATCGCCCCCTGCCCGACGGCCAGGAACGGCGACGCGGCGGGGGACACCAACGCGGCGACGAGCTCGCCTACGCCGATCGACGCACCGACGGCGAGCACGGCGGCCGCGACGCGCCGGCCACGCCCGCGGTCCGGCACCGCCTCGTCCGACGCCGTCGGCCGGTCGGCGGTGGGGATCGCCATGGGGACTCCTGTCGTTCGCGGGCGGCCGCTGCGATTCGGTTGCCCACGGTCGGACGGTTCACCCCCGCCCGTCCCGACGACGGGTCACGCCGTCAGCGCGTCGAGCCCCAGGGGCGCACCGGCCGCGCTCGGCGTCGCGCCCGTGGGCCGGCCGAGCAGGAAGGAGGCCGTCGCCCCGTGCATCGCGGCGACCGGCGCGAGGGTGGCCGCGAGCGCCGCGGCCCCCGGATCGGTGAACTCGGCCGCCCGCGCGGTCACGGTGCCGCCCACCATCGCCTCCACGTCGACCGCGAGCGTGAGCAGGTCGGTGGGTGCGGCGGCCCGGCCGAGTGCCGCCCGCCGCTCGCTCTCCACCGTCAGCGGGATCCCGCTCACCGCCGGCCGCCCGGCCGCGGTCAGCAGCGCGTTCCACGCGGCGGCGTGCTCGGTGTGCTGCGCGCCCGCCCCGGCCAGGAACGCCGTGACCACCCCCGGCACCTGGCCGAGCCGGCCGTCCCCGGCCGCGAGCACCGCGCCGGAGTAGAGGCTCGCGGCGAGCGCGGAGGTGGCTGCGCACAGCGCGACCGCCCGCTGGTCGCCGACGTAGGGGACGCGGGTGGTCGTCGTGGTGGTGGGCGCCGGCGAGCCGGGCGGCGCCGACGGGGCGGCCGCGGGCGGCGCGTCGGAACAGGCGGCCAGGGCACCGGCACCGAGCAGGCCGACCGCGGAACCCAGCAACACCCGTCGTCGGGACAGCATCAGTTGCCCTCCTCGGGCGGCGCGGCCTTCGCCGTCGGGAAGCGGGTGTCGGGGAAGCCGACCGTGCCGACCCCGCCGGGTAGCGACGCCAGGTCCGGCGGCGCGACCACGAGGTCGGCGCGGCCCGCCGAGAGCAGCGAGTTGACCACCAGCAGGGTCGCCTTGCGCGCCGCGGCCGCCGACCCGAGGCGCAGCGCCAGGGCCCGCAGCGCGGGCGTGGACAGCGCGGCGGCGTCGGCGACCAACGTCTGCGCGAGGACGTCCTCGAGGGTGAGGACCAGCCCGACGACGTCGGCCGGGGTCCGCACGGTGGGCAGCGCCGCGTCGACGACCGAGCCGTAGGCCGGGTCCGGCGCCGTCTGCGCCCGGCCGCCCGCACCGGTGGTCGCCGACGTCAGGGCGGACCGCGCGTCCCCGAGCTCCACGACCGCGGCGGCCAGCAGGTCGCGCACCACCGGCACGGCCGTGGCGCCGCCGCCCGCGGGGTTGGTCTGCAGGGTCCGGTAGGTCGACTGCGCGAGGACGACGAGCGAGGTCGCGGTGCGCAGCGCGGGGACGTCCCCGGTCGCGGTCTGGGCGGGGGTCACGCGAGCGCCCGGCGCAGGTCGTCGGGCTCGAGCCGCCAGGAGGCCAGTTCCTCGCCGTCGACGAGGACCACCGGGATCCGGTCGCCGAACTCCCCGCGCAGCTCCGGGTCGGACGCGGCGGCCTCCACGTCCACCGTCTCCCAGTCCTCCCCCACCTGCTCGCAGACGGCGCGGACCACGAGCGCCATCCGGTCGCAGGTCCGACAGTCCGCACGCACCAGCACCGTCACCCGGACGGTGTCGGACGACTCTCCGACCGACTGTGACAACCCGGATCCCTCCTGCTCGCGTGCGGAGGAGTCTGGCAGACCCGTACCGACCGCCGACGGCGTGGTCGGGACCTCTCACCGCAGGTCAAGGGCATGTCAACGAGCCCGCGTCGGGTGGGTGGCGCTCCGGTGACGAGGGCCTCCGCGCCGCACGTATGCTCCGTCCCCAGCGTGGTCACGGGATGGTCTCGGTCGACAGGACCGGACGGCCCGGGACACACCGGTGGAAGCGAGTGGTCGTCCAGCGAGGGAGAACGCCTTGTCCGCTGTCGTCGGCGTCGGCGTGACGACGGGGCCCGTGTCGGCCCCCGTCGCGCCCGCGGCCAGCGATGGTCGAGCTCCGCTGCGCCTCGTCCCCGGGGCCCCGCTGCGCTCCGCCGGGACCGACGGTCCAGCTCCGCTCCACGGCGGCTCCGGCGGAGCGCGATGACGGCTCGCGCCGGTGGGAACCCGCCCGAGCCCGGCCCCGGGCGCCGCGACCGCGTCGTGCGCCCCGGCCGCGCGCTGACCGACACCCCGCCCGAGCCGCTGGGCGCCTTCGCGGGCGGCCCGCCGGAGCAGGGGTTCGCCACGCCGTACCCGGAGCAGCGCGGCCGCGACGGCGGCCGACCCGCTCCCGGGCCGCACCCGATGGACCACCCGTCGCACCCGGACCTGCCCCGCATCAGCGGGCACCCGGGTCCCGTGCGCCAGGCGCCGCCGCCGCCCGGACCCGCGCCGGTGCGTCCCGCACCCGGGCAGCCGCTGCCCCCGCCGCCTCCCCCGCCGCGCCCCGGAGCGGGCGGCCCGCCCGTCGCCGGGAACGGCGTGCACCCGGGGGCGCCCACCGGACCCGTGCCGGTGCCGCAGCCCGCGCCCGCCACCGCGCCGCTCCCGGCCCCGGCCGAACCGGTCGGCGACGGCCCGGAGGCCGAGGACGAGGTCGACCAGTCCGAGCTGGACCAGGCCGGCCTCGACGAGGCCGACGAGTCGGTCGCCGACGGCTGGGCGCTCGTGCGCGCCACCCAGGAGGGTGACGTCGAGGCGTTCGGCACCCTGTTCGACCGGTACCACGACGTGGTCTTCCGCTTCGTCTTCTACCGCCTGGGCGACCGCGGCGTCGCCGAGGACCTCACGCAGGAGACGTTCGTCCGGGCCTTCCGGCGCATCTCCTCGGTGAGCTACCAGGGCCGGGACATCGGGGCGTGGTTCGTCACGATCGCCCGCAACCTGGTCCTCGACCACGTGAAGTCGAGCCGCTACCGCCTCGAGCAGGCCACCCCGGAGATCACCGACGTCGCGCCCGACCAGCACCGGCCCGGCCCGGAGAGCGAGGTCATCGCCGGCGCCACCCACGAGGAGCTCCTGCGCTGCGTCGCCAAGCTCGGCGACGACCAGCAGGAATGCATCACCCTCCGGTTCCTCCAGGGACTCTCCGTGTCGGAGACGGCGCACATCATGGGGCGCAACGAGGGCGCGGTGAAGGCGCTGCAGCACCGGGCGGTGCGCCGCCTCGCTCAACTGCTCCCCGAGGGTTTGCGGTGAGTGACACCGATGTAGTTCCACCCGTCGGCGTGGAGGACGTAACCGGTCGCCTATCCGGTCGTTCCGATAGACGACGGGTACAGCACGTGCCGGAGGGCACGGGCGCACGATGAGGACGGACGACATGTCGAGCGGTCGCGACGGGGCAGACGAGCGGTTCGCCGCTGCCTGGGACGAGCAGGTCCGCGCACGCGGTACCGGCCGTCCGGCGCAGACCACACCGCCGTTCAGCGATCCAGCGCGCGGCGGTAACGATTCAGGGGTCCCCGGACGAAACCGAGCCGTGGACACCGACCTCGCCGACGATCTCCGGATCGCCGACCTGCTCCGCGACGTCGCGGCGGCCACCCCCGGTCCCGACGCCGCGGCCTCCGCCCGGATGCGGGCCTCCGTGATGGCCGCGATCACCGAGCAGGCGCCGTCGGACGCCGGGACGACCCGCACGGTCGCCGCGACCGACGCTCCCGCCCGGCCCTCGCACGGACGCCGCCGCGCCGACCGCCGCGGGGCGACCCGGCCGGCCGACCGCCGTCCCGGCTCCGCCTCCGGTTCGACCGGACCCGCCCGCTCCGCGATGCGTCGGCTGATGTCGACGACCGTCGCCGGCGTGGCCTGCATCCTGGCCCTCGGCGCCCTCACGGTCCTGCTCTCCCGCGGCTCGCTGCCCGGCGACATGCTCTACGGGCTCAAGCGGGCGTCGGAGTCGGCCGAGATCGGCCTGACCTCGGGCCAGGAGGCCAAGGGGCAGAAGCACCTCGACATCGCCGCACTCCGGCTCGACGAGATCCAGGAGCTGATCCAGCGCGACGCGGCCACCGCCGCCGGGCCCCGCCCGACCGCCGCCGGCCTCGACGACTCGGACGCCGCCCTCGTCGCGGACAACCTGCGTGCCTTCGACCAGCAGGCCCGCACCGGCTCGAAGCTCCTGCTCGGCCTGGTCAACCGCCCCTCGGGGCCGTCGGCGAGCACGCTCACCCAGTGGGCCGCGAAGCAGCAGCAGACGTTCGACTCGTTCTCGCCGTCGCTCTCCCCCGAGGGTCGTGAGCAGGCCGCCTCGTCGCAGCGCCTGCTCACGCAGCTGCAGGACCGCGCCGCGGCCTTCGAGTCGGACCCGTCGTGCAGCACCGCGTCCGCCGACGAGCTCGGCCCGCTCCCCTCGGACACCTGCCGCAACGCCCGCTCGGGTGCCGCGAGCACCACGGCCGCCCCGGAGACGTCGTCCTCGACGCCGTCGTCGACCACCCGGACGACGACCTCGACCGAGCCGACCACCACCACGACCTCGGGCACGGACTCCACCCGCGCCTCGAGCTCGTCGTCGGAGGGCACCCAGGCCCCGACGAGCACGCCCGCGCCGGTCAACGTGCCGCTGCCGGTCCCGGGGCTCCCGAAGGTCGAGCTGCCCCCGCTGCTGCCCGGCCTCCCGGGTCTGTCGATCGGCTGACGAGCGGCACGCCCGTCCCGCTCCACTAGGGTTGCCGGAGGACGTCCGGCATGTGAGCGGGAGGGTGCAGGCGGTGGGACGACGGCGTGACCGCCAGGCCTCGGACGACGCGGACGACGCGTTCGAGGCCCTGGATCCCTCCTCGCTCGCGGCCTCGGGCATCGAGGACGGCGGGGCCGCCCGCGACGCCGGGGCCGCGGCCGCCGCGGCCGCGGACACCGAGGGCCCGACGACGCCGAGCGTCCCCCCGGACCTCACGGCCGCCGCGTTCTTCGACGTCGACAACACGATGATGATGGGCGCATCGATCTTCCACTTCGCACGCGGACTCGCGGCGCGGAACTTCTTCTCCGGCGCCGACCTGCGCGGCTTCGTGTGGCAGCAGGTCAAGTTCCGCCTCGGCGGGGAGGGCACCCCCGAGGACATCCGGCAGCACCGCGAGGCGGCGCTGTCCTTCGTCGCGGGACGTGAGGTGTCCGAGCTCGTCGAGCTGGGCGAGGAGATCTACGACGAGCTGATGGCCGACCGCATCTGGGAGGGCACCCGCGCGCTCGCCCAGATGCACCTGGACGCGGGCCAACGGGTCTGGCTGGTCACCGCCACCCCGCTCGAGCTCGCCGGGATCATCGCGCGCCGGCTGGGCCTCACGGGCGCGCTCGGGACCGTCGCGGAGCACGAGGACGGCGTCTACACCGGGCGGCTCGTGGGCGAGCTGCTGCACGGGCCCGCGAAGGCGCACGCCGTCCGGGCGCTCGCCGCCCGCGAGGGGCTCGACCTGCGCCGCTGCTCGGCCTACTCGGACTCCATCAACGACGCGCCGATGCTGTCGGTCGTCGGCACCGCCGTCGCCGTGAACCCCGACGCCGAGCTCCGGGCCCTGGCGCGCAAGAAGGGGTGGGAGATCCGCGACTTCCGCTCCGGCCGCAAGGTCGCCCGGATCGGGGTCCCGTCCGTCCTCGGGGCGGGCGCCGTGGCCGGGGCGGTCGCCGCCGGGGCCGCCTACCGCCGACGCGGCTAGCGCCTTCCCGACGGCGGGTCGGTGCCGGTCCGCGGGCGTCGCCTCCCGCGTCGAGTGGCACACCACGCGGGTCCCGGGCCGCCCGGACCTGCCCCACGTGCCACTCGCGATCAGCCGCGGATGACGACCGTCCCCGCCGCGTGGTCGCCGACCCGCTGGCGGTGCCGGGAGCACAGCATCACGATCAGCCCGACGAGGCCTCCGGCGATCGTGTCCACGACCAGCAGCAGCGCGCGGCCGAGGTGCTGACCGAACGAGGCCGGCTCACCGTCCCGGCGCACGATCTTGAGCCCGAGCGCCATCATCAGCAGGGTGCGGCCCGTCCAGAACGGGATGAGCACGAACGCGACGAACCCCAGCACGACCAGCGCGACGAACCCGACCGTCGAAGGACCGGGCCCTCCGGGCCCCACCATCCGGAACCCGAGGGAGCCGCTACGCCCCACCTCGAAGCCCGCCGCCGGCACGATCCGCCCCAGGAGCCACCCGACGCCCGCGAGCACGGCGCCCAGCACGAACAGGTCGAGGAAGTACTGCACGATCCGTCGCACCGTCACGCGCGTGGCGCGCTCGTCGACCGGCCCACCGACGATCCCTGACGTGGTCACAGGCGAGGACTGCCCCGACCCGTCGTCGGGAACGCGGACCCGCGTATCCCCGGTCCGGGTGACGCGATCTACCCCAGGAACGCGTTCCGGCGCCCCGAGAGGAGCCGGTAGAGCGTCTGCTGGATGTTCTCCCGGACCTGGTCGGTCAGGTTGAACACGAGCATCGGGTCGTCGGCGGCACCGGGCTCGAACTCGTCGGTCCGGATGGGCTCGCCGAACTCGATGTACCACTTCGACGGGAGCGGCACGAGACCGAGCGGGCCCAGCAGCGGCCAGGTCGGCGTGATCGGGAAGTACGGCACCCCGAGCAGGCGGGCGAGCGGGCCGAGGTCGCCGATCTTCGGGTAGATCTCCTCCGCGCCGACGATGGAGCACGGGATGATCGGGACGCCGGTGCGCAGCGCGGCCGACACGAACCCGCCGCGGCCGAAGCGCTGCAGCTTGTAGCGGTCGGCGTAGGCCTTGCCGATGCCCTTGAACCCCTCCGGCCACACCCCGACGAGCTCGCCGTCGCCCAGCAGGGCCTCGGCGTCGGGGTTGCAGGCGAGCGTGTGGCCGGCCTTGCGGGCGAGCGCCCCGGCCCCGGGCAGGCCGAAGACCAGGTCGGCGGCCAGCATGCGCAGGTTGCGGGGGGTCGGGAGGTCGTCGTGGGTGGCGACCACCGTCATCAGCGCGTCCAGCGGCAACGTCCCGGAGTGGTTGGCCACCAGCAGCGCGCCGCCCTCGGCGGGCACGTTCTCCACGCCGATCGTCTCCACCCGGAACCAGCGCTCGTAGAGCGGCCGGAGGGTGGGGAGGATGACGTTCTCGTTGAGGTCGGGGTCGAAGCCGAACTCGTCCACCGTGTAGCGGCCCGCGAGCCGGCGCCGCAGGAACGCCGCGACCTCGGTGACCGTGCGTTCCAGCTCGGACGGCGCCGCGGGGACCGGCAGGTTCGCGGGCGGCGGCTCCTCCGCCACCGGGGGCTCCGGCGGGGTCTCCACCGGCGGTGGGGTGAGGCTGCGTCGGCGCGGCGTCGGCCGGGGTCGCGGCCGCCCGCCCGGGCCGTGCAGCGGGATGACGTCCGCCTCGCCCATCGGGTCGTTCCTCCTGCTGCTCACGAGCGATTCCCCTAGCGCACCGGTGCGAGGGCGGGCTGGTCCGGCGCGGCCTCGAGCTGGACCGCCGCACCCCGGTGACCGGGGAGGTAGTGCGCGGCACCGCGGACGACGGACTCGCCGACGTTCACGATGCGGTCGGTGTCGACGACGGGGCGCAGTGCCCGGCCGGCGACGAAGTCGTCGAACGCCTGCACCGTCGTCCACCGCGGCTCGAACCCGAACTCGGTCTTGAGCTTGGTGGTGTCGACGACGCGGCCGTAGTTGAGCAGGCGCATCTGCTCGGGCGAGAAGTCCACGAGCCGGGCCCGCCGCGTGATCCGGCCGACCCACGGCACCAGCGGCTCCGGGATCGGCAGCGCCACGCGACCGGCCCGCCGGATCGCCTGCGAGAGCATCAGCACGCCGTCGGCGCCGACGTTGAACACGCCGGGCAGGTCGTTCGTCGTGGCCCGCTCGAGCACCGCGACCGCGTCCTCGTGGTGCAGCAGCTGCACCCGGGCGTCGAAGCCCAGCACCATCGGCACGACGGGCAGCGAGAAGTAGTGCGCGAACGCCGTGTCGGCGCGCGGGCCGATGAAGTTCACGAACCGCAGCGTGGTCACCGGGATGTCGGGCCGCCGGCGGGAGAAGCTGCGGACGTAGCCCTCGATCTCCACCGCGTCCTTGGCGTACCCGCCGGGCGGGAGCGCCTTCGGCTCGGTGGCCTCGGTGAAGGTCGCCGGGTCGCGCTTGCTGGCGCCGTAGACGCTCGTCGTCGAGCGGACGACGAGCCGGCCCACGGTGTCCGACTTCTGGCACGCCGCGAGGAGCTGCATCGTCCCGATGACGTTCATCTCCATCATCATCGAGCGCCCGCCGGAGGCCGACGGGTGCCCGGACAACGACGCGTGCACCACCGTGTCGACCTTGGCGGTGCTGATGACCTTGCCGATCAGCGGGTTCCGGATGTCGACGCGGACGAACTCCGCGCGACCCATCCGACGGCGCATGTCGCGGCTCGGCGGGGTGGTGTCCACCCCGAGCACGCGGTCGATCGACGGGTCCGCCGCCAGCCGTGCCGCCAGGTCGCCGCCGAGTTGGCGGCTCACGCCGGTGACGAGGACGACGGACGGCGGCATGGCTCTCCCGGACGGGGCTGGCGGTGTCGGACGCGACCCTCGGCTCAGCCCCGGCCGGGACCGATCACTTGCCGAGCTTGCGACGCTGCACGCGGGTCTTGCGGAGAAGCTTACGGTGCTTCTTCTTCGACATCCGCTTACGACGCTTCTTGATGACCGAGCCCATACGGGTTCCCTTTCGCTACTGCCTGGGATGGAGATCCGGAGCGCCAGGCCCCGGAGCGCAAGGCTCCACCGTACCGGTGACCCGGGCGGCCGTGATGCACCGCCCGGGTCCCGGGGTCCTAGCCGGCGTCGATGTACGAGCCCCGGAGGTACTCGTGGACGGCCTCCTCCGGCACACGGAAGCTGCGGCCGACGCGAACCGCCGGCAGCTCTCCGTTGTGCACCAGTCGGTACACCGTCATCTTCGACACCCGCATGGTGGCGGCGACCTCGGCCACGGTCAGGAACTGCACCCGCGAGAGGTCACCCTCGTCCCTCCGCCCAGCGGCGGCGGCGTTCTGCGGCATGGTGGACCGCCTTCCGAGCACCCGTCGTGCCGCCGGTCTTCCCCTCCGGCGGTTCGACACGCACGTGCTGATCGGAGAGTAGCGAGACGCATGTGACGGATGAATCGCTCGACGTGATGGTGCGGTGGCCGTGCCGCCCTGCGCGTCAAGCGCACACGCCGCACGCCGGGCGCACGGCCCGTTCACGACGAGCGGTCGTTCCCGTACGCCGAACCCAGTGCCTGCGACCGGTCACGGCACGCCTCGACCGCATCCGCGAACGCCGCACGCAGGCCGTGCGCCTCGAGGACCCGCAGGGCCTGGGCCGTCGTGCCCCCCGGGGAGGTCACCGCCTCCCGCAGCAGCGACGGGTGGTTGCCGGGCTCGGTGAGCAGCCCGCCCGCCCCGTCGACGGTGGCCGTGACCAGCTCGGTCGCCGTCGGGCGCGGGAGGCCGAGCGCGACGCCCGCCTCGATCATCGCCTCCGCCACGAGGA
Organism: Actinomycetospora soli; assembly: GCF_021026295.1. Taxonomy (GTDB): domain Bacteria; phylum Actinomycetota; class Actinomycetes; order Mycobacteriales; family Pseudonocardiaceae; genus Actinomycetospora; species Actinomycetospora soli. The sequence goes on from NZ_JAJNDA010000002.1 coordinate 18,029, forward strand.
ACAGGTAGGCGGGCCCGGAGCCGGACAGGGCGGTCGCGGCGTCCTGCTGGGACTCCGGCACGCGCACCGTGCGCCCGACGTGGCGCAGCAGGTCCTCGGCCGCGTCGAGCGCGGCGTCGTCGGCGTGCGCGCCGGGCGAGAGGACGCACATCGCGCGACCCACCAGCATCGGCGTGTTCGGCATGACCCGCACCACCGGTGTCCCCGCGGGCAGCCAGGCCTCCAGCGCCGTCGTCGGGATGCCCGCCGCGAGGGAGACGACGAGGCGCTCCCGCCCGGACCCCACCGCACCCAGCGCGCCCTGCACGTCCTGCGGCTTCACCGCGACGACGAGCACGTCCGCCCGCGCCGCGGCGTCGGCCGCGTCGGTCGCGGTGATCCCGAGGCGCTGCGTCAGGTCCTGCGCCCGCGCGGTGTCGCGCTCCACGACCAACAGCGACCCGGCGTCGTGCCCCGCCGCCAGCAGCCCGCCCAGCAGGGCCTCGCCGATCCGTCCCCCACCCAGCACCGCCACCACGGTCGTCGTCATGGCTCCGCAGTCTTCCCGACGGCGGGTGTGGTCCGGTCGGCCCCACGGGTCCGGCGCGCACCGTGGCGACCTGCTGACACCGGACGTCAGCCGTGGGCCACCGCTGACACCGGCGGGACCCGCCCTCAGGCCCGCGGACGCGGTGTGCGCGAGCCGAGGTGCAGCCGGGCGAACAGCAGCGACTCGGCGAGCGCGTCGAGGCGCTCGTTGCGGGTGCGGGCGCGACGGGTCGAGATCTCGACGACCACCGTCCCGTCGTACCCGGTGAGCGCCAGCCGCCGCAGCACGTCGGCGCACGGCTGGGTCCCACGGCCGGGGACGAGGTGCTCGTCGTGGCTCTCCCCCGTGCCGTCGGCGAGGTGCAGGTGCACCAGCCGGTCACCCATGCGCTCGAGCAGCGCGAACGCGTCGTCGCCGGCGACGGCGGTGTGCGAGAGGTCGAGGGTGTAGTGCCGGGCGCCGGGGATCGTCGGGTCGTGGCCCGGCGTGTAGCTGGACACCCGGACGCGGCCCCGGCGCAGCGGGAACATGTTCTCCATGGCGACGCGCACCCCGTGCGCGCGCTCCAGCTCGTCGATCTGGCGCACGAGGCCCGCGGCGTAGCGGCGCTGCCAGCGGAACGGCGGGTGCAGCACCACCGTGGGCGCGCCGAGCCCGGCCGCGAGCACGACGCTGCGTCGCAGCCGTTCCGCGGGGTCGGCGCCCCACACCCGCTGGGTGATCGCGAGGCAGGGCGCGTGCACGGCGAGGACCGGCATCCCGGTGCGCTCGGAGTGCCGGGCCACCGTGCGCAGCTGCCGGGACTCGGGCTCGTTCCACACCATCAGCTCGACGCCGTCGTAGCCGAGCTCGGCGGCCGCGTCGAACCCGGCCGACATCGGCTCGGGGTAGACCGACGCCGTGGACAGCGCGACGGGGACCTGCGGACCGTCCGGGAGGCTCAACGAGCGAGGAGGACGAACGCGGCCGGTGACACGGTGACGACGAGACCGACGACGATCGCGAGCGCCATCGTCTGCAGGTCGTCCGACCGGCGCATGGCCCGGACCCCGAACACGAGCCCGCCGGTCGCGGCGGCCGCGAGCACCAGGGCGATGACGGGCTGGGACTGCCACAGGTAGGAGAAGCCGATCCAGAGCAGCGCGCCGAGAACGGCGCCGACCACGAGCTGCGCGGCGATCACCGCCCACTCCTTGGCGGACGGCCGCTCGGCGGGCTCGTCGTCGTACTCGTCGTCCCAGTCGTCGTCGTCCAGGTCGTCGGCGTCGAGATCGCGGTCCCGGCCGAGACCGGCCGGCGCGTCGGCGCGCGTCGCGTCCGGGCGGGCGGCGGGCGAGGCGGCCGTGGGCGGGCCGCCGTCGGCGTCGGGCCGGGGTGTCGCCGTGGTCGGTGCGGACGCGGCGCGGGCCGCGGCCGGCTGCGCCTGCGTGGGCTGCGCCTGCGTCGACGCGGCCGGCTGCGCGGTGGTCGGCGCCTCGGGGGACGACGGGGCGGCCGGGCGCGAGGCCGGGGTCACCGTCGTCGGGGCGATCGCGGCGGCCGGGCCGGAGGGCATGGACGGCGGCGCGGACGGCGTCCAGGACGGCGGCGGGCTCGCCGGCTGCGGACCGGAGCCCGCGGGCGGGCCGGCCTGGCGCGGGACGCCCGAGGGCTGGCCGTAGGCGGACGGGGCCGGCGACGGGGCGTACCCGTAGGACGACGCGCCGCCGTACCCGCCGTAGGGCTCCTGCTGGTAGGGCTCCGGCGCGTACGACTGCTCGGGCGCGCGGTCGGCGTAGGACGACGACCCGTACCCGGGCGATCCGTACGACGACGAGCCGTAGCCGGCGGCCCCGTACGACGACGATCCGTAGGACGAGCCCGACGAGGACCCGTAGGACGATGAGCCGTAGGGGGACGAGCCGTAGGGGTCGGCCCCGTATCCCGGGCCGGCCTGCCCGTAGCCGTTCGCGCCGTACCCGTCGTCGTAGGCCGAGCCGTAGCCGCCCGAGGCGTACCCCGACGAGTAGCCGCCCGAGGAGTAGCCGGGCTCCGGGGCGTAACCGGACGAGCCGGACGAGCCGTAGCCGGCGTCGTACGAGGCGGAGCCGTACCCGTCGTCGTAGGAGGCGCTGCGGCCGTACCCGCCGTCGTAGGAGGACCCGTACGACGAGCCGTACGCGCGGTCCGGCGTGCCGTACCCGGTGTCGCCGTAGGGGTCCTGCGACGGCGGCTCGGGGGGCGGGGCGGGCGACGCCGAGCGCGACTCGGCGCCGTAGGCGGCGAGCAGCTCCGCCACACTGCGCTGAGAGCCCCGCGGAGGGGGACCGTCGGTCGTCATCGGTGTCACCGTGCCGTGGTCGGGGTCGGTCGTCCAGTCGCAGCAGGACGACCGGTGGTGTACGTCCCGTCAGCGGCGAAGGGGCCGCCCTCCAGCGGGACCTGGTCGAGCCGGCCGAGGATCACGCCTTCACGCAGAGCCCACGGGCACACCTCGACCTCCTCGAGGCCGAGGGCGTCCATCGCCCCGCGGGCGACGACCGCGCCGGCCACGAGCTGGTGGGCCCGGGAGGCGCTGACGCCCTCGAGCTCGGCGAGGTCCGCGGAGTCCATGCGGCTGATGAAGGCGACGACCTGGCGGAGCCCGGCCACCGTCAGCCGCCGCTCGACCCGCGGCCCGGCCGATCGCGGCGCCGCGCCGGTCAGCCGCGCGAGCGAGCGGAAGGTCTTGGACGTGACGACGGCGCGGTCCGGGGTCCCGCCGTCGAGCAGCGCGGCCGCCGCGGGCGCCACGGTGTCGTGCACGTACTCGGCGAGCGCGCGGGTCTCCTTGCGGTCCGGCGGGTCCGCGGTGAACCAGTCACGGGTGAGGCGCCCGGCCCCGAGCGGCAGGGACAGCGCGACGTCGGGCCGCTCGTCGCGCCCGACCGCCATCTCCAGCGAGCCCCCGCCGATGTCCAGGGAGAGCAGGCGCCCGGCCGACCAGCCGAACCAGCGGCGGACGGCGAGGAAGGTCAGCGCGGCCTCGTCGGGCCCGGTGAGGACCTGGAGGTCGACGCCGGTCTCGTCGCGCACCCGCGCGAGGACCGCGTCGGAGTTGTCGGCGTCGCGCACCGCGGAGGTGGCGAACGCCAGCAGGTCGTCGCAGCCGAGGGCGCGGGCCTCGCGGCGGGCCTCCGCGACCGCGGACACGAGCGCGTCCGCGCCCTTGCGCGAGAGCTGGCCGCCGACGACGTGCTCGGCGAGGCGCAGCGCCGTCTTCGTCGAGGACTGCGGTGTCGGGTGCGCACCCCGGTGCGCATCGACCACGAGGAGGTGAACGGTGTTCGACCCCACGTCGAGAACCCCGAGACGCACGCGACCAGCCTAGACGGTGTTCCGGGTCACCCGACCGGTGGTCGAGATCCGCGGCGTCCGGTCTCCCGTCAGGCGTCCAGCTTGTAGCCCAGGCCGCGCACCGTCAGCAGGTGCCGCGGCTGCGAGGGCTCCGGCTCCAGCTTGGCGCGCAGGCGCTTGATGTGGACGTCGAGGGTCTTGGTGTCGCCCACGTAGTCCGCGCCCCACACCCGGTCGATGAGCTGCGCGCGGGTGAGCACCCGGCCGACGTTGCGCATCAGGTACTCGAGCAGGTCGAACTCCTTGAGCGGCAGCGCGACCTCGGTCGCCACCCCGCCGCTGTCGACCGTCACCACGTGCCGCCCGACGTCCATCCGCACCGGGCCCGCCTCGAGGACCTGGCGGTCCGAGCCGCCCGACCCGCCGTCGGGAACGCCCTCGGCACTCTCGCCGCGGCGCAGGACCGCGCGGACCCGCGCGATGAGCTCGCGGGCCGAGTAGGGCTTGGTGACGTAGTCGTCGGCGCCGAGCTCGAGGCCCACGACCTTGTCGATCTCCGCGTCGCGCGCCGTCACCATGATCACCGGGACGGACGAGCGCTGGCGCAGCGCCTTGCAGACGTCGGTGCCGCTCATCCCGGGCAGCATCAGGTCGAGCAGCACGATGTCCGCGCCGTGCCGCTCGAAGTCCTCGAGGGCCGCCGCGCCGGTGCCGGCGACGCTCGCCTCGAAGCCCTCCTTGCGCAGGAGGTAGGCCAGCGGGTCGGCGAAGGACTCCTCGTCCTCCACGATCAGCACCCTGGTCATCGGTCACCTCTGCTCGTCGGTTCCAGCACGGACGTTCCGTTCCGGTGGTGGTGCGGGGGCTCGTTCCCGACGACGGCCGGGGCCGGCTCGGGGGTCTCGGGCGCGGGGGCGGGCAGGCGCAGCGTGAAGGTGGAGCCCACGCCGGGCTCGCTCCACAGGCGCACCTCGCCGCCGTGGTTCGCGGCGACGTGCTTGACGATCGCGAGCCCGAGGCCGGTGCCGCCGGTGGCGCGCGACCGGGCCGGGTCGACGCGGAAGAACCGCTCGAAGACCCGTTCCTGGTGCTCGGGGGCGATGCCGATGCCGCGGTCGGTCACCGAGATCTCGATCCGGTCGCCGACCGCCCGGCGGCGCACGGAGACCGTGGACCCCGGCGAGGAGTAGGCGATCGCGTTCTCCAGCAGGTTCGCCAGCGCGGTCACCAGCAGCGTCGAGCTGCCCGCGACCTCCAGGCCCTTCGGCGCGTCGAGGGTGAGGTCGGTGCCGGCCGCCTCCGCGGAGGTGCGCACGCGGGCGACGGCCTCGCGGACCACGTCGTCGACCTCGACCGGGTCCAGCTCGGGCAGCGGGTCGCCGCCCTGCAGCCGGGAGAGCTCGATCAGCTCGGTGACCAGCGATCCGAGGCGCCGCGACTCGTGGAGGATCTTGGTGGTGAAGCGGGTGACCTCGGCCGGGTCGTCCGCGTCGAGCGCCGCCTCGGCCAGCACCGCCATGGCGCCGACGGGCGTCTTGAGCTCGTGGCCGACGTTGGCGACGAAGTCGCGCCGCACGGCCTCGAGGCGCACCGCGGCGGAGGTGTCGGAGGCCTCGACCACCACGAAGCCGTCCCCGAGCGGGCCCAGCCGCGCGATGACCGACTGCGGGGCCCGCCGTGACGCCACCGGCGGCGACAGGTCGATCTCGGCGGTGCCGCCCTGCTCGGCGATCCGCTCGGCGGCGGCCGCGACCCGGCCGTCCGGGCGGGCGTCGACCACCGCGCCCAGGACCTCGGCGCGGTCGTTGGAGAGCACCACGTCGCCGAACCGGTTGATCACCGCGAGCCCGGCGTGCGACCGGCGCACGATGCGCGCGAGCAGCTCGGCGACGGTCGGACCGGCCGCGACGACCGCGGCGCGCCGGCTGCGGGCCTTCCACCGCACCCCGGCGGCGCCGACGACGACGCCCACGACCGCCGCGAGGACGACGGCCAGGACGGTCACGGACGCCGGCACGGCCACGGGGGCGATGGTAGGGCCGTCATCCCGATTTCCACCCCTGTCGGACCGCCGTTGGTGACCCGTCCAACCCCCGGCCGGGTGACTGTTGGCAGCCCGTTCAGGTGGCGTTCACCCAGGTCGGTCGGTCACCGACCCTGGTTGGCCACCGCCGCGATCGCGTCCTTCGCGGCGTCCGGGTCGAGGTAGGTGCCTCCCGGGTTGGTCGGACGGAGGTCGGCCGGGTCGTCCCCGTCGGCCTCGAGGTCGTACCGCAGCGGGATGCCGGTCGGGATGTTCAGCCCGGCGATGGTTGCGTCGTCCACCCCGTCGAGGTGCTTGACCACCGCACGCAGCGAGTTGCCGTGCGCCGCCACGAGGACGGTGCGGCCGGCCCGCAGGTCGGGGACGACGGCCTCGGTCCAGTAGGGCAGGAGCCGCTCGAGCACGTCCTTCAGGCACTCGGTGCGCGGCAGCGCGTCGCCGAGGTCGGCGTAGCGGGGGTCGCCCGTCTGGGCGTACTCGTCGTCGGGGTCGATCGGCGGGGGCGGGGTGTCGTAGGAGCGGCGCCAGATCTGGAACTGCTCCTCCCCGTACTCCTCCATCGTCTGCTTCTTGTCCTTGCCCTGGAGCGCGCCGTAGTGCCGCTCGTTGAGGCGCCAGTCGCGGCGGACCGGGATCCAGTGGCGGTCGCAGACGTCCAGGGCGATCTGCGCCGTCCCGATCGCGCGGCGCAGCAGCGACGTGTGCAGCACGTCGGGGAGCAGCCCGGCCTCGCCGAGGAGCTGGCCGCCCCGCCGGGCCTCCTGCTCACCGGTCGCGGAGAGCGGCACGTCCACCCATCCGGTGAAGAGGTTCTTCTCGTTCCACTCGCTCTGCCCGTGCCGCAGCAGCACCAGCGTTCCGACGCTCATGGCCCCGGACCCTAACGGGCCCGGTCGGGGGCGTAGGACGAATCGGCCGGGGGTAGCCGTGCGCGACCGGGCGGCCAGGCCGTCCCCCCATGATCGAGAAGGAGCAGGGATGAACGACGACGACATCACCACCTCCGGGTCGAACCCGGGCCACGGGCCCGCGGACGGCGGCGCCTCGGGTGGCGGTGCCGACGGCGGTGCGGACGGTGGCGCCGACGGCGGTGCGCACGGCCCGGCCGACGGCGGCGCGGCCGGCAACGGCTCCGACGGCGGTGCCGACGGCGGCGCGGGCCACGGCCCGGCCGACGGCGGTGCGGCCGGTGGCGGTGCCGACGGCGGTGCCGACGGCGGCGCCGACGGTGGCGCCCACGGCCCGGCCGACGGCGGCGCGGCCGGCAACGGCTCCGACGGCGGTGCCGACGGCGGCGCGTAGGTGCTTCGCAGGTGAGCAGTAAGGGTCGCTATAGCGACCCTTACTGCTCACCTGTCCGACTCCGGAGGACACACCCCATGACCGACCGCCCGTTCCTGCGCCGCTGCGTGGCCGGCGACCTCGACGCGTTCGCCGACGAGGCGTGGGGCCGACAGGCGGTGCTCTCGCGCGCCGACGACCTCGCCAAGCACGACGAGGCCGACCACGCCGCATCCTTCGCCGACCTGTTCTCGCTCGACGCCGTCGACGAGCTGCTGGCCCGCCGCGGCCTGCGCACGCCGTTCCTGCGCGTCGCGAAGCAGGGCACGGTCGTCGACTCGAAGCACTTCACCGGGGACGGCGGCGTCGGCGCCGAGGTATCCGACCAGGTCCGGGACGACCGCGTCGCCGGACTCTTCGCCGACGGCCACACGGTGGTGCTGCAGGGCGTGCACCGCACCTGGGACCCCGTCGCCCGCCTCGCGAGCGGCCTGAACGCCGACCTCGGCCACCCGGTGCAGGTCAACGCCTACATCACCCCGCCGTCCTCGACCGGGTTCTCCGCGCACTACGACGTCCACGACGTCTTCGTGCTCCAGATCGCCGGCACCAAGCGCTGGCACGTCCACGCCCCGGTGCACACCGACCCGCTGCGCGACCAGCCCTGGAACGACCACGCGGCCGCCGTGCGCGAGCAGGCCGCCGGCGAGCCGCTGCTCGACGAGGTCCTCCACCCCGGCGACGCCCTCTACCTCCCGCGCGGGTTCCTGCACTCGGCGACCGCGCAGGGCGAGATCTCCGCCCACCTCACGGTCGGCGTCCACGTCCTCACCCGGCACGCCGTGCTGCAGACGCTCCTCGCCGGCCTCGCCGACGACCCGGAGCTGCGCGCCTCGCTGCCCCTCGGCGTCGACGTCGCCGACCCGGCGTCCCTCGCCCCGCACGTCGAGGCCGTCGCCCGCCGGGCCGCCGAGTACTTCGCCCGCACCCCCGACGCCGACCGGACCTCGCGCCGCCTGCGCAACCGCGTCTGGAACGGCAACCGGCCCGAGTCGCTGCTCCCGCTGCGGCAGGCCGCGGCGATCGCCGCGCTCGACGGCGACACGGTGGTCCGGCCGCGGCTCGGCCTGCGCCACCGGATCGCTCCCGACGACAGGTCGGGCACGGTCGTGCTGGACCTCCCGGACCGCTCGCTGGAGCTGCCCGCCGCGGCCGCCACGCCGCTCGCGGCCCTGCTCGCGGGCGACCCGGTGCGTCTGCGGGACGTGCCCGAGGACGAGACGGGCGACGCGCTCGTCGTCGCCCGCCGTCTGCTCAAGGAAGGTGTCCTGGTGACACCGGAGTCGGTGGCTGGCGCCGAGCCGGGTGCAGGAGGTACGACGGAGCGGTGACGGCGGATTCTCTGACCCGACAGGACCCGGCCGACGACCCGACCCAGTTCCGCTGTTCGGCCGCGGCCCGCGACCGGGACGACCCGCTCTTCGCCTCGGCACCGCCGGCCCGCCGGTGGCTGCTGGTGGAGCACCCCGGGCCGTGGGGGTTCCAGGCGCTGGGCGGCGCCGGGTTCTCGGCCGCCGTCGTCGAGGCGGTGGACGAGTTCTGCCGCTCCCACGAGGCCCGGTTCCAGCTGATCCGACGCACCGCCGCACGCGGCGCGCCCACCGAGGCGGGCGGTCGCTTCGCCGTGGTCGACTCGCGCATCGGACACGAGTCGGTGCGGTGGGGGCGGGTCGACTCCCCCGAGGCGCTCCCGGCCGCGCTGGCCGACCTCGAGGCGTCCACCGAGCCGTCGGACGAGCCGGTCTACCTGGTGTGCGCCCACGGCCGGCACGACGCGTGCTGCGCGATGCGCGGCCGGCCGGTCGCGGCCGTGCTCGCCACCGAGTACGCCGACCGCACCTGGGAGACCACGCACACCGGCGGCGACCGCTTCGCCGCCAACGTCGTGCTGCTCCCGCACGGTCTCGTGCTCGGCCGGGTGCCGGCCACGGAGGCCGTCCGGGTCGCCGAGCGCTACGACGCCGGGGAGGTCGATCCGGCGCTGATCCGCGGCCGCGCCGGCCTCGCCCCCGCGGTCCAGGGCGCCCAGCACCACGCGCGGCTCGCCCTCGGCGAGCACCGGGTGACGGCGCTCGCCCCGCTCGACGTCACGCCCGACGCGACCGAACCCGCCGTCGTGACCGTGCGGCTCGCCGGGACCGACGGCCCGCTCGAGGTGACCGTCCGGGAGCGGTGGATCCCGTCCGCGACGCCGCTCACGTGCAGCGCCGGCCGGACCGCGTCGATGCGGACCTACGACCTGGTGTCGCTCACCCCGACCCGCCCGTAGCGGGCGGGGCCGGCGTCCCACCACGCCATCAGGCGGCGGTGCGCGGGACGCTCGACGGCCTTCGTCAGGAGCCACCCGCAGACCACGCCGGTGACGATCATCAGACCGGTCTGCAGCGTGGGTCCGACGCCGAGCTGCTGGGCGCGGCGCATCACGACGTAGCCGACCGTCTGGTGGGTGAGGAAGACGCCGTAGGAGATGCCGGCGCCCCACGTGACCGCGCGGTTGACGCGGTCGGGGAGCCACCGCCCCCAGTCCGGGCCGGTCGCCGCGAGGGTCATCGCGACGACGCCGACCCCGACGAGCGCGACGGCCGTCCAGTCCGTGCCCCACCCGGCGGTCGGGTCGAGCGCCGAGGTCTGGAGCGCGTGCTCACCGATCGCGGCGACCTCGAGGGCGAGGAAGTGCGGCAGGCGCAGGCGGCCGGTCGAGTACATCCAGACGGCCACGCCCGCGACGAACAGGTGCCAGCGGAAGATGCCGAGCCCGTCGACGACGAAGGCGTAGGTGGTGCCCGGGGGCAGGGTGGCGCGGTAGTACCACTGCGCGGCCGGCACGAGCACCGCCAGCCACATCACCACCCGCAGGGCGACGCCGCTCCCGAGCGGGCCCCGCCACATCGCCGCGGCCAGGCAGAACGCCATGAGCTGCAGCGGGATCGTCCAGTACGACCCGTCGACGAAGCCCCAGCTCGGGTCCCAGTGCCACAGCATCGCCAGGTTGGCGAGCAGGTCCTTCTTCCCCGGGAGGTACCAGCCGTCGGGGGCGAGGTAGCGCAGGAACAGCCAGGCGTTCACCGTCGCGACGAAGAACGCCGGCAGCAGCCGGGCGAGCTTGCCCCACCACCACCGGGCGGTCCCGCCCCGCCGCGCGCCGCCACGGCGCACCGTCGCGGCGATGAAGTAGGCGGACAGGACGAGCAGCAGGCTCGCCCCGACCTGGTGGGGGAACGTGTAGTTCTTCGGCAGGATGTCGTGGTAGACGAGCGGGCCGATGAACGTCGAGTGGTAGAGGATCACCAGCAGCACGAACCCGCAGCGCAGGACGTCCCAGCTGACCCGTCGTGACGAGCCGCCGGGCGTCCGTGCCGTTCCCGACGGCTGCGCAGACCCTCCCGGGGCGTGCGGCGACGGCGAGGCCGGTCGCTGCACGATGTCGGTCACCGGCGGCACGGTAGCAACGCACGGCGACCGTCAGCTCACGAGGCGTGGCGCTCCGCGCTCGGCGGGTCCTGCGGCGCCGCGGCCGGTCGGGCGGTCGCGTTCGAGCTCACGGCCCCTTCACCCGTCGTCCGACCGGACTCCGCCGGACGGCCGTCCTCGGCCATCGCGCGGCTCTCCGCCTTCAGGATCCGCATGGACTGCCCCAGGCCCCGGGCCATGTCCGGCAGCTTGCGCGACCCGAAGAGCAGCAGCACCACGACGAGCACGATCGCCCAGTGCACCGGGCTGAGTGATCCCATCGTTCCCACCTCACATCGATCTCCGGCCGTTCGGTGCGGCCGTTCGGGGGCGAGGCTAGCGCCGGGATGGTGAGCATCGGGCAAAGACCGCCGGAAACCCTCGACCGGGAGGTTTGATGACGCTGCGTCCGGGGCGAATCGGTGCCTGCAACGTCACCTCGCCCGGAAAGGCTCCATCATGATCCTGACCATCCTCGGGTGGATCGTCTTCGGTCTCATCGTCGGCTTCATCGCCCGCGCCCTCGTGCCCGGCAAGGACAACATCGGCATCCTGCGCACGATCCTGCTCGGCATCCTGGGCTCGGTCGTCGGCGGCCTGATCGTCGCGCTGTTCACCGGCGGTCTGCGCAGCGGCGCCAGCTTCAGCCCCGTGAGCTGGATCGGGTCGATCGTCGTCGCGATCATCCTGCTCGTGATCTACAACAGGGTGACCGGCCGCAAGGGCGCCCGTCGCTGACCTCTCCGTTCGGAGGGTTCGCGGGCGACCCCGGAATCCGAGCACGAGGCGTTCGGTTGTGGACGACTGAACGACCCCCGATCCACAGGAGGCAAGGATGCCGAGCCGCGACGCGACCACCCACTGGGAAGGCGGCCTGCAGGACGGCACGGGCAGCGTCACGCTGGACTCGTCCAACGCCGGACAGTTCAACGTCTCCTTCCCGACGCGCGCCGAGAACCCCAACGGGCAGACCAGCCCCGAGGAGCTCATCGCCGCGGCGCACTCGTCGTGCCTCGCGATGAACCTCTCGGGCGTCCTCGGCAGCGAGAACCTGACCGCGAGGTCGATCGACGTCAGCGCCGAGGTGACGCTGTCGCCGGCGAAGGGCGGCGGGTTCGAGATCAGCGGCATCGCCATCACGCTGCGCGCGAGCGTCGACGGTGTCGACGAGGCCAGGTTCAAGGAGCTGGCCAAGACCGCCGAGGAGACCTGCCCGGTCTCGAAGGCGCTCGCCGGCACCACGATCACGCTGGACGCCTCGCTCGACAGCTGAGTCACCCCCACGAACGGGCCGTGCGTCACCGTCCCCGGTGACGAGCGGCCCGTTCGTGTGTCCGGGGCCGGTCCCGTTCCGGGCGGACGAGAACCGTGGGCTCGTTCACGCCCGCCTCCCACCGCGCACCCACCCGACGCACAGCTGCGCCGGACACCCTCGTGAGCATGGGGATCACCTGGGTGCTGCTGGCGGCCGTGCTGTTCGGCGTCGGCTCCGTCGCGCAGGCGGCGGCGCTGGCCGCGCCGGGTGGGTCGTGGACCGCGATGCTGCGGCACCCGGCGTTCGTCGCGGGCACCGTGGCCGAGGGGTTCGGCGCGCTCGCGCACGTGCTGGCGCTGCAGACCGTGTCCATGGCCGTGGCGCAGTGCGCGGTCAGCGGGAGCCTCGCCGTCACGGCGGTCGCGGCCCGCTGGTGGTTCGGGACGCGGCTCGGGCCGCGCGCGATCGCGGCGATCGGCGCGTTGTCGGCGTCGCTGGTCGTGCTCGCGTCCGTGGCGGGGCAGTCGGGCACGGCGGCGGACACCGCGGCGCTGGAGGTCGGGCTGCTGGTGACGGCGGCCGTGGTCGGGCTGGACGGGCTCGCGGGGGTCGTCGCGCGGCGCCCCGCCGTCGTCGCGGTGTGCTCCGGGCTCGGCTTCGCCGCGTGCTCGACGGCGGTCAAGCTCGTCGACCTCACGCACCCGCTCTCCGCCCTGACCTCCGCGCCCGCCCTCGCCGCCGCCGTGACCGGCGCGCTGGGGTGTCTGTGGTGGACCGTCGCGCTGCAGCTCGGGTCGGTCACCACGGTGACGGCGGTCGTGGTGGTCTCCGAGGTCGTCCCGCCCTCGCTGCTCGGCCCGCTGCTGGGCGACGAGGTCCCGGGCGCCTTCTTCCTGGTCGCGCCGCTCGTGCTCGCCGTCGCCGCGCTCGCCTGCGTCGTCCTGGCCCACAGCGCGCCGGCCGAGGCGCCCGCACCCGCCGTCGGGAAACGCCTGCGGGAGCCGATTCCGGCGTAGCCTGGGGCCATGGTGTCGACGGGCAGGCGCGCGGTCGTCGAACCCGGCGAGCCCGCCGGGGACCTCGCCGAGCGTCTCGGGCTGCACCGCCCGGAGCGGGAGCGGGCGTTCGTGGCCACGCTGCGGCGGGTCCGCGACGCCGAGCTGCGTGCGGAGTACGAGAGCGACGGCATCCGGCTGCGCTGATCGTCGTCGGGGCTCCGTGGTAGGTCTGGCCGTGTGAGCGAGTGGCCCTTCCTGGCGTGGTCGCCGGACGACGCGGCGGCCGCCGTCTACGACGTGACGGTCGACGGCACCTGGGAGCAGCTCGTCGACTTCTACGCCGGCGGCGCGCCCAGTGCGCCCCTCGAGCGGGTCGTGGCGCTGGCGCGCGAGCACGGGGTGCGGTCGCTGGTCGTCGAGCAGCGCCACCTCGACGCGGACTGGCGCAGCGAGCACGCGGCGTTCCACGGCCGGCTCTTCCGCCGCCACCCGTCGGTGACCCACCGCTGGCACCTGTTCGCCGCCGACGTCGACCCGGCGGACGTGACCGCGCTGGACCCGTCGTCGTACCGGGGCTACACGACGCTGCGGCCGCTGCCCGCGACGCCGGTCGGGCCGACGATGATCACGCCGCCGCCCGGACTCGACGGCGGGGTGCGGTGCGAGGCGACCGAGCGGGTGTCGCTGTTCGGCACGGCGCTGACGGTGCGCGGGATGCCGTTCCTGTCGCAGGACGCGGAGTACCTGCGCTGCGCGCACGCGACGCTCTGGATGGTGCTGCGGCACGCGCACCTGGCGCACGGCGTCCCGCGGCGGCTGACCGCGGAGGTGCACGACGCGGCGCTCGGCGGCGTCATCGTCGGCCGCCAGGTGCCCAGCGAGGGGCTCTCGGTGCAGCAGATGATGGCGGGCGCGACCCGGCTCGGGCTCTCGCCGGGCCTCGTGCACCTGCCGGGCACGCGGTCCGAGGACGACGAGGCCGGGATGCTGACCCTCGGCGGCATCCTCTGCCGCTACGTCAACTCCCAGGCGCCGCCGGTGGTGATCTCCCGGACGCACGCGTGGGTGGTGGTGGGCTACCGGCGGGTGTCGCCGGACCCCGGCGCCGGGGTGCGGCTGTGGCGCCACGACGACGCGCGCGGCCCCTATCTCGAGGTGCCCGACCCGTTCGACGAGGTCGACGACGCGCACCGCCCCTGGCAGACGGCGCTGGTCCCGTTGCTGCCGCAGGTCTACGTCACCGCCGAGCGCGCCGAGGCCGCGGGCGAGCACTGGTTCCGGGGCTACCTGGCGCAGGCCGACGCCGACGAGCCCGTCACCCGCGCCGACCTGACGTGGCGCACCTACGTGACCCGCTCCGACGAGTGGCTGGAGCACCTCGCGGACCGGGGCCTCGACGCGTCGCTGGTGCGGCTCTACCGGCTCACGCTGATGCCGGAGTACGTGTGGGTGGTCGAGGCCGTCGACCGGGACGCCCGGGCGCGCGGGGAACCCGACGTGCTCGGCGAGGCGGTACTCGACTCCACCGCCTCCACCCACCACGAGCCCCTGCTCTCGGGGCTCATCGCGCTGCACGTCGGACGGCTCGCCCACCGGGTCGGACCGGACCACGGGCAGCGTCGGGAGATCCGGATCGAGTCCCCGCGCCACTACGTGACGGGGCGGCGCGGGCGGACCTGACCGTTCCTTCTGCCTTCGCCTTCGTGGCAGGAAAGCGTCGTTGCTGTCATCCAGTGGCAGGAACGCCGCATCGTCAGGTCGGGCCGGCCCCCGAGATCACGCCCGCCGAGACGTCGGCTCCCGCGATCGGGCGCTCGGTGGTGGCCGGGGTGGAGTCGGTCCCGGCCGACAGCGGGCCGAGCGTGAGCGTGATCCGGTTCGTGCTCGTGCGCTCGCGGCTGCCCTCCCCGGACGCGGAACCGGAGAGCACGAACCACTTCGCGCCGACCTCGCCGTTCGCGCTGACCTTCCGGCTGATCTCGACCGACAGCTCGATCTCCACCGACTGCACCGCCAGCCCGGTGGTGGGCCCGCCGTCCTGCTGGGCCTCGAGCAGGTCGTGCCGCAGGGCCTTCAGCACCGTGTCGAGCCCGAGCCCCGGCTCGTCGTCGTCCGCCATGGCGCGCACGGTAGCCCGGGGGACCGACGACGATGCGGCGTTCCTGGCGTCCGGTGCGGGCAGTGACGCACTGCTGTCACGACGAGGCCCACGCCCCCGGCCGATGCACCCGCCCCGGCAGACTCGTCGTGGCGTCGCCCCGCGCCGAGGTGACCTGCGGATTCGTCAGGAAGAGCGTCGACCGCAACGACGCCCCGCGCAGGTCCGCACCCCGCAGGTCGGCGCCGAGCAGGTCGGCCCGCCCGAGGTCGACACCGCGCAGGTCCGCCCCCATGAGCAGCGCGCCGCGCAGGGAGACGTCGGCCAGCCGACGGCGCCGGAGGTCCTTCCCGACGAGGTCCGCCCGGGCCATGGAGCGTGCCTCGGGCCCGCGGGCGAGCTCGCTGGTCCGCCCGAACAGCTCCCCCGCCTCGCCGCGCACCGCCCCGACGTCCGCCTCCGGTCCGAGCGCTTCGACCCGCTCGGCGAGGGCCGCCCGTTCCGCGGCCAGCGCGTCCACCGGCTCGGCGAGGTACCAGAGCACCTCGTGCAGCGCACGCATCACGTCGAACGCCTCGAACGCCTCGTCCGGGGCGGCGCGCCAGTCCGCCCACGCCGTCACCCGCTGTCCAGCGCCGAAGCAGTCGAACGTCACGCACCCCGGGAAGCCGCGCTCGGGCAGCTCCGCGTGGATCGTGCACGGAGCGGGCTGCCCGGGGACGCTCACGGCCAGGTTCGGGCACGGGGTGCGGGCCGGCTTGTCGATCGCGAAGTCCGCCGACCGCGCGAACGCCGGCGCCACGCAGCACAGGCCGCTGCACCGCCCGCAGTCCGCCTCCAGCTCCACGCTCACGCTCCCCCGCCCGGTCGACGATGCGGCGTTCCTGCCACTGGATGACAGCAACGACGCGTTCCTGCCACGGAGCGAGGGCTCAACGCTCTCCCGTGAGCGGCAGGTCGGCCACCACCCGCCACGAGTCGGGCTCGCGCGAGCCCACCAGCAGGTGCAGCGACTCGATCCGTGCCGCGAACGGCAGCCGGGCGGCGACCCGCTCCTCGGCCGCGCGCAGTGCCGCCACCGACGCGACCGAGCCGTAGCCGATCGTCAGGTGCGGGTGCGGTTCGTGCTCGCCGCGGTAGGGCGGGCACCCGGGGAACGCCTCCCAGACGCAGGCCGTGAGGTCCGCGAACGGCGCCGAGGGTCGCGGGGCGAGCCAGAGGTAGTCCTCCCCGAACCAGCCCGTCGTCGCGAAGGAGCAGTCGATCGCGCCGGCGCCCGCGACGGCGTGCCGCAGGCGCGCCACGACCGCGTCGTCGATCTCCGCCGGCGGCAGGAACGGGTAGAGCACCGTGACGTGCGCGGGCACGCCGGTCGCCGTGGTCGGGTCCAGCTCCCGACGCTCCGTCCCGACGACGGCTTCGGCCTCCGGCACCAGCGCGAGGACGGCGGACTCGGTCGGCGTGCTGCTCACGCGCCCATCCTGCCGTGAGGGGTCGTGGCAGGGCACGGGCCGATCATCGGCCGGCCCGCTCCTCCATCCACGCCACGGCGAACGCGCACATCGGCGCGGCGTCCACGACGAGGCTCGGCGCGTTCCCGACCCGTCCCTCCCGTCCGCCCCCGGCCGCGACGAAGTCGCCGACGATCGTCGCGAAGTAGTCCTCGGCGAACACGTCGACGACCGGGTCGGCCGTGTCGAACTCCTCGACCCGGCGCCAGGTGACCCCGTCCGCCGTCGCGAAGGGGACCTCGTAGCGGATGACCCGCTTGCCGGGCAGGTCGGCGAGGTGCTCGGCGTGGTGCAGGAGCGTCATCGTGTCCCACGGCGCGCCGATCAGGACGACCTTGCCCGCGCGCTCCACCAGCTTCGCCAGCGGCGAGCCGGGCCCGTAGCCGTAGTCGAGCGGGTGGTCGGCGGTGAACCACGCGGCGTCCGCACCGAGCGCCGCGAACGAGGCGCCGGCCGCGGCGCTGCGGAGCGCACCCGGTGTCGTGCGGAGGAACTCGGGGAGCACGCCGTTCTCGCGCATCGCGCGGGAGGACCCGGCGTCGAACGGCGGGACGTGCGGGCGCAGCGCCTCCGGCACGCGCCCGTCGTCGTCGAGCTCGTCCGCGTAGGGGGCGTGCCAGTCGGTGTAGGCGAGCACGGTGCCGCCGGGCGAGACCGCGTCGAGGAGGGCGCCGATCACGGTGTCGGGGCCGCCCACCGTCGGGTCGAGCGCGCCGAGGGCGCCGTGGGCGAGCACGGCGTCGCCGGGGGCGAGACCGAGTCCGCGCAGGTCGGCGGTCAGGTCGGCGCGGGTGATCAGCACGCGCCGACGATAGCCGGACATCCTGGACAGGCAAGTGACGACTTGCCTATGCTTCCGCGGTGGGCGACATCTACCGCGCGCTGGCCGACCCCACGCGCCGCGCGCTGCTGGATGCGCTCACCGCGACCGACGGCCAGACGTTGTTCGCACTGTGCGGCGCGCTGCTCGAGCGCGGCCTGTCGCCCACGCGCCAGGCCGTGTCCCAGCACCTCGCCGTCCTCGAGGAGGCCGGGTTGGTCCACGTCCGCCGCGAGGGCCGCTACAAGTTCCACGACCTCGACACCCGCCCGCTCCGCGAGATCGCGCGGCGCTGGCCCGTCCCGCAGGAGTGAGTGCGATGCCGAAGGTGTCCTACTGCAGCGTGTTCGTCGACGACCAGGAGCGGGCGCTGGGGTTCTACCGCGACGCGCTCGGCTTCGAGGTCAAGCACGACGTGCCGATGGGCGAGCACCGGTGGCTCACCCTGACCGGGCCCGGCGACCCCGACGGCGCCCAGCTCGCCCTCGAGCCGGCCGAGCACCCCGCCGTGAAGCCGTTCCGGGAGGCGCTCGTCGAGGACGGCATCCCGGCGACCGCCTTCGAGGTCGACGACGTCGCGGCGGAGGTGGAGCGGCTGTCCGGGCGCGGCGTCACCGTGGTGCAGCCCCCGACGCCGGCCGGCCCCGTGACGATCGCCGTCGTCGACGACACCTGCGGCAACCTGATCCAGCTGTTCTCGACCTAGAGGGCCTCGATGATCCGGATGTCGCGGACCGCGCCGTCGGCGAGCACGGCCAGCGCCGCCTGGTAGGCCGGGCTCTCGTACGCGGCGACGGCCTGCTCGACGCTGTCGAACGCGATCAGGGTCGTCCGCTCCGTCGTGCCCTGCTCGAAGGCGGCGGCGGGGGTGCCGCGGGCCAGGAACCGGCCGCCGCCCTCGCGCATCGCGGGCCCCGCGAGCGCGACGTACGCGTCGAGCTTCTCCTGGTCGGTGATCTCGCGGAAGGTATTGATCCAGTAGGCGCCCACGGACTCACCCTGCCCGGCGTGTCCACCCCTTCGTCCCGACGGCGGGTGCGGGCACGCGGGCGAGCGCGACGTTGCGGTGGGCGTTGATCGTGGTCGCGAGGATGTGCGCGTTCCGCGCCACCACCGGGTTGTGCCGCCCCGACACCCGCTCGACCACGCCCTCCAGCAGCTCGACCGCGTGCGCGAGCTCGGCCAGCACGTCCCACGACCACTGCGTGCGGTCCGCCCCGGCCGGGCACAGGCCCGCCCCCTGCTCGGTGAGCTCGAGCAGGTAGTCCACGACCTCGTCCATCGACCCGACCTCGTTGCGCATGCCCCTGTCCTACGCCGCACGCGCGGGCCTGGCGGGCGCGTTGACGCGGTCGGGACGCGTGCGGCGGGGTCGTTGCCGCGGTGTGGACGCGGACTCGACCCGAACGAGATCCTGTCGCGCGGAGCGATGTGGTCGCTGAGCGATCACATCGCTCCGCGCGTCAGGATCTCGGGACGGGGTCAGCCCGTGAGCGACCGGACGTCGGCCACGTCGTACTCGGCCACCGACGCGCTCAGGATCCGGGCCGCCTGGTCGTCACCCGTGCCCGAGCCGCGGAACGCCTCGACGTCGGCCTGCGACTCCCACCGCTCGAGGATGTTGATGCGCCCGGGATCGAGCAGATCCGCCGAGAGCGCGAAGTCCAGGCACCCGCGGGCCGCGCGCGCCTGCTCGACGACGGTGACGCACCCGGCCAGGTAGGCGTCCCGCTGTTCCGGCCCGACCAGCAGGTGTCCCGCGACGATGACCATGTGACGATCCTACGGTCGGCTCACGTGGTATCGAAAGAGGATCGTCTCAGGGCACGATCTCGCTGACGTGGCGCCGGTAGATGTCGGGACCGTCAGCCGGCAGACCGCGAGCCCCTCGCTCTCGCCGAGCACCCGGATGACGTCCCCGGCGTACGGGATCAGCCGGGACGCCCCGTCGTGTGCGGTCATGCTCCGAGCCTGGTCGCTCCGTCAAGACGGCACGACGACGGGAGCCGCGCCGGCTCCCGTCGTCGGGAAGACCTCTAGGAGGCGTTCTCGCGGGCGCGGAGGTCCTTGCGCAGGATCTTGCCGGACCCCGACTTCGGGATCTGGTCGATGAACTCGACCACGCGCACCTTCTTGTGCGGGGCGATCCGGTCGGCGACGAACGACATGACGTCGTCCTCGGAGATCTCCGCGCCCTGCTGCTTCACGACGAACGCCTTGGGGATCTCCTCGCCCTCGGCGTCCTTCACACCGATGACGGCCGCGTCGGCGATCCGGTCGTCGGTCAGCAGCAGCGCCTCGAGCTCGGCCGGCGGGACCTGGTAGCCCTTGTACTTGATGAGCTCCTTGACCCGGTCGACGATGTAGAAGACGCCCTCGTCGGTCACGGTCGCGACGTCCCCGGTGTGCAGGTAGCCGTCGGCGTCGAGCGTGTCGGCGGTCGCGTCCGCGTTGTTGAGGTACTCGCGCATGACGTTGGGGCCCTTGACCCACAGCTCGCCGCGCTCGCTCTCCTCGCCCGTCTCCGGGTCGACGATCTTGCACTCGATGTTGGGCAGCGCTACGCCGATCGAGGAGAGGTCCATGTCCGGCCGGTCCTCGGGCATCGCGTGGCTGACCGGCGACAGCTCGGTCATGCCGTAGCCCTGGTAGACCTTGCAGTTCAGGCGCTTCGCGACCTTGTGGCCGAGGTCGGCGTCGAGGGCCGCGGCGCCGGAGAAGACGACGTCGACGCAGTCGATGTCGTACTGCTCGACCATCGGGTGCTTGGCCAGGGCCACGGCGATCGGCGGCGCGATGTAGATCCGGTCGACCCGGTGCTCGGAGACGATCCGCAGGAACTCCGCGAGATCGAACTTCGGCATCGTGACGACGGCGGCCCGCTGGTAGATGCCGTTGTTCATCATCACGGTCATGCCGTAGATGTGGAAGAACGGCAGGACCGCGAGGATCTTCGACTCGCTGGTCGTCTTCTGGATCTCCGCGAACTGCACGAGGTTCGCGACGAGGTTGCGGTGGGTCAGCACGACGCCCTTGGCGCGGCCGGTGGTGCCCGAGGAGTAGGGCAGCGCGGCCACGTCGTCGCCGGTGAGCTGCACCGACGGCCGCTCGGCGGTGGTCGTGAGCAGGTCGGCCAGCGCGTTCTCGGGCAGCGGGGTGGACGCCTCGTCCCGGGCGGCGTCGAGGAGGACGACCTCGGTCACCGCGAGGCCCTCCTCGCGCAGCGCGACCCGCGCGCGGTCGAGGAACGGCGACACCGTGACCAGCATCTTCGCGCCCGAGTCCCGCAGCTGGAACGCGAGCTCGTCCGGGGTGTAGAGCGCGTTCACCGTCGACACCGCGACGCCCGCGGCGAGCGCCCCGTGGAAGACGATCGGGTAGTACGGCGTGTTCGGGGCGAACAGCGCGATCACGTCGCCGCGCCCGAGCCCGCGCTCACCGAGCGCCGCGGCGAAGCGGTCGACGCCCTGCGCCAGCTCGCCGAACGTCATCGAGCGGCCCGAGGGCCCGTCGATCAGCGCGACCCGGTCCGTGTGCTCGCCCAGGTCGGAGAAGAGGAACTCCGGGAGCCCGACGTCGGGGATGTCGATGTCGGGAAAAGGACTACGCACGGTCATGCAACGACTCCTCGCTCTGCGTCAGCTGGGTCACACCAACCTACCGAGCGGTACGGCCGCAGGCACGTGAAGTCACTCAGGAATCGGACCAATCGGTCGAGCTGCGCTGCGCTCCGTCTCCCGCCACCAGGTGCTGGAACGCCCGGAGGTTCGCCAACGACTCGCCGCGGGACTCCCGCCACGCCCACTCGCGCCGGATCGACGTCGCGAAGCCGAGTTCGATGAGCGTGTTGAAGTCGCCGTCGCCGGCCTCGAGCACCTGGCCGAGGATCCGGTCGAGCTCGTCGTCGGTGACCGCGTGCAGCCCGGTGCGGCCGACGAGGTGGATGTCGCCGACGTCGTCGAGGCAGTAGTGCACGCCGTAGAGCCGGGTGTTGCGCTGGAGCAGCCAGCGGTAGACGCCCTCGAGGTTCTCGTCCGGGCGCCGGCAGACGAACGCCTCGACGAGCAGCGCGTGCGGCGTCAGCACGAGCCAGCAGTTGGTCTGCAGCTTCTTGGTGCCGGGCAGCGTGACGAAGAAGCTGTTCTCGTCGCGCCGCTGGTAGTGCAGGTCGCGCTCGTCCAGCGCGTCCGCGATCACCTGGGCGAGGTCGCTCACACCGCCACCTCCCGCGGCGCGCGGCGGGCGGCGGCCGCCTCGGCGTACGTGGCGAGCAGGGCGTCGGTGGTGCGGTCCCACGAGAACGCCTGCGCGTGCTCGATCGCCCCGGCCGCGAGCCGGCCGCGGGTGACCCGGTCGACGGCGGCGCGCTCGAGGGCCGAGGCCCAGGACGCGGCGGAGTGGTCGCCGACCAGCAGGCCCGACCGGCCGTCGGACACGGCCACCGGCAGGCCGCCGACGGCCGCGGCGACCACGGGGGTGCCGCAGGCCTGGGCCTCGAGCGCCACGAGACCGAACGACTCGGAGTGGCTGGGGACCGCGACGACGTCGGCCGCGCGGTAGACCTCGGCGAGGGCGGCGCCGGCACGGGGTCGGAGGAATCTCACGACGTCGGTGATACCCAGTTCGGCCGCGAGATCGACGAGCACTCCCGGCTGGGCGAGACCCGACCCGGAGGGGCCGCCGACGACCAGCACGGTCAGCCGCGAGCGCAGCTCCGGGCGGCGGTGGAGCATCTCCGCCGCGGCGCGCAGCAGCACGTCGGGGGCCTTCAGGGGCTGGATCCGCCCGACGAAGGCCAGCACGACGTCGTCCTCCCCCATCGGCGTGCCGGCCTCGCGGGCGAGCGCGGCACGCGCCGTGGCCCGGTCGCGCGACGGGGTGAAGGTCGCGAGGTCGACGCCGGGCGCGACGGTGCGGACCCGCTCGGGGTCCGCGTCGTAGAGACCGATCAGCGCCTCGGCCTCGGCCGGGGTCGAGGCGACGAGCCGGTCGGCCTCGGCGACCACCTGCTCCTCCCCGACGAGCCGGCCGAGCGGCTCGGGGGTGTCGCCCACGGCCAGCGAGGCGTTCTTGACCTTCGCGAGCGTGTGCGCGGTGTGCACCAGCGGCACGCCCCACCGGTCGCGCAGCAGCCAGCCGACCTGACCGGAGAGCCAGTAGTGCGAGTGCACGACGTCGAACCAGCCCGGCTCCTGGCGGGCCTCGTCGCGCAGGACCCCCGCGGTGAACGCGCAGAGCTGGCTCGGCAGGTCCTCCTTGCCCAGCCCGCCGAACGGTCCCGCGACGACGTGGCGCACCAGGACCCCCGGCGCGAGCTCGGCCACGGGCGGGAGGTCGGACGCCGTCTGCCGGGTGAAGATCTCCACCTCGACGCCGCGGCGCGCCATCTCCTTCGCGGTCTGCACCACGTAGACGTTCATGCCGCCGGCGTCGCCGGTGCCCGGCTGGGCGAGCGGGGAGGTGTGCACCGAGATGACGGCGACCCGTCGCGGGGACCGCCGCACGGACGCCAGGGATCCCACGGTCCGCGGCCGAGCCCGGGATGGGGCCGTGCCGTCCGTCGCCGCCCTCGCCGCCGGAATCACGGTCCACAGCCTAGGCAACGACCAGATCGACGTCCGTCCGAAAACGGCCCTAGGGTGGCTCGTCGTGACCACTCCCACGGAGAAGCCGCTCGTCGTCGTGACCGGAGCCAGCTCCGGGATCGGGGCGGCCACCGCCCGCGCCCTCGCGGCCGACGGCTGGCACCCGGTCCTCGGCGCCCGTCGTCAGGACCGCATCGAGGCCCTCGCCGAGGAGACCGGCGGGACCGCCGTGCCCCTCGACGTCACCGACGCGGACTCGGTGGCGACGTTCGCCGCGCGGGTCGGCGAGCTCGGCACGGTGCGCGGGCTCGTCAACAACGCGGGCGGCGCCAAGGGCACCGAGAAGGTGATCGAGGGCGACGAGGAGCACTGGCGCTGGATGTGGGAGTCCAACGTCCTGGGCACGATGCGCGTGACGAAGGCGCTGCTGCCCTCGCTCATCGCCTCCGGCGACGGGCACGTCGTCACGATCACCTCGATCGCCGCCCTCGAGGTCTACGACGGCGGGTCCGGCTACACCGCCGCCAAGCACGCCGAGGGCGCGCTGCACCGCACGCTGCGCGGGGAGCTGCTCGGCGAGCCGGTGCGCGTCACCGAGATCGCGCCGGGTGCGGTGGAGACGGAGTTCGCGCTCGTCCGCTTCGACGGCGACCAGGAGCGGGCCGACAAGGTCTACCAGGGCATCACGCCGCTCGTCGCCGAGGACGTCGCGGCGACGGTCGCGTTCGCGATGAGCCGCCCGTCGCACGTCAACATCGACACGATCGTCCTCAAGCCCCGCGACCAGGCGACCGGGATGCGGTTCCACCGCACGTGAGCACTGCCCGTGGCGCGCGCCACGAGCAGTGCTCACAGGACGCAGTCACACAGCACCGGCTCGGGCACCAGCCGCACCCCGAACGCCGCCTCGACCCGGTCCCGCACGTCGCGGGCCAGGTCGAGCAGCTGCGCCGTCGTCCCGTCGCCGCGGTTGGTCAGCGCGAGGGTGTGCCGCGTGGACACCCGCACGGGGGCGTCCGGGCCCGGGTAGCCGCGCGACACCCCCGCCCGCTCGATCAGGGCCGCGGCGGAGAGCTTGACCCGGCCGTCGTCGGTCGGCCACGCGGTGACCGGGCGCTGGTCGAGCGCCGCCACCCGCCGCGCCACCTCGTCCGCGGTCCCCGTCCCGACGACGGGATTGGTGAAGAAGGAGCCCGCGCTCCACGTGTCGTGGTCGGCCGGGTCGAGGACCATCCCCTTGCCGCGGCGCAGCTCCAGCACCGCGGCCCGGGCGTCCGCCGCCGGGACGCGCGTGCCGGGCTCGACGTCGAGCGTGCGCGCGAGCTCGGCGTAGCGGACCGGGGCGGAGAGCCCGTCGGCGGTGAGCCGGAAGCGCACCGCCAGCACGATCTCGTCGTCGGCCCCCTTGAGCCGGCTCGTCCGGTAGCCCAGGCCGAGGTCGGCGGCGGGGACGGTGTGCACGGCGTCGGCGCGCCGGTCGAACAGGGTCACGTCGACGAGCAGGTCCGCGACCTCCACGCCGTAGGCGCCGACGTTCTGCACCGGGGTCGCCCCGGTCGAGCCGGGGATGCCCGACAGGCACTCCAGGCCACCCAGCCCCTCGTCGACGCTCGCGGCGACCAGCGCGTCCCAGTCCTCGCCCGCCTCGACCTCGAGCAGCGCCCCGTCCTCGTCGCGGGACGTGGTGTGCTCGCGGGAGCCGATCGCGACCACGGTGCCCGCGAACCCGTCGTCGGGAACGACGAGGTTGGAGCCGCCGCCGACCACGAGCAGCCGTTCCCCGGCGGCGTCCGCCTCGCGGACGGCCGCGACGATCCCGTCCCGGTCGGACGGCCGCACCAGCCGTCGGGCCGGCCCCCCGAGGCGCAGGGTGGTCAGCTCGGCCAGCGAGGCGACGGTGGTGGGCACCGCCCGACGGTAACCTGCCGCCCGTGGCCCGCCCCATCGAGCACGACGCCTCGTTCCCCCACCCGCCCGAGGCCGTCGTCGCCGCCCTGACCGACGACGCCTTCCTGCACGCGCGGCTCGCCGAGCTGGGCGGCAAGGACGCCGCCCTGGTGACCCACGAGGGGGACCGGATCGTGCTGCGCCAGGGCGTCCCGGTGGAGTTCCTGCCGTCGGTGGTGCGCCGGTTCACCGGCGACGACCTGGTCCTCGACCGCACCGAGAACTGGCACGGCACGAGCGCCGACGTGCAGGTCGACGTCCGCGGCCTGCCGGGCTCGATCACCGGGACCCAGGAGGTCGTCCCCGACGGCGAGGGCTCCCGGTTGCGCGTCCGCGCGTCGACCGCCGTCCCGGTCCCCATGGTCGGCGGGAAGATCGAGGGCGTCGTGGCCGAGCAGGTCACCGACCTGCTGCGCTTCGAGACGGAGTTCCTCACGCGCTGGCTCGATGGCTGACGAGGTCCTGCTCGACGTCGGGGCGCCCGGCGCCCGCCTGGTCGTGCGTCTCGGCGAGCCCTTCGCCCCGCACCACGTCGACCCGGAGACCCGCTGCTGGCGGCACGCCGAGATCGTCGTCGACGCCGCGCCGTTCGCCGGGACGATCCGCACGATCCTCACGGGCGACGACGTCGAGCGGTACCGCGCCGGGATCGCCGCCCTGCTCGCGGACGAGGAGGCCTCCGTGGTCCTCGGGGGCGACCGGGCCGCGGAGGTGCGGCTGGACCGGGAGGGCGACGCGGTGATCGTCGCGGCGACGCCGTCGGGCGACGACCCCTGGCCGACGATCCGGTACGCCCTCCACCTCGCCTGAGGGCTACACCCGGTCGGCGGGGATCGCGCCGAGACGGCCCTTCGAGAAGTCCTGGAACGCATCCATGACCTCCTCGCGGGTGTTCATCACGAACGGGCCGCCCCACGCGACCGGCTCCCGGATGGGGCGACCGCCGAGCAGGACGACCTCGAGCTTCGGGTGGCGCGCGTCCTGCGTCGCCGCCGCCGCGACCCGCAGCGACTCGCCCGGGCCGAACAGGACCAGCTGCCCCGTCGTGACCGGGCGCTGCTCGGTGCCGGCGAACCCGTCGCCGGCGAGCACGTAGACGAGCGCGTTCTGCTCGCGGATCCACGGCACGTGCAGGCGCGCGCCGGGCTCCACCGAGGCGTGGGCCATCGTCATGGGCGTGTAGGTCGAGCCCGGGCCCGCGTGCCCGCCGAGCGAGCCGGCGATGACCCGCACGAGCGCGCCGGCGTCCGGCGAGGTGACGAGCGCGGCCTGCCCGGCCCGCAGGTCCTGGTAGCGCGGGTGCACCCACTTCTGCGCGCGGGGCAGGTTCACCCACAGCTGCAGCCCGTGGAACAGCCCGCCCGAGGCGACCAGGGCCTCCGGCGGCCGCTCGATGTGCAGGACGCCGCCGCCCGCCGTCATCCACTGCGTGTCGCCGTTGGTGATGAGTCCGCCGCCGCCGTGGTTGTCGGCGTGCTCGAACGTGCCGTCGACGAGGTAGGTGACGGTCTCGAAGCCGCGGTGCGGGTGCCAGGACGTGCCCTTGGGCTCGCCGGGCGCGTACTCGACCTCGCCCATCTGGTCCATGTGGATGAACGGGTCGAGGTCCGCGAGGTCGACGCCCGCGAACGCCCGCCGCACCGGGAAGCCCTCGCCCTCGAACCCGCGCGGCGCGGTGGTCACGCGGCGCACGGAGCGCTCGGTCGCGCCGGTGCCGACGGGTTCGGGCAGGCGCGGCAGGACGGTCAGGTCGGGAACGGTGAGAGCGGGCACGGCGACCTCCTGTACTTGAAGGTTGAACCATACCGCGCCGACCCGCCTCCGTGGCAGGAAAGCGTCGTCGCTGCCACCGGCCGCCAGCAACGACGCTTTCCTGCCACGAGGGGTGCGGCTACCGCCCCAGGCCCTCCGTCGGCTCCGCCCCGGGCAGCAGCCCGAGCACCGACCCGGGCACCACGAGCTTCGACCCGCGGATCCCGCTCCCGACGACGACGGCGGGTGCGGCCAGGACGGCCGGGTCCACCAGGACCGGCCAGCCGGACGGGAGCCCGAAGGGCGTGATCCCGCCGTACGCCATGCCGGTGAGCTCGACGGCGAGGTCGGTGGGCGCGAACGAGGCCTTCCGGACGTCGATGCGCTTCCGGACCACGCCGTTGACGTCGGCGCGCGTGGTCGCGAGCACCACGCAGCCCGCGAAGCGCTGCTCACCGGATCGC
Organism: Actinomycetospora soli; assembly: GCF_021026295.1. Taxonomy (GTDB): domain Bacteria; phylum Actinomycetota; class Actinomycetes; order Mycobacteriales; family Pseudonocardiaceae; genus Actinomycetospora; species Actinomycetospora soli. The sequence continues at coordinate 45,138 of NZ_JAJNDA010000002.1, forward strand.
GAGCCGGTGACGACGACGCAGTTGGCCGAGAGCTCGGGCGGGGAGGAGTACGCCGCGCAGAAGGCCGCGGTGTCGGCGAGCTCCGGGTCGATGGGGGCGACCCCGCAGGAGCGGGCCACGTCGTCGGGCAGGTCCGTGAGCGCCTCGACGACGGCGGGGGCGAGCAGGTCGGGTCGGTCCGGGGCGGGGACGAGCTCGAGGGTGCCGGCGGCGGCCTCGAGGCCGGTCACCACCGTCCGCCCTGCTGCACCTCCGTGACCTTGGGCCGCACGTCGACGAGGTAGACGAGCACGGCGCAGAGGGCGACGAGCCAGAGGATCGCGAACCCGGACACGGGCCCGCCGAAGGAGACGACCAGCAGGAGCGCCCCGACGCCGGTGATCGCACACCAGGCGGGCTTGGTCAGCTTGTCGACCGCGGTGAAGGCGTCCGCACGCTGGAGCAGGGCGTGGACGAACGCGTAGAGGCCGACCGGGATCGCGACGACCCAGATCAGCAGCGACAGGTAGTAGTCGAGGTTCAACCACACGGACGGCACGGACAGACCCACGCCGCGAGGATACGTGCTGGTGACGGCGGCTCCGATCCGCCCACCGGCGACGGACCGGACACCACGCACGACGACGGCCCCGCCCCCGCGGGTGCGGGGACGGGGCCGTCGGACTGCGGGGAGCGTCAGGCCTTGCCGGTCGGCGCCTTCGGCGCGGCGGCCTTCGTGGCGGCCGACTTCGGGGCGTTCTTCGGGCCCTGCTTCTTCGGCGCGGTGCGCGAGGCGGCCTTGCGGGTGGCCGAGCGGGTGTCGTGCGCGACCTCCTCGCCGGCCTCCTTCACGTTCTCGGCGACCTCGTCGCTCACCTCGGAGATGGTCTCGGCGACCTGGCCGGTGACCTTCTGGGTGTAGCGGGCGGCGCGCTCACCGACCGAGCGGGTCTGCTTGGTGACCTCGGCGAGGGCGGCCTCGCCACGGACGCGGAACTCCTCGGTGGCGTCCTCGAGACGGCTCTCGAGCTCGCTGGAGACCGAGTCGACGGTGTCGAGGGCCTGCTTGACCTGCGGCTGCGTCTTGAGCTGCCCGTAGGCGGTCTCGCCACGCTTGACGAGGTCGGCGTAGACGCTGCGGACCGCGGCGACGTAGCTGTCGGCCAGGCGGCGGAAGTCCTCGGCGGTCAGCTTGCCGCGCAGCTCCTGCAGCTCCGAGGGGAGGTCCTCGACGCGGGCCTGCACCTCGGTGGCGCCGGCCTGCACCTTGGCGAAGGCCTCCTGGGCGCTCGCGACGGCGTAGTCGCCGAGGCCCAGCAGGGCCAGCGCCGGGGCGCGGAACGGGTCCACGGCGTCGGTGACGACCTTGTTGGCCTGGTCGCGGGCCTCGCGGACGTCGAACTTGGTGGGGAACGTGACGGGCACGTCGATCACTCCTCTTCGGACGGGATACGGGTGAGGTCGGGGGCGACGGCGAGCGCCGAGGTCCCCGTGTAGGCGCCGGAGGCGTCATCGCGCTCGGCGGGCACCGGAGCCGTGACCCCGGCCGCGCGGTTCTCGCGGCGGAACGACTCGTAGATGTCGTGCAGCACCTGCTTCTGGCGCTCGGTGAGCTCCGGGTCGCAGGCCAGTGAGTCGAGGACCGCGGAGCCGACTCGCTCCTCGAGGATCCCCGCCTTCACGTAGAGCGCCTCGGCCGAGATGCGCAGTCCGGTCGCGATCTGGGCCAGGATCTCGGCGGACGGCTTGCGCAGCCCGCGCTCGATCTGGCTCAGGTACGGGTTGGAGATCCCGGCGACCTTCGCGAGCTGACGCAGGGACACCTGCGCCGTCTCCCGCTGCCTGCGGATGTAGGCACCGATGTCCTCGACGGCCTGACCGAGTGCCTTGTCGACACTGTCCACACCCGACATCGTGCTCACCTCCTCGCCTTGACTGATCTCCACGTTAACACGAGTGCTAGCTGATGCAAGCACTCTGTTTGCGCAGGTGGGGTGGGCTGTGCCACAGATTCGGAGATCGATTGCGAGCACCGCCGTGCGCTGGGGAAACGGCGGGACTACCGTTCCGCGCGATGGCGGTGGGGCCCGCCGAGAACCGCGTCCGGACGGCGCCAACGGTCCCTGGAGCCCGGTTCCGCGCGCCCAGGGAGTGCCTCGTGTCCGACCGCCCGGAGATCGCCGACGACGTCGTCGCGGGCCGCCCGCCCGATGCACCGCTGCTGCGTCGGCAGGGCGCCGCCGTCGCCGCCGTCGCCCTCGGCGGCGCGCTCGGCGCGCTCGCCCGCTGGGGGCTCGGGCTCGCGTTCCCCACCCCGCACGGCGCGTTCCCGACGACGACGTTGCTCATCAACGTCGTCGGGTGCCTGCTGATGGGGGTGCTCGTCGTGCACGTGGCCGAGGTCCGCACCGCGCACCCGATCGTGCGCCCGTTCCTCGGGGTCGGCGTCCTCGGCGGCTTCACGACGTTCTCCACCTTTGTCGTCGACGCCCAGCAGCTCCTGGCGTCCGGCCGGCCCGGCACGGCCCTGGCCTACCTCGCGGCGACGACCGTCGGCTCGGTCGGCGCGGCGTGGTCGGGCCTCGTGCTCGCCCGCGCGACGGCGGGCGGGGCCCGGTGACGGTGCTGACCGGCCTGTGGGTGGCGCTCGGGGCCGCCCTCGGGGCGCCCGCGCGCTACCTGGCCGACCGGGCCCTGCAGCGCACCCACGGGACCTCGTTCCCGTGGGGCACGTTCACCGTCAACGTCGTCGCCTCGCTGGTGCTCGGCGTCGTCCTGGGCGCCGCGGCCCCGTCCGCGGTGGTCGCCGCCGTGGGTACCGGCTTCTGCGGCGGACTGTCCACCTGGTCGACGCTGGGCTACGAGACGGTGCGCCTCGCCGAGGCCGGAGAGCGCACGCACTCGGTACTGAACGTGCTGATGTCGACGTTCGCCGGCCTCGGCGCGGCGTCGCTCGGCCTTCTGGGTGGCTTCGCCCTGTGAGTACTCGTGACGGTCATAGCCGTCACAAGTACTCACAGGCGCGCAGCGCACCTACCCGACGACGAGCTCGCCGACCGTGTAGATGATCAGGCCGGCCAGGGCGCCGACCACCGTGCCGTTGATGCGGATGAACTGGAGGTCACGGCCGACCTGCAGCTCGATCTTGCGCGAGGTCTCCGGCCCGTCCCAGCGCTTCACCGTGTCCGAGATGAGCGCGGTGATCTCCGGGGCGTAGCGGGTGACCACGTAGGCGGCCGCGTCGACGATCCAGTTGTCCACCTTCTCGCGCAGGCCCTCGTCGAGCACCATGCGCTCCCCGAAGCGCGTGACGCCGTCGGTGACGCGCAGGCGCAGCTCGCTCGAGGGGTCCTCGGCGGCGTCGAGGATCATCGCCTTGCCCGTCGCCCAGGCGCGGCTGATCAGGCCCTGGACGTCGGGGTGGGCGAGCAGCTGCGCCTTGATGGCCTCGACGCGGGCTATCGTCTCCGGCTCGTGCTGCAGGTCGCCCGCGAAGCTGGTGAGGAAGCGGTCGATGGCCTTGCGCAGCGGGTGGTCTTGGTCGGACTTCACGGCCCAGGCGAACGACAGGGCCTCGGCGTAGAGCCGGTCGCCGATGAGCCCGTCGACGAAGCGGGGCGACCAGCTCGGCGCCTGCTTGCTGACGAGGGCCATGACGGTCTCGTGGTTCTGCCGCACCCAGTCGTAGGCGCGGTCGCAGATGAGGTCGACGACCCGCCGGTGCGACCCGTCGTCGAGGATGCCCTCGAGGAGCTTGCCCATCGGCGGACCCCACTGCTGGGCCACCACGCGCCGGGTGACGGTCTGCTCGATGACCGCCTGGACCTCGTCGTCGCGCAGCACGGCGACCGCGCCACGGACCACCGTGGCGGCCTCGGCGGTGACCCGCTCGGCGTTCTGCCGGCGGGAGAGCCAGGCGCCGACGCGGTTCGCGATGCGCGCGGAGCGGAGCTTCTCGCTCACCACGGGCACGGAGAGGAAGTTCTCGCCCACGAAGTCGGACAGGCTCTCGCCGAGCTGGTCCTTCTTGCGCGGGATGATCGCCGTGTGGGGGATCTTCAGGCCGAGCGGGTGCCGGAAGAGGGCCGTGACGGCGAACCAGTCGGCGAACGCGCCCACCATGCCGGCCTCGGCCGCGGCGCGGACGAAGCCGGTGAAGGCCGGGCCGCCGTTGCGCTCCCAGGTGAGGAACACGATCCACACGATCGCGGCGCCGACCAGGAAGCCGGTGGCGACGATCTTCATGCGCACCAGGCGGCGGCGCTTGCCCTCCTCGTCGGCGAGACCGGTCAGGCCGGACGCCGCTGGTCCGGGGCCGGCACCCGGCACCGGGATCTCGTCCGTCGTGTCCGACGCTCGCGCCACACTGCTCACACCCGTCGATTGTGCCCCGATCCGGCAGGATGAACCGCCGGGCCCCGTCGTGCGAAGCGACCGGACGAGGAGCGAATCACCCGCATCGTCGGCGGAGTTCGCGGCGTTGAGTCCTACAGCGTCGTGGGCGCCCGGCATGACGGTGCGCGCCGGCGCCGCTCCCGAACGCCCCGTGCGACCGTCCGCGCCCGGCCGCACGGGGTTCCGCGCCCCTCGGCCGCCGTGCTGCCCCACGGTGGTCGGGGGGCGCCCCCCGTCCCCGGACGGGCGACGGGCACCCCCGCGACGTCGAGGCCGCCGCGAGGGGTGGTCGGCGCCCGCAGCCGTCAGCTCGTCTCGATCGTGGGCCGGTAGCTGCGCATCCAGGCGTCGAGCTGGAGCACGTTCTCCATCTGGGCCCGGTCGACCTCGAGGCTCGTCGTGGCGTTCGCGGCCGGCGCGTCGATCGCGTCGCGCACCTTCGCGACGTCGATGAGCGAGCGCACCGGGGCGGCCGTGTCGGCGACCAGGTCGGCCAGGTCGCCGCGGACCGCCTTCTCGTAGGCCGGGTCCTGCGTCGAGGGGTACGGGCTCTTGACGCGCTCGACGATGGAGGCCGGCAGCACGTCCTTCGCGGCGGCCCGCAGCAGCGACTTCTCGCGGCCGTCGAAGGTCTTCAGCGCCCACGGGGTGTTGAAGACGTACTGGACGAGGCGGTGGTCGCAGAACGGCACGCGGACCTCGAGCCCGCTCGCCATCGACATGCGGTCCTTGCGGTCGAGCAGGATCTGCACGAACCGCGTCAGGTGCAGGTAGCAGACCTCGCGCATCCGGCGCTCGGTCGCGCTGACGCCGTCGACGTGGGGGACCTCGGCCAGGGCGTCGCGGTAGGACTGGTCGACGTAGCCGGGCAGGTCGAGCTCGGCGAGCAGGCCCTCGTCGAAGAAGGACCGCGAGTGGTCCATCGGTCCGATCCGGCCGGCCATCCACGGGAAGGTGTCGGCGTTGACGGCCTCGGCGTCGTGGAACCAGCGGTAGCCGCCGAACACCTCGTCGGCCGACTCGCCGGACAGCGCGACGGTCGACCGGCCCCGGATCGCCTTGAACAGCAGGTAGAGCGACGTGTCCATGTCGCCCAGAGAGAGCGGCAGGTCGCGGGCGCGCAGCACGGCGGCGCGGGCGTCGGGGTTCATCAGGTCGTCGTTGGAGAGCGTGATGGCCTCGTGGTCGGCCTTCACGTACTCGGCGAGCTCGCGGACGAACGGGCCGTCCGGGGTGTCGCGCATCGGGTCGGCGGCGAAGGCGTCCTCGTAGCCGACGAAGTCGACCGAGAACGACCGGACCGGTCCGCCGCCCTGCGCCTTCAGCTGCTGCGCGGCGAGCGCGGTGATCGCCGAGGAGTCCAGGCCACCGGAGAGCAGCGAGCACAGCGGCACGTCGGAGATCAGCTGCCGGTGCACGATGTCGTCGAGCAGCTCGCGGACGTGCGCGACCGAGGTCTCCTGGTCGTCGGTGTGCTGGAGGGCCTCGAGCTGCCAGTAGCGGCGGATCGAGAGCCCCTCGCGGCGGATGCGGACGAGCGAGCCCGGGCGCACCTCGTGCATGCCCCGGTAGCCGCCGTGACCCGGCGTCTTGACGTGGGAGAGGACCTCGCGCAGCCCGTCGAGGTCCATGACGGCCTCGGCGCGCGGGTGCGCGAGGATCGCCTTCGGCTCCGATCCGAAGAGCACCCCGTCGGGGGTCGGGTAGTAGTACAGCGGCTTGATGCCCATGCGGTCGCGCACGAGGAAGAGCTCGTCGGCGCGGGTGTCCCACAGGGCGAAGGCGAACATGCCGTTGAGGCGCTCGACGACGTCCTCGCCCCACTCCAGCCACCCGTGGAGCACGACCTCGGTGTCGGAGTCGGTGCGGAAGCGGTGGCCGCGCTGCTCCAGGTCGGCCCGCAGCTCGGTGAAGTTGTAGACCTCGCCGGAGTAGACGATCGCGAGGCGGGTCTCGCCGGTCGCCGGGTCCTCCACGGTCATCGGCTGCCGGCCGCCCGGCACGTCGATGATGGCCAGCCGGCGGTGCCCGAGGGCGGCGTGGCGGGCCGTCCAGAGGCCCTCGTCGTCCGGTCCGCGGCAGGCCATCGTGTCCGTCATCGCCTGCGCGTCGGCCGCGGCGGCGCGGTCCGACGCGAAGTCACGGGTGAAGTCGACCGTTCCTGCGATGCCACACATGGGGCTGCCTCCCTGTCGTCGTCGACAGGTCAGGTGTACCCCGATTGTTTAGGGCACGTAACAAGATGTGACGCGCTGGTGAACAGGACGATCAGCCCAGCGGCAGACGAATCTCGAACGTCGTGCCCGCCGGCGAGGTGTGCACCCGGATGTCCCCGTGGTGCTTGGACACGACGATCCGCCACGAGATGTCGAGGCCGAGGCCGGTGCCCTCGCCGACGTCCTTCGTCGTGAAGAACGGCTCGAAGATCCGGGGCCGGACCGCCGCCGGGATACCGGGCCCGGTGTCGGCGATCTCGACGACGGCCGTGTCGGACTCTCGCCGGGTGCGGATGGTCAGCGTGCCCGCGCCGTCCATCGCCGAGCAGGCGTTGTCGATGATGTTCGTCCAGACCTGGTTCAGCTCGGCCGGGTAGCACGGCACCTGCGGCAGGTCGGGGTCGAACTCCTTGACCAGCGTGATGCCCTCGAGCTTGCGGGAGAGCATGGTGATCGTGGACTTGAGCAGGACCCGCAGGTCGGAGGCCTGGTAGGGCGCCCGGTCCAGCTGCGAGTACTGGCGGGCGGCGTTCACCAGCGTGCCGATGCGCGCGGTCGCGTCGGTGATCTCGCCCATCAGGGTCTCGGTCTCGACCGCGTACGCGATCCAGCGCACGGCCGCCCCGAGCGTCCCGTCGGGCACGGTGCGCTCCACCTTGCCGAGCCACTCGGCGTCGAGGCCGCCCGCCACGAGCACGGCCGCGAGGTCCCAGGCGCCGTCGACCCCGTGGTCGTCGAGCCAGTCGCCGACCTCGTCCTCGGCGTCGGAGGTGGCCATGGCGGACAGCTCGGGCGCGGTCGCGACGCCGAGCACCGCCTCCTCCTGCAGCTCGACCAGCTGCGAGACGACGGCCCCGTCGAGCTTGCCGGAGGCGAGCATCGCGAGCTTGTGCCGCATGCCCGCGACCCGGTCGCGCAGCGACTCGGTGGCCCGGATCGCCGCCGCGGCGGGGTTGTTCAGCTCGTGGGTCAGGCCGGCGGAGAGGGAGCCGAGGGCGAGCAGGCGCTCCCGTTCGCCGATCGCCGTGCTCGAGCGCTGCATCCCGACGGCGAGGCCCTCCACCAGGTGCATCGCCAGCGGGAACCACTCGCGCAGCCGCGCCCCGAACTCGGCGGCGGGCAGCGCCAGGAACCGCGAGTCGGCGCAGGCCCGCAGGGTGTGCTTGTACGCGAGGTTCTCGCCCTCGACGTAGGCCTCGGTGGCGCCGCCGTAGGTGCCGGGCCGGGCGCTGCGGCTGACCTCGACCTCGTCGCCGCGCACCGTCCGGATCACGGCGATCTCGCCGTCGCAGAGCACCCAGAAGCAGCGGGCCGGGTCGCCCTCGCGACACACGTCCTCGCCGGCCGCCGCGTCGACCACGTCGGCGTGCTCCGCGATCCAGGCCAGCTGGTCCTCGTCGAGGGACTCGAAGAGGAAGAGCCGCTGCAGCGAGGCGGGCTCGAGTTCGGTTCTCATCGGTTCTCCAACCAGCGGTGCACCAGGCTCACCGCCATCGCGCCCTCGCCGACGGCGGAGGCCACGCGCTTGACCGACCCGCCCCGGACGTCGCCGACGGCGAACACCCCGGGCAGGGAGGTCTCCAGGTGCAACGGCTCACGTCCGCCGTTCCTTCCCGACGACGACGGGGTCAGGTCGGGTCCGGTCAGGACGAACCCGCGGTCGTCGCGCTCGACGGTGCCGTCGAGCCAGTCGGTGCGCGGCTGCGCGCCGATGAAGACGAACAGCCACTGCGCGTCGACCCGCTCCTCCTCGCCGGTGGCGCGGTCGCGCAGCGTCAGCTTCTCCAGGTGGCCCTCGCCCTCGGCGGCGACCACCTCGGTCCCGGTCCGCACCTCGATGTGGTCGACGCCCTCGATCTGCTCGATCAGGTAGTGCGACATCGAGGCCGCCAGCGACTGCCCGCGCACGAGCATCACCACGCGGCGGGCGTAGCGGGAGAAGTTCATGGCCGCCTGGCCGGCGGAGTTCGCGCCGCCCACGACGTAGACCACCTCGTCGGTGCACGACGGGGCCTCGGTGGTGGCGGCGCCGTAGAACACGCCCTCGCCCGCGAACGTGGTCAGACCGGGGACGTCGTCGAGCGTCCGGTACGAGACGCCCGTGGCCAGGACCACCGCGTGGGCGGCGATCTCGGACCCGTCGTCGAAGGTGAGGATGCGGACGCCGCCGCGGACCCCGAGCCCGGTGACCGTCCTCGTCGTCAGGACCTCGACGCCGAACTTGACCGCCTGCCGGCGCGCGCGGTCGGTGAGCTGGGCCCCCGAGACGCCGTCGGGGAAGCCGAGGTAGTTCTCGATGCGGCTCGAGGTGCCGGCCTGTCCCCCGGTGGCGAGCGACTCGACGAGCACGGTCCGCAGCCCCTCGGACCCGCCGTAGACCGCGGCGCCGAGCCCGCCGGGACCACCGCCGACGACGGCGAGGTCGTAGAGCTCGGCCGCGGCGTGCGTGGACAGCCCGACCTGCTCGGCGACCTCGGCGTCGGTCGGCTCCACCAACGCCTTCCCGTCCCCGGTGATGACGACCGGGAGAGTCCGGTCGTCGCACCCGGCGGCCTCGAGCAGCCGCGCCCCCTCGGGGTCGTCGGCGAGGTGGAACCGGAAGGGCACCTGGTTGCGCGCGAGGAGGTCCCGCAGCTCGTAGGACCGCGCCGACCAGCGGTGACCGACGATCCGGGTGTCGGTGCTGGGCCGGTCGGGCGCCCGGCGCCACGCCTCGAGCAGCTGGTCGACGACGGGGTAGAGCTTCTCCTCGGGCGGGTCCCAGGGCTTGAGCAGGTAGTGGTCGAGGTCGACGACGTTGATCGCGGTGATCGCGGCGTCGGTGTCGGCGTAGGCGGTGAGCAGGACCCGGCGGGCCCGCGGGAAGAGGTCCATCGCCCGTTCGAGGAACTCCACGCCGCTCATCCGCGGCATCCGCTGGTCGGCGAGGATCACCGCGACCTGCTCGCCGCGCAGCGCGATCTCGCGCAGCGCCTCGAGCGCGGCCTCGCCGGAGTCGGCCCGCACGATGCGGTGGTGCTCGCCGTACTCGCGGCGCAGGTCGCGGGCCACGGCACGGGAGACGCCGGGGTCGTCGTCCACGGTGAGGATCACGGGGCGGGGCACGGAATCAGCCTAGGCTCGCCGTCGACCCGTCCCGGGCGGACGAGACGCGGGACGGGGTCCGGGCATCAGTCCCAGCCCCAGCTGGTGTCGGCGAGGTCGGTCCCGCTCCCGCCCGAGGTCCCGCCGGGCTCGGGCACGACGGTGTCACGGATCCCCGCGACGACGCTCAGCACGAACGCGGCGCCGACCGGCGAGAGCTCGTCGGGGAGCCGGGCGGCGACCTCGTGCTTCCGCACGCTCACGCGCCAGGCCCGCCCGAGGTCGTCGAGCAGCGTCCGGCGCGGCGGGTGCCGCCGCACGTGGGTGCGCATCCGCAGCAGGCGGCCGTCGACGTCGATCTCCCAGTCCCGCCACGGGCCGCGCTTCGCGGGCCGCGCCGTCGCGACCGGGTCCCGCCCGTCGAACAGCTCGAACGCGTTCCCGCGCCGCTCGAGCCACCGCTCCTCGGTCCCGACGACGACGCTGCGCCCCTCGCGGCGATCCTTGCGGGTCCGCCCGGGCCGCTTCCCGAGGCGCGACACGGACCCGTCGAGCCGCGCGTCGAAGGAGAACGGGGAGTCGGCGTACTCGCTGGTGTGCAGCACCGACCCGATGCCGACGCCGTAGGTGCGCATGTCGTCGTCCACGCGGGAGTCCGTCGCCGCACCGATCGCCGCGTACACGGCGGCGAGCAGCAGGGGCAGCACGACCACCAGGAGGACGAACAGCACGATGCCGGTGTCGGTGATGCCGTGCCGGACCCAGGCCGTGATCACCGCGCCGAGCACGCCGAGGGACGTGACCAGCAGCAGCGCCCAGATCCAGAAGAAGCGGCTCGTGATGCGCTGCGGCCGCCGCCGGGACGCCGGACCACCACCGGGCACGGAGGGTGACGACTCCAGCCCGAGATCGTCGTGCACGCTGCTCATGTCACGCAGCGTGCCTGATTTCGGTCACTCAGGGCAAGAACGTTGGGCCGTTCGAGGCTGGGTCAGGTGACGAGGCCCGCGACGACCAGGGCCAGCCCGGCGACCCCCGAGACCGCTCCGCCCCACGCCCACCGCCGCTGGAGCAGCAGCGAGTCCTCGCGCAGCGCCGTGGGCGCCCGGGTGGAGACGATGAACGCCTCGGTCGCGGGCGCCGCGATCACCAGCGCGCCGTCGCGGTCGTGCACCTCGCCGTGGACGTAGAGCTCCGTGCCGGGGCGCAGCACCCACTCCTCGCACACGACGGGGCCCTCCGGGCCCCACCCCTGCTCCTCCGCCACCTTCTCCGGCTGCACGGCCACCGTGCCGCGGGGATCCACGCCGATGTTGCCGGTCTCCTCGACCAGCACGAACGCGCGGTCGGAGGCCTCCTCCTCGAGCGTCCGCGAGCCGCCGTCGTGGCCGTAGGGCGTCCGGACCACCCGGCGCCACCACACGCACTCGGTACCGGTCTGCGGGGAGCGCAGCGGGCCGTCCTCGGCCGGGTGCGCGTGCCCGATGACCGCGGCGATCCGCGAGAACCCGCCCACTGTGCCGAGGTCGACCAGGGCCTCCCGCTCGACCGCGAGGTCCTCGACCGGCGACGTGGACGCGCCGATCATCGCGTGGCGCAGGTCGACCCGGCGGTTGGCCGCCACCACGGCCGCGGCGGCGAGGGCGATGAGGACGATGCCGAAGAGCAGCATGGGGACTCCCGTCGTCGTCCCTCCATGGTCCACGACGGGCGCTGGGGCCCCGGTGAAGCGAGTCGGAGCCCGTCGTCACCCGGGGGGAGGCGGCGCGATCACCTGTCGGTGACGTCGGAGGAGCCGTCTACTCTGACCGGTGCCATGAGCACCGTCTTCGTCGTCACCGGGACCTCCTCGGGAGTGGGTCGCGCGCTCGCGCAGTTCCTCTCCCGCCACGGGGTCACCGTGATCGGCCTCGACCGGCGGGAGCCGCCGGACCGCGAGATCGCGCACGTGCGCTGCGACCTCACCGACCCGCGGTCGATCGACGCGGCCGTGGAGCGGCTCGACGACCGGGTCGACGCCCTCGCGAACGTCGCCGGGGTACCGGGGACCTCGCCCGCCGAGACGGTGCTCGCCGTGAACTTCCTCGGCATGCGCCACCTCACCGAGCGCCTGCTGCCGCGCATCCAGCGGGGCGGGTCGGTGGTCAACGTGTCCTCCGCCGAGGGTCGGCACTGGGTCGCCCACCTCGCCGAGCTGCGTCCGCTGCTCGCGACGACGTCGTTCGAGGACGGTCTGCGCTGGTGCCGGGAGCGCCGCCCCGACCGGCCGGTCTACGAGCTGTCCAAGGAGGCCGTGCTCGCGTACACGACCGCCTCGTCCACGCTGACCTGGCCCGACGGCGTGCGGATGAACGGTGTGGCACCCGGCCCGGTGCGCACCCCGCAGCTCCCCGAGGTCGAGCGGTCGATGGATCCGCGGCGGCTCGCCCGCCAGCGCACGGCCGCCGGCCGGGACGCCGAGGCCGACGAGATCGCGGCCGTCGTCGCCTTCCTCATGTCGAACGAGAGCCGGTGGATCAACGGGCAGACGCTCGCCGCCGACGGCGGTGTCGCCGCGGCCACCACCTGGGCCGCCCTGCAGACCCGCTGAGCCACTGAGCCGCGCTCGTGGCTCCGGTGCCGGTGGCATCGGTGCCGCCGTGTCCTCGCACGTGCGGCGACCGTCACCTCCGGGCGTGCGACCCGTTGTGTCGCACAAAGGGATCGACCGGACGGGTGAGGTGGCCGGGGTGCGGCAGGGACGACGAATCACGACGGTGCTCGCCGGTGCGGCGCTGCTGCTCGGTGCCGCGACCGGTGCCGCCTGGGCCGACCCGACGCCGCCGCCCGCCCCGCCGGCGCCGAGTGCGGTCACGGTGCCCGGTCCCGCCGTGCCGCTGCCCGCCCCGGTGGCCCTGCCCGACATGGCCGCCGCGCTCGGCGGCTCGATCCACCCCGGGGTGCAGCTGCGCACCAACGGCGCCCAGTGCACCGCGAACTTCGTCTTCGTCGGCGGCGGGAAGATCTACATCGGTCAGGCCGCGCACTGCTCGGGCACGGGCGCGGCCACCGAGACCGACGGCTGCACCTCGCAGTCCCTGCCGCTGGGCACCCCGGTCGAGATCAGCGGCGCCTCGAAGCCGGGGAAGCTCGCCTACAACTCCTGGCTCGCGATGCAGGGCGCGAAGGAGACCGACCCGGACGCCTGCGCGTACAACGACCTCGCGCTCGTCGAGATCGACCCGGCCGACGTCCCCGCCGTGTCCCCGGCCGTCCCGTTCTTCGGCGGACCGACGGGCATCGACACCGACGGCCTCGCGCCCGGTGAGCGGGTCGCGAGCTACGGCAACTCCGAGCTGCGCGGGGGCGTCGCCGCCCTCTCGCCGAAGGTCGGGGCCGCGCTCGGCGACACCGGCAACGGCTGGAGCCACCCGGTGCTCACCCTCACCCCCGGGGTGCCCGGCGACTCGGGGAGCGGGTTCCTCTCGCCCGACGGGACGGCCGTGGGCGTGCTCTCGACGCTGAACGCGCTGCCCGTGCCCGGCTCCAACGGGGTCGGCGACCTCGCGCGGATGCTGGCCTACGCGAAGGCCCACGGCGCCCCGGGCGACCTCGCCCTCGCCGCCGGTGGTCCGTTCCGGACGCTCGGCGTGCTCTAGCACGTGAGCACTTTCCGTGGCTGGAGCCAGGGAAAGTGCTCACGTGGCGAAGCCACCCCTAGAACGACGCGACGTCGATGACGAACCGGTAGCGGACGTCGGAGTCGACGACGCGGTCGTAGGCCTTGTTGACGTCGTCCACCGTGATCGTCTCGATCTCGGCGCCGATGTGGTGCTCGGCGCAGAAGTCGAGCATCTCCTGGGTGTCGCGGATGCCGCCGATCTTGGAGCCGGAGAGGCTGCGACGACCGTTGGCCAGTGAGAACGCGTGGATCGAGCCCGGGTTCGACGGGATGCCGACGTTGACCATCGATCCGTCGAGCGCGAGCAGGGCCACGTACTTCTCGAGGTCGAGGTCGGCCGACACCGTGTTGACGATGAGGTCGAAGGTGCTGTCGAGCGTCTCGAAGGTCGACTCGTCCGAGGTGGCGTAGTAGTGGTCCGCGCCGAGTCGCTTGCCGTCCTCCTGCTTCGACAGCGACTGGGAGAGGACCGTGACCTCGGCGCCGAGCGCGTGGGCGATCTTGACGCCGACGTGCCCGAGGCCGCCCATGCCGATGATGGCGACCTTCTTGCCCGGGCCGGCGCCCCAGTGGGTCAGCGGCGTGTACAGCGTGATGCCGGCGCACAGCAGCGGCGCGGCGACGTCGAGCTCGACACCCTCGGGGATGGAGAGCACGTAGTTCTCGTCCACGACGACCGACTGCGAGTAGCCACCGAAGGTCTGCTCGCCGGTGTACTCGCGGCTGTTGTAGGTCTGCACCTCGCCCCGGGTGCAGAACTGTTCCTCGCCGGCCTTGCAGTTGGCGCACTCGCGGCAGGAGTCGACGAAGCAGCCCACGCCCACGCGGTCGCCGACGGAGAACTTGGTGACCTGGTCACCGACGGCGGCGACGGTGCCCGCGATCTCGTGGCCCGGCACCATCGGGAACTCCGCGCCGCCCCACTCGTCGCGGGCCTGGTGGATGTCGGAGTGGCAGATGCCGGCGTAGGCGATGTCGATGACGACGTCGTGCGGCTTCGGGTCCCGGCGCTCGATGGTCGAGCGCTCGAGCGGCTTCGAGGCGCCTTCGGTGACCAGGGCGGAGACGGTGGTCGGCACGGTCTGAGGACCTTCCTTCGGGTGTCCGGGGACGGACCCATGCGGGTCCGGCCATCGTTCGAAGTTCGGTTGTCCACGATTGAACGACTCGAACCCTGTGCGTTCGTCAGCTCACATCTGGCGACGGTCGAAACGGATGGGCCGCTCGGCGTAACGCGGACGGCTGATCGACACGACTCCGTGGTGACGATCGGTGATCACCGGGGGGAGAACGACGATGGGGACGGTCGGGCGAGGACGCCTGCGACGGTGGACGGCGGTCGCGGCGCTCGCCGTGGTCGCGATGGTGATGGCGGGGACGCAGGTGCTCACCGCGCCACCGGCCCGTGCGGCCGACCTCACCGCGGACACCGTGCGCCGCGACCTCGCGTTCGCGGAGGCCCGCCTGGCGGCGACCGCCGCGCGGACAGCGACCAACGCCTACCCGGTGCGGACCGGCACGAACGGCGCCTGGGTGAACGTCGGCGCGGGTGACTGGACCAGCGGCTTCTACCCCGGCGCGCTCTGGCAGGCCTACGCACACACGAAGGACCCGGTGTGGCAGCAGCGGGCCGAGGCCTGGCAGGCCGGCGTCGAGTCCAACAAGACCGACGACACCAGCCACGACGTCGGCTTCCAGATCTTCAACACGTTCGGCCAGGACGCGGTGCTCACCGGCGACCCGAACGCGAAGGCCGTCGTCCTGACCGCGGCGCGCACGCTCGCCTCCCGCTACAACGCGAAGGTCGGCGCGATCCGCTCCTGGGACGCCCGGACCGACACCACGAAGTACCAGGTGATCATGGACAACATGATGAACCTGGAGCTGCTCTGGTGGGCGGCCCGGAACGGGGGCGACGCCTCCTGGGCGACGATGGCGACGAACCACGCGAAGACCACGGCCCGGGACTTCTTCCGCACCGACGGCGGCAGCTGGCACGTCGTGAACTACAACCAGAGCACCGGCGCCGTCATCAGCAAGTACACCCACCAGGGCTACAGCAACGACTCCACCTGGTCGCGCGGTGAGGCGTGGGCCGTCCACGGCTTCACCATGGCCTACCGGTTCACCCAGGACGCGCAGTTCCTGACGACGGCCCGCAGGGCCGCCGACTACTTCCTCTCGCGGCTGCCCGCGGACAAGGTCCCGTACTGGGACTTCAACCTGCCCTCGACGACCGGCCAGCCCCGGGACTCGTCGGCGGCCGCGATCGCCGCCTCCGGGCTCGTCGAGCTCTCCACCCTCGAGCCCGACGCCACCCGCAAGCAGACCTACCTGGCCGGCGCCCGCGACATCATCGCGTCGCTCTCCACCGCGGCCTACCTCGCGGACGGCACGACCAACCAGGCGGTGCTGCTGCACGGCACGCAGAACAAGCCGTCGGGCAGCTACGACACCGGCATCATGTTCGGCGACTACTACTTCATCGAGGCCCTGCGCCGGTACGCGGGCGCCACGGGGATCGACCTCGGGACCACGCCGACCACCACGACCCCGGCTCCGACGACCACGACGGCGCCCCCGGTCACGACGGCGCCCCCGACCACCACGACGACGAAGCCGCCGACGAGCACGACCGCGCCCGCCACCGACCCGGTGACGGCGTACTACCAGAAGCTGGGCGGCTCGTCGTCGTACCTCGGGGCACCGAGGAACGCGGTGTACTCCGTGGCCGGCGGCCGGGCGCAGGACTACGCGGGCGGGTCGATCTACTGGTCGTCCGCGACGGGGGCGCACGCGGTGCGCGGGGCGATCCTGACCCGGTACAAGGCGATCGGGGGGCCGTCGAGCGCGATCGGCTTCCCGACGACGGACGAGTACGCCGTCTCCGGCGGCCGACGCTCCGACTTCGCCAAGGGGACGATCGTGTACTACGCCTCGAACGGGCAGACGTACGTGTTCACGCGCTGATCCGTCCCGCCGTCCTGCCGCGAGGAGGACGTCAGGCATCCCGGCCCGCCCCGGGCCCTGCCTGACGTCACCCTCGGGGATGGGGGATCCGGGCCCGGACGCACGAGAGCCCACCGGGCGGGACCGCCGGGTGGGCTGAGGTGGCCAGGGGCGGGGTCGAACCGCCGACCTATCGCTTTTCAGGCGATCGCTCGTACCAACTGAGCTACCTGGCCTCGTCGGCCAGGTCCACGAGCGACGCCAGCACGACCGTGCGACCCAGACGGGACTCGAACCCGCGACCTTCGCCGTGACAGGGCGACGCGCTAACCAACTGCGCCACTGGGCCTTGCTGATGAAACTGTACTGCGTACCCCCAACGGGATTCGAACCCGCGTTGCCGCCTTGAAAGGGCGGAGTCCTAGGCCACTGAACGATGGGGGCTCGGTTGGTGGACCTTACCCCCTCCGGTGGTGACCGGTCCGCTCCGTTGGGTGCGAGGGAAAGCTTACGGGACGGGGTCGGGCCCACTCTCAGGCACCCCCGGCAACGGGTGTCCGAGGGGCAACGACGCCATCCCGCCGGCGGCCTCCCAGCGCTCCAGCCAGGCCGGCTCGGCCACGCACCCGAGCAGCAGCTCCCACGACGCGATGGCGCGTTCCCGCAGGTCGGCGGACCCGCTGACGGCCATGGAGACCACCCGGTGGCCGTGCCCGAGGGCGACGACGGTGCGGCCGAGATCGCGCGACCCCACGGACGGGCGGAGCAGGCCCTGATCCGCGGCACGACCGAGCAGGTCGATGAAGACGTCCTCCCAGTAGCGGTGGGGCCACGGGATCCGCTCGGGCCCGAGGGCGCCGTCGGCGACCACCCGGAGCCCGCCGATGCAGTACTCGTCCGCCTCGTAGATGTCGGCGAGCCCGATGGCCAGGTGGACGGCGGTCGTCAACGGGTCGTGCCCGAGCCCCACGAAGGCCTCGGTGATCTCGGGGAACCGCGTCTCCATCACCGAGGCGACCGCGTCGGCCATCGCCTCCTTCGAGGCGAAGTGGAAGTAGAGCGCGCCCTTCGTGACGCCGCTCCGCTCCAGGATCTTCGACAGCGACGCGGCCTGGTAGCCCTCGGCGGCGAACTCGTGCGCGGCGGCGTCGAGGATCGTCTCGCGGGTCGCGAGCGCGCGTGCCTGCCGCGGGGCGCCCCGGTGGTCACCGGAGCGGGCGGGTGGGGCGGGCACGTCGACCATGGCGGCACCACGCTAATCGGGTTCGGGCCGCCCCCGCGCGGCCGACGCGCCGGGCACGACGCGCCCGGCCGGTGTCCCTCGGCTCAGCGGCGGACGGGCGGCGGTTCGCCGGGTTCGCCGATGAGCCCGAGCATGTCGAGCAGGTCACGGCAGTCGTCCGAGTCGAGCGCGTTGCGGGCGACCGCCATCCGGGCGCGGTGCACCTGCTCCTCGCTGACCCGGTAGACGTCCGCGGCGGTCCGCTGCGCCGGCACCCCGGCCAGGGCTCCCGGTTCGGAGCCGCGTGGCGCGGGGACCGCCGTGGCCGTGGCCTCCGGATGCGGTCCGGCTGGCCGTCGTCGTGGACCCGGCGTCACGTTCATCCGTCTCCTGAGCACCCGTTCCCTCGTCCACCGCGAGGCAGGGCTGGACGCTACAGAGCAGGAGGGCCCCGTGCAGCCCTCTCTCAGGGTGACCCGGGGACTCCTCAGGTTCCTCACGCAGCGTGGCGCCGTTGGTCACGTGGAGCGTCAGTCCACGAGCGCCTGGTAGACGAGCGAACGCATCTGGCTGCGGATCGGGTAGGCGCTCGACGGCAGGAGCTGGGTGAGGAACAGGGCGGTGACCTCCTCGACCGGGTCGACCCAGAACGCGGTGCTCGCCGCACCGCCCCAGGCCATCTCGCCCGCCGAGGAGAGGGTGCGGTACGACGCCGGGTCGAGCACCACCGACACCCCGAGGCCGAACCCGACCCCGTGGAAGGGCATCTCGGCGAAGAGCGGGCGCCCGACCTGCTCGAGGTCCTGTCCCCCGGGCAGGTGGTTGCGGCCCATGTAGGCCACGGTGCGCGACCCCAGCAGCCGGACCCCGTCGAGCTCCCCGCCGCGCGCGAGCATCTGCGTGAAGCGGTGGTAGTCGGCCGCGGTGGAGACGAGGCCGCCGCCGCCCGAGAGCCACGTCGGCGGGCGGAGGAACGGCTCGCCCATGCCGTCGGCGCGCACCCGGCGTCGGCCCGGCCCGAGGGCGTAGAGCGCGGCGGTGCGCGACGGGTCGTCCGAGGCGAAGCCGGTGGAGGTCATGCCGAGCGGGTCGAGGATCTCCGCCTGCAGGAAGGCGTCGAGGGGCTGCCCGGAGACGACCTCGACGAGGCGGCCGAGGACGTCGGTGGCGTGGCTGTAGTTCCACTCCGTGCCCGGCGTGTGCACCAGCGGCATCGCGGCCCAGGCGTCGACGCAGGCGGCCAGGTCCATCCCGTCCGGGACGCCCCACTCGAACCCGCGCGCCCGGTAGAGCTCGTCGACCGGGTGGGCGTGGTGGAACCCGTAGGTCAGCCCTGCGGTGTGCGTGAGCAGGTGCCAGACGCGGATCGGCTCCGGGCTCGGCATCGTCAGGGGCGCCGTCGAGCTCCCCTTCACGTAGACGCGCGGCTCGGCGAAGGCGGGCAGCCACCGGCTGATCGGGTCGGTCAGCTCGAGCTCGCCGCGCTCCCAGAGCATGAGCGCCGCCACCGAGGTGATCGGCTTGGTCATCGAGTAGATGCGCCAGCGGGTGTCGGCCTCGACCGGCAGCCCGGCCTCCTCGTCGGCCATGCCGTACTCCGACGCGTGCACCACCTGCCCGCGCCGGGCCACGACCGCCTGCCAGCCGGCGAGGCGACCGTCGTCGACGTAGCGCCGGAAGTGCTGGTCGACCCGGGCGAGGCGGGCGGGGTCGAAGCCGAGGGCGGCCGGGTCGGCCTCGACGGCGAGGGTGCGACCGGGGGCGGTGTTCGCTGCGGTGCTCACCCCGCCATCCTGCGCCCGCGGACTATCGCTCGCCCACGATCTCGGCGACCTCGTCCACGGCCTCGCGGGCCCAGAGCCGATCCCGGAGGCGGCGGGTGAGGCCCTCGGCGTGGGCGAGCGCCGCGAACTCCGCCACCTTGGCCGCGCAGGCGGCGCGCGCGGTGGCGCGGAGCGCCTCGTAACCCTCCAGGCCCGGCAGGATGCGGCCGTCGGAGCGGTCGAAGGCGGCGCCGAGTGCGTGGGCGTCGAGCAGCGCCTGGTTCTCCTCCTCGCCGGCGTGCGGCAGCAGCGGCTGCGCGGCCGCGCCGACCACGGTGAGCCGGTGCCGGGTCCAGCGCGGCAGCGGGCGCTGGTGGGCGACGACCTGGTCCGGCTCGCGGGCGGCGACGCCGGAGACCGTGCGACGCACGTCCGGGTCGAGGCGCGAGACCAGCCACTCCCGCTCGGCCGGCGGCAGGTCGGCACGCGTCACGAACATGACCTCCGCGCCGCCGCGCGGGGACGGCATCCGCGTGACCTGCAGGGCGGGCGCCGACCACACGCGCAGCTCCGGGTGGGCGGGCTCGCCGGCGACCGCCGCCACCGTGCCGCGCCGCACCACGAACGTCGGGGAGAGCGCTCCGGCGCCGCCGTCGAGCAGCGCCCGCACCCGGCTGGACGCCCCGTCCGCGCCGACGAGCGCCTCGGCCCGCCACTCCTCGCCGCCCTCCAGCGTGACGAGTGCGGCGTCCCCGATGTCCTCGACGCCGGTGAGGCGGCTGTCGTAGCGCACGGAGATCATCTCGTCCCGGGCGCACGCCTCGGCGAGGGTCCGGCGCAGGTCCTGGCGCGCGACGATGAGCACCGGGTAGCCGAAGCGGGCCCGGACGTGCTCCCCCAGTTCGACCTTGCGCAGCGGCTGACCGGTCGCCGCGTCCGCGTGCGTGAGGCGCTGCAGCTCGAGGGTGCGACCCTGCAGGGGGTCGAGCAGCCCGAGTCCGTGCAGCACCCGGGTGGCCGCCGGCCGCAGGAGCGTCGACCCGTGCAGGGCCGGGTCGTCCTCGACGGCGGGGTCCGGCCCGCGGTCGAGCACCTGCACCGGGAAACCCTGGTGGGCGAGGCAGAGCGCCGTAGCCAGCCCGTCGATCCCGGTCCCGAGGACCAGGAGCGGGACCTGCTCCACGGTGGGACCCCCGATTCGTCTCAGCCACGGACAGCATCGCCGGTATGTCCCCAGTAGATTATTCGGGGCATTCGAGTGACGCCATGCATCCCCCGTTCGAGTGGGGAGTATCCGTGCGTCAGGCTACCGACGCGTCAACTGATCCTTTCGAGGGATGGATCTTGGCGGGCCGGGCCTCGAGTACCGCGGCGAGCGCCACGGCCAGTGCGACGAGGGCGCCGCCGAGCATCCAGCCGGCGAGCACGTCGGTGGTCCAGTGGACGCCGAGGTAGGTGCGGCTCGCCCCGATGAGCAGGACGATCACGGCTCCGACCAGCACGATCGTGCCGCGCACAACCGGTCCGTCACGTCCGGCGTCACGGAACAGCAGGAGGATCGCGACCACCGTCAGCCCGACGCCGAGTGCGGACATCAGGGCGTGGCCGGACGGCAGGGAGGCGGAGGTCTCGACGGCGAGCCGGGTGTCCAGCGGCGGACGCGCCCGCTCCACCGCGGTCTTGAGAATCCGAATGGTGAGAGATCCCACAGCCACCGCGCCCACCCACACCGCGGCCCGCGAGCGCCGCCCGCGCACCGCGAGGACGAGCGCGACGAGGACGGCGAGGCCCCCGGTGAAGAACGTCCCGCCGAACAGCGAGGCCGCCTCCGCGAGGTCGGTACGACCCGTCGTGCGGTGGGCCACCATCCACGCCAGGACGGGCGCGTCGGTGTCCGCGAGGGTCTCGTCGCGCGCCACCAGCGCGAACACCGCGGCGGACAGACCGACGAGCACCCCCGCCACGACGAGGCAGACCGGCACCGGACGCGGGGCGCGCCGCCGGGCCCGTCCCGCCCCGACCAGGAGCACCACCGCTGCCACCGCCAGGCCGACCGCCACCGTCACCGTCGTCGACTCCCCGCCGCTCCCGGGTCTGCCGACCCACCGTCCGGAAGGACCTGTACCCCGTTCCGGGGCACGACGCGCGCGTCGATGAGCACGTCCCACGGCCGCGCTGCAGGCAGACTCGCTGCGGGGCGGGTCGACGGGCGGGAGGTGGCGGTGCTGGTCGTCGGGCTCGTCGCCGCCCTCGTCGCCGCGGGCGCGAACGCGGGCGCGGCCATGCTCGAGGCGCTCGCGACGCGGCGGGCCACCCGGGCGGCCGGCGTGGTCACCAGTCCCGTCTACCTGGCCGGTCTCCTGCTCGACATCGTCGGCTGGATCCTCACCGTGCTCGCGCTGCGCTACATGCCGATCGTCGCCGTCCAGGCGATCGTCGCGGGCCAGGTGGTGATCACGGTGATCGCCTCGCACTGGGTCTTCGACACGCCGCTGCGACGGGTGGACCTGTACGCGGCGGCCGCGAACGTGCTCGGGCTCGCCCTGCTGGTGGGCAGCGCGAGCACCGGGGAGCTGCCGCACACCGGGCTCGCCGGCACGATCGCGCTGCTGGTGGTGCTGCTCGTGCTGGCGGTCGGTGGGATCACGCTCGCGGTCCGCAGCCGCCGGGCGGTCCCGACCGCCTTCGTCGCCGGCCTCGCCTTCGGCGGCACCGCGGTGGCCGTGCGCCTGCTCGACCTCGACGGCCCGGTCGGCGAGATCGCCCGCACGGTGCTGACCGATCCCGTCGCGTGGGCGCTCGTGGGCTTCGCCGTCCTCGGGCTCGCGCTCTACACCGTCGCGCTCGCGCGCGGCTCGGTCGGGCCGGTCGTCGCGGTGCTCGCCGTGACCGAGACGCTCGCGCCCGGCCTGCTCGGCCTGGCCCTGCTCGGCGACGGCATCCGCGAGGGGTGGGGCCCGTGGTTCGTGCTCGGGCTGCTGCTGGCCCTCGGCGGTGTCGTGGTCCTCGCCCGCTCCCCCGCTCAGGCGTCCCTGGCCGGCGACGACGGGGTGGCGCGGCCGCCGCTCAAGCGGGCCTGAGGGTCCCCTCCCCCCGGTGGCAGGAAAGCGTCGTTGCTGCCACTGGCCGACAGCAACGACGCTTTCCTGCCACGGCGGGGTGGGGGCCCGTCAGCGCACCGTCCGCACCACGTGGTCCTCGGCGGCGGGGCCGAGCACCACGTCGTACGCGCTCGCGTGCTCGCTGACGGCGACCCGGCCGACGTCCGGCGCGCGCCCCTGCGCCCGCGCCACGAGCTGGTAGGACCCGGCGTGCGGCGGGGCCAGGCGGAACGCCCCCTGCGGGTCGCCCTCGGCGCGCGCGGCCTGGTGGCCGGTCTCGTCGACGAGCGTCAGCACCGCTCCGGGCACCGGCTCGCCGTCCTCGGCGCGCACGACCTTCCCGACGACCGCCGGCCCCGACTCCTCGACCGGGTCGTCCTCCCGGGCGTCGTCCGTCGGGTCGGGACCCGACCCGGCGTCGGGACCCGACCCGTCGTCGGGAACGGGCGTGCGGCGGGAGAAGCGACCGGCGACGAGGTCCGCGATGCCGACCAGCAGGGCGAGGACGACCAGCCCGACCGTGATGACGAGCCCGCGGCTGATCGAGCTCGCCCAGTCGCCCCGGCTGGACGCGAGCGTGGAGAAGAACACCGCGCCGACCGCGGAGATGCCGATCGCGGACCCGATCCGCTGACCGGTCTGCAGCACGCCGGCCGCGGTACCGCCCTCGCGGGCGGGGACCTCCTCGAGGGCGAGGGTCTGGTTGGGCGCGATGACGAGGCCGCCGCCGATGCCTGCGACGAGCAGCGGCAGCGCGATGGCCCACCCGACGCTCGCCGGGTCGAGACGCAGGACGACGTCGGTGGCGACGAGTCCGACCACCACGGTCACGAGCCCGCCCACGATCAGCGGCTTGCCGAGCCGGGAGATCAGGCGCCCGCCGACCGCGGAGGAGACCGCGGACCCGACGGCGAACGGCGTGAGCGCGAGCCCCGCCTCGAGCGGCGTGAACTGCCGGCCCTGCTGCAGGAAGAGGGTGAGGACGAAGAAGATCGAGGTGAAGCCCGCGAAGTAGAGCAGGCCGAGCGCGGTGCCCATCGCGTAGCTGCGGGTGCGCAGGAGCCCGAAGTTCACCAGCGGGTGGCCGTGGGTGCGCTTGGCGCGGCGTTCCCAGGCGACGAAGAGGAGCCCCAGCAGGACGGCGACGCCGACGAGCCACCACGGCGCCCCGGCGAAGTCCTGCTCGGAGAGCACCAGCGGGAGCATCAGCGCGACGACCGCGCCGCCGAGCAGGATCGCCCCGACGACGTCGAGCGGGCGCCGTTCGGCGGTGGCGGTCTCGTCGGTGGGCAGCCACCAGAGGCCGAGGAGCAGGGCCACGATCCCGACGGGGACGTTGACGTAGAAGACCCAGCGCCAGCCCTCGGCCTCGCCGGTCCACTCGAGCAGCAGGCCCCCAAGCAGCGGCCCGACCGCCGTCGACACCCCGATCACGGCCCCGAACAGGCCGAACGCCCGGCCGCGCTCGCGTCCCGAGAAGAGCTGCTGGATGACGCCGATGATCTGCGGGTTCAGCATGCCGCCGGCCGCGCCCTGCAGGAGGCGGGCGACGACGAGCATCGTCGGGTCGACCGAGAACCCGGCGACCGCGCTCGTGATCGTGAAGAGCGCGAGGGAGATGAGGAACATCTTCTTGCGCCCGCGGTCGTCGCCGAGGCGCCCCGAGGACACGAGCACGAGCCCGAACGTCAGCGCGTACCCGGAGACCACCCACGACAGTTCCGCCGCCGACGCGCCGAGCCCGCGCTGCATGGAGGGCAGGGCGACGTTGACGATGCTGACGTCGAGCAGCGTCATGAACCCGGCCACCAGGCACACCACGAGGGCGCGCCAGCGGCGGGGATCGGGTGCTGCCTGGCCGGGAGAGCTCACGACGGCCAGGATGCCCCCGCCCGGCCGACCGAACCACGAAAGGTGGGACCTCACGTGGAGGTGCTGTCCAGCCGCATCCTGATCCGACCCCGGGATCCCGAGGTCGCGTGGGCGTTCTACGGCGGCACGCTGGGGCTCGCGATCGCCCGGGAGTTCCCCGGCGGCGTCGTCTACTTCCTCGGGACCGGCTATCTCGAGGTGTCCGGGCGCGGCGTTCCCGACGCCGGGTCGGGCCCGGACGCCCTCTGGCTGCAGGTCCGCGACATCGCGGCCGCGGAGGCGGAGCTCCGGACCGCCGGCGTCGTCGTCACCCGGGAGACCCGCACCGAGCCGTGGGGGCTACGGGAGTGCTGGATCGCCGACCCCGACGGCCGCGCGATCGTGCTCGTCGAGATCCCGCCGGACCATCCGATCCGGCGGGACGTGCGCTGACGCGCAGGTGAGCACTTCCCGTGGCCGGAGCCACGGGAGGTGCTCACAGGCCGAGGGCACCCGCGAGCTCCCGCAGCGTCTCGCGCGGGTCGTCGAACGGTGAGTCGCCGAGGGGCTGGACCAGCACGTGGTCGGCCCCCGCGTCGAGGTGCGCGGTGATCGACGCGGCGGCCTGCTCGGCCGAGCCCATGCCCACGAGCGCGCGCTTGAGGCGCTCGGAGCCACCGCGGACCAGGTCGGACTCGTCGAAGCCCTGCCGCAGCCACGAGTTCCGGTAGTTCGGCAGGCCCGAGTAGATCTCGAGGTGGGCGTGCGCCCGGCGCAGCGCGGTCTCCTCGTCGCCGAGGGCCACGGCCTGCTCGGAGATGACCCACTTGTCCGGGCCGAGCGCCTCCCGCGTGGTCCGGCTCTGCTCCGGCAGCACCAGGTACGGGTGGGCCCCGTCCGCGTTCGTCCCGGACAGCTCGATCATCTTCGGCCCGAGGGCGGCGATCACGCGGGTCGGACGCGCGTCCGGCTCCACCTCGGCCGGGACGGCGTCCATCCGCTGGAGGTAGTCGCGCATCGTCGCGAGCGGCTTGGAGTAGGTCCCGCCGCGGCCCCGCTCGACGAGCGGCGCGTGCGACACCCCGAGCCCGAGCACGAAGCGCCCCGGGTGCAGGGCGGTCAGCGTCCGGGCGCCGGACTCGGCGGCGATCGGGTCCCGCGCGTGGATGTTGGCGATCCCGGTCCCGACGACGAGACGCTCGGTCGCGTTCAGGTACGCGCCGGCCTGCGTGAAGGTCTCCTTGCCGTAGGCCTCGCCGTACCAGAGCGAGCCGTAGCCCATGCCCTCCAGGTCGCGGGCGACCTCGGCGGCGTCGGCGATGCGCCAGGAGTCGCTGGTCCACCAGACGCCGACGCGGGACGGGAAGTCGATGCGTGCCTGAGCCATGATCGCGACGCTAACCCTGCCGACGGGTCGGCGTCTCGCCGAGCAGCCGCAGGGAACAGTGCTGTTGCGCGAGTCGGCGGACCGCGGCGAGCAGGGTGTCTCCGAGGACGGTCCCGACGACGACGCCCTCGACCGTCCGGGCCCGGTCGCCCCGGTCCACCACCGCCGCCACCTCGTGCTCGGCGACCTCCTCCATCGTGCGCATGTAGAGCCCGAGCTGCCGGGCCAGGTCGGCGTCGCCGAGCCGGAGGTAGGTGGCGAGGACGCCGACGGCGCCGTGCCAGGCCGGGTTCTCCGCCGTGACCTGCCAGCCGCGTTCCGCGACGTGGTCGGCGAGCATCTGCTCGGCCTGCTCCCACGCCTCGTCGGGCTCCTCCTCGGGCGCCGGGGCGGTCGTCGTCCCCGAGGCCCGTCCGAGGGCCTGGAAGAGCGGGAGTCCGGGGTCGTCCACGGCGGCGAGCACGTCGCGGGTCGCGACGACCGACAGGCCCCCGACGTCGATGAGCGCCCGGATCATGCGCAGCCGCCGCAGGTGCGCGTCGTCGTACGAGGCCTGGTTCGGGCTGGTCCGCTCGCCCGCGGGCAGCAGCCCCTCCCGCAGGTAGTACTTGATCGACGCGACGCTCACGCCGCTGCGCCGGCTCAGCTCGCCGACCCTCATCCGACTCCTCCCACCTGGACAACTTCTACGGATAGTTCTACTGTCCATTCTCGTTCGGACAGTGCCGCTATCCAATCACGGGGGACCCGATGCGAGCCTGGAACCGCCCTCTCCTCGTCCTCACGGGCGCCATGACCCTGCTCGTCCCGGTCTGCGCGG
The DNA here is from genome assembly GCF_021026295.1 of Actinomycetospora soli. Lineage (GTDB taxonomy): Bacteria > Actinomycetota > Actinomycetes > Mycobacteriales > Pseudonocardiaceae > Actinomycetospora > Actinomycetospora soli. The sequence continues at coordinate 71,566 of NZ_JAJNDA010000002.1, forward strand.
CGGGCCTGCTGCTCGATCCCCGCGTGCTCGGCGGCGCCCCGATCTGGGCGAAGCCGTTGAAGTTCTCGATCAGCTTCGCCCTCTACGCTCCGACGCTGGCGTGGATGGTGTCGCTGGTCCGCGCCGACCGGGCGCACCGGGTCGCCTCCGCCGCGGCCACCGTCGTCGCCGTGGCCTCGACGATCGAGATGATCGCGATCGTCGGGCAGGTGCTGCGCGGGCGGGCCAGCCACTTCGACGTCGCGACGCCGTTCGACGCGGCGGTCTGGGCGGTCATGGGCGCCTCGATCGCGGTGCTGTGGGTGGCGAACCTCGTCATCGCGATCGTGCTGCTGCGGGAGCGCTCGCTCACCCCGTCGGTCGCGTGGGGCGTGCGCCTCGGGCTGCTGGTCTCGCTGCTCGGGATGGCCGTGGCGTTCCTCATGACCGGTCCGAGCGGCGCCCAGATCGCGGCCGCGCAGGCCGGGGACGGGATGCCGACGGTCGGCGCCCACGCGGTCGGGGTTCCCGACGGCGGGCCGGGCCTCGCCCTGCTCGGGTGGTCGACGACGGGCGGCGACCTGCGCATCGGGCACTTCGTCGGGCTGCACGGCCTGCAGGTCGTCCCGCTCGTGGCGCTCGGCCTGCTGCTGCTCGTGGGGCGGGTCCCGGCGGTGCGGTCGGAGCTCGTCCGGGTCCGGCTCGTGCTGATCGCCGCGGCGGCCTGGACCGGCCTCACCCTGCTGCTGACGTGGCAGGCCCTGCGCGCCCAGCCGCTGCTCGCCCCGGACGCGTGGACGCTCCTGGCCGCGGGAGGCCTCGTCGTCGGGACCGCCCTCGCCGTCGGGACGGTGCTCGCCCGGGCCCCGCGCCCGATGACCCGCGAGGCGGTGCCGGCATGAGGTACGGCTACCTGGTGCTCGCGCTGGTCGGGCTCGTCGGGACCTGGTGGTTCAACCTGGCCTCGTTCGCGGCCGGGGAGGACTATCTCGCCGGCTGGTTCGCGAACGCCGCCTCGTCCTCGGCGGCGGTCGACATCCTCGTCGCCGGCCTCGCGGCCTGCGTGTTCATGGTCCTCGAGGGCCGGCGCCTCGGGTGGCCGACCTGGTCGCTGGTCCTGCTCGTCGTCGGGAGCGCGGCGATCGCCGTCGCGTTCGTGTTCCCGCTCTTCCTGTTCCTGCGCGACCGCGCGCGCACCCCGAAGGAGGTCCCCGCATGAGTTCCTACGTCCGCCGCAGCGCCGACATCGAGGGCGACTTCGTCGTCTTCCTCATCGGCACCCACGTCAACCGCTGGACCGACGTCCGCGCCTGGCTCCCGGTGTTCCACGCGATGCCGCGGATGCTGCGCGAGCTGGAGCGGCACCCGGAGATGGGGCTGCTGAAGGCGCACGCGGGCTGGATGTTCGGCGGACCCGCCGTCGTGCAGTACTGGCGCTCCTACGAGCACCTGGAGGCGTACGCGCGGAACGCGCAGGCCGAGCACCTCCCGGCGTGGCGGGCGTTCAACCGGGCCGCCCGCACGTCGCCGGACTCCGTCGGCATCTTCCACGAGACCTACCGCGTGTCCGCCGGACAGTGGGAGACGATCTACGGCGCGATGCCGGAGATCGGTCTCCTCGCCGCGAGCCGCGCGGTGGACCTGTCGTCGGGAAGCACCTCGGCGACGCGGATCGGCGCGCGGACCGACGACCACCCGCCGGTCGAGACGCCCTGAGGCGGGACGACTAGAGCCCCAGACGCTTCGCGATCAGCATCTTCTGGACCTCGGACGTGCCCTCGCCGATCTCCAGGATCTTCGAGTCCCGGTAGTGCCGGGCGACGGGGTACTCGTTCATGAACCCGTAGCCGCCGAAGATCTGCGTCGCGTCGCGGGCGTTGTCCATCGCCGCCTCACCGGAGACGAGCTTGGCGATCGCCGCCTCCTTGGTGAACGGCACGCCGGCGGCCATCTTCTCGGCGGCGTGCTGCCAGGCGAGGCGGGCCGTGTGGGCGCGGGTCTCCATCTCGGCGATCTTGAACTGGATCGCCTGGTAGGTGCCGATCGCGGCGCCGAACGCCTGCCGCTCGCGGGCGTAGCGGACCGACTCGTCCACGCAGCCCTGGGCCGCGCCGGTGGCCAGGGCGGCGATCGCGACCCGGCCCTCGTCGAGGATCGACAGGAACTGCGAGAAGCCCTTGCCGCGCTGCCCGACGAGGTTCTCCTCGGGCACGCGGCAGTCGGAGAACGCGAGCTCGTGGGTGTCCGAGGCGTTCCAGCCGACCTTCGAGTAGCTCGGCGCCACCGTGAAGCCCTCGGTGCCGCTCGGCACGAGGATCGCCGAGATCTCGCGCTTGCCCTCGGTCTGCCCGGTGACCGCGGTGACCGTGACGTGCGAGGTGATCCGGGTGCCGGAGTTGGTGATGAAGGCCTTCGAGCCGTTGATGACCCAGTCGCCGTCGTCCTGCTTCGCGGTCGTCTTCGTGGCACCGGCGTCGGAGCCGCCGCCGGCCTCGGTCAGGCCGAACCCCCCGAGGGCCTTCCCGGCCGCGAGGTCGGGCAGCCAGCGCTCCTTCTGCTCGTCGGAGCCGAACCGCACCAGCGGCATGATGCCCAGCGACACCCCGGCCTCGAGGGTGATCGCGACCGACTGGTCGACGCGGCCGAGCTCCTCGAGCGCGACGCACAGCGCGACGTAGTCGCCGCCCATGCCGCCGTACTCCTCGGGCACCGGCAGGCCGAACAGGCCCATCTCGCCCATGGTCGCGACCAGGTCGTACGGGAACTCCTCGCGGATGTAGTAGTCCGCGATGACCGGTGCGACCTCCTTCTGCGCGAACTCCTCGACGGTGGCGCGCAGGGCCTCGTGCTCCTCGGACAGCTGCATGACTACTCCGTGCTCTCGGTGCTCTGGGGGGTGACGGTGACGAGGGGTGCGTCGAGCGCGACGGTCGCCCCGGCTCTCGCGGGGAGCTCGGTGACCGTGCCGGCGATCGGCGCGGTCAGCACGTGCTCCATCTTCATGGCCTCGACGACGACGAGCCGCTGCCCGGCCTCGACCTCTTGGCCCGGCTCGACCTCGACGACGGTGACGGTGCCCGGCATCGGGCTGGTGACGGCGCCGTCCGACGCGCCCCCGGCGGTCCGTGCGGCCTGCAGGCGCTCCTGCTCGCGCAGGGCCCAGGTGCCGCCGTCGCGCGAGATCCACAGGACGCCGTCGGCGAGGGCGGTCCGGTACCGGCGGGTGACGCCGTCGAGCGTCGTCACCAGCCCGTCCGCGGTGGCCGTCCCGACGACGGGTCGGGGCGGGTCCTCCCCGAGCGTCACCGTCGCGGCGTCGGCCCGTCCGCGCAGGGCGACGTCGAAGGACGTGTCCTTCTCCCCCAGCGGCACGAGCGTCCACCGCGCGGGCGCGGGCTCGCCGCCGATGCGCCAGCCGCCGAGCGTGTTGAACGGGTCGTCGGACTCGGGCAGGCGCAGGAGGCCGGCGAGGGCGGCCGCGACCACCACGTCGTCGGGAACCTGCTGCTCGGGCACCCCGAGCCGGGCGATGAGGCCGGTGTCGAGACGGCCCGCGCGGACGTCGTCGTGCGTGATCAGGGTCCGCAGCCAGGCGAGGTTGGTGGTGACGCCGAGGACGGTGGTCCGGGCGAGCGCCTCGTCGAGCCGGTCGAGGGCCTCGGCGCGGTCGGCGCCCCGAGCGATGATCTTGGCGAGCATCGGGTCGTAGGCGCTGCCGACCTCCTGACCGACCTGCACGCCCGCGTCGACCCTGGCTCCCACGACCTGGGTCGAGCTCCGCTCCGCTGCGTCTCCCGCCGGCCAGTCGAGGCCCAGGATGCGGCCGCCGGTGGGGAGGAAGCCGCGCGCGGGGTCCTCGGCGTAGAGGCGGACCTCGACGGCGTGGCCCTCCAGCGTCACGTCGTCCTGCTCGTAGCCCAGCGGCTCGCCGGCGGCGACCCGGAGCTGCTCGGCGACGAGGTCGAGGCGCCCGCCGCGCACGCGCACGACCTCCTCGGTGACCGGGTGCTCGACCTGCAGCCGCGTGTTCATCTCGAGGAAGAAGAACTCGCTCGCGTCGGCGTTCGTCACGAACTCGACGGTCCCGGCGCCGACGTACCCGCAGGCCGTCGCGGCGTCGACGGCGGCGCGGCCCATGGCGTCGCGCTGCTTCTCGTCGAGCACCGCCGAGGGGGCCTCCTCGACGACCTTCTGGTGGCGGCGCTGCAGGGAGCACTCGCGTTCGCCGAGGTGGACGACGGTGCCGTGCGTGTCGGCGAGGACCTGGATCTCGACGTGGCGGGGGTCGGTCACGTACCGCTCGAGCAGCAGCGTGTCGTCGCCGAAGGAGCCGCGGGCCTCGCGGCGGGCGGCGGCGATGGCGTCGGCGAGCTCCTCCTCGCGCTCGACGACGTGCATGCCCTTGCCGCCGCCGCCGGCGCTGGGCTTGAGCAGGACGGGGAAGCCGGTGCGGCGGGCGACGTCGGCGAGTTCGGCGTCGCTCAGTCCCTGCTCGGAGCTGCCGGGCACGAGGGGCACCCCGGCCGGCTCGACGGCGGCCTTCGCCGAGATCTTGTCGCCCATCGTCTCGATCGCAGCGGGCGGCGGGCCGATCCACGTCATGCCGGCCTCGGCGACCTGCCGGGCGAACGCGGCGTTCTCGGCGAGGAAGCCGTAGCCCGGGTGGACGGCCTGGGCACCGACCCGGGCGCCCGCCTCGACGATCGCGGCGCCGTCGAGGTAGTTCCCCACCCGCACGGCCACGTCGGCCGCCGCGACGTGCGGCGACGACGCGTCGGCGTCGGTGTAGACGGCGACGCTGCGCAGCCCGCGGGCGCGCACGGTGGCGGCGATGCGGACGGCGATCTCGCCGCGGTTGGCGATCAGCACGCTGGCGAACACGGTGTCCTCTCCCCTGATGACAGCAATGCGTCACTGCTTGCACCCAGTGCAAGCAGTGACGCATTGCTTGCACCCGGGGAGGCGCTACATCCGGAACACACCGAACCGCGGGTCGTCCAGCGGCGCGTGGGCGCAGGCGGACAGGGCCAGGCCGAGCACGGTGCGGGTGTCGAGCGGGTCGATCACGCCGTCGTCCCAGAGCCGGGCGGTGGAGTAGTAGGGGTGACCCTGACGCTCGTACTGCTCGCGGACCGAGTCGGCGCTCGACGACCCCACGGTGCCCAGCACCGTCGCGGCCTGCTCGGCACCCATCACCGAGATGCGGGCGTTCGGCCACATGAACAGGAACCGCGGCGAGTAGGCCCGCCCGCTCATGGCGTAGTTCCCGGCGCCATAGGAGCCGCCGATCACCACGGTCAGCTTCGGCACCCGCGTGGTGGCCACCGCGGTGACCATCTTCGCGCCGTCCTTGGCGATCCCGCCGGCCTCGTACTCGCGGCCGACCATGAACCCGGTGATGTTCTGCAGGAACACCAGCGGGATGCCGCGCTGGTCGCACAGCTCCACGAAGTGCGCGCCCTTGAGCGCGGACTCGCGGAAGAGCACGCCGTTGTTCGCGACGATGCCCACCGGGTGCCCGTGGATGCGGGCGAAGCCGGTGACCAGCGTGGTGCCGTACTCGGCCTTGAACTCGGTGAACCTCGACCCGTCGACGACCCGCGCGATCACCTCGCGCACGTCGTAGGCGCTGCGCCCGTCGACCGGGACCACGTCGTAGAGCTCGGCCGGGTCCTTCGCCGGCGGCACCGAGGCCCGCTTCTCCCACGGCGGCGCCGGGTCGGCGGGCAGGGTGTCGACGATGTCGCGGACGATCGACAGGGCGTGCGCGTCGTCGTCGGCGAGGTGGTCGACCACCCCGGAGGTCCGGGCGTGCAGGTCGCCGCCGCCGAGCTCCTCGGCGGTGACCTCCTCGCCGGTCGCGGCCTTCACCAGCGGCGGGCCGCCGAGGAAGATCGTCCCCTGGTTGCGGACGATCACCGCCTCGTCGCTCATCGCCGGGACGTAGGCCCCGCCCGCCGTGCACGAACCGAGGACCGCGGCGATCTGCGGGATGCCGAGCCCGGACATCGTGGCCTGGTTGTAGAAGATGCGCCCGAAGTGCTCACGGTCGGGGAACACGTTGTCCTGCTCGGGCAGGAACGCCCCGCCGGAGTCGACCAGGTAGACGCACGGCAGCCGGTTCTGCAGCGCCACCTCCTGGGCGCGCAGGTGCTTCTTCACCGTCATCGGGTAGTAGGTGCCGCCCTTGACGGTGGCGTCGTTCGCGACGACCACGCAGGTGCGCCCGGAGATGCGCCCGACGCCGGTGATGATCCCCGCGCCCGGCGCGGCGTCGTCGTACATCCCGTGCGCGGCCAGCGGTGAGAGCTCCAGGAACGGCGACGACGGGTCGAGCAGCGCGTCCACCCGGTCGCGCGGCAGGAGCTTCCCCCGCTCGACGTGGCGCTGCCGACTGCGCTCCGGCCCGCCCAGCCGCACCGCGGCGAGCTTCGCCCGCAGGTCGTCGACCAGTTCGGCGTGCCCGGATCCGACCGTGGCGGTCACCGGCAACCTCCCTCGACGTGAACGATGACTAACACGAGACGTTAGCGAGCGTTCACATCGCGGCGCAAGAGTCGTACTGTGCCTCGGGTGGAGCTGATGGCACGAACCGCACCGACCCGCCGTCGGGACCAGATCCTGGTCGAGGCCGCGCGGCTGTTCGCCCGGCACGGCTTCCACGGGACCTCGATCGACGGGATCGGTGCCGCCGCGGGCGTCAGCGGGCCGGCCATCTACCGGCACTTCCCGTCGAAGGAGGGCCTGCTCGCCGAGATGCTCGTCGGGATCAGCGAGCACCTGCTCGAGGGCGCGCAGGCGATCGTCGCGGCCCACCCCGACGCCCCGGGGCGGCTGGGCGCGCTCATCGACTTCCAGGTCGACTTCGCCCTCCACCGCCCCGAGCTGATCACGGTGCAGGACCGCGACCTCGCCTCGCTGCCGGACGATTCCCGACGGCGGGTGCGCGCGCTGCAGCGCGCCTACGTCGAGGTGTGGGAGGACGTCATCGCGCGGGTGGGCCCGGCGCGCAGCACCGACGAGGTCCGCACGGCCGCCCACGCGGCGTTCGGCCTGATGAACTCGACCCCGCGCAGCGCCTCGCACACCTCGCCCGAGGTGGCGGGGCCGGTGCTCGCGACGATGGTGCGGGCCGCCGTCGCGGCGTGAGACGGCCCGCCGCGCCGTGCGGGTGGCGCGGACCCGACGTCAGGGACGGACCGTCGCCGACGAGCGCGGGTTCAGAGGCCCGCCGCCTCCGCCGCGCGCGCCCGGCGCATGCGCATCTCCTCGAGCCGGGACCGCACCGAGATGCGGCGCTGCACGAGCTCGCGCACGTAGTCGTCGCGCCCCTGCTCCTGCTTCTCGTGGATTTGGCGGGTGAGGCGACGCTCGAAGTTCTCCAGGATCGTGAACTCGCCGTTGAGTCGGCGGTACTGCGCCCGGGCCTCCTCGAGGCGTGCGTGCTCGGCCTCGTCGCGCGAACCGATGATCTGCTCGGGCACCATCGCGTCCGGTCTCGTCATGGCGCACCGTCCTTCCGTCGTCCGGAGGTCCAGCCTCCTCCCCGGCCACCGCGACGAAAAGTCCCTCACGGGAGTTATGTGCGGTCACCGGCCGAGGCGGACCGTTCCTGACCGCCTCGGCCGCGACCCTCGTCGTCATGACCGAGCTGACGCCGTTCACCGTCGACGTCCCGCCGTCCGACCTGGACGAGCTGCAGCGACGACTCGCCGCCGCCCGGCTGCCCGACGCCCCGTACGGGATCGGCTGGTCCCACGGCGTCGAGCGGGACCATCTCGCCGAGCTCGTCCGGCTGTGGCGCGAGGAGTTCGACTGGCGCGCCGTCGAGCAGCGGCTCAACGCCTGGCCCAGGTGACGACGTCGATCGACGGCCAGCCGGTGCACGCCGTCCACGCCCGGGCGACCCAGCCGGACGCGACCCCGCTGCTGCTCCTGCACGGGTGGCCGTCGACGCCGGCGGACTTCCTGCCGGTGCTCCCGGCCCTGGTCGAGCGGTTCCACGTGGTGGCGCCGTCGTTGCCCGGGTTCGGGTTCACGGGACCGACGACCGAGGTCGGCTGGGACCTCGACCGCCACGCCCGGACGCTGCTCGACCTCATGACGCGAGCCGGCTACGAGCGGTTCGTCGTCCAGGGCGGGGACTGGGGCGCGCTGATCGGGCCGCACATCGCGCGGCTCGCCCCCGAGCGGGTCTCCCTCGTGCACCTCAACGCGTTGGCGACGCCGGCCGACTGGTCGGCCGGCGACCCGACGGCCGGGTTGTCCGAGGAGGACGCGGCCCAGGTGTCCGCGCTCGGCGCCCTGTGGGAGGAGCGCTCGGGCTACGCCACGATCATGGGCACGCGGCCGCAGACCCTCGGGTACGCGCTCGCGGACTCGCCGGTCGGCCTGCTCGCGTGGCAGCTGGAGTGGTTCGTCGACTACGACCCGACGACGACCCGGCAGATCCCGGTCGACCCGATCGCGGTCCTCACCGACGTCACCACCACCTGGCTCACCGGCACGGCCGCGTCGTCGGGACGCATCTACCGGGAGTGCCACGGGGCCTTCGAGCAGCACGCACCGTCGGGGGTGCCGACCGCCGTCGCCTGCTTCACCGGCGACCACGCCGTCCGCGGGATCGCCGAGCGCTCGCACCGGATCGTGCGCTGGCGGCGCTACGACACGGGCGGCCACTTCGCGTCGTTGCAGGCGCCGGACGTGCTGGTGGCCGATCTCGTGGCCGCGGTCACCGAGGAGGGCGTGTAGTCGATCGCCGAGGTCGGGCACCTCGGGCCATCGATCCCGATCGCACCGTCACGCACCTCCCGGAGAGCTACCTCATGGCCGACCGCCACGTCCGCCCGTCCGACGACGGATGGATCGTCGTCAAGCCCGCCGCCACCCGTCCCAGTGCCCACGCCCCCACCCAGGGCGAGGCCATCGCCCGCGCCGTCGAGATCGTCCGCAACGACGGCGGCGGCGCCGTGATGGTGCACGACCTCGCGGGTGAGCTCGTCGAGGCCACCGACGTCCCCGCCCACACCCAGGACTCGGAGCGCATCGCCACCGAGCTCTCCGCCGCGGCCGCCGCGGAGGCGAAGCAGACCGGCGAGGACACCTCCCGCCGCGCCGCCGCCGAGGCCGCCCAGGCCGGGGTGGAGGTCGCCGACCTCGACCAGGAGCGCATCGAGGCCTCCGGCCAGAGCAGCGCCGCCGAGCGCGACGCCGCTCGGAAGACCGCGAAGGCCTCCGCCGACAGCAACGGCTCCGGCAGCCGCAGCACGGGCACCGGCCCGCGCGCCGTCGCCGACACCGCCGCCGAGCGGGCCGGGACGGTCGCCGACCAGGCCGCCGACTCGGCGCGCACCGTCGGCGACGAGGCGTCGGAGACCGCCGACGAGGTCGGTGGCGACCTCGCGACCACCGCCAAGAAGATCCGTGGCCACGCCGAGGGCTCCGCCGAGCGGGTCGGCCGCACCGTGTCGCAGGGCGCCGGGCAGATCGCCGACGACGCCTCCGCCGCGAGCCAGTCGGTCGAGTCCGCTGCGAAGGACGCCGCCGACGTCGCGCGCGAGACCGGCCGGGAGGCCGCCGACGAGGTCCGCGGCACGGTCCGCGAGGTCGCGGGCGAGGCACGGGCGGCCGGACGGCGCACCGCCGCGACCGTCGAGGCCACGGCGGCCGACGCGAGCGACGAGCTCCGCAACACCACCCGTCGCGCCGCCCAGCAGGGCGAGAAGCTCGACGAGGAGCTGACCGACGCGGCCGACCGCGCCGGCCAGACGATCCACGCCTACACCGAGGCCGCCGCCGCCCCGCTCGACTGGCTGGCGGCCGTGCTCAACCCGGTGCGCATCACGGGCCGGCTCGTCAACGTGGTCACGGTGACCGGGCTCCGCCTGGTCGGCTCTGCTACCGGCGTCGGGGCGCACAAGGCCGACGAGGGCGCCCGGCGCCTGCAGGACGCCGTCAGGTGACCTTCGGTCCCGTGAGTACTTGTGACGGTCATGACCGTCACAAGTACTCACGGGGCGAAGCCACCTCAGCGGGCGCGGGCGCCGCGGTCGAGGCGGTGTAGCCACCGGTGATCTGGCCCCACTGGTAGGTCGTCGAGCGGGCACCGTGGCCGCCCATGGCGGACCTGATCGCGGAGTTCCTGCAGGCCGTGGACGGCGCCGGCGACCGGGTCATTCCGGAGTCGGCCCTGGCGGGCGGGGTCGCGGAGGAGCAGCAGGCCCAGTTCGACGCGTTCCTGGCCCAGCTCGAGGCGGCCGGGCTGATCGAGGACGTGAGCCCCGAGGAGCTCGGGCGCCGCTTCGTCCACGTCGCCGTCACGGATGCCGGGCGGAAGTACGTCGCCGACCAGGGGGCGTAGCTGCCGAAGATCTCATCGCGCCGTGCGATCTGATCGCTGAGCGATCACATCGCGCGGCTCGTCCGGATCTTGCCGACGGCGGGTGCGTGGGCCGGCGCAGGTGCACACCGGGCAGGCCCACGACCGCGGGCCGCCGCCCAGCGCACGTAGCCGCCCGAGATCTCGGCGCGCCGCGCGATCTGCTCGCTGAGCGATCACATCGCGCCCGGGTTGCCGGTGTTCACGGACAGGTCGGCACCGTTCGCGGTGCGCGAGGCCCAGGCGTACTCGGCCGACAGGCATGGGTTGGCAATCGACACCGTCCTGCCGTTGACGCCGACCGGGTGACCTCCGGTCGTGTGAGTACTTGTGACGGTCATGGCCGTCACAACTACTCACGAGGCGCAGCCACCTCCCGCTCCCGCAGCACGTTCTTCTGGATCTTCCCGGTCGAGGTCTTCGGCAGCTCGCCGAACACGATCCGCTTCGGGGCCTTGTACCGCGCGAGGTGCGTGCGGACGTGCTCGACGAGCTCGTCCGGGTCGACCTCCTCGCGGGCGGTCACGTACGCCACCGGGATCTCGCCCCACTGCTCGTCGGGGACGCCGACCACGGCCGACTCGATCACCGCGGGGTGGCTGTCGAGCACCCGCTCGACCTCGACCGACGCGATGTTCTCGCCGCCCGAGATGATCACGTCCTTCGAGCGGTCGCGGATCTCGACGTAGCCGTCGGGGTGCACCACGCCGAGGTCGCCGGTGCGGAACCAGCCCGCCGCGTCGACGGCGGCGGTGGCGGCGACGTCCCGGTAGTAGCCCAGCATCACGTCGTTGCCGCGGACCACCAGCTCGCCCAGGGTCTCGCCGTCGGCGGGCACGTCCGCGCCGGACTCGGCGATCACCCGCAGCCGGGCCGCCACGACGTTGCCGACGCCCTGCCGCGCCTGCAGCCGCGCACGCTCGTCGTCGTCGAGGTCGTTCCACTCCGGGTGCCAGTCGTTCACGACGGCGGGTCCGTAGGTCTCGGTGAGCCCGTACAGGTGGGTGATGTCCATACCGAGCCCGGTCATGCGCGCGAGCAGGGTCGGCGAGGGCGGGGCGCCGCCGGTCGCGACGGTCACCCGCTGCTCCAGCGGCGCCGCGGTCTCACCGCCCGCGATCATCGTCAGGACCGTCGGGGCCGCGCAGAAGTGCGTCACGCCCTCGTCGCGCAGCAGGCGCCAGATCTCGTCCGGGTCGATGGCCCGCAGGCACACGTGCGTCCCGCCGGCGGCCGTGACGCCCCAGGGGAAGCACCACCCGTCGCAGTGGAACATCGGGAGCGTCCACAGGTAGCGCGACCCGGGGTCGAGGCGCAGGTGGAACGCCATCGCCAGCGCCTGCAGGTAGGCGCCGCGGTGGTGGTACATCACGCCCTTGGGCAGACCCGTGGTGCCCGACGTGTAGTTGATCGCGAGCAGGCCGCGCTCGTCGGCCACCGGCACCACGCTCGGCGCCGCCCGCCCCAGCCGCTCCTCGTACTCGTCGCCCTCGAGCAGCAGCGTCGCCCCGGTGCGCTCGGCGACGGTGCGCGCCATGTCCGCGAGCTCGGTGGTCGCGAGGAGCACGCGCGAGCCGGAGTGGGTGACGATGTGGGTCAGCTCGTCGGCGGAGAGCCGGGTGTTCAGCGGCACCAGCACGCCGCCGGCGAAGGGGACGCCGTGGTGGGCCTCGAGCATGACGTGGCTGTTGGTCGCGAGGGCGGCGACCCGGTCCCCGGGCCGGACGCCGAGCGCCCCGAGCGCCCCCGCCAGCCGTCGGGAACGCTCGGCGAACTGCGAGTAGGTGAACCGGAGCTCGCCGTCGACGATCGCCGTCCGGCCCGCGAAGGCGTGCTCGGAGCGCTCGAGGAACGCGGTGGGCGTCAGCTCGGCGAACGTGAACGCCGCGGGCGGCGGGGTGTTCGACCTGAACGGTCCGGTGGTCACGGTGGTCCTCCCCGCTGGATGGTCGCCGACCGCGAGCGTAGGTGGTTCAGCCTTGTTCGGCGCTGCACCACCACGTCGTCCGGCTCCCCACGGTGCCCTTCTCCATGGGTGCCCCACACCGCGGACACGTCTCGTCCTTCTTCCGGTGCGGGATGACCTCCCCGGTGTGGACCCCGCCGTGCTCGATCGCCTCGCGGGTGGCGCGGCGCAGGACCCGGCGCAGCTCGTCGAGCTGGGAGGTCGACAGCTCCCCCGACGGCGTGTGCGGGTCGAGCTTCGCCTCCCACAGCGTCTCGTCGGCGAGGAGGTTCCCGACGCCGGCGATCGCGTGCTGGTCGAGCAGCCTCGCCTTGATCGGGGCGGTGCCCTTCCCGATCCGCTCGCGGAACTCGTCGCGGGTGATCTCGTAGGCGTCCGGGCCGAGCACGTCGAGATCGGGTTCGAGACGGACCCGCCCCAGGCGCCGCTTGTCGAAGAGTCTGAAGGTGCCGCCGTCGTCGAAGAAGAACGTCACCCGGTCCCACTCCGGCTTCTGCTTCTCCTCGGTGGACTTCCTCGGCAGCCCGCCCGCGTACTCGGAGTCGCGGGCACCGTCGGGCCCGGTGATGCGGATGCGGCCGCCCATCCCGAGGTGCACCCCGAGGTTGGGCCCCGGCTCGCCGTCGGCCGTCACCGTCTCGCACCACATCGTCTTCCCGAGGCGGTGGGCCGCCGTCAGCCTCCCGCCGACCAGCGCCTTCGCGATCTCGCCGGGCTTGTGGGGACGACAGACGTACTCGTCGGTGTCGTCGACGTCGGTGATGGTGCGGTCGAGCGCCTTCTCCAGGACCTGGCGGGCGCTCTCCACCTCGGGCAGCTCGGGCACTCCCCGGTGATACCCCCGTTCCCGCTGCTCACGCGCCGGCCGGTGCCCCGAGCCCGACGACGGCGACCGGCCCGCACCGAGTGGGAGCAGGTCGCCGTCGACGTCGCCGGGCAGGATGCACCGCATGGCGCCCTCCCCGACCGACATGCTCGCCGTCGCCCTGCGCGAGGCCCGGCAGGGCCACGAGACCGGCGGCGTCCCGGTCGGGGCGGCCCTCTTCGGCCCCGACGGCGAGCTGCTCGGTGCGGGGCACAACCGGCGCGTCCAGGACGGCGACCCCGCCACCCACGGTGAGACCGCCGCCTTCCGCGCCGCGGGTCGCCGCCCCGACTACGCCGGCACCACGATGGTCACCACGCTCTCGCCCTGCTTCTTCTGCGCCGGACTGATCCGGCAGTTCCGCATCCCGCGCCTGGTCGTCGGCGAGGCCCGCACCTTCGGCGGGCAGCACGCGTGGCTCGCGGAGCACGGCGTGGAGGTCACGGTCCTCGACGACCCGGCGTGCGCGGACCTCATGAGCCGGTTCGCGCAGGAGCAGCCGGACACCTGGCTCGAGGACATCGGCGGGCCGGAGTAGTCGCACCGGGTCAGCCGTGGCCCACCGCTGACACCTGACGTCAGGAACGGGACACGGCCACCACGCCGGCGAGGACGTCCCCGACGACGGCGGCCACCTCCCCGGCCGGGTCGGCCGCGGCCCGGGCGGCGGGCTCGTCCATCCCGAGGCCGCGCAGGAGCGTGACCGCGAACTCCGCCGCGACCTCGGCGGGGGCGAGGCGTCCGGCCGGGTCGAACCAGGTCCACATCCAGTGCAGCGACCCGAACATCTGCAGCGACCGGAGCCGGGCGTCCCCGGGCAGGAACGTCCCGTCCGCCTCGCCGTCGGCCAGGACGCCGACGACGAGGTCGCGGTACTCGTCCCGCAGCCCACGCGCCGACTCCATGCCGGGTCGGTCGACGAGGCGGACCACCTCGCGCTGGAAGGCCACCGTGGTGGCGGGCTCGTCGGCGGAGTAGCGCACACCCGCGTGGACGAGCGCGGCGATGCGCTCCCCGGCGCCGGGCAGGCGGGCGAACATCGCGTGCGCCTCGGCGAGCCGGCGGCGCATGTACGACTCCTGGACCTCGGCGAGCATCCGGTCCTTGGTGCCGAAGTGGTGGACGATCGTCCCCTTGCTCATGCCCAGCTCGGCGGCCACGTCGCCGAAGTTGGCCCGGTCGTACCCGTGCTGCGCGACGTGGCGGGTGAAGGTCTCGAGGATCTCCGGGCGCCGACCGCCGCGGGCATGGCCGGTCATCGAGGCCCCCTTGTGAACTGACCGCACGTACGGGCAAAGTGTGCCAGGTCTCAGCGCGCAGGGCGAGGGAGTCGGATGGACGAGAGCATCGGGGCCTGGGTGGCCCGGCGGGCGGAGCGGTCGCCGGACGCGGTGGCGCTGGTCGACGGACCGACCGGACACCGCATCTCCTACGCCGAGCTCGACGACCGCGTCGCCGCCCGCGCGGCCGATCTCGCGGCGCTGGGCGTCGGGCCCGGCGACCGGGTGGCGCTGCTCGGCGAGAACTCGTGCGCCTACCTGGAGTGGCTCTTCGCCGTCGCCCGGCTCGGCGCGATCACCGTGCCGGTGAACATGCGGCTCGCGCCGGCCGAGGTCGCCTACGTGCTCGCCGACTCCGGCGCCGTGCTGCTGGTCCGCTCGGCGGCGTTCACCCCGCTCGGCGACGCGGCGATCGCCGAACTGGCGGCGCCGCCCGACCTCGTGGACCTGACCACCGATCCCGGCCCGACCCGTCGTCGGGAAGGGGAACCGGCGCCCGGCCGGGGCGACGAGCCCTGCGTGATCATGTACACCTCGGGCACCACCGGCCGCCCCAAGGGCGCGGTGCTGACGCACGACAACATGCTCTGGAACGCCGTGAACATGTGCGTCGCGGGGCCGGGGATCGCCTCGACCGACGTGACGATCGCGGCCGCGCCGCTCTTCCACATCGGCGCGCTCGGGCTCTCGGCGCTGCCGCTGCTCTACGCGGGCGGGACGGTCGTGGTGGTGCCCGCGTTCGACCCGGCCGGCTTCCTCGACCTCATGGCCCGCGAGGGCGTGACGACCCAGTTCCTCGTCCCCGCGATGTGGGCGGCCCTCACCCGCGTGCCCGACCTCGGCGAGCGCGCCTTCCCCGCCCTGCGCTGGGCGATCTCGGGCGGCGCGCCGTGCCCCGTCGTCGTGATCGAGCGCTTCCTCGAGCTGGGCTGGACGTTCACCGAGGGCTTCGGGATGACCGAGCTGTCGCCGGCCGCGCTGTTCCTCGACGCGGCCGACGTCGTGACGCACGCGGGGTCGGTCGGGCGACCGTTCCTGCACGTCGACGCGCGGCTGGTCGGTCCCGACGACGAGCTCGTCGACCCGGGCGAGGTCGGCGAGCTGGTCCTGCGCGGCCCGACGGTGTTCGCCGGCTACTGGAACCGCCCCGAGGAGACCGCGGAGGCGATGCGCGGGGGCTGGTTCCACTCCGGGGACCTCGGGATCGCCGACCAGGACGGCTTCGTCACCCTCGTCGACCGCAAGAAGGACATGATCATCACCGGTGGGGAGAACGTGTACCCGGTCGAGGTCGAGCAGGCGCTGCACCGCCATCCCGCCGTCTCCGACGTGGCGGTGATCGGGGTGGGCGACCCGCAGTGGGGCGAGTCGGTGGTCGCCGTGGTGGTGGCCGCCGAGGAGGTGACCGCGGACGAGCTGATCGGCTTCGCCCGCGAGCGGATCGCGCACTTCAAGGCGCCGCGACGGGTCGAGTTCGTCGCGGACCTGCCGCGCAACGCCACCGGCAAGCTGCTCAAGCGGGTGCTGCGCGAGCAGTTCACCGGGTCGTCCACGGCGGTGTCCCGGTGACCGCGACGGTGGCGCGCCCGGCGCGCTCGCCCTGGGACACCGAGGAGCGGCGCGAGCTGCGGGCCCTGGTGCGGCGGTTCACCGAGCGGGAGATCGTGCCGTCGCTGCCGGAGTGGGAGGACGCGGGCGCCATGCCGCGCGCGCTGCACCGGCGGGCGGGCGAGCTGGGACTGCTGGCCCTCGGGTTCCCGGAGGCCGTCGGCGGCGAGGGCGGGCACGTCGACTCCGCGATCGCCACCGAGGAGCTGATCCTCGCGGGCGGGACGAGCGGGGTGGTCGCGGGCCTGTTCACCCACGGCATCGCCGCCCCGCACATCGCGCTGCACGGCTCGCCCGAGCTCGTCGACCGCTTCGTGCGCCCGACCCTGCGCGGCGAGCTGATCGGCTCGCTCGGCATCACCGAACCCGGGACCGGGTCCGACGTCGCGGGCATCACCACGCGGGCGGTGCGCGACGGGGACGACTACGTGGTGACGGGCGGGAAGACGTTCATCACCTCCGGTACGCGGGCCGATTTCGTGACGACGGCCGTGCGCACCGGCGGCCCGGGCCACCGCGGGGTCTCGCTGCTGGTGATCGAGACCGACCGGCCCGGGGTGCACCGCACCGCGCTGCGCAAGATGGGCTGGCACTGCTCGGACACCGCGACGATCTCGCTCGACGAGGTGCGGGTGCCGGCGTCGAACCTGGTCGGACCGGAGGGCAGCGGCTTCCGCCAGATCATGGAGCGCTTCGGGTCGGAACGGCTCTCCCTCGCCGTGCAGGCCTACGCGACGGCCCAGCGCTGCGTGGAGCTGACGATCGCGTGGGCACGACAGCGCGAGACGTTCGGCGCCCCGCTGACGAGCCGGCAGGTCGTCCGGCACCGGATCGCGCAGATGGCCCGCCGGGCGACCGTCGCGCGGGTGTACGTCCGGGACGTGTTCGAGCGCTGGGAGGCCGGGGAGGACGTCGTCACCGAGCTGGCGATGGCGAAGAACCAGGCCGTGGAGGCGTGCGACTGGGTGGTCGACCAGGCCGTCCAGCTGCACGGCGGCGCCGGCTACCTGCACGGCGTCGAGGTAGAGCGGCACTACCGGGACGCCCGGATCCTCGGCATCGGGGGCGGGACGAACGAGATCATGGACGAGGTCATCGCGTCCCGGCTGGGGCTGGACGAGTGAGCCCCGTCGTCGAGGCCGCACCCGTACTCGCCAGCCGGCTCGACCCGTCGTCGGGAACCTTCGCCGCGGACCGCGAGGCGATGCTGTCGGCGTTGGCCGACGTCGACGCCGTGGTCGACACCGTGCTCGCGGCGGGTGGCCCGAGGTACGTCGACCGCCACCACGAGCGCGGGAAGCTCACCGCGCGCGAGCGGATCGACCTGCTGCTCGACCCCGACGCGCCGTTCCTCGAGATCGCCGCCCTCGCCGGCGCCCACGAACCCGAGCTCACGACGCCGGGTGCGGGTCTCGTCTGCGGGGTGGGGCCCGTGAGCGGCGTCGACTGCCTGGTCATCGCGAACGAGCCGACGGTGAAGGGCGGGTCGCTCACGCCGATCGGGGTGGCCAAGCAGCTGCGCGCCCTGGAGATCGCGGAGCGCAACCGGCTCCCGGTGATCGCGCTCGTGGAGTCGGGCGGGGCCGACCTGCCGCGGCAGGCGGACCTGTTCGTGCCGGGCGGGCGGACCTTCCGGGAGCTCACGCGCCTGTCGGCGGCGGGCATCCCGACGATCGCGCTCGTGTTCGGCTCGTCCACCGCCGGCGGCGCGTACATGCCGGGGATGAGCGAGTACACGGTCTTCGTCCGCGGGCAGGCGACGGTGTACCTCGGCGGCCCGCCGCTGGTGAAGATGGCGATCAACGAGGACGTCGACGACGAGACGCTCGGCGGGGCGGAGATGCACGCCCGGGAATCGGGTCTGGCCGACCACCTCGCCGCCGACGAGTACGACGCGCTGCGCATCGGGCGCCGGATCGTGGCGTCGCTGGGGCTGCCACCCGTGCCCGCGCGGGCGGCCGAGGCGCCGGTGTACCCGGCCGAGGAGCTGCGGGGCTGCGCGGCGAGCGACCCGAAGCGCTCGGTCGAGGTGCGCGACGTCCTCGCCCGGGTGCTCGACGGCTCGCGCTTCGACGAGTTCAAGCCGCTCTACGGGACGACGCTGGTGTGCGGCTTCGGCACCCTCGGTGGCTTCCCGGTCGGCGTGCTGGCGAACAACGGCATCCTGTTCTCCGAGGAGTCGCAGAAGGGCGCGCACTTCATCCAGCTCGCGAACGCCCGGTCGATCCCGCTGCTGTTCGTCCAGAACATCACCGGGTTCATGGTCGGCTCCGCCTACGAGCGCGGCGGGATCATCAAGGACGGCGCGAAGCTGATCAA
The DNA here is from genome assembly GCF_021026295.1 of Actinomycetospora soli. Taxonomy (GTDB): domain Bacteria; phylum Actinomycetota; class Actinomycetes; order Mycobacteriales; family Pseudonocardiaceae; genus Actinomycetospora; species Actinomycetospora soli. The sequence goes on from NZ_JAJNDA010000002.1 coordinate 89,961, forward strand.
CGCCGTGTCGAACTCGACGGTGCCGCACCTGACGCTCATGGTCGGCGCCTCCTACGGCGCCGGGAACTACGGGATGTCGGGTCGCGCGTACGACCCGCGGTTCGTGTTCACCTGGCCCAACCACCGCATCGCCGTCATGGGCGGCACGCAGCTCGCGGGCGTCATGTCGATGGTCCAGCGGCGTTCCGCCGAGCGGGCCGGCCGTCCGTACGACGAGGCCGCCGACGCCGCGACGCGGAAGGCGATCGAGGACGGCGTCGAGGCGCAGTCGAACGCGATCTACGCGTCCGGCCGGGTCTGGGACGACGGGGTGATCGACCCGGCCGACACGCGCACGGTCCTGTCGTTGGCGCTGCGGGCGGTGCACTCGGCCCCGGTCGTCGGCGCGACGCACTTCGCGCCGTTCCGGATGTAGGGCCGACTGCCAGCAATGCGTCACTGCGTGCACCCAGTGCCAGAGAAGCCACATCGTCGAGATCGATCCGGCCCGAGGAGCGCCCGTGATCCGCACCCTGCTCGTCGCGAACCGCGGTGAGATCGCCCGCCGCGTGATCCGTGCGGCGCGCGCCCAGGGCATCCGCACGGTCGCGGTGTACTCCGAGCCCGACGCGCACGACCCGCACGTGACCGACGCCGACGCGGCCGTCGCCCTGCGCGGGTCGACGTCGGCCGAGACCTACCTCGACCAGCAGCAGGTCCTCGACGCCGCCCGCCGCGCCGGCGCCGACGCCGTGCACCCCGGCTACGGCTTCCTCTCGGAGAACGCCGCGTTCGCCCGCGCGGTCACCACGGCCGGCCTCACCTGGGTCGGGCCGCCGCCCGGGGCGATCGAGGCGATGGGCGTCAAGCACACGGCGAAGGACATCGCCCGGGCGGCCGACGTCCCGACGCTGCCCGACGCCCTCGTGACCGCGGAGACCGACCTCGCCGCGGCCGGCGACACCGTCGGCTTCCCGCTGCTCGTGAAGGCCTCGGCCGGGGGCGGCGGCACGGGGATGCGCCGCGTCGACCGGGCCGCCGACCTCGCCGAGGCCGTCCGCTCCGCCCGCGCCGAGGCGCAGCGCTCCTTCGGCGACGACACGGTGTTCCTCGAGCGGCTCCTCCTCGCGCCCCGGCACGTCGAGATCCAGGTGCTCGCGGACGCCCACGGCCACGTCGTGCACCTCGGCGAGCGGGAGTGCTCGATCCAGCGCCGGCACCAGAAGGTCGTCGAGGAGGCGCCGTCACCCGTCGTCGGGAAGGAGCTGCGGGAGCGGATGGGGGCGACGGCGGTCGCGCTGGCGCAGCAGCTCGGCTATGTCGGAGCCGGGACGGTCGAGTTCCTGCTCGACGATGTGGATTCCCTGGCGTCCGGTGCACGCAGTGACGCATGGCTTGCACCGGCAGGTGCACCGTTCTTCTTCCTCGAGATGAACACCCGCCTGCAGGTCGAGCACCCGGTCACCGAGGAGGTGTGGGGCGTCGACCTGGTCGCGCTGCAGCTGGCGATCGCGGAGGGTGAGCCGCTGCCGTTCACCCAGGCCGACCTGGCGCCGCGCGGGCACGCGATCGAGGTACGGCTCTACGCCGAGGACCCCGCGCACGACGACCGGCCGTCCCCCGGCCCGCTGCACCGCTACGCGCACGGCGACGACCTGCGGTGGGAGGACGCGGTCGGCCCGAGCGGCACGGTCAGCGCGTTCTCCGACCCGATGATCGCCAAGGTGATCGCCCACGCCCCGACCCGGGCCGCCGCGGCCCGCCGTCTGGCCACGGGGCTCGCCGAGGCGGAGATCCACGGCGTGCGCACCAACCGCGACCTGCTCGTCCGGATCCTCGCCGAGCCCGACTTCCTCGCCGGCGCCACCCGCACCGACTTCCTCGAGCGCCACGCCGAGCTGCGAATCCCGCTCGAGCCGCCGCGCGCGCACCTCGCGGCCGCCCTCGCGTGCACCGCCGCGGCCCACCGCGCGCACGACCCGCTCGCCCCGCCCGGCTTCCGGCTCCTGCGTCGGACGCCGCCGGCCCGGGCCGAGCTCGACGACGGGCGCGTCGTCACCCACCGCCTCGGCGCCGCCGCGGGCGACACCACGATCGAGCTCGACGGCGAGCCGCTCCGGCTGCGCGACCTGCGCCCGCACGCGGTGCGGGTCGACGACGGCGGGGTCGAGCGGGCCTGCCGGGTCGCCCGGTACGGCGACGACGTCCACGTCGACGACGGTGCCCGCAGCAGCACGTGGCGCCTCGCGCCGCGCCTGCCCGCCGTCGACGCCGCACTCACGGCGGGCGGCCCGGTCTCGGAGGTGCCGGGCACGGTCGTCGAGGTGCTCGTGGCGCCGGGTGACGAGGTCCGGGCCGGGCAGAAGCTCGTCGTCCTCGAGGCCATGAAGATGGAGCACCCGGCGCTCGCCGCGGCGGACGGGGTCGTCGAGACCGTGCACGTCGAGGTCGGGCAGTACGTCGAGGCGCACGCGACGCTGGTGACCCTCGGGGCGGCCGGATGATCGCGATCGCGAACTGCTCCGGCTTCCTCGGCGACCGGCTCTCCGCCGCCCGCGAGATCGTCGACGCCCACCGCGAGGGCCGCGCGCACGTGGACGTGCTCACCGGCGACTGGCTCGCCGAACTCACGATGGGCCTGCTCGCCACGCAGCGCGAGCGGGACCCGGCCCGGGGGTACGCCGCGACGTTCGTCGCGCAGATGACCGACGTGCTCGCCGACTGCCTCGCCGCCGGGATCACGGTCGTCGCGAACGCCGGCGGGCTGAACCCGCACGGCTGCGCCGCGGCGGTCGAGGCGCTCGGCACGGGCGCGCGGATCGCGGTGGTCGACGGCGACGACGTCACCGACCGCGCCGCCGCGGAGCTGGACGAGACACCCGTCGTCGCGAACGCCTACCTGGGGTGCCGCGGGATCGTGGCCGCGCTCGCGGCGGGCGCGGACGTGGTGATCACCGGGCGGGTCACCGACGCCGCCGTCGTGCTCGGGCCCGCGGCCCACCACCACGGTTGGGGCGTCGACGACCTCGACGCGCTCGCCGGCGCCACCGCCGCCGGACACGTCATCGAGTGCGGCGCCCAAGCCACGGGCGGCAACTTCTCGTTCGCCCGGGAGATCGCCGACCTGCGCCGCGCCGGCTTCCCGATCGCCGAGATCGCGGCGGACGGGTCGGCGGTGATCACGAAGCCCGCCGGGACCGGAGGGGCGGTCACCGTCGAGACCGTCACCGCCCAGCTGCTCTACGAGATCGACGGCCCCCGCTATCCCACCCCGGACGTCACGGCCCGCTTCGACACCCTCGCCCTGCACGACGACGGACCGGACCGGGTACGGATCTCGGGTGCGGTCGGGGAACCGCCCCCGGACACCGTGAAGGTCGGCGCGGTCGTTCCGGCTGGCTGGCACAACGAGATCACGCTCGTGATCACCGGGCTCGACGTCGAGGCGAAGGCCCAGCTCGCGCTGGACGCGCTCTGGGCGGCCGTCCCCCGCGACGCGTTCGACCGGGTCGCGACGACGCTGGTGCGCGGGGACCGGGAGGACCCGAAGCGCCTCGCCGAGGCCGTCTCGTTCCTGCGGATCGCCGTGGCCGGGGACCGACGGGCCGTGGCCCGGCTCTCGCGCGCCGCCGTCGAGACCGCGCTCGCGAGTTACCCCGGCTTCTTCGCCACGAGCCCGCCCGGGCCCGGGTCGGCCGCCTCGGTGTTCCGGCCGGTGTTCCTGCCCGCCGCCGAGGTGCCGCAGCGGGTGACGCTCGACGGGGCCGCCTGGGAGGTGCCGGCTCCCTCCCCGATCCGAGCGGAGGGCACCCTCGATCGCACGGATCGGGCGACGGGCCCCGTCGCTCGGTTCGCCGGCCCCTCCCGCCGCGTCCCCCTCGGGCGCGTCGTCGGGGCCCGCTCCGGCGACAAGGGCGGCAACGCCACGCTCGGCCTCTGGGCCCGGACCGACGAGGTCCACGCCTGGTTGGCCGACGTCTGGACCGACCCGTTCGTCGCCGACCTCCTCGGACCCGACGCCGAGGGCTGCGAGCTGCGTCGATGGTCCCTGCCGAACGTGCGCGCGGTGGGCGTGACGGTCGTCGGGTTCCTGGGTCGCGGTGTCGCCGACAACCTGTCCCTCGACGCCCAGGCCAAGGGGCTCGGCGAGTTCGTCCGGGCCCGGCACGTCGACGTCCCCGAGGAGTGGATCCCCTGATGGTCGCGTTCACCGAGGAGCACACCGCCTTCCGGAAGTCCGTGCGGGCGTTCGTGGAGCGGGAGATCGACCCGTACGTGGACGGCTGGGAACGCGACGGGCAGATGCCCACCCACGAGCTGTTCGGCAAGCTCGGCGCGCTCGGCTGGCTGGGCCTCGAGTACGACGAGGCCTACGGCGGCCAGGGCGCCGACCACCGGTTCGCCGTCGTGTTCGCCGAGGAGATCGGACGGTGCGACGCGGCCGGGGTCGGCATGGCGATCGCGGTGCAGACCGACATGGCGACGCCGTCGCTGCACCGCTTCGGCTCCGAGGAGCTGAAACAGCGCTACCTCGCCCCCGCGATCCGCGGCGAGATGGTCACGGCGATCGCGGTGACCGAGCCCGACGCCGGGTCGGACGTCGCCGGGCTGCGCACCCGCGCGATCCGCGACGGCGACGACTGGGTGATCGACGGCGCCAAGCTCTACATCACCAACGGCGTCCAGGCCGACTGGCTGTGCCTGCTCGCCCGCACCTCCGACGAGGGCGGGGCGCGCGGGATGAGCCAGATCGTGGTGCCGACCGACACGCCGGGCCTGCGGGTCTCGCGGAAGCTCGACAAGCTCGGCAACCGCTGCTCGGACACCGCCGAGCTCGCCTTCGACGGCGTGCGGGTGCCGGTGGCGAACACGATCGGCACGATCGGTCGCGGCTTCCAGCAGCAGATGGCCCAGTTCCAGAACGAGCGGATGGTCGCCTGCTACGGACGGGTCGGGGCGTGCGAGCGCGCCCTGGACCGCACGCGCGACTACCTGAAGCAGCGCCGCGCCTTCGGCGGCACGCTGATGGACAACCAGTACCTCGCCTACCAGCTCGCCGAGCTCTACGCGCGCGTCGACCTGTGCCGGCACTACAACTACGCCTGCGCCGAGGCCTACGAGCGGGGCGAGGACACCTCCCGGTTCGCGACGATCGCCAAGCTCGCCGTCGGGCGGCTCTGCGAGGACGTCGCGCGCACCTGCCTGCAGTACCACGGCGGGATCGGTTACATGGAGGAGACGTGGACCGCCCGCTTCCTCCGGGACATGCGGATCACCTCCATCGGAGGCGGCGCCGACGAGGTGATGCTGCGGGTGATCGCGACCATGCACGGGATGTAGACGACGACGAGGGTCGGTACGGGTGATCGATGTGCGAGGGGCGCGCGAACGGGTATGCCCAGGCCCATGACCGAGCCACAGGACGACACCGTCCGCAGCCTGATCGCCCAGGCTCGCGAGGAGATCCTCGACGACCTGTCCGACTCCGACGACAAGCGCGCCCAGGAAGCCGCCGAATGACCTAGTTTCCGGCGGGTGAACGCACCGACCGGACCCGTCGCGCCCGCCGTCCCCTCGACGATCCGGACCGCCGTCCTGCTCTGGACCGTCGCGCTCGCGCTCTACCTGGTGGGGCAGGTCCTGGCGGTGCTCCTCCCACCCACCGCCGAGGACTACGCCGCCTATTTCCGCAGCCTCGACCTCCCCGCCGACCCGCAGTTCCTCGCCACCGTCGAGGACGCGTCCGGAACGGCCTCGGTGGTCGGGCTCGCCGTCACCGTGGTCGTCGTGGCGCTCTTCGCCTGGGTCGGGCTCAAGGTCCGCGCCGGGGCCCACCGGGCCCGCACCGCCACCGCCATCCTCGCCGCGCTCGGCGCCCTCGGCGCGCTCGCCACCGGGGGCACCGCCCTGGTCAGCCCCGTGCCCGCGGCGGCCGGGGGCTTCGGGACGGTCCTGCAGGTCGTCTCCGGCCTCGTCCTGATCGCCTACCTCGTGTTCCTGTTCCGGCGGCCGTCGAGCGAGTACTTCGCGGCCCGACGGTGACGGAGATCGATCCGCGCTGACGGTGTCGGGGTGGGCGTGTAGAACGGCGGTCGTGGAGAACGCGGAACGACCCTGGGGCTTCGCGACGCGCGCGGTCCACGCCGGCGCGGTGCCCGACTCGGCCGTCGGCGCCCGGGCGGTCCCGATCTACCAGTCGACGAGCTTCGTCTTCGAGGACACCGCGGACGCGGCGAACCTCTTCGCGCTGCAGAAGTACGGCAACATCTACAGCCGCATCGCGAACCCGACGGTCGCGGCGTTCGAGGAGCGGATCGCGAGCCTCGAGGGCGCCCTCGGGGCCGTCGCCACGGCGTCCGGGCAGGCCGCCGAGTTCCTCACCTTCGCGTGTCTGGCCGGCGCGGGCGACCACGTGGTCAGCGCCGCCAGCCTCTACGGCGGGACCGTGACCCAGCTCGACGTCACGCTGCGCCGCTTCGGGGTGGACACCACCTTCGTCCCGGGCGACGACCCGGAGGCCTTCCGCGCCGCGATCCGCCCGGAGACGCGGTTCGTGTTCGCCGAGATGGTCACCAACCCCTCCGGCGAGGTCACCGACGTCGAGGCGCTCGCCGCCATCGCGCACGAGGCGAGGATCCCGCTGATCATCGACGCCACCACGGCCACCCCCTACCTGTGCCGGCCGATGGAGCACGGCGCGGACATCGTCATCCACTCCGCGACGAAGTTCCTCGGCGGGCACGGCACCACCCTCGGCGGCGTCGTCTGCGAGTCGGGCCGGTTCGACTGGGGCAACGGCAACTTCCCGCAGATGACCGAGTCGATCCCGTCCTACGGCGGGCTCTCCTGGTGGGGCAACTTCCAGGAGTACGGGTTCCTGACGAAGCTGCGGTCCGAGCAGCTGCGCGACATCGGCGCCTCGCTGTCCCCGCACTCCGCGTTCCTGCTCCTGCAGGGCGTGGAGACGCTGCCGCAGCGCATGGCCGCGCACGTCGCCAACGCCCGGCGCGTCGCGGAGTGGCTCGAGGCGGACGACCGGGTCGACTGGGTCCGCTACTCCGGCCTGCCCAGCCACCCCCACTACGAGCGCGCCCGCCACTACCTGCCGCAGGGCCCGGGCGCGGTGTTCGCGTTCGGCGTGCGGGGCGGCCGCGAGGCCGGTCGGCGGTTCATCGAGTCGGTGCAGCTGTGCAGCCACCTCGCCAACATCGGTGACGCCCGCACGCTGGTGCTCCACCCCGCGTCCACCACCCACCAGCAGCTCTCCGAGGACCAGCTGCGCGAGGGCGGCGTGCGGCCCGACCTGATCCGCATCAGCGTCGGCATCGAGGACGTCGACGACATCCTCTGGGACCTCGACCAGGCCCTCACCGCAGCCACCGAGGAGGCATCGTGAGCTGGGACGGCCCCACCGCACTCGACCGGCAGCAGATCCTGCGCGACACGAGGACGGTCGCGATGGTCGGCGCCTCGGCGAACCCGGCCCGCGCGTCGAACTTCGTCGCGACCTACCTGCTCTCCAGCACCGGCTTCGACGTCTACTTCGTCAACCCGAACGCCAGCGAGATCCTGGGGAAACCCGTGTACCCGTCCCTGGCCGAGCTGCCCGTCGTCCCCGATCTCGTCGACGTGTTCCGTCGCCCCGAGGACCTCGGCGGGGTGCTCGACGAGACGATCGCGGCCGGCGCGAGGACCTTCTGGCTGCAGTTCGGACTCTACGACGAGGCGCTCGCCCACCGCGGCGAGGAGGCCGGGCTCACCGTGGTGATGGACCGCTGCCTCAAGGTCGAGCACGCCCGCTTCCACGGCGGCCTGCACCTCGCCGGGTTCAACACCGGCGTCATCAGCGCGAAGCGGCGCTAGCCGCGGGAGCGGCGGAGTGCGTCACCGGTGGCGCACTCCGCCGCACCCGCGTCGACGTCCTAGTGGGCGCGGGTGCGCGCCGCGGGCAGGAACGCCCACACCGCGACGGCCACGGCACCGATGGTGAGGACCATCGCGCCGGGCACGTGGATGTAGAGGGTGCGCCCGCCGCCGAAGTACGCCTGCACGAAGGTCAGCACGAACACCACGAGGGCCGTGACGGCCGGCCACAGCGCCGCACCGCGCAGCCGCCAGAGGGCGAAGGCGGCGATCATCGCGATCCCGGAGAGGACGTGCAGGACGATCGCGCCCGCGGAGTGCAGGCCCTCGAACGACTCGGCCACCGTGCTGCCCCGCGTCACCAGCTCACCCGCCGTGACGAACTGCCAGAGGAGGCTCACGACGGTGAGGACGGCGAAGACCCGGAACGTCGTGAGGATCGGGTCGGACGTGCGCTGCGCGGGCAGGGTGCCCGTGGTGTGGGCCATGGTGGTCCCCCTCGTGATCGATGGGATCGCGTACCCGGGGATCACGGACGCGAACACTTGAAAGGACAATATGGGACGCGACGTGCTCGGACGGTATGAGTTCGGTGAGAGCGGGATCGTCCTCCGCCGCGCCGTGGCCGACGACGTCCCGGCCCTCGCGGCCCTGTTCGGTGCGGACCCGGTGTCCGCGGCGCGCGGCGACTCCGGCGAGGGCGACCTCACCGACTACGAGCAGGCGTTCGAGGCGGTCGACGCCGACCCCCGGCACCTGCTGGTCGTCGCGACCGAGGGCGACGGCGGGCCGGTCGTCGGCACCCTGCAGCTCTCCGCCCTGCCGGGCCTCGCCCGCCGCGGCGCGTGGCGCGGGCAGATCGAGGCGGTGCACGTGGCGGCCTCGCAGCGGGGCCGCGGCGTCGGCGCCTGGATGATCGGCTGGGCCGTGGACGAGTCCCGCCGACGCGGCTGCGAGCTCGTGCAGCTCACGAGCGCCGTCGAGCGCACCGACGCGCACCGGTTCTACGAGCGGCTCGGCTTCACGGCGAGCCACGTGGGGTTCAAGCGGGCGTTGTGACACCCGTCGTCGGGAAAGCACTCGCGCGGCGGAGGATGATGGAGAGTCGGCAGAACCGATCGACCCCGGGACCGGAGTGACCACAGCGACCACCGCCGACGCCGAGACCTCCGAGCTGCAGCGCCGTGTCCGCGCGCTCGGCGGCGCCGACGCCCACCGGCTCTCCCGTCGGCTCGACGGCGCGCGGCGGATCGACGACGAGGACAAGCGCGCCGGCACGATCGGGAAGATCGCGACCGACGTCGAGCGCGCCGAGCAGCGCCTGGAACGACGGCGGGCCTCGGTCCCGGTCGTCTCCTACCCCGAGCAGCTGCCGATCTCGGCGCGGGTCGACGACATCAGGGAGGCCCTGGAGCACCACCAGGTCGTCGTGGTGGCGGGCGAGACCGGGTCGGGCAAGACGACGCAGCTGCCGAAGATCGCGCTCGAGCTCGGCCGCGGGGTCACCGGCACGATCGGCCACACGCAGCCGCGGCGGATCGCGGCGCGGACGGTGTCCGAGCGGGTCGCGGAGGAGCTGGGCACCACCGACTCCGACGTCGTCGGCTACCAGGTGCGCTTCACCAGCCGGGCGAGCGAGGACACGCTGGTCAAGCTGATGACCGACGGCATCCTGCTCGCCGAGATCCAGCAGGACCGGCTGCTGCGCCGCTACGACACGCTCATCATCGACGAGGCGCACGAGCGCAGCCTCAACATCGACTTCCTGCTCGGCTACCTCGCCCAGCTGCTGCCGCGCCGCCCCGACCTCAAGGTCATCATCACCTCGGCGACGATCGACCCGGAGCGGTTCTCCGCGCACTTCGGCGACGCCCCGATCATCGAGGTCTCCGGGCGCACGTTCCCGGTCGAGATCCGCTACGAGCCGCTGGTCGACCCCGACGAGCCCGGCGCCGAGGAGCGCGACCAGCTCGACGGCATCCTCGACGCGGTCACCGAGCTGCGCCGCGAGGGCCCGGGCGACGTCCTCGTCTTCCTCGCCGGGGAGCGGGAGATCCGCGACACCGCGGACGCGCTGAACGCGCTGCCGGACTCCCCGACCGACCCGCTCGACGTCCTGCCGCTCTACGCCCGGCTCTCGGCCGCCGAGCAGCACCGGGTCTTCGAGCCGAGCCGCGGCGGGAAGCGCCGCATCGTGCTCGCCACCAACGTCGCCGAGACGTCGCTGACGGTGCCCGGCATCCGCTATGTCATCGACCCGGGCTACGCCCGCATCTCTCGCTACAGCCAGCGCACGAAGGTGCAGCGACTGCCGATCGAGAAGATCTCGCAGGCGTCGGCGACCCAGCGGGCCGGACGCTGCGGCCGCGTCGCCGACGGCATCTGCATCCGGCTCTACGCCGAGGACGACTTCGACGCGCGGCCGGAGTTCACCGACCCCGAGATCCAGCGCACCAACCTGGCCTCGGTCATCCTGCAGATGGCGGGTGCCAAGCTCGGGCCCGTCGAGGAGTTCCCGTTCGTCGATCCGCCGGAGACCCGCGCGGTCCGCGACGGCGTCCGGCTGCTCACCGAGCTCGGCGCGATCGTCGACGGCGACGCGACGCGGCTGACCGACGTCGGGCGCTCGCTCGCCCGCCTCCCGGTCGACCCCCGGATCGCACGGATGATCCTGGCCGCCGACCAGCTCGGCTGCCTGCACGAGGTCACCGTCATCGCCGCCGGGCTCTCCGCCCAGGACCCGCGGGAACGGCCGACCGAGAAGACCGCCGAGGCCGACGCCGCGCACGCCCGCTTCGCCGACCCGCGCTCGGACTTCCTGTCCTGGCTGCACCTGTGGGAGCACGTCCGCACGCAGCGCCGGGAGCTCACCGGCAACCGGTTCCGCAAGCAGTGCGCGGCGGAGTACCTGAACTTCCTGCGCATCCGCGAGTGGCAGGACCTCGCGGCGCAGCTGCGCCAGCTCGGCGACGAGCTCGGGCTCACCCGCAACCAGCCGGCCGAGGAGATCACGAAGGACCTGGCCGACCGCGTCCACCAGGCCCTGCTCACCGGCCTGCTCTCCCAGCTCGGGCTCGCCCTCGAGCCGCCGAAGCCCAAGCAGGGGCAGCCGCGGCCCAAGCGCCGTCCGATCACGGAGTTCGAGGGCAGCCGGGGCGCCCGGTTCGCGCTCTGGCCCGGATCGTCGCTCGCCAAGCGGCCGCCGACGTTCGTCATGGCCGCCGAGCTCGTCGAGACCTCCCGGCTCTGGGCCCGCACCGTCGCGGGCATCGACCCGCGGTGGGCCGAGGAGGCCGCGGGCGACCTCGTCACCCGCTCCTACTCCGAGCCGCGCTGGTCCAAGCGGCGCGGCTCCGCCGTCGCCACCGAGCGCGTCACGCTGTTCGGTGTCCCCCTCGCGATGGACCGCAGCGTCGACCTCGGCCGCATCGACCCCGAGCTCTCCCGCGAGCTCTTCATCCGCCACGCCCTCGTCGAGGGCGACTGGACCACCCGCCACGAGTTCGTGCGCCGCAACGCCGCCGAGCTGGAGCGGGTCGCGGAGATGGAGCGTCGCGCCCGCCGCGAGCTGCTCGTCGACGAGGAGACGATCCACCGCTTCTACGACGAGCGCGTGCCGGCCTCCGTGGTCTCGGTGCGGCACTTCGACCGCTGGTGGCAGAAGGAGTCGCGCCGGAACCCGCGGCTGCTCGACCTCGACCCCGCCGCACTGCTCGCCCACGAGGCCCCCGACGCCGGGTCGTTCCCCGACGCCTGGCAGGCCGGTGGGCTCACGCTCCCGCTGTCCTACGCCTTCGAGCCGGGCACCGACAGCGACGGCGTCACGGTCACCGTGCCGCTGGCCGTGCTCGGGCAGGTGCGCGCGGAGGATCTCGCCTGGCAGGTGCCGGGCCTGCGCGAGGAGATGCTGACGTCCCTGATCCGCACGCTGCCGAAGCCGCTGCGGCGCTCCCTGGTCCCCGCGCCCGACACCGCCCGCGCCCTGCTCGCGCGCCTGGCCGCCGATCGGCGGCCCGCGGAGGGCGAGTCGCTGCTGCGCGCGCTGACCGAGGCCGTCAGACGGCTCTCCGGCGTCGACGTCCCGACCGACGCGTGGAACGTGTCCGGCCTGCCGTCGCACCTGCGCCTCACCTTCCGGGTCGTGCGCGACGACGGGTCCGAGGTCGCCTCGGGCGGCGACCTCGGGGCCCTGCGGCGCCGCTACGCGCAGGAGACGAAGGCCGCCGTCGCGAAGGTGGCCGACGGCCTGGAACGGCGCGGGCTGACGTCGTTCGCCGAGATCGGGGACCTGCCGCGGACCCGCGAGCAGTCCCGCGCCGGCGGCACCGTGACCGCGCACCTCGCGCTGGTCGACGAGGGCTCGACCGTGGGTGTCGGCGTGTTCGACTCGGCGCTCGAGGCCCGGGACGCGATGCGGGCGGGCACCCGGCGGCTGCTGCTGCGTTCGGTCCCGTCCCCGGCGCGGTCGCTGGTCCGCTCGCTGGACAACCGCGCCACGCTCCGGCTGAAGAGCGCGATGGCCGAGTCCGAGTACCGCGACGTGGCCGACCTCGCCGACGACTGCGTCGCGGCCGCCGTCGACGGGCTCGTCGTCGCCCTCAAGGGCCCGGTGTGGACCGCCGACGCGTTCGAGAAGCTCCGCGGCGACGTGGCGGCCCGGCTCCCGGCGGGCGCCGCCGAGGTGCTCACCCGCGCCGAGACCGTCCTCGCCGAGGCCGGCGCGGTGCGCGGCGCGCTCGACCGGCTGCGGTCACGCCCCGGCAGCGGGCTGCTCGACCCGGCCCTCGAGGACGTCCGCGACCAGCTGTCGACGCTGGTCGGGGGACGCTTCGTCACGCGCTGGGGCGTGGTCCGACTGCCCGACGTGGCCCGGTGGCTGCGCGCTGCGGCGAAGCGCCTCGACAAGCTCGCCGAGGCCCCGCGTCGCGACGCCGAGCTGATGGCCGAGGTGCACGCGGTCGAGACGACCTACCGCACCCGTCGTCGGGCCGCCGCGCAGGAGCCCCGCACGTTCGACCGCGACGGGTGGGACGCGGTCGGCGTCATGCTCCAGGAGCTCCGGGTCAGCAAGTTCGCCCAGGAGGTCGGGACGGCCGGCTCGGTCTCCGAGCAGCGCATCGCGAAGGCGATGGCGGCCCTGACGTGAGGCCGACGGGTCAGGGGCGGTCGGCGTCCGGGTCGACCCGACCCTGCCGCATCGCCCAGACCACGAGCCCGGTCGGCACGACGACGAGCAGCGCCACCGCCGCGACGGCGAGGACGTAGGCCGACGGGAGCACGAGCGGGGCGGCGGCGACGGCCGTGACCCCGACGAGCGCCAGCGTCCGCGCCCGCCGCGGCCGGCGGTTCTCCCGGGGGACGCCACCGGCGAGCGACTCGGCGAAGCGGGCGTCGGTGCGGTGCTCGTGGTCGGAGATCGAGGCGAGGACGGCCTGTTCCTCACCGGTGAGCGGCGCGGGGTCGGACGGGGTGTGCATGTCGCGCTCCGGGACGTCGTTGTCCACTGATCGTCACACTGTGCCCGCCCGACGGCCGTCACACAACGGGCGCGAGCTCCACCGCCGCGCGGAACGATCCGTCCATGTGGAACGGCACCGACTCGTGCCGGTGCACCACCAGCCAGCGGCCTCCGACGCGCCGCAGCCCGATCGTCGACCGGAACCACAGCGTGAACTCCCCGCCCTTGTCGCCGGTCATCGACGTCAGGGCGTGGACGAAGGCGACGTCGCCGTCCGCGTGGACCACCGGGTCGTGGTGGGCGAGGACGGGCGGGGCGGCGAAGGAGGCGATCCACGCGGCCAGCTCGGCGACGCCGGTGTGCGCGACGAGCGGCGGGGCGAGGTCGTACACGACGTCGTCGGACGCGGTGTGGGCGAGGGCCCGTCCGGCGTCGCCGGCGGCGATCGCGTCGTGGGCCTCGGACAGGGCGGCGAGAATCTCGTGGGTGCTCATGTCCGGCTGTCGAGACCGCGGGCCCCGTCTCGACAGTCCGGCGGAAGACAGCCCGAGCCGGGAGGACCCGTCGTCGTGAAGTTCATGATCCTGCTGCACTCGAACCCGCACTTCGCGCAGCGCTGGGAGTCGCTGACGCCCGAGCAGCGCGCCCGCTTCGGGGTCGACCACCTGGCGCTCGCGCGCGACCTCGCCGACTCGGGCGAGCTCGTCGCCTCCGAGGGACTCGCCGACCCGGCGCTCGCCCGGTGGGTGTCGACGGCCGAGGGTCGGGCGGTGGTCGCCGACGCCCCGTTCGCGGAGACGAAGGAGCACCTCGCCGGCTTCTACCTGGTGGACGTGGCGGACGCCGCGCGCGCCGAGGAGATCGCGGCGCGGGTGCCGGACGCCGTGTGGGGGCTGGTGGAGGTCCGGCCCGTGCTGGACATGTCCGGCGGGGACCTGTGATCGACGTCCTGCGCGAGTCCGCCCCGGTCGCGCTGGGCGTGCTGGTGCGTCGGCACCGCGACTTCGACGCCTGCGAGGACGCCCTGCAGGAGGCGCTGCTCGCCGCCTCCCGCACCTGGGCGGAGGAGGGGCTGCCCGACAACCCGACGGGCTGGCTGGTCACCACCGCCACCCGGCGGCTGGTGGAGGCCCACCGGCGGGACGCGGCGCGGCGTCGCCGGGAGGAGCACGACGCCCGGCGCGGGCCGGACCCGACCGATCCGCCCGACCCGGTGGACCCGGCCGACGACACGCTGACCCTCCTGCTGCTGTGCTGCCATCCCGCGCTGCGCGTGCCGAGCCAGGTCGCGCTGACGCTGCGGGCGGTCGGCGGCCTGACGACCGCGGAGATCGCACGGGGGCTGCTGCTGCCCGAACCGACGGTCGCGCAGCGGATCAGCCGCGCCAAGGCGAAGCTGACCGAGGTCGGGCGGACCTTCGCCGCCCCCGACGCCGCGCAGCGCCGCGAACGGCTGCCCGCAGTGCTCGCCGTCCTGTCCCTCGTCTTCACCGAGGGCCACACCGCCAGCGCGGGCGAGGCGCTGCACCGCACGGACCTGGCCGACGAGGCGATCCGCCTGACCCGGGGGCTGGTCACCGCGCTCGACGGCGTCCCGGAGCGCGGGGAGGCGGCCGGGCTGCTGGCCCTGATGCTGCTCACCGACGCGCGACGGGCCGCCCGGACCCGGGCCGACGGCGGGCTCGTCCCGCTCGCCGACCAGGACCGCACCCGCTGGGACGCCACCGCGATCGCCGAGGGCACCGCGCTGGTCACCGCAGTGCTGCGCGAGGGGGTCCCGGGGCCGTACACCGTCCAGGCGGCGATCGCCGCCGTGCACGCCGAGGCCGGGCGCGCGGAGGACACCGACTGGCCGCAGGTGCTCGCGCTCTACGACACCCTGGTCGGGCTGTGGCCGGACCCGATGGCGCGGCTCGGCCGGCTGGTGGCCCTCGGCGAGGTGCACGGACCGGTGGCGGCGTTGACGGAGCTCGACGCGCTCGACCTCACGGAGCTGCGCGGCCACCACCGGGTGCCCGCGGTCCGGGCGCACCTCGCGGAGGCGGCGGGCCGTCCGCGGGAGGCGGTGGCGGCGTACCGGGAGGCGGCCCGGCGCACGGCCTCCGGCCCGGAGCGGGCCTACCTGCTCGACCGCGCCTCGCGCCTCGACCCCCTCGCGTGACCGCGCGGCAGAATGACCTCATGGCCGACGGGGTGCGCGCGTCCGACGCCGAACGGAACCTGACCGTGGAACGGCTGGACCGGGCGATGGAGAACGGGCGGCTCAGCCTCGCCGAGTACGACGAACGGGTCGCCGCGGCGTACGCCGCGACGACCCGTGGTGAGCTCACCGAGCTGACGAGGGACCTCCCCGGTCACCTCTGGTGAGTGACCTCCGGGGGCGTCAGCGCCGCCCGGGTGATCTCCGCCAGCTCCTCGTCGGTGTGGCTCGCGGCCGGCGCCGGCGTGGTCCCCGCCGACCCGCCCGCACCGCGCTCCAGGAACCGCAGCAGCTCCACCGGCAGGGGCATGACCAGCGTCGAGTTCTTGTCCGACGCCACGTCGGTCACCGTCTGCAGGAGCCGCAGCTGGAGCGCCCCCGGTGCCGAGCTCATCCGCTCCGAGGCCTGCGTGAGCTTCTCCGAAGCCTCCAGCTCACCCTCGGCGCTGATCACGCGGGCACGACGGTCACGCTCGGCCTCCGCCTGCCGGGACATCGACCGGCGCATCCCCTCGGGCAGGGCGATGTCCTTGATCTCGACCCGGTCGATGCTCACGCCCCAGTCCTCGGTGGGCGCGTCGATCACGGCGCGGAGCTCGGCGTTGATCTGCTCGCGGTCGGCGAGCAGCGTGTCGAGGTCGGCCCGGCCGATCACCGACCGCATCGAGGTCTGGGCGACCTGCGAGGTGGCCCGCAGGTAGTCGTCGACGTTGACCACGGCGCGCACCGGGTCGGTCACCTTGAAGTAGACGACCGCGTCGACCCCGATGGTCACGTTGTCGCGGGTGATCGCGTTCTGGGACGGCACGTCGAGCACGGTGGTCTGCACCGGCACCTTCGTCATCCGGTCGACGAACGGGACGATCACCCGCAGCCCGGGCTCGCGGACTGTGGGCAGCAGACGCCCGAAGCGCAGCACCACGCCGCGCTGGTACTGCTGCACGGAGTGCACGGCGGCGCCACCGGTCGTCAGCACGACCAGTGCCACCACCACCAACAGGACGACCAGGAGTTCCATGGACGTCTCCTCTCCTCGAGCCGCCGGTGGACACCCGACGGCGAAGTCTCGCGCCGGTGCCGCTACGGGCGGTCGGGGTCGGGCCGCGGCGCCGGCGGCTCCAGGCCGCCGTCGCGCAGGGCCTTCACGACGAGGTACGTGGGGCCGACCACGAGCGCGACGGTGAGCAGCAGGGCCACCGTCCACGCGAGCGGGAGCACCAGGGCCACGATCACGCCGACCACCGCGAGCTGCACGACGACGTCCCGCCGCCGGCCCCGGGCCACCGTCGCGTCGACCGCGCCGGCCCGGGACTCCTCGGCGGTCCCCTCCGCGGGCGCGGACCGGACCGGCGCGTTCATGCGGAGCACGTAGCCCGGGTCGGCGGCGTTCTCGTGGGCCGCGAGCTCGTCGAGGACCCGCTGCTGGGACTCGGACAGGCCCGTCGGCTCGGGCGTGGGTGCTGCGGCGCTCACGGGAACCTCCCCGGGGTCGGACGGCGACACCACCCACGATCCGGACGAAACCGACATACAGGCTGGTCACAGCCTGACAATCGCCTGAGAATCGCGGCCGCGGCCCCGAGGATCAGCGCCGCGGCATGATCACCCACAGCGCGATGTAGATGAGGACCTGCGGCCCCGGGAGCAGGCAGGACAGCACGAACAGCAGGCGGACGAGGTTCGCGGAGACGCCGAAGCGGGCCGCGAGGCCGGCGCACACCCCGCCGATCCAGGCGCCCTCGCGGGGACGGGTCATGACGGCCATGGTGGTTCCTCTCGCTCGGTGTCGGGTTCGGACCCCACGCTCGTCCAACGTGCGGGACACCGCCTGGGTGCCCGACCCCGGGATCGCTCGGGGTCACCCCTGAGACACGTCCTGTCCCGAACTGAGACAGGCGGGTCACCGCGTCCTCCCTAGGGTCGGGTCCTGTGAGCGAGGACACGTCGGGTGCGCGGTCGTTGAAGACGGCGGCGATGGTCCTGCGGGCGCTGCGCCTGCTCGGGGACCATCCCGGGGGACTCTCCGCGGCCGAGATCGGGGAGCGGCTCGGGAAGAGTCCTGCCACCGCGCGCTACATGGTGAACACGCTGTGCGAGGCCGGCTTCGCCCGCCGCGACGAGGCGGGCCGCTGCGTCCTGGGGACGGCACCGCCCTGGGGTCCGTGGGGCGCGGGCGACGCCGCCGCGGGGGCCGGGGCCGACGGCGGCCCCGCCGGCCCCGGGGACCTCGGCCCGGGCGACCCCGCCCCCGGTGCCGTGCTCGCCGAGGCGGTCACCGAGCTCTACCGCCGCACGCGCCAGCGCGCCTACCTCGTCCGCCGGACCGGCACCCTCGTGGCCAGCGTGTCCGACGTCCGCGGGCACCAGGGCCTCGCACGGCTGCCCGGGCTCGACACCCACGTGCCGCCGGAGCGGGCGCACGGGCTCGCCTTCACCAAGGTGCTCCTCGCCGCCTCGCCCACCTACCGCGACGCCGTCACCGCCGAGCCGCTCGCCGCGCTCACCCCGGCCACCGTCACCTGCCCGGTCCGCCTGGGCGCGGAGCTCGAGGTCGTGGCGCGGCAGGGCTGGGCCCGCGACGAGGAGGAGTACGCGCGCGGGTTCGGTACGCTCGCGGCGCCGATCACCTCGCCGTCGGGGACCTCCACGGTGGCACTCGGGCTGTCCTGCTCCTCGCGCCGGCTCGCGGCCCACGCCGAGGAGCTGCTGGCGGACGTCGTCACGGTCGCGCGGGACGCGGCGCGCCAGTGGGCCGCGGGCACCGAGCGCGACGACGAGCCGGAACCGGGTCCCGGACCGAGCCACGCCCGCCGTCGGGCCCGGACGGTCCGTCGTCGGGCGGGCCGCGGGCTCAGCGCCCGACGTCGATGATGCCGAAGGCCCGCAGCCGACGGTAGAGGGTGGCGCGGCCCATCCCGAGGGCCGCGGCCGCCTGCACGCGGTTGCCGCGCGCCTCGATCAGCGCGGCCACGATGAGGTCCCGCTCGGCGGTCTCGAGCGGGGTCAGGCGGCGCCGGGTGCCGTGCACGGCGACCTCCGCCGGGAGGTCGCCCGCCTCGATGTCGCCCGCGGGCCGCACCGCGAGGGCCCGGCGCAGCACGTCGGAGAGCTGCGCGACGTTGCCCGGCCACCGCGCCCCGCCGAGCAGCGCGAGCGCCTCGGGGGTGCAGCGCACGCGCCGACCGGGGGCGAGCCGCGCCAGCAGGGAGTCCACCAGCGGCGCGACGTCCTCCGGGCGCCGCCGCAGCGGCTCGACGACCACCGACCCCTCGAAGGCGCCGAGCACGGCGTGCACCGGCCGCCCGGTGGGCACGGCGTCGCCGGTCACCAGGCCGACCACCCACACCTCGGACGGGGCCTCGGCGAGGAGCTCGGCCAGGGCGTCCGCCCCGTTCTCGTCGAGGCTCTGCGTGCGCCGGACCACCACGGTCGCGGGTTCGCCGAGGTCGTCGGTGACGGCCGCGAGGTCCTCGGCCGCGTCGACGCCGTCGCCCTCGACGACGACGAGCCGCGCCGCCGGCCGGATCTCACGGTGGGCGGCCCGCACCGCGGCGAGCTTCCCCACCCCGGTCTCGCCGAGGACGAGCGTGCTGCGCAGCGCGATCGCGGCGGTCCGCAGCGCGGCGCTGGTCGAGCGCCAGGACCGGGTCGTGCCGGCGAGCCCGGCGAGCGGACGTTCACGGTGCCCGACCGGTCCCGGCAGGGTGGAGGTGGTCGCCGTGCGCGGGAGGGTCCCCGCGCCCGCGGTCGCGAGGCGCAGCGTGCTCCGGCTGCGCACCACCTCGACCACCACGCCCGCGGGCCGCTCGGCCGGCGCGGGGGTGAGCAGCAGACGGACGGGGCCGTCGTCGAGCAGGGCCCGCTCCTCGCTCGGCCCGGCCCGGCGGTACTCCGCGGCGAACCGGGCGATGAGGTCCCGGTCGGCCGCGGTGAGCGTGTCGTCGGCGGCCCGGTTGGCGAGGACGAAGTCGTCCGCGAGCGCGATGACCGGGCCGCGGACGCGGGCGCAGGCCGCGCGGAAGGCCGCCATCACCGCGCGCGACCCGGCGCCACCGCGCTCGCGCAGGACCTCCTCGATGTCCCGCGCCGCCTGCTGGGCGAGGAAGCGCATGAGGTCGTTCGCCTCGGCGGCCAGGCAGGTGACGTCGAGGATGCCCGCGAGCCCGCCGCCGGGGCGGTGCACGGGCGCGCCCGCGCAGGCGAAGGCCCGCAACCGGTCGGTGAAGTGCTCCGCGCCGATCACCATGGCCGGGCTGTTGCCCTCGAGCGCGGTGCCGACGCCGTTGGTGCCCGCGAACTCCTCGGCGTAGCTGAAGCCCGGGGCGAGCGAGATCGCGTCGAGACGGCGCTGCAGTTCGCCCTCGCCGACGCGGCGGTCGAGCACGTGCCCGTCCGCGTCGGAGAGCACCACGGCGACCGACATCCCGGAGAGCCGCTCGGCGAGGTCGTCGAGGACGGGGCGGGCGCAGTGGACGAGGCTGCCGTCGAAGTCCAGGTCGGGCTCGAAGGGCAGCGACAGCTCCTCGGCGTCGACCCCGGCCCGCAGGGACCGCTCCCAGGACCGGACGATCTCCGGCCGGACCCCCGTGTCGAGGGCGCCGTCCCCGCCCAGGAACCGCTCGCGGGCACGGTCCAGGTGGGCACCACCGTGCTCGCTCATGGGCCACCTCGCCACCGCGCTGCCGGGCGCCGGCGCCCGGCCGCCGACGTTGGATGCGCAACCGGCGATGCTAGAGGTGATCCGGCCCACGGTGAACAATCCCGGCGTCTCGATCCGAGACACCCGCCGTTC
Source organism: Actinomycetospora soli (assembly GCF_021026295.1). Classification (GTDB taxonomy): domain Bacteria; phylum Actinomycetota; class Actinomycetes; order Mycobacteriales; family Pseudonocardiaceae; genus Actinomycetospora; species Actinomycetospora soli. The sequence goes on from NZ_JAJNDA010000002.1 coordinate 110,253, forward strand.
ACCCGGCGAAGGTGTCCACGATCAGCACGACGTTGAGCGTGATCACCACGGCGCTGATGGCGCCGAGCACCGCCTGCATCCCCCGGCCGATCGCCTCGTCGCCGAGCAGCCGCCGGTCGCGGGCCACCCGCAGCAACGCGTACAGCGCGAACGGGATCCCGAAGCAGAGCACGACCTGGCTGCCGACCAGGGCCGCCGTCGGGCTGACCCCGACCGCGAGCAGGACGAGCGCGGGCAGCATCGTCACGAACCGGCGCACCACCAGCGGCAGCCGGACGTCGACGAAGCCCTCCATGACGACCTGGCCGGAGTAGGTGCCGACGGCCGCGGACGAGAGCCCGCTGGCCAGCAGGGTGGCCGCGAACGCGAGCGCGACGGCGCCGCCCGCGAGCTGACCGAGCCCGGCGTGCGCGGCCTCGAGGCCGTCGACGCCGGGGGCCGCGGGCGTCCCGCTGAAGACGCCGGCGGCGATGAGCAGCATCGACAGGTTCACCAGGCTCGCCACCGACAGGGCCGCGATCACCTCGGTGCGCTGGAACCCGAGCAGCCGCGCCCGCCCCGCCCGACCGGTCCCGCGCACCCGGCCGGCGGTGAGCGCGGAGTGGGCGTAGATCGCGTGCGGCATCACGGTGGCGCCGACGATCCCGACGGCGAGCACCAGCTGGGTGGAGTCGGCGAAGCCCGGCACCATGCCGGCCGCGAGCCCGCCGGGGTCCACCCCGACCGAGAACAGCTGGAACGCGACCCCGACGACGATGAACGCCAGGAAGGCGATGATCCCCACCTCGAACGGGCGGTGGCCGCGTCGTTGGAGGGCGAGGACCGCGAACGAGATGACCGCGGTGATGATCCCGGACTCGAGCAGCCCGAGCCCGAACAGCAGCTGCAGGCCGACCGCGGCGCCCAGGAACTCGGCGACGTCGGTGGCCATCGCGACGATCTCCGCCTGGAGCCACATGAGGATCCGCACGGGGCGGCTCATCGTCTCCTTCGCGGCGCGCGGCACGCTGCGCCCCGAGGCGATCCCGACCTTCGCGGCGACGTACTGCACGGGCATCGCCATCAGCCCGGCCCCGACGACCACCCACGCGAGCGCGTAGCCCGACGTCGCGCCGGCGACCGAGTTGGTCGCGACGTTGCCGGGGTCGACGTAGGCGACCGAGGCGATGAACGCCGGGCCCGCCAGGGCGACCGGGGGGCGACGGAACATCAGCGGTCGCCACCGCCGTCGTCGGAGCGGAAGTCGTCGGGCGTCACCTGGTCGAGGAACGCTCGCATCTCGTCCACCTCCACGCTCTGGGGATGCGGTTGGTCGCCCTGCAGCTCGCGCCAGGACTGGCCGGCCTCCGCCATCACGTGGTCGGCGACCGTGATGGGTAGTGCATCACGGATGGCCACCGCCAGCGCGTCGCTGGGGCGCACCGGCACCGACGTGCCGTCGTCGAGCCGGAGCTCGGCCCGGAACCGGTCGTCGACCAGGTCGGTGATCACCGCGCCGGTGAGGAAGCGGCCGAGGGCCGCCGCGACGTCGACGACCACGTCCTGGGTGAGCCGGCTGTCGTCGTCCCGCGCCGGGTGCGGCCCCGCGGCCATCACCTCGGCCTGCGGACGACGGACCGCCACCACCAGGCAGCGGTCCTCGTCCGCGTCCGCGAGCACGGCCAGCGGTTCCCGGGTCACCCGGTGGACCACCATCGTGACGAGGTGGAGCTCCTCCACGGCTCAGCGCTCGCCGGTCCGGGACGCCCCGTCGCCGGCGTCGCCCGGCCCGACCGGGTCGAACAGCGCCCGGATCTCGGCCAGCTGGTCCTGGATCTGCTCCGCGTCCTGGCCGCGGGCCCACGACGGGTCGCCGGGGGTGATCCCCATCGCCCGCAGCAGCTCCGCGGCCGGTTCGGAGGGATCCCCCACCTCCCCCAGCACCGGGTGCAGGCCCTGCGCCGCGAGGTGGTCGAAGACGAGGTGCACCACCGACCACGGGTTGAACTTCTCGACCGCGTCCGCGCTGCTCACGCCCGACCCCCCTCCTCGTCCTCGGGCCGCGGCGGCGGGGCGCCGTCGCCGGTCACCTCGATCTCGTCGAGGGTCTCCAGCTCCTTCGCCGAGAGGGCCTGGGCCCCCTCGAGGACGGTGGCCTGGTGCTCGGCGATCCGGGCGTCGACGAGCTTCGACAGCGCGAAGGCGAGCGCACCCGTCTGCCGGACGGTCTGCTCGTCGACGAGGTCCTGGCGAGCCGACGTGATGGCCACCCCGGCGGGGACGCCGTCGGCGACCGCGACGCCGACGGTGAAGACCTCGCGCGGGTTCGCGGCCGGGTCGGCATAGTGCTTCTTCAACCGCCGGAGCATGCGGTGCCAGGCGAGCTTCTCGCCCTTGAGCTCGAGCCCCTCGACGTCGTCCTCGGTGAGCCCCATGCCCCGCTCCCCGCCCGCGAAGCAGCGGGAGTAGGAGATCAGGGCAGTGGTCCACAGGGCCTCGACGACCGTCTCGTCGAGCTGCTTGGCCAGACCGGGCCGGAGCTCGGTCACGAGGCGCTCGCAGCAGAGCAGGACGGTCTGCAGGTCGTCGAAGATGGCGGCGAGGTCGGCCAGGGCGGCCGCCGCCGGCGACCCGATCCGGCGGACGGTGCGTGGTGCCACGTCGGTCACGACGCGATCCCTCCTTGACGTCAGTGGTGGTGGAGGAGGACCGGAGGCGTCACAGCCCGTAGCGCACGGCGAGCTGGCCGCGGCAGATGCTGGTGTTGGCGTCCACGCCGACCTGGTAGCTGCGCGCCTTGCGCAGGTGCAGCGGCAGCGCCTCGACGCCGACGGTCGCGCCCGACGGGTCGACCACCAGCGGGTCGCCGTCGCCGGCCGGGATGCCGAGTTCCCGACGGCGGGCGCGGAGGCGCTCGAGATCCGGCGAGGCCGGCGCGTCGGCGAGGGTCATCGCGGCGACCTGCTCCGGGGTCGCGCCGTCCCGCATGAGGGGGCGGACGACGAGGTCGGTGCCGGCCATGAGGGCCCGCTCGGTGAAGGTCCGACGCAGCTCGTGGAGCTCGGCCACGGCCTCGCCGACCTCGCTGCCCGCCATGGAGTGCACGAAGCCGGCCCGGGCGGCGACCCCGGCGTTGATGGCGTCGGCGGCGAAGTGGTCGATGAGCACGACCTCGACGTCGACCAGCCCGTCGACGGTGGACACCGCGTCCCAGGCGTCGGCGACCATGAGGAAGGCGAAGTTCGGCGCGCAGAAGTAGGTGGGCAGGCGGAGCGTCACGTGGGCGACCGGGCCGTTCCCGGCCCCGGTGATCTCGACCGACCCCACGAAGTCCAGCGAGACGACGTCGGCGTCGAGCTCCGGGTCGCGCACGGTGCGCAGCGCCTCCCACACCCGCCCGACGAGCGCGGCGTCGTCGGCACCGCGACCGGACGTCGGGCGGGTGAGGAAGGAGATGCTCATGCCTGGGCCACCTCGCGCTCGTCGACGAGCTGGGCGCCCTCGCCCGCGGACAGCTGCAGCTCGGCCGGCACCTCGATGCCGTAGAGCTTGGCGGCGTTCAGGCCGAGGATCTTCTTCTTGCCGTCCGTGCCGAGGCGCGGGTAGTCGGCGAAGTCCTCGGAGTCCGGGTAGTTCCAGTCGACGAAGCCCTCGACCTGCCACTTCGGCGTCCAGATGTTGTAGTCCGAGCCGAAGGTCATCTTGTCCTCGCCGACCCAGAACAGCAGCTCGCCCATGACCTTGGCGAAGAAGCGCGGGCGGGCGTGCATGAGGCCGCCGATGACCACCGAGAGGCCGGCGTAGACGTTGGGCTCCTGCGTCGCCATGAAGCAGAAGTCCTCGATGCGCGGCAGGCCCACGTGCTCGACGATGAAGTTCAGACCCTGGAAGTCCGTCGCCGCGTGGTCGACGTCCGAGACGTCGAAGGCGTCCTTGTCCAGCGGCCAGATCGTCGGGCCCTTGTGGACGTGGATGTTCTTGACGCCGAGTTCCTGGGCCCGCTCGAGGAAACGGTAGGCCTCGGGGTCGGTCAGCTTGAAGCCGCGCGAGTCGCCGTTCCACTCCGCGGTGTAGAGCTTCGCGCCGATCGCGCCGAACCGCTTCGTGTTCTCCTCGAACTCCCGCATGCCCTTGTCGCCGTCGCGCGGGTCGAAGCGGGTGTTGACGATGAACTTGTCCGGGTGCTTCTCGAACAGCGACCCGTTGCGCTCGGTCGTGTTGAAGCCGTCCTTGTACCACTCGCGCAGGTACGTCGACTGGAAGATCGCCTTGTCGACGTGGCCCTCGTCGAACACCTCGCGCATCAGCTGGTCCTCGGAGACCCGCTGGAACTCCTCGATCGGCTGGTGCGTCTCGGCCGGGCCGAGGCCCTGGTAGGCGTGGAAGCACTCGATCCAGCCCTTGGCGTACTGCTCCGCACCCTCCACCCAGTTCTCGGGTGACGCGTCCCAGTAGTGCATGTGGGAGTCGACGACGAAGTACTTCTCGCCATTCTTCTCGTACATGGAATCCCTCTCCGCAGTTCGTGGTGGTTGTTGTTGCGGCTGTTCAGGGCACGAGGATCGCCCGGCCGCGGACCTTGCCCGCGTCGAGGTCGTGCAGGGCGTCCAGCGCCTGGTCGAGGCGGTACTGGACGGTGTGGAGGGTGACCTTCCCGGCCTGCGCGAGGACCATCAGTTCCGCGAGGTCGTTGTAGGTCCCGACGATGTTGCCGATGACGTTCTTCTCGCCGGCGACGAAGTCGAGGGTGGGGGCGGTGAACTGGCCGCCGTAGCCCAGGACGAAGCAGTAGCCGGCCGGCCCGGTCATGGCCCAGGCGTCGATCTCGGCGCCCTGCTCGGCGACGAAGTCGAAGACCACGGTGGCCCCGCCACCGGTCAGGTCCTGCACCGCGGCGACATGGTCGCCGTCCGCGACGACGGTCTCCTCGGCGCCGATCTTCTTCGCCAGCTCGAGCGCCGCGGGGTTGCGGTCCACCGCGATGATCTTCGTGGCGGTCAGGGCGGCCAGGGCCTGCACCGCGATGTGCCCGAGGCCGCCGACGCCCTGCACCACCGCGGTGGTGCCCGGGTACAGGAAGGGCACCGACTTGCGCACCGCGTGGTAGGCCGTGATGCCGGCGTCGGCCAGCGCCGCCACGTCGGCCGGGTTGGTGTCCGGGTTCAGCTTCACGCAGGCCCGCGCGGTGGTCCGCAGGTACTCCGCCATCCCGCCGTCGTTGTTCGACAGCCCGGGGAAGAAGGCGTCCCCGGTGCACTGCATGTCCCGGCCGGCCCGGCACGCGAGGCACAGCCCGCACGAGGGCTGCGGGTGCAGGATGACGGTGTCGCCGACCTTGACGTTGGTGACCGCGTCCCCGATCTCGTGCACCCACCCGGCGTTCTCGTGGCCGATCACGTAGGGCAGGTCGGGGTTCTGGATGTCCTTCCAGTCCCCGTTGACGATGTGCAGGTCGGTACGGCAGACCCCGGCACCGCCGATCTTGACGATGACGTCGAGCGGGCCCTGGAGCTTGGGCTCGGCGATGTCGTCGATCGACGGGTCCTGCTGGTACTGGTGGACGCGGACGGCCTTCACGGGTGCTGCTCCTTCGACTCGTCGTGTTCTCTGCTCAGCCCACCGAGGGGCCGAGGCCCAGCGACTGGGGCGTGCTGGAGTCCGGCGAGGGCTGCGGGATGCCTTCGTCGAGGGGTCCGTACTCGGTCATGAGCGCCTTGTTCCAGGGCGTCTGCTCCTCGGCCACGAGCGAGTTCGTGGTGAGGATGAGACCGGCGACGGACGCGCCGTTCTGCAGCGCGGAGCGCACCACCCGCAACGGGTCGATGACGCCGAGCTCGACCATGTTCCCGAAGCGGCCCTCGAGGGCGTCGAAACCCTCGTCGACGCCCATGTCGCGCACCTGCTTGACGACGTCGTGGCCGTCGTAGCCGGCGTTCGTCGCGATGAGGTACGCGGGCTCGGACAGCGCGGCCCGGACGATGTCCCGGCCCGTCCGATAGTCGCCGTTGACCTCGACGCCGTCGAGCACGCCCTCGGCGTGCAGCAGTGCGGCGCCGCCGCCGGCCACGATGCCCTCGGCCATCGCGGCCCGGGTGGCCTGCAGGGAGTCGTCGACGCGGTGGCGGATCTCCTTGAGCTCGGCGTTGGTCGGGGCTCCGACCTGCAGGATCGCCGCCTTGCCCGAGAGCCGCGCGATGCGCTCGTTGAAGAAGTCCTCGTCGGTGCCGATCGTGCTCCGGTCGCGCTCGTGGGTGAGCTGCGAGACGCGGAGCTCGCGGGCGGCCTGGTCGCCCTTCCCGCCGATGATGGCGGTCTGGTCGCTCGTGGCGCGGACCTGCGTGGCGCGGCCGAGGTGCTCGACGCCCATCTGCTCCAGCGCGAACGCCGACGCCTTCGAGTGCACCTTGCCCCCGCACAGCGAGGCCATGTCCTCGAGCAGGTGGATGCGCTTCTCGCCGAAGCCGGGCGCCTGGATGCAGGTGACCTTGAGGTGCCCGTTGACGTGGTTGTGCACGAGCATCTGGAGGGCGGAGCCCTCGACCTTCTCGGCGATGATCACCAGCGGCCGCGGGTCGCGCATGATGCGCTCCAGCACCGGCATGATCGACCGGACGTCGGAGATCTTCTCCGCGCTGAAGAGCAGGTACGGGTCGTCGAGGACCGCGAGCATGGAGCCGGGGTCGGTGACGAGGTAGGGCGAGACGTAGCCGTTCTCGAACTCGAAGTCCTCGACGAAGTCGACCCGCAGGCCGTGCACCGGGCCGTCGTCGACGGTGATGACGCCGTCGTCGCCGACGGTGTGCAGGGTCTGGGCCACGACGCGGCCGATCGACTCGTCGTCGTTGGCGGAGATCGAGGCGACCCGGGAGAGCGACTCGACGTCGTCCACCGGGTGGGCCACCGTCGCCAGGTGGTCGACGATCTTCTGCACCGCGATGTCGACACCGCGCTTGACCAGCACCGGGTTGCCGCCCTGGCCGATGGCCTTCAGGCCCTCGCGGACGATCGCCTGGGCGATCACGGTCGCGGTGGTGGTGCCGTCGCCGACCACGTCGTTGGTCTTGACCGCGGCTTCCTTGAGCACCTGGGCGCCCATGTTCTCGAACTGGTCGCGCAGGAAGATCTCGCGGGCGATCGTGACGCCGTCGTTGGTCACCTCGGGCGTGCCGGTGATCTTCTCCAGGATGACGTTGCGGCCCTTCGGTCCCAGCGTCGACTTGACGGCTTCGGCGAGCTGGTCCACTCCCGCCTGCAGGGCCTGACGAGCGTCGGCTCCGAATCGCAGTTCCTTGGCCATGGCCTGTCTTCTCCTTGTGTGCCGTCGGCGGGGGCGAGAGGGGGGAAGAGAATGTCGGGACCGCCGCCCGGTGACTCCCGCGACGAATGTCGACGGGCGGCGGTCCGACGTCTATCGGGTGCGTCCGGTCAGGACTTGTTCACCACGGGCGGGAGCATGTCGCCGATGAACTCGGCCGCTTCCTCCATGTTGCCGAACATCACGGTCCGATCGTCCATGTGGATCATCTTCCCGTAGTGCGTCGACATGTTCTCCTCGAATTCCGCGGCGTCGTAGAAGCCTTCCTCCTCACCGAGCGCCTCGGAAATCTCGTCGTACACGAAGTCCATCCGGCCCACGCAGTCCACGCGGATCATCGCGGGGAGGTGGGTGACGGTGACGTTCTCCTGACGGTCCATCACCTCGGCGACGACCACCCCGATCTGGTTGTTCATCAGGGTCACGCCGGCCATGCCGGACTCGGTCTTGTCCGCCTTGAACGGACTCTCGGCGGCTTTGAACTGGGTCACTGGGAGAGCTCCTTCGGGGCGTCGAGGCCGAGATCGGAGAGAATCCCGGCGAAACGGTTCTTCGCACGGTCGAGGGAGTCCTCGAAGCGGGGCGGCTTGGCGTCGGGCTGCGACCACAGCGGCTGGAGCTGGCGCGCCGCGTCGAGGCACTGCGGCACCCAGTGCGAGAGCCAGCCCTGCATGATCTGCTTGTTGTGGTCGGCGAACTCCTTGTCCTGGGTCAGCAGGCCCATGCAGGCCTGCGTCCAGCGGAGGTCGCGCTGGGCGAAGTCGTACTCGCCGGCGCCCATGACGGTCGGGGTGACGTAGTCGCCGTTGCCCGGGGCCGCCTGCTGCACGAGGTTCGAGCGGAAGAGCTCACCGAGCAGCGGCTCGAACACGATGTTCGTGCCGAAGATCATCTCGCCCCAGTCGTCGTCGACCGCGGTGAGCGCCTCGGCGACCTTGCGCACGCCCTGCCACTCGGCGTCGTTGTTCCACGCGTCGAGGTGCGCGGCGCCGTCGAAGCCCTCGATCTCCTCGGTGAGGGTGAGGTTGTAGAGCGCGAGGTCCTGCGCGAAGCGGATCTTGTGCTCGCTGTTCACCGCCATCGCGGTGTTGTGCATGTTCGTCGGCCCGGAACGGTTGCAGGCCGCGAAGATGTAGAGCCCGAAGATGTGCTCGATGTGCATCCACGCACCGACGTGCCGCTCGACGAAGCGCACCCAGTTCTGGGTCCACTGGTCGAAGGCCTTCGCGTTGCGGGCGTTCTCGACGTTCTGACCGATCTGGCGCTCGACGTTCGCGTTGTAGCGGAACATCGTGAGTTCCCATTCCTCATTGGGATCCCGGAACTCGTGCCAGCCGTGGGCGGGCCAGTCCTGCACCGGCTTGCCGCCGGAGCCGGGGCCACGTTCGGGCTCGGGGTTGTCGACGCCCCACGCCTTGAGCTTCGTCCAGTCGAGCGGGTAGCCGCGCGAACCGTCCGCGAAGCCGTAGATCCAGCCCTGGGTGAGGTAGTGCCGCGGGTCGGGCTGGACCTCGACGGTCACGTCCTCGTAGTGGGTCTGCTTGCGCTTCGCGGGCTTGTAGTAGTTGTAGCGCCGCGCCGAGGGTCCGGAGTCGGGGAACTCTTTCGCCCCGGCCTCCGCATCGGTGAATGTCGGCTTCGGAACGCTTCTCGCGCTGTTCTCGGTGGTGGTCATGTGTCGCCCTACTCCTCCGGCTCTCCGGTCGTGGTGAACTTGTCAAAGAAGATGTTGCGTTCGTCGACCCCGCGTTGGTTCAGCAGTGCGATCGCCGCGTCCACCATCGGCGGCGGCCCGCACACATAGGCATCCCTCCCCTTCAGATCGGATTCCTGCGCCCGGACGGCCTCGGTGACGAGGCCGGTCAGGCCGTCCCACCCGTCGCCCTCGTGATCGGAGAGGACCGGGATGTACCGGAAGCCCGGGAGCCGGGTCTCGAGCTCGCGCAGTTCGTCGGTGAAGCAGAGGTCGTCCTTCGTGCGCGCGCCGTAGTAGAGCGTCGCCTTCCGCCCGGTGTCCTTCTCCGCGAGCGAGCGCAGCAGGCCGAGCAGGGGCGCCATGCCGGCGCCGCCACCGACGAAGACGATGTCCGAGGTGCGGTTCTCGCGCAGGGTGCAGGTGCCGAACGGCGCCTCCACCTCGAGCTTGTCGCCCGCCTGCACGTCGTTCTTCAGGAACTGCGAGAACAAACCGTCGGGGTAGATCTTGATGACGAACTCGAACCGGCCTTCGCGGTTCGGGGTGTTCGCCATCGAGAAGGACCGGCTCTCACCGGAGTCCGGGAGGATGAAGTCCATGTACTGGCCGGGGAAGAACTTGATGTCCTCGCCGGCGACCTGCTGGACGACCAGGTGCCGCATGTCGTGCGTGACGGGCTCGTTCGAGATGACCTCGACCGTGCCCTTGCGCACCGGCAGGCCGGACCGCAGGACCTCCTCGTCGTAGTTGAGGAGCTCGATGGTCAGGTCGGCGTACGCGTGGGCGCGGCAGAGGAGTGTCTGCCCCTCCTCGCGCTCCATGTCGGGCAGGGCGAAGGTCGAGTAGCGGTCGAGCTCGATCTCGTCCATGTCGCCCTCGAGGACGAAGGACTTGCACGCGGCGCACTGGCCCTCCTTGCACCCGTGCATGAGCTGGACACCCTGTTCGAACGCGGCGCGCAGGATCGTCTGGTCCTCGTCGACCTCGATCTCGATGCCCACCGGTTCGAATCGGACGAGGTGCTTGTCACCCATCGAATGAACTCCCGTTGGAGAAGGGTTTTCGGACACAGCACGGCCCGGGGAACAATTGCGGGAGAAAGAAGAAACTGCCGGATCGGAGCGACACACGGTCCGGCGGAGGCCGCGGGGGCCGGGATCACCGGCCCCCGCGGGTCACTGCACGTCCGGGACGATCAGGACGTCGAGCCGGCCGGACGGCCGGCCGGGCCCTGGGCGTTGTAGTCCGCCACGAACGCCTCGCGCTCCGAGTCGCTCATCTCGTTGAGGATGACGTTCGGGCTGGCCACGTGCGGCATGCGCCGCATGTGGTCGAGGGTCCACATCTTCTTCGGGTCGAGGTCCAGGTGCGGCTGCGCCGTGAGCGTCTTGCCGTCGTCACGCACGAAGCCCATGTCCTGGATGACGTCGGCCCAGTTCCAGCCGTGGTAGAGCGTCTCCCACTCGCGGTGACCGACGAGCTTGCCCATGTTGGGCGTGTCGCGGCCCTCGTAGGTGGGCCGGAACGCCACGGCGTCGGTCCAGCGGCAGGCCTCGTGGCAGTAGGTCCGCCACTGGCCGTCCACCTTGTCGACGACCATGTCCTCACGCACCAGGCACGGGACCATGCAGGTCCAGCAGCGGTGCGGGTACACGTAGTCGACGTCCTCGGCGACGATCGCGTGGTGGCCGTTCGGCCGCGAGAGCCGGTTGTAGTTCTCCCACCACTTGCCGTACCGGTCGTACCAGCCCGGGTACTTGTACTCGAACCACTCGAAGTCCTCGTCGGTCATGCTGTCGATGCGCCAGTAGTTGGCGACCCAACCGGTGGCGAAGAACTGCGCGACCTCGTGGACGTAGCCCTTGTTCCAGATCTGGTTCCACGACTCCTCGATGAGGTCGTGGGGGATCACCAGGCCGTACTTCTCGAGCGGCAGCAGGTAGGCACGGTAGTAGTCGTCGTAGATCCACCGACGCCACATCTCCGCGTAGGACTCGCGGTCCTTGCGGCGGTCCTTCGTGCCGTACTCGATGAACGTGCCGATCGCGGCGTCCACGACGCGGTGGTTGTTCCACCACGCGTAGCGCAGGTCGCGCTCGAGCAGCTGGCGGTTGTCCTCGTCCGACAGCGCCATGAGCAGCGTGGCGTAGCCGTTCGAGATGTGGCGCGACTCGTCGGACTGGACCGAGTGGAACACCGTCGGCAGCAGGTAGTCACCGTTGGCCGCCGCCTCACCGGGCATCGCCACGAACAGGGTGTTCGTGAACGCCGTCTCGGCGACGATCGTCAGGTAGATGCTGGCCGCGGTGATCGCGTCACCGGTGATGAAGCCCTCGGCGAACTGGCGGCCGATGGTGCCGCAGTAGTCCGAGTGGAAGTTCCGGAGGGTGTTGTTGAAGCCCGCCGGGTCGATGTAGTTGTTCATGTACAGGCGCTTGAGGTTCTGCTGGATCGTCGAGTGCCTGACCTCGTCGATCATCTGGATCGCCTGGCCGTTGTGCAGCTCCGGGTTCGGGACCGCCTGGAACAGCATCGGCATCGAGCGCGCCGCCGAGATCTCGGGCAGCGGGATGATCGACAGGAAGAGCTTCTGCCACTCCAGCCAGCGCTCCTGCACCTGGCGGAACATGTTGCCGCGGATCGCGCCGTCGGACGCGCCGTAGACGCGGTTGTCCTTCTCCTCCTGCATGGGGAAGTAGGACCGGAGGACCTGCTTCAGCGGGTCCTTCTTCGCGGCCTTGCGGAAGGTGTAGTCCGTGCCGTATTTCATGTACGGCTCGTGGTACTGCGGCTCCCAGGAGAGTTCCTGGATTTTCTGGTGAGCCTTCGCCAAGCTCTGACGGCTCATGCTTTCCTCCTCGGAAAGTGCCTGATGAGTGTGCTGTCGGTCGTGCGGGTGGACCGCGGTGCGGCCCCGGTGACTACGCCGGCCTCACCTCCTCGTCGTCGGAGCGGTCGGCCGCGACCCGGGCCCGCCACTCGCGCATCGCGGTGGCGGCCACCTCCCGGACCGCGGTGGTCAGGGCGTCGCCGTCCTGGGCGAACCGCCGGGCGGGGCTCGAGACCGCGATGCTCGCGGCGACCCGTCCGTCGGGGGCGACGATCGGGGCGCCGACGCAGCAGAAGCCCTCGGCGAACTCCTCGCGGTCGACGGCGACGCCGTCGCGGCGCACCCGGGCGAACTCGCGCTCGAGCCCGGGCGTCGTCGTGATCGTGGTCGCGGTGAACGCCGTGCGGTGCGGCTGCGCGAGCAGCAGCTCCTCGATCTCCGCGGACGTCGCGACCAGCGCCTTCGTCACCGCGAGGGCGTGGGCCTGCGCGACCGGGATGCGCTCGCGCAGGTCCGGGATGCGCGCCAGGCCCTGGTGGCCGCGGGCGTCGACGATCACGGTGGCGTCGCCGTCCCACCGGGCGAGGTAGGAGCGCTGCCGCGTGCGCCAGTAGAGCTCGGTGACCGCGTCGGCCAGGCTCTCGGGCAGCTCGTAGCGGCTCACCGGGTCGTCCTCGCGGCGCAGCGGGCGGAGCCCCTCGGCCGGCGTGGCGACGGCGGTCGGTGCCGCCTCGTCGGCGGCGGCATCGTCGGCGTCGTCGGTGACGCCCCAGGGGCCACCCCACGGCGGGACGTCGGTGAGGCGGTAGACCCCGGTGTGGCCGTCGCGGCGGGCGTAGCCCTCCTGGCAGAGGGTGTTGAGCAGGTACCGCGCGGTCGCGGAGCTCTTGCCGATCTCGAGGGCGAGGCCCTCGGCGGTCACGCCGTCGCGGGCCGCGGCGAGGTAGTGCAGCGAGGCGAGCGCCTCGGCGGCGGTCTTGAGGGACCGCCCACCGGCCTTGGCCTGGTCCGACATCGCCCCTCCTCTCCGTCGACGGCTCGAGCGACCCCCGGACCCGAGCGACCCGGAGGGCGGGCCCGGTGGTGGTGGGGCCCGTGGTGGCCTCGCCGGAGCGGTGCTCCTCGGCGAGACGTGGGTCACTGAACGCGCCGCGGACCCGTGTGGTCAACATCACCGTTTGGATGTGCAGATGCTGCACATCGCCGTCGAACCCTCCCGAACGACCGTTCGTCGCTGGTCAGCGTGGTGTAGCGGGCGGACGAGTGGGTACTCCTAGCGTTTGCTGTCTCAGACGGAGACACTGTGGGAGCGAGATCCACTCGGTTCCTGCACCGCTCGGCGGAGTCGATCCGAGCCCGCCCGGCACCCCGTCCCGAAGTGCACACCAGACAGGTCCGGGGCCCGTCGGCCCTGCCTCACGTCACCGTCGCGGGCCGGCCCGGCGGGAGCCGCGCACCCGACCCGGGCCCACCCGCCGTCGGGACGACCTCCCGGCCCGCACCCGGGCGGGATCAGGACCTACTCGTGCTCCGGGAGCACCGGGACCGAGATACCGGGGTCCTTCCCGAGCTGGGTGGCGCGGCCGACCGCGGCGGAGCCGAACCGGGCCCGGACGGCGTCGAGCGCGGAGTCCAGGGCGGCCGCGTCGCGCTCGGGTGCTCCGCCGGCCAGTGCGGCGTGGGGGTCGTCGCGCTCGTCGAGGGGCAGCTCGAGCTGCTCGCGGCCGTCACGGTCGAGGTTGGCCAGGGAGAGCCCGATCAGGGTGATGCCGCGCTGCAGGATCATCGACATCGACTCGGCCAGCAGCTCGCGGGCGGCGGCGTCGAGCGGGGCGGTGCGGTCGGTCGCGGTGCGCAGCGTGTGGGAGCGGGTCGCGCGGGTGAAGTCGCCGAAACGCAGCCGGAGCACCACGGTCCGGCAGGTCCGGTCACCCTCGCGGAGGCGGCGGGCGAGCCGGTCGACGATCCCGGCGAGGATGGTGTCCAGCTCCTCCGGGCTGCGACGGCGGTTGCCGAGCGCACGCTGGGAGCCGATCGAGCGGCGCGAGACCCCGGGGGTGACCCGCCGCGGGTCGGAGAACGTCGCGAGGGCGTGCAGGTGGTGCCCCGCGGCGGGCCCGAGCAGCGACACCAGGGCGGGCTCGCCGAGGTCGGCCACGTCGGCGACCGTGTGGATGCCCATCCCGTGCAGCTTCGTCGCGGTCACCCGCCCGACGCCCCAGAGCCGCTCGACCCGCAGCGGGTGCAGGAACTCGCGCTCGGCGTCGGGCTCGACGACGAGCAGCCCGTCGGGCTTGGCCACCCCGCTCGCGACCTTGGCCAGGAACTTCGTCCGCGCCACCCCGACCGTGATCGGCAGACCGACCTCGGCGAGCACCCGGCCGCGCAGGCGGGCGGCGATGTCCCGCGGGGTGCCGACCAGCCGGGCCAGCCCGCCGACCTCGAGGAACGCCTCGTCGACGGAGATGCCCTCCACGAGCGGCGTCGTGTCGCGGAAGATCGCGAACACGTCCTTCGACGCCGCCGAGTACGCCTCCATCCGCGGCGGGACGACGACGGCCTCCGGACACAGCGCCCGCGCCTGCCGCCCGTTCATCGCGGTCCGCACCCCGGCCCGCTTCGCCTCGTAGCTGCAGGCCAGGACCACGCCGCCGCCGACGAGGACGGGGCGTCCGCGCAGGTCGGGGTCGTCGCGCTGCTCCACCGAGGCGTAGAAGGCGTCGAGGTCGGCGTGCAGGATCGTCGCGGCGGAGGACGACCCCCCGCTCCCGACGCGCGCGTCCGACACGAGGTCCAGTGTGCCCCGGCGGGGCACAATGTCCTGATGTGACGACCCGCCTGCAGGCCGGCCGGGAGTACCCCCACCCCGTCGCCGCCTTCGCCCGCGCCCTCGCCGACCCGGACTTCCACCGGGCCCGGCTCGACGCGGGCGGCGGGGGCGAGGTGGAGCGCCACGAGGTGCACGGCTCGCGCCTGGAGGTGGTGGTCCGCCAGCCCGTCCCGACGGGGCAGGTGCCGCCCGCCATCGGACGGCTGCTGACGGGTGGGCTGGTGCTGCGCCGCACGGAGCGGTGGCGGTTGTCCGACGACCGGTGCGAGGGCACGGTCGAGGTGAGCGTGCCCCGGGCGCCGGTCCGGGCGGAGGGGACGATGTCGGTGGACGGCGCGGGGGCCGGCGGGTGCGTGCTCGACGTGGACGTCGACGTCACGGTGACGATCCCGTTCGCGGGCGCGCTCATCGAGGGCGCGGTGGTCGACGGGGTGCGGCAGCTGACGCGGGTCGAGCACGACAACATCACCCGCTGGCTCGACGGGAAGGACGTCTGATGCCGGCCCGGCGCAACCGTCTCGGCCGCGGGGACAAGGTCGTCGTCATCTCGCCCTACGGCAGCCGGCTCGGCACCTACGACCTGGAGACCGGCGAGGTCAGCGACGTGCCGCCCGCCTTCCGTGCCACGTTCGTCGCCGAGCTCGACGAGTGGCTCGCCGCCCACGGGCTCGACCCCTTCCCGGGCTTCGGGGAGAACGGTGCGACGGTCCGGCCGCCGAGCCGACGACGGCGGATGCGCGACACGTTGAGCTTCCAGCGCCCGCGCGACGTCGGGGAGCCGGAGCCCGCACGCGACCCCGAGCCGACCCGCCGTCGGGAACCCGCGGCCCTGGAGGCGGGCGTCCCGACGCCCGCCGGTGGCTGGTCGGCGGACTCCGCCGACGGGTACCGCTACGAGGCGTTCGACGACGGCGGGCCCCGCGCGGCCGGCCACGAGCGCACCCGGGAACGGCTCGGCGACGACTGGGTCGATCTCGCCCGGTTCACCCCCGACCACGGCCTGGCCCGCCGGGCCGCGGAGGCCCGTCGGCAGGGTCGCCGGGAGGAGGACACCGCGCTGCGGCAGCGGGCGGACGCCCGCCTGGAGGTGGCGCAGGCGCTGAGCCGCGAGCTGGCCGCGCCCGTGTCGACGCGGCTCGGACGCACGGTGCGGTGGCGGATGCTGCACGGGATCGACCTGGTCGTCGGCCACGAGACCGTCGTCCTCGACCACCTCGTGATCTGCCCGGGCGGCGTGTTCGTGCTCGAGGACCGCCCGCAGCCCGGCAGCAAGGTGCACGCCTCCGCCGACGGGCTCGAGGTCGACGGGCAGCACGTCGACCTCGCCCGCATCCGCACCCTCGCCGAGGAGGTCGCCGACCGGCTCGCCGAGGGGATCGCGCTCGCCGCGGGCTTCCAGGAGGTGCTGAACCCGCCACCGGTGCTCCCCGTGGTCGTGGTCGTCGGCGCGACGATCGTCAACCACAGCCGCCCCCGCGGGGTCATCATCACCCGCGCCGGCGACCTCGGACGGGCGCTGCGCAGCCGCGGCGACCGGCTCACGGCGGCCGCGGTCGAGGAGACGTTCGCGGTGGCCCGCCGGTCGGACACATGGACGTCGTGACCCCCGAGCTCACCGACCTCCTCGACATCCGCACCGTCTGGGCCGAACCGGCCGCCCTCGCGTCCATGCGCGGCCAGGAGGTGCTCGCGCGGTTCCCGGACGCCGAGGTCCGCGAGGTCGACTCGCACTGGGCGATCCCCGACCTGCACGGCAACGCCGGCCAGGTGTCGCGGTGGGTGCGGGTGAAAGCGGAGAACCTCGTGCTCGGCGAGAAGAAGACGCTCACCGTGCGGCCCAACGGGCGCTCGGCGGACTTCATCGCCCCGTCGTCGGCCAACGGCTGCGCGATGGCGTGCGCCTACTGCTACGTGCCGCGGCGCAAGGGCTACGCGAACCCGATCACGGTCTTCACCAACGTCGACGCGATCCTGCGCGCCGTCAGCCGCCACCTCGCCCGGACCGGCCGCAAGACCGAGCCGAACCAGTGCGACCCGGTCGACTGGGTCTACGACCTCGGCGAGAACTCCGACTGCTCGGTGGATGCGCTGGTCAGCGACGCCGTCGCCGACGCGATCGCGCACTTCCGCACCCTCGACGGCGCCAAGGCCTCGTTCGCGACGAAGTTCGTCAACCGGGGTCTGCTCGACCTCGACCCCCGCGGCTCGACCCGCGTGCGGTTCTCCCTCATGCCGCCCGAGGACGCGCGGCTGCTCGACCTGCGGACCTCGTCGATCGAGGAGCGCATCGGCGCGGTCGACGACTTCCTGGGCGCGGGGTACGAGGTCCACCTCAACTTCTCCCCCGTCGTCCTGCGGGAGGGCTGGCAGCGGCGCTGGGCGACCCTGCTCGACGAGCTCTCCGACCGCCTCTCGCCCGCGGCCCGCGCGCAGGCCGCCTGCGAGGTCATCCTGCTGACGCACAACGCGGGGCTGCACGAGGTCAACCTCGGCTGGCACCCGAAGGCCGAGGACGTCCTCTGGCGCCCCGAGGCCCAGGAGGCGAAGACGTCGCAGAACGGGCAGGAGAACGTGCGCTACCGCGTCGACGTGAAGCGGCGGGCCGTGGCCCGGATGCAGGAGCTGATCGCCGTGCACGCCCCCTGGCTGACGGTCCGGTATGCCTTCTGACGTGGTGGTCGACCGCCGCGCCCGCGGCGCCGTCATGGCGCTGTTCGCGGTCAACGGCGCGACCTACAACTCGCTCGTGCCGCGCTTCCCGGCGCTGCGCGACGGGCTGGGCCTCTCCAACGCCGAGCTCGGGGCCGCGATCGCGGCGTTCCCGGGTGCGGCGCTGCTGGTCGGGGTGCTCGCGGGTCCCCTGATCGCGCGCTTCGGCAGCGGGCGGGTCGCGGCGTCGGTCTCGCTGGTCGGCGCGCTGCTGCTGCCGCTCGTGGCGGTCGCGCCAGGCTGGTGGGCCCTCGCGGCTGCCCTGTTCGTGCTCGGGGTGACCGACGCCTGGACCGACGCGGCGATGAACGCGCAGGGCCTCGTCGTCCAGGAACGCTACGGCCGGTCGATCATCAACGGACTGCACGCGACGTGGAGCGTCGCCGCGGTCGGCGCCGGGCTCCTCGGCGCGGGCGCCGCGGGGCTCGGCGTGCCGATCGGGTGGCACCTCACGGCGGTCGCGGCGGTGCTCGTCGTGACCTCGGCGGTCGCGTGGATGTTCACCGTGCCGGACTCGGGGCCGTCGGAGGCCCACGACGGCGTGGGTGTGCGCTCGGTGCTCCGCTCCCGGCCGGCCGTGCTCGGCCTGCTCGCGATCGCCGGGCTGATGGTGTGCTCCGGCGCGGTCGAGGACTCGTCGGCCTCCTGGGGCGCGGTCTACCTGCGCGACGACCTCGGGGCGGGCGCCTTCGTCGCCGGCCTGCCCTTCGTCGCGTTCCAGGTGTTCATGACGGCGGGTCGCATCGGCGGCGACCGGGTGGTCGACCGGTTCGGGGCGGTGCGGGTCGCACGCCTCGGGGCGCTCGCCGCGTCGGTCGCGCTCGGCGTCGCGCTGCTGGTGGCGCACCCGGTCGCGGCGGTCGTCGGGTGGGCGGTCGCGGGGCTCGGGGTGGCCACCCTGTTCCCCCTCGCCTTCGCCGCGGCCGGCACCGTCCCCGGGGTGCGACCCGGCGACGGGATCGCGGTCGTCGGCTTCCTCGCCCGGCTCGGCTTCCTCGTGACCCCGCCCGTGATCGGCGCGATCGCCGACGCCTCGTCGGTGGGGACGGGGCTGCTGCTCGTGCCGGTCGCCGCGGTGGGCGCGGCGGTGCTGGCGCGGTCGTTGCGGCCGCGGGGGACGTGATCGCCTCTTCCCGGTCTCTCCTGGTGGCAGGAAAGCGTCGTTGCTGTCATTCAGTGGCAGGTTCGCCGCATCGTCGCTGGTGGCGGGGTACCGTCCCGGTGCCGGCAATGCGTCACTGCTGGCAGTGAGTGCCAGCAGCGCCGCACCGTCGCGGCGTCCGGGACCGGCCACGGCAGACTCGACCCGTGACCCCCGACGAGGCCGCCGCCGTGCTCACCGCCGTCCCCGGCGATCTCGACGCGACGGTCGCGGACCTGCCGGGTGCACCGGGGCTGTACGCCTGGTGGACGGTCGAGCCGCTGGGCCTCGGCGGGGCGGTGCACGACGGCCGCGTGCTGCTCGACGTCGGCGCGGCCCGCATGCTGCGCAACCGCATCCGCCGTCAGGACCTCTACCGCACCGGCGTGTCCCGCCTCCGCCGCGTGCTCGCCGGGCTGCTGCTCGACGACCTGTCGCTCGCCCCCACCTGGGCCGCCGACGTCGTGCTGCCGAAGGCCGACGAGGAGCGGCTCTCGGCCTGGATGCGCGAGCGGCTGCTGCTCACGGCCCTTCCCGACGACGGGTCGGCGGACCTGCTCGGGCCGGTGGCGGCCGCGCTCGGGGAGACCGGGATGGCGTCGGACACCGCCGCCCGCGCCGAGGAGCGGTTCGTCGCCGCACCGGGCGCGAAGCCGGTCCGGCCCGCCGGCGAGGTGTTCCGCCGCCCCTGACGGTGTGGCGCTGCTGGCACTCAACGCATGCAGTGACGCATTGCTGTCACGGGGACGGCCTCCGACGATGCGCCGAACCTGCCACTGGACGACAGCAACGACGCTTTCCTGCCACGAGAGGATCAGGCGTGCCGCACACACCGCCGTGCGGCCGGCCGGGCCTCCAGGCGCTCGCCGGGGATGTCGCGGCCGCAGACCTCGCAGATGCCGTAGGTCCCCGCGTCGAGCCGGGCGAACGCCGCGTCGATCTCGGCCAGGTCGGTGCGGGCGCGGGCGAGCAGCGCCTGCGCCTGGGCGCGGTCGTAGGCGATCGTCTGGCCCTCGGGGTCGTGCTCGTCGTCGCCCGAGCTCGACGACGCGGTCTCGACGATGCTCGCGATCTGCGCCTCGAGCGCCGCGATGCGGGCCCGGGTCTCGTCCCGTGCGAGGCCGAGGTCGTCCGCGGCGCTCACCGGACGGTCGCCAACGCCCCGGGGACGAGCGTGATCGCCACCGACGTGTCCGCGGGCAGCGTGATCACCTCGCCGTCGAGCTGGAGCGGGAGCTCGCCGATCGTGCGGAAGCGCAGGTGCCGGGCGCTCGGCTGCCAGCCCAGCCCCTTCCAGGCGGCGCGGATGCCGGTGAACAGCAGGCGGACGCGGCCACGGTGCGGGATCGACACGATCTCGAAGCGGCCGTCGGCCGGGTCGCCCTCGGAGAGCCGCGCGTACTTCGCCATCTCGGACAGGTTCGCGACGATCAGGCTGTCGTAGCGGTGCAGCCCGAGGTACTCCCCGACCCCCACCCCGTCGCGGGACTCGCCCTCGAACGCCTCCAGCTCGATCTCGAAGGGGCTGAAGCGCAGGAACTCCCGGAACGTCGTCACGAGCTCGCGCAGCGACCCCTTCCCACCCCGCTCGAGGGCGAGGGCGACCACGGGCGTGATGCCGAGCCCGATGTAGGAGTGCGCGTAGCGGGGTCGGCCCGACCCGACGGTCAGCCGCAGCACGTCGAGGTTCTCCACCGTGCCCTCGGCGATCGCCTCCGCGAGCGGGCGCTTGCGGGTGACGCGGCGGTGGTCGTTCGCGTTGCCCGCGGAGGTGACGGCGACGATCGTCCCGGTGCGCTCACCGTCCCCGCCGGCCATGGCACCGTCGACGACCTCGTTGTAGCCGCCGTCGCCGGACACCGACACGACCAGCGGCTTGTGGGTGCGGGCCGCGCTCTCGGCGATCGTGCGGGCGTGGCCCGCGTACTCGGTCGGGACGAGGTCGACCTGCAGCCCCGGCGTCAGCTCCCGCAGCTCGCGGGCGAGCGTGTGCGCCTTGCCCTCGCCGCCGCCGGTGCTGTTCGGGTTGTAGACCAGCAGCACGCTGCGGAACGGCGGGGCGTCGGGGACCGGACCGGGCGCGGCGGACACGAAGCGGACAGTACCGCCGCGACCCGGCGCACGGCCGGACCGATGCCCTGGTCAGGGGGTGACGAGCTCGTTGCGGACCGCCTGGTCGACCACCTGCGCCCACGGCTGCGCCGGACGGCCCAGCAGCCGGGCGAGGTCGTCGCCGGGCGCGGCGAGCAGCCCCGCCGCCGCACCCCGGTCGCTGTCGGCGAGCACCGCGGCGAAGCCCTCGGGCACGCCGGCGCCGACGAGGGCCGCGGTGAGGTCGGCGACGGAGAGGTCGGTGTAGCTCACGTCGCGCCCCGCGGCCCGCCCGATCCCGGCAGCGAGCTCCGCGCGCGTGAAGCCGGGTCCGCCGAGCTCCAGCACCGCACCTGCCGTCGCGCCACCGGTCAGGGCGGCCGCCGCGGCGGCGGCGAGGTCGGCGCGGGTCGCGGCGTCGAACCGGCCGTCGCCGGACGCGCCGACCATCCCGTGCTCGACGGTGTCCGGCAGCGAGGCGAGGAAGTTCTCGAGGTACCAGCCGTTGCGCAGCAGCACGGTCGGCAGCCCGGCCGCGGCGAGCAGCCGCTCGGTCTCGGCGTGCTCGCCGGCCAGGATCATGTCCGAGTCCTGCGCGTGCAGGATGCTCGTGTAGGCGACGAGCTCCAGCCCGGGTACGGCGGCGAGGGCGTCCACGACGGCCCGGTGCTGCGGGATGCGCTGCCCGACCTCGCTGCCGGACACGAACAGCACCCGCGTCGCACCCTCGAACGCCACGGCGAGCGACGCCGGGTCGGTGTAGTCGGCGCGGCGCACGTCCACGCCGCGCGCGGCGAGGTCGTCGAGCGCCTCGACGCGGCGGCCGGTCGCGCGGACCCGGTCGGCGGGGACCGTCTCCAGCAGGGACTCGACGGCGAGACGACCCAGGGCCCCGGTGGCTCCGGTGATCACGTACACGGCTTCTCCTTCGAACGGTGGGGTCACCGCCCCGGCCAACCCGACCCGCCGTCCGTTACTTCCCGTCGGAGAGTCAGCACCTTGAAGTGCTGTAGGTACCCGGCAGATAGTGTCGAGGTGGACGCCGACGTGTTCGACCCGAACTGCCCCAGCCGCCAGGTCCTGGACCGGATCGGCGACCGCTGGAGCGTGCTGGTGGTCCTCACGCTCGCGGCCGGCACGCTGCGCCACGGCGAGATCGCCGCCCGGATCGGCGGGATCACGCCGAAGATGCTCACGCAGACGCTGCGCGCGCTGGAGCGCGACGGTCTCGTGGCGCGCACCGTGTACGCCGAGGTGCCGCCGCGGGTCGAGTACGCACTCACCGAGCTGGGGCACGACCTCGTCGGGTTGACCCGTCAGCTCGAGCGGTGGGCCGAGGCCCACATGCCCGACGTCGAGGCGGCGCGGGCCGCCTACGACGCGCGGGTCACCGCCTCGAGCAGGTAGTAGTCGGCGTAGACCATGCCGACGTCGACCTCGCTGTCCTGCGGCTTCCCGCCCACGGCGTGCGCGAGCAGCGCGGGACCGGCGGGCGCGACGTCCTGCGTCGCGAGCTCGTCGAGCGTCTCGAGCGCGGCCTGCCGGTAGCGCGCGTCGCCGGTCTGCGCCGCGAGGTCGAGCAGCCCGGAGGCGGCGACCGCCGCCGCGCTGGTGTCCCGCTCCTCGCCCGGGCGCGAGAAGTCCCACGGTGGCACGCGGGCACCGGGCGCGGTGTGCGCGAGCCACCAGTCGGCCGCCCGGCGCGCGGCGGCGAGCAGCTCCGGGTTCCCGGCCGCGCGGGCCTGCGCAGCGAATCCGT
Source organism: Actinomycetospora soli (assembly GCF_021026295.1). GTDB lineage: Bacteria > Actinomycetota > Actinomycetes > Mycobacteriales > Pseudonocardiaceae > Actinomycetospora > Actinomycetospora soli. The sequence goes on from NZ_JAJNDA010000002.1 coordinate 132,603, forward strand.
GGATCGCCCAGCCCTGCCCGCGGCTCCACGTCGAGTCCGCGTCCGCGCCCTGCCAGGTGTCGCGCCCGACCAGCGCGCCCGACGACGGGTCGAACACCGCCACGTGCGCGATGCTCCCGTCGGGCCGCATGTTCGTGGTGGACGCGGTGATCGCGTGCTGCGTGGCGAGGTCGGACCACCGCGGGTCGCCGCCCGGCAGGGCCGCCGCCCGGTCGAGCAGCGGCAGGTTCATCAGGGTGTCGACGATGACCGGGAAGCGCCACGAGCCGCGCTTGTCGTCGTCCCCGTCGGTGTCCCAGCTCTTGATGGCCTTCACCGTGGGCGAGTAGCGGGTGGCCAGCGAGCGGGCGGCGGTGACGACCTGCTCGGCCCCCTGCCCCGTCCGGTCGAGCTGTGCACCGAAGCTGTCCTCCACGACGAAGCCGAGGTCGTGGGTGTCGGTGCGCGTGACCTGGCCGGCGATCGGCGCGGTCCAGCGCTGCGCGCGGGCGACCCAGGCCGGGTCCTGCGTCAGCGTGTGCGCGAGCCACAGCTCGCCGGGGAAGAAGCCGGAGGTCCAGTCGTCGACCGGTTTCGTGGTCCAGGTCGTGGCGCCGCCCGCCACGGACCGCGGATAGCCCTGCGCGGGATCGAGCCGGTCGGCGCTCGCGGCGAGGCGTTCGTACGCCGTCGGGAGGATGCGCCGCACGGTCTCGGGCAACCCGGCCTGGGCCGCATCGACGCTGGTCGGAGACGCCGCGGACGCCGGCGCCGACGACGGCACCGGCCCCGACCCGGCGTCGGGAACGGACCCGCACCCGGCCAGCAGCACCCCCACCAGGACCACACCTGCCACACCCGTCACACGACGAGCCTGCCCCTCCCCGACCCCCATGCCGCGGCACCGTAGCCCGATCGAGCGATCGGCGGCAGGCCCGCCGACGCTCGCCGAGCGGTCCCCCGGCGCTGCGCGGAGGGGGCTCCGACCGCGCTGCGGGACCGCTCGGCGGTCGCGTCAGTGGCAGGCCTTCGCCTCGGAGGGGGGCAGGTCCAGCGCCGGGTTGCCGTCGAAGAAGCCGGACGGCCGGAGCATGAAGCCGATCGTCGACACCGGCATCACCGGCCAGTCCTCCGGACGCACCACGTGGTGGGCGCCGAACGTGTACCAGACGACGACGTCGGAGCCCTCGAGCGGACGGTCGCCGTCGAGGTAGTGCGGCAGGCCCGTCCCGACCGGCGCCTGCAGCGGGTAGTCGCCCGCGGCGAAGCGCTGCGCCGGGTCGTGCGCGGTGACCCAGACCGTGTGCTCGGTGAAGCCCGACCGCGGGGCGAACAGCGCCTCCGGCGAGTACATCGGCGGCACCGTCGAGCCGGGCATCAGGGCGTACGCGGTCGGCGCGCCGGTCGGCCCGGTCTCCGTGGCGCTCTCGATCTTCCAGAACCGCGCGCGCCCGGGCGCCGTGTCGCGGGCGCCCTCGGCCTCGGAGGTGATCGGGGTCCGCGTCGTCACCCAGGCGTTCCCGTGCGGGTTGGCCGGTCCGGGCGGGGAGGGCATCGAGTCGATCTCGGTGACGGTGTTGGCCGGACCGTCGACGGTCATGTCGAGGCGCACGCAGAAGAAGTGCTGGTGGTGCGGGCCGTAGAGGCCGGGGGCGACGAGCGTCCCGTGCTCGGGCACCGAGCCGACCGGGATCGCCCCGGTGGAGATCACGCCGGTCAGCTTGACCTCGTACTCGATCATCCCGTCGTTGTAGAGGTACCAGAAGTAGCCGTACTCGTAGTTCCCGACGGTGACGATCGAGGAGATGACGAGTCGACGCCGGCGGCGGACCTCGACCTCCTCGGTGCGGAAGTCGGTGTGCTTCCACGCGATCCCGGTGTCCTCCTCGTGCATGCAGACCGCGTTCGGGATGACGACGGCGCCGCCGTCCTGGTCGTTGACGATGCCGTCGAAGTACCGGATGTGGCCGACGCAGTCGCAGCCCAGCGTGAGCGGGTTGGCGAGCCAGCCGACGCCGTACTCGCCCTGGTCGAACACGTTCTTGAAGCGGTGCGTCGGGGCCGGGTCGCCGTAGGGCACGTACATCTCGGCGAGCGAGGCGCGGTGCAGGATCGGACGCCGGGTGCCGCGGTCGTCGTAGGAGACGTCGTGCAGGACGAGGCCCTCGCGCGGGGTGAAGCCGATCCGCAGGTGCCACTTCTGCCAGGACACGGCGTGCCCGTCGACGGTGAAGCTCGGGCCCTCGGGCTGCGTGATCTCGATGGGCCGCACGTCGTCGCGGATCGTCTCGACCCGCGGCACGTTCGCGGGGTCGTGGATCCAGGGCTGCTCGTAGTTGGCGGGCTGCGGGGGCAGGTCGACGATCCCGTGGTCCTCCACCTCGACGACCTCGCGGAGGTCCAGGTCCACCGTGACGACCAGCCCGTCGACCGGCCGCGCGTAGCCGTGCTCGCCGGGTGCGGAGCGCATCCAGGTCAGCGGCCGGACGATGCGGCGGGCCGTCGGGTCGTCCTCGGGGCCGGACCACGACGACGCCCACGGGTCGATCATCGCGAGGTCGAACCGCTCGATCCCGCGCCGCCGCATCGCCTCCTGCCAGCGGGGGTCGGCGCGCACGATCTCCTCGGTCGCGAAGAACTCCTCGGCCATCACCGGGGCCTGCACGCCGGGCCGCGCGCGCCAGTCGACGACCGTGCGGTCGCTCAGCGAGACGACGGCCTCGTAGAGCATCTTCTCCGCGCGCTCGTAGAGCACGATCTCGGCCTCGCGGGGCAGTCCGGGTCGAGCTCCGCCGCGCTCCCTCTCCCAGGAGGCGAGGTCGGCCTTCGACGGCTCGTGCAGGTGCACGAACACGAACCGCGCGGTGGGCTCGAGCCCCCGGGCGTCCTTGAGGATCGCCGAGGCCGCGGACACCTCGTCGGCGGTCAGCGGCTCGAGCGGATGCGTGACGGTGGTCTGCGGTTCGTCCAGCGCGGTCATCGGGCGACCTCCTGCGTGTCGAGCGGCACGGGCGAAATGTCCGAGTCCCGCGTACACGGCCGGAGGGCGGGGCCGCAAGGCCCGGGGCCTCCCGAGGCGGACCTACGGATCCTCGCCGGCCGCGACGCGCAGCAGCACGTCGGCGTGGCACGCCTCGTCGAGGCCGCACCAGCAGGCCAGGTCGTGGCCCGCCAGCTCCGCGCGGGCCTGCTCGACGAGCTCCGGGTGCTCGGTGAGCCAGCGCCGGTAGAGCGCGATCATCAGGTCGCGGTCGAGCGTGACCCGCTCGCCGCCCACCTCGACGGTCTCGCCGAGCTTGAACGGGTTCCCCCACGCCGACGGGCGCGCGACCGTGATGACGTCGTCCGGCTTGCGCCAGCCCTTGGCGCGGCTCAGCTTGACGCGGTCCGGCACGCGGCCCCCAGTCCCTCGAGGAGTCGGTCGACGTCGTCGTCGGAGGAGTAGGGCGCGAGCCCGATCCGCAGCCCGCCCGCGTCGCCGAGGCCGAGCCGCCGGGCCGGTTCGAGCGCGTAAAACGACCCGCTCGGCGCGAACACGCCCCGGTCGGCGAGCAGCGCCGACGCCTGCCGGTCGCCGCCCGGGACGCGGACGAGCAGCGTCGGCGTGCGGTGCCGCGCCCGGCTGAGCACCTCGACGGGCAACCCCGCGAGGCCCTCCTCGATCCGCCGCCGCAGCCGGTCCTCGTGCGCGTCCACCGCCGCCATCCCGACGACGAGGCGGTCCCGGCGGGTGCCCGCCCCACCCCCGAGGGAGGCCAGCACGTCGACCGCGGCCGTGGTGCCGGCGAGCAGCTCGTAGGGCAGCGTCCCGAGCTCGAGGCGCTCCGGCACGGCGTCGGTGGACGGCAGCAGCTTGTCCGGGCGCAGCGTCTCGAGGAACGCCGGGTCGGCCGCCAGCACCCCGCAGTGCGGGCCGAGGAACTTGTAGGGCGAGCACAGGAAGACGTCGGCGCCGATCTCCGCGACGTCGATCGACGCGTGGGCGGTCAGGTGCACGCCGTCCACCACGAACAGTGCGCCCGCCGCATGCACCCGCGCGGCGATCGCCGGGAGGTCCGGGCGGGTGCCGACGAGGTTCGACGCGCCGGTGACGGCGACGAGGCGTGTCCGGTCGGACAGGACCGTGGCCACGTCGTCGAGCTCGCAGGTGGCCGGGTCGAGGTCCAGCCACCGCACCGTCGCTCCGGCCCGCCCGGCCGCGATCACCCACGGTCGGACGTTCGCGTCGTGGTCGAGGCGGGTCACCACGACCTCGTCGCCCGGGCCCCAGCCGACGGCCAGGGTGCGGGCCAGCGACATGGTCAGCTCGGTCATCGAGCGACCGAAGACGATGCCGCCCGGGTCCGCGGCGAGGAGGTCGGCCATCGCCTGCCGCGCGGTCAGGACGACGAGCTCGGCGTTCCGGGCCGCGGCGTAGCCCGTGCCCCGGTTCGCGATCGGGGCGGTCAACGTGTCCGCGACCGCCCGCGCCACCTCGACCGGCACCTGCGAGCCGCCCGGCCCGTCGAAGTGCGCGTAGCCCGCGCCGAGGGCCGGGAACCGGGCGCGCAGGGCGTCGACGTCGTACGTGGGAGCCGGCACGCCGTCATCCTCGCGCGGGCGGCCCGCCGGGCGCTCACCCGATCCGGGGACCCCCGGGTTTCGAGGTAACGAATCATGACCACCCCGCGGATACACGTGCGACGAACGGCGCGAAGGTCGCGTCGAGCGGGAGCGGGGTGGTCGACATGGACGAGCGGCACGCGGGACAGACCCGGCCGGTCACGCAGCGCGCCCTCGCCGCCGTCCCCACGGAGGGCGAGCGCCCCCGCCCGCGCTGGCGCGAGGCCGTCGGCGCCGCCGTGCTGCTGTCGGTCGTCGACACGGTCCGCGAGCAGGAGAGCGCGGCCAGCGCGTAGCGCTGATCGGTAGCGGGAACAACCACCTCCGTCCGACCCGACGGAGGTCCATCATCAGCACGACGTCCGAGACCGGCACGAGCCGCGGCCTGCGGGGCCCGGCCGCCGCCGTCGTCGTCGCCCTCGCCTTCCTCGTCACCATGCTCGGCGCGACGCTGCCGACCCCGCTCTACCCGCTCTACGAACGCGAGCTCGGGTTCGGCCAGGTCGTGGTGACGCTGATCTTCGCCGTCTACGCCGTGGGCGTCGCGGCCGCGCTGGTCTTCTTCGGCCGCCTCTCCGACCAGCTCGGACGCCGGGCGGTGCTCCTGCCCGGCCTCGCGCTCGCCGCCGTGTCGAGCGCGGTCTTCCTCATCCCGGACAGCCTCACCGCGCTGTTCGTCGGCCGCGTCCTGTCCGGCCTGTCCGCCGGCATCTTCACCGCGACGGCCACCGCCACCCTGGTCGACCTCGCCCCCGAGGGACGGCAGGCCCGCTACAGCCTCGTGGCCGCCTGCGTGAACATGCTCGGCCTCGGGCTCGGTCCGGTGCTCGCCGGGGCGCTCGCCCAGTACGCGCCGCTTCCGCTGTTCCTGCCCTACGCCGTGCACATCGTGCTGGTGCTGCTCGTCGCGATCGGCGCCTACCTCGTCGCGGAACCGCTGGACACGACCGGGCGGACGGTCTCGTTCGCGCCCCAGAAGCTCGGCGTGCCCGCGGAGGTGCGCGGCGTCTTCGTCGGCGCCGCGATCGCGGGGTTCGCCGGGTTCGCCGTCCTGGGCCTGTTCACCGCGGTCTCGCCGGCGTTCCTCACGCAGGTCCTCCGCATCGAGAACCACTTCGTCAGCGGCCTCGTGGTGTTCACGCTGCTCGGCTTCTCCACGCTCGGCCAGATCGCCTCGTCCCGGCTCGCGCTGCGCCCGGCGCTGCTGACCGGCTGCGTCGGCCTCGTCGTCGGAATCCTCGTCGTGGGCCTGTCGATCGCGGTGGCGTCGCTGGGGGTGCTGCTCCTGGGCGCGGCGGTCGCCGGCGTCGGCCAGGGCATGTCGTTCCGCGCGGGCCTCGGCGCGGTCAACGCGGGCAGCCCGCCCGAGCGGCGCAGCGAGGTGGCGTCGAGCTTCTTCCTCGTGCTCTACGTCGCGATCTCCCTGCCGGTGATCGGCGAGGGCATCCTCTCGGCGGCCATCGGGCTCGTGACGGCGGGTGTCATCTTCTCCGTGGTCGTGGCTGTCCTGGCTGCGATCGCCTTCGCCGCCCTGCTGCGCGTGCGGATGACCTGAGCGTTCACGCGGCCGCGAGGACGCGTTCCGCGGTCGGACCGTCGCAGACGACCCGTCCGCGGAGCTCGCCGACGCTGCGCCGGGCGGACAGGGCGAGCAGCAGCGCCACGGCGTCCGCCTCGAGGACCTCGGACGGCCGGCGACCCGTCGTCGGGAACGAGCGGTCGATGACCGTCGGCCCGGCCGGACCCGACCGCACCACCACCCGCAGCGCCGCGGCCCGCGGCTCCGGGGTCCGCGCGAGCAGCCAGGGGATCCGCCCGACGACGAGCCGGCACGCCTGCACCGCGGCGGGGCCCGCCTCGTCGGCGTCGAGCTCGCGGTCGAGCGCGGCGAGCAGGTCGTGGGTGTGCAGGCACATGTCGAGGCACTGCGCGGCGAGCTCCTCGCCGTGCGGCGCGGCGTGGGTGAGCTGGTGGCCGGCGCGCGCGTGCGCCGTCGCGAGCGCCTCGCGCAGCCGGTCCGGGCCGAGGTAGTGCACGCCGCCGAGATGGACCACGAGGTCCGCCACGTCGGTGCCCCCGGAGTCGAGCGCGGCGCAGGCGCGGGCCCGGTCCGTGCGGGCCAGCGGGCGGTCCCAGTCCGCCGGGCCCAGGCCGTCGACGGTGTCCTCGGTGGTGTCCCAGAGCTCGAGCAGTGCCCGGGTCGCGTCGTCCATGGTCGCCCCCTGCCGGTCCGCGAGGACCCACCGTAAGTGACCTGGGCCACACCGGACAACGACCGGCCGCGCGCAACCGGAGCGCGCCTTGCCCCGTGGCCGCGGGGCGTGCTGTGGTCGGGGGCCCCGCCGACGAAGGAGTCCCGCGTGCCCGTGCGACGCCAGCTCCCCCGCTACCGCGACCTCAAGCCGCTGCTGCGGGTCCGACCCCCGCGGCTGGACCCGACCCGGCGCCGGCTGGAGTCCTCGTTCACCGTCGCGGATCTGCGCGAGGCGGCCCGCAAGCGGGCGCCGCGCGCGGTGTTCGACTACGTCGACGGGGCCGCCGAGCAGGAGATCGGGCTGCGCCGCGCACGGGACGCGTTCTCCCGGGTCGAGTTCTCGCCGCGGGTGCTGCGCGACGTCGGGTCCATCGACACCTCGACGACGATCCTCGGCGCGTCCGCGTCGATGCCCGTGATCCTGGGCCCGACCGGCTTCACGCGCATGGCCCACCACGACGGCGAGCGGGCGGTGGTCCGCGCCGCGGAGTCCGCCGGCGTGCCCTACGCGCTCTCCACCATGGGCACCACGTCGATCGAGGAGTTCCGCGACGAGGCGCCGCTCGCCCGGCACTGGTTCCAGCTCTACCTGTGGCGCGACCGCGACGCGTCGGGCGAGCTCGTCGAGCGGGCCCGCAAGGCCGGGTTCGACACGCTGGTCCTCACCGTCGACACCCCGGTGCCCGGCGCGCGGCTCCGCGACAACCACAACGGCCTGACGATCCCGCCGTCGCTCACCGCGAGGACCCTGGTCGACATGGCGCGGCACCCCGCGTGGTGGGCGAACCTACTGACCAGCGAGCCCCTGACGTTCGCCTCGCTGAACTCCTGGAACGGCACCGTCGCGGACATCGTCACGCACATGTTCGACCCGACCGCCGTCGCGAAGGACGTCACGTGGCTGCGCGAGCAGTGGCCCGGGCACCTCGTCGTCAAGGGCATCCAGCACGTCGACGACGCGAAGGCCGTCGTGGACCTCGGCGCCGACGGGATCGTCGTGTCCAACCACGGCGGCCGCCAGCTCGACCGGGCCCCGGTCCCGCTGGAGATCCTCCCCGACGTCGTCGCCGCCGTCGGCGACCGCACGAGCGTCTTCCTCGACACCGGCGTGCTGACCGGCGCCGACGTCGTCGCCGCCAAGGCGTTCGGCGCGCAGGCCGTGGTCCTCGGCCGCGCCTACATGTACGGCCTGATGGCCGGCGGCGAGGCGGGCGTGACGCGGATGCTCGACATCGTGCGCGCCGAGATGACGCGCACCCTCGCGCTCATGGGCGTGGAGCGGATGGACGACCTCGACCCGTCGCGGGTGCGGCTGCGGCCCGCCTGAGCCGGTCGGTGATCGACGACGGGGTGGGCGCCGACGTGTGGGTCGTGGCCGGGGCGCCGGGTGCGGGGAAGTCGACCGTGGCCGCCCGCCTGGCCCGCCGTCTCGACCCGCACCCGGCGCTGCTCGACAAGGACACGGTCTACGGCGGCTTCGTGGGCGCGACCCTCGCCGCTGCCGGTCGGCCCGACGGCGAGCGCGAGGGCCCCTGGTACGACGAGCACGTCAAGGTGCACGAGTACGGCGGCCTCACCGCCGCCGCCCGGGAGATCCGCGCGCACGGGTGTCCGGTGCTGCTCGTAGCTCCCTTCACCGGGCCGGTCCGGGACCCGGCACGGTGGTCGGCGTGGGTCGGGGAGCTGGGCGGGCCGCGCGTGCAGCTGGTGTGGGTGCGGATCGACCCGGCGACGTTGCGGCGACGGATCGAGGTGCGCGGTCGACCTCAGGACGCCGGGAAGCTCGCGGCGTGGGACGCGTTCGTCGCCCGCATGCGCCCGGACGTGCCGCCGCCGGTGCCGCACCTCGTCGTGGACACGGCCGGCGACGGCGTCGAGGGCATCGACGAGCAGCTCCGCCAGGCAGTTGATCACGCCGAGCGCGACACCTCGCGCCGCCGTGCTCGACGAGAAGCAGCCGGCCGGCGCGACCTCCGACGGACGCCGGGGCGCGCGGGTCGGCCCTAGCGTGTGCGGCGTGAACGCGTCCCGGGTCGGCGCCCTCCTGCGCGCGACGCAGCCGCTGTACGTCGTCGTCGAGCTCCTCGTCGCGGCGTTCGTCCCCGGGCCGTACTCCCTGGTGCGCAGCACGATCAGCGAGCTCGGGGTCGCCGCCGTCTCGCCCGGGCACGCGGTGATCAACGGGGCGTTCGTGCTGTTCGGGGCGACGTTGGCCCTCGGCGCGGTGCTGTCGCGCCTCGGGCGGACGGCCACCGTCCTCTGGGTGATCGCGGGGCTCTCCTCGATCGCGACCGGCCTCGCCCCGCTCGACACCGCCCCGGTGACCCACCTCGTCGTGTCGGCCCCGGTCTTCCTCGCCCAGCCGGTGGCCCTGCTGCTGACCGGGCTCGCCGCCCGCAGCCGGGTCGCCGCGGGTCTCGGGGTCCTGAGCACCGTCGCGAGCGCGATCTTCCTGCTCGGGGTGGTCCCCGAGGCCGGCGGGCTCCTCGAGCGCCTCGCCCTGTGGCCCGGCTACCTGGTGCTCGGGGTCCTCGGGGTGCGCACGCTCGCGAGGGCGTCGGCCGTGAGGGCCGGGTAGGCGTTCCCGACGGCGGGTGCGGTCACCAAATCCTGCAGGAACTGCGCCTGGGCCTCGACGTTCAGGGCCGCGAACCGGTCGGTGCGCACCGCCCGCCAGTCGTAGCCGGTGCGCGAGCACTGGGCGGCGATCGCGTCCACCACGTAGCGGGCCCCCAGCCGGTGGTACTGCCAGACGTGCACCGCCTCGTGGACGAGCAGTCCCGGATCCGTGCGGCCCTTGAGGTGGATCGCCGTGCCGAGCGTGACCGGGCGCCGGCTCAGCCCGAGCAGCCCGGCCCGGTCGGGGACGACGACGATCGTGTCGAGGTCCAGCCCGCCCGCGAAGACGGTGTCGAGCACGGACCGTTCGTCGCCGGTGAGCCCGCGCCGGGCGTGACCGCCGACGGCGTCACCCACGCGGAGCAACAGCCCGCCGACCGCATCACGCACCCGGGCAGTCTGACCCGAGGACCCCGTCACGCGGGAAGTTGAAAGTGACACACTGACCGGCGACGATGTCGACGTCGGCGGGAGCACCATGAGCATCGAGCGACCGGCCTCTCCGAGGGCCGCGGCGACGATCGACCGGACGCGCGCGAGCATCGCCCGGGTCTACGACTGCGCGCTGGGCGGCAAGGACAACTTCGAGGTCGACCGCGAGGTCGTCGAGAAGCTGAAGACGGTCGCGCCCGAGATCGAGCAGTTCACCGTCGACCACCGGCAGTTCCTCATCCGCGTCACCCGGTTCATCGCGGGCCAGACCGGCATCCGGCAGTTCCTCGACCTCGGCTCCGGGCTGCCCACCGCCGAGAACACCCACCAGGCCGCGCAGCGCATCGCCCCCGACGCGCGGGTGGTCTACGTCGACAACGACCCCTCGGTCGTCGCGCACGGCCGCGCCCTGCTCGAGGAGAACGAGCTCACGCGCTTCTCGCCGGCGGACCTGACGCAGCCCGAGGAGGTGCTCGCCGACCCGATCGTCCGCGAGCTCATCGACTTCTCGCAGCCGCTCGCGCTGCTCCAGCTCGGCACGCTGCACCACTACGTCGGCGAGCGCTCCCCGGCCGACATCATGCAGACCTACGTCGACGCCCTGCCCTCCGGCAGCTACGTCGCGCTCTCGCACTTCTACGACCCGCAGGACGAGAACTCGGAGCTCGCGCGCCGCATGGAGGAGATCTTCGTGCACAGCCCGCTGGGCAGCGGGGTGTTCCGCACGCGCGACGAGATCCTCGGGATGCTGCCGGGCCTGGAGCTCGTCGAGCCGGGCTTCTCGCTGCTCGTCGACTGGTGGCCCGACGGCCCGCGCATGCAGGACCTGCTCCCGGCGCAGAAGTGCCTGGCGGGTGCCGTGGGTCGCAAGCCGTAGATCGCCCGTCGCGCCGGGTGCGAGACTCGCGCCCGAGCCGTCCGACGACGGCCTCTCCGGACGAGAGTGACGCCGTACCCGGACCTCGACAAGACGGCGCTCGACGTGAGCGAGGTGTCGTCATGGCGTGGGTCGTGCTGGTCGTGTCCGGGCTGCTCGAGGCGGTCTGGGCGACCGCCCTGGGTCGCACGCAGGGGCTGTCGAAGCTCACCCCGGTCGTCGTCTTCGCCGTGGCCGTCGTCGCGAGCATGATCGGCCTCGGCTACGCCATGCGGGACCTGCCGACGGGGACCGCGTACGCGGTGTGGGTCGGCATCGGCGCGGTGGGCACCGTCGCCTACGCGATGCTCACCGGCGACGAGCCGTTCACCGCGGTCAAGGCGCTGCTGCTCGGCGGGATCGTGGTGTGCGTGGTCGGGCTCAAGCTCGTGGAGTGACCCCGGCGTGCCGCTCCTCGAAGCGGCCGAACCGCCAGAGCAGGGCGGCCCCACCCCAGACGAGCACGAAGAAGCCGACGATGAGGTAGCCGAGGAGCTCGAAGTCGTCGGCGAGGCCCGCGTAGCCCTCGAGCGCGGTGACACCGAGGTCGTCGGCGAGGACCCCCGCGAGGTACACGCTCGCGATGAAGCCGGCGACCGAGACCGTCGCCGCCGTCGTCGCGATGTTGTAGAAGAGCCGCCGCGCGGGGTTGCGGTTCGACCACGAGTAGGCGACGGACATGAGCAGGCCGTCGGCGGTGTCGAACGCGCTCATCCCGGCCGCGAAGAGCAGCGGCAGGGTGAGCGCGGCCGGCCACGAGGCGCCGCCCCCGGCGCTCGACGCCGTCGTGGCGGAGAGCGTCAGCAGGGTGACCTCGGAGGCGGTCTCGAGGCCGAGGCCGAACAGGAAGCCCAGCGGGTACATGTGCCAGGAGTGGCGGATCCAGGCCCGCGCGCGGCCGCCGAGGATGCGGTTGACCAGGCCGCGATCGAGGAGCTGCCGCTCGAGCTCGGGCTCGTCGAGCCGCCCGGCCCGCAGGTCCGCCCAGAGCTTCACGATCCCGCGCAGCACCATCGCGTTCAGCACCGCGACCAGGGCGAGGAACACCATCGCGACGACCGTCGAGATCGTGCCGCCGATCTCGCGGAACGCCGCGACCTGGGTCGCCGTCGCCGCCCCGGCGGCGAGCGCGATGACCAGGGACAGCGCCACGACCACCGACGAGTGGCCCATCGCGAAGAAGAAGCCGACCCCGACGGGCCGGCGGCCCCGCTGCACCATCAGCCGCGTGGTGTCGTCGATCGCGGCGATGTGGTCGGCGTCGAACGCGTGGCGGATGCCCAGCACGTACGCCAGCACGCCGGCCCCGGCGAACGCGCCGGCGCCGAGCGGACCCGCCGTCAGGAAGAGGTAGAGCGACCAGCCCGCGACGTGGAGCAGGGCGATCACGGCGACGATGCCGGAGAGCCGGAGGCGCCGGCCGCGCGACCAGCTCGTGGACGGCGGGGCGGCGATCGTCGTCAACCGGAGCGCTCCTTCACGACGGCGGATGGGCCGCTCGGACCGTAACCACGTCATCTGAGCATGTCGACAGATGTTGCTCCACGCAGTGGTTGAGCCGACCCCGGACGACTTCCTACGGTGACCCGGACCACGCCGCCGCACCCCGGGGAGACCCTCATGCCGCCTCTGCCCCCGCCGGACCACGACGCCCTGGCCGCGGTCGCCGCCGGGTACGGCCTCGGCCTGTCCGACGCCGAGGTCGACGAGTACGCGCCCGTCGTGGCGGGTCTGCTCGGGTCCTGGGACGCGGTGGCCGAGCTGTACGAGGCCGAGGCGCCGACGCCGCCGGAGCGGGCCTGGCAGCGACCGGAGGCGTCGGAGAACCCGTACAACGCCTGGTACGTGACGACGTCGATCTCCGGGGTGTCCGACGGGCCGCTGGCGGGGCGGACCGTGGCGGTCAAGGACAACACCGCCGTCGCGGGCGTCCCGATGACCAACGGCTCGGACACCATCGCGGGCTTCGTCCCGAGCACCGACGCGACGATCGTGCGCCGCCTGCTCGACGCGGGCGCCACGATCGCCGGCAAGGCGGTCTGCGAGAACCTCTGCTTCTCGGGGGCCGGGATCACGGCGAACACCGGCGACGTCGAGAACCCCTGGGACCCGAGCCGGCACGCGGGCGGCTCGTCGGGCGGCAGCGCCGCGCTCGTCGCGGGCGGGGTCGTCGACCTGGCCACCGGCGGCGACCAGGGCGGGTCGATCCGCATCCCCGCCGCGGACTGCGGCGTCGTCGGGCACAAGCCGACCTGGGGCCTCGTCCCGTACACCGGCGCCTTCCCGATCGAGTCGACCATCGACCACGTCGGGCCGATCACGCGGACCGTCGCCGACGCCGCCCTGATGCTCTCGGTGATCGCCGGGTCGGACGGGCAGGACCCGCGCCAGCCCACCGACGTCGCCGCCGACGACTACGTCGGCGCCCTGTCCGGCGGCGCGACCGGCCTGCGGGTCGGGGTGCTGCGGGAGGGGTTCGGGCTCGCCGGGTCCGAGCCCGAGGTCGACGCCGCCGTCCGCGAGGCGATCACCGCGCTCGCCGACGCCGGGATGACCGTCTCCGAGGTCTCGGTGCCCTGGCACCTGCACGGACCGCGGATCTGGGACGTCATCGCGACCGAGGGCGCCGCGTCCCAGATGATCGAGAACTCCGGCTACGGGCTGAACTGGAAGGGCCGCTACGACCCGGAGGTCATGGAGCACTACGGCCGCCGCTGGACCGAGGACGGCGCCCGCTTCCCCGCCACGGTCAACCTCGTCCTGCTCGCCGGGAAGTACGGGCTGAACACCACCCACGGCAGGCACTACGCCATGGCGCAGAACCTCGCGCCGACGCTCGCGGCCGCCTACGACGCGGCGTTCGCCGAGGTCGACCTGCTGGTGCTGCCGACCCTGCCGATGCGCGCCACCGTCCGCCCCGGCCGCGACGCCCGGCCGCCGGAACTGCTCGGTCGCGCGCTGGAGATGCTCGCCAACACCTGCCCGTTCGACGTCACCGGCCACCCCGTCTGTTCGGTGCCCGCGCCGCTCGCGGACGGCCTGCCGGTGGGGATGTCGCTGGTCGGGCGGCAGTTCGACGACGCGACCGTGCTGCGCGCCGCGCACGCCTACGAGCAGGCGGTCGGCGGCTTCCCGTCGCCGACGTCGGCGGTCGCGCAGGCGTAGCGCCCCCAAGGCGCGGCGCTCGGTGAAGATCAACAGTCCCATGGTGGGCCGGAAAAGCTGTCCCGAGCCCGCCAGGGGGCTGTTGATCATCGAGAAGGGGACGACGGGTGCCCGGAACACCCTCCGTCGGGCAGGGTGGGCGACGTGTACCTCACCATCGCGGACGACGGTGTCACCCTCCACGATCCGGAGCGGGTGAACGACTTCTACGCCTCGTACAGGCAGCGCCTCACCCCGGCGCGACTGCACGAGGTGATGGTCGAGCACGCGGGCGGTGAGCTCCTGCCCGACGGCAACCACGTGATGGTGCCGGTGGAGACCCTGCGCCGGCTCGCCGCCGGCCAGGTCGACGAGGGCTGGGACCACAAGTTCGCGGGGATGCTCTCCTACGCGCAGGACAAGGGCTGGATGAGCGAGGACGGCACGGCGGTGCGTGCCCACCTCGAGCGCGAGATGTGACGGTCGCGCCCGGGCGGGGCGGTCAGCGCACCGCTCCGGCCGAGCGGCGGACGGCCGCCTCCGTCTCCCCGGCGATGACCCCGACGAGGTCGGCGGCGGGGACCAGGTCGGTGACGAGGTCGAGCGACTCGCCGGCCCACACCACGGTCGCGTCGGGGTCCCCGCGCTCCTCGGCGGCGCGGAACTCCGCCCGCGCCGCCGGGTCGGACCGCAGCGCGTCCTCGTGGAGGCGCCACCGGTCGGAGAACGGGGTCCGGAGCGCGCGGCCGGTCCAGCGCGCCGGCCACCCGGACTCGTGCGCGATGTCGACGACGCTCGACCGGTCGGTGTCCTCGCTGCCGCCCTCGAGCACGGCCTTCTCCTGCACGGGACCGCCGAGCGCCTCCGGGGTGGCGAGGAAGCGGGTCCCGAGCAGGGCCCCGTCGGCACCGAGCGCGAGCGCCGCCGCGACCCCGCGCCCGTCGGCGATCCCGCCCGCGGCGAGCACCGGGACGTCGCCCGCGAGGTCGGCGACCACGGGCACGAACCCGATCGTCCCGCGCGACCCGCCGTGCCCACCCGCGTCGGTGCCCTGCGCGACGATCACATCCGCGCCGACCTCGACCGCGGTGTGCGCCTCCGCCAGGTCGGTCACCATCACGATCAGCGCGGCGTCGCTGCGACGCACCGCGTCGAGGTAGGGCCTCGGGTCCCCGAACGCGAGCATGATCGCGGCGGGTCCCCGCTCCAGCACCTGCTCGAGCACGCGCACCGGCGCCGCCCAGCACTGGAACCCCGCGCCCCACGGCCGGTCGGTGCCTTGCGCGACGAGGTCGAGCTCCCGTTCCACCCACGCCGGGTCCTTCGCCGAGCCCACCCCGAGCAGCCCCAGCCCGCCACCGTTCGAGACCGCCGCCGCCAGCGCCCCGCCCGCCGCGCCGCCCATCGGCGCCAGCGCGACCGGGTGCTCGACGCCGAGCCGCGCGGTGAACCTCGTCGTCAGCATGCGGACGAGCCTGCCCGCCGGGGACCGTTGCCGAGTTGTTCCATGCTGAGACGGTCGGTGACCTGGAACACATGCGAATGTCGACATGGCAGATTTCAGAGTCGAGATCGGAGGCCACCGGTGGCCGACACCATGAAGGCACTCGCCATCCTCGGGCAGGGCAAGGTCGGACTGGTCGAACGGGAGATCCCGACGGCGGGTCCCGGCGAGGCGGTCGTGAAGACCACCGCCGCCCTGATCTGCACCTCCGACGTGCACACCGTCGCGGGCCTGCTGCCGGTGCCCGACGGGCGGCTGCTCGGGCACGAGAGCGTCGGCATCGTGCACGAGATCGGCGCGGGGGTGACGTCGGTGCAGGTCGGGGACCGGGTGGCGGTCAACGCCGTGACCCCCGACGGCACCTGCGACAACTGCCAGGCCGGCTACACCTCGCAGTGCCGCGGCGCGCTCGGCGGCTACCGGTTCACCGTCCAGAAGGACGGCAACATGGCCGAGTACTTCCACGTCAACGACGCCGACTACAACCTCGCGCCGATCCCGGAGGGCCTCTCCGACGAGGCCGCGGTCTACGCCTGCGACATGCTCTCCACCGGCATCATCGGCGCCGAGAACGCGAACATCCCGGTCGGTGGGACGGTCGCGATCTTCGCGCAGGGCGCGGTGGGGCTGTCGGCGACGATCGGCGCGAAGCTGCGCGGGGCCGGGCTCGTCATCACCGTCGAGGGCATCCCGAACCGCCAGGAGATGTCCCGCCGCTTCGGCGCGGACGTGGTGATCGACCCGTCGTCGGGCAACGTGGCGGAGCAGATCCTCGACCTCACCGGCGGGGGCGCGAACTCGACCGTGGAGGCGCTGGGCAACCAGGTCACGTTCGAGGCGGCGCTCTACGCCACCGCGCCGGGCGGGACGCTGTCGAACGTCGGGTACCACGGCGAGTCGGGCCCCACGGTCACCATGCCGCTGGACGCCTGGGGCCTCGGCATGGCCGGCAAGAAGATCGTCACCGACCTCTGCCCCGGCGGCCGGCTGCGCATGGAGCGCCTCATGCGCCTCATGGCCAACGGCAAGATCGACCCGACGCCGATGACCACCCACCGGATGGGCATCGACCAGGTCGAGGACGCCTTCGACATGATGACCCACAAGCGCGACGGGATCATCAAGCCGCTGATCACCTTCTGACCCGGTCCGGTGATGTGAGCAGCGTCAGCGCCGTCGGTGCCGGTCGATCGTCGTCGGCCGACCTACCGTGCGGACGTGCTCGAGTACCCGCGCCCCGAACCCCGTCCCGCCACCCTGCTCGAGCGACTGACCGGCGCGGGGATCGGTGAGGAGCGGGCGCGCGGCGTCATCACGGCGGGCGGCGTGCGGGTCGCCGGGCACGAGGAGCCGGTGACCGACCCGGACGCCGCCGTGCCGTGGCCGACGGCATGGGACCTGCTGCCGAGCTCCTGATCAGACGCCGAAGGCCCGCGGGTAGGTGACCGTGCCGGTCGGGGTCGGGCGGGCGGCGTCGAGGGCGAGCGCCATGAAGGCCTCGTCGGGCACATCGAACGGGGCGCGGACGCCTCGCGCGGACGCCGGGGCGAACCCGAACCGCGGGTAGTAGTCGGCGTGCCCCAGGACGACGACGAGGTTCTCCCCGGCCTCCCGCGCCGCCTCCAGTGCAGCGCGGATCGCGGCGGCGCCCGCACCCCGTCCCTGGTGTGACGGCAGGACCGCGCACGGGGCGAGGGCGAGCGCCGGCGCGCCGTCGACGTGGCAGCGGGTGAGCAGGGCGTGCCCGACGACCGCGCCGTCGTCGAGGGCGACGAACGACAGGTCGACCCAGCCCTCCGCGTCGGCGCGGAGGGCGTCGACGAGGTCGGCCTCACCCGCCGTCGGGAAGGCAGCGAGGTTCACCGCGCGGACGGCGGACCGGTCCTCCGGGCGTTCGGCGCGGGCGATCCACACGGGCGCAGTGTGACGATGGACCGCTGCACCCGTCGAGCGGGAGCCGCGGTCCATCGACGTCACGCCCAGCGCTCGAGGAACTCGACGGACGCCGCGTTCACGTCCTTCGCGTGTGTGGAGCTGAGGAAGTGCTGCCCGCCCTCGACGACCTGCAGCTCGGCCTGCGGGGAATTCACGAACAGCCGGATCTCCTCCTTGGCGTTGGCGACGGAGTAGACCTCGTCGGCGGTGCCCTGCAGCCAGCGGACGGGGCAGCGGACGTCGTCGAGCCGGGCGTGCAGGCCGTCGCGGTCGCGCAGGTTGATCGACGCGACGCGCAGCCGGTGACGCCCGTCGTCGCCGCGGTAGTTGCGCTGGTGCTCGGCGTGCCAGAAGGCGCGCTCGTCGTCGCTCGTGTCGGCCCCGAAGCCGGCGCCGAGCACCGCGTCGACGAACTCGGTGGGCACCACCCAGTCGTCGCCGACGGGCGTGGCGAGGTCGTCGATCGCGGGCGTGCAGAACGCGACGCCGTCCCAGCAGCCGAGCCGGCGGCTGCGCTCGCTCTCGTCGTCCATCGAGGTGCCGAGCGGGAGGATGCCCGCCACG
The DNA here is from genome assembly GCF_021026295.1 of Actinomycetospora soli. Taxonomy (GTDB): domain Bacteria; phylum Actinomycetota; class Actinomycetes; order Mycobacteriales; family Pseudonocardiaceae; genus Actinomycetospora; species Actinomycetospora soli. Next base: position 150,552 of record NZ_JAJNDA010000002.1, read on the forward strand.
ACGTCGGGTGCGAGCATCGCCATGCGGGCCGCCACCCAGCCGCCCTGCGAGGTGCCGAGCACGAACGCCCGGCGGATGCCGAGAGCGTCGAGGACCTGCAGGTTCGCGACGGCGCTGTCCCAGTAGGTGAACTGCCGCCACGTCGCGCGGGTGTCGCCGTGGCCGTAGAGCTCGATGGCGAGCAGGTTCGCGGCGCCGGTCAGGGCCTCGTCGGCGAACTGCGGGCGGTAGAGCTCGACCGAGGTGCTGAAGGAGTTGACGAGGACCAGCGTCGGCTTGCCGGGGTCGTAGTCGCGGGCGAACGCGAACGCGACGGTGGACCCGCCGAGGTGAGGCACGGAGACGGTCTGGCGCTCGATCGGCACGGGATCCTCCATCGTCGGGGGTGACGGGGACTCTGCCGCGTGATCGGACGTGCGGGAAGGGTGTCTACCGTCGTGGCCGTGTCCGAGTCCCGGGTCCCCGACGCATGACGCTGCGCTCGGTCGCCCTGTTCGTCCTCGCGGCGCTCCTCGAGATCGGCGGGGCGTGGCTGGTCTGGCAGGCCGTGCGGGAGGGCCGCGCCTGGTGGTGGGCGGGCCTGGGCGTGCTCGCGCTGGGCCTGTACGGCTTCGTCGCCGCGTTCCAGCCCGACGCGCAGTTCGGCCGCATCCTCGCCGCGTACGGCGGCGTGTTCGTGGCCGGCTCGCTGGTGTGGGGCATGGTGCTCGACGGCTACCGCCCCGACCGGTTCGACCTGCTCGGGGCGTTCGTCTGCCTCGTCGGCGTCGCGATCATCATGTACGCGCCGCGCTGAGGTCAGCCGGCCTCGCGGACGTCCGTGCCGTGCTCGGCGAAGGCTTTGAAGTCCGCCATGTGCTGCCGGGACTGCTTGCGGAACATCCCGCGCATGAGCGGCGCCATCAGCCGCATCGGCAGGCCGTCGAACCGGTACTCGTTCTCGCTCTCCCAGAGCGTCGTCCCCGGCCGGACCTCGGTCAGCCGCTCGCGCGCCCCGTTCCACATGCCGTCGGCGACGATCTCGCGCTCGTAGTGGACGACGGTGTCGGGCGGGAGGTCGCTCAGGTCGGCCGGCTCGAGGCGCGTGACGGTTTCGCGGGCCTCCATCTCCTGCTGTCCCGTCCGCAGCACGACCCGGGACTCGGTGCCGACCTGCCCGTGCTCCCCGTGCACGGGCTCGTGCAGCACGAGCCCCCGCAGCCACTTCGGCAGGTGCGCGGGGTCGGCGAGCAGCCCGACCACGGTCTCCCGGGGCACGGCGATCTCCGTCGAGACCGTGTATTTCATGGGCGATTTCTCCGTTTGCTCCGGATTGCGTCGGGAGCGAGGGAGGTTAGTGGGGGCACCCGGTGCAGGACCAGTCTCCGGTGGGCCCCGTGGGACTCGAACCCACAACCAGCGGATTGTCGTCCCCCGTTGGCGGGCCTCACCGGCTAGTGACGACCCGGCACAGCTGACCTGCAGCAACACCCCCGGCGCGGCCCGGCGGCTCCGTACTCGTGACGGCAGCTGCCGGGCCGTTTCTCATGGGTACGTCATGGCGCGATCTTGGTCGCCCGGCCGCCGGTCAGAGCACCTCACGGTAGGCGGTGACGTCGCGTCCGAGGACCTGCTCCTGGCGGTCGAGCACGGCGGCGTACTCGGCCCGGGCCTGCTCGACGGTCATGCCCAACGTGGCGGCGATCTGTTTCCAACTCGTTCCGTCGCGCCGCGCGGCGTGGACGGTCTGCCATTGCCAGCCGGTGAGCAGCTCGACGAGCTCGTGGCTGTCGCGGAGCGCGTCCAAGGCGCTGACGGCCGGCTCCCCTTCTGCCTCGTGCCCGTGGACCTGGGTCATCACGTGGTGGGCGTTCCACTGCTGCCAGGTGTCGAGGAGCGTGGCGAGGTTGGTCATGGGGGCCTCCGGTGGTGTGCCGTGTCGGCGGCGGGCGCTGTGGGTGGGGCCGTCCTCGGCTCCACCGCGCCTGCGGCCCGTTCGGCCGTTGGAGGCTCGCCAGCAAGGGAGGAAGCGAACGATCTTGAGCGGCCCTCGACGCCGCAGAGCTGGTCCTCGCCGGTCGCCGGTCAAGATGGTTTGCGGCCCTTGCTGGTGAGGGACGGCCGGTCAAACTCGGCCGCCGCCGACACGGCAGCCCGGCGCAGCCGGTTCCTCGGGGTTCTTGGCCGCGCGGCCCTGAGCCGCCCCTCGCCGCGTCACGGCCGGACGAGTGCTGTCCGCACGCCTCGAGCTGGGCTCGTCGTCCTGGTGCTCGCCGTCGTGGTGGCACCTGGTGCTGCCGTCGCCTGGGTGCCGGGCCCCCGGGCTGGGCGCGCGCCCCGGGTCGAAGACAGGAGGGGAAGCGTGCCCGGCCCGCAGGGGCCGGGCACCTCCGGCGCGCCAGCCCCGGCCCCGCTCACGGCTGGCGGTGCCCGATGACCCGGCCCGCTCTCGGTAAAGGGGCAACAACTCTTCGATCGGCCACCCGGCTCAGGAAGCGTCGCCGTCGTGAGCACGCTCAGCCAAGGTCGGCCGAGCAGGTGGCTGGCGCTCAGAAGCGGCGGGCGAACCGCTGGAAGCGCCGGGCCCAGCTTCGCCACATCTCGCGGCTCAAGCGGGTCCGGTACTGCGGGCACACCATAAGCCCCGACGGCGCTGTGACCCTCGGAGTAATCGAGAACAAAGACGGCACCCGCTCGGCGGCGTACGGCGGGCTCAAGACCTGCGGATCGGTGTGGTGCTGCCCGGTGTGCGCGGCGAAGATCGCGACCCGTCGCGCTGACGACCTTGCCACCGTGATGCGTACCGTCGACGACCTGGGCGGCTCGGCGTTCCTGCTGACCCTGACGATGCACCACGACCGCGGCGACCGCCTCGGCCTGTCCCGCGACGACCGTGCCCGCCGAACCCGGCTCGAAGAACGCCTCGCCGACGTCCACGTGGCCGAGGCCAACGGCTGGGACGTCGACGAGCACCAGGCCGAGGCGGACGCCATCGAGCTGGACTCGATCAGAGCGCGGGAGGGCTGCTGGGACGTCCTGTCCTACGCCTGGCAGCGCGTCACCTCCGGGTCATCCTGGCAGGAAGACTCCGAATGCTTCGGCGGCCTGCTCGGCTGGGCCCGCGCGGTCGAGGTCACCGACGGCGACAACGGCTGGCACGTCCACCTACACGTCCTGCTCTGCTTCCGCGAGCAGGTCTCCGCTGACCTCGCCCGCGCCGCCCTCGGACCCCGGCTGTTCGGCCGCTGGTCCCGCGCCCTGGCGCGCAAGGGGTTCTCGGCGTCGCAGGAGCACGGGTGGGACCTGCGCCGCGCCCAGCTCGGCGACGGCGACCTGGCCGACTACTTCACCAAGATGGCGCATGAGGTCACTGGCGGGCATCGGAAGGAGGGCCGAGCCCGGGGCGGACGGACTCCAATGCAGCTTCTTGCCGACGCTGTGGAGACCTACACGGAGATAGCGATGGCTCGATGGTGGGAGTGGGAGTCGGCATCGGATGGCCGACGGCAATTGACCTGGTCGACTGGTCAGCGGGACCTACGCGCTCTCGCCGATCTCGGGCACGAGGAGACCGACGAGGACGTCGCTGCGCAGGAGCAGGAGGCCGACACCCGTATCGCGATACCTGCTGAAGCCTGGAGCAGGCTTGAAGCTACGGGGAGGTCAAGTTTCCTCCTGGGTCTGGCCGAGGTTCGAGGGCTTGACGCGGCCAAAGTCTGGTTGGTCGGCGTCCTCCGCGTCCCGACCCAGTGCCTCAGGGCGAGTACGTCAGTCCGTCCAGGAGGTTCCATCCGGCGCACCTGAGAGACCGGTCGAGCCGACGGAGCGGGTGTCGACGTGATGAGCTTCTCGCTACTTGGCATTATCAACCTGTGACCGTCGCTGACCCGCGTTCCGCGCTGGAGGAGTACCTCGCTGAGATTCGAAAGGCGAGGGCGGTGGGGGTCCCCGAGACCTCCCTGTACGGCCCCCTCCAGCGGCTTCTGAGCGCCGCCGGCTCGGCCACCGTTCCCAAAGTAACGGTCGTGATGCACCCGAAGGGTACCTCGGCCGGCCTGCCTGATGGCGGCCTATTCGACTCCACGCAGCTCGTCCGTAGTGGTGGCGCAAAGATCGCGTTCAGCGAGCAACCTGCCACCCATGGCGTCCTGGAGGCGAAAGCTATCGAGGAAGATGCCGCCAAGGTTGCGCGATCAGCACAAGTGCGCCGGTATCTCGCGAGGTTCGGCAAGGTGATTGTGACCAACTTCCGACAATTTGTCATTGTCACCCGAGGCCCTGACGGCAAGGCAAAGGTCGACGAGGTAGCGAGTCTCGCGGAGACTGCTAAAGAGTTTGACCAGCTCCTACAGAGCAAGCACGGAGCCGCAGCTCTGGACGTACAGGAGATTTGGGACTCATTAAGGCACGCTTTGGCGCTCAATGCCCCTATACGTCGACCGCAGGATTTGGCTTTCCACTTAGCATCGTATGCTCGTCAGGCCCTCAGTAGGATTGAACACAGCAACCTAGAAGTTCTCGATCCACTGCGTAAAGTCTTTGACGAGACTCTAGGCATCACCTTCGCAGGCGAGACTGAGTCGAGGTTTTTCAGGAGCACGTTGGTGCAAACCCTTTTCTACGGGACCTTCTCCGCGTGGGTTCTGTGGGCTGAGGATCACACGTCAGACGCGGACGCGTTCGAGTGGCGGACCGCCGCCTGGTTCTCGAACATTCCTGTGATTTCGTCGCTGTTCGAGCACATAGCGAAGGCTGCCACGCTTAAGCCCTTGAAATTGGACGAGGTTCTGGACTGGGCCGGTCAGGCCCTGAATCGCGTTGACCGCGGCTTCTTCTTTAGCAACTTTGACACTGGGGCGCCGGTTCAATACTTCTACGAACCGTTCCTATCCGAGTTCGATCCGCGACTGCGGCGAGAACTTGGTGTCTGGTATACGCCACCTGAGGTGGTGAAATACATGGTTGAGTCCATCGACAGGAGACTGAAGGACGAATTCGCGCTGCCGCTGGGACTCGGCGATGACAGAGTAGTCGTACTCGATCCTTGCACCGGCACGGGCTCGTTCCTTATGGAAGCACTGCGTCTTATTACTCATCGCAATATCGAGGCCAGCGGGGACGACTTCGTGGGAGAGGACGTCAAGGCCGCTGCCCTAAACAGGATCATCGGCTTCGAAATTCTGCCTGCGCCATTCGTTATCGCTCACATGCAAGTCAACCTCTACCTCGAACGACTTGGTGCGCGTCTGGACAAAGCTAAAGGTGAGCGCGCGAAGATTTATCTTACAAATGCCCTAACGGGCTGGGCGACGGCACCTGTCGGTAAGACCACGCTGATGCCAGCTCTGGCCGAAGAGCGCGATGCAGCCGCACAGATTAAGCAACAGGCCCCAATACTCGTGATCCTTGGCAACCCGCCCTACAACGCGTTTGCGGGAGCGGTGCCAGCCGAGGAAGGCGACCTTGTAGAGCCGTACAAGCACGGCCTGTCTGACTGGGGATTTGGAACTAGGAACAACCTCGGAGATCTCTATGTGCGATTCATTCGGGTTGCGGAGCGCAGGATCTCCGAAGGAACTGGTCAGGGCATCGTCTCGCTCATCACAAATTATGGATACCTGGCCGATCCTACGATGGTCGCGATGCGTCAGCACTTGCTCGCGCAATTCGACGACATCTGGATAGACAACCTCAACGGTGATAGCCGCGAGACTGGGAAACGCACTCCGTCTGGGGCTCGCGATCCCAGTATTTTTAAGCAGGGTAGCAACCCCGGCATCCAAACAGGCACAGCAATCATGACACTCCTTCGCACATCAGATGGAGGATCGAACTCGACCTCGGCCGATTCACTTCTCTTCGGGTCCGTGAAATACCGGAACTTCTGGGGCGATTCGAAAAAGAGCGATCTGCTCGCCGCAATAGAATCGCCGACATACTCCACGATCACTACTGTCGAGGACAGCGCATACTCGTTTCGTCCGCTCAGCCTGCACGAGAGATACTCGTCTTGGCCGACAGTCGCAGAGCTTGCTGCAGTCGCACCTATGGCAGGCCTCCTTGAGAAACGTCGAGGCGCCCTGATCGACGAAAATCGAGAAGAGCTCACAAGTCGCATCAAGGAGTACTTTGATCCAGGGACGAGCCTCGAGAGTCTCGGCGACGAGCTGCGCGGGGTTCGGGAGCCGGCCGCTAGATTCGACCCTGCCCGAGTTCGTAAAGCTCTCCTTCAAGATTCTGGTTACAACGAGGAGAGGGTGACTCGCTATCTCTCCCGTCCTTTTGACGTGCAGTGGGCCTACGTAGAGACCAAGACCTCGCTGTGGAACGAAGCCCGACCGCAGCTCGTCGAGATGTCCGCAACCGGAACGGACTTCGTTCTAGTGCGACGGCGTACTCCCCGTGCACATGACGGAGCCGCCTTCGCCTACGCGCGTGGACTCGGCGACGACCACGCTCTACATAAGGACGCATACTACGTTCCACTCAAGGTGCCCGCCGCCACTGTGGCGAAGGCGAAGCAGGTCGAATCTGGAGACGAACAGTACGAACTTTTCGGCTTCGAAGCGTCCCCTGCGAATACGTCGAACGCCTCACAGGCAAATCTGTCGGCACGCGCGCGACGCTGGCTCTCGAACATGGGGATCGATCCTGACGAGGAACCAGACCTGGTCTGGATGCACGTACTAGGGGTCGGCTACTGCCCCTTCTACTTAGAGAGTAACGCTGATGCTGGGCGATTCACCTACCATCGTATACCGATTCCGACTATGGCAGAAACCTTGAGGGCTAGCGCGGCTGTGGGACGGAAGGTGCGCGCCGCCCTCGACGTCGACGAGCCAATGCCTGGGGTAACCAATCCAGGGGCTGTCGCATGGGATTTCTGGTCGAGTGTCGCGAGGCTCTCCTCCAGCGGGGGCGAGAAGATCGACACCTCCGCTCTATATGTCGAAGGCTGGGCGCTTGTTCAAGGTGATGTCGTTATGCCAGCGTCCGGCAGGATAGTAGAGCGCGCACCACACGCCGACGAGCGCGCCAATATCAGCGTCTTGGGCTGCGACGGCTCGGAGATCGATGAACTGTTCGGCACACAGGTCGTAGACGTCTACCTGAATGAGAAGTTCTACTTCAGAGGTATCCCTGAGAAGGCTTGGCACTACTCGATAGGGGGGTACACAGTCATGCGCAAGTGGCTCTCATATCGCGATTACCGAGTCCTCGGCCGGCCCTTGTCGATCGATGAAGCGCGTAGCTTTACCAATATTGCCCGTCGGCTCGCGTACATCTTGCTGTTGGGGCCAGAACTCGACTCGGCTCTTCAGAAAACTTTGGCAGAGAACGCCGTGTGGCTCGACTATTAGCACTAGTCAGATTGCTCTTGCTTCGGATCGTCGGTGGGCCACTTAATTCGGGACCTTAAGTCACAGACGGCACACCTACGGGTTCCCCGTTTCCGCGTTTCTGTATGGCGGCGGCTAACCGAGCCCCACGAGCTGATTCTGGATTTGATGCTCTACCACAGTGGTTGACACCTCAAAGGTCTCGGCGACGAGATCGATGTCCTCCCCTTGCGCGTATTCAGCGTCGATCGAGAGGAGTTGCCTAATCCCCGCTGCTGGCGCTAGCAGTTCGGCAGCGAAAGCTCGCTCAACCTTCTCCCGGTCCGTGTACGAGTCGGTGACTATGAATCTCGCATCGTCGCTTGCGGCTTGATGCCACAGACAGCGGGCGAGTGTGAAGCGTTCTGACCTCTTTGTGACGGCGCGTGAGAAGATGACCAGCCTACGAGGATCAGCGCCAGATTGACCCGCGGCGCGGATACGATGCTGTGGACCGTCGTGCACCATGCCGCTTAGAAATGCGTCTAGCTCGAACCTCGCAGTGTCCGAGTAACCCATGGCTCGCCGAGCTGTCTTCGCCTGCTGCCAGCCAGTCATCCAGGCGTGGTCGTAAGTCGGAAACTTCGCCGTCGCCATGACGCCTCTCAGCAGCCTTAATTGCTCTGTGTCTGCTGGCGCGGCGCTGATCTCGCTGAACGCCGTACTCACCCAGCTAAGCGTCTCATCCAGCCGATCCGGGTCGACGGCGTCGTAGAAAGTAGGCAGAACGGATGCAGGAAGCGCCTCGGCCGCCGCAAGTATCTCCTTCTCGTACTTAGGCGCCTCAGCGTAGGGATCAAGTCCTAGTCGGGCAGCAGCTACACAGAATTCGATTTCTTCGGCGTCGGCTTGTTCAATAGCTGCCCATTCTTCCTGTAGAGCGGTGCTTCTGATGTCTTGCTCCACAAGTCTGTCGATTACCGCCAAGACGAAGGAGCTTAAGCTTGTCGAAACATCCCTTGATGGAATAGAGATATCACCGAACGTCAGGTATCGTATTCCTGCTCCAGGCGCGTGCTTCCTGTCGGGTCGCCACGAAATCCTCGTAGAGCTACCTTCCGGCACTATAGAGAGGTCCGGCCACAGGAATCCGTCGCCGCTAGACCTAAGCGAGTGCCGATCGCTGAGACGGGTTCTCGACCGTGCGGGGCGCGAGTTCGCTAGAAGGTTCCACCAACTGAAGGCGATCCACTCTGCTAGTGGATAAAGCGAGACCTGAATTGAGCGGCGGGAACTGCCAGAACCTTCATCCTGCACCAGGGTGACGCACTCATCCTCGACGTACACTTCTAACCGGGCGAACGTCGCCGCTAGCTCCGGGCTCCTCATGGAGTCGCCCGGCAGCCACTCCCACTTAAATCGAAGGCCAGGCTCTTCAACGTTCATCGTGCACCGGAGTTTTCATTTGCTGACATCGACACGCTACGCCATTCTTGCTCAGACAATGGGTAACCCTTGTAATGGCCCTGCTCGCGGTTGACGAGTCTTCCTTCGTAGGGAGTCTTACCGATCCGGGCCCAGACATAACGCGGAAAGTCGCCTTCGAGAGGCGCACCCAGCCGACCCTCCACGATGGCCTGCCGGAGCCAAGTCGTGATCTGCTCTTGGTCCGTTAGCGTTGGGTCACATTTCGAGGCGTCGGACCTAAGCCGTGGAGGACCAGCGAAGGTCGGTGCGACCTTGTGCTCGCTGCTGCCGACGTAGGTGACGCGCTCCGCGAGCGCCCGCAGGTCACCGACCTCAGTCACAGCAAGCCGCGTGCGCCTCATCGACCGCACCCGCTTTGTCGCCCTCATGAGTCCAGTATGCGGGCAGGGACGTGTCCTAGCCCACAAGATGCATCGTTCCTCTCATCCAGCTGGGTCGCTGTCAAAGGAGGTCGGAGGCCGACGACGACTACCTTCCCCCCATGAGCTCCGGCCACGAGCATGAGGCCTTGCGGACCATCGTGAGGGGTGAACGAACCGTCTACGACAGCCCATGGGTGCGGCTCACCCTCGTAGACGTGGAGCCTCCCAACCACCAGCGCTTCGAGCACCACGTGGTGCGGCTCGCACGAGTAGTCGCTGCTGCCGTGGTCAACGACGTCGACGAGGTTCTGATGATGTGGCGTCACAGGTTCGCTGTTGACCGCTGGGGCTGGGAGCTGCCTGGGGGCATTACTGAGCCTGGTGAAGAGCCGGCGGCCACTGCAGCGCGCGAGTTCGAAGAGGAGACAGGCTGGCGACCAACGGGACCGATGCGACACCTCATCTCGTTTCAGCCCATGCCCGGCATGGTGGACACACCGCACGAGGTGTGGACCGCCGAGGGCGCCAAGAAGGTCGGAGAGCCGTCTGACGCTGAGGAGGCAGCCATCATCGAGTGGGTGCCGCTCGCGAACATCCCGGAGATGGTCAGGCGCGGGGAGATCGCAGGCTCTGGCCCTCTGGTCGGCCTGCTTACGCTGCTCATGGAGCGACAGGGCAAGAGTTAGGCGGAGAGCGGCAGGGCGTCGAGACGTCGCCGTTGGCGCACCGAGCCGGCCCGCCGGGCCAAGGTCCGGCCAGCGGTCGCGTGCTCCCGGGCCCCTGCGTGGTCATGCTGAGCGAGCATCGACGCGGCGAGGTCACACCGCAGGCTGGCGCCCGCCCTGGTGAAGCTCGCGTCCATCCCGTCAAGCGCTGCCATCAGGTCCTCGGTGGCCTCATGGTCGCCGAGACGCGCCAGAACATTTCCGCGCCACCGAGCCAGGTGTGAGCTGTCGAGTGCGACGTAGGGCAGCGGGTCGGGGTCAGCGCCGTGGCCTGGGACGGCCTCTGCCGCCACGTCGAGCGCACGCCGTGCGCTGGGCTCGTCGCCCACGGCCGCTGCCATTTCGCCGACAACTGCGGAGAGCCACGCTTCGAGCACAGGCGGCACCACGCCGGACGCCTGCCCCTGCGCAACCCGCGCCAGCTCGAGCGCGTCGTCCTGGCGCCCCACGTCGAGGAGCACGTACGCCTGCTGAGCCATCGCGTGCGCGAGCGCTGGGACGTCTTCGGCCTCGCGAGCCGCATGCTGCGCGGTTAGGTGCAGCGTCCAAGCCTGATCGAGGTCACCGGTGTCGAGCGCCTGCCAACCTGCAAGCGCCGCTGCATCCGCCAGCACGGCGGCCATCGGCTGACGAGCCGACGGTAGGACAGCATGCTTGAGCAGCTGCTCAACGGTCGCGGAGAGCGCCCGCAGCTCCTCGAGCGCGGCTGGCGCACCGAGCTGCCGATCGAGAGCCCGGACGGCGTTGAGACGTGCCGCGTACTCACTGCCAGTCGAAGGGCCCGCAGCTCGCGACAGGTCGAGGCCCGCCAAGAGGTGCTCGGCCTGGACCGTCACCACGGTGCGAGTACGAGTGAACCCGAGCTCTGTGGCTGTACGGCGATAGGCCGCGCAGAAGAGGTCCTGGTACATCTCGCCCGGCTCCACGAGCCCGCTCTCCCAGCGCGGGAAGTTGCGCTTCAGGGACGCGTCGCTGGGGAGGCGGATGCCGCGCGATTCGGCGTGACGGCGTAGCTCGCGAATTGCACGGGGCTGCGACCAGTTGAGGAGTCGGCGGACTTCGGCCAAGTTGTTCATGCTCGATGCCCCTCCCACATCAGATCTTCAGTGTGAGGCATCCGCCCTGCTCGCACCAGGGGTGACAGGTGCCGTGTCACCCCCGTGTCACCTCCTGACAGCTGCCGCTGCACATACCTGGGGCCTTCTCCTGGACCCATCGCAGAGAACGACTCCGCGAATTCGAGGTCAGGAGAGAACCCCGATGTTCGAGTTCAACGCGCCGATCGACACCGGACTCATGCAGGGCGTCGCCACCGGTCACGCGCAGACTATGGAGCGCTGGGAGGACACCCCCGCCGGTCGCCGCTCCTCCGGACAGCCGCTCATCGACGAGGCCACCGGCGCCCCTGTTCGCATCTACGACGTCATGCTCCCCACCGGCCGCGACGGCCGCCACGAGCTGCACGGCGTCCGCGTCATCAGCCACGAGGCCCCCGAGCTCGCCCCCTACGCCCCGGTGGAGCTCGTCGGGCTGGTCGCCAAGGTCCGCCAGGCCCGCAACGGCGGCAAGGGCGTCGACGTCGCCTTCTCCGCCGAGTCCATTCGCCCCGCCACCGCTCCCGCTCGGGGGCGCCGTGCCGCTGAGGGTGAGGCGGCGTGACCGCCTGGCAGGCCCGGGCCGCGTGCCGCGACGCCGACCCCGAGCTGTTCTTCCCCGCCTCCGACGACTTCACCGCGATCGAGACCGCGGCTCAGCTCGTCGCCGCCGCGAAGGTCTGCCACCACTGCCCCGTGCGCCGCGAGTGCCTGACGTACGCCGTCGACTCCGGCCAGCGCCACGGCATCTGGGCCGGCCACACCCCCGGCCAGCTCCGCAGCATCCGCCGCCATCGACGGGCAGGAGTCCCGCACCCCGACATCGACGTCGCTCCCATGTGCCCGGGCTGCTCGCTGCTGTTCCCGATGCCTGCGGTGGACGGCCAACTCTGCGCCGGCTGCCTCGAGCGGCTGCACGGCAAGGGGGCGTAACCATGCCCGAGCTCGTCCGTCCCCGACGCCACCACCGCACCGCACGCCCGTCCGGCTTCCTGGCCTGGCTGCGGGCCCGTCGGTCCGAGCTGGAGTACCAGGCGTGGGTCGAGGAGTTCACCTCCCAGCTGCGGGGCGTCTTCCGCGAGGCCTGCCAGTTCACCGGCCTCTGCCACTACATCAGCGCCGCCGCCGGGCTGACCGTGCGGACTCCACGCGTGGGCAACATCGTGCTCGGCCCGCCGATCTCGCTGACCGTCGAGCTCATGCCAGGCCAGGAGCCCGAGGACTTTCGCGCACCCGGCCAGCGCATCGCCCACACCCTCGGCGGCCACGGCCTCCGCATCGAGCGACTCTCCGCTCGATGGCTGCGCCTGGTCCTGCTTGACGCCGATCCACTCGGCGACCCGTTTCCGCTTCCCGACGTCGTCGTCGCGAGCGGGCGCGAATCGCTGCTGCTCGGACGGGGTGAGGATGGCACCTCGCTCGGCCACGGGATCGCCGACGCGGCCCACATCGCGGTCCAGGGTCAGAACGGCTCCGGCAAGTCCGCGTTCTGCTACGCGCTGCTCGCCCAGCTCGCAGCCGCAGACGACGTGCTCATCGCCGGCTCCGACATCACCGGGCTCCTTCTCGGGCGCGCCTGGGACGACACCCTCCACCGCGAGTGGCAGGCCGTCGGCACCCGGGACCTCGAGGCGCACGCGGTCATGCTCGAAGCGCTGGTGGCCGAGATGGACCGTCGGCTCGACGCGATCCCGCCGCGCTCCGACAAGGTCAGCGCCACGCGGACCACTCCCACGGTGCTCGTCGTGCTCGAGGAGTTCCCCGGGCTTCTCCGCGCGGCGGCAAGCCACCCGAAGCCGAAGAGCGGCAAGAGCCTCGTGGAGCGCATCGTCCTGGCCCAGCTACGGCTCCTTTCCGAGGGACGCAAGGCCGCCTTCCGCGTACTCACCCTCGCCCAGCGCTTCGAGGCAACAGCAGTCGGTGGCGGCTACGCCCGCGAGCAGTTCGCGCTCCGGCTGTCGTTCCGGGTCCCGGCCGACTCGCTCGTCATGCTGCACGGCGACGAGGCCCGACCTCTCGGCCAGGAGCACGCCGGAGCCGCTCCCGGGATCGCCTACCTCTCCGCGCCCGGCCGCGATTGCGAGCGCATCCGCGTCCCGTACCTCGGCAGCTACGGCGAGTACTGCGACCGGATCGCCCGGCACGGCCTCAGCGCTCGCTTGGTCGACGACGAGGCCGCGGCATGAACCTCGTCGCGATCGTCCTCATCGCCTTCCTCGTGACCCTCCTGCTGGCCAAGAGCCACAAGGCCGGCCCCGCCGTCGTCTCGGGCGTCGTCACCGTCTGCCTGCTCTTCGCCGCGTTCCCCGCCCTCGGACCCGCCGTCACCTCCGGCGCTGGAGCCTTCGCCGAGCAGATCGGCCAGGCCACCGACCGCGCCGCCAACACCGGAGACGAGCGATGACCCGGCTCGCGGCGGCCGTCGCCGCCACTGCCGACCAGCTCCGAGCCGCGAACCACGCCACCGTGCGGGGCGCCATCACGCCCACCGAGGCCTACGACGTCGTCGGCAACCTCGACGACCTCGTCCACCGGTTGCCGCAGCTCCTCGATTTCCTCGTCCGGTCGCTTCGCCAAGCCGACGGCGCCGAGCACTTCGACGACCGCGGCGCCGACCCCGGCCAGGCGCTCGGCCTCGCCCACGGCCATCTCGACGACGCCCGGCACCACGCCGCCGAGCTCGCCGCCCACCTCACGCAAGCCCACAACCAGCTCGGCCACCTCGGTCGGCTGCACCCGGAGGACTGAGCCATGGCCGCCTACGAGATCGTCCGCCCCGTCGGCCAGGTCCAGGTCCCCGCGCCCCGTACACCGACCCGCCCGGAGCGCTGCTGGGGAGTGGAGGACGTCGCTGCGTTCCTCGACGTGCCCGTGCGGACCGTCTACGAGTGGCGTCGCACCGGCTACGGCCCACGTGGTCGCCGCGTCGGTCGCTGGCTGCGCTACGACCCCGCTGAGGTGCGGACCTGGTTCGCGGACCTCGACGACCGGCCGGCGGCGGGCTGACCCGTGCCGCGTCCGCCCATGCCCGTCGGCACCTACGGCCGTATCCGGGTCCAGGGCACCAAGGGCAAGTACCGGGCGCTCGCGCTCTTCCGGGACCTCGACGGCAAGACGCGGCAGGTCGAGCGCGGTGGGTCGACTAAGGCGCAGGCCACCGAGGCCCTGAAGCTCGCGCTCCGCGACCGCGCCCGCCTGGGAACCGGCATCTCTGGGGAGACCCGCCTCGAGGAGGTCGCCGCGCTGTGGTTCGCCTCGGTCGAGCGGGCCGTCGAGGCCGGGGAGCGCTCACCCGGCACGGCCGAGCTCTACCGACGGCAGATGGAGACCGTCGTCGTCCCAGGCGTCGGGTCACTCCGCGTCCGAGAGGCCACCGTCCCGGTGCTCGACTCCTTCGTCCAGACCGTCCGTGCCCACCGAGGGCCGGCCGCCGCGAAGCTCGCCCGCTCCGTGCTGTCCGGCGTCATGGGCCTGGCCGTGCGCCACGGGGCCGTGCGCTCGAACCCGGTCCGCGACCTCAGCCCTGTCCACGCCGGTCGTCGCAAGCCGACGCGGGCGCTCACCCTCGCCGAGTGCCGGGCCTGGCTCGCCCAGCTCGACGCCGACGAGGCCGCGCGGGAGAAGGACCTGCCGGACCTGTGCCGGTTCATGCTTGCCACCGGTGTCCGCATCGGGGAGGCGCTGGCCGTCTCCTGGCCGGACGTCGACCTCGAGGCGGGCACCGTCGGCGTGTCCCGGACCCTCATCCGTTTGACGGGCGTCGGCCTCGTCCGGAAGTCCACGAAGACGGAGGCCGGTGAGCGGCGGCTGATCCTGCCCCGCTTCGCCCTCGAGATGCTGCGCGAGCGCGATCCCGACGGCGAGGCGATGGGGCCGCTCTTCCCCGACACCCTCGGCGGCTGGCGGGACCCGTCGAACACCCGCCGCGCGCTTCGGGACGCCCGCGGCTCCGAGGGCTTCGCCTGGGTGACCAGCCACGTGTTCCGCAAGACCTGCGCCACGGTGCTCGATGCCGCCGGCCAGTCGCCCCGCGCGGTCGCCGACCAACTCGGGCACGCGCAGGTCTCGATGACCCAGAACTTCTACTTCGGCCGCCGCATCGCGAACCCCGGCGCGGCGTCCGCTCTCGACGCCTGGCACGACAGGGAGGACGAATCTCATGGGTAAGTCATGGATGCCGACCCCGGCCGGAGAGCCCGCACCGTCGCTGACCTGGGCAGAGGGTGGGCCCCGTGGGACTCGAACCCACAACCAGCGGATTAAAAGTCCGATGCTCTGCCCATTGAGCTAGAGGCCCGCTCGTCCGAGCCTAGTCGGCGCGGCGGGAGCCCGGCACGGGTCGGTCGAGCGGAGCCTCGTCGCCCGCGCTGACTTCAGTAGCACTGAGCGCCTCCGAGGGCGCTCCGTGCCACTGACATCTCGGGCCGTCCCGGCCTGCTGGACCTCGAGCCCGGCCGAGCCGGCCCGGACCGGGTCCACACGACACGGTTCGAGCGGACCCCTGACCCTCCGACGGCCGTGGCCGATCGGTGGCACGGGACGCGTCGGAGGGGCCGTCCACTCACGCGACCGCCCGCGACGACCTCCCGGACATCGCCGGCGCCACGAGCACGATCCCGATCACCGTGATCACGATCAGCACCGCGAGGGTCACCCACAGCGCCCCGTCGACCCCGAAGATCAGCGCCGGCACCGCCAGGAGCGCCGACAGGGCCCGGAGCACCACCGCGCCGATCAGCAGCCCCCGCGTCCGCCGCGCCCACCACACCGCGAGCAGCACGACGGTCAGGGCGCCCAGCGCCCAGACCCACCGGATCCGTCCCGGGTGGTGCCTCGGGCGGCGCCGGGAACAGCCAGGCACTCAGGGCGTCGGCCAGTCCCAGGACCCGCAGGACGACCGCACCGATCTCGACTCGTCGCATCACGACCTCCTCGCCAGGACACGAGCGTCCGCCGCGGCACGGGCGGTGTCTGCCGTCGTCCACTACGGCACCGCTCGCCCGCCCGGCGCACTCGCGCCTCCGCTCGGCGCCGGCACCGACCCGACGTCGGGAAGGGGGATCCGGACACCGCAGACGAGTCGCCCACCGCTGCTCCACCCGAGCGCCGCGACGCGCCCACCGCTCGGCGGAGACCGGACTCACCACGACACGAGTTCCGGACGTCGTCGCAGGTCAGACGGCCGATACCCGCTCGGATGACCCACGAGCGACACCACCGAGCGTGACCCCACCGAACGCGATCGGTGACCTGAGCGAGACGTATGGTCGCCGCCGCACCACACGCACGACCGTCGGGGAAGGACACGAGTTGGGTCGTCACCAGAAGCACTCCGAGCGCCGCCTCGCGCGGACGGCGCTCACCGCCGGAGTCGTCGGCGCCGGGGTGCTCCAGGCCGCGGTCCCCGCATTCGCCGCTCCGGCGGCGGCTCCGGGTGCGCCGCCGTGCGAGGTCACCGCGAAGGCCTGCGTGAGCATCTCGCAGCAGAAGGCGTGGATCGGTGACGGCCAGGGCAAGCTCGTCCGCGGGCCGGTCCCGATCACGACCGGCGGCCCCGGCCACGAGACCCCGACCGGCGTCTTCCACGTGATGTGGAAGGACCAGTACCACCACTCGCGTGAGTACAACCAGGCGCCGATGCCCAACTCGGTCTTCTTCGCGCCGGGCGACGCCTTCCACGGCGGCAGCCTGGAGCGCGCCTCGGCCGGGTGCGTGCACCTCGGCGACGAGGACTCGAAGGCGTTCTTCGACTTCCTGCAGGTCAACGACGAGGTCCAGATCCTCCCGTAACCCGATTGGAGGCCACGCATGTCGATGGCCCTGGTCATGTCCGAGATGCCCGACCTGGTCCGCCGGGTCCTGGCCGAGCACGTCCCCGACCCCGCCGGCCGCTGCGGCGGCTGCCGCGACACGACGGGGCGGACGGCCTCCTGGCCGTGCCAGACCTACCGGGTCGCGCAGGAGGCGGAGTGGGTCGGCCGGGGCAATCTCCCCGGCACCGGCCCGCACGGTCCGCTCGTGCCGGGGACGACACGCCCGGCACGGCAGGAGCGCCCGGAGCGCTCGCGCTGGCGCGCCGAGGCGCCGTACTCGCTCGACTTCCCGCCCACGGGCGACACCCCGAGCATCGCGGGCACCGGCGGCCGGCGTCGTCGTCGCGAGGAGGACGCCGTCCCCTTCCCGACGACGGGTGGGCACGCCCGGCACGCTGCACTGTGAGCACAGGTGAGCAGAAAAGGTCGCTATAGCGACCGATAGTGCTCACGAGCGCGCAGCGCACAGGAAAACCCCCGGGGCATACTTCCCTCGAGCGGCGCTCGAGGGGCTCGGATGGACAAACTCCGAGCGCCCCGGGGGTCCGGTGTCCGTCGGGAATTCACCAGCTGACGTGTCCACCCGAAGGCGGAGCCGGTCAATCCACGACCTGACGTCGGCTAGCTGACGGACACCTCACGAGTCCTGTCGTTCATCAACGTCGGACCACCTCCTCTCCCATGTACTCACCACGCTAAGCCTGGATCCGCTGATCCGCAAACGACTTGGTTTGCCCAGCTCAGAGGCGGGTTCGCCAGGCGAGGAGGTCGTCGACGGAGCGGGTGTTGACGATCTTGTCGACCGGCACCTCGCACTCCTTCGCCCGCTCGCAGCCGTAGGGCTGCCAGTCCAGCTGGCCGGGGGCGTGGGCGTCGGTGTCGACCACGAACTCGCACCCCGCCTCGACCGCCTGGCGCAGCAGTGTCCGCGGCGGATCCAGCCGTTCCGGGCGTGAGTTGATCTCGACGGCGACCCCGTTCTCCAGGCACGCCTCGAACACGGCCTCGGCGTCGAACGTGGACGGCGGGCGCGTCCCCCGGCCGCCCGTGACGAGTCGGCCGGTGCAGTGCCCGAGCACGTCGACGTACGGGTTCGACACGCCGCACACCATCCGCGCCGTCATCTCCTCGCTCGGCGCGCGCAGCTTCGAGTGCACGGAGGCGACCACGAGGTCCAGCTCGGCGAGCAGGTCGTCGGGCGCGTCGATCGAGCCGTCCTCGAGGATGTCGACCTCGATCCCGCGCAGCAGGCGGAACGGCGCCAGTTCCTCGTTGACCTCGTCGATCACCGCGAACTGTTCCCGACGACGGGCCGGGCTGAGCCCGTTCGCGACGGTCAGGTTCTGCGAGTGGTCGGTCAGCACCATCCACGCGTGCCCGAGGTCGCGGGCGGTGCGCGCCATCTCCAGGATGTCCGACCCGCCGTCGGACCACGTGGAGTGCGTGTGGCAGTCGCCGCGGAGAGCAGCGCGGAGCTCGACCCCACCGGCGACCGGCTCGGAGTGCTTCGCGGCCAGCTCCTCCACCGCCGCCGACGTCCCCGTCGCCACCACCTCGGCCACCACGCCCGCCGTCTTCTTCCCCACCCCCTTGAGGTCGGTCAGCGTGCCGGCCGCGGCGCGCGAGGCGACCTCGTCGGCGGACAGTTCGGCCAGACGGTCGGCGGCCGTCCGGTACGCCTTCACCCGATAGGTGTCCGCCCGTTCACGCTCGTAGTAGAAGGCGACGGCCCGCAGGGCGGCGATCGGGTCTCCGTCGACGGGGAGTCGGGTCACGTGGTCAGGGATACCCCACCCGGGCAGCTCCTGTGACGCGGTGACGCGGACAATCGGGGACGAGCTGTCGAGCTGGAGGAGGTCTGCTGGTGCGGGTCACCGGAACCGGACACGCGGGAATGCGCTTCGAGACGACGGGCGGCAGCGTGCTGTGCGACCCGTGGACCAACCCGACCTTCTTCGCGTCGTGGGTCCCCTTCCCGGACAACACGGCGCTGGACTGGGCCGCGCTCGGGCAGTGCGACTACCTCTACGTCTCCCACCTGCACCGCGACCACTTCGACGCCGAGAACCTCGCGCGCCACGTGTCGAAGGACGCCCGGGTGCTGCTACCGGACTTCCCCACCGACGAGCTCGAGAACGAGCTGCGCGAGCTCGGCTTCCGCCACTTCGTGCGCACCCGCTCGGGCGAGCCGGTCGAGCTCGACGGCGGCCTGCGGATCATGGTCACCTCGCTCAAGGGCCCGGGCGACGGCCCCATCGGTGACTCCGCGCTCTCCCTCGACGACGGCACCGCCCGGATCGTCAACCAGAACGACGCGCACCCGCTCGACATCCCGGAGCTGCTGGAGTTCGGTGCCTACGACGCGCACTTCACGCAGTTCTCGGGCGCGATCTGGTGGCCGATGGTCTACGACCTGCCGAAGGCCGCGAAGCGCGAGTTCGCCCGCCGCAAGCGCATCGGGCAGGAGGACCGCGCGATGCGCTACATCCGCGAGGTCGGCGCCCCGAACATCTTCCCGACGGCGGGTCCGCCCTGCTTCCTCGACGACGAGCTGTTCCGCTGGAACGGCCTGGGGTACGAGGGCGTCGAGGGCGAGTCGATCTTCACCGACCAGTGGGAGTTCCTCGCCCGCATGCGGGAACTCGGCCACGACGGCGGTCACCTGCTGCTGCCGGGGACGACGGCGGAGATCGAGGGACCCGTCGTCCGGGACCTGACGCACCCGATGGCCGACGACGAGGTCGAGCGCATCTTCGTCGACAAGGAGAACTACCTCCGGGAGTTCGCCGAGCGCGCCCGCCCCGCGATCGCGGCGCAGAAGGCGCGCTGGTCGGAGCCGCAGGCCGACATCCTGCGCCAGCTCAAGGAGTGGATCGAGCCGCTGATGAAGCGGGCCGACCACATGTGCGACGGGATCGGCGGCGTGGTCCGCATGGACCTCACCGGTATGCCCGCGGGCGCCCCGGGCGTCGACGAGGAGGGGACGCTCGCCCTGGCGTTCGACTTCGCCGGCCGCGAGATCCGCACCTGGGACGGCGAGCAGGCCCGCTACCGCTGGACCATCCCGGCCACCCTGGTGCAGACGAACATCGACACCGGCGAGGTCGACTGGTCGAACTCGCTGTTCCTGTCGGTGCGGTTCGCCGCGACCCGCGTCGGCCAGTACAACGAGTACCTCTACACGTTCTTCAAGTGTCTGTCCGAGGAGCGGATGGACTACGTGGAGAACTGGTACGACGCGGCGAACGACGACGGCCGCGACATCGAGCTCGACGGCTGGAAGGTCCAGGCGCGCTGCCCGCACCTGTCGGCCGACCTGTCGAAGTTCGGCGCCGTCGACGGCGACGTGCTCACCTGCACGCTGCACAACTGGAAGTTCAACCTCGCCACCGGCCGCTGCCTCACGAGCGCCGGCCACGAGATCCGGGCCGAGAAGCTCTGAGCCGCCACCCCCGCGTGAGGGGAACCCTCGTGCGCTCGTGCGGCCCGAGGGTTCCCCTCACGCGGGGCGGGCCGGTGCGGCGCGCACAATGGAGACCGTGAAGCCACTCCGCATCGGTCCGCACGAGCTGGCCGCCCCGGTCGTGCTCGCGCCGATGGCGGGCGTGACGAACCCGCCGTTCCGACGCCTGTGCCGGGAACAGGGCGCGGGCCTCTACGTCTGCGAGATGATCACCGCGCGGGCGCTCGTGGAGCGTCACCCCGGCACCGCCGAGATGATCGCGTTCGACGCCGACGAGCAGCCCCGGTCGATGCAGCTCTACGGCGTCGACCCGGTGACCATCGGGCGCGCCGTCGAGCGCATCGTCGACGAGGACCTCGCCGACCACGTCGACCTGAACTTCGGCTGCCCGGTCCCCAAGGTGACCCGGCGCGGCGGCGGCGCGGCGCTGCCCTACAAGCGGCGGCTGTTCGAGGCGATCGTCCGCACGGCCGTCGCGGCGGCCGCGAAGGGCGGGCTCCCGCTCACCGTGAAGATGCGGATCGGCATCGACGACGACCACGTCACCTTCCTCGACGCCGGGCGCACCGCCGCCGCCGAGGGCGCGGCCGCCGTCGCCCTGCACGCCCGCACCGCGGCCCAGCGCTACTCCGGCCAGGCCGACTGGAGCCGCATCGCCGAGCTGCGCGACGCGGTGCCCGCCGAGGTCCCGGTCCTGGGCAACGGCGACATCTTCGCCGCCGACGACGCGCTCGCGATGGTCGAGAAGACCGGGTGCGACGGCGTCGTGGTCGGCCGCGGCTGCCTCGGCCGCCCGTGGCTGTTCGGCGAGCTCGAGGCGGCGTTCGCCGGCCGCGAGCGCCCCACGCCGCCGACGCTGGGCCAGGTCGCCGGGGTCATGCGCCGCCACGTCGAGCTGCTCATCGCCCACCACGGCGAGCGCAAGGGCGTCCGCGACTCGCGCAAGCACATGTCCTGGTACCTGCACGGCTTCGCCGTCGGGTCGGAGGTGCGCCGCGAGCTGGGCATGATCGACGGGCTCGAGCGTCTCGACGAGCTCCTCGCGCGCCTCGACCACGACCAGCCGTTCCCGCCCGACGCCGACGGGCCCCGCGGTCGCCAGGGCTCCCCGGGCCACGTCACGCTGCCCGAGGGCTGGCTGGACGACCCCGAGGACGCCACCGTGCCCGCGGGCGCGGACGTCATGCACTCCGGCGGCTGACCTCCGTGCGCGTCGCCGCGGCCGTCATCGTCGTCCTGACGGCGGGTCTCGCGGGCTGCGGCGCGACGGTGCCCGGGACGCCCCGGGCCGCGACGGTGCCGCCGGCCGACCGCGCCCTCATCGCGGCCTACGTCGACGCCTCGAACCGGGCCGGCGCGGCCGGCGCCCGGGAGCAGGCGGACTTCCTGCGCGGCACCCAGGCCGAGGGGGCGCCCTTCCCGCCCGAGCGCTGCTTCGGCGAGCTCACGCTCGACACCCGGCTCGTCTCCCGCACCCTGCGGCCCGACCCGGAGTGGCGTCCCCCGGCGACCCTGCCGGACGTGGGCCGTCCCGCGGGCGCGGTGTACGTCGCCGCCGCCGCCGTGACGGTCCGGCGCGGGGCCGCGGAGGTCCGCGAGGACGTCGGATCGAAGCACTTCGTGATCCAGGACACGCGGGTCACCAGCTACGCTCCGTGCGCTGACTGAGATCTGACAGTACGAGCGGTCACGTCGCCGGAGCTTGAGCACCCGGTCGGGCACGAATCTGGGGCCGAACGAGCAGCAGCCCGAATCCTCCACGCAGAGTCACGTCGACCGGACGGTGGATTCGGTTGGCGGGCGGGGTGCGGACGTTGCACAGGAACGCTCGCGCGGCACACTGGAGGGAGCACGGGCGCGAGGCATCGAAGGAGCGGCGGGTGGTCGTGAGGGGCTCCACGGTCGGCGGTTCGCCGGACCGGGTGTCGACGGGTGCGCCCGCCGCGACGGTCGGCGCGCCCCCCTCCGAGCTGCCCTCCGCGACCCGACAGGAGCTCGCTGCCAGCACGTTCGACACCGCTCCGATCGTCGGGATCGACGAGGCCCTTCGGCTGGACGCGGCGGCCGACGACGCGGGGGCCGCGCGCGCGGCCCAGGCGCGGGCCCACGAGGCGGCCGCGGAGGTGCTCGCCGACCGCGGCGACTGGCGGCGCGCCTACCAGCACCTGCGCGCGGCCATGGCCCTCGTGCACCTCGGCGACACGCCTCCGGTCCACGTGCCCGAGCAGTTACGCCGCGAAGTCGACCGTCTCCGGCGGGAACGGGCCGAGGCGCGCGAGCAGAGCCGGCGCGACAGCCTCACGGCCACCTGGAACCGCCGCTATCTCGACGAGCGCCTGTCCACCCTGCGTGACGGCGGGGACGGCGCGGTCTGCGTGGCCCTCGTCGACGTCGACCACTTCAAGCTGGTCAACGACACCTACGGCCACGCGATCGGCGACGCCGTCCTGCGCACCCTCGTCGGCCTGATGCGCACGGAGATCGACGCCCGCGTGCCCGACGGGTTCTGCGCCCGCTACGGCGGCGAGGAGTTCGCACTCGTCCTGCCGCGGCCGGCCGACGCGGACGCGGTGGCGCTGTGCGAGTCGATCCGCGCGCGCATCGAGCACCACGACTGGTCCGCGATCGCCCCGGAGCTGCGCGTCACGGCGAGCCTCGGGCTGGCGTGCCTCGACCCCGAGGACGCGGGCGGCACCTGCGACGGCCTCCTCGACCACGTCGACGAGCTGCTCTACGTCGCGAAGCGCACGGGTCGCAACGCCGTGGCCTTCCGCGACGACACGGGGCAGGTGCGGCTCGCCGGGCCGGCCGCGGGACGCCGGGGCGTCGCCGCCATCGCCCGCGCGGTGGCCAACCCGGCCCGATCGGGTCGCGCCCTGCCCTGAGTGCGGGCACGCACGCGGCCGAACGGACGCGTCCGTCACGATCGGGTGACGTCGCTTGCCTCCGGTGGGACTCGAGAGTAAGCCCGCGCGCGCGACCCGGTGACCGGCTCAGTACGATCCGTGCACCCCGGACGGCCGCCGGTCTCCGGATGCGTTCCTGACCATTCGGGGGTCCCGTGACCGACGACCGTGAGCGCGGCGCCGGTCCCGGTGTCCCCGCGGCCCGGTCGCCGGAGACGGTGCGGACCGGGCCGCCGTCGGTGCCCACCCGGGTCGTCGTCGGGGACACCGCGGCCGACCGGCGCGGCGGGGTCGCGCCGACGATGGTGCCGCTCGCCCGCAAGCGCCCGGGTCGGCGCAGCCTGCGCCCCGCGGGCGCGACCGCCGAGACCGAGCCGATGCGCGACCTCGTCGCGGCCGCCGCTGCGGCGGACGAGCCCGCGTCGGCTCCGGCGGCTCCGGCGGGTCCGGCGGGCCCGTCCGAGGCTCCCACCGTCCGGACTGCCGCGCCCGCCGTCGGGACGCCGGCCCCGGCCCCCGGTCCGGCCGCGGCCCCGCGAGAGGCACACCAGGCAGGCCCGGCGGCCCCGGAACCTGCCTCACGTGCACCTCGCGACACCGCCCCGGCGCCCGCGCCCGCCGCGCCACCGGCCGCGCCACCCGCCGTCGGGAAGCCCGCCCCGCCGACCCCACCGCGAGAGGCACACCAGGCAGGCCCGGCGGCCCCGGAACCTGCCTCACGTGCACCTCGCGACACCGCCCCGGCGCCCACGAAGCCGGCTCCACCGCGAGAGGGACACCAGGCAGGCCCGGCGGCCCCCGAACCTGCCTCACGTACACCTCGCGACACCGCCCCGGCGCCCGCACCCGCCGCGGCCACCTCCTCACCGGCCGCGCCACCCGCCGTCGGGAAGCCGGCCCCGCCGACCCCACCGCGAGAGGCACACCAGGCAGCCCCGGCCGCCCCGGAACCTGCCTCACGTGCACCTCGCGACGCCGCCCCGCGCGCCGTCCTCGTGCCCGCCGACGCCGACGCGTCCGGGTTCGCCGCCACGTCGGCCGTGTTCGCCGGGGTCGGGGCGCGGATGCGCACCCGGGTCGGCCCGTGGACCTGGGCGCGGACGCTGCGGCTGACGGCCGTCGCGATGTCGGCGGTCATCGTCCTGGTGTGCGGCGTCGCGTGGGGCGCGACGTCGTGGTTCGAGGCCGCCGTCCGGAAGATCGGCGCCCTCGACCCGACGTCGACCGCGATCATCGACCCGGCCGCCCAGGCCGGGGACCAGAACTTCCTCGTGGTCGGCTCCGACACGCGGGTCGGCGCGCCGCCGAGCGAGGACGTCGGCGACGCCACCGACGTCCCGGGCGCGCGCTCCGACACCGTCATGATCGTCCACGTCCCCGCGAACCGGGCCCGGATGACCGTGGTCTCGTTCCCGCGCGACCTCGAGATCGACCGCCCCGCCTGCGAGCGGTGGGACTCGGTGTCCGGCGCGTACACCGGCCAGACGATCCCCCGCGCGCCCAAGGTCAAGCTGAACTCGGCGTACCAGGTCGGCGGGCCGCGCTGCGTGACGAAGGTGGTCCAGGAGCTCTCCGGGCTCGCCGTCAACCACTTCCTCGGTGTCGACTTCTCCGGGTTCAAGGACATGGTCGACGCCGTCGAGGGCGTCCCGGTCTGCCTCGAGAAGCCGATGCGCGACACCGTGCTCGGCACCGTCGTCCCCCGCGCCGGCACGTCGGTGCTCACCGGCGACCAGGCGCTGAACTTCGTCCGGGCCCGCCACGTCGTCGGTGACCCGACCAGCGACTACGGCCGCATCAACCGCCAGCAGATCTTCCTCTCCGCGCTCCTGCGGCAGGCGCTGTCGGCGGGGACGCTGCTCGACGTCGGGAAGCTGCGCGCCCTGGTCGACGCGGTCGGGCGCTCCACCTACGGCGAGAACATCGAGGCCGCGCAGCTCCTCTCGCTCGGACAGTCGCTCTCCGGGCTCGACGCACGCGCGGTCACCTTCACGACGGTGCCCACCACGGGCGTCGCGAACGCCCGCGGCAACGAGGTCCTCCGCGTCGCCGAGGACCGCGCGCTGTTCGACGCGATCATCGACGACGCGCCGCTGCCGGGACAGCCCGGAGCGGCGCCCGTCGGGCCGCCCCCGGCGCCGCCGGTGCCCGCCGAGCGGGTCGCGCTGCGGCTCGTCGACGCCCGCTCCACCTCCGGCTACGACGACGGCAGCGGCTACGGCGGTGGCTACGGCGGCTCCGCCACCGAGGTCAGCGCCTCCGGCGGCTCCCCCACCACCACGAACCGTCCCTCGGACGGCGGATCGGACGGCGGGTCGGACGGGGGCGACGGCGACGGCGGGTCCGGCGACGACGAGGGCTCCGGCTTCCGGCGGGACGTGAGCACCCAGCAGGGGCCGTCCGCGGGCTCGGTCGCCGGATCACTGCGCGGCTACGGGTTCACCGTCACCAGCGACGTCCGGGGCTCCAGCGCCGCCGCCGCGACCGACGGCCGCACCACGATCCGCTTCACGCCCGACCAGGCGGGCGCGGCGGCGACCCTGCAGAAGGCCGTGCCCACCGCGGTGCTGACGCCACGCACCGACGGCACCGGCTCGCTCGTCCTCGAGCTCGGCGACGACTTCGACGGCCGGGTCGTCGACCCGGCCGCCCCGGCGCCCGCCTCCCCGCTGCCCGCGTTGGTCAACGCGGCGGACAGCACGTGCCGTTGACCAGCTCACATTCCGGGGCGTTCACCGCTGGTTCATGCGGGCGACGGGTGGCCGACCAGCCCTCCGCCTAGTCTGCGCGCATGCGCGCGGCCTACCACGAGAAGCTCTCGTCGCTGAACGACGAGCTCGCCCAGATGTCCCTGTTGGCCGGCGAGGCCATGAAGAAGGCCACGAGCGCCCTGCTCGACGGTGACCTCGACCTGGCCGAGGAGGTCATCTCCTCCGACAACGAGATCGACGCGCTGCGGACCTCCGCCGAGGACCAGGCGTTCGGGCTGCTGGCCCTGCAGGCCCCGGTGGCGGGCGACCTGCGCTCGGTCATCGCGGCCATCCACTCCGCCGGCGACCTCGAGCGCATGGGCGACCTGGCCCTGCACGTCGCGAAGGCCGCCCGCCGGCGCCACCCCGACCTCGTGCTCCCGCAGGAGGTCGCTCCCTACTTCGCCGAGATGGGCCGTGTCGCGCTCGACCTTGCGCAGGACGCGCGCCGGGTGATCCTCGACCGCGACATCGAGCTCGCGTTCACCATGGAGTCCGACGACGACGCCATGGACGACCTCCACCGTCACCTGTTCACCGTGATGATGAACAAGGACTGGCCGCACGGCGTCGCCCCGGCCGTCGACGTGACGCTGCTCGGCCGGTTCTACGAGCGCTTCGCCGACCACGCCGTCGCGGTCGCCCGCCGCGTCGTCTTCATGGTCACCGGCAAGATGCCGGACCCGCCGCTGGCCTGATCCTCTTCCGCCGACGCACGGGTCGTTCGTGCCCATCGGGGCCACGAAACGACCCGTGCGTCCGACCGAGGGGCCACCCGGAGCGCCCACGAACGACGACGGGCCCTGCCGCACCCGGTGCGGCAGGGCCCGTCGTCGTGCAGGCAGCTCAGCCGAAGCGGCCGGAGATGTAGTCCTCGGTCTCGCGCTCGGTCGGGTTCGAGAAGATCTTCTCGGTGTCGTCGATCTCCACGAGGTGCCCCGGCTTGCCGGTGGCCTCGAGGTTGAAGAACGCCGTCTGGTCGCTCACCCGCGCGGCCTGCTGCATGTTGTGGGTGACGATGACGATCGTGTAGTCCTTCTTGAGGTCGCCGATCAGGTCCTCGATCGCGAGCGTCGAGATCGGGTCCAGGGCCGAGCAGGGCTCGTCCATGAGCAGCACGTCGGGCTGCACGGCGATCGCGCGGGCGATGCAGAGCCGCTGCTGCTGACCGCCGGAGAGGCCGCCGCCGGGCTTGTCGAGCCGGCCGGAGACCTCCTTCCAGAGGTTCGCGCCGCGCAGCGAGGCCTCGCAGACCTCGTCGAGCTTCTTCTTGTCCCGCACGCCCTGCAGCTTCAGCCCGGCGACGACGTTGTCGCGGATGGACATCGTCGGGAACGGGTTCGGGCGCTGGAAGACCATGCCGATGGTGCGGCGCACGGCCACGGCGTCGGAGCCGCGGGCGTAGATGTCCTCGCCGTCGAGCTGGATCTGGCCCTCGACGCGCGCGCCGGGGATCTCCTCGTGCATGCGGTTGAGGGTCCGCAGCACCGTCGACTTGCCGCAGCCCGACGGCCCGATGAACGAGGTGACGCTGCGCGGCGGGACGGAGAGGTTGACGTTCTGCACGGCGTGGAAGTCGCCGTAGTAGATGTCGACGTCCTTGAGGTCGAGACGCTTGGCCACGATGGTCCTTACTTCGAGATCGCCGAGTAGCGGGAGATGAGGCTGGCCGCGAGCTGGAAGAGCATCACGATCAGGATCAGCGTCAGCGCGCCGCCCCAGATGCGGAGCTGGCCGGCGGCCGACGGGTTCGTCGAGAGCTCGGTGTAGATGAGCAGCGGCAGCGAGGCCTGGTTGCCCTCGAACGGGTTGAAGTTGATCGCCCGGGCGTAGCCGACGAGCACCAGGACCGGCGCGGTCTCGCCCATCACGCGGGCGAACGCCAGCATGACGCCGGTGATCGTGCCGGAGAGGGCGGTCGGCAGCACGATCCGCAGGATCGTCTTCCACTTCGGGATGCCCAGCGCGTACGACGCCTCGCGCAGCTCGTCGGGCACGAGGCGCAGCATCTCCTCGGTGTTCCGGATGACCACCGGCAGCATCAGCAGCACCAGGGCCAGGCCGACGAGGAAGCCGCTCTGCTCCAGGCCGACGATCGAGACGAAGAGCGCGAAGATGAACAGCGCCGCCACGATCGACGGGACACCCGAGAGGATGTCGACCATGAAGCTCGTGGTCTTCGCGAGCCGGCCGCGGCCGTACTCGACGAGGTAGACCGCGGCGAGGATGCCGACCGGCACCGCGATCACGCCGGAGATCACGGCCTGGACCAGGGTGCCGACGATGGCGTGGTAGACGCCGCCGCGGACCTCGTCGGGCGTGACGCCGGAGAGCGACCGGGTCCACCAGTCGGCGGAGACGATCGCCGGGAAGCCCTTGATCAGCACGCTGACCAGCAGCCACACCAGCGGGATCACGGCGATCAGGAAGGCCAGCGAGACCAGGACGGTCGCGAGACGGTCCTTGATCTTCCGGGCGGTGGAGACGTTGCGGAACGTGGCCGGCGCGGCCGGACGCTCCGGGGCGTCGAGTGCGGCGCTCATCAGCCGTTCACCTTCCCGCCCGCCACCACGCGGGCGATCGCGTTGACCACGAAGGTCAGGACGAACAGCACCAGGCCCGCCGAGATGTAGGCGCCGGTGGGCAGCGGCTGGCTGAACTCGGAGGCCGCGGAGGCGATCAGCGAGGCGAACGTGTACCCGCCGTCGAACAGGCTGCCGGTCGACGGCGAGGTCGCCGCGCGGATCACCAGCAGCACCGCGATCGTCTCGCCCAGCGCCCGGCCGAGACCGAGCATCGAGGCCGCGATGAACCCGCTGCGCCCGTAGGGCAGCACGGCCATCCGGATGACCTCCCAGCGCGTGGCGCCGAGCGCCTGGGCCGCCTCGACCTGGAAGCGGGGGGTCTGGGCGAACACCTCGCGGGTGGTCGCCGTGATGATCGGCAGGATCATGATCGCGAGGACGATCCCGCCCGTGAAGATCGTGCCCGTGAGCACCGGCAGGTTGCCCGGCGCGAACAGGAAGAACCAGCCGAGGTAGGTCTGGAGGAACGCGGCGAACGGCTCGATCGCCGGGGCGAGCACGAGGATGCCCCAGAGACCGAACACGATCGACGGCACCGCCGCGAGCAGGCCGATCACGTACGAGAACGGCTGCGCGAGACGCGGTGGCGTGTACTGCGTCAGGAACAGCGCGATGCCCATGCCGATCGGCATCGCGATGACGAGGGCCATCAGCGACGACAGCAGCGTGACCACGAGCAGGTCACGGATGCCGAAGCGCAGGTTGGCCGCGTCGGTGGTGACGAACTCGGGGCTCGTCAGGAAGTTCGCGTTGTTGGCCAGCAGCGACGGGACGGCCTGGACGACCAGGAAGAGGCCGATCAGGGCGATCGCCGCGACGACGACGAGGCCGGAGCCGGTGGTGAGCCCGCGGAACACACGCTCACCGGTACCGCCGGAGGTCGTCCGGCCGGGGTCCGTGGCGGTGGGCTGGGTGTCGGTCACGGTGGACATGGTGGCCGATCCGGTCGGACGACCCCGGGTCTCGGGGTCGTCCGACGGGGCCCGCTCTGTGGTGCGCTCGCTCACGGTGTTCGCATCCGCCTCGTCGCCGTCGGGGGTCACGCGTCTGTCGATCTGCCGTCGATCCCGGGGATCAGGAGATCGCGTTGATGGAGGTGGTCAGGCGCTGCTTGAACGCGTCCGGGATCGGCACGTAGCCGCCGGCGGTCAGCGTGCCCTGGGCCTGGGGCGACAGGGCGGTCTGCAGGAACGCCTTCACGGCCTGCCCGGTCTGCGGGTCGGCGTACTTGGTGCAGACGATCTCGTAGGTCGCCAGCGCGATCGGGTAGGCGCCCGGGGTGGTGGTCTTGTAGAGGCTGTTCAGGTCGAGGGTCAGGTCGTTGCCCTGCCCGGTGACCTGCACGGCGTCGATCGCCTTCGCCACGTTGTCGGTGGACAGCGCGACCGGCTGGCCGCCGCCCGAGTTGATGATCTGCGCGGCCGGGAGCTGGGCCTTCTGCGCGAAGGACGCCTCGACGTAGCCGATCGAGTTCGGGGTGTTCTTGGTGGCGTCGGTGACGCCCTGCGAGCCGCGGGCGCCCGCGCCGACGCCGCCGTTGAACGTCTGGGTCGCCTGCTTGCCGTAGGCGTTGTTCGACGCGGCGTTCAGGTAGGTCTGGAAGTTCTGCGTGGTGCCCGACTCGTCGGAGCGGAAGTTCACGACGATCGGCGCGGCCGGCAGGGTCTTGCCCTGGTTGAGGGCCGCGATCCGCGGGTCGTTCCAGGTGGTGATCTGGCCGTTGAAGATCGCGGCGACCGTGGCGCCGTCGAGGGCCAGGTCGGTCACGCCGGGCACGTTGTAGGCGACGGCGATCGGGCCGAAGACCAGCGGCAGGTTCAGCGCCGGGGAGGCGCAGCGCTGCTGGGCGCGCTGGGCCTCGTCGGCCTTCAGCGCGGAGTCGGAACCCGCGAAGTCGGTCTGGCCGCCGATGAACTCGTTGCGCCCCGCGCCGGAGCCGCTGGCGGTGTAGTTCACGGTCTGGCCGTTGCAGGTCTGCTCGAACGTGTTGACGAAGCCGGTCAGGGCGTTCGCCTGGGCCGTCGAGCCGCTCGCGCGCAGGTCCTGCTTGCCGCCGCAGGTGACCCCGGACGCCTGCTCGGTGGAGCCGCCGGAGTTGTCGTCACTGCCGCACGCGCTGAACAGGAGCGCCCCGGCCGCGATCAGACCGACCGCCGCTGCGCGCCGCTGGAACCTCACAGAGATCTCCCGTCTCGTCCTCGGTGCCGGCCGCCGTGTCGACGATCCGGGCATTCCGGCCGCCGAACGGATACGTGACGGCCGGACGCGGACATTAGGCAGCCGGGATGGACGACTCCGGGTGAGCAGGTGAACGCGAGGTGAACAGGGTCGCCGGGGACCACCGGAACGGGTTGATGCTGGTCACACCACGTGTCGGTGTATGCGGACCGTGATTGAACGTTCACCTGTCGCCGTCGGGTGACCGCCAGGTGGCCGGGAGGTGTCGCGCGACGATCAGCGCGACGGCAGACGGTAGGACACGTCCGTCGCGTCCACCTCGAACCCCAGGTGCCGGTAGGTCGCGACCGCGGGGGCGTTGTCGGCCTCGACGTAGAGGATCACCTCGTCGAGCCCGCGGCCCGCGAGGTGGTGCAGCCCCGCGAGGGTCAGGGCGCCGCCGAGACCTCGCCCCTGGGCGTCGGGGTCGACGCCCACCACGTAGACCTCGCCGACCGGCCCGTCGTCCGCCCGGGCGCCGTCGGGGTGGCGCTTGGT
Organism: Actinomycetospora soli; assembly: GCF_021026295.1. Taxonomy (GTDB): domain Bacteria; phylum Actinomycetota; class Actinomycetes; order Mycobacteriales; family Pseudonocardiaceae; genus Actinomycetospora; species Actinomycetospora soli. The sequence goes on from NZ_JAJNDA010000002.1 coordinate 181,751, forward strand.
CCAGTGGAAGCCGAGCAGCCGGCCCGTCGCGTCCTCGCGCGCCAGCAGGAAGCCCGCCGCGTCGAACCACGGCTCCTGCTCGCGGCGCCGCACGTCGTCCGCCGTCATGCCGCCCTGCTCCGGGTGCCAGGCGAACGCGCGGGCGTTGACCGCGACGACGTCGTCCTCGTCGCGACCGGGCTCGAACGCCACGATCGACACGCCGTCGACGGGTCGCCGGTCGGGCAACGGTCCGGCGCCGGACGGCCGGCGCATCATCCACAGCTCCCGCTCGCGCACCAGCCCCTCGCTCTCGGCGAGCTCCGCCGCACCGGGCCGGCCCCCGTGCGCCCAGGCGCGGATGCGGCCGGGCCGCGCGACGTCGTCGGCGGCGAGCGCCCGGGCGAGGGCCCGGCCGACCCCCTGCCGACGCGCGGTTGGGGCCACCCCGAGCTCGACCACGACGTCCTCGGGGTCGGCCACGTCGACGTGCGCCCACCCGAGGAGGGACCCGTCGTCGGACCGGGCGACGAGGTAGCGGCCGTGCCCGGTGGGCGTGGCCAGGTCGAGCAGGGTGGCCTCGGAGAACGCGGCCACGCCGTCGGCGCGCGCCAGGTCCGCGCCGAGGCGCCCCAGCTCCTCCCGCTCGGCCGGCGTCGGCTCGATCCACTGCGGCGTGATCACACCTCGAGACGGTACGCGCTGGTCAGACGCGTCCGGCCCACAGCGCCGGACGGACCACACGGTCGTCGTGCGACCCGGCCCCGGAGGGCTCCTCGTCGTCACCGGACTCGTCGAGCGCGAGCCCGCCCCGTCCGCCGTCGCCCCCGCCGAGCACCCCGCGCACCGGCCGGACGAACTTGTAGCCGACGTTGCGCACGGTGCCGATCAGCTGCTCGTGCTCGGCGCCCAGCTTGGCGCGCAGGCGCCGCACGTGGACGTCGACCGTCCGGGTACCGCCGAAGAAGTCGTAGCCCCAGACCTCCTGCAGCAGCTGCGCCCGGGTGAACACCCGGCCGGCGTGCTGGGCGAGGTACTTGAGGAGCTCGAACTCCTTGTAGGTGAGGTCGAGCGGGCGGCCGCGCAGCCGGGCGGTGTACGTCCCCTCGTCGATGACCAGCTCGCCCAGGACCAGCGCGCCGTCGCCGCCGGCCGCGTCGGAGGAGCGGCGGGCGCGCAGCAGGCGCAGCCGGGCGTCGATCTCGGCCGGCCCGGCACCGGGCAGCAGCACCTCGTCCACGCCCCACTCGAGCGAGACGGCGACGAGGCCGCCCTCGGTGAGGACGGCGATCACCGGGACGTCGAGCCCGGTGGAGCCCAGGAGACGGCACAGGCTCCGGGCGGCGGCGAGGTCGTGGCGGGCGTCGACGAGGACGGCGTCGTGCGGTCCGGCGTCGAGCAGGGCGGCCACTTCGGGTGCGGCGGTGCGCAGCCCGTGGGGTAGCAGGGTCAACGACGGCAGCACTGACGTCGGTTCGGGGTCGGCGGTGAGCAGCAGCAGCTCCACGCGAGTCTCCCTCCACAGTGGTGCCGGAACCTTAGCGCCGTTCACCGCGCCGTCACCCCGGCGCGCGTTGCATGTCACGTGGAGCCCGCGTGCGCCGGGCGGGAGGGCCACTGCCTACCGTGGGAGCGGGCGTGGACGGGCGGGTCCGCGACCGTGGTCGGAGAGGGGCTGGAGCGCATGACGGCGGCCGTCGTCACCCTGGTGGTCATCCTCGCGCTCGGCGCGGTCGTCCTCGTGGTCGGGCTGCTGCTGCGCCGCCGCCACCGCGCCCCCGAACCGCCCGCCGCGCAGGAGGGCGCCGTGCCCGCCCCGCGGCTGCCGGCCGACCTCGCCGCCCGTGACGGGAGCCTGGTCCTGCTCCAGATCTCCGCGGCGTTCTGCACCCACTGCCGTGACACCCGCAGCGTCCTCGGCGACGTGGCCGCCGAGCTGCCGGGGCTGGTCCACCGCGACGTCGACCTCGCCGACCGCCCCGAGCTCGCACGGCTGCTCGGTGTCGCCCGCACGCCCACCACGCTGCTCGTCGACGGCCGGGGGTACGAGCTGCTCCGGGTCGACGGCGTGCCCCGCCGGGCCGCGCTGGTGACGGCGATCCAGCCCCACCTCGGCCGATCGAACGGTCACGGGTGACCTGTGCGGGTCGCTTTGGGTAGCGTGGCGCCCGTGGACGAGGGCCTGACACGGCGACGCGCAGTGGACCTGTGCCGCGTCGACAGCAGCCTGTGTCCGGGCGCCCGTCGCGCCTGAGGTCCATCCCGCCCCGTCGGCACGGGGCACCGGCGCGACGTCTCTCGATTCGAGTCAACCGAGAGCGGCGCCGTGCGGGCGTCGCTCCCATCCCCGCACGAGGAGTCATTCATGAGCCGCCAGGACGCCCTGGTCACCGCCGACTGGGCGGAGGAGAACCTCGACGCCAACGGCGTGGTGTTCGTCGAGGTCGACGAGGACACCAGCGCCTACGACGGCGGGCACATCCCCGGCGCCGTCAAGATCGACTGGAGGACCGAGCTGCAGGACCAGGTCCGCCGCGACTTCGTCGACAAGGCCGGCTTCGAGAAGCTGCTCTCGTCGAAGGGCATCTCGAACGACGACACCGTGGTGCTCTACGGCGGCAACAACAACTGGTTCGCCGCCTACGCCTACTGGTACTTCAAGCTCTACGGCCACACCGCGGTCAAGCTGCTCGACGGCGGCCGCAAGAAGTGGGAGCTCGACGGCCGCAAGCTCGACACCGCCGTCCCGGAGCGTCCGCAGACGACCTACACCGCGCAGGAGCAGGACCTCTCGATCCGCGCCTTCCGCGACGAGGTCGTCGACGCCATCGGGTCGAAGAACCTCGTCGACGTCCGCTCGCCCGACGAGTTCTCGGGCAAGCTCCTCGCCCCGGCGCACCTCCCGCAGGAGCAGGCGCAGCGCGGCGGCCACATCCCCGGGGCGCTCAACGTGCCGTGGTCGAAGGCCGCGAACGAGGACGGCACCTTCAAGTCCGACGACGAGCTGCGCAAGCTCTACGAGGCCGAGGGCCTCGACTCGTCGCGATCCACGATCGCCTACTGCCGCATCGGCGAGCGGTCGTCGCACTCCTGGTTCGCCCTGCACGAGCTGCTGGGCGAGTCGGACGTCAAGAACTACGACGGTTCGTGGACCGAGTACGGCTCGCTCATCGGCGTGCCGGTCGAGCTCGGGGATGGGAAGTCCTGATGTGCGGAGCTCCTGAGCAGACGGCCGAGATCCCGGCCGGGGTCGACCTGACCAAGGAGTCGGTGCTGGTCGGCAAGGTCACCAACGGCGGCTCGCCGGTCGGCGGTGCCTACGTGCGCCTGCTCGACGGCACCGGCGAGTTCACCGCCGAGGTCGTGTCCTCGGCGACCGGCGACTACCGCTTCTTCGCGGCGCCCGGCAGCTGGACCGTGCGGGCGCTCTCGCGCTCCGGCAACGGCCAGGCCGACGTCGCGGTGCAGGGCCCCGGGCTCTACACCACCGAGGTGCCGGTGGGCTGAGCACCTCCGGTGCCGGCCGTGCGTCACCGCATGCGCCCGGTGCCAGGTAAGCCACGTCGTCGGACACCCGTCCCGCCCCTGCCGGGCGGGGCGGGTGTTCGTCGTTAGGGTGGTCGGCGTGGCCTGGGTCTACACGGTCCTCCTCGCCGCGACCAGCGCCGGGATCCTCTCCTACGCGCTCGTCCTGACGAGGCGGCTCTTCCGCGACGAAGCTCCCCGTGACCTCTCCGGAGGTGCGTCGTGAGCGAGGAGATGCCCGAGGGCCTCGCCGGCAACGAGGCCATCCGCGCCGCCGAGGAGCGCGCCGAGCACACCCGCGACGCCAACCGCCCGCAGTGGGCCGACCTGCCGATCCCGGACGACACCGCCAACCTGCGGCAGGGTCCGGACCTCAACGACGCCCTGCTGCCGGTCCTGCCGCTCGTCGGCGTGTGGCGCGGGGAGGGCGAGGTCGTCTACCCGACGATCGACGGCCCGTTCCACTTCGGCCAGCAGATCACCGTCGCCCACGACGGCCGGCCGTTCCTGTCCTGGGAGGCCCGCGCCTGGCTGCTCGACGGTCCCGGCGGCGCCGTGGTCCGTCCGGCCGCCCGCGAGACCGGCTTCTGGCGCCCCCAGCCCGACGGCACGATCGAGCTCCTGCTGGCGCACGCCACCGGCATCGTCGAGATCTTCTACGGCACGGCGCGCACCCAGACCTCGTGGGAGCTCTCCACCGACGCCACGGTGCGCACCGCCACCGCGAAGGACGTCCAGGCCGCCAACCGGCTCTACGGCATCGTCGAGGGCGACCTCTTCTACGTCGAGGAGCGCGCGATGATGGGCCAGGAGATGCAGCCGCACGTCTCGGCGCGGCTGCAGCGGATCGCCGGTTAGGTTCGACCCCCGCGCCGGCGCCGGGTCAGCGCGGCTCGAGCACCCCGAGGCGCGTGGCGACCACGTCGCCCAGCTCGGCCACGTCGATCCCGGTGAGCCGGGCGACCCCGGTCGCGGGCACCCCGGCCCGGAGCAGGGCGATCGCGGTCGCGCACGGCTCGTCGTCCCGGTCGAGCGCGGCGAGCGCCCCGTCGGGGTCGGCGACCAGCGCCGCGAGCAGGCGCCGCGACCCGTCGTCGGGACGGGCGGCGGCGCGACGCGCCCGACGCCGGGCGCGCCACGCGAGCACCGCGGCGAGGAGCAGCAGGACGACGGCGATGCCGATCAGCACCGCCGCCCCGACGATCCACGCCTGCGGCTCGCTCGACCACGACGCCAACCGCTCGGCCCAGTCCCCCATGGCGACGCAGCGTACTCGCCCGCCACGCTCCGCGATCAGCTCTCGGCGGCGAGGTCCGAGGTGTCCTCGATGTCCTGCGGCGGCGCGGGGCGCGGCGGACCCGGGGGCGGGTAGGGCGGCGGCCCGAACGGACGCCGCTGCGGCGGGCCCGGCCAGGGTCGCGACGGCCGCCCGGAGTTGGCCACCAGGTCGTCGAGATGGCCCTTGACCTTCACGAGCTCGTCGAACACCGCGTCACGCTGGGCGCGCAGGTCGGCCAGGGCGGCGCGGGACTCGGCGTGCTCGGCCAGCAGCGACTCGGCGGCCTTGCTGCGCACCAGCGCCGCCTCCTGCTCGGCCGCCTGGAGGATGCCGCGCAGGCGCTCGTTGAAGGCGCCGACCTGGTCCGGGTCCTGCGACGGCGCCGCCGCGGCGGGCGCGCTCGGCGAGCCCTCCTGCAGCGTCGCCGCGAGCTCGCGGCGCGGGGTCGGCGGCGGCTCGGGCACCCGGCGTCGTTCGCGGACCGCGAGCTGGGCCCGCAGCTGCGCCACCATCCGGCGCAGGCCGGCCACGTGCTCGTCCACCTGGGCCCGGTCGTACCCCCGGAGCACCACGTCGAAGTGCGGCCCGTCGGCCTCCTCCGGTGCGTCCGGCAGGTCCAGGTAGTGCTCGGCGTCGGGGGGAGTCCGCCCCCGCTCACCCGTCGTCATACATCACCTCGTCACCAGCCCGATCCCGTCCGTGATCGGGCCCCACCGATGGTAAGGATCGATCCGGACCGGTGCGAGACGCCGAACGGCCGCCGACGGGACCCGGCAGCGTCGTCCCCGGCGTGTCGCGTCGGCCTACCATCGGGGGCGTGGACACCGAACTGCGGCAGACGCTGCACCGCCGCGGCCTGCGCATGACCCCACAACGCCAGCTCGTCCTCGACGCCGTGTCCGAGCTGGGGCACGCCACCCCGGAGGAGATCTGCACGAAGGTGCAGGAGATCGCCCCCGCGGTGAACATCACCACGGTGTACCGGACGCTCGACCTGCTCGAGCAGCTCGGGATCGTGCGCCACACCCATCTCGGCCACGGCGCGCCGACCTACGCCACCGGGGAGCACGAGCACGTCCACCTCGTGTGCCACCGCTGCGGCACGGTCGACGAGGTCGACGCCGAACTGCTCGAGGACCTCGCCGAGGTCCTCGCCGCACGCGCCGGGTTCGCCCTGGACCCGACGCACGTGGCGCTGTCCGGGCTCTGCTCGCGGTGCGAGTCGTCCGACACCGAGAACTCGGAGGGAGAGGCATGAGTCGTTCCCCGCTGCTCGACACCCCCGGCGCCATCGGCCACCCCGACGGCGACGACGCCCGCCCCGACGGCGGTGTCGCCTCGCACTACGGCGACCCGTTCGCCGAACAGCGCGCCGCGACCCGCCGGGCGGTGGTGGTCGACCGGTCGCACCGCGGGCTCGTCGTCGTCACCGGCGACGACCGGCTGAGCTGGCTGCACCTGCTCGTCTCCCAGCAGGTCGCCGACCTGCCGGACGGAGCCGGCACCGAGGGTCTCGTCCTCGACGTGCAGGGCCGGGTGGAGCACCACGCGGTGATCAGCCACGTCACCGGGACGAGCGGCGCGACGGGGGAGACGGAGCCGGCGATCTGGCTCGACGTCGAGCCCGGCACCGCGGAGGCGTTCGCGGCCTACCTGTCCTCCATGACCTTCTGGTCGAAGGTGGAGGTCCGGGACGCGACGGAGGAGTTCGCGCTGCTCTCACTCGTCGGCCCGGACGTGGCCGAGGTCCTGACGGCGGGTGGGGTCGAGCTGCCCACGGCCGACGCCGGCCCCCTCTCCGGGGGCGGGGTCGTCCGTCGGAAGGACTGGCCGGAGCACGCCGTGGACCTCCTGGTCCCCCGGCCCGCCCTGGCGGACTGGTGGCGGCGCCTGACCGGGGCCGGGGCGACGCCCGCCGGACTCGACACCTTCGAGGCCCTGCGCGTCGCCTCGCTGCGCCCGCGGCTCGGTCTCGACACCGACGACCGCACCATCCCGCACGAGGTGGGCTGGATCGGCTCGGCCGTGCACCTGTCGAAGGGCTGCTACCGCGGCCAGGAGACCGTGTCCCGCGTCGCCAACCTCGGCCGCCCGCCGCGGCAGATGGTCCTGCTGCACCTCGCCTCCGGCGACGACGCGCTCCCGCCGCCCGGGACGCCCGTCCTCACCGCGGAGGGCGGCCGCGCGGTCGGGCGCATCGGCACCGCCGTGCGGCACCACGAGCTGGGGTCGATCGCCCTGGCGCTGGTCAAGCGCTCCGCCGTCGCGGGCGGCGCGGAGCTCTGGGTCGCCGACGACCGCGAGGAGGGCACGCCCGGCCCCGCCACCGTCGACCCCGACTCGGTGCCCCCGGACACCGGCGAGCCGCCCGGGCGCACCGCGGTCCGCCGGCTGCAGGGATGAGCCCGGGAGGGCCGCGGAACCCGACCGCGACGACGGCCCTCGTCACCCGTCGCGACGTCGAGGCCGCCGCGGCAGTCCTCGACGGGGTGGCCGTGCGCACCGCGCTCGAGCCGCTCGACGCCGTGCCCGGGCTGCGACTCAAGCGGGAGGACACGCAGCCGATCGGCGCGTTCAAGCTGCGCGGCGCGTTCCACGCGGCCTCCCGGCTCGACCCGGCGGTCCGGGCGCGCGGCCTGGTCACGCACTCCAGCGGCAACCACGGTCGGGCGCTGGCGTGGACCGCGTCCCGTCTCGGCGTGCCGTGCACGGTCGTGGTGCCCGACGACGCCGTGGCCGTGAAGGTCGAGGCGATGGCGGCGCTGGGTGCGACGCTGGTCCCGGTGCCGCCCGCGGAGCGCGCGGCCCGCGCGGACGCGATCGTGGCGGAGACCGGCGGGGCGCTGGTCCCCCCGTTCGACCACCCGCACGTCATCGCGGGCCAGGGCACCGTGGGGCTGGAGCTGCTCGGCGAGGACGTCGACCGGGTCCTCGTGCCCGTCGGGGGCGGTGGCCTGATCTCGGGGATCGCGGCCGCGCTCGCGGGCAGCGGGGTGTCGGTGGTGGGCGTGGAGCCCGAGCTCGCCGGGGACGCCGCGGCGTCGAGGCGCGCGGGCGAGCTGATCGCCTGGCCGGCCGCCGACGTGGCGCGGACCGCGGCCGACGGCCTGCGCGCGCAGCGGCTCGGAGCGCTGCCGTGGGAGCACGTGGCGGCGCTCGTGGACGACGTGGTCACCGTGGGCGAGGACGCCATCGAGGACGCCGCGCGGCTGCTGCACGCCGCCGGGGTCCCGGCGGAGGCCAGCGGCGCGGTGGCGACCGCCGGGGCGCTCACGTACCCCGCGCTGGTGGGCGACCGCACCGTGGCGGTCGTCAGCGGACGCAACGTCGACCCCGCGTGGGTCGCGCGTGTGCTCGCGGCCTGATCGGCCCGGATCCGGCGGGTGGGACGACCGGCGCCCGCGCGCCGATGCCCGGTCGACGCCCGCCCCCGCTCCGACGGGTGACATCGGACGGGTGGGTCGGTCACCATGGGGGCCATGATCGAGTTCCGGCAGGGTGGTCGGCGGCGCCTCGACCGCGTCCTCGACCCCGCGTTCCTCGCCGCGATCGGTGACCGCTCGCTCGACGAACTCCGGGCGATGCGCGACGACGCCGCCCAGGAGGAGACCGACCTGTCGTACCTGCGGCGGCTGCTCCACGCGCGGATCGACATCGTGCGCTTCGAGGAGCACCGGCGCGCCGGGACCGGCTCGGCCGAGGAGCCCTCGGTGGTCGACGCCCTGCCCCGCATCCTCGCCGACAACGCGATCGGCCCGGCCGCCGGTCGCGGCCGCCACCACACGGTGCAGCCCTCGCGCGCCGAGTCCCACCGGCGGCACGTCGAGGCGCTGCTCGCTGACACCGGGCTCTCCGACGTCGCGACCCTCTCCGACGCCGAGCTGGCCGAGTCCGCCGAGGCCTACGCCGCCGAGGAGGCCTCGGTGTCCGACCACCGCATCCGCGTGCAGCAGGTGATGGACGCCTGCAACGACGAGATCGGCCGCCGCTACCGCACCGGGTCGGCGAGCATCGACGAGCTGCTGCGGCGGGAGCGCGAAGGTGCCTAGCGGCTCGTGAGCACTTTCGGCGGCTATAGGCGCCGAAAGTGCTCACAGGGCCGTAGGCCACCCCTAGTTCGCGCGCTCCCGGATCGCCCGGCTCGCCCAGAAGTCCCGGAGCCGGCGGTAGCTCTCCATGGCCTTCTCGGCGTCGCCCTCGCGCAACGCGTCGAGCGCCGCGGCGACGTCCTCGGCCGAGGTGTCCCCGGCGAGCGTCTCGTCGTCGACCAGCTGCACGAGCCCGCCGTAGTCCAGCTCGACCAGGGACCCGGCGTCGAAGTGCCGCAGCCAGCGGGCGGTGTCGCGCAGCACCTCGGCGGGCCCGCCGTCGCCCAGGGTCGAGCTCAGCAGCTCGGCGGCCGAGTCGGCGCGGGCCAGGGCGTCGGCCATGGACACCCGCCAGTAGCAGCGCCGGCGCAGCCCGGGGCCGTCCGCGGTGGCCGCGTCGTCGTGCGCGAGGACGAGCACCCGGTCGGCGGCCTCGACGAGCACGAACCACGGCAGCGGCACCGTCCAGGTGGCCGACACGATGTGCGTGGCGCCCTCCCCGAGCTCCGCCACCACCGCCTCCGCGCGGGAGCGCACCGTCGACTCCTCGTGGTTCAGCGCGGCCGTCCGCAGCACCGGCGACTCGGTGGACAGGAAGCCCACCAGGGCCGCCGCCGCGCGCGGCCGGGTGTCGAGGGGACAGACCATCGTCGTGGGCCCGAAGCGGGCCGGCGCGGGCGATCCCTCCTCGGCCGCGGGAGCGTCGGCCCCGTCGGCCAGCAGGACGTCCACGGGGCCCTCCGTGGCGGTCCCGTCGACCCGCTCGCCGGGCAGCAGACGCACCGGGACGCCGAGCTGTGCCCTGAGACACACGTCGCGTTCGCGGGCACCCACGCGGGTGACCGGGATCGCACCCCGGGCGAGTCCGGCCCTCACACGCTGGGCCAACGGCCCCGGGAGCGCCCCCAACGGCTCGTAGACGCGGAGGTAGCAGGCGAAGGGGGCGGGCACGGGCGCGATGGTGCCACGTCACGTCGCACGCGCGTTCGGACACACGGTATGCTCGTGCCACGAGCATTGCTATGAGATGAGGGGGGCCGCCGGTCTGACCGGCCGCCCCCCGCCCTGTTCGAGGGGGTCATTGCCCATGGGACGCGGACGAGCCAAGGCGAAGCAGACGAAGGTCGCTCGCGAGCTCAAGTACAGCTCCCCCAGCACCGACTTCGACGCCCTGCAGAGGGAGTTGGCCAGCGGGGACCCGTTCTCGCGGCACACCGTCGACGAGGACGACCAAGTGGACTCCCGCTACTCCGAGTACAGCTACGACGAGCGCTGACACCTCGGACGGGTCTTCCTCCCCGCGCTTCACCGCTCCGCCTCGGGGGCATCCCGCCCCGTCGAGCCGCCCCCGTCGTGGGACGGCGACGGGACGCGATGCCGTGTGTCCCGATGCGGAGGGGAGAGTGCGATGACGAAGGCCTTCAGCAAGGGCGACCAGGTGAAGTGGAACTGGGGCAACGGTGAAGGTGAGGCCCAGGTCGACGAGGTGCACGCGGAGCGCGTCGAGCGTCAGATCGACGGCAAGAAGCAGACGCGCAACGGCACGGAGGACAACCCGGCCTACGTGCTGAAGCAGGACGACGGCCAGCGGGTGCTCAAGCTCCACAGCGAGCTGAAGAGCGACTGACCCCCGTCCCGACGACGGGTCCGGTGCGGACCCGTCGTCCGGACCGGTGTCGGTCGTCTGCACGTGGACGCCGTACCGCGAGGACCACACCGGTCAGCTCCGGGTCACCCGGACGCTGCGTGACGTGACCCTCAACGGGTTCCCTCAGAAGCGCGGGTGGTCCCCGTAGAGCGTCGCGCCCGGGATCTCGCCCCGGACGATCTCGCCCAGCACCCACGCCGGCACGTGCTTGGCGGTGAGGACGGCGAGGGCACGGTCGACGTCGTCGGGCGGCACGATCGCCACCATCCCGACGCCCATGTTGAACGTCGCCTCCATCTCGGCGCGCTCCACCCGTCCCCGGCCGGCGATCAGTTTGAACACCGGTGCCGGGTTCCACGTGGTGCGGTCGAGGTCGGCGTGCAGCCCCTTCGGGATGACGCGCGCGAGGTTGGCCGTCAGCCCGCCGCCCGTGATGTGGGCGAACGTGCGCACGTCGGTCTCCGCGGCGAGCGCCAGGCAGTCCCGCGCGTAGATGCGGGTGGGCACGAGGAGTTCCTCGCCGAGCGTGTGGCCGAACTCCTCGACGTGGCCGTCGAGCGACATCCGGCCGATGTCGAGCAGCACCCGGCGGGCGAGCGAGTAGCCGTTGGAGTGCAGCCCGGACGAGGCCATGGCGATGACCTGGTCCCCCGCGCGCACCCGCTCCGGGCCGAGGACGCGGTCGGCCTCGACGACCCCGACGCCGGTGGCCGACAGGTCGTAGTGGTGCGGCTCCATCACGCCGGGGTGCTCCGCGGTCTCGCCGCCGAGCAGGGCGCAGCCGGCGATGCGGCAGCCCTCCGCGATGCCGGAGACGATGGCCGCGACCTTGGCGGGGTCGACCTTCCCGATCGCCAGGTAGTCCTGGAGGAAGAGCGGCTCGGCCCCGCAGACCACGAGGTCGTCCACGACCATCGCGACGAGGTCCAGACCGACGGTGTCGTGCTTGTCGGCGGCCTGCGCGACCGCGATCTTCGTGCCGACGCCGTCGGTGGACGCGGCCAGCAGCGGCTCGGTGTACTTGCCGGTCTTCAGCGCGAACAGCCCGGCGAAGCCGCCGATCCCGCCCCGCACCTCGGGCCGGCGGGTGGCGGCGGCCAGCGGCTTGATCAGGTCGACGGCGCGCTCGCCGGCGGCGACGTCGACGCCCGCCTCGGCGTAGCTGCTCCCGCCACCGTTCACGGTCCCGCTCACGGGCGCGAGAGGGCGTCCTCGGCGCCGTAGCCCGGGGTGGTGCGCGACGCCGGGATCGGTACCGGGACCCCCGCGCGGGTGCCGTTCTGGTGGACGACGTTGCCCGGGTCGCCGCAGGCGGTGCCCGCGACGTCCTCGAGCAGGTGCTTGCCCACCATGGCCTCCTCGGGCAGGGGGATCGGGTACTCGCCGGAGAAGCACGCGGTGCACAGCCGGGAGCGGGGCTGCTCGGTGGCCGCGATGAGGCCCTCCGAGGAGATGTAGCCGAGGCTGTCGGCGCCCACGGAGCGCCGGATGCCCTCGTTGTCCAGGCCGTTGGCGATCAGCTCGGCCCGCGAGGCGAAGTCGATGCCGTAGAAGCAGGGCCAGCGCACGGGCGGCGACGCGATCCGGACGTGCACCTCGACGGCACCGGCCTCGCGGAGCATGCGCACCAGGGACCGCTGCGTGTTGCCGCGGACGATCGAGTCGTCGACCACCACGAGGCGCTTGCCCCGGATGACCTCGCGCAGCGGGTTCAGCTTCAGCCGGATGCCGAGCTGGCGGATCGTCTGCGAGGGCTGGATGAACGTCCGGCCCACGTAGGCGTTCTTGACCAGGCCCATGCCGTAGGGGATGCCCGAGGCCTCGGCGTAGCCGACCGCCGCCGGGGTACCGGACTCCGGGACCGGGATGACGAGGTCGGCCTCGGCCGGGTGCTCCTTGGCCAGCTTGCGACCGATCTCGACGCGGGTGGAGTGCACGCCGCGGCCGGCGATCGAGGTGTCGGGCCGGGCGAGGTAGACGTACTCGAAGATGCAGCCCTTGGGCTCGGGCGCCGCGAAGCGCGAGGACCGCAGCCCGTCGGCGTCGATCGCGATCAGCTCACCGGGCTCGACCTCGCGCACGAACGAGGCGCCGACGATGTCCAGGGCGGCGGTCTCGGAGGCGACCACCCAGCCGCGGTCGAGGCGGCCGAGCACCAGCGGGCGCACGCCGTGCCGGTCGCGGGCGGCGTAGAGCGTCGTCTCGTCGCAGAAGGCGAGGCTGAAGGCGCCGCGCAGGTCGGGCAGCAGGCGCAGGGCCGCCTCCTCGACGCCGAGGTCGGTGGCGGACTCGGCGAGCAGGCCGGTCACGACGTCGGAGTCGGTGGTGGCGGTGACGCGGCTGCGCGAGGACGACGCCTCGGCGCGGCGCGCGACGAGCTCCGCGGTGTTGACCAGGTTGCCGTTGTGGCCGAGCGCGATCCCGGTGCCCGCGCTCGTCGTCCGGAAGGTCGGCTGGGCGTTCTCCCAGGTCGACGAGCCGGTGGTCGAGTAGCGCGTGTGGCCCACGGCCATGTGTCCGCGCAGCGAGGAGAGCGTCTGCTCGTCGAAGACCTGGCTGACCAGCCCCAGGTCCTTGAAGACGACGATCTGGCGGCCGTCGGAGACGGCGATGCCGGCCGCCTCCTGGCCGCGGTGCTGAAGGGCGAACAGGCCGAAGTAGGTCAGCTTCGCGACCTCCTCGCCCGGGGCCCAGACACCGAAGACCCCGCACTCCTCGTGGGGGACGTCGTCCTGGGGGGATGTGGGTGCCGACGGACCGGGATCGGCTTCGACCACCGAGGGGCTCCTCGAGACGGGGGCGGGGCGCAGCGCCCAGGGTACGTGTGTCAGGGCTCCCTGCGGAGTCGCGCTGGCAACACCTGGGCGCCCCGGAGGCCCCCGAACCTCACGAAAGGGACGACGTGACCCGTCCGCCGATCGGGTCCCCGGGCCCGGGCCACGACCGGGCGTCCGGCCGGTGGAGCACGTCGCGGATGTCCTCGCGCGGCAGCGCGGCGGCGAAGTGCCAGCCCTGGCCCTCGTCGCACCCCAGGCGGCGCAGCCGGTCGGCCTGCGCCCCGGTCTCGACGCCCTCGGCGCACACCGTCATCCCGAGCGCGTGCCCGAGGTCGACCAACGTCCCGACGATCCGCTCGTCGACGGTGTCGGTGACCTCCTCGTCGCGCAGCCGCTCGCCGAACGAGCCGTCGAGCTTGATCACGTCGACGGGCAGCGTGCGCAGGTAGGAGAGGTTGGAGTAGCCGGTGCCGAAGTCGTCGATCGCGATCCGCACCCCGAGCTCGCGCAGACCGTCGAGCGCCTTGAGCGGCGCCCCCTCGTCGGTGGTGAGGGCGCGTTCGGTGAGCTCGATCTGCAGCAGGCGGGGCGGGAGGCCGGTCTCGGCGAGCACCTGCTCGACGTCGGCGAGCAGCGACGGCTCGTGCAGCTGGCGCGGCGCGACGTTGACCGAGACGAAGGGCGCGTCCTCGCCGAACTCGTCGTACCAGCGGCGCGCGTCGCGGCAGGCGCGGGCGAGCACCCAGTGCCCGAGCGGCACGATGGCGCCGGTCTCCTCGGCGAGACCGATGAACCGTCCGGGGCCGAGCACCCCGAGCCGCGGGTGGTGCCAGCGCACGAGCGCCTCGACCCCGCGCATGCCGTGGTCGCCCATCGCGACCAGCGGCTGGTAGAGCACGAAGAACTCCTCGCGCTCGATCGCCGCGGGCATCGCCGCCGAGAGCGCGAACCGGGTGATCTCGGCCTCGTCGCGGCTGGGGTCGTGCAGGGCCCAGCGGCCCCGGCCGTCGGCCTTCGCGGAGTACAGGGTGATGTCGGCGGCCCGCATCAGCTCCGAGGGGTCACCGCCCACCACCGGGCGCTCGACGATGCCGATGCTCGCGGAGACGGCGAGCTCCTGGCCCGCCAGTTCCAGCGGCTCGGCCAGCGCGGCGAGGATGCGTTCGGCGAGGGCGACCAGCTGGTCGACCCCGCGGGAGTTCTCGACGAGCACCACGAACTCGTCGCCGCCCATCCGGGCGACGAGCTCGCCGTCGGTGGCCTGGTCGGCGAGCCGCTGGGCGACCTCCTGCAGCATGAGGTCGCCGACGTCGTGGCCGAGGGAGTCGTTGACCGCCTTGAACCCGTCGAGGTCGAGGAAGCAGAGCCCGACGCGCCGGGCCGAGCCCGGGCCCGTCGTCGAGAAGATGTGCTCGACCCGCTCGGCGAACAGGGCGCGGTTGGGCAGCGTGGTGAGGGTGTCGTGGAAGGCCTGGTACTCCAGGTGGGACTGCAACGCGTGCCGCTCGGTGACGTCCTCGAGCATGGCGACCTGGTACGAGGGCCGTCCCCGCTCGTCGCGGACCAGCGAGAGCGTCAGGTTGCAGATGATCTCCTCGCCGTCCTTGCGGTAGAACCGCTTCTCGATGCAGAAGTTGTCCAGCTCGCCCGCGAGCAGCCGCTCGTAGAGCACCCAGACCGACGGCAGGTCCTCCGGGTGGGCCAGCTCGCCGACCGTGCGGCGGCGCATCTCCTGCGCGGTGTAGCCGAACATCTGCGTCAGCGCCGGGTTCACCTCGACGATCCGGCCCTGCATGTCGCCCAGGCCGATGCCGATCGCGGCCTCGTAGAACATGGCCCGGAACCGGGCCTCGCTCGCGTGCAGCGCCTGCTCGGTCTGGTGCCGGGCGACGATCACCGCGCGGCGGATCGCCTCCTGCTCGTCGAGCGTGCGGTCGCGCAGCGTCGTGGCGTACCCGGCGGCGAGCGCGCCGACGAGGGCGAGGACGTCGTCGCGCAGGTCCTCCCCGAGCAGCTCGGGCAGCCGCCGGCCGAGCAGCATCAGGGTGCGCTCGACCGTCGAGGGGCCGGTGAAGTGCGCCTGCACCAGGCGGCGACCCGCCTCGTGCCCGGCGGCGGTGCGGGCCGGGCGGGCGCGGAGCGCCGCGACGAGGTCGGCGCTGATCTCGGTGAGGTACTCGACGAGCTCGTCGGAACCCATCGGCACGTAGCTGGTGCCCTCGACCTCGACCGCCCACTCGCGCGCGAGGGTGTGGACGACGAGCGGGTCGACGGAGTGGGCGCGGATCTCAGTCACGGCGCCCCGCCGTGTCCGGGACGCGCGCGATGCCGGGGTCGGCCCAGTCCGCTCGCGTCACGGCGTCACCATCCTCCGTCGAGGCGAGCATACGGACCCCGGCACGCCCGCGGACGGCCTCGGCCACCCGGACGGTGGGATCAACCCGGAGCGACCAGCGGCAGCCACGCGGCCACCTGCCCGGCCCGGTGCCCGGAGGCCGACACGGCACCGGAGGCGACGGCCGCGTCGAAGTCGAGCCGACCGAGCGCGAGGGCACACCACGTCCGCGCATCGGTCTCCACCACGTTGGGGGGAGTGCCACGGGTGTGACGGGGCCCATCGATGCAGTGTACTGCTCCGAATGGCGGTACGCGCACTTCCACGCTGCGCCCCGGCGCCACCTGTTCGAGCGCAGCGAGTGACATCCGCACGGCGGCCGCGCGGTCCGGTCGCGGCGGGAGGTCGGCGTCGTCGTCGACCCACGGGGCGACGGCGAGCAGGGCGGCGCGGACCTCGGCGGGCTCGGGCGGACGGCGACTCGGCATGGTGTGTGTGAATCTAGGCGACGTGAGGCGGCCGGGGACGGGGTGCAGCGGGGTCCGGATCGTCCGCCGGGGGCTCGGCGTCCTGGGACTCGCGGTGCTCGCGGCCTGGGGACGGGGCCTCGCCGCGGCGCAGACGATGGAGGCCGACCACGCCGCCTACTGGCGTCGACGCCGCCGCTCGCCCGGGACGCTCACGCTCGTCGCGCTCGGGGACTCGCTGTCGCAGGGGATGGGCTCGGTCGACCCGTCGTCGTCGTGGGCGGGCCGGCTGGCGGCGGCGTGGGAGGAGCGTTCCGGACGGCGGGTGCGGGTGGTCGTCCTCGGGGTGGTCGGCGCGACCGCGGCGGACGTCCTGCGCGACCAGCTGCCGGAGATGCCGCCCGCCGACCTGGTGGCGCTCGGCATCGGGACCAACGACGCCGCGCAGGGGGTGTCGCCGGAGCGGTACCGGGAGACCTTCGGCGCCCTGTGCGCGGCCCTGCCGGCCGGGTCGCTCGTCGCCGACGTGCCGGATCTGCAGCGCGGGCCGGTGCGCCGGGCCGGGACCGGGCTCGCCGCCGTGGCCCGCGAGGTCCTGGCCGAACACCCGCACCTGCGGCCCGTCGCCCTCGAGGCCGCCACGCACCGGATGTGGCCGTGGCAGTTCGGGCCGGACCTCGCCCACCCGAACCGGCTCGGCTACGCCCGGCACGCCGCGGCGTGGGTGGCGGCGCTGCCGTCGTCGTAGTCCCTGGTCCCTGCGGGGTGCCAGCAATGCGTCGGCAGCGGGGTGGGGGGGCCGGCTCAGGCGTCCAGCACCGACGGCAGCGTCGAGGCGTGCGCGATGACCAGCTCGGCCACGTCGAGCGGGTCGACCCCGTCGATGGCGAGCGCGTCCCCACCGACCTCGCCGAGCCGGGCCGCGGGCTGTCCGACCTCGACGCAGAGCCGGGCGAGGTCGGCCTCGGCGGCGGCCGGGACCGAGACGAGCATGCGGGCGGCCGACTCGGAGAACAGGGCGGCGGCCGGGTCGAGCTCGCCGGGCGGCAGGGTCACGGCGGCGCCGACGCGGGAGTCGACCGCGCACTCCACGAGCGCGTGGGCGAGCCCGCCGTCGGAGAGGTCGTGGGCGCCGGAGAACAGGCCCCGGGCGGCACCGTCGGCCATGACCCCGGCCAGGCGCGCCTCGGCGGCGAGGTCGCAGCGCGGGGGACGGCCGCCGAGGTGCTCGTGCACCACGCCGGCCCAGGCGGAACCGTCGAGCTCGTCGGCGGTCTCGCCGAGCAGCCACACCGCGTCGCCCGGGGCGCCGAAGCCGTGCGGCACGGCCCGGTGGACGTCGTCGACGAGGCCGAGGACGCCGACGACGGGGGTCGGGAGGATGGCCGTCGTCGCGGTCTGGTTGTAGAAGCTGACGTTGCCGCCGGTGACGGGGATGCCGAGCTCGGCGCACGCCTGCGCGAGGCCGTCGACCGCCTCGGCGAACTGCCACATGACGGCCGGGTCCTCCGGCGAGCCGAAGTTCAGGCAGTCGGAGACCGCGACCGGTCGGGCCCCGGACGCCGCGACGTTGCGGACCGACTCGGCGAGCGCGAGGCGGGCACCCTCCCGCGGGTCGAGCAGGCAGAAGCGGGCGTTGCAGTCGATGGCGAGCGCGATCCCGCGGTCGCTCGACTCGTCGATCCGCAGCACCCCGGCGTCCGCGGGGGTCGCCGCGGCGGTGTTGCCGCGGACGTAGCGGTCGTACTGCTCGGTGACCCACGCGCGGGAGGCGAGCTGCGGGGACGACGCGAGCCGCACGACCTGCTCGGCGAGCTCGGCCGGCGTGCCCGGACGGGCCAGACCCGCCGTCGTGGACGCCTGGAGCTCGTCCTGCGCGGCGGGGCGGGCGAAGGGACGGGAGTAGACCGGGCCGTCGTGGGCGACCGTGCGCGGCGGGACGTCGACGACGACCTCGCCGCCCGCGTGGATGCGCAGGTTCTCGCCGTCGGTGACCTCGCCGATCACCCGGGCGGTGACGTCCCAGCGCTCGCAGACGGCCAGGAACGCCTCGACGTTCTCCGGCGTGACGACCGCGCACATCCGCTCCTGGGACTCCGAGGAGAGGATCTCGGCGGGGGTCATGCCCTCGGCCCGCAGGTGCACCTGGTCGAGGTCGATCTCCATCCCACCGTCGCCCGCGCTCGCCAGCTCGCTCGTGGCGCAGGACAGGCCGGCGCCCCCGAGGTCCTGGATCCCGACGACGAGCCCCGCGGCGTAGAGCTCGAGGCAGCACTCGATGAGCACCTTCTCGGCGAAGGGGTCGCCGACCTGGACGCTCGGGAGCTTCTTGCGGCCCGTTCCCTCGCCGAAGGTCTCCGAGGCGAGGACGGAGACGCCGCCGATGCCGTCGAGCCCGGTCCGCGCGCCGAAGAGCACGATCTTGTTGCCGACGCCGGAGGCGAAGGCCAGGTGCAGGTCCTCGGTGCGCAGGACGCCGACGCAGAGCGCGTTGACCAGCGGGTTCCCGGCGTAGGTGGGGTCGAAGACGACCTCGCCGCCGAGGTTGGGCAGGCCGAGGCAGTTGCCGTAGAAGCCGACCCCGGAGACGACACCGGGGAGCACGCGGGCCGTGTCGGGCGCGTCGAGCGGGCCGACCCGCAGCCCGTCCATGACGGCGACCGGGCGCGCGCCCATGGCCATGATGTCGCGGACGATGCCGCCGACGCCGGTCGCGGCGCCCTGGTGGGGCTCGACGTACGACGGGTGGTTGTGCGACTCGATCTTGAAGGTGACCGCCCAGCCGTCGCCGACGTCGATCACGCCCGCGTTCTCGCCGATGCCCGCGAGCAGGTGGCGGCGCATCTCGTCGGTCGTGGTCTCGCCGAAGCGGCGCAGGTGGACCTTCGAGGACTTGTAGGAGCAGTGCTCCGACCACATCACCGAGTACATGGCGAGCTCGGCGTCGGTGGGGCGGCGGCCGAGGATCTCCCGGATCCGCGCGTACTCCTCGTCGCGCAGCCCGAGCGCGGCCCAGGGCTGCTCGTGCTCCGGGGTCGCGGCGGCGTTCGCGACCGTGTCGAGGGGCGGAGTACCGGTGGCCTGGTCCTGCACAGTCACACGGAGAACACTACTGACGCGCGTGTCCCGCCGCCGCGAGCGTGGCGGTGCCCACTGGTCCGGTGAAGGAAACACGCCGAACGACTGATGGAAGATCAAAGACTGTTCGACCCGTCACTCGTCGTGCGTCACCGACCGCACATCTCGGTCGCTCCGCGTGTCCGTCGTTCGGGTGGCCGCTCACGGCCCGACTACGACGTCTCGGCGAGTTCGCCGCGTGGCGTGTCGCGCAATTCCCGTGACTGTCGGACCCCCCGTCCATGATGTGCCCATGACCGCAGCATCCGTGAGTGCTTCCGCACAGCGGGCCGCCGCCGTGCGTGCGCAGTGGGTCGCGCCGGTGTCCACGGACACCCTCGCACCGGCCGCGCCCGTACCCGCCACCGCGGTGGCGGACGCCCCGCGCACCGACCCGCTCTCCGCCCTGTCGCTGGTGCTGGACCGTGAACTCGTCGCGGTCCGCCGGCACCGGCTCGACGTGGAGGGACGCGTCCCCGCCGGGGTCGCCCGGTACGTCGACCCGTCGCAGGGCATGCTCGAGTTCGTCTTCGAGGGCGCCGAGGGCGAGCACACCGTCCTGGCCGTCGCGCCCGGCTCGCGGGGCGACACCGTGGTGCCCGTCCTCCCCGCGCCCTTCGACACCGACGAGGGGATGCCGGTGGGCCGGCTCGCCCCGTTCGACGAGGTCGTCGGCGACGCGCTCGAGGACGTCGACCGCGTGGTCTCTCACGTCGAGCGTCCGGACGAGATGCGGGGCCTGGTCCTGCACCTCGGCGGCCGGATGCTGATGGTCTACGCCGACCTGTGGGAGCTCCGGGTCACGCTGCTGCCGTGAGGCGGCCGAGGACCGAGGTGAACAGGCCGAGCCCGTCGACGCCGGGGCCCGTCAGCGGGTCGATGGCGTGCTCGGGGTGGGGCATGAGTCCCACGACGCGACCGTCGGTGGAGCAGATGCCGGCGATGTCGCGCAGCGCGCCGTTCGGGGCGGGCTCCGCGTAGCGGAACACGACCCGGCCCTCCCCCTCCAGCCGGTCGAGCGTCGCCTCGTCGGCGACGAACCGCCCCTCGCCCGACTTGAGCGGCACGGTGATGGCCGCGCCCGGCTCGAAGCCGGCCGTCCAGGCGGTGTCCGCGTTCTCCACCCGCAGGCGGATCTCGCGGCAGATGAAGCGCAGGCCCGTGTTGCGCACGAGCGCGCCGGGGAGCAGACCCGCCTCGCAGAGGATCTGGAAACCGTTGCAGATGCCCAGCACCGGCATGCCGCGGCGGGCCGCCTCGACCACCGGGCCCATCACGGGTGACTGCGCGGCGATGGCGCCGGCCCGCAGGTAGTCGCCGTAGGAGAAGCCGCCGGGCACGACGACCGCGTCCACCGACTGCAGGTCCGTGTCCCGGTGCCACAGCCCGACCGCCTCGGCGCCCGCGTAGCGCACCGCCCGCGCGGCGTCGACGTCGTCGAGGGTGCCGGGGAAGGTGATGACCCCGATGCGCGCACTCACGGCTGCGTGTTCTCCCGTCGCACGACCCACTCCTCCATCACCGGGTTCGCCAGCAGCGACTCGGCGATGCGCTCCAGCTCGGCGTCGTCCACCGAGTCGTCCACCTCGAGCACGAAGTGCTTGCCCTGACGGACGTCGGCGACCCCCGACACCCCGAGGCGGCCCATCGCGCGGGCCACGGCCTGGCCCTGGGGGTCGAGGATCTCGGCTTTCGGCAGGACGTCGACGATCACTCGTGCCACCCCGTCAGGGTAGCGGGTTGCTCGCGGCGGCCCCGGGGGAAGTCCGCTGTCGTGACCGCCACCGAACTCGTCCACCTCGGGCACGCCTGCGTCGTCGTCGACACCGGATCCGCGCGGGTCCTGCTCGATCCCGGGGTCTTCTCGGAGGGCTGGCAGACGCTCGAGGGGCTCGACGCGATCCTCGTCACCCATCAGCACGTCGATCACCTCGACGTGGAGAAGCTCCCCGCGCTGCTCGCGCAGAACCCGGACGCCGAGCTGATCGTCGACAACGGCACCGCGGACGTGCTGCGCGAGCGCGGCATCGACCACACCCGCCGCGAGCCCGGCGAGACCTTCACGGTCGCGGGCACGTCGATCGAGGTCGTCGGGGCGGAGCGGGGCGAGCACGCCGTGATCCACCCGGACATCCCCGTGATCCCGAACAACGGGTACGTGCTGCGGGCCGAGGGCGGCACGGTGCTGCACCCCGGCGACGCCTACGTGCCCGCCCCGGACGGCGTGGACGTGCTGCTCCTGCCGACCGGGGCGCCGTGGCTCAAGGTGGCGGACGCCGTGGACTACCTGCGCGCGGTCGCCCCGCCGGTCGCGGTGCCCATCCACGAGGCCGTGCTCGCGAACCCCGACCTGCACTACGGCCTGTTCGACCAGCTCTCCCCGTCGGCGACCGACGTGCGCGTCCTCGCCCGCGGGGTGGCCGCGAGCTTCTAGACCGACCGCAGGGCGCGCACCCGGGCCGCCATCGCCCGCTGCGACACGGCGGCCCGCGGGGCGAACACCTCGAAGGCGTGCGGGACGCCGGGGTGGAGCTGCAGCTCCACGCCGACGCCCGCCCGGGCAAGACGCGCGGCGTAGTCGACGTCCTCGTTGCGGAAGATGTCGAGCTGCCCGACGTCGATGAACGCCGGCGGCAGGCCGCCGAGGTCGGTCGCGCGGGAGGGCGCCGCGTAGGCCGGGACGTCCGGGCCGCCCGCGGCGGCGCCGAGCAGGCAGCCCCACCCGGTGATGTTGTCGTCGGTGGACCACATCGCGTACGGCTCGATCTCCGGGTCGGGCGTCGTGGTCCGGTCGTCGAGCATCGGGTAGACGAGGATCTGCGCCGCGAGGGCGGGCGCGCCGCGGTCGCGGGCCATGAGAGCGACGCCGGCCGCCATCCCGCCGCCGGCGGAGTCGCCCATGATCGCGATCCGCGCCGGGTCGACGCCCAGCTCGTCGGCGTGCTGGGCCGCCCAGACGAGCGCGGCGTACACGTCCTCGACCGAGGTCGGGTACGGGTGCTCGGGCGCGAAGCGGAAGTCGACCGAGAGCAGCGGCACCCCGGAGAGATGGGTGTACGCGCGGCAGACGGGGTCGTGCGTGTCGATCGAGCACAGGAACATGCCGCCGCCGTGGACGTACACGGCGAGCGAGCCGGGCTGGTCGCCCGCACGGCGGTAGAGCCGCATCCCGATGGGCGTGCCGTCGGCCGCGGGCGCCTCGAGCTCGGTGACGGTGACGTCCTCCGGGGGCTCCCACGCGCCGGTGTAGGCGCCGAGGAGTTCGTCGACCGCGGCCCGGCGGGTCTGCCAGTCACCGACGGGCGGGGGTGTCTGGTTGGCCGCCGCGGCTGCGATCGGGGCCATCGCGGCCGCCACCTCGGGGTCCATCTCGATCGTCACGCCGTGAAGTGGACCACAGCGGGTGAGCGGGGCGCATGTGAGCACCTTCCGTGGCGCGAGCCACGGGAAGTGCTCACACGGCGAAGCCACCTAGGCGGTCGTCGACCACAGCTCGGGGTCGACCGAGCCGTCCGCCGGACGACGGGTCCGGCGACGCCCGACGGCGTCGACGGCCGACACGGGCAGGGCGCCGTCGGCCAGGGCCGCGTCGACCGCGTCGAGCAGCGGCTGCGCCGTCCGGCCCCCGGCGTCGACGGTGAGGTGGAGCAGCTCCGCAGCCACGGCCGGACGCCGGGTGCGGGCCAGCCGCGACCGCCACCCCGCCGCTGCGGGGCGGCCGGGCTCGACGACGGGACCGGCGAGACCTGCCGTCGGGAGGCCCGGGCGGTGGACCCCGGTGTCGTCCACGAGCAGGTCGAGGCCGGCCTCGGCGAGGGCCACCCGGGTCCCGGCCGACACGGTCCAGCCCGGCGCGGCGAAGCCGTCCACCGGCAGACCCAGCGCCTCGGCGGACCGCGCGGCCCCGGCCAGGCGCAGCCGCGCCTCGAGGACGGGCAGGCGACGGTAGGGGCGGGCGTCGTCGTGCACCGAGCGGAAGCCGTGCAGCAGGACGGCGTCCCCGGCCCGGCGCCGCGCGGCGGCGAACGTGGCCACCTCGGGGTGCGGGCGGGGCCCGACCAGCAGCGTCAGCGGGACCCGGCGGGCGTCGAGGGCGTCGCAGAGGGCGACGGCCGCGGCGAGCGGGGCACCGGGCGCGAGGCCGGTGACGGAGACCAGGAGTCGCTGCACCCCACCATCAAGCCCGACCGACGTGCCGAGCAGGTGAACGCGGTGTGCCGGTCGCTCAAAGAGCCGGGGGCCACTGCTGGCCGGTGATCCGGGTGTACGCCTCGACGTACCGGTCGCGGGTGGCCTCGACGACCTTCTCCGGCAGCGGCGGCGGCTCCTCGCCGGAGTGGCGGTCCCAGCCGGACTCCGGCGAGGTCAGCCAGTCGCGCACGTACTGCTTGTCGAACGACGCCTGCGGGTGTCCGGGCTCGTAGGCGTCGGCCGGCCAGAACCGCGACGAGTCGGGGGTGAGCACCTCGTCGCCGAGGACGAGGGCGCCGGAGGAGTCGCGCCCGAACTCCAGCTTCGTGTCGGCGAGGATGATCCCGCGGCTCGCCGCGTACGCCGAGCCGCGCGCGTAGACCGCGAGCGTGGCGTCCCGCAGCGCGCCCGCGAGGTCGGCCCCGACCTGCTCGGCCACGTACTCGAAGCTGACGTTCTCGTCGTGCTCGCCCACCTCGGCCTTCGTCGCCGGGGTGAAGATCGGCGTCGGGAGCATCGAGGCCTCGGTCAGCCCGTCCGGCAGCGGCACGCCGCACACCGCGCCGGTGGCCCGGTAGTCGACCGTGCCGGAGCCCGCGAGGTAGCCGCGGGCCACGCACTCCACGGGCACCATCTCGAGGCGACGCACGAGCAGCGCCCGGCCCCGGACCTCGTCGGGAATCCGCTCGTCGCGGGCGGCGACGAGGTGGTGGGCGACCGGCGGGGCGGCGGCGTCGGCCCCGCCGAGCAGGCCGAACCAGAACACCGAGAGCGCCGTGAGGACGCGCCCCTTGTCCGGGATCGGGGTGGACAGCACGTGGTCGTAGGCGGAGATCCGGTCGGACGCGACGAGCAGCAACGTCTCGTCGTCGACCGCGTAGAGGTCACGCACCTTCCCGGACGCGAGGTGCGTGTAGTCCGCCAGGGTCACCACGGCCGGAGACGCTAGAGGATGCTGCCCGGCGCGTACGCCGCCGCCTCGGGGAACTTCGCGACGATGCCGCCGACCTGCTCCGCGATCGCCGCGACCTGGGCGCCGGCCGCGCCGACGAAGGCGGACGGGTCGGCCACGGCCGTCTCGAGGTCGGCGAGGGACACCCCGAGCCGGGAGTCGGCCGCGAGCCGCGGCAGCAGGTCGTTGCCCTCGATGCCGCGCTCGCGCATGTCCAGGGCGACCGCACGGGCGTGCTCCCCGACGATCTCGTGCCCGGTCTCGCGGCCGACGCCGGCCCGGACGGCCGCCATGAGCACCGCCGTCGTCGCGAGGAAGGGCAGGTAGCGGTCCAGCTCGCGGGCGATGACCGCCGGGTAGGCGCCGAACTCGTCGAGCACCGTCAGGAAGGTCTCCAGCAGGCCGTCGATCGCGAAGAAGGCGTCGGGCAGGGCGACCCGGCGGACCACCGAGTCGGAGACGTCACCCTCGTTCCACTGGTGGCCCGCGAGCTCGGCGACCATCGAGGCGTTGCCGCGCAGCACGATCGCGAAGCCGTTGATGCGCTCGCAGGACCGGGTGTTCATCTTGTGCGGCATCGCGCTCGAGCCCACCTGGCCCGCCTGGAAGCCCTCGGTGACGAGCTCCTGCCCGGCCATCAGCCGGATCGTCGTCGCGAACGACGACGGACCGGCCGCGAGCTGGACGAGCGCGGAGAGCACGTCGTGGTCGAGCGAGCGGGGGTAGACCTGGCCGACGCTCGTCAGGACCTCGGAGAACCCGAGGTGGCGGGCGACGCGCTGCTCGAGATCCGCCAGCTTCGTGGCGTCGCCGTCGAGGAGCCCGAGCATGTCCTGCGCGGTGCCGACCGGGCCCTTGATCCCGCGCAGCGGGTAGCGCTCGATCAGCTCGGTGACCCGCCGGTACGCGACGAGGGTCTCGTCGGCGGCCGAGGCGAACCGCTTGCCCAGCGTGGTGGCCTGCGCGGCGACGTTGTGGCTGCGCCCGGCCATGACCGTGTCCGAGTACTCGGTGGCCCGGCGGGCGAGCCGCGCGAGCACCGCGACCGTCTTGTCGGCCACCAGCCGCAGCGAGTCCCGGATCTGGAGCTGCTCGACGTTCTCCGTGAGGTCCCGGCTCGTCATGCCCTTGTGCACGTGCTGGTGGCCGGCGAGGTCGTCGAACTCCTCGATGCGGGCCTTCACGTCGTGGCGGGTCGTACGCTCGCGGGCGGCGATCGAGTCGAGGTCGACCGAGTCCAGGACCCGGCGGTAGTCGTCGAGCACGCCCTCGGGCACGTCGATCCCGAGGTCGCGCTGGGCGGTCAGCACCGCCAGCCACAGCTCCCGCTCGAGGACGACCTTGCGCTCGGGCGACCACAGGTCGCGCAGGGCGGGCGAGGCGTAGCGGGCGGCGAGCACGTTCGGGATCGCACTCGGGGCGAGCGAAGCGACGGGGGATGACACATGATTGAGGATAGATACGTGCTCGACCTGCGCTCCGACACCGTGACCAAGCCGTCCCCCGCGATGCGGGAGGCGATGGCGGGCGCCGACGTCGGCGACGACGTGCTCGACGGCGACCCCACCCTCGCCGCGCTGCAGTCCCGGGTGGCGTCGACCCTGGGTGTCGAGGCGGCGCTGTGGACGCCCACGGGCTGCATGGCGAACACCATCGCGCTGATGTGGCACCTCGAGCGCGGGGACCGCTTCCTCGCGCCGGTCGGCGCGCACGTCCTCGAGGCGGAGCTCGGCACCTCGGCCTGGCTGGCCGGCGGGCTGCCGTCGCCGCTGCCCTGGTCGTCCGGGCCCGGCCGGCCGAGCCCCGAGGACGTCGTCACGACGGCGGGTCACGCGGGTCCGTACTTCGGCCTGCGGTCGCGGCTGCTGTGCCTGGAGAACACCCACAACGCGGCGGGCGGGGCGGTGACCCCGGTCGGGGAGCACGTCGCGCTCGTGGAGGCCGCGCGCTCGGTCGGACTGCGGATCCACCTCGACGGGGCACGGCTCTGGCACGCGGCCGTCGCGCTCGACGTGGCGCCGTCGACGCTGGTCGAGGGCGTCGACACGGTCAGCGTGTGCCTGTCGAAGGGCCTCGGCGCGCCCATGGGGTCGGTCGTCGGCGGGTCGGCGGAGTTCGTGTCGGCGGCCTGGCGGTTGCGCAAGATGCTCGGCGGCGGCATCCGGCAGGGCGGTGTGGTCGGGGCGGCCGGGCTCGTCGCGCTGGACCAGCTGGACGCGCTGCGCGCCGACCACGAGCACGCCGCCCGCCTCGCGGACGGCCTGCGCGAGCAGGGCTGGCCGGTGTCGACACCCGACACCAACATCGTCCTCGTGACGACGGCCGAGCCCGGACCCGTCGTCGGGACGCTGGCGGAGGCGGGCGTGGCGGCGGTGCCGTTCGGGCCCGGCGTGCGGTTCGTGACCCACCGGGACGTCTCGGCCGACGACGTCGCGACGGTGCTCGAACGGACCGCGGCGCTGCCGGTCCCGGCCTGATCACTCCGAGGGTGTGGCGTTCCGGGCGTCCAGTGCCAGCAGTGACGCTTTGCTTGCACCGGAGGTGCCCTCGAGCGCGTCCAACCGGGACCGGAGGGCCCGGATCTCGGCGAGCAGCAGTTCCGTCTCGCTGGGCTCGTCCGGGTGCAGGGCCTCGGCCACGTCCCGCGCCCCGATCTGCTCGAGGAACCAGGTCGCGATGGCTGCGGTGACCGTGCCGAGGATCGCGATGCCGCCCAGCATGAGCCCGGCCGCGACGAGGCGGCCCTCGGTGGTGACGGGGTAGCGGTCGCCGTAGCCGACGGTCGTGATCGTGGTGAGCACCCACCAGGCGGCCTCGCCGAAGCCGGTGATCGAGGCGTCCGGGGCGTCGCGCTCGGCCTCGTACACCGCGAGGGCGGCCACGAACCCGACGAGCGACGTCGACACCGTCAGGTAGGCCGCGACCCGGCCACGGAAGTCGTCGCGCAGCACGCGGGCCAGCGAGGTCACCACGGTCACCAGCCGCAGCAGGCGCAGGAAGCGGAAGAACGGCGCCACGACGACGAGCAGGTCGAACGGGTGGTGGGCGACGAACCGCCACTTGCGCCGCGCGAGCACGAGGCGGCCGCCGAAGTCGACGACGAACAGGCCCCAGATCAACCAGAGCACGACGTCGAGCGCGAACCACTCCGGGTCGGGGCCGCGAAACGCCAGGACCTGCACCGCGTAGACGGCGAGGTAGGTCAGCCCGACCACCGTCAGGGGCAGGTCGGTACGGCGCTCCCAGGCCTCGACGCGCGGCTCGTCGGACTCCTCCGGCATCGGCGCAGCGTAGTCAGCGCGGGACCGCCGTGACCACGACTCCGACCGGGGAACGACCCGCCGTCGGGAACGGGCCCTACAGCGTGGGGATCCAGCGGCCGAGGCGGTCGAGGGCCTCGCGGACGTCGTCGGTGGCGCCGGCGAAGGAGAACCGGATCCAGGTGTGTCCGTCGACGGGGTCGAAGTCGACGCCCGGGGCCACCGCGACACCGGTCTCGGCGAGGATGCGCTGCCCGAAGGCGAGGGTGTCGTCGGTGAGGTGCCCGATGTCGGCATAGACGTAGAAGGCGCCGTCGGCGGGGGCGAGGCGGGTGATCCCGATCTGCGGCAGGCCCTCGAGCAGCAGTTGGCGGTTGATGGCGTAGCGGTCGACGTGGGCGTCGGCCTCGGCGTAGGCGGCCTCGGTGAAGGCGTGCAGGGCGGCCATCTGGGCGGGGACCGGGGCGCAGACGGTGAAGTTGCCGGAAATGACGTCGACGGCGCGGCGCAGCCGCTCGGGCACGAGCAGCCAGCCCAGGCGCCAGCCGGTCATCGACCAGTACTTCGAGAAGCTGGTGACGACGACCGCCTCGTGGCTGGTGCTCCACGCCGACGCCGTCGCGGGGCCGGTCTCGTACTCGATGCCGTGGTAGATCTCGTCGCTGATCAGCTGGGTGCCGTGCTCGTCGCACCAGCGGGCGAGGGCGGCGAGCTCGTCGGGCTCGATCACCGAGCCGGTGGGGTTGGCGGGGCTGGCGACGATCAGCCCGGCCGGGGGCTCGGGCAGCTCCTCGAGCATCGCGACGCTGGGTTGGAAGCGGGTCTCGGGGCCGGCGGGCAGTTCGACGACGTCGCAGCCCAGGCTGGCGAGGATGTTGCGGTAGCAGGGGTAGCCGGGGCGGGCGAGGACGACCGTGTCGCCGGCGTCGAACGCGGCCATGAAGCTGAGCAGGAAGCCGCCGGAGCCGCCGGTGGTGACGACGACGTCGTCGGCGGTGACGTGCTCGTCGCCGTAGCGGTTCCGGTGGTGCGCGGCGATCGCCTCGCGCAGCTCGGTGACCCCCAACGAGCCCGAGTAGCCGAGCACCTGGGTGGCGAGCGCGTCGGTCGCGGCCTGGCGGACGTCGACCGGCGCGGGCGTCGAGGGCTGCCCGGCGGAGAGGTTGACCAGGTCACCGTGGGTGCGGGCCCGGATCGCGGCCGCCGCCCAGACGTCCATGACGTGGAACGGCGGGACCTGGGCCCGGGTGGAGGGGCGGCGCATCGTCGTCACGCATCATCAGTACCCGACGTACGAGTCGCCGCGGGCCACCGCCTCCACGCCCGGGACCTCGCTGACCGATCCGTAGCGCCGGATGGCGTACCGGACGGCGGCGATGATGTTGTCGACCGGATCGGTGATGTCGTCGTGGCCCGGCAGCTTGTTCGCCTCGAAGGTCGGGCCGATCGTCTGCATGAGGCCCTTCGACGGGGTGCCCTTCGCGGCGTTCGAGTCCCAGTTGTTCACCGCGTCCGGGTCGCCGCCGGACTCGTGCTCGATGATCGTCGCGATGTCGTCGGCCTTCATCTTGTCCGGGTCGGCCCCGTTCTCGGCCAGGATCGCGGTCGCCTGCCGGATCCAGTCCTGCACGCCGCCCTTCCCGGACGACGGGTCGGTGCCGGTCGCGCCGTCCGGGTCGGCCTGGTCGTCGGCCTGGTCGTCGGCCTGGTCGGCCTGGTCCTCGGCCTCGTCGTCGGCCTCGTCGTCGGCCTGGTCGTCGGCCTGGTCGTCGGCCTGGTCGTCGGCCTGGTCGGCCTTGTCCTCGGCCGGGTCTGCCTTGTCGTCGGCCTGGTCCGCCTCGCCGCGGCCGGCATCGTCGTCGCTCACGTCTGCACCGTTCGCGTCACCGCTGCTCCCAACGCCGTCGCCGTCGCCGTCGGTGTTGCCGTCGTCGGCGTTGCCGGCGTCCGCGTCGCTCGCGTCGGCGCCGGTGTCGTACCGACCCACGTTGCCGGGGTCGGCCGCATCCGCGCGGGAGCCGCGGTCGCTACCGCCGTCGCTGCCGGAGCTGTCCGCAGAACCGGTGCCGTCGTCACCGGTCCCACGACCCGACCCGCCCGACCCGCCGTCGGGAATGCGAGCCTCCCGGACCGGCTCGTCGGCGCCGATGACGGCGCCCTGCCGGTCGGTCCAACGGGAGGTCGCACCGGATGCGGACATGACGCCGCCGTCGGGCGAGCGGAGGCGGGAGAAGCCGGTGAAGCCGTCGGCGAGGTCGCGGAGGCGGCGGGCGCAGTCGGCGACCTCCTCCTCGGCGCGGTCGAGGGCTGCCTGCGCGCGGGCCGTCGGGGTCGCGACGGCGGTGCGGACCTGCTCGGGACGGGCGCGGGCGAGGTCGAGCGCGTCGGACACGTGCCCGGCGACCTCCTCGCGCAGCGCGGCGAGGGTGCGGCCGAGCCCGGCGAGCTCGCCCTGGATGCGACGGGCGGTGTCCCCGGTGCCCGTCCCCGCGCGGGCGAAGTCCGCGGCGTAGCGGGCGAAGGCGTCGGCGCCCGGCCCCTGCCAGGCGCGGCCGACGCCCTCGCCGCGGTCGGCGACCGCGCGGGCCGAGGTGTCCATCCCGTCGGCCACCGAGGCGTAGCGGCGGGCGAGGTCGGCGAGCGCCCCGGTGTCGACCCGCTCGACGCGCGCCGCGACCGCCCGGAGCTCCTCGGTGCCGGGGGTGGCGTCCAGCGCCCCCACCACGTCGTATCCCCAGCCGGCCACCGCGCCCTACCCGAGCGAGGCGAAGCCCCGTGCGCCCGAGGCGAAGGGGCGGGCGCCCAGCGACGAGGCGGTGCCGGTGTCGGCGGACTGCATGGCGCGCAGCGTCGCGTCGAGGGCGCGGTCGGTCTCGTCGAGCCGGGCGCCGCCCGCGGTCAGCTCGGTCTCGAGGGCCGCGCGGCAGTCGGCCAGCGCCCCGGCCAGCAGCGCCGCGGAGTCCAGCCCGACGACCCCGGCCGACTGCCCCGCCGGCCCCAGCAGGTCCGCGAGCGCGGGGACGCGGCGGGCGTGCGCGGCCACCTCGGCGCGTGCCTGCTCGATCGCGGCGGTGCCGTAGACGACGTCGGGCATGCGCAGCAGCGTAGGTCCGCCCCGCACCACGTGGTGGCGGTTCCGGGGATCCCGGAGGACCCGGTCCCGACAATGCGGCGTCCCTGCCACTGGATGACAGCAACGACGCTTTCCTGCCACAGAGGGGGAGGGATCAGGGCGCCGCGACCCGGCCCTCGACGGCCGCGAGCCCGATGTCGGTCCGCCAGTGCGCGCCCGGGAGCTTGATGCCGTCGATCCGCCGGTAGGCGTCGGCGCGGGCGTCCTCCAGCGACTCCCCGGTGCCCACGACGGACAGGACCCGCCCGCCCGACGACACCACGGCCCCGTCGTCCCGACGGCGGGTCCCGGCGTGCAGCACCCCGTCGCCGTCGGCGCCGGTGATCACCTCGCCCGTGCGCACCGCGCCCGGGTAGCCCTCGGCCGCGACCACCACCGTCACCGCCGAGCCGTCCGCCCAGGTCGGGGCGGGCTCCTCGCCCAGCCGACCGGTCGCCGTCGCGAGCAGCAACGACGACAGCGACGACCGCAGCAGCGCCAGCACCGCCTGGGTCTCCGGGTCACCGAAGCGGCAGTTGAACTCCACCACCTGCGGGCCCGACGAGGTCAGCGCCAGCCCCGCGTACAGCAGCCCGGAGAACGGTGTCCCGCGGCGGGCCATCTCCTGCGCGACGGGCCGCACGATTGTCGTCACCACGTCCCGCACCAGCCCGGACGGCGCCCACGGCAGCGGGGCGTAGGCGCCCATCCCGCCGGTGTTCGGCCCGACGTCGCCGTCGCCGAGCCGCTTCGAGTCCTGCGCCGGGACGAGCGGCACCACGTCGGTGCCGTCGACGCAACAGAACAGCGACACCTCGGGACCGTCGAGGTAGGACTCCAGCAGCACCGGGTGGCCCGCCTCGAGCACCGTCATGGCGTGCGCGCGGGCGTCGTCGTAGTCGACGGTGACGAGCACGCCCTTGCCCGCCGCGAGCCCGTCGTCCTTGACCACCCACGGCGGCTCGAAGCGCGCCAGCGCCGCGTCCAGCCGCGCCGGGGTGTCGACGACCTCGGACGACGCGGTCGGCACGTGCGCCGCGGTCATCACGTCCTTGGCGAACGCCTTCGACCCCTCGATCCGCGCCGCGGCCGCGGACGGCCCGAAGCACGGGATGCCCGCCTCGCGCAGCGCGTCGCCGACGCCGGCCACCAACGGTGCCTCGGGACCGATCACGACGAGGTCGGCGCGCCAGCGCCGCGCCAGGTCCACCACGGCCGTTCCCGACGACGGGTCGGCCAGGCCGGGGTGCTCGGCCACGGCTGCCGTGCCGGCGTTGCCGGGGGCGGCGGCGAGCGCGGTCACCGCGGGGTCGGCCGCCAGGGCGAGCAGCAGGGCGTGTTCGCGGGCGCCGGACCCGATGACCAGGACTCGCACGGCCCGGACCCTACGGGGTGCCCGCGCGCACCCGCTGTTCACCCGCGTCCGGTGGCGCCGCGACCCGCCGTCGGGACAGCATGCCGCGCATGTCCCTCTCCCGACGCGCCGCGCTCGCCGCCGCGGGTGGCCTCGCCGCGACCGCCGGTCTCGCCGCGTGCTCCGACTCCGCCCCCGCCGCCCCGGCGGCCGCCACGGGTCCCGCCCCGGCCGCCTCGCCCGCACCGGGACAGCCCGTGCCGGGCCGCGGGCAGGTCACGATCGTCGGGCACCGCGGGGCGTCCGGGTACCGCCCGGAGCACACCGCCTCGTCGTACTCGCTCGCCGCGCGGATGGGCGCCGACGCGGTGGACGTGGACCTGTGCTCGACGCGCGACCGGCAGCTCGTCGCCCGCCACGAGCCGGAGATCGGCGGCACCACCGACGTGGCCCGCCGCCCCGAGTTCGCGTCGCGGCGCCGGACCGTGGTGATCGACGGGACGTCCTACGACGGCTGGTTCACCACCGACTTCACCCTCGCCGAGCTCAAGACCCTCCGCGCCGTCGAACGCATCCCGGCGACCCGTCCGCACAACACGCTGTACGACGGCCGCGCCCCGATCCTCACCCTCGACGAGGTGCTCGACCTGCTCGCGGGGCTGTCGCAGGAGCTCGGGCGGCGGGTCGGCGTGCTGCCGGAGATCAAGCACTCGACCTGGCACGCGTCGGTCGGGCTGCCGATCGAGCCGGTGTTCGTCGACGTCCTGCGGCGACGGAACCTGGCCCAGGACCCGCAGGTGATCGTGCAGTCCTTCGAGGTCGCGAACCTCAAGGCGCTCAAGGGCCAGATCGGCTGCCCGCTGCTGCAGCTGGTCGACTCGACCGGCAAGGCCCCCGCCGACTTCGTCGCCGCCCGCGACCCCCGCACCTTCGACGACCTCGTCACCGCCCGCGGGTTGCAGGAGGTCGCCACCTACGCGACGTGGATCGGCCCGTCCAAGGAACGGGTGATCCCGCCGACCGGGGCGCCGACGACGCTCGCCGGCGACGCCCGGGCCGCAGGTCTGAGGACGATGCCCTACACGTTCCGCAACGAGAACGAGTTCCTCCCGCCGCCGCTGCAGCGCCCGAACCCCGAGCGGTCGACCTACGGCGACGCCTTCGGCGAGTACGCGCAGTACCGCGCGCTCGGGATCGAGGGGCTCTTCAGCGACAACCCCGACACGGCGATCGCGGCGTGGGGTGGCTTCGCCCCGTGAGTACTTCTGACGGGTATCACCGTCACAAGTACTCACGGGGCCGCCGGCCACCTGCCTAGCTCTTCCCGACGACGTGGGCGGTCGCCTCGGGCTCGGGCGCGCTGGCCCGGGCGAGGAAGCGGTCGTAGACGACCGCGGCGACCGCCGCCCCGACGAGCGGGCCGACGAGGTAGGCCCACCACGCGTCGAGGCTGCCGGAGACCAGCATCGGGCCGAGCGCGCGGGCGGGATTGACGGCGCCACCGGACACCGGGCCGCCGATGAGCACGGCCGCGGCGAGGGCGAATCCGACGGCCGGACCGACGGCGGCGGGCGCGACGCGGTCGTCGGTGGCCACCGAGATGATCACGAACATGAGCAGGAAGGTGATCGCGACCTCGACGAGCAGGACCTGCCAGACGCTCGCACCCGCTGCGGGAACGGTCGCACCGAGCGAGGCCTGGTCCCGGGCCGCGGAGCCGAACACCGCCCACACGACGAGCGCCGCCAGGACGGCCCCGACGAGCTGGGCGACGACGTAGGCCGGGACCGTCCGCCAGGGGAACTTGCGGGTGAGGGCCAGGGCGACCGTCACCGCCGGGTTGAGGTGGGCGCCGCTCACGTGGCCGAGCGCCGACACGAGGGCGACCAGCACGAGGCCGAACGCGAGGGCCACCGCGAGCGAGTTCGCGGGCTGTCCGGCGATCGTCCGGCCGGTCGCCGCGGTCACCGCGACGGCGGTCCCGGCGAACACCAGCAGGAACGTCCCGATGAGCTCGGCGGTCGCCGCACGCCGGGTGTTCCCCCCGCTCAGGTCACTGCCGTACAGCCCGCTGCCGCTCATCCCCGTGCCCCTCCGCCGGACCACCCTCGGGTCCGAGCGGGCCCGTATACCCACGGGTAGGCAGGACGCGGCTAGTCCGATCGGGCGATAGGTGCGCTCCGCGCCCGTGAGTACTTCTGACGGCTATCGCCGTCACAACTACTCACGGGGCCGCAGGCCACCTAGGGCAGCAGCCGCCGGTCCAGGTAGCACCAGCGCCACGACTCGCCCGGCTCGAACGACTCCATCACCGCGTGCCCGGTGTCGGTGAAGTGGTTCGAGGCGTGCCGGTGGGGGCTCGAGTCGCAGCACCCGACGTGCCCGCAGGTCAGGCACATGCGCAGGTGGGCCCACACCTCGTAGCCCGCCTCGCGGCAGTCGGGGCAGATCAGGCCGGGGGTGCCCCGTTCGACCTGCGGCACCGGCGCGTCGACGTCCTTCGAAGCGATGAGGTGTTCACAGGCGCCCACCCGTCCAGGTTACGTGAGCTCGTCACACCACCGACGTCCGTCGCGTGATGGTCTCGTCGCGGCCGGGGCCGACCCCGATCGCCGACACCGGCGCCAGCGAGAGCTCCTCGATCCGCTCCACGTAGTCCCGCGCGGCCTGCGGCAGGTCGTCGAAGTCGCGGCACGCCGAGATGTCCTCGAACCAGCCCGGCATCCGCTCGTAGACCGGCTTCGCGTGGTGCAGGTCGGACTGCGTCATCGGCATGTCCTCGACGCGCTTGCCGTCGATCTCGTAGGCGACGCAGATCGGGACCTCGGGCAGGCTCGACAGGACGTCGAGCTTCGTCAGGAAGATGTCGGTGAGGCCGTTGACCCGGGTCGCGTACCGCGCGATCACGGCGTCGAACCAGCCGCAGCGGCGGGAGCGACCCGTCGTCACGCCGAACTCGCCGCCCTGCTTGCGCAGGTACTCGCCGTCGGCGTCGAAGAGCTCGCTCGGGAACGGGCCCGAGCCGACGCGGGTCGTGTACGCCTTGAGGATCCCGATGACGCGGTCGATGCGCGTCGGGCCGATCCCGGAGCCGGCCGACGCGCCGCCCGCCGTCGGGTTCGACGAGGTCACGTACGGATAGGTGCCGTGGTCGACGTCGAGCAGCGTCCCCTGCGAGCCCTCCAGCAGCACCGTCTCGCCGGCCTCGAGCGCCTGGTTCAGCGCGAGACGGGTGTCGGCGATGCGGTGCGCGAAGCCCTCGGACCAGGCGAGCACCTGGTCGGCGACCTCGTCGGGGTCGAGCGCGCGCCGGTTGTAGACCTTGACCAGGACCTGGTTCTTCAGGTCCAGCGCCGCCTCGACCTTCTGGCGGAGGATCTTCTCGTCGAGCAGGTCCTGCACGCGCACGCCGACGCGGGCGACCTTGTCCTGGTAGGCCGGGCCGATCCCGCGACCTGTCGTCCCGATCTTGGACTTGCCGAGGAAGCGCTCGGTGACTTTGTCCATCGCCACGTGGTACGGCATGATCAGGTGCGCATCCGCGCTGATCAGCAGGTTCGTGGTGTCGACGCCCGTGGCCTCGAGCCCGGCGAGCTCCTCGAGCAGCACGGCCGGGTCGACGACGACGCCGTTGCCGATGACGTTGGTGACGCCCGGCGTCAGGATCCCGCTCGGGATGAGGTGCAGTGCGAACTTCTGGCCGTCGGGGAGCACCACGGTGTGGCCGGCGTTGTTGCCACCCTGGTAGCGGACGACCCAGTCGACCTCACCGCCGAGGATGTCCGTCGCCTTGCCCTTGCCCTCGTCACCCCACTGGGCACCGATGAGGACGATCGCGGGCATGTGAGACTCCCTCGGGTCGCGTGCTGTTCTCGCGCACGAGTCCGCCCCGTGCACCGGAAGGGTAGTCGTCGTTGTCCACCCGAGACGCACCCCCGCCGGGAACGGTGCTGCTGACCTGCGGTGACTCGGCCCGGGCCGTCCCGACGACGGGTGCGGTCGCCTGTTCCGCGATCCCCACCCGCGCCGAGGTGGACCCGCTGCTCGACGACGCCACCCGCCTCGTCGTCGCCGGCTCCGACGCGGCGCTCGCCGCCGTCGTCGTGCGCCTGCTGCGCCGTGAGCGCCTGGAGCTCGCGGTCGGGTTCGTCCCGACCGACCCGTCGTCGGAGGCGGCCGCCGTCTGGGGCCTGCCGACGGATCCGGACGCCGCGCTGACGCTCGCGCTCGACGGGGCGGCGACGTCCGCCCCGCTCGTCCGCGACGACCGCGGGAGCGTGATCGCGGGCGTCCACCGGGTGGGCCCGTTCTCCGGGGTGTCGTTCTGCGACGAGCACGAACTCGTCCGCGGCGAGGCGGACGGGCTCGTCGTGCGCCCGGACCCGCAGGCCGACACCCGCGGCGGGCTCGGGCCCGGCGGCGGGGGCGTGGCCGTGACCCTCCGCGGGCGCCGCCGCTTCCTGCGTGCACGTGAGCACACGACGTTCGGCCGGGCGGCCACGGTGGGCATCCGCCCGGGCACCGTCGCGGCCGCGAGCCGGGACGGCGTGGACGACCCGAAGCCCCTCGAACGACGCTCCTGGTACCGGCACACCGCGGACTGGCACCTCGTGCGCTCGTGACCGTGGGTGAACGTCCGGGAAACGTCCGTCGTCATCGGCGGACAGCGGAGGTGACCGCTACCACACCTGCCGTAACGGTCGATGCGACGTTCGGACCGACCTGGAAACGATCAGGTTCAGGCTCCGCGCGACGCGGGTAAGGTCTGTTCATGCTGGTCGCGGTCCTCATCCCCCTGGTCCTGTTGATCGCGACCGTGCTCATGGAGCGATTCGAGTCCCGCGTGCTCGACGTCCCGACGCGCCGCCGCACCGTCCGCCCGCCGCTGCGCCTCGAGGCGCCCGCGTCGCGGACGGTCGCTCAGCGTCACCTGCAGGCGGTCCCGGAACCGCTGGTCGTCGACGTCGTGCCTGCCGAGGTGACCGACCGGCCGCTGCCGAAGGCGTCGTAGCCCACCCCGGTGTCAGCCGTGGCCCACCGCTGACGTCCGGCGTCAGCAGGTCGCCACGGCGCACGTGTGCACGGGCCGGGTGTCAGCCGTGGCCCACCGCTGACGCCCGACGTCAGCAGGTCGACACGCTCAGCGGCGACTCGCCGACGCCGCCGAGCGGGCCGCGTCGCGGTCCATCCCCACGGCGCACAGCAGGTCGGTGACGATCGAGCGCATCTGCGCCACGACGACGTCCGCGGAGAACCCGCCACCGCGCCGGGGCAGCCGTGCCGCGACGTCGAGCACCGCCGACTCCGCCCCGTCCAGCCGGTGCCCGCCCGCCAGGTCGACGCGGAGCAGGTCGACCGCGTCCGCCAGCTCGCGCAGGACCGGCGCGACGTCCGGGCCGACGGTCTCGTCGTCGGTCTCCGACGACACCGCCCGGCGGACGAGGACGCGGGCGTTGCGCACCGCGAGGTCGAGCGGCCCGGTCGCGGCCCGCAGCCGCGACAGCTCGCCCCGGTGACGACGCCGGCCGGGGGCGATCGCGGTGATCTCCAGGCCGGCGTCGACCGCGCTGTCGAACGCGTCGACGGCGCGCTGGCTCGCGCGGATCCGCTCCAGGACGCGGGTGCCGGTCTCGGGGTCGGAGGCGTCGAGGCTCTCCGCCGCCCCGCGCAGGGCCTCGGAGAGCTCGGCGAGCAGCGTGTCCACGGTCCGTCGCGCCGCGGTGAGCGGGTTCGACGGCAGGACAGCCGCGACGAGGAGCCCGAGCGCCGCCCCGATGAGCGTGTCCACCCAGCGCGAGAACGCGGCCGACGTGCCGGGCGGCTGCAGCGTGGCCACCAGCACGGCCGACACGGCGGCCTGGTTGAGCAGGAGCGCGCCGACGTCGAACAGCAGCGCCACGAGCAGGGCCAGGGCGACGACGACGGCGATCTGCCACCAGCCCGAGCCGATGACCAGCACGATCGCGTCGCCCACCCCGACGCCGACGCTCACGCCGACCGCGAGCTCGATGCTGCGCCGGAGCCGGTTGGTCAGCGAGATCCCGAGGACCAGCACGCACGCGATCGGCGCGAAGAACGGCACGGGGTGGCCGAACACCTGCTGCGCGATCGCGAACGCCGCGCCCGCCGCCAGCGCGCACTGCAGCACCGGCCACGCCGACTCGCGGAACCGTCGCCGCCGTGTGTCGAGAAACGTGCCGAATCTGCTCATGACGTCGTCCCGGACCGGACGACCGGGTCGTTCGTGGCGTGGGGGTGCACGAACGACCCGTTCGTCCGGACCAGCGGGTCCTCAGACCACGCCGAGGGCCGGCGCGGCCCCGGGGTCGCAGTCGTCGAGCAGGTCCCGGCAGCGCGCGGCCTCGTCGGCCTCGCCGATCGTGGCGGACGCCTTGGCGAGCACGGCCACGGCGCGCAGGAAGCCCTGGTTCGGCTGGTGGTCCCACGGCACGGGGCCGAAGCCCTTCCAGCCGTTGCGGCGCAGCTGGTCGAGGCCGCGGTGGTAGCCGGTGCGCGCGTAGGCGTAGGCCGCGATCGTCCGCCCGCCGTCCAGCGCCTGCTCGGCCAGCGTCGCCCACGCCGCGCTCGACGTCGGGTGGTCCG
The DNA here is from genome assembly GCF_021026295.1 of Actinomycetospora soli. Classification (GTDB taxonomy): domain Bacteria; phylum Actinomycetota; class Actinomycetes; order Mycobacteriales; family Pseudonocardiaceae; genus Actinomycetospora; species Actinomycetospora soli. The sequence goes on from NZ_JAJNDA010000002.1 coordinate 220,438, forward strand.
CGGCGACGGCGGCCGGGTCCTCGCCGGCGGCGAGGCGGTCGTTCGGCCCCGGGTCGGCCGGCAGGTAGGTGGGCTGGGGCCCGAGCAGGTTGTGGCCGTGCCCGGCGGAGGGACCGGTCGGGATCGTCATGACCCCGATTCTCCCCGGTCCCGCCCGGCCGGCCCCGACCCGCCGTCAGGAAGCGGCGTTCCTGCCACTGGGTGAGGGCGACGACGCTTTCCTGCCACGAGGGAGGGGGCGCTACTTCGCCAGCGACTGCCCCGTGGAGCGCAGGTTCTCGCACGCCTGGACGACGCGCGCGGCCATGCCGCCCTCGGCCGCCTTGAGGTACGAGCGGGGGTCGTAGACCTTCTTGTCGCCGACCTCGCCGTCGACCTTCAGCACGCCCTCGTAGTTCGAGAACATGTGGCCGGCGATGGGCCGGGTGAACGCGTACTGGGTGTCGGTGTCGACGTTCATCTTCACCACGCCGTAGTCCAGCGCCTCGTGGATCTCCTCGAGCAGCGAGCCCGAGCCGCCGTGGAAGACGAGGTCGAACGGCTTCGAGTCCTCGGGCAGGCCGAGCTTGCGGGCCGCGACCTGCTGGCCCTCCTTGAGGACCTCGGGGCGGAGCTTGACGTTGCCCGGCTTGTAGACGCCGTGGACGTTGCCGAAGGTCGCCGCGAGCAGGTAGCGACCCTTCTCGCCGGCGCCGAGGGCGTCGACGGTGTGCTCGTAGTCGCCGGGGGCGGTGTAGAGCTTGTCGTTGATGTCGTTGGCGACGCCGTCCTCCTCGCCGCCGACCACGCCGATCTCGATCTCCAGGATGATGTGGGCCTTCGCGGCCTTCTCCAGCAGTTCCTGGGCGATCTCGAGGTTCTCGTGCAGCTCCACCGCGGAGCCGTCCCACATGTGCGACTGGAACAGCGGGGCGCGCCCGGAGTTCACCCGCTCCTGGGAGATGTCGATCAGCGGGCGGACGAAGCCGTCCAGCTTGTCCTTCGGGCAGTGGTCGGTGTGCAGCGCGACGTTGATCGAGTACTTCTCGGCGACGACGTGCGCGAACTCGGCCAGCGCGCTCGACCCGACCACCATGTCCTTCACGGCCTGCCCGGAGCCGAACTCCGAGCCGCCGGTGGAGAACTGGATGATGCCGTCGCTCTCGGCCTCGGCGAACCCGCGCAGCGCGGCGTTGATCGTCTCCGACGAGGTGCAGTTGATGGCCGGGTAGGCGAAGCGGTTCGCCTTCGCCCGGTCGAGCATCTCGTTGTAGACCTCGGGGGTCGCGATCGGCATGAGGTGGCTCCCTGCGTGACTGTGTTGGCTGCGCTGCCGTCCCCGGCGGCCGCAGTATGCCCGTGCCGAGTGGGTGTCCGCTGCGGCCCGCGACGAGCGACGACGTGACCGATCTCCCCCGTTCGGCGGTGCCCGGCGACAAGCGGTCGTGATCTCCCGTTTCATCACCCGGCAGGACGGAGAGGTGTCGGGGGCCTGGTCTATCGTCGGAGCCGTGGTCGAGCCGGTCGAGAGCGCGATCGAACGCACGCTGGGCAGCCTGCGCGCGCTCGACGCCATGACCGGGGCCGAGGCCTCGGTGGTGCACCCGGCCGCACCTCCTGCCCGCGGAACGAACGGTGCGCCGCCCCACCCGGCCCCGAACCGGCCGCCGATGCACCCCGGCGCCGGCCGCCCCGCGCCCGGCCCGGCCGGCCCGCCCGCGCCCCCCGGTGGTCTCCCGGCGGGGCCGCCGCCCGCGGGGCCCCCGCAGCCCTCGCCGGACGGCCCGCGCACCCTCGAGGACCTCTACCGCGAGCACCGCATGCGCTTCGTGCGGCTCGCGATCCTGCTCGTGGACGACCCGGCCACCGCGGAGGACGTGGTGCAGGAGGCGTTCACCGGGTTGCACCGGCACTGGTCGCGGCTGCGCGACGAGAACGCCGCCCTGGGCTACCTGCGCACCGCCGTGGTCAACGGCTCGCGGTCGGTCCTGCGCCGTCGCCGCACCGCCCGCGAGTACACCCCTCCGCACACCGCCGACGCCCGGTCCGCCGAGTCGCTGGCGATGCTCTCCGCCGAGCACCAGGCCGTGGTCTCCGCGCTCTCCCAGCTCCCGCGCCGCCAGCGCGAGGTGCTCGTGCTGCGCTACTACGGCGGGCTCTCGGAGGCTGAGATCGCCGAGGCCACGGGCATCAGCCGGGGCACCGTGAAGTCGACCGCCAGCCGCGGCCTCGACGCCATCTCGAAGATCGTGGGCGGCACGCCGTAGGCCCGTCCGGCGGCCCGCCACCCGTCGCACGCACCCGTCCGGCCGTCCGGACCACGCCCGGCCGACCCCTGGGGCAGCGCGGGTCGACCTGGTTACCATCGCCCGCGATGGATGACGAGCGACTGCTGTCCGAGGCGCTGCGGGCCCACGCGGCGGGCGGCGTGTCGACCCCGCGTGCGGTCCCGCCGTCCGACCCGCCCGCCACGGCGCCCGCGAGCGCCGCCCCGGCCCGGCCGCGGCGGTTCCGTCCGCTCGGCCGGCGCAGGCCCGACGCCCCCGCGTCCGGCACCGGGCCGAGCACGGTGCGCGCCGACGTCCCCGCGCCCCGCACGAGCGGGGTCGCCGCACCGCCGCCGGGCCGGCCGCTCGCCGCCCACCCCGGTCCCCCGCCCGGCGGGCCGCGGCAGGGCCCGCCGTCGGGACCCGTCCCCGCCTACGGTCCGTACACGGCGGGGCCGGCGTACCCCCCGCGGGCGGTCGCCCCCGTGGAGGGTCCGGGGACGTGGACGAAGGGGACCGTCGCCTGGTGGGGGCTGGTGTCCCTGCTGGCCGGCGGCACCGTCGGCGCCGCGATCGGCGTGCTCTCGCTGCTGCTGCCGGCCTGACGCCGGGTGACCGCCCGGGACACCGACGGGCGCTTCGACGGAGGCACACACCGGACACCCACGCCCGGCCAGTACCGTGACGAGGCGTGACGCTCGCCGATGCGACGACGGTCGTGGCCCTGGGCCCGCAGTGGCTGGACCCGCAGTACATCATCTCCAGCCTGGGCCCGTGGGCCCTGCTGGGCGTGGCCCTGATCCTGTTCGCGGAGTGCGGACTGCTGATCGGGTTCTTCCTGCCGGGTGACTCGCTGCTGTTCATCACCGGCCTCGCGGCCACCACGGGGCTGATCGAGACCCCGCTGTGGCTCGTGTGCATCGTCCTGGTGGTCGCGGCCTTCGCGGGCAACGTCGTGGGCTACGGGATCGGCCGCAAGGCCGGCCCGGCCATCTTCGACAAGCCGGACTCGAAGCTGTTCAAGCGCGAGAACGTCGAGCGGACGCAGAAGTTCTTCGACAAGTACGGCAACCGGGCCATCGTGCTCGGCCGCTTCGTGCCGATCGTGCGCACCTTCATCACGGTCATGGCCGGCGTGGGCCGGATGGACGCGAAGCGCTTCATGACCTTCTCGGCGATCGGCGCCGTGCTCTGGGCCGCCGGCGTGACGCTGCTCGGCGCCGCGCTCGGCCAGTTCGAGTTCGTCAAGAACAACATCGAGCTGATGCTGATCCTCGTCGTGGTCGTCTCGATCCTGCCGATCCTGGTGGAGGTCGTCCAGGCGCGGCGGGAGAAGAAGCTCGGCGCGTCCGGGCTCGCCGAGCAGACCCTCGACGGCGCCAACGAGGCCGACGCCCCCACCCAGCAGATCCGGCGCCCGAACGCCTGAGGTCAGGGAGCCGCGTGCTCCCGGACCCAGGCGTGCATGGCGATCCCGGCGGCGACCCCCGCGTTGATCGATCGGGTCGAGCCGAACTGGGCGATCGACACGACGAGGTCGGCACCGGCCGTCGCCTCCGGCGTCAGGCCCGGGCCCTCCTGGCCGAACAGCAGCACGCAGGCCCGCGGCAGCACCGTGGTCTCCAGGGGCGCGGCGCCCGGCCCGTTGTCCACCGCGACGACGGCCAGGCCGACCTCGCGCGCCCACGCGACGAGCTCGACCACGCCGGGGTGGTGCCGGACGTGCTGGTACCGGTCGGTGACCATCGCGCCGCGGCGGTTCCAGCGCCGCCGGCCCACGACGTGCACCTCCGCGGCCAGGAACGCGTTCGCCGTGCGCACGATCGTCCCGATGTTCGCGTCGTGGCGGAGGTTCTCGATGGCGACGTGGAACGGGTGCCGCCGGGTGTCGAGGTCGGCGACGATCGCCTCCCGGCGCCAGTAGCGGTACCGGTCGACGACGTTGCGCCGGTCGCCCCCGGCGAGCAGCTCCGGGTCGTAGCGCGGGTCGGTCGGCCAGGGCCCGTCCCACGGGCCGACCCCCACCTCGGGCGCCGTCGTCCATTCGGTGGGGCCGGGCCCGTCGTCGGGGTCGCCGGTCACCCCAGGCCCAGGTCGTCGAGCCCGAGCAGCGCCCGGTAGGGCACCCCCCGCTCCTCGATGACCTCGGCGGCGCCGGTGGCGCGGTCGACGATCGTCGCGACCCCCACCACCTCGGCGCCCGCCTCGCGCAGCGCGTCGAGCGCGGTGACCGGGCTGCCGCCCGTGGTGGAGGTGTCCTCCACGACGAGCACCCGCCGCCCGGCGACGTCGGGTCCCTCCACCCGTCGCTGCATGCCGTGGCCCTTGGCCTCCTTGCGCACCACGAACGCGTCCACCGGACGACCCGGGGCGTGCATGATCGCCGCGCCGACCGGGTCGGCGCCCATGGTCAGCCCGCCGGCGGCGTCGTAGGACCAGTCGGCGGTCATCTCCCGCAGCAGCCGCCCGATCAGCGGCGCCGCCTCGTGGTGGAGGCTGATCCGCCGCATGTCCACGTAGTAGTCCGCCTCGCGGCCGGAGGACAGCGTGACGCGGCCGTGCACCACGGCGAGCTCGCGGGCCAGGGCCGCGAGCCGGTCGCGGGCCGCCCGGTCCACGTCGGGGCCGCCGCCGACGACGGCGACGGCGCGTTCCGCGGGGGCTCCGGGCAGGGGTGCGTGCGGCGAGGGCATGGGCCCATTGTGACGACGGCCCGGGTCAGGACCGGACGGACGCCCGCGGGTCGACCGTCGCGCGCAGCCATCGGTGCCGACGGCTCGACGGGTCGGTGGAGGCGGCGGCCATGAGACGTTGCCGGGCGGTGGTGAGCGGCTCCCGCAGCAGACCGGCCACGACGTCGCGGCGGCGGACCACGTCGCGGTGACGCTCCCGCAGCTCGCGCAGGAACTGGTGCTGCAGGGCGATGTTGCGGCGGAACGCGCTCGAGGTCACCGACCCCGTCGCGAGCCGGAACGCCGAGAGCGTGCGGGGCATCCCGAAGAACCCGCCGTGCTCGACGAGCCGGGCCGCGAGCCCGATGTCCAGCGCGTACGGGTTGTCGGGGAAACCGCCCGCCGCGTCGTAGGCCGTGCGGCGGAACAGCATGTTGCCGGGCACCCCGAGCGGACTGCCGCGGTGGCGCACGATCCGGCGGATCACCGTGGTGGTGTCCTGCCGGCCCAGCAGGTCCCGGCTGCGCAGGGCCCGGTCGCGGGACAGCACGTGGTCGTCGTCGTCCACCAGGTCGTGGCGGCAGGAGACCAGCGGGAGACCGGGGTCGTCGTCGAGCACCGGGACCTGCTCCGCGAGCGCCGTCGGGTAGATCAGGTCGTCCGCGCTCAGCACCTTCACCAGCGGCGCCCGGGAGAGCTCCACGGCCCGCCGGAAGTTCTGCGGCGCGGGGATCGTCTCGGGGTTGCGCTCCAGCCGCACCCGCGGGTCGGTGACGCTCCGCACGACGTCCGCCGACCCGTCGGTGCAGGCGTTGTCGAGGACGACCACCTCGTAGTCCTCGAAGGTCTGGGCGAGCACGCTCGCCAGCGTGCGGCCGATGTACCGCTCCTTCTGGTAGAGCGGGATCACCACCGACACCCGGGGCGTCACCGTGGAGACCCGCAGCTCATGGACTCCATCGTGACCACCGCCGGACACACGGTCAACGCTCCGGTGACGGAGCGTCGTAATCGTCCGTTTCGTCCGGCCTCACCCGCGGCCCGAGGCACTCCGACGGGCCAGCGCGTGCACGAGGCGTGGCGGCGCGAGCCGGGAGGCGAGCACGATCGCCTTGTAGAGCGGGTGCGGCACCGACACCGGACGGCCGCGCTCGAAGTCGGCCAGCGCGGTCGACACGACGTCGTCGGCGTCCATCCACGCGAACGCCGGGCCGGTGCGGGCCTGCCCGAAGCGCTGGTGGAACTCGGTCTTCACGAACCCGGGGCACAGCGCCATCACGTGCACCCCGGTGCCGGCGAGGACGCCCGCGAGGTTCTGCGACAGCATCGTCACGTAGGCCTTGCCCGCGCCGTAGACCGAGCCGCGACCGGGCAGGAAGCCCGCGACGCTGGACACGTTCAGGACCCCGCCGCGGCCCCGGGCGATCATGCCGGGCAGCGCGACACGGGTCAGGCGCAGCACGGTGGTCACGTTGACCTCGTGGTTGGCCGCGAGCACGTCGAGGTCGGTCTCGACGAACTCGCCCGCCGTCCCGTAGCCCGCGTTGTTGACGAGCAGGTCCACCGGACGGTCCTCGTCGGCGAGCCGCGCCTCGACGGCACGGCGGGCCTCCGGGTCGGCCAGGTCGGCGACCAGCACCTCCGCGTTCCCGAGCCGGTCGGCCAGGGCGCGCAGCCGGACATCGTCCCGCGCGACCAGCACGAGCGCGTAGCCGGCCGCGGAGAGCTGGACGGCGAACTCGGTGCCCAGTCCGGAGCTGGCCCCCGTGACCAGCGCGGTCCGCGTCACCGGCCCCGGAACTTCCCGCTGCGCCAGGTGCTGCCCTGGGACGAGCGCGGGCCGTCCGACCGCGGCGGGTCGGGCTCGGGGTCGTCGCTCTCGAGGTCGTAGGGGATGTCGGCGGGCCGGTCACGGTGCGTCGGACGGCCGCGTTCGCCCTCGGCGGCGCGGTACGGGCTCGTGTCCTCGTCGCCGGAGGCGAACGCCTCGAACTCGTCGTCGAAGTCGTCGTCGTCCTGGTCGTGCCTGTCGGTCCGGGCCTTCGCCGCCGCTCCGGAACCGGCCGGACGGCCGACGGTCGTCGTCGGTGCGTCGTCCTCGTCGCGCCGGTCGCGGTCGCGGTCGCGGCGGTCGACCACCGTGGTCGGGGCGTCGTCGTCCCGGTCGTCCCGGTCGTCCCGGTCGTCCCGGTCCTCGCGCTCCACGGTCTCGGTGCGGGACTCGTCGGCCGGGCTGCCGACCGGCGGCACCGCCCGTTCCGGCTCCCGCTTCCCGACGACGGACGTGGGCGCGTCGTCGCCGCGCGGCTCCGCGCCGGCGCCGGGCCCGCCCTCGACGGCCTCCTTGATCGCGGCCGAGACCTCCACGAGCGACTCGATGAGCCCCTCGACGCGGTCCGGGTCGGCCTCGGGGTCGATCGAGGCGAGCACCCAGGTGTCCTCGGCCCACACCAGCGGCACGTCGGCGCCGACCCGGTCGGCGGCGTCGGTGACCTGGCGGGTCAGCAGCCGCCGTCCCTCGAGCGCGTTCGACACGAAGGCGTAGCGGCGGCCGACCTGCCCGAGGTTGTCGAGCTCGTCGTCGTCCGGCCGCGGCGACTCGGGCAGCCGCAGCTCCAGGGCCACCGGCACCGCGACGGTGCCGCGCACCGCGGCGATCGTGCCGATCGTCCGGCCGTCCTGCTCCTGGTCGAAGATGCAGCCGAGGCGGCGGCCACCCGGGCCGGGGACCGCACCGGTCGCCACGTCGTACGCCTGCCGGGGGCCGTCACCGCGCAGCGTCCCGTAGCGCCAGGCGTGCGGCGGCGAGGACAGCGCGTCGGTGAACTCCCAGCCCTTCGACGCCGCCCACTCCCGCCGGTCGTTGCCCCGGCGGTCCGGACGCGCACGGTCGTACCAGAGCAGCAGCGCACCGCCGGCTGCGGCGACGAGCGCCACGACGAACCAGATCCAGGCAGGCACCCACCGAGCGTAGGCCCGCGCCCCACCCCGATGGGGGAGGACACTCGGAGTGACCATGCTTTTCCGCTCGAGCACTACGCTCGGGTCGTGCAGGCCACCCTCGTCGCCCGCGACGTCTCCGCCGTCCACGGCGCCCGCACGGTGTTCGCCGGGGCCGACCTCACCGTCGCCCCGGGCGACGTGATCGGGCTCGTCGGCGCGAACGGCGCCGGCAAGTCCACCTTCCTGCGCATCCTCGCGGGACTGGAGAAGCCGGACACCGGCGGCGTCGAGCTCGCGCCGCCCACGGCCACCGTCGGGCACCTGCCGCAGGAGCCGTCCCGGCGGCCGGGCGAGACGATCGAGGGGTTCCTCGCGCGCCGGACCGGGGTCGCCGACGCGCAGGCCGAGCTGGACGCGGCGACCGCGCTGCTGGAGAGCGGCGACGACGGCGAGCGCTACTCGGTCGCCCTCGAGCGGTGGCTCGACCTCGGGGGCGCCGACCTCACCGACCGCATCCCCGAGGTGGCGGCCGACCTGGGGCTGGGTCTCGGGCTCGACGCGGAGATGACGGCGCTGTCCGGCGGCCAGGCCGCCCGGGTGAACCTCGCGGCCCTGCTGCTCGCGCGCTTCGACGTCTTCCTGCTCGACGAGCCCACCAACGACCTCGACCTCGCGGGCCTGGACCGGCTGGAGCGGTTCGTCCGCGACCTGCGCGCGCCGACGGTGGTGGTCAGCCACGACCGCGAGTTCCTCGCCCGCACCGTCACCGGCGTGCTGGAGCTCGACCTCGCCCAGCGGCAGGTCGCCTTCTACGGCGGCGGCTACGAGGCCTACCTCGCCGAGCGTGCGGTGGCCCGGCGGCACGCCCGCGAGGCCTACGAGGAGTACGCCGACAAGCGCTCCGCCCTCGAGAGCCGCATGCAGACCCAGCGCAACTGGCTCGAGCACGGCGTCCGCAACGCCCGCCGCAAGGGCGCCGGGAAGTCCGACAACGACAAGAACGCGCGCAAGGTCCGCGCGGAGTCGACGGAGAAGCAGGCCTCGAAGGTCGCGCAGTCGCAGCGGCGGATCGAGCGCCTGGAGGTGGTCGAGGAGCCGCGCAAGGAGTGGGAGCTGCGCATGGCGATCGCCACCGCGCCCCGCTCCGGCACGGTCGTCGCCTCCCTGCACGACGCCGTCGTCCGCCGGGGCGGCTTCACCCTCGGCCCCGTGACGCTGCAGCTCGACTACGCCGACCGCGTCGCCGTCACCGGCGCCAACGGGGCCGGGAAGACCACGCTGCTCGGCCTGCTGCTCGGCAGGGTCCTTCCCGACGCCGGGTCGGCGCAGTTGGGCTCGGGGGTGGTGGTCGGGGAGGTGGACCAGGCCCGCGGCCTGTTCGCCGGCGAGCGGACGCTGCTGGACGCGTTCTCGCGGGAGCCGGAGGTCGACCGGTGGCCGACCGCGGAGGTCCGGACGCTGCTCGCCAAGTTCGGGCTCGGCGCCGAGCACGTGCACCGGCCCGCCGACTCCCTGTCCCCCGGCGAGCGCACCCGCGCGGCGCTGGCCCTGCTGCAGGCGCGCGGGGTGAACCTGCTGGTCCTCGACGAGCCGACCAACCACCTCGACCTGCCCGCGATCGAGCAGCTGGAGTCCGCGCTCGACTCGTTCACGGGCACGGTCCTGCTGGTCACCCACGACCGTCGGATGCTCGACACGGTGCGCACCACGCGGCGCTGGCACGTCGAGGGCGGGCAGGTCCGCGAGGCCGGATGAGAGTCCTCTCATCGGCGCGTCATCGGGGCCTCACCCACGGCGCCGAGGCTCGTCGTCGTGACCCGATCCCGCCTCGCCGCCGCCGCCCTGCTCGTGGCCCTGACCGGTCTCGCCGCCTGCGACACCGCGGGCGCCCCGACCCTGCCCGCCCCGGTGTCGGTGCCCTCCGCGGTCCCGGGAGCACCGGCGGACGACGGGGACGACGACGACGGCACGGTCGCCCCGCCGCCGGCCGGGCAGGACCAGGATGACGACGGACCCGACGACGGGCCGGACGACGGACCCGACGACGACAACTGAGCCGCGGGGCGGTCGGCTCTCCGCACGGCTGCGGATCGTCGCCTGGGTGCTGCTCGTGGTGCTGGCGAGCCTCGCCGTCGTCACGGTGGTGACCTGGCGGCTGTCGGTGCGCGAGACCGACGCCCGGATGGACGCGGCGCTGCGGACCGAGATCGACGAGTTCACGGGGCTGACGGCCTCCGGCCGCGACCCGTCGTCGGGAACGCCCTTCGGCACGGTCGACGCCGTCCTGCAGACCGCCATCACCTACAACCTCGCCCGGCCGAACGAGAAGTTCCTGGGCTACGTCGACGGCGTGTTCCGGTTCCAGAGCCGCCAGGCGAGCCCGGTGCTGCTCTCCGCCGACCCCGCGTTCACCCGGCTCGTCGGGTCGGTCGACGCACCGACGTCCGGGCAGTACGCGAGCGCGGCGGGCGAGGTGCGCTACCTCGCGGTGCCGGTGAGCCTGGCGGGCGCGCCGGGCCGCGGCGTGCTCGTGGCGGCCTACTTCGCCGACCAGGAACGGGAGGCCGCCGACGACGCCGCGCTGCTCATGGTGGGCGTCGGTGCGGTCACCGCCCTGCTCGCCGCGGGCGGGGCGTGGTTCGTGGCCGGCCGCATCCTGGCGCCGGTGCGCTCCGTCGCCCGCACCGCGCGGGCGATCACCGAGACCGACCTGTCCGCCCGCATCCGGATCGAGACGGGCCGCGACGAGATGGGGGACCTGGTGGGTGCCGTGAACGCGATGCTCGACCGGCTCGAGGCCGGTGCCGCCGAGCAGCGGCGCTTCGTCGACGACGCCGGGCACGAGCTGCGCACGCCGATCACGATCGTCCGGGGCCACCTGGAGGTCCTCGACGCGTCCGACCCGGACGACGTCCGCGAGGCGGTCGCGCTGGTCGACGACGAGCTGGAGCGGATGAACCGCATCGTCGCCGACCTCCTCGTGCTGGCAAAGGCCGAACAGCCGACGTTCGTTCGGCCGGCACCGACCGACGTCGGCGTGCTGGTCGAGGAGACGCTCGCGAAGGCCCGCGGGCTCGGCGACCGGAGCTGGGGCGTCGTGGCGTCGGTCGACGGACTGGTCGCCGCCCTCGACGCGCAGCGGATCACGCAGGCCCTGCTCGCGCTCGCCGACAACGCGGTGGCGCACACCGTGCCCGCCGACCGCATCGTGCTGGGCGCGTCGATGGAGGGCGGGGTGCTGCGGCTGCGGGTGTCGGACACCGGCCCGGGGGTCGCGCCGGCCGACCGGGACCGCATCTTCGGCCGCTTCGCCCGCGGGTCCGGGACGCGCCGCACCGACGGCGCCGGGCTCGGGCTCGCCGTCGTCGGCGCCATCGCCGCGGCGCACAGCGGCCGGGTGGAGCTGTCGGACGGGATCGGCGGCGGGCGTCCCGGCGAGAGCGGGCCGGGCGCGACCTTCACCGTCGTCGTCCCGTGGCGGGCGTCGTGAGCAGCATCCTGATCGCCGAGGACGAGCCGCGCATCGCGTCGTTCGTCGAGAAGGGCCTGCGCGGCGCCGGGTTCGCGACCACCACCGTCGGCGACGGCCCGTCCGCCCGCGACCAGGCGCTCTCCGGGCACTTCGACCTCCTCGTGCTCGACATCGGGCTGCCCGGCATGGACGGGTTCGCGGTGCTCGCGGAGCTGCGCGGGTCGGGGTCGCGGCTGCCGGTGATCGTGCTGACGGCCCGCGACTCGATCACCGACACCGTCGCGGGCCTCGAGGGCGGCGCGGACGACTACATGGCCAAGCCGTTCCGGTTCGAGGAACTGCTCGCCCGCGTCCGCCGGCGGCTCGCCGACACCTCGCCGGAGGTGACCGTGCTGCGGCACGGGTCGCTGTCGCTCGACGTGCGGACCCGGCAGGCGACGGTGGACGGGGTGGTCGTCGACCTCTCGGCCCGCGAGTACGTGCTGGCCGAGACGTTCCTGCGCCACCCCGGGCAGGTGCTCTCCCGCGAGCAGCTGCTCTCCCGGGTGTGGGGCTACGACTTCGACCCGGGGTCCAACGTCGTCGACGTCTACGTCCGCTACCTGCGCCGCAAGATCGGGGTCGAGCGCATCGCCACCGTGCGCGGGATGGGGTACCGGCTGGTCTGAGGCGGCCCCTGCGGCCCGGCCGCCCCTGTGGCCCGCCACCTCTGTGGCCCGCCGCCCCTGTGGCCCGCCGCCCCTGTGGCAGGAAAGCGTCGTTGCTGTCATCCAGTGGCAGGAACGCCACATCGTCGGCGAGCGCCACACGTGGCCCGGGCGCGGCGGCCGTCCGCGCCCTGCCTCCCGGCGCCCTGTCGTGGTCTCCCTGCCCGCGCCCGCCGCCTTGTCGTGGTCCCCCTGCCCGCGCCCGCCGCCTTGTCGTGGTGATTCCCCGCGACAAGGCAGGGATGGGCCGGCGGGGGACCACGACAAGGTGGCCGGGGTCAGTCGTCCAGGTCGTCCAGGTCGTCGCGGTCATCCAGGTCGTCGCGGTCATCCAGGTCGTCGCGGTCATCCAGGTCGTCGCGGTCATCCAGGTCGTCGCGGTCGTCGTCCCAGCGGTCGTCGGCGTCGTCGTCACCGACCGGCGCCGGCGCGGGCGGGACGATCGGCTGGTTCTGGGACGCCTCGGTCACCCCCGGCACGGCGACCCCCGCCGGGAGCGGCAGGTCGTCGCCGCCGCTGCAGCCGGAGAGCAGGACGACGCCGGAGGCGGCGAGGCCGAGGACGAGCAGTCGGGTGCGGGTCACGATGGTCTCCCGGGTGGTCGTGGCGGGCACCTCGCCCGCCGTCGTGAACCACTCTCGGAGCCGGCGGTGAGGCGCCCGGGAGACCGCGATGAGGGCCCTCTCATCGACCTAATTCCTGAATCACAACTTATCTGTTAGTTTTCAGGACCATGACCGATCGCTGCGCGTGGACCGGCCTCGCCGTCCTGGCCCTGCCGACCCTGCTGCTGTCGCTCGACATGAGCGTGCTCTACCTCGCCCTGCCGGCGATGAGCGCGGACCTCGACCTCGGCCCCACCGAGCAGCTCTGGGCCATGGACGTCTACGGCTTCATGATCGCCGGGTTCCTCGTCACGATGGGCACCCTCGGCGACCGCATCGGTCGTCGTCGGCTGCTGCTCGTCGGGGGCGCGGCGTTCGCGGTCGCGTCGGTCGTGGCGGCGTTCGCCGACTCCGCCGCCACCCTGATCGCGGCCCGCGCCGTGCTCGGCGTCGCCGGCGCGACGTTGATGCCCTCGACGCTCGCCCTGATCAGCTCGATGTTCCCCGACCCCCGCGCCCGGGCCACGGCGATCTCGATCTGGATGAGCTGCTTCATGGGCGGCATGACCGTCGGGCCGCTCGCGGGCGGCCTGCTCCTCGAGGCGTTCTGGTGGGGTGCCGCGTTCCTGCTCGGCGTACCGGTGATGGTCGTGCTGCTGATCGCGGGTCCGCTGCTGCTGCCCGAGGCCCGCGACGAGGTGGCCGGGCGCCTCGACCTGGCCAGCGTCGCCCTCTCCCTCGCCACCGTCCTGCCCGTCGTCTACGCCCTCAAGGAGTTCGCGACGGCGGGTCCGCACGCCGCCGGGCTCGTCGCCCTCGGGGTCGGCCTCGTCGTCGGCGTGGTGTTCGTCCGCCGACAGCTGCGCCTCGACGACCCCCTGCTCGACCTGCGCCTGTTCCGCCGCCGCGCGGTCGCCGGCGCGCTCGGGCTGAACCTCGCGGGCGGCGTCGTCATGGCGGGCACGTTCCTGCTCGCCACGCAGTGGTTCCAGCTCGTCGCCGGGCTGTCGGTGCTCGAGGCCGGACTCGTCCTGGCTCCGCTGCAGCTGGCGATGATCGTCGCGACGCTCGCCGCCCCGCGCTTCGCCGGCCGGTTCCGCCCGGCCCACGTGATCGCGGGCGGTCTCCTGCTCGGCGCCCTCGGCCTGACGGTGCTCACCGGGCTCGCGGCCGACAGCTCGCCGTGGCTGCTGGTCGGGGCGTTCCTGCTCACCTCGATGGGGGTCGCCGCCCCGGCGGCGCTGGGCACCGACCTCGTGGTCGGGTCGGTGCCCCCGGAGAAGGCGGGATCGGCGGGCGCGCTGTCGGAGACCAGCGGGGAGATGGGGATCGCGCTGGGCGTCGCGACGCTCGGCAGCCTGGCCGCGGTCGTCTACCGCTCGACGCTGACCCTGCCCGGCACGACCTCGACCCCGACGGCCGACGCCGCCCGGCAGAGCATCGAGGGGGCGGCCCGGACCGGTGACCCCGGGGTCCTCGCGGCCGCGCAGACCGCGTTCACGACGGGGCTCGCGACGACCGCCGGGGTGGGGGCGACGGTCTTCGCCGTGCTCGCGGTCGTCGCGGTCCGGGTGCTGCGGGCCGTGCCGCCGATCGCCTCGACCGAGCGGGAGACGGTGCGGGACGACGAGCCGGTCGCGGCCTGACCCCGCCCCGACACGAACGAAGGGCCCCTCCGGTCGATCTATGCGACCGGAGGGGCCCTTCGTTCAACGAGGGTCGGGTTGGCGGGGGGCGCCCCTCGCCCGTCTACCCGACCGAGGGGACCCTTCGCTCAGGTGCGGGCCGGACGGCGGATCAGCCGCGCGACACCGTCAGCGCCCCGAGCCCCTGGTCGGCGTCCTTGTCCAGGTCGACCCGCACGGAGTCGCCCTCCCGGACCTCGCCGCCCAGCAGCTCGCGGGCGAGCTGGTCGCCGATCGCGGACTGCACCAGCCGGCGCAGCGGCCGCGCCCCGTAGAGCGGGTCGAAGCCCTGTAGCGCCAGCCACTCCTTCGCGGCGTCCGACACCTCCAGCGAGAGCCGGCGTCCGGCCAGCCGCGAGGCGAGCCGCGCGATCTGGATGTCGACGATCGAGGTGAGTTCCTCGGTCGACAGGGCGTGGAAGACCACGACGTCGTCGAGCCGGTTGAGGAACTCCGGCTTGAACGAGCGCCGCACCACGTCCATGACCTTGTCGCGCCGACCGGCGTCGTCGAGCGAGGTGTCCATGAGCGCGGCCGACCCGAGGTTGGAGGTCAGCACCAGGATCGTGTTGCGGAAGTCGACCGTGCGGCCCTGGCCGTCGGTCAGCCGCCCGTCGTCGAGCACCTGGAGCAGCACGTCGAAGACGTCCGGGTGGGCCTTCTCCACCTCGTCGAGCAGCACCACCGCGTACGGCCGGCGTCGCACGGCCTCGGTGAGCTGGCCGCCCTGGTCGTAGCCGACGTAGCCGGGGGGCGCCCCGACGAGCCGGGCGACCGAGTGCTTCTCGCCGTACTCGCTCATGTCGATGCGGATCATGGCCCGCTCGTCGTCGAACAGGAACGCGGCGAGCGCCTTCGCCAGCTCCGTCTTGCCGACGCCCGTGGGGCCGAGGAAGAGGAAGGAACCGGTCGGGCTATCGGGGTCGGAGATCCCCGCCCGGGTGCGGCGCACGGCGTCGGACACGGCCCGCACCGCTTCGGACTGGCCGATCACCCGGCGGCCGAGCTCGTCCTCCATGCGCAGCAGCTTCTGGGTCTCGCCCTCGAGCAGCCGCCCGGCGGGGATGCCGGTCCAGGCGGAGACGACGTCGGCCACGTCGTCCGGGCCGACCTCCTCCTTGAGCATGACCGGACCGGCGGCCGCGGACGCCTCGTCGGCGGCGGCGAGCTCGCGCTCCAGCTCCGGGATGCGGCCGTAGCGCAGCTCGGCGACCCGGGCGTAGTCCCCGTCGCGCTCGGCGCGGTCGGACTCCCCCCGCAGCGCCTCGAGCTGCTCCTTGAGGTCACGCGCCGAGTTGATCGACTCCTTCTCGCCCTGCCAGCGGGCGGTGAGCGCCGACAGCTCCTCGCGCTTCTCGGCGAGCTCGGCGCGCAGGGCGGTGAGCCGCTCGGCCGACGCCGCGTCGGACTCCTTCGCCAGCGCCATCTCCTCGATCTCGAGGCGGCGCACGGAGCGCTCCACCTCGTCGATCTCCACCGGGCGGGAGTCGATCTCCATCCGCAGGTGCGAGGCGGCCTCGTCGACGAGGTCGATGGCCTTGTCGGGCAGGAACCGCGCGGTGATGTAGCGGTCGGACAGCGCCGCGGCGGCGACGAGGGCCGCATCGGTGATCCGCACGCCGTGGTGCACCTCGTAGCGCTCCTTGAGCCCGCGCAGGATGCCGACCGTGTCCTCCACGGAGGGCTCCCCGACGAGGACCTGCTGGAAGCGGCGCTCCAGCGCCGGGTCGGACTCGATGTGCTTGCGGTACTCGTCGAGCGTGGTCGCCCCGACCATGCGGAGCTCACCACGGGCCAGCATCGGCTTGATCATGTTGCCCGCGTCCATGGCGGACTCGCCCGTGGCGCCGGCACCGACGATGGTGTGCAGCTCGTCGATGAAGGTGATGACCTGGCCCGCCGAGTCGGTGATCTCGCCGAGCACGGCCTTGAGCCGCTCCTCGAACTCGCCGCGGTACTTGGCCCCCGCGACCATCGAGCCGAGGTCGAGCGCGACGACGCGCTTGTCGCGCAGCGACTCCGGCACGTCCCCGGCGACGATCCGCTGGGCGAGGCCCTCGACGATCGCGGTCTTGCCCACGCCCGGCTCGCCGATCAGCACCGGGTTGTTCTTCGTCCGACGCGAGAGGACCTGCACGACCCGGCGGATCTCGGCGTCGCGGCCGACGACGGGGTCGAGCCTGCCGGAGCGGGCGCGCTCGGTGAGGTCCTGCCCGTACTTCTCGAGGGCCTGGAAGGTGCCCTCCGGGTCGGGCGAGGTGATCCGGGCGGAGCCGCGGACCTTGCTGAACGCCTCCTGCAGGGCCTCCGGCGTGGCCCCGTGGCGGGTGAGGATCTGCGCGGTGCGGCCACCGGCCGCGGCCAGCCCGACGAGCAGGTGCTCGGTGGAGACGTACTCGTCGCCGATGTCGGCCGCGAGCTGCTGGGCGTGGGCGAGCACGCGGGCCGAGTCACCGTCGAACTGCGGGGCGGCGACGTTCGACCCGGTCGCGCTCGGCATCGACGCGATCAGTCGGTCGGCCTCCGCACGCACGGCGTCGGGGTCGGCGGAGACGGCGCGCAGCAGCGGCAGCGTGATGCCGTCGGTCTGGTCGAGCAGGGCGACGAGGAGGTGCGCCGGCGACACCTGGGGGTGACCGGACGCGGTGGCGGCGCGGACCGCGGCGGACACCGCCTGCTGGGTCCGGGTCGTCGGCGAGAAGTCCATCGGGGCTGGCCTTTCGGGCTGAGGGTGGTCGTGGTGACGCTCGCTGGTTCCAACCTACGCGAACTTGAGTCTATTCCGCTCAACTCTGCGGATTCCTGTCGTGTTCGTCCTCGCCGATGTCGCCCACAGTGACGAAACGGCGCCAGTTCGCCGTGTCTCGGCACGCTCTGTCATGATGCTCTCGACTCGGGCGAGGGACGGGACCTCGCCGGGGGCGAGGAGGGAGTCGGCATGTCGGCGGAACCGGCCGAGCCGATCGGCCCAGCGGGACACGGTGGCGGTCCCGACGACGGGTCCCTGCCCGCCGTCGCGCACCCGCCCGAAGCCCCGCGCCGCCCCGTCCGGACGCTGCGCCTCGTCCGGACCGCCGCGCGCCCCGCCACCGCGACGGCGGCCACCTCGGTCATCCCCGCGATCGCGCCCACGGCCACCACGGCTTCCACGGCTTCCACGGCCACCACGGCGCTGGTCGCCCCCGTCACGGTGCCACCCCCCGGCTCGCCGAGCCCGGCCGCGCACCCGGCCGCGCCGCCCGCCGCACCCGCCGTCGGGACCGGCGCCGGACCCGCCGTCGGGACCGCCACGACGACCACCGACCTGACCGTCGTCCGCGCCGCCGAGGCCGTCCGCACCGCCTGGGCGCGGCTCGCGGACGCCGAGGCCGAGGTCGCCCACTGGTTCGGCGCCCTGCTCTTCAGCCTGGCCCCCGCCCTGCGCGGCCACTTCCCCGCCCAGGCCGACCCCGCGGCCCGCCGTCTGCTGCGCACCACCATCGCCGCGATGTCCGCCGTCGACCGGCCCGCCGAGCTCGCCACCGCGATCCCGCCGCTGGCACGCGAGCTGCGCGCCCTCGGCCTCGACGCCGGCGCCGACGAGCCGCTCGGTGTCGCCCTGGTGGGCGCGGTCCGGCGCTTCGCCGGCGACGCCTGGGCACCCGACGCGGACGCCGCGTGGGTCCGCGCCTTCTCGCTGGCCGCCCGTCCCGCCCGGGTGGCGGTCGCCGCCCTGCCGGGCGTCGTCGGCGCCACGGTGGTCACCCACCGCCGCCTGAGCTGGGACCTGGCCGTGGTCGAGGTCGAGCCGGACGTGCGGGTGGACTTCCGGCCGGGGCAGTCGGTCACGGTCGAGGTCCCGCAGCGGCCGCGGATGTGGCGGCACCTGACGCCGGCCGGGGCGCCCCGGGCGGACGGACGCCTCGAGTTCCACGTGCGGGCCGTCGACGGCGGGTGGGTCAGCCGCTCGCTCGTGGCGCACAGCCGCGTGGGCGAGCGGTGGCGCATCGGCCCCGCCGAGGGCGGCGTCGTCGTCGACCCCGGCGCGGAGCGGGAGCTCCTGCTCGTCGTGGGCGGCACCGGCGCCTCGGTGGCCCTGGCGCTCTGCGAGGAGCTCGTCGGTCAGGCCGCGGCCGGGGTCGACGTCCGGCCCACCACCGTCGTGGTCGGCGGTCGGACGCCGGAGGACCTCCACACGCTGGACCGCTTCGCCGACCTCGCCGTCGGCGAGCCGTGGCTCGCGGTCGTCGGGGCGTGCGAGTCGGACCCGCTCGACACCGAGCTGGCGCCGGGCACCGTCGTCGAGGCGGTGAGCCGGTCGGGTCCGTGGCTGGACCACGACGTGGTGGTGGCCGGGTCGCCGGCGATGATCCGGGCGACCACGGCCGCGCTGCTGGTCGACGGCACGCCCCTCGACCGCATCCACTACGACCCCTTCACCGACGACGAGGGCTGAGCGCGCCCGCCGTCACTCCTGGCCCGGGTCGTCCGGCGCCGGCCGGCGGCGCTGCTGGGCGGGCTGCCACACCACGACCGACTGCGTCCGGCGCACCGGCAGGAGGTCCCCCGAGCGCCCGGCCTGCTCGGCCAGGGCCTGCAGCCGGGTCTGGCTGCGGGCGAGCTCGTCGGTGACCTCGGCGAGCCGGTCGGTGAGCTGGTCCACCTCGCGCTCGAGCTCGATGATCCGCTTGATGCCGGCGAGGTTGACGCCCTCCTCCTGGGAGAGCCGCTGCACCTCGCGCAGCAACGCGATGTCGCGGACCGAGTAGCGCCGCCCGCCCCCGCTGGCGCGGCCCGGGCTGACCAGGCCGATCCGGTCGTAGGACCGCAGCGTCTGGGCGTGCATGCCGGAGAACTCGGCGGCGATCGAGATGACGAAGACCGGGGTGTCCTCGTCGGCCCACGGCGGGAGTCCGGGGATCGCGGAGTCGGCGCGCGGGGCACGACGGGCACCCGCGGAGCCCGTGTCCCCGCCGGTCATGACGCCGCTTCCTTGTCCGCGTGGGTGCGGTCGGCCCGCTCGGTGAGGTGGGCGCGCGGATCGTGGTCGGCGGTGGCGCGCGCGTACGCGTCGAGGGCCTCGCTGGCCTCGCCCGACAACCGGGCGGGCACCGCCAGCTCGAGGGTGACCAGCAGGTCGCCGGTGCGGTCCTTGCGCTTGACCCCACGCCCGCGGACGCGCAGCGTGCGCCCGGCCGAGCTGCCCGGCGGCACCTTCAGCGAGATCCGGCCCTCGAGGGTCGGCACGGTGACGGTGGCGCCCCGGACCAGCTCCGGATAGGTCACGGGCAGCGAGAGGGTCAGGTCGTCGGGGTTCTTGGCCGAACGGCCGAACACGGCGTCGGCACTGACGTGCACGATGACGTAGAGGTCACCGGACGGTCCGCCCGCCGGGCCGGGCTGCCCCTTGCCGGCGAGCCGGATGCGCTGGCCGTCCTCGACGCCGGCGGGCACCCGGATCGTCAGGGTGCGCGGGCGGGAGCTGACGCCGTCGCCGCCGCACTCGGGGCACGGGTCGTCCACGAGGTGCCCGGTGCCCCGGCAGTCGGGGCACGGCTCGCTGAAGGCGAAGGCGCCCTGGCTGCGCGACACCAGACCGGCGCCGCCGCAGCGGGTACAGGTGCGGGGCGTGGTGCCGGGCTTGGCGCCGGACCCGTCGCAGGTCCCGCAGGTCATCGGCGAGGTGAGCCGCAGCGGCAGCGTCGCGCCGTTCACGGCCTCGGCGAAGTCGATGCGGACCTCGGTCTCCACGTCGGCGCCGCGACGCTGGCGGGGCACGCCGCCGAAGCCGCCCATCCTGCCGCCGCCCATGCCGCCGGTGGGATCGGTGGCGGTGCCGCCACCCATCCCGCCCATGCCGCCGAAGATGCCGCCGAGCAGGTCGCCCAGCCCACCGGCACCCCCGCCGCCACCACGGCCGGCGCCGCCGAAGAGGTCCTCGAAGCCACCGCCCTGGCCGCCGCCCGCGGACCGGCCGCCGCCGCCGCCGAAGCCGCCGAAGCGCCCGCCCGCGAACAGCGTGCGGGCCTCGTCGTACTCCTTGCGCTTCGTCGCGTCGGACAGGACGCCGTAGGCCTCGCCGGCCGCCTTGAACTTCGCCTCGGCCCGGGTGTCCCCGGGCTTCGCGTCGGGGTGGTTCTCCCGCGCGATCTTGCGGTAGGCCTTCTTGATCTCGTCGGCCGAGGCGTCCTTCGCGACGCCGAGCTCACGGTAGAAGTCCTTCTCGAGCCAGTCGCGATTGCTCAACGGTCCATCCCTCCTCCCGTGAACCCGGCGTCGGCCGGGACGTGCCTACTCTGCTGCATGGTCAGGCGGAGCCGGAACCACCGGTTCCGCTGTCCGCCGGCACCGCGTCCGGGTCGTGGTCGGTGACCTCGACCATCGCGGGCCGCAGCACCTTCTCCCCGAAGCGGTAGCCCCGACGCATCACCGTGGTGACGGTCGGCCCGTCGACCTCGGCGGACGTCGCGCTGGCGACGGCCTCGTGCACCGAGGGGTCGAACGCGTCGCCGACCTCGCCGAAGCCGGCGAGCCCGCTCCGGTTGAGCGTCTCGGTCAGCCGGTCGGCCACGACCTTGAACGCCCCGGTGAGGTCGCCGTGCTGCCGTGCCCGCTCGACGTCGTCGAGCACCGTCAGCAGCTCCCCGGCCACCTGGGCCTTCGCGCCGTTCACGGTGGCCTCGCGGTCGCGCTCCACACGCCGGCGGTAGTTGGCGTACTCCGCCGAGAGCCGCTTGAGGTCCTCGGTGCGCTCCTCGAGGTCGGTGCGCAGCCGGTTCAGCTCGGGGTCGGTCGCGACGCCGTCGGCGGCGTCGGCGGCCCCGTCGGCCGAGGTGGGCGTGCCGCCCACGGCCGCGTCCGGGATCTCGACGCCCTCGGCCGGCGACACGGGGTTGCCGCCGGGGCCGTCCGAGCCCGCCCCGAACTCCTCCTGGTGGTCCTCCACCGACACGTCCTCACGGACGTCCGTCGGGTCCTGCACGATGGCCTCCTCCTGGAGTCCACCGCGCCCGGCCACGCGGGCCGGGCGCGGTACCCGTCGTCGGTCTGTCGGACTTACTTCTTGTCGTCGTCGACGATCTCGGCGTCGACGACGTCGTCGTCGGCCGAGCCGCCCGCGGCACCGGCCCCCGCCGCACCGCCGGCCGCGCCCGCGGCGCCGCCCTCGGACTGCGACTGGGCGTAGATCGCCTGGCCGAGCTCCTGGGAGTCGGTGGCGAGCTTCTCCACCGCAGACTTGATGGTCTCGGTGTCGTCGCCCTCGAGGGCCTTCTTCAGGTCGTCGAGCGAGCCCTGGACCTTGTCCTTGGTCTCGGCCGGGACCTTGTCGCCGTTCTCGGCGAGGACCTTCTCGGTCTGGTGGACCAGCGACTCCGCCTGGTTGCGGGTCTCGGCGGCCTCACGACGCTTGCGGTCCTCGTCGGCGTGCGCCTCCGCGTCGGAGACCATGCGGTCGATCTCGTCCTTGGAGAGGGCCGACCCGCCGGTGATCGTCATGGCCTGCGACTTGCCGGTGCCCTTGTCGACCGCGGACACGTTGACGATGCCGTTGGCGTCGATGTCGAAGGTGACCTCGATCTGCGGCACGCCCTGCGGGGCCGGGGGCAGCCCGGTCAGCTCGAACATGCCGAGCTTCTTGTTGTAGGCCGCGATCTCGCGCTCGCCCTGGAACACCTGGATCTGCACCGACGGCTGGTTGTTCTCGGCCGTGGTGAACACCTCCGACTTCTTGGTCGGGATGGTGGTGTTCTTCTCGATCAGCTTGGTCATGACGCCGCCCTTGGTCTCGATGCCGAGGGACAGCGGCGTGACGTCGAGCAGCAGGACGTCCTTGACGTCACCGCGCAGCACGCCCGCCTGCAGCGTGGCGCCCACGGCGACGACCTCGTCCGGGTTCACGCCCTTGTTGGGGTCCTTGCCGCCGGTGAGCTCCTTGACGAGCTCGGTGACGGCGGGCATGCGGGTCGAGCCACCGACCATGACGACGTGGCTGATCTGCCCGATCGAGATGCCGGCGTCCTTCACGACCTGGTTGAACGGCTGACGGCAGCGGTCCAGGAGGTCGGAGGTGATCCGCTGGAACTCCGAGCGCGAGAGCGTCTCGTCGAGGAACAGCGGGTTCTTGTCGGCGTCGACCGTGATGTAGGGCAGGTTGATGCTGGTCGAGGACGAGCTGGACAGCTCGATCTTCGCCTTCTCGGCGGCCTCGCGGAGTCGCTGCATCGCCATCTTGTCCTTGGACAGGTCGATGCCCTGCGAGCTCTTGAACTTGTCGACGAGCCAGCTGATGATCCGCTCGTCCCAGTCGTCGCCGCCGAGGTTGTTGTCGCCGTTCGTGGCGCGCACCTCGACCACACCGTCGCCGATGTCGAGCAGCGAGACGTCGAACGTGCCGCCGCCGAGGTCGAAGACCAGGATCGTCTGCTCGTCCGAGCCCTTCTCCAGCCCGTAGGCGAGGGCGGCCGCGGTCGGCTCGTTGACGATGCGGAGCACGTTGAGGCCCGCGATCTGGCCGGCCTCCTTGGTGGCCTGGCGCTGCGCGTCCTCGAAGTAGGCGGGGACGGTGATCACCGCGTCGGTGACCTCCTCGCCGAGGTAGGACTCGGCGTCGCGCTTGAGCTTCATCAGCGTGCGGGCGCTGATCTCCTGCGCGGTGTACTTCTTGCCGTCGATCTCGGTGGTCCAGTCGGTCCCCATGTGCCGCTTGACCGACCGGATCGTGCGGTCGACGTTGGTGACGGCCTGGTTCTTGGCCGACTGTCCGACGAGGACGTCGCCGTTGCGGGCGAAGGCGACCACCGACGGGGTGGTCCGGCTGCCCTCGGAGTTGGCGATGACCGTGGGCTCGCCACCCTCGAGGACCGCGACCACGGAGTTGGTGGTGCCGAGGTCGATGCCGACCGCTCGCGCCATGTCTGTTGACTCCTTCCAGGAGCTCGTCTGCTGTCCGTGAGCCCGTCGCGCTCAAGTCTACCGACCCCCGTCGCCCTCGGCGACCCGGGGATGAGTCCTCGGCGCTCAACTTGCTCTCGTCCGGGGCAACGAACCGGTCACGGGACTTGTTCCCGGTCGGCTCAACTCATGCCCGTGGCGCCGTACCCGGTCGCGTGGCCAGCGGAACCAGGCCCTTCTCCGACCAGCTCACCGAGCGGGTGCCGAGCGGCACGCCCGTCTGCTGGGCCTCCATCATCTTCCCGTCGCCGAGGTAGAGGGCGACGTGGTGGATGGAGTCCGGGTCCGAGGTGTCGTAGGCCCAGAACAGGAGGTCACCGGGCTGCGCCTGCGCCACCGGCACGTGCGCACCCGCCCCGTACTGGTCCCGCGAGACCCGCGGCAGCACGATGCCGGCCGCCTGGAACGCCCGGAGCATGAGCCCGGAGCAGTCGTAGCTCGACGGGCCGGTCGCGCCCCAGACGTAGGGCTTGCCGGTCTCGCGGGTCGCGAACTCGATGGCGGTCCGCGCCACCCCCGGCGGGAGGGCCGTCGCGACCCCCGCCGTCGGGCCCTCGGCGCACGGCCGGATCGCACCCTGCACACCGGCCAGGTCGCTGACCAGGGACGCGGCCAGCGGCTCCCACTTGGCGTAGGCGTTCGGGAACGCCGAGCGCTGCACGATCTGCGCGGCCCGCGTCACCGGCATGTCGGCCCAGCCCGGCACCGCGAGCAGGCGGGTGAGGAAGGTCCGGGTGGCGTACACCGGGTCGCGGACCTGCGCTGGGGTGCCCCAGCCCTGGCTCGGGCGCTGCTGGAACACGCCGAGCGAGTCGTGGTCGACGGCGACGTCGATGCCGACGACCCCCATCTGCGACTCCTGCATCGCGGTCGCCAGCGCCACCACCCAGGCGCGCGGCGGCGCCTGCATCCCCTTGGCGACCCCGATGATCGTCCCCGCGGTGTCGCGCTGGATCTGGTCGAGGTCCGCCCCGGTGCGCGGGACGCCCCGGGCGGCCCGCCCCGCCCCGGCGTCGCAGGTGCCGGCCGCCTCCGGGTCCCCGCCGCCGGTGAACTGCCCGACGACGAGCAGCCCCATCATCAGCACGACGACGAGGCCCACTGCGAGCACGCCCACCGGGATCAGCAGGCGCAGGAAGCGCAGGCGGACCGGCAGTCGCGGGAGCCGCGGCGGGCCGCCCTGGTCGGGTGGGCGGAGGAGCGTCGTCACGTCAGCCCGCCCGGTCGTAGCCGGACACCCGCCAGTCGCCCGGCCCCGTCCGCACCAGGAGCAGTTGCAGGGTCACGGCGTCGGTCGGCACCTCGACGCGCAGGGAGTCCGGTCGCACCTCGACCGCCCGGGGCGGGCCGGTGACCCGCGTGCCGGGCACGTTGGCGGGGTCGACCTCGGCGAGCGTCGGCAGGTACTCGTCGGTCGTGTACGGCCGCAGCCGGTCGCTCCACTGCGCCGACGTGGTCCCCGGCGGGTGGTCCGCCCACGCGGTCACCCACCGCTGCGCGACGCCGAGCGCGGCCGGGGGCGCCGCGGACAACGGCAGCGTGGTCGGGGTGAGCTCCGGCGGCGCGGACGCGGGCGGCCCGACGGTCACGGTCGGCGCCTCGGGCACGGGCCCGAGTGCGGTGCCGGAGCCCGACGGACGCGGGGACAGCCACCCCGACAGCGCCGTGACACCGACGACGAGCACGGCGGCGACGGCCAGCACCAGCGCCAGCCGCGCCGGGCTGTGCAGCGGCCACTCCCACAGGGCGCGGTAGGCCCCCGAGCGGCCGCGCCGGGTCCGGATCGGCACGGCGCGCTACCCCCCGTCGCCCCGCGGCTCGGGGGTCGCCCGGCCCTCGACGCGGCTCTCCAGCACCCGGCCCTCGACGACGGGTCCGCTCCCGCCCCCCGCGCCCGGGCGGCGCGCGGACGGCCGGTAGATCCGCTGGGCCGGCGCGCCGTCGACCTCCACGATCCGCGGCGCGCCCGCGGGCAGCGCCGGGCGGGCCGCGTCGATCTCGCGGCGCGGCGTCCCGGACGCCGGGTCGGGCCGCACGACCTCCGACTCCACGTGCACGGTGCGGGTCCGGGCCGCGCGCTCGGTGACCGGGTCGGTCTCCTCCGGGCGGATCCGCATCCCCTGCCCGTGCCGCTCGGCCCGCTCGCCCCACCAGGAGTTCTCGCGCCCGTCCGACCCGCCGAGCCGGCCGAGGGCCCGCCCGATCGCGCCGCTCCCGGTCGCCGGCAGGAACCCGCCGACCTGTTCGCGGGTCAGCGACACCATCGACGTCAGGCGCCGGAAGGGCCGCGACACCGCCCAGAGGATGACCGTGACGACGCCGGTGACCAGCAGGGCGAGCCACGTGTCGACCCCGCTGCCGGGCCGGAAGAGGGAGATGACCATCAGCGAGTGCAGCCCGGCCAGGGCGCCGACGAGCAACGTGTTGACCAGGGCCGCCCCGCCCACCCGCAGCATCGCGGGCAGCACCTCCGGGCGCAGCAGGGCCACCACGGCCAACGCCGGCGCGACCATCACCAGCAGCCGGATCATGAGCATCGAGACGAGGATCAGGACCTTGCTCATGAGCTGGAACAGGCCGATGCACGCGGCCTGGACCAGCGCCAGCACGCCGGCGCCGACCCGCGAGCCGGACCGGCCCTGGAAGTAGGAGTAGCGGTCCCCGACCCGGTTCGCGACGTCGGTGAACTGCTGCTTCTTCGCGTCCGCCTGGGCCTGCCCGTCCTGGCCGGTGGCGACCTCCACCTTGGAGAAGGTCTGCGCGTTCAGCAGCGGTCGCCCGAGGTCACGGGCCTGCGGCACGTCGGCGGACCCGAACTCGCCGCGCAGCCAGTTCGAGTACACGATCTGGTCGGAGAGCACCGTCGGCAGCGTGTTCTGGTCGCCGACGCCGACCTGGCGCAGGAAGCCCTGCTGCATCGCCGTGACCCCGTCGAGCAGCACGCCGTCGAGCGCGCGGGACCACTGGATCGGCGCCGCGTACGCCCCGGCCGCGAGCCCGAGCGCGAGCACCGCCACGAAGCCGCGGCGCGCCTGCTGGGACAGCTCGCCGCGCATCGCGAGCAGCAGGAGGATCGCGGCGAGCGCCGCCAGCGCGACCCCGACCCACGTCGTGAAGACCGCCTCGTACATCGCGCGGGTGCCGGTCTGGATGACCTGGTCGAGCGGCGTGAGCAGGCTCGAGCCGCGGGCGATGAGGTAGTGCGCCCAGTTCACGCCGCCGACGACGAGCTTCGCGACGTTGAAGACCTGGTTGCCCAGCCACGTGTCGGTCGCCGCCGCCGGGTCGCGCGCGCCGCCGGGGCCGCAGCCGAGGTCGTAGGTCCACCAGACCTGGCCCGCGTAGCCGACCTCGTCGTACACCGACCCGGGCACGCCGACCCCGATCGGGGCCGGGTCGAGCGAGCCGACGAGGCCGGTGCCGGGCCGGTCCGGGTCGGGCGGCGCCTTGCAGTCGAACGCCTGCGCCGACGCCGTCCCCCCGACGACCGCGAGCCCGGCGACGAGCGCGCCCACGACGAGGACCGAGCGCAGCCGCCCCCGCCGGGCACGACCCGGCGTCGTGACGTCCTCCCGGCCGGGCACCCGGGCCCGCCGCCAGCCGAGGACGAGGGCCACGGCGATGATGCCGAGGACGAGGACGGCACCGCTCACCCGTCGCCACCCCACCCGGACGAGCGCGCCGCGGGCACGCCGTCCTCCGCCCCGGGAGCGTCGGGGTCGTCGGGAGCGTCGGGGTCCGGCTCCGGCGGCGGCGCCGGGCGCGGGCCGTCGTCGACGGGGAGCCGCGCGCGGGGGGCGTCGGCGGCCGGCGCCGGCGGCAGGTGGGCGCGCTGGGCGTTCGGGTTGGTGTCGAGCGCGGTGCGCAGGTGACCGAGGTGCTCGCCCTCGAGGTCGACGCGGATCTTCTCGACCCCGCCGTGGCCGTCGGAGAAGACGAACTGGCGCGGGGTGTCGTCCGGACGGTCGTCCTGCGCGGCGGCCGTCGGGCGCGGCGAGAGCGTCCCGAGCATCTCCTCGTACCCGACGTCGGTGGGCACCCGGAGCAGCCGCAGCGCCTCCGCCTGGGCCTCGGCGTCGTCCGTCCGGCCGACGAACACGGCGTCCACGAGGGAGGCGAACCCCGGCACGCGGAGCAGGTCGCCGGCGAGCTGCGACGCGAACAGCGCGCGGACGTTGAACTTGCGCGAGTCGCGGGCGAGGCGGTCGATGAGCACCTTGCCGGTGGGGATCTGCGACAGGAAGTGCGTCTCGTCGAGGGCCACGCCCTTCCGCAGGTCGCGGTCGGCGGTGTAGACGGTGCGCTGCGTGAGCCACGACGCGAGGTTGAGCAGCTCGACCGCGAGCGACTCCCCGTCGGTCCACTCCTCCCGCGGGCTGCCGGGACGGGGCAGCGACATCCCCTGCATCGTCAGGACGGTGAGGCGGTAGTCCTCGTCGAGCACCCCCGGGTCGCCGACGGGGCTCTCGTCCGGACCGCGCGGGTCCTCCGGGTCGAGCGTGCGCTCCGGGAACAGCAGCGCGGCCTGCGGCAGCTCGCGCCGCTCCTCGAGGAAGTCGGCGACGACGTCGGCGTGCTCCTCGCCCTCCCGCGCGTGGCGGCGCAGCGTGGCGATGACCTGGCCCGGGTCCCGGTGCTGCCCGCCGCCCACCTCGCGGACCGCGCGCAGCAGCACGATCCGGGTGTGCGGGAGCCGCGCCACGTCGTAGGGCAGCAGCCCGGTGAGCACGTCGAGCACCAGCCGACGCCGGGTGGCGGCGGCGAGCGAGCGCTCGCGGCGCCACGCCTTCTCGGGGTCGTCCTCGTCGAGGAAGTGCTCGCGGCGGGGCTCGGCGACGACGCGGTACGGGTTGAGGATGCCGGGATCGGCGCCGAGCAGGTGGATGTGGCGGGAGAACGGCGCCAGCTCCGGCACCCGGGTCAGGGCCGCGAGCGGACCCGACGGGTCGAGCACCGTCCACCGCGCCCCGGCGCGCAGCGTCTTGTAGACCATCAGCCCGGTGAGGAACGACTTCCCGGAGCCCAGGCCGCCGACCACCGCGGTGAGCCCGGACGCGCGGCGGACCTCCTGCGCCATCCACGGGTCCCAGGCCACCGGACGACGGGTCGCGGTGCAGGTCTCGCCGAGCAGCACCCCGCGCCGGTCGCCGACGCTGGCCGAGGCGGCGGGGACCCCCGCCGCGACCCAGGTGACGGAGCCGCGCCGCCGGTAGGCGGTGGACGCGAGCGGCTCGCCGGGGATGAACTCCCGGGCGTAGGCGTACTGGGCCTCGGGGTGCTCGAGGGCGACCCGCGGGCGGTAGAGGTCGAGCAGCTGCTGGGCGCGGGTCAGGGTCTCGGCCTCGTCGCGACCGGCCACGGCGACCCGCCACCAGCCGTAGACCCGGGTGTTGAGCTGGGTCAGCCCGCCGGAGAGCTCGTCCTCGATCTGCAGCACCCGGTCGGCCTGGCGCTCCAGCGACATCGGCGGGTCCAGGTCGTGGTCGTGCGTGTAGTGCCGGATCTGGCTGCGCACCTTGCCCATCTGGCGCTGCAGCTCCCCCGAGACCTCCTCGGGGCGGCGGACGTAGATCCGCGCCGACCACTCGACCGGGAACGGGAGCCGGTCGCTGCGCTGCATCCAGGGGTCGTCGGCCTCGGGGATGCGCAGCGAGTCCATCAGCCCGACCGAGAGCACGGCGACGTGCCGCGACACCGGGTGCAGCCCCTGCCGCCCCTCGACCTGCACCGTCGGGGCGTAGGGCTCCTGGTGCATGGACACGCCGTCGGTGAACGCGGCGAGGTCCTCGGTCTCCCAGGCCGTGCCGGGCTCCGCGCTGACGTGCTGCGGCGCCGGCAGCCCGAGCGCGCACGAGCGGTGCATCAGCCAGGCCATGTCCTCCGCGGTGCACGGCACGCCGTCGAGTCCCGGCCCGCCGACCAGGGCGTCGACGTGGGCGATCTCGGTCTCCAGCGCCGTGAGCTCGGCGTTCGCCGCGCTCGGCAGCACCCGGTGCAGGACCGGGGCCGCCGTCTCCAGCCACCGGTCGACCACCGAGCGGCCCGAGACCTCGACGCCGAGGAACACCTCCTTGTCGGCCATCGACAGGCCCATCAGGTGGTGCTGCTCGCCGGTGACGAACTCCTCCCAGGACAGCGCCCCGGGCACGTCGGGCAGCCGGCCCGGCGAGTTGCGGTCGAACGCCTCCGCCCACCGCGCGACGGGGAACGGCCGGCTCGTGACCCGCAGGTGCACCCAGCGGCCCTGCAGCTCGCCGAGCTGCGTGGCGATGCGGCGGATGAGCGACTCGCGCTGCGGGTCGGAGCGGAAGCTCCAGGGCTGCGCGGCCAGCCGGTACCACGCGGTGACCGTCGAGCCGGTGCGCGCGATGTTGCCGTCGATCGAGCGCAGGGCGATCGCGGAGCGGTACCCGGGCGCGGCCGAGGCGCCCGCCAGGGACCGGCCGCGGCGGCGGGCCGTCGTCGTCCGGGGCCGGGGGCGGCGCAGGCCCTCCGCCGGCGTCTCCCGGTCCTGCTCGGGCCGCTCGATGCGGTCGGGGTCGAGCGGGCGGTCGTCCGGGCGGTCGTCGGTCGGCGCGAGGTCGTCGCGGTCGACGGGCACGACCTCGGCCGGGGTGGCCGGGAAGCCCCCCGGGAACGTGCCCCACCCGGCGTCGGGGGCGGGTTCGGGACCGGACTCGCGGGCCTCGGGCCAGGGCGCGCGGCGGCCCCACCCGCCGTCAGGACCTCCCCGGCGCACCGTCGCCCTCCCCGTCCGTGCTCCCGGTCGCGGCCGGCCCGTACCGCCGTGGCATTCCCGACGACGGGTCGCGACGCGGCCGGTCCGCCCGGCGCGCCCGGACCCGCACGACGCCGTCCGGGTCGGTGTCCGGGGCGGCCGCCGTGCCCGCCGGCGTGGGGCGCCGGGTGGGGGCGGCGACGCCGCCCCGGGTGGTCCAGGACCGTCTGGTCCGCTTCTTCGGGCGGGCGGGACGGCGGGCGGGACGCGCCGGCGGGGCGTCCTCGCGCACGGCCATCGCCGCGTGCGGGTCGATCCGTCCCGGCGGCAGCGCCGCGCGCGGCCGGACGGGCTCGATCGCGACGTGCCCGGCGCTGACGGTGCTGCCCGCCCCGCGCGTGCGGCGTCGGGGCCCGCGCACCTCGTGCCAGAAGAGCGTGAGCCACTCCAGGAGCGGCCGGTCCTCGTTGATCCGCTTGCTGACGAACCGCACCACCACGACCGTGATGAGCAGCGCCCAGGCCACGGAGAAGAAGCCGAGCTGGATTCCGAGCCGTCGCTGCACGAACATCACGACGATCATGACGATCAGGCCGACGCCGTAGCTCGAGTAGCGGGCGCGCCAGGGGAAGGTCGCCCGTGGGGGACCGAGCCAGACGGCGTCGACCCGGTACACGTCGTCGTCGGTGCGGATCTGCACCCGTTACCCCGTGATCAGCTGGGCCAGGAACTGCCCGACCGCCGGGCCG
Source organism: Actinomycetospora soli (assembly GCF_021026295.1). Taxonomy (GTDB): domain Bacteria; phylum Actinomycetota; class Actinomycetes; order Mycobacteriales; family Pseudonocardiaceae; genus Actinomycetospora; species Actinomycetospora soli. Next base: position 251,166 of record NZ_JAJNDA010000002.1, read on the forward strand.
TTGCCGGAGACCGCGATGCCGAGGGCCACCAGGCCCACGAGCAGGCCGACGCCGCGCCGCGCCACCCCCGCGTTGTCCCCGCGGCCGCCGATCCAGAGCATGATCACGGCGATCCCGAGCAGCAGCAGCGGGACGATGTTGTCGCGGATCCACCCCTGCAGACCGTTGGTGCCCAGACCCTGTGCCGTGATCTGGGTGTCGAGGAGGTGCGAACCCAGGATCGTGAGGGTCATGCGGAGGTCCTCCCGGACGGTGGCGTGCTGGTTCGGGGTCGGCCGGTCTCGACCGGTTGAGTAAACACGGCGGGCGCACGGGTCGGTACCCCCGGTGGTGCCGTACCGCGACCACGCTGCGCCGTGGGTGTCACCGGCGTCCTCCGACGTCGTAGGCCATCGTGGCGTGCCCGTGCGGACAACGGGGGGATGATCGCTCGCACGGGCGTCGCGCGTGTCGCGTCACCCCACCGGAGAGTGACGTCGGGTCCGTCCGGTTACCGGTGAGTAGAACGTCACCCGGCTCGTCGGGCCGGGTGTCGGCACCAGCCGTTACAGTCCCCCTTGATCCGGGTAGGCGGCGCGACCACCACGCAGCGCGTCCGCAGGCCCGCCTGAACGTGACGGATCCTGCGCCGAGACGCAGCGGTCCGCGGGGAGGTCTCACCGTGCTCGTCCGTCTGATCCTGGGTCTCGCCCTGACCCTGGCCGTGGGGGTGATCGCCGCCCGCCGGGCGTGGTGGCTCTACACCCTCATCAAGTCCGGGCAGCCCGACGCCAAGCGCTCCGAGGGCCTCGGCGCCCGCCTGCGCACCCAGATCGTGGAGGTCGCGGGTCAGCGCAAACTGCTGCGCTGGTCGATCCCCGGCCTGGCCCACCTCTTCACGATGTGGGGCTTCGTCATCCTGTTGACGGTCTACATCGAGGCCTACGGCGCGCTGTTCGTCGAGGACTTCCACATCCCGCTGATCGGGCGCTCGCCGATCCTGGGCTTCCTCCAGGACTTCATCGCCGTGATGGTCCTGCTCTCGATCATCACCTTCGGCATCATGCGCGTGCAGCAGGACCCGGAGCGCAAGCAGCGGTCCTCGCGTTTCTACGGCTCGCACACGTCCGGCGCGTGGATCGTGCTCTTCCTGATCTTCAACGTGATCTGGACGCTGTTCGCCTTCCGCGGGACGTCCTCGGCCGCCGGCAACCTGCCCTACGAGTCGGGTGCCTGGGTCTCGATCGCGGTGGGCCAGCTGTTCACCGGCCTCTCCCCGACAACGCTGTTCGTCCTCGAGACGATCTTCCTGCTGCTGCACATCGGCGTGGCGCTGGTCTTCCTCGTGCAGGTGCTCTACTCCAAGCACCTCCACATCTTCATCGCCCCGATCAACGTCGCCGCCAAGCGGCTGCCGAAGGCCCTCGGCCCGCTGCAGCCGATCGAGTACGACGGCAAGCCGATCGACTTCGAGGACCCGCCCGAAGAGGCCTCGTTCGGTCGCGGCAAGATCGAGGACTTCACGTGGAAGGGCATGCTCGACTTCGAGACGTGCACCGAGTGCGGTCGCTGCCAGTCGCAGTGCCCCGCGTGGAACACCGGCAAGCCGCTGTCGCCGAAGCTGCTGATCATGGACCTGCGCGACCACATGCTCGCGAAGGCGCCGTACATGATCGGCGGCAAGGACATGCCCGACGGCGGGGGCATCGACTGGGACGCGGGCCTCGCCAAGAACGAGCACGGCGGCCACGGCGTGCCGGAGTCGGGCTACGAGCGCCACACCGGGACCGACGACATCCAGGCCGCGCGCCCGCTGGTCGGCACCGCCCAGCAGCTCGGCGTCATCGACCCCGAGGTCCTCTGGTCCTGCACCACCTGCGGCGCCTGCGTCGAGCAGTGCCCGGTGGACATCGAGCACGTCGACCACATCGTCGACATGCGCCGCAACCAGGTGATGATCGAGTCCGAGTTCCCCGGTGAGCTCGGCGTCCTGTTCCGCAACCTGGAGAACAAGGGCAACCCCTGGGGCCAGAACAACTCCAACCGCATGGACTGGGCGAAGGACCTCCCCTTCGCGGTGCCCGAGTTCGACGGCGAGCTGTCCCCGGAGACCGAGTACCTGTTCTTCATCGGCTGCGCCGGCGCCTTCGACGACAACGCGAAGAAGACCGTGCGGGCCACCGCCGAGCTGCTGCACATCGCGGGCGTGAACTACACCGTGCTCGGCAAGGAGGAGAGCTGCACCGGTGACCCGGCGCGGCGCTCGGGCAACGAGTTCCTCTTCCAGATGATGGCGATGCAGACCAAGGAGATGCTCGACACGGTCTTCGAGGGTCGCGAGCCCGGCACCCGCAAGATCGTCACGACCTGCCCGCACTGCATGAACACGCTCGGGCGCGAGTACCCGCAGCTCGACGGCCACTACGAGGTCGTCCACCACACCCAGCTGCTCAACCAGCTGGTGCGGGAGAAGAAGCTGATCCCGGTCGCGCCGGAGTCCTCGCCGGTGCCGCAGGCCAAGCTCGACATCAACCCGTCGACCAACCTGCAGTACAAGGGCCCGCAGGCCGACGGCACCGAGCGCGGGCTCGTGACCGCGAACGGGCACTCGGTCAACGGCCACCCGGAGGACCAGGCGGCCCCGGCCGCCGAGGTCGTCTCCACGAACGGGTCCTCGAACGGGTCCTCGAACGGGCACGGTCCGAAGACGGTGACCTACCACGACCCCTGCTACCTGGGTCGGCACAACGAGGTCTACACCCCGCCGCGTGAGCTGGTGGAGGCCGCGGGCGCGGTGCTCAAGGAGATGCCGCGCCACGCCGACCGGGCGCTGTGCTGCGGTGCCGGTGGTGCGCGCATGTGGATGGAGGAGAACATCGGCAAGCGCATCAACATGGAGCGCGTCGACGAGGCCATCTCCGTCGAGCCGGACGTCATCGCGTCGGGCTGCCCCTTCTGCCGCGTGATGCTCACCGACGGCCTCACCGAGCGCCAGAGCGAGGCGAAGGCGGTCGGCACCGAGGTCATGGACGTCTCGCAGATGCTCCTGGCCGCGGTGAAGCGCGGGCAGCCGGCGGACGGCGACAAGCCGGGCGAGTCCGACCCGGCCACCACCGCCACCTCGGCGAACGTGCAGAACCCGGCGGAGTAGCCCTCCCCGGTCCCGAACGAAGGGGCCCTCCGGTCGAGCAGGTCGACCGGAGGGCCCCTTCGTTCGTTCCGGCGGCGACGGGCAAGATCCTGTTCTGCGGAGCGATCTGCTCGCTCAGCGAGCACATCGCTCGGCTCGTCGCGATCTTCGCCATGGCCGACGACGGGTGGCCCGGCCCGGCGTGTCGGGTTGCGCCGATAGAGTGCACCGGTGCTGCTCTCCGACCGCGACATCCGCGCCGAGATCGCCGCGGGACGCGTCGCGCTCGACCCGTTCGACGAGACGCTGCTGCAGCCCTCGAGCGTGGACCTGCGGTTGGACCGACACTTCCGGACCTTCAACAACCACGCCTACACCCACATCGACCCGGCGCTGCAGCAGGACGACCTGACGCGCATGGTCGAGCCGCCGGAGGACGAGGCGTTCGTCCTGCACCCGGGTGAGTTCGTGCTCGGCTCCACCTACGAGGTCATCTCGTTACCCGACGACGTGGCCGGGCGATTGGAGGGGAAGAGCAGTCTCGGCCGCCTGGGCCTGTTGACCCACTCCACGGCCGGCTTCATCGACCCCGGCTTCTCCGGGCACGTGACGCTGGAGCTGTCGAACGTCGCGAACCTGCCGATCCGACTCTGGCCGGGCATGAAGGTCGGGCAGCTCTGCCTGTTCCGCCTGTCGTCGCCCTCGGAGCACCCGTACGGCTCGGCGATCTACGGGTCGCGCTACCAGGACCAGCGCGGGCCGACGCCGTCGCGCTCCTACGTCAACTTCCGCAAGGGCCTGTCGTAGGACGCTCCCGCGCGGTGCGCACCGGGCAGGTCGGCCGGGTCCGGAGCCTGCCTGGACGTGACCTCCGTGGCCGCGGCGCGGACGACGTCCGATCCGTGACCGGACTCAGCCGACGAGCTGCCCCGCACGGTGCACCCGGTTCCGGCCGGAGTTCTTGGCGGAGTACAGCGCCCGGTCGGCCTCGGAGACCAGTCCCTCGCCGTCGCCGGCGTGGTGGGGCAGCGTCGCGATGCCGAACGAGGCCGTGACGAGCTGGCGGCCGCCGCGCTTGAAGTCGGCCTCCACCCGCTCCCGCAGCCGCTCGGCGAGGGCGGCGGCGTCCTCGGTGTCGCCGTGGGTGATGAGGATGGCGAACTCCTCGCCCCCGTACCGGTAGGCGGTCTCGCCCTCGCGCATGGACGCCCGCAGCGTGCTCGCGACCTCCTGGAGGACGACGTCCCCCTGCTGGTGGCCGTAGCGGTCGTTGAGCTCCTTGAAGTGGTCGAGGTCGAGCATGATCACCGACATCGCCTGCCCGTGCCGCTTCGCGTTGGCGACGGCGGTGTCGAGGTCGGCACCGAGCCGTCGGCGGTTCGCGAGCTGGGTGAGCGGGTCGAACTGGGAGAGCCGCTCGGTGGCGGCGTGCAGCCGGCTGGCCTCGATGGCCGACCCGGCGAGGGTCGCGAGCATCTCCACCGCCGAGAGCGACTGGCCGTCGACCTCGCCCTCGCTCCCGTCGAAGCACTCCAGGACGCCGATCACCCGCGCGCCGACCACCAGGGGCACGGCGACCGCGGCCTCGTCGTCGGTGTCGGGGTCCCCGCGCGAGATCTGCCCGTAGCGGGCGGACCGGCCGACCACACCCACGCCGAGACTGCACTGGCGCTCGAGCGGGGGGACCGCACCGCGCTCGGAGTCGTAGGCGAGCTCCAGGCCGGACCCGTCCTCGTCGAGCAGCCACAGGAGCACGCGACCCTCGGTGACCGCGACCGCGGCCTGCACCGTGGAGTCGACGACGTAGCGGGTGTTGAGCGACCCCGCGATCTCGCGGGTCATGATCAGGATGGTGCGCAGGCGGTCGGTCTGGGCCTGCAGCCGCTCGGCCTGCGCCAAGGACTCCTCGCGCTGGTGGCGCAGGGCCACGGTCATGTCCGCGAGTCCGTCACGCAGGGCCACCAGTTCCGCGGAGCCGGCGACGGGTTCCGGCGGGTGGAGGCGCCCCTCGGAGATCCCCCGGACCGAGGCGAGGAGACCGTCGACGGGGGCGACGACGTGTCGCTCCAGCCGACGACGGCCACGCAGCGCGACGACGAGCGTGCCGAGCCCGACGAGGACCAGCAGGACGCCGACCGACCACTGCATCACCGTGGACATGCGCTGGTTGTCCTCGATGGCCACCAGGGTCGCCGCACGGGTGTCGTCCTTGCGGCCCTGGTAGTTGTCGAAGATCGCCTTGCCCTGGAGCAGGAAGGCCTCGACTCCGCCCGGCGGCGGCACCTGCCGCGCCCGGTCGGCCCACTCGGTGCGCCAGCGCTGCTGGGCGAGCAGGAGCTGCAGGACGCTCTGGCGCAGCGCCGGCTCCTCGAGCAGGTTCACCATCTGCGTGTCGGCGGCCGCGAGGTCGGGGCTCGTCTTGGTCGCCTCGTCGGAGAAGAAGCGGTCACCCGTCGCGAGGTAGCCCCGCAGCGCGGAGTCCATGGACAGCATCGCCTGGTGCGAGTCCTCGACGGCGAGGAGTCCGGCCTGCAGTCGGTCCTCGGCCGGGGAGGTGACCGCGGCGCTGTAGAGCACCCGGAACACGACCAGGAGCACGATCACCAGCGCGGCGACCGACACCGTGACGCCGAGGCGCTGGACCTCGGTGGTCAACCTCGGTGCTCGTCTCACCCGCACACCCTCCTGGCCCGATGTCCCCCGGGGAGTCCCGTCGGGAGCCTCCGACGAGCGTGCTCTCTGGAGGACATCCCCCACCGGCGGCATGACGTTAGCCGGTTCCGGGTATCGGTCACAGCTTTGCGGGCCGAGGCCGAGTGGATCCGTGCTCAGAGAGCAGGATATTGCACCGTTCGGCGCAGTGTCCGCCGCGGAACCGTCAGGCGGAGAGGGAGTTGCGCGGGCCGCGCGACGCCGGCATCCGGACGACGTTCGGGTCGCTCGCGTGGCGCGGGCGGGGTGGCGCGGGCGTGAGCCGGCGGTGCACCAGGAGGTCGATCTCGGTCGGGTACGGCTGCCCGCCGTCGGGCGAGGTCTGCCAGGCCGCGAGCTCGGCGACCATGGCGGCGGTCGCGGCCGTCCGGGCGTCGGTGGGCGGGACGGGCAGGTGCAGGAGCGGCACCCCGATGCCGACGGCGCAGCGCGCCGCGGCCAGTGCGGCCTCCGAGCCGCCGCGGACCACGACACCGGCCGGCGGCTCGCCGGTGATGAGGGCGTCCAGGCGCACGATCAGGCGCGCCGCCTCCTCGGCCCAGCCGTCGGACGGACCGTCGAGCAGCAGCAGCCGGCCCGCGGGGGCGTCCAGCTCGTCGAGGACGGCATCGACCCCGAGGGGGTCCACGCCGGTCGCGACGAGGACGGGCCGGACGGGCTCGTCACCCTCGTCGGCACCCGGACGGCCCAGCGGCGCCAGCGCCCGGGCGTCGTCCGTCGAGGCGACGACGATCAGGAGTTCGGGTAGCTCCGACGCGAGATCCAGGTCCATGTGATCACCGAGCGTCATGGGCACCTCCCCACGGTCCTCCGCTCTCCACCACGTGGACAGCACACACCAAACCGTCTCAGCACGACAGACGAGTGCTGCAGGACTACCGCTTGGGCGCAATCGGATCCACGCTGCGTCACCGGTTCGGCCGCAACCGGACCGAGACCACAGCGTGATCCGAGTGAGTTACACCGGTGTGGTTGCGGTGCGCACGAGCCGTTCGTGGCTCCGGAGGGTGCCTGCCGGGCGGCGGCGGGAGCCGGTGTATCGTGATGATCGCAGCAGGCGAGTGTAGTTCAATGGTAGAACATCAGCTTCCCAAGCTGAGAACGCGGGTTCGATTCCCGTCACTCGCTCCACGAGCATCATCGCAGGTCAGCGGCCCGTCGTCCGGTCATCCGGAGGCGGGCCGTCGTCGTTCGTGCCAGGGTCGGGCCGTGAGCGCCCTCGACCCCGAACTCGCGGCCGGCATCTCGAAGCTCGAGGCGGACGGATGGCTGCCGATCACGCGGGGGACGCCCGACGAGGCCCGTCGGAACTACCGCGAGCTGTCCCTGCTGCGGCGGGGCTCGGCCGACCTGCCCGTCGCGGGGGTGCACGACGACGTCGTCACCGACCCGACGACCGACACCGACGTCGTCGTCCGGGTCTACGAGCCCGAGCAGCCGAGCGGCGTCACCGTCGTGTGGCTGCACGGCGGGGGCTGGGTGGTCGGGGACCTGGACACCGGCGACGCCTCCGCCCGCCGCGTCTGCCGTCACCTGGGCGCCCGCGTGGTGTCGGTCGACTACCGGCTCGCCCCGGAGCACCCGCACCCGGCGCCGCTGCAGGACGCGCACACCGCGCTGCGCTGGGCGGCCACCCACGTCGGCGGCCGCCTGGTCGTCGGCGGCGACTCGGCCGGCGCCGGCCTCGCCGCGGGGCTCGCCCTGCTGGCCCGCGACTGGGGACCCCGCCTCGACGGTCAGCTGCTGCTCTACCCGGGGCTCGACCCGACGATGTCGCACCCGAGCGTCGCCGCGAATGCGGGCGGCCCGTTCCTGACGGCGGACGACATGCGGTGGTTCTACGCCCGCTACCTGCCCGATCCCGGGACGCACGCCGATCCCACGGTCAACCTCGGCGAGGCGGCCCGGCTGGGCGAGCTCGGCGACCTCGCACCCGCCGTCGTCGCCGTCGCGGAGTTCGACCCGCTCCGGGACGAGGGCGTCGCGCACGCCGAGGCGATGGCCGCCGCCGGGGTCCCGGTCCGCCTGCTGCGGGGCGACGGCCTGGTGCACGGCTTCTTCGGGCTGGGCTCGGTCTCGGCCGCGGCGCAGGCGGAGGGCGACCGCGCCCTCGACGCGCTGGCCGACCTCCTCGGCCTGAAGGGTTCCTGAGCCGACTGCGCCGGATGCGCGGGCGACACCCCCGGACGCGCCGGGGCACGCCGAGACGCCCCCTCGACTCGCCGGAAGGTCGCCCGCCCGCCGCTCGTCGACCGTTCGTCCGGTGGCCCGCTCGCCGTCGGCCGTCCCCGACCGTCCGACCCGGTGGTGACGGCCGGTCGGCGCCGCGTCGTGGACACGATCGAGGACGCGAACCGCGACGTGGGCACGTTTGTCGACGCACCCGCCGTCGGGAAGGACGCCGACGCGCCGGGGAGGACACCCACCCGGCCCACGCCGGCCCGGACCCCGCTATGTTCCGGCGGTCCAGATCACGACGAGGTCACGGCATCACGCCGATGCCATCGCTCCCCGGCGGCCTCGTCGTGCGAGATCCCTGCGGCGAAGGGCGAACACGTGGCGCGACACGGGCAACCGGCCTCCGGCCACCGGGCTACCCGCCCCGGCCTCGGCCACACCCCCGCTCTCACCCCCGCCTTCGTCGCTCCCGCCCCGATGCGCCCGATGGCCGCACGCGCGACCGTCTGGGCCCCCGCGCCGGCGCCCGCCCGGCCGCGTCCCGCACGGACCCTGTCCGGTGCGACCTCCGGGAAGATCCTCGTGGCGGCGGTGGCCGCCGGGGCGGTCGTCCCGGCCGTGCAGACGTTCGACACCACCCACACCGCCGACGCCGACCCCGGGACGGCCTCGCTGTCCGCGGCGCAGATGGCGCTGGCGTCCCAGCAGGGACCCACGGCCCGGCCCGCCGCCAGCGCGACCTCGGCGATCAGCGACGTCACCACCGTGGCGATGTCCACCGCCGACCTCGACGCCGCCGCGAAGGCCGCCGACACCGGCCCCGACGATCTGCAGAAGGCGATGTCGGTGGCCCGGGAGAACGGCCCGGTGGAGTTCGGCCGTCCCTACTCCGCCGGCAACGACGACACCCTGAACGGTCAGATCGCGAAGGCCCTCGGGCTGCTGGGCCTGCCGCAGAAGCTCGCCCCGGGCGTCAAGCAGATCATCATGCGGGAGTCCACGGGCAACCCGCGCGCGATCAACAACTGGGACTCGAACGCTGCGGCGGGGACCCCGTCGAAGGGCCTGATGCAGCTCATCGACACGACCTTCCGCAACGCGGTGCTGCCGTCCCTGGCCGACAAGGGCATCTACGACCCGGTCGCCAACATCACCGCGGGCATCCGCACGATGATCGCCAACCACGGCCTCGACGCCGTGTCGGAGGGCGGGCTGCGCAACTCCTCCGGCAACTACATCGGCTACGGCGGGGCCAAGCTGCCCGACGACGGGCTCGGTCGCGCCGGTTAGGTCGCTGACACTGTCGGTGTCGCCCCGTATGTTCCCTCTGTCCGGTTCGGGCCGAGGAGGGCGACATGACGACGGTGTCTTCGGGCGGTTCGGCGGCGGGCTCCGTCGCCGAGCATCCGCCCGCTGCGGTGGACGACGAGGTGCTCGAGGAGCAGCGCCGTCGGTGGACGCCGCTGCGGATCGCGGTGTGGACGGCGATCGCGCTGGTGGGCGGCCTGGGCTGGGTGATGCTCGCCCTCGTCCGCGGGGAGACCGTCAACGCGATCTGGTTCGTGTTCGCGGCCGTCGCCACCTATCTCATCGCCTACCGCTTCTACTCGAGCTACATCGAGCGGACGCTGCTCCGGCCCGACGACCGGCGGGCCACGCCGGCCGAGCACTCGGAGAACGGGCAGGACTACCTGCCGACCGACCGCCGGGTCCTCTACGGGCACCACTTCGCCGCCATCGCCGGCGCCGGGCCGCTGGTCGGGCCCGTCCTCGCGGCGCAGATGGGCTACCTGCCCGGCACGATCTGGATCATCGTCGGGGTCGTCCTGGCGGGCGCCGTGCAGGACTACCTGGTGCTGTTCTTCTCGATGCGGCGCGGCGGCCGGTCGCTGGCCGGCATGGCGCGCGACGAGCTCGGCCGGGTGGGCGGGGCGGCGGCCGTCCTGGCCACGCTCGCGATCATGATCATCCTGATCGCGGTGCTCGCGCTCGTCGTCGTGCAGGCGCTCGGCGAGAGCCCCTGGGGCGTGTTCTCCGTGGCGATGACGATCCCGATCGCGCTGTTCATGGGCTTCTACCTGCGCTACCTGCGGCCGGGCAAGGTCGGCGAGGTCTCGGTCATCGGCGTCGCGCTGCTGCTGCTCGCGATCGTGGCGGGCGGCTGGATCTCGGAGAGCGGTGCCGCGGAGTTCTTCACGTTCGACCGCACCACGCTCGCCTGGGGCGTCGTCGTCTACGGCGTCATCGCCGCGATCCTGCCGGTGTGGATGCTGCTCGCGCCACGCGACTACCTCTCGACGTTCATGAAGATCGGCACGATCGTGCTGCTCGCCGTGGCGGTCGTCGTGGTCCGGCCGGACGTCATGGCCCCGGCGGTCAGCGAGTTCGCCGGGAACCCGGCGGGGGGTCCGGTCGTGCCGGGTCCGCTGTTCCCCTTCCTCTTCGTGACGATCGCCTGCGGCGCCCTCTCGGGCTTCCACGCGCTGATCTCCTCGGGCACCACGCCGAAGCTGCTGGAGAAGGAGCGCCAGACGCGCTTCATCGGCTACGGCGGCATGCTGATGGAGTCGTTCGTGGCGATCATGGCGCTGGTCGCGGCGGTGTCGATCGACCGCGGCATCTACTTCGCGATGAACTCCCCCGCGGCGATGACGGGCGGCGCGGTCGACTCGGCCGCGATGTTCGTCAACTCGCTCGGCCTCGCCGGCGTGAACGTCAGCCCCGAACTGCTCGCGGGCACCGCGCAGTCGGTCGGTGAGCAGACGATCGTCTCGCGGACCGGCGGGGCGCCCACCCTGGCGCTCGGCCTCGCCAACATCCTGTCGGGCCTGTTCGGCGGCGCCGCGTTGATGAGCTTCTGGTACCACTTCGCGATCATGTTCGAGGCGCTGTTCATCCTCACCGCGGTGGACGCCGGGACGCGGGTGGCGCGCTTCATGCTCCAGGACGCGGTGGGCAGCTTCGTCCCGAAGTTCAAGGACATGTCGTGGCGGCCCGGGGTCTGGATCGGCACCCTCGTCATGTGCGGGGCCTGGGGCGGCATCCTGATCATGGGTGTCACGGATCCGCTCGGTGGGATCAACACGCTCTTCCCGCTGTTCGGCATCGCGAACCAGCTCCTCGCCGCGATCGCGCTCGCGGTGTGTCTCGCGATCGTCGCGCGGCGCGGGACGATCGGGACGCTGTGGATCGTGCTGGTGCCGCTCGTGGCGGTCACCGTCATCACGGTCACGGCCTCGCTCTACAAGATCTTCTCGTCGGTACCGGCCGTCGGTTACTGGGCCCAGCACAACGCGTACCGGGAGGCCCTCGCGGCGGGGCGGACGAGCATGGGCGCGGCGCGCACGCCCGAGGCCATGGAGGCCGTCGTCCGGAACACCTTCATCCAGGGCTCGCTGTCGATCCTGTTCCTCGTGCTGGCGCTGGTGGTGATCGTGACCGCGGCCATCGCGGCGGTCGGCTCGCTGCGGGCGGGTGGGCGGCCCAGCCTCGAGGACGAGCCGGTGCCCTCGAAGCTCTACGCGCCGTCCGGGTTGGTGCCGCAGCCCGCGGAGAAGGAGCTGGAGGCCCGCTGGCTCGCCGAGGTCGGCCCGCCGTCGCGGGGCGGCCACTGATGCGGGCCCTCGTGCGCTGGTGGCGGGGCGTGATCGGCGCCGACGCCTACGAGCGCTACCTGGAGTCGCACCACCGGCGCGGGCACACCCACCCGCCGATGGGCGAGCGCGAGTTCTGGCGGGCGAAGGTCGACGCGCAGGAGGCGAACCCCTCGTCGCGGTGTTGCTGAGGGCCGCGGGGGTAGACCGGTTGCATGAGCGAACGAGTATGGCTCGTGACCGGCGCCTCCCGCGGCCTCGGCCGGGCCCTGGTCGAGGTCTGTCTCGAGGCGGGCGACACCGTGGTCGCGACCGCGCGGAAGGCGTCCACGCTGGACGACCTGCGCGGCGCCCACGGTGACCGGCTCGTGGCGAAGGACCTCGACGTCACCAACCGGGACGGCACGGTCCGCGTGGTGCGCGAGGCGGCCGAGCAGGTCGGGCGGATCGACGTGCTGGTCGCCAACGCGGGCTACGGGCTCGGCGGCGGCGTCGAGGAGGTGTCGGAGGAGCAGGCGCGCGACCAGGTCGAGGTGAACCTGTTCGGCGCCCTGTGGTCGATGCAGGCGGTGCTGCCGACCATGCGCGCCCAGGGGTCGGGGCACATCCTGCCGATCTCGTCGATGGGCGGCGTCGGCGCGTTCCCCAACACCGGGCTCTACCACGCGACGAAGTGGGGCCTGGAGGGGATGAGCGAGTCCCTGGCGCAGGAGGTCGCGGGCTTCGGCGTCCGCGTCACGATCATCGAGCCGGGCCCGTTCCGCACCGACTGGAACGGCGGGTCGATGGTGCGGGCCGAGCCGATGCCGGAGTACGACGACGTCCTGCGCGCCCGTCGGGAGGCCATGGACGGCCGCGGCGCCTTCACCCAGCCCGGTGACCCGCGCCGGGCGGCCGAGGCCATGCGGCAGGTCGTCGCGTCCGACGAGCCGCCGCTGCGCCTGCTGCTCGGCCACGCCGCCGCCGACCTCGCGCCGAGGCTCTGGCAACAGCGCATCGACGAGGCGGCCGCGTGGGAGCAGGTCGCCCGCGGCGCGGACTTCCCCGAGGGCGAGTAGCGGCCCGCCGCCCGCACCCCCACCGCGTGAGGGGAACCCTCGCACCGATAGAGCGCCCGGATCCTCCCCTCACGATCAGCCCGCACGGTGTGAGGGGAATATTCGAGCGCTCTTGTGGCATGAGGGTTCCCCTCACGCGGGAGAAGGCGCCTCAGCCGCCCGCCTGCGGACCCTTCTGCAGCACCGGACGCAGGGTGTCGAGCACGGACGCGTCGTCGATGGTCGAGGGCACCATGGCGTCCTGGCCGTCGGCGATCTGGCGCATCGTCTTGCGCAGCACCTTCCCCGACCGGGTCTTCGGCAGCGCCGGCACCACGGCCACGTTCTTGAACGACGCGACCGCACCCACCTCGCTGCGCACCAGGGCCACGAGCTCCGGCGCGATCTCGTCCTCCCCGCGGGTCACGCCCGCCTTGAGCACGACGAAGCCGCGCGGGACCTGGCCCTTCATCGCGTCGTGGACGCCGATCACGGCGCACTCGGCGACGTCGGGGTGCCCGGCGAGGACCTCCTCCATCGAGCCGGTCGACAGGCGGTGGCCGGCGACGTTGATGACGTCGTCGGTGCGGCCCATGACGAACACGTAGCCGTCGGCGTCCACGTAGCCGCCGTCGCCGGTGAGGTAGTAGCCCTCGTAGCGCGACATGTACGACTCGCGGAACCGCTCGTCGTCCTCCCACAACGTCTGCAGGCAGCCCGGCGGCATCGGCAGCTTGATCACGATGGCGCCCTCCTCCCCGCGCGGCAGCTCCGTGCCGTCGACGTCGAGCACGTCGACCTGGTAGCCGGGGACCGGGACCGACGGCGAGCCGGCCTTGAGCTCCATCGGCTCGAGCCCCCGCAGGTTCGCCGCGATCGGCCAGCCGGTCTCGGTCTGCCACCAGTGGTCGACGACGGGGACGCCGAGCGTCTCCGACGCCCACGTCCACGTCTCCGGGTCGAGGCGCTCGCCTGCGAGGAAGAGGGTCTGCAGCGAGGAGATGTCGTAGTCGCGCAGGAGGACCGCGTCGGGGTCCTCCTTCTTGATGCCGCGGAACGCCGTCGGTGCGGTGAACAGGGCCTTGACCTGGTGGTCCTGGATGACCCGCCAGAAGGCGCCCGCGTCCGGGGTGCCGATCGGCTTGCCCTCGTAGAGCACCGTCGTCGCCCCGGTCAGCAGCGGCGCGTAGACGATGTAGGAGTGCCCGACGACCCACCCGACGTCGGAGGCGGTGAACATGACCTCGCCCGGCCCGACGTCGTAGATCGCCGGCAGCGACCAGCGCAGCGCCACCGCGTGCCCGCCGTTGTCGCGCTGCACGCCCTTGGGCTTGCCGGTGGTCCCGGAGGTGTAGAGCACGTAGAGCGGGTCGGTGGCCGCGACCGGCACGCACTCCGTGGGCTCGGCGTCGGCCATCGCCTCGGCCCAGTCGAGGTCCCGCTCGGTCATCGGGGCCTCGTACTGCGGGCGCTGGAGCACGACGGAGCGGCCGGGGTCGTGCTCGGCCAGCTCGATGGCCTTGTCCAGCAGCGGCTTGTACTCGACGACGCGCTTGCCCTCGATGCCGCAGGACGCCGACACGATCGCCGAGGGCTTCGCGTCGTCGATGCGGACCGCGAGCTCGCGGGCGGCGAACCCGCCGAACACCACGCTGTGCACCGCGCCGAGCCGCGCGCAGGCGAGCATCGCGACGGCGGCCTCGGGCACCATCGGCATGTAGATGATCACCCGGTCGCCCTTGCCGACGCCCACCGAGCGCAGCACGCCCGCGAACCGGGCGACGAGGTCGCGCAGCTCGGTGTAGGTGAACCGCTGCTGCGAGTCGGTCACCGGCGAGTCGTGGATCAGCGCGACCTGGTCGCCGCGACCCGCGTCGACGTGCCGGTCCAGCGCGTTGTGGCAGGTGTTCAGCTCGCCGCCGACGAACCACCGCGAGAACGGCAGCGCCGAGGCGTCCATGATCGTCTCGGGCTCGGTGTACCAGTCGATGAGTGCCGCGGCCTCGCGCCAGAAGCCGTCGGGGTCGGTCATGCTGCGGTCGTAGGCCTCGCGGTACTCGCCACTCATGCGCGCGAGATTGCCACGCGAGGTGACCTGGCGCACCGTCCGGACGGTGTGGGTGGAACCCCTCAGCCCTTGATCCGCCGCCCGGCCGCCCGGGCTGCGCCGAGGATCTCCGCCGGGTCGACGCGGACCGGTGTCCCGTCGGCGAGCACCGCGTCGCCCGCGACCCACACGTCGCGCACCGAGCGCGACCCCGCCGACCAGACCAGGTTCGACACGAGCTGCGCCGGGTCGTCGGGGTCGACGAACGCCGGGTCGTCGAGGTCGACGTGCACCACGTCGCCCCAGGCTCCGGGGCGCAGCCGCCCGAGGTCGTCGCGGCCCAGCGCGTCGGCACCGCCCGCCGTCGCGAGCAGCAGCACGTCGGCGGCGGTCAGCGCGGTCGCGTCGGCGTGCCGCTGGCGGGCGAACAGGGAGGCGAGACGCTGCTCCTCCCACAGGTCGAGGTCGTCGTTCGAGGCCGGTGAGTCGGTGCCGAGCCCGACCCGCAGGCCCGCCGTCAGCATCTCCCCGACCCGCGCCACCCCGGCGGCGAGCTTCGCGTTCGACCCCGGACAGTGGGCCACGGCCACGTCGTGCCGGGCGAAGATCTCCAGGTCCTGGTCGGACATCTGGATCGAGTGCGCCGCGAGCACGCGACCGCCCAGGCTGCCGGTCGTCTCGAGCATGGCCGGCACGGAGCCGTAGACCGCGCGGACCTCGTCGTCCTCCCCGACCGCCTCCGCGACGTGGATGTGCAGCAGCGCCCCGCGCTCGCGGGCCGCCGCGGCCGTCGTCGCGACCGCCTCCGTGGACAGCGTGTACGCCGAGTGCGCGCCGTACCCGAGCTCGACGCGCTCGCCCGGCCCGAACCGCAGACCGTCGGCGTCGATCCAGCGCGAGACGCCGTCGCGCATCTCCTCCCACGTGCCCAACCGGTCCATCCCGGGCGCGGTGATGATCCCCGGCGTCATGACGACGCGGGAGCCGAGTTCGAGCACGGCCTCGACCACCGTCTCGGCCCAGAAGTACATCTCGGTCGAGGTGGTGACGCCGGCCCGCAGCATCTCCGCGCCGCCCGCGAGCATGCCGGTGCGGACGTCCGCTGCGTCCAGCCGCGCCTCGGCCGGCCAGACCACCTCGGTGAGCCAGCGCATCAGCGGCAGGTCCCCGCCCATCCCGCGCAGCAGCGCCAGCGGCGTGTGCGCGTGCGTGTTGACCAGACCCGGCATGAGCAGACCGGTGCAGTGCGTCGTCGGCGCGTCGGTCGCCGGGGCCTGCGCGGCCGGCCCGACGAAGGCGATCCGCCCGGCCTCGTCGACGTCCACCACCGCGTCCCGCAGCGGCACCGGCGGCCCGTCACAGGTCAGGACGAGCGGGGCGGCGAGACGGCGCGCGGTCATGCGTCCAGTCTGATCAGCCCGCCGCGAGCGCGCACAGAAGGGTCAGCTGGCGGCGCATCATCACCAGGTCCCCCCACGCCAGCGCCTTCCCGACGACCGCTCCGGTGCGGTCGAGCACGACGGTGGCGGTCAGCCGGGAGCCGGCCGGGTCGGGGTGCACGGCGTAGGTGACCGCGAACTCGCCCACCGGGCCGCGCGTCGACCGGCGCCGGATCGTCAGGTGCTCGCCGGCGACGAACGAGTCGATCACGAAGATCATCAGCAGCCGTTGACCGACCTGCAGGTCGTCGGCGCCCGGCGTCAGCGTGCGGGGGCTGCGGCGACCCAGGTTGTCGACCAGGTCGTAGCTGTAGGGCGCGACCGTGAGCTGGCCGAGCCACCGCCAGAGCGTGGCCGGGTCGGCGGTGCTGGTGGCGCCGCGGGTCCAACGGGCGGAGGGCGCGGCGACGAGGTCGTCGGCCGGCGTGCGGCGGGCCCGCTCGTCAGGCGTCGTGCCCCAGTGCTCGGGCAGGTCCACGGATCCCTCCCCGGCCGCGTCGACGATGCGGCGTTCCTGCCACTGGATGACAGCAACGACGCTTTCCTGCCACAGGAGGTGGGGCCTACCGGTCGAGCAGCGACCGCAGCGACCGGAGCGGCTGCAGCCAGGCACCACCGGGGGGCAGCGTGTCGAGGCTGACCCGCGGCAGGGGCTCCCGGAAGACGCCCTCGATCTCCTCGAGGTCGAGGAACGCGAGGATCTCCGACGCCACCGCGAACGCGGCGTACTCCCGGAAACCGATCACGGTGACCCGGATGCCCTGCTCGACGAGGGCCTCGAGCGGCTCGCGGAAGGCCCGCCCGTCCCCGGAGGCCACCACCACGTGCTCGAGACCGCCCTCGGCGTGACGCGCCTGGATGTGGGCGAGCATGTCGTCGTCGACGTCGGAGTCCTCGGCCGTCTTCGGCTTGGCGAAGACCGCGAACCCGACGTTGCGCAGCGCCTCGACCCAGGGCCGCACGATCTCCGTGGACCCGGGCACGACGTTGGTGAACACCGTCGCCTCGGCCAGGCCCTCGGGCCCCGCGAGGCCGAGCAGCCACCGGCCGACCGCGTCGAACCGCGGGCGGAACGCCGAGGTCGGTCGGGCGCCGAGCAGCGAGCCGAGGCTCATGTCCATGTTCGGGGCGTCCCAGACGAGCAGCGTCCGGGCCGGCGGCGGGGGCACGTCGGCGTCGACGTCCGCGTCCGGGTGGCTCCCGCCCGCCAGCGTCACCGGGCCCGTCGCGTGCGCGAGGTCGGCCGGGGAGGGCGCGGGGGAGGGTGACACGTTGTCGACTCTAACGGCCCGCCGCCGACGCGTCCGTCGCGTTCCCCCGTCGCTGCGCTCCTCGCGCGAGCGTCTCCCGTCGTCGTCGAACCGGATGATCACGCGGGACCACCCGTGCGCACGAGCAGCAGGTCACGGCTCGGCCGGCCCTCGCGTTCGGCGCGGGTCTCGAACTTCGTCCGGGGCCGCCAGTCGGGCCGCGGGGCGTACCCGCCGTGGGGGTTCTCCAGCGTCGGCTCGGCGTCGGTGACCTCGAGCATCCACTCCGCGTAGTCGGCGACGTCCGTGGCGAGGTGCAGGGTGGCGCCCGGCCGCAGCCGGGACGCCATCAGCGCGACGGTCGACGGCTGGATCAGCCGGCGCTTGTGGTGGCGCCGCTTCGGCCAGGGGTCGGGGTAGTAGACGCGCAGGTTGTCCAGCGCGTCGGGCGCGACGTGGTCGCGCAGCACGACCACCGCGTCACCGCGCAGCAGCCGGAGGTTCTCCAGCTCCGCGGCCTCGATGCGCATCAGCAGCTGGGCCAGGCCGGGCGGGTAGACCTCCACCGCGACGTGGTCGGCGTCGGGCTCGGCCGCCGCGAGGGCCGCCGTCGTCTCGCCCATCCCCGACCCGATCTCGAGCCGCAGCGGAGCGGACCGGCCGAACCAGCGTGCGGCGTCGAGGTGCCCGGCGTCGTCGAGGACGTCACCGAGGGCGGACAGCTCCCGCCCGTAGAGCGGCCACGCGCGGTCCCACGCCCGCTGCTGGCCGGGTGTGACCCGGCCCCCGCGGTCGGCGAAGCTGACGATCCCGCGTCGCGCGTCGAGTCCCGCGACGTCTCCTGCTGGCACGGGGTCGATCCTCACATCGGGCACGGACGGACGGCGCAGTGGCACCCCGCGGGGGTCGCCCTCAGGACCCGTTGGACTCGATGGCCTGCGTCGGACCCCGGTTGTCGCGCGGGCGCCGGTTGCCGCCGCGCAGGTTGGCGGCCATCTGCTGGACCCGGTTGTTGTTCCGGATGCGCGCCAGGATCGCGAGCGTCACCACGTGCAGGATGCCGAGGAAGACCAGCATCGACCCGATCTTCGTCACGACGTACTGCACGGTCCCCTCGATCTCGAAGGGATCCCAGGTCGACATGAGGGCGATGAAGCCGACGGCGACGAGGTAGTAGGCGACGGTGAGCAGGCGACTCACGGACTGGGCCGCGTCCCGGTCGTCGAACACCTCGCGCAGGAATCCGAGTCCCGATCGCTGCAGGACCATGCCGACGACGACGGCGAGGATCGTGCCGACGGTCACGACGAGGAGGTAGGTGCCGGTGTCGGCGCTCGAGGCCACGGCGCAGCCCTTCCGTGTCGATGGCCCGGGGTGCCCCGGTCGAGATACACCATCCCCTGAACGGGGAGCGGGCGAAACCCGACGCGCGTGGGACACCGGGACGGATGTGGCGGGTGAGGTCTCCGGATCCGCCCCCACGGTCGGTCCGGCCTGCCTACCCTGCGCCTCGTGGGACGGTGGGCGCAGGACACGGCGCGGCGGTGCCGCGCGGTCTCGCCCGCGGCCGCGCTCCCGATCGCGGACGCGCTGGACTCGGTGGCGGCCCGGGCCGTCGCCACGCCCGCGATCGTGGTCACGGGGCCGGTGTCCTCGGGGAAGTCCACCCTGGTCAACGCCCTGGTCGGACGCCGGGTGGCGCCGACCGGCGCGGGCGAGTGCACCCGGCTGACCGCCCGGTACGTGCGCGGCCCGGTCGACCGCCTCGACGTGGTGCTCGCCGATGGCACGCGCCGCCCCCTGCCGCTCGCCGAGGGCGGTCGGGTGCCGGCCGCGGTCGGGGACCGGCTCGGGGTCGACCCCGCGGACGTCGACCACCTGCTGGTGTCGCTGACGAGCGAGGCGCTCGACGGGCTGACGGTCGTCGACACCCCGGGCACCGGGTCCGCCCGGCGGCCGCGCGGGCCGGCCCGCGGTGCCGCCGACGCGGCCGAGGCCGCCCTGGTCGTACTGCCGGCCGCCGCCCGCCCCGACGAGATCGCGGGCCTCGCCGACGCCGCGCGGCACGGACCGGCCGGGGTGGTCGCGGTGCTGGGGCGCGCCGACACCGTGGGGACGGAGGCGGACGCGGCGGCGACGGCCGCGACGCTGTCCGGACGACTCGCCGCGCAGGTCGGCCCCGTGACGCCCGTCGTGGGCCTGCTCGCCGAGACGGCCGTCACCGGCGCTCTCCGCACCGCCGACCTGGCCGCCCTCCGCACGCTCGCCGCCGACCCCGCGACCGACGCCGCCCTGGCCGACCCCGAGCTGTTCACCACGGCCGCCCTCCCCGTGGACCCGGGGGCGCGCGCCCGCCTGCTCGACCTCCTCGACCGCCGCGGCGTCGGGCTCGCCCTGGCGCTGCTGCGGGACCGGCCCGACGCGGGGGTCGGGGACGTCTGCGCCGCCCTGCTCGCCGCCTCGGGGCTGGACCGGGTGGTCGGGCGCCTGCGCACCGAGGTGCGCGGCCGGGCCGACCTGCTCGCCTCGGTCGCCGCCGAACGCCGGGTCGCGGCCCTCGCCGCCGCCGAACGCGCCGCCGTGCGCGCCGACCGCCGCGGCGGCACCGCTCCCGTCCGGTCGGCCGCGGACCAGGACCTCGTGCTGCTCACCGACCTGCTGGAGGACCTGCGGGCCCGTCCCGTCCAGCTCGACCTCACCCTCGTCGAGGCGGCCGCCCGGCACGCGGGCGGCGCCCTGCCGCTGCCCGTCGACCTCGCCGGGGAGCTCGCGCTGCTCGCCGACCCGCCGCCCGACCTCGCCCGCCACCTCGGGACCACACCGGGCGAGCTGGCCGGGCACGCCGCCCGCCGGGCCGCCGCCTGGCGGGGGTACGCGACCTGGGGCACCCCGCCGGCCCGGGCCGACGTCGCCGAGGCGGTGCACCGCGGCTGGGCGCGGCTGTGGGCCGACCTCACCCGATGAGCGGGCCCTGGGCGACGCTGCCCGAGGAGGTGGCCGCGGCGCGGCGCGAGCTGGACCGGCTGCTCGTGGGGACCGGCGTCCCGACGACGGGTCCGACCGGCCCGGACACGCGCCCGGCGGTCGCCCTGGTCGGCGCGCCCGGCCGTGGTCGGCGGGCCCTCGCCGCGGCGCTGGTCGACCTCGGGGCGGGCGCGCTCGACGCGCAGGTGACCCGGCTCGGACCGGACACCCTCGACGTGCCGCTGCTCGAGGAGCTCGACCTCCTGCTCCCGCCCCGTCCCGACGGCGGGTGGGCGACCGGCGGCGCGTCCGCGCTGCTGGTCGTCCTCGGCGCCGGGGCCCCGCTCGACCGGCACGAGCTCGACCGCGTCGCCGACGTGGCCGGCGCGGTCGAGGCGGTCGGGTTCGCCGTGGTCGGGACGGAGGCGCACCGCGGCTGGCGCACGGTGCTCGACGCCGACCGGGACCTCGTCGCCGAGCACGTCCCGCGCCTGGCCGGCGCGCCGTGGTTCCCGGTCTCGACCGTGCTCGCCGACGCGGCGCGCGGGACGGGTACCGCCGGCGAACCCCTCCGACGGCGGTCCGGCGTCGCCCCGCTCCAGCAGCACCTGCACGGCCTCGTCGCGCGCCGGCGCCGGATGCTCGACGAGGCGAACGCGCTGCGGGCGGCCGTGACCGCCGCGCGCTCGCTACCGGCCCACGCGCCTCCCGGACCCGGACCCGGCCCGGGAGCCGTCGTCGGCGCGGCCCGGCGGGAGCACCACGTCCGGTGGCGCGCGGAGATCGCCGCAGCGCGGGTGGCGGTCGTCGACGACCTCGGTCGGCGGGTGCGCGCCCTCGCGGCCGCCCACCGGGACCGGATCGACCACGCCTCGCGGCGGGACCTGGCCGCCGTGGCCACCGACCTGGCCCGCGACCTCGAGGACGAGGCGGCCGCGGTCGTCGCGGCCCTCGGGGACCGGCTGCGCGACCTCGTCGTCACGACCCTGGCCGACCTGCTGCCGCCCGCGGACCTCGCCGAGCTGCGCATCCCCGCCCCGGTGCCGCGCGCGGACCTGCCCGCGGCCCCGGCGCGACCCGCCGACCGGGTGCTCGTGGTCGCCGGGGCCAGCGGCGGGCTCGGCCTCTCCCGGCTGGCGCTGCTGCCGCTGCTCGCGGTGCCCGTGGCGCCGGTCGTCGGGGCGGCGCTCGTCCCGGTGTCGGTCGGCCTCGGGCTCGGCGCGGCGGGCTGGCTGGCCCGGGTGCGCCGCCGGGCGGCGGACCGGGCGCACGCCCGTGCGTGGCTGGCCGAGGCCCTCGGTCAGGCGCGGACCGACCTCGAGCGGGTGCTGTCCGAGGCCCTCATCGTCGCCGACCGGGAGATCACCCTGGCGCTCGACCGGGCCCTCGACGAGCGCGCGCAGCGGCTCGCACCCGGGCCCACCGACCCCCGGTACGCGGCGCGCGCCGCGGCGACGGCGCGGGCGGAGGCGGTGCTCGACCGCCTGGCGGCCGCGATCCGGACGGGGTCGGACCACCCGGCTTCTCCCGAACCGCCCCCACCGGCCGCGGCGGCCGCCTACCGTCACGGGCCATGACCGAGGACGAGGTCGCGTCACCCGGGCCGGCGGTGTTCCCGCACCCGCCGCCCGCCCCGTCCCTGACCACCGGGGACCTGCTGGCCGGGGCCCCCGAGCTCGCCGCGCCCACCGTCGACTCGGACGCCGACGGGGTCGCCGACACCACCGTCGCCCCGTGGGGGGACGGGCTGGTCCTCGCCACCGACCTCGACCGCGACGGGCACGCCGACGTCGTCACGCGCGTCGGGCCCGAGGGCGTCGTCACCACCCGGCACGGCGACGTCGAGGAGCGCCCGTGGGGCGCCCCGCCGCCGCCACCGCCGTCGATCGACCCGCGGACGGGGGCGTGGGTGCGCGGGTAGGACGGGGGACGGACGGAGGGTGTCGGTCCGGGCCGCTACCGTCCCGGACGTGAGCACCGGTGTCCGCCCCGTCGACCCGGACTTCCTCGCCCTGCCGCTGCGCGGGGTCGCGGACGCCGCTCTGCAGGTGGCGCGGGACGCCGGGGTCGAGCACGCCGACGTCCGCGTGCACCGGCTGCGCAGCCGGGCCCTGGAGCTGCGCGACGCCCGGGTGGTGAGCTCGTCGGACACCGACCGCGTGGGCCTCGCCGTCCGCGTCCTGCGTCGCGGGGTCTGGGGGTTCGCCGCCCACGTCGACGTCACCCCGACCACCGCCGCCGCCACGGCACGGCGGGCCCTGGAGGTCGCGTCGACGCTCGCCGCGGTCGCGCGCGAGTCCGTGGAACTGGCCCCGGAGCCGGTGCACCACGACGTCACGTGGGTGTCGGAGTACGCGATCGATCCGTTCGAGGTCGACGAGGCCGAGCGCATCGGGCTGCTCGCCCAGCGCTCGTCGACGCTGCTCGCCGCCCCGGGCGTCGACCACGTCGAGGCGAGCTGCCTGGAGGTCAAGGAGCAGACCTTCTACGCCGACCTCGCCGGCACCGTCACCACACAGCAACGGGTGCGGGTCGACCCCGGCGTGAGCGTCACCGCGGTCGACCGGGACGCGGGCGGCTTCGAGTCACTGCGCACGGTCGCCCCGCCGGTCGGGCGCGGCTGGGAGTACCTCACCGGCACGGGCTGGGACTGGCACGCGGAGCTGGCCGAGCTCCCGGAGCTGCTGGCGGAGAAGCTGCGCGCGCCCGGGGTCGTCGCGGGTCCCACCGACCTCGTCATCGACCCCACCAACCTGTGGCTCGTGATCCACGAGTCGATCGGGCACGCCACGGAGTACGACCGCGCCATCGGCTACGAGGCCAACTACGCGGGGACCAGCTTCGCCACCCCCGACCTGCTGGGCACGCTGCGCTACGGCAGCGAGGTCCTCCAGGTCACGGGCGACCGGACGGTGCCGCACGGTCTCGCGTCGGTCGGCTGGGACGACGACGGGGTCGCGACGAGCGAGTTCGACCTGATCCGCGACGGCGTCCTCGTCGGCTACCAGGTCGACCGCTCCTTCGCGCCGCGCCTCGGGCTCGAGCGGTCCAACGGCTGTGCGTACGCCGACTCCGCCGAGCACGTGCCGCTGCAGCGGATGGCGAACGTGTCGGTCGCGCCGGCGGCGACCGAGGTGAGCACCGCCGACCTGATCGCGGGCGTCGAGGACGGGATCTACGTCGTGGGCGACCGGTCCTGGTCGATCGACATGCAGCGCTACAACTTCCAGTTCACCGGGCAGCGCTTCTACCGGATCCGGGCGGGCGAGCTGGCCGGACAGGTCCGCGACGTGGCCTACCAGGCCACCACCACGGACTTCTGGGGCGCACTGGAGGCCGTCGGCGGTCCCGCCACCTGGCGGCTCGGCGGTGCGTTCACCTGCGGCAAGGCCCAGCCCGGGCAGGTCGCGCCGGTGAGCCACGGCTGCCCGTCCGCGCTCTTCCGTGGCGTCAACGTCCTCAACACCGCGAGCGAGGGTGGCCGATGAGCCTCGTCGACCGGGCCCTGGAGACGGCGGCCCGCATCCGCCCCGACGCGGGCGTCGCGGTGATCCTGCGCGAGACCGGCGAGGTGGTGCTGCGCTGGGCGAACTCCACCATGACGACGAACGGGGCCACCACCGACCGCACGCTCGGCCTGGTGCTGCTCGTCCCGCTCGCGGGCGGCGGCACGGGCGCCGGCGTGGTGCGGGTGTCGGCGCCCGACTCGCTGCTCGCGGGCGGCGCCGAGGCCGACGCCCGGCTCACCGACGCGGTGCGCGCCGCCGTGCGGGCCGCGGAGGACTCCGGGGCGTCCCGCGACGCCGCGGAGCTCCCCCCGCCGACCGGACCCGGCGACGCCCTCGACGAGCCGGCGGCCGAGACCTCGATCGGCGTCTTCTCCGACCTCGCCGCCGCCCTCGGGGACTCCTTCGCGACCGACCGCAGCGCGGGGTTCGCCGACCACCACGTCACCACCACCTGGCTCGCCACCTCCGCCGGGGTCCGGCGCCGGTGGGTCGAACCGTCCGGGGCCGTCGAGGTCAACCTCAAGGACGCGGGCAGCTCGGTGTGGGGCGGGACCTCGACGCGCGACTTCACCGACGTCGACCTGCCCGCGATCCTCGGCGACCTGCGCGGGCGGCTCGCGTGGGGGCGCCGTCGGGTCGCGCTGGAGCCGGGACGCTACGAGACGATCCTGCCGCCGTCGGCGGTCAGCGACTTCATGATCTACCTGGCGTGGTCGATGGGCGGGCGGCCCGCGCAGGAAGGACGCAGCGCCCTGTCGCGCGCCGGCGGCACCCGGGTCGGCGAGCAGCTGACCGACCTGCCGCTGACCCTGGCCGGCGACCCGGACGCGCCGGGCTTCCCGACGCTGCGCTACGAGCCGGTGCTCGCCACCACGGCCTCCGGCGACGAGGTGTCGGTGTTCGACAACGGCGCGAGCACGCGGCGCGTGGAGTGGCTGCGCAACGGCACGGTGGGCGAGCTGGCCTACCCGCGGGCGGCCGCCGCCGAGTTCGGCACCCGATTCGCCCCGCCGTCGGACAACCTCCTGCTCACCGGCGGGTCGGACGCGTCGCTGACCGACCTGGTGGCGGGCACGCGGCGCGGCCTGCTGCTGACCTGCCTCTGGTACATGCGCGAGGTCGACCCGGAGACGATGCTGCTCACCGGCCTGACCCGCGACGGCGTGTACCTCGTCGAGGACGGCGAGGTGGTCGGCGAGGTGAACAACTTCCGGTTCAACGAGTCCCCGCTCGACCTCGTGCGGCGCACCGCCGAGGCCGGGGCCACCGAGCGGACGCTGCCGCGCGAGTGGAAGGACTGGTTCACGCGCGTCGCGATGCCGCCGCTGCGGATCCCGGACTTCAACATGTCCTCGGTGTCGCAGGCCTCCTGATCACGACCGACTCCCTGCGGTCTCGCCGACCCCGACCGTGGGTCAAGGGCCGGTAACGATCCGGCCTCGGACGACGACACCTGCGGCAACTGCATCGGGAGTCGGGGGACATCCAGTGGACACGCACACGAGCACGCCGGGGCCGTACGCGTGGGGGGCCGACCCGGGCGACGCACCGACGGTGGAACTGCCCGTGCAGCCGCCTCGCCGGTCTCTCGGCAAGCGGATCAAGCGTGGCGTCCTGATCGGACTCGGCAGCATCGCCGGGCTCTTCGTCCTCCTCGTCGTCATCGGCCTGATGGTCGGTCCGCAGCCGCCCCGCACCGATGCCGCGCCAGCTCCGTCGCCGGTCGCGAGCACGGCGCCCGCAGCACCCCCGGTCCCGGTCGTCGTCCCGCCGGCACCGGTCGCGCCGCTGGTGGCAGCACCGGCGCCGGTCACCGCGGCGCCGGTCGCGCCGCCGCCCTCGACGACCGCTGCGGCAGCCGCAGCGCGACCTGCCGTCGGAACCCCGAAGCCCAAGCCCAGGCCCAGGCCGGCACCGAAGCCCGCGCCCAAGCCGGCGTCCAAGCCGGCACCGGCGAAGGCGGCGCCTGCACCGGCCGCCTCGTCGTCCGGCGGTGCAGGGCTGTGTGTGAAGAAGGACAAGAACGGGCGGTGGCGTGACGCCAAGGGCCGCTTCTGCAGCCCGGGCTGAGCCCGCCTGTCGCAGGCCTCCTGATCACGACCGCGGCGCGATCACCCGCGTCAGTCCGGGCGGGGCGCCGAGGCCCTCGGTGACCGGCCCCTCGAGCACGGCGCCGTCCGGGGCGAAGCGCGATCCGTGCAGCGGGCAGTCCCAGCTCGCGGCCGCGTCGTTCCAGGCGAGAACGCCGCCGAGGTGCGGACACACGGCGCCGACCTCGTGCTCGACGCCGCCGACCCGGCACCGGCCGACCTTGCCGCGGCGGGTGGTCTCGACCCGGCCCTCCCCCTCCGCGAGGGGCGTCCGCGACGGCAGGTCGGGCTTCGCCCAGCCCGTCGCCAGGTAGCGGGCGACCTGCCCGTTGGCCCGCGCGAGCTGCGGCGCCGAGCGCAACCGGGGGACGCGGTCCGCGGCGAAGGTCGGCGCCCAGGGGTTGTCGCGGCCGACGAGGTGGTCGGCGAGCGCCAGCCCGGCCGCGGTGCCGCCGGTCATGCCCCACTTCGCGAACCCGGTGGCCACGAGCACCCGGGGCTGCAGCGGCATCGGGCCGACGAACGGCAGGCCGTCCTCGGGCTCGTAGTCCTGCGCCGACCACCGGTGGGTGATCGCGTCGAGGGGCCAGTGCTGCGCGGTCCAGTCCGCGAGATCGCGCTCGTGGTGCGACATCGGGGTGTCGGTGCCCACCCGGTGACCGAAGCCGCCGGTCTGCAGGAGCCGCTCGCCGTCGACGACGACCGTGCGGATCGACACCGTCGGGGAGTCGGCCGACAGGTACATGCCGGACGGCAGGCCCTCGGGGTCGCGCACGCGCGCCGCCTGCGCGTAGGAGCGGGCGGGCTCGACACGGGCGAAGTAGAGGCCGCGGTCGAGCACCGGGATGCCTGTCGCGAGCACGACGCGGTCGGCGAGGACGCGACCGTGGTCGGTGCGGAGCTCCGGCGTCGGCCCACGGGACACGGAGCGCAGCGGAGCCGGACCCAGCGGGAACGAGGCGCCCAGCGAGACCGAGCGGACCCGGGTGCCCTCGTGGACCGGGTGCCCGGCGTCGACGAGCTCGCGGGCGAGGTCGTGCAGGTAGGGCACCGGGTCGAACTGGACCTGGTCGGCGAGGGTGACCGCCTCGGAGACCCCGAACGGCAGGTCGAGGTCGGCGTCCAGGGTGGCGGGCAGGCCGGCCGCGCGCAGGGCGTCCGCCTCGGCGCGGACGGCGCGGGCGCCGGCGGAGTCCCGACCCGCCGTCGAGAAGGTGACCGCGGGGGCCCGCTCGAAGCCGCAGTCGACGCCCTCCGCGCGGTCGGCCAGCCAGTCGAGGCCGGCGCGGTGCGCGGCGACGTAGGCGTCGACGACGTCCCGGGGGTGGCGCTGCGCGAGCGTCGAGGCGCGGGTGCCCTGCAGCACCGACACCTTGGCCGTGGTGTTGCCGCTGGCCACCGCGCCGAGGTGCCGGGCCTCCAGCACCGCCACCGAGCAGCCCGCCCGGTGCAGGGCCACGGCCGTCGTCAGGCCGGTGATGCCGCCGCCGACCACGGCGACGTCGACGCGGAGCTCGCCGCGCAGCGGGGGGTGGGACGGCAGCTCGCGGTCGAGCCAGACGGAGCGGTGGCGGGCGGGGAGGGCCGGGTTCGTGGGCACAGGACGGAGTAGCCACTGCCCCGGACGGTGCACACGGGCTCCTCCGGGCTCCTCGCCGTGACCGAGTCGTGACGGGACGGGTGCACACCGTGGCCGTCGAACGGGCACCCCCCGGTATGGCCGACCTCGACCGCCGTCCCCGCTCCGGCAACCCCGTCACGGGCGCGGTCCGTGGCGTCCTGGGCCTCGTGGGTGGCCTCGTCCGCCTGATCACCGGGCTCTTCGCCGCGATCCTCGTCGTGCACATCGTGCTGGAGATCCTCGGCGCCAACCCCGACAACGGGCTGACGCAGTTCATCGCGTCGGCCGCCGACTCGCTGACCCTGGGTCTCGCGAACCTGTTCGTGGTCGGGAACGAGACCGCGCAGGTGCTGCTCTCCTACGGCATCCCCGCGATCGCCTGGCTCGTCATCGGCGCGCTGATCGTGGCGGTCCTGCGCGTGGCCGCCCGCCCGCGCTCCGGGCTCGCCTGACCCGACGCGCGCGCCCCGGCGCGGGCACCATGGATCCCGTGGGCAAGGTCGTCATGCGCTATCCGGGATCGGTGCTGCAGGAGACGTGGGACGCCGAGGTCCCGCTCCGCGGCGACCTCAACGACCTCGCGGCGCTCGTCGGCGCCGGCGGGGTCTGCGTGCTCTCCGGCGCCGGGATGTCCACCGACTCGGGCATCCCGGACTACCGCGGCCCCTCGAGCGCGGCCCGCAGGCACACGCCCATGACCTACGAGGCGTTCGTCCACGACCCCGCCGCACGCCACCGCTACTGGGCCCGCAGCCACGTCGGGTGGCCGCAGATCGAGCGGGCCCGCCCCAACCCGGCCCACGAGGCGGTGGCCGCGCTGCAGCGGTGCGGGCTCGTCGGGAGCGTCATCACCCAGAACGTCGACGGCCTGCACCAGGCCGGGGGCGCCCGGGACGTCGTCGAACTGCACGGCGCGCTCGCACGGGTCGTCTGCCTGGCGTGCCGCGCGGAGCTGGACCGGGCCGACGTCCAGGCCCGCCTCGCCGTCGTGAACCGGGAGTTCGACGTCGCCGTGTCCGGCCTGCGCGACGCGCAGGTCAACCCGGACGGCGACGTCGAGCTGCCCGACGAGCTCGTGGACGCCTTCACGATGATCGACTGCCCGGTGTGCGGGGAGGGCCCGCTCAAGCCGGACGTGGTGTTCTTCGGCGAGTCCGTGCCGCGGCCGCGGGTGGAGCGCTGCTTCGCGGAGGTCGCGCGGGCGCGGTCCCTGGTGGTCCTGGGTTCGTCACTGGCCGTGATGTCGGGCCTGCGGTTCGCCCGGGCCGCCACCCGGGCGGGGACGCCGGTCGCGATCGTCACCGGCGGACCGAGCCGCGCGGACGATCTGGCGGCGGTGCGACTGGTGTCACCTCTCGGTGAGGCGCTTCCGGCGCTGGTCAGGGCCCTGCGAGCCTGAATCGTTCAGCTTGATCGTGGAAGTGGTGTCTCGAACACCCCTCGGCGGTTCCGTGTGCAGCATCTGTCGTTAACGTCGTTGTACTCCGACGGGGCCACACGGCGATGTGTACCGGCCGCTCGATTGCCCGCACGCCGGTGCACTCAGGCCGTGGCTCCGTTGCGTGACGACCTCTGGTCGTCGCTCGACAGTGACCGGCGAACGAGGAGTGACACGACGCATGACGGCCGCACCGACCATCCCTGGGCTCGACAACCCGCCGCTGCAGCGCCGCGAGGTGCTGGAGTGGGTGGCCGAGGTCGCCGAGCTCACCACGCCCGACCGGGTGGTGTGGTGCGACGGTTCGCCGGAGGAGTGGAAGCGCCTCACCGACGAGCTCGTGGAGGCGGGCACCTTCACCCGACTCGACCCGGAGAAGAAGCCGAACTCCTTCCACGCCGCGTCCGACCCCGATGACGTCGCGCGGGTCGAGGAGCGCACCTTCATCTGTTCGGCCGACCCCAAGGACGCCGGGGTCACGAACAACTGGATGGACCCGGCCGAGATGAAGGCCACCATGACCGAGCTGTACCGCGGGTGCATGCGTGGTCGGACGATGTTCGTCATCCCGTTCTGCATGGGCCCGACGAACGCCGAGCAGCCGAAGCTGGGCGTCGAGATCTCCGACAGCCCCTACGTCGTGGTCTCCATGCACATCATGACGCGCATGGGCGCCGAGGTGCAGGCGCGCCTCGAGGAGGGCGACACCGAGTGGGTGCCGGCGCTGCACTCCCTCGGCGCGCCGCTCGAGCCGGGCCAGGCCGACGTGCAGTGGCCCTGCAACGAGACCAAGTACATCAGCCACTTCCCGGACACCCGGGAGATCTGGAGCTTCGGCTCCGGCTACGGCGGCAACGCCCTGCTGGGCAAGAAGTGCTACGCGCTGCGCATCGCCTCGGTGATGGCGCGCGACGAGGGCTGGCTCGCCGAGCACATGCTGATCCTCAAGCTGATCAGCCCGGAGGACAAGGCCTACTACGTCGCGGCCGCGTTCCCCTCGGCCTGCGGCAAGACGAACCTCGCGATGCTCCAGCCCACCGTCCCGGGGTGGCGCGCCGAGACCGTCGGCGACGACATCGCCTGGATGCGCTTCGGCGAGGACGGCCGCCTCTACGCGGTCAACCCCGAGTTCGGCTTCTTCGGCGTCGCGCCGGGCACGAACTGGAACACCAACCCGAACGCGATGCGCACCATCGAGCACGGGAACGCGCTGTTCACCAACGTCGCGCTGACCGACGACGGCGACGTCTGGTGGGAGGGCCTGGAGGGCGACCCCCAGCACCTCACCGGCTGGACCGGCGACGACTGGACCCCGGGCTCGGCCAAGCCGGCCGCGCACCCGAACTCGCGCTACACCGTGCCGATCTCGCAGTGCCCCGTCGTCGCCTCGGAGTGGGACGACCCGCAGGGCGTGCCGATCTCGGCGATCCTGTTCGGCGGGCGCCGCAAGACGACGATCCCGCTGGTCACCGAGTCGTTCGACTGGCAGCACGGCACCTTCATGGGCGCCACGATGTCCAGCGAGATGACCGCCGCGGCCAAGGGCGGCAAGGGCCAGGTCCGCCGCGACCCGATGGCCATGCTGCCGTTCCTCGGCTACAACGTCGGCGACTACTTCCAGCACTGGGTGAACGTGGGCAAGAGCGCCGACGCCACCAAGCTGCCGAAGATCTTCTACGTCAACTGGTTCCGCCGGGGCGAGGACAACCGCTTCCTGTGGCCCGGGTTCGGCGAGAACAGCCGCGTCCTGAAGTGGATCATCCAGCGGCTCGAGGGCACGGCGGCGGCCACCGAGACGGCGATCGGCCACGTGCCGACGGCCGACCAGCTCGACCTCGAGGGTCTCTCCGAGCCGCTCGAGGACATCGAGGCGTCGCTGCGCGTCGACCTCGACGAGTGGCGCGAGGAGCTGCCGCTCATCGACGAGTGGTTCGACAAGATCGGCGACGCCCTGCCGACGTCGATGCGCGACGAGCTCGAGGCCCTGAAGCAGCGGCTCTCGGCCTGATCCGTCCCACGTGAGGGGAACCCTCGGCCGCCCCGGTGGCCCGTGGGTTCCCCTCACGCACGTCCGGGGCCTTCCCGACGCCGGGTCCTCCCGCTCCTGGGGCACGATGATCGCGTGCTCGAGTTCCTGCGCGGCATCGGCGAGAGCGTCGGCGGCTGGCTCTACGTCATCGCGGGCGGCCTCGCGTTCGCCGAGGCGGCCGTCATGGTCGGCGTGGTGCTGCCCGGAGAGACGGCCCTGCTCGTGGCCGGGTTCGCCGCGCACGAGGGGATCATCGCGCTCGTCCCGATGATCGTCGTGGCCGTCGTGTGCGCCGTCGCCGGCGACTCGGTGGGCTACGAGGTCGGTCGCCTCGTCGGGCCGCGGCTGCAGGCCTCACGGGTCGGCCGCCTCGTCGGCGAGCACCGGTGGCAGGCGACCGAGGACTTCCTGCGTCGCCACGGCGGCGAGGCCGTGCTGCTCGGTCGCGGCACCGCCCTGCTGCGCGCCCTCGTGCCGGGCATGGCCGGCATGGCCCGCATGCCCTACCTGCGCACCTTCCTGCCGTGGAACGCCGTCGGCGGCATCCTGTGGGGCGGCGGCTGCGTCCTGCTCGGCTACGTGTTCGCGCTGTCGCTGGAGACGGTGGCGCGCTACCTCGCGTGGGGCCCGATCCCCGTCGTCGTGCTCGTCGCGGGTGTGCTGATCTGGCGCGAGGCCCGTCGTCGGAAATGAAATCGGACATCGGGAACAGAAGGGGTTACCCAGCAGTAGAGCCTCTGGTGCGTACCTGTACACGCGCTTAACATCCGCGCGTCCACCGACCGAGTACGCGCTTGCTAGGACCGCCGATGTCGTCATCCGTCGCGGATCCGGAGACCCCGGACCCTGCGCCCGCGAGGCCCCACTTCCGCTTCCGCGCCTGGAACCTGCTCCTGCTCGTCCCGCTGATCAGCCTGATCACGCCGCTGTTCAACATGACGGAGCCGACGCTGCTCGGGCTGCCGTTCTTCTACTGGTTCCAGATCGCGGTCATCCCGCTCGGGATCCTCTGCACGTTGACCGTGCACCTCGTCACCCGCGAGCGCGACGAGGAGGGTGACCGATGACCGGCGCGCAGGTCGTCCAGCTGGTCGTCTTCCTGCTGCTGTTCGTGGCCGTGGCGGTCATGGGCTTCATGGCGAGCCGCTGGCGGCGCGCCGACGACCTCGAGCACCTCGACGAGTGGGGCCTCGGCGGGCGTCGCTTCGGCTCGTGGGTCACCTGGTTCCTGCTCGGCGGGGACCTCTACACCGCGTACACCTTCGTCGCGATCCCGGCGCTGCTGTTCTCCTCGGGCGCCCTGGGCTTCTACGCGGTGCCCTACACGATCATCGCGTTCCCGCTCGTGATGCTGCCGCTGCTGCGGCTCTGGTCGGTCTCGCGGGTGCACGGCTACGTGACCCCGGCCGACTTCGTCCGCGGCCGCTACGACTCGCCGCTGCTCGCGCTCGCGGTCGCGGTGACCGGGATCGTCGCGACGATGCCCTACATCGCCCTGCAGCTCGCCGGACTCGAGGCGGTGCTGCGCACCATCGGGCTCAACGGCTCGGGGTTCTGGGGCCACGCGCCGCTGTTCGTCGCGTTCGTGGTGCTCGCCGCGTACACCTACCAGTCCGGCCTGCGGGCGCCGGCGCTGATCGCGGTGGTCAAGGACGTCCTGATCTACATCGTCATCCTCGTGGCGATCATCTACCTGCCGCTGAAGCTCGGCGGGTGGGGCTCGATCATCGACGCCGGGGCCGCGAAGCTCGCGCAGCCGTCGCCCGCCACCGGCCAGGCCTCCGGGTCGACGCTGCTCACGGCGAACAACCAGCTGCAGTACGCGACGCTGGCGCTCGGGTCGGCGCTCGCGCTGTTCCTCTACCCGCACTCGATCACCGGCGTGCTGTCCAGCTCGAGCCGGGCCACGATCCGCCGGAACATGACCGCGCTGCCGGCCTACTCGTTCCTGCTGGCCCTGCTCGCGCTCCTCGGCTACGTCGCGATCGCGGCGGGCACGAAGCCGATCGTCAACGGCTCCACCGGCCGTCCCGACTCGAACACGATCGTCCCGGCCCTGTTCGCGGGCCAGTTCCCGTCGTGGTTCGCGGGCGTCGCCTTCGCCGCGATCGGGGTGGGGGCGCTGGTGCCCGCGGCGATCATGTCGATCGCCGCGGCGAACCTGTGGACCCGCAACATCTACAAGGAGTTCCTGCGCCGCGACGCGACGCCGCGGGACGAGGCGCGGCAGGCCAAGCTCGCCTCGCTGGTGGTCAAGGTCGGCGCCGTGCTGTTCATCGTCGTCGTGGACCCGCAGTTCTCGGTCGACCTGCAGCTCATCGGCGGCGTGATCATCCTGCAGACGCTGCCCGCCGTCGCGATCGCGCTCTACACCCGGTGGTTCCACCGGTGGGCGCTGTTCGCGGGCTGGGCGGTCGGCCTGATCTGGGGGATGATCATGCTCTACGGCATCCCCAACCCGGTGAACGGCAAGCAGCACTTCGGCGGGTCCGCGCTCGCGCTGGGCAAGCTGAACCTGTTCGGCTGGACGCCGTTCGACGGGTCGAAGGTGCAGATCTACGTCGGTGCCGTGGCGCTGATCGGCAACCTGGTCGTGGCCGCCCTGGTCACGCTCGCCCTGCGGGCGGCCGGGACGCGCGAGGGCGCCGACCACACGCGCGGCGACGACTACCACGCCACCCGCGTGCCGGAGTCGACCGCGCCGGAGGCCGTCTCGTCGGTGTAGGTGCGCTCCGCGCTCGTGAGCAGTAGAGGTCGCTACAGCGACCTTTACTGCTCACCTGGCGGAGCCACCTCCTACGATCCCCCGGCATGACCGAGCGGCCGTTCCTCCCCGCCTACGGTCACGGCACGCTCGCCGAGGTCATGCCCTCCATGGCGGCCGCTCTCGGGGTGCCCGGGTTCGCCGACACGCTCGGCGTCGCCCGCCACCGCGACGACGTCACCGCCGTGGGCGTGCTGCTGGTCGACGGGCTCGGCGCCGACCTGCTCGCCGCCCACCCGCACGACGCGCCCGCGCTCCACGACCTGGCGCGCGGGACGTCGTCGCGGGATCTCACGGCCTGCTTCCCGGCGACGACGGCCGTCAGCATCACCTCGCTCGGCACCGGCCTGACGCCGGGCGCGCACGGCATCGAGGGCTACTCGATGGGGGTCCCGCCGCTCGCGGACCCGGAGGCGGCACCCGACGTCGTCCTCAACACCTTGCGCTGGTGCGCCCACGGGGCGACCGACCCGGTCGACCTGCTCGCCGACCTGCCGCCCGAGCAGGTCCAGCCCCGCCCCACGGTCCTGCAGCAGGCGTTGCGGGCGGGCGTCGCGGTGACCCAGGTGGCGCCCGAGATCCAGCGCCGCTCCGGGCTCACCCGCGCCGCCCTGCGCGGCGGCCGCTTCCACGGCGTGTCCGCGCTCGGCGACCTCGCCGCCGAGGTGCTGCACGGTCTCGCCGTCGAGCCCGAGGACCGGGCGCTGGTCTACGCCTACCACGGTGACCTCGACACGGTCGGCCACCGGCACGGACCCGGCTCGTTGCCGTGGCGGATGCAG
This sequence comes from Actinomycetospora soli, assembly GCF_021026295.1. Lineage (GTDB taxonomy): Bacteria > Actinomycetota > Actinomycetes > Mycobacteriales > Pseudonocardiaceae > Actinomycetospora > Actinomycetospora soli. The sequence goes on from NZ_JAJNDA010000002.1 coordinate 285,728, forward strand.
CTGCAGGTCGTCGACCGGCTCGTCGCCGCCATCGCGGAGTGCCTGCGGCCCGGCGCGGCACTCCTCGTCGTCGCCGACCACGGCATGATCGCCACCGACCGCGGCTGGCAGGTCGACCTCGACCACGCGCCGACCCTGCTCGCCGGCGTCCGGCGCCTCGCGGGCGAGACCCGGGTGCGCCACGTCCACGCCGTCCCCGGCGCCGCCGACGACGTGCTCGACGCCTGGCGCGCCGAACTCGCCGACGCGGCGTGGGTGGTGTCGCGCGAGGAGGCCGTCGACGGCGGGTGGTTCGGGCCCGACGTCACCGACACGGCGCGGGGCCGGATCGGGGACGTCGTGGCGGCGGCCCGCGGCAGTTGGACGATGGTGCGGTCCCGCAACGAGCCCCGCGAGACCGCCCTGGTCGGCCATCACGGCTCGCTGACCTCGGCGGAGCAGCGGGTGCCGCTGCTGATCGCCCGGGGTTGACCCGGTCGGGCGGGTCCGGTTCCGGGGTGGCCGGTCGCGGCCCGGTGGATCGGGCCATACGCTCTCTTCACCAGCAGGACGGGGGTGGCCGAGTGGACCGGCACACGCACGACCGGGACGACGCCGGGGCGGGCAGCCACGACGACGAGGGCCGCGATTCACTCCTGGTCCGCCTCCGCGCCGCGATCGCACACCACCCGCTGCTGGTCGGCGGCCCGCTGATCGCCGTCGCGATCGTGGCGGGCTTCTCCGACGTGCGTGACGCCAGCCTGGTGTCGCTCGGCGCGGTGCTGGTCTTCATCGTCGTGCAGCTGTTCACGCTGGCCCACGACGACCGCCTCTGTCTGCGCTGCATCGCGGACAGCCCGGAGAACCCGGCGCAGGTCGTCGAGCGGCGCCGGCGCTGGCTGCGGCTCTTCCACTCCGCCACCACGACGGCGGGGATCGTGCTGCTCGTCGTCGCGGCCGCCGTCGGCGTCGCGGCCGGGTTGATGTTCCGGCCGGGGTGGGGCGACCTCGTGCTGCTGCTCCCGCTCGGCACGATGGCCCTGACGGTGCTGCACCGCCGCGTCGAGCCGTGGTGCCCGTACTGCGGGTGGGGTCGGGACGACGACGGCGAGGACACCTCCGACCCGACGCCCGACCCGGACACCGCGGCCCCGCTCTCGCGCACGTGACCGAGCCGTCCGCGGACGTCGCCGAGCTCGCGGGCCGCATGTTCGACCTGGCCCGCCACGGCGACACCGACACGCTCGCGGCCTACGTGGACGCCGGGGTGCCGGTGAACCTGACCAACGACTCCGGCGACACCCTCCTCATGCTCGCGGCCTACCACGGGCACGCCCCGACGGTGCGGGCGCTGATCGCGCGGGGCGCCGACGTCGACCGGCTCAACGACCGCGGGCAGGCCCCGCTGGCCGGTGCGGTCTTCCGGGGCGAGGACGACGTGGTGCGGACCCTGCGCGATGCCGGGGCGGACCCGCTGGGCGGGCACCCGACGGCCGTCGACACGGCGCGCATGTTCGGCCGGGACGACCTGCTGACGGTGCTGACGCCGCCGGACTGAGGCCCGACGCCGGGTCGGTGCGGCCGGGAATCCCGGCCCGCCGATCCGGCGTTGCACTCCCACATGGGCATCCCGATCTCGGTTCTCGACCTCTCCCCGGTCCCCTCCGGTTCGCGCGCCTCGCAGGCCCTGCACGACACCGTCGAACTCGCCCGCACGGCCGAGGCCGCCGGCTACCGGCGCTACTGGCTCGCCGAGCACCACGGCATCGCGAGCGTCGCGAGCTCCGCGCCCGAGGTGATGATCGCGGCGGTCGCGAGCGCGACCAGCACGATCCGCGTCGGCTCCGGCGGCATCATGCTGCCCAACCACAGCCCGCTGAAGGTGGCCGAGACCTTCCGCGCGCTCGCCGGGCTGTACCCGGACCGCATCGACCTCGGTCTCGGGCGTGCGCCCGGCACCGACCCGCGTACCGCGATCGCGCTGCGCCGCTCGCACGAGGCGCTGACCGCCGACGACTTCCCGGACCAGTTCGCCGAGCTCCGCGGCTACGTCGACGGCTTCGACCCCGACCACCCGTTCGCGGGGATCGTCGCGGCTCCCGACGACGTGCCGCTGCCCCCGGTGTGGATCCTCGGCTCCAGCTACTACGGCGCCCAGGCCGCCGCCGCGTTCGGCACCGGCTACGCCTACGCCGGCCACTTCGGCGGTGCGGACGCCGGGGAGGCCACCCGTATCTACCGGCAGTCGTTCCGCCCGAGCACGGCGTCCGGCGCCCAGGAGCCGCACGTCGTCCTCGGCGCCGCCGCGATCGCGCACCCCGACCCGGAGCGCGCGTACGCCCTCGGCCGGGCCAACGCGCTGTCGATGGCCCGCCTGCGCACCGGCAACCCGGGTCCGCTGCCCAGCCCCGAGGAGGCGCTGGCCCACGACTGGAGCGCCGCCGAGGAGCACATCGCCGCCTCGATGGCCTCGAAGGTGTCCGTCGGCACGCCCGAGCAGGTCGCCGACGACCTCGCCCGCAAGGCGCGCGAGGCCGACGCCGACGAGCTGATGATCACGACGGCGATCCACGACCCGGCCGAGCGGCGGCAGTCCGTGCGCCTGGTCGCGGAGGCAGTGGACGCCAGGGTGCCTGTCGGCCTGTGAGTAGTTGCGGCGGTCATGACCGCCACAAGTACTCACGGGGCCGAAGGCCACCTAGAGAGCCGTCAGGATGTCCTCGACCCGCTTCTTGGCGTCACCGAAGATCATCGACGTGTTCTCGCGGAAGAACAGCGGGTTCTGCACGCCCGCGTAGCCCACGGCCATCGAGCGCTTGAACACGACGACGTTCTTCGCCTCCCACACCCGCAGCACGGGCATGCCGGCGATCGGGCTGCCCGGGTCGTCCATGGCGGCCGGGTTGACCGTGTCGTTCGCGCCGATGACGAGGACGACCGAGGTGGAGGCGAGGTCGTCGTTGATCTCGTCCATCTCGAGCACGATGTCGTAGGGCACCTTCGCCTCGGCGAGCAGCACGTTCATGTGCCCGGGCAGGCGCCCGGCGACCGGGTGGATGCCGAAGCGGACCTCGACGCCCTTGTCGCGCAGCTTGCGGGTCAGGTCCGCGACCGGGTACTGCGCCTGCGCCACCGCCATGCCGTAGCCGGGGGTGATGACGACGGACGACGCCTCGCGGAGCATCTCGGCGACCTCGTCGGCCTGGACCTCCCGGTGCTCGCCCTCCACGTCCGCGGCCGCGGTGCCCGACTCCACGCCGAACCCGCCGGCGATGACGGAGAGGAACGAGCGGTTCATCGCCTGGCACATGACGTAGGACAGGTAGGCACCGGAGGAGCCCACGAGCGCGCCGGTGACGATCAGCAGCGTGTTGTTGAGCAGGAAGCCCGACGCCGCGGCCGCCCAGCCCGAGTAGCTGTTCAGCATCGAGACGACGACGGGCATGTCGCCGCCGCCGATCGACGCGACCAGGTGCCAGCCCAGGGCGAGGGCGACGGCGGTGATCGCGATCATGACGCCGAGCGAGGGCGCCAGCACGAACGCGACGGTGAGCGCGGCGAACGCGACGAGCGCGCCCAGGTTCAGGGCGTTCTTGCCCGGCAGCGTGAGCGGCCGCGACTTCATCCGCCCGGAGAGCTTGCCGTAGGCGACGATCGAGCCGGTGAAGGTCACGGCGCCGATGAAGACGCCGACGCCGACCTCCACGGAGTGGATGCCGACCAGCTCCGGCGCCACCGTGGTCTGGGCCGCGCCGACCGCCTCGACCTCGAGGTAGCCGTTCCACCCGACGAGCACGGCCGCGAGGCCGACGAAGCTGTGCAGGAGCGCGATGAGCTCGGGCATGCCGGTCATCTCGACGACCCGGGCCCGCCAGAGGCCGACGCCGCCGCCGATCACGAAGCCCGCGACCATCAGCGCGACCGCGCCCGCCTCGAGCGAGTCCGCCGCGAGGACGACGGTGGCGACCAGGGCCACCGTCATGCCGGCGATGCCGTAGACGACGCCGTTGCGCGCGGTCTCGTGCTTCGAGAGACCGGCGAGGCTCATCACGGTGAGCAGCGCGGCGACGATGTAGGCGGCGGTGGCCGCCGTGTCGGGGCTCATGCGGCCGGACCCTTCGTGAACATGGCGAGCATGCGGCGGGTCACCGCGAAGCCGCCGACGATGTTGATGCTGGCGAGCACGATCGCGATGAACGCGAGGACCGAGACGAGCGTGCCGTGCGCGCCGAACTGCACGAGCGCCCCGACGATCACGACCCCGGAGATGGCGTTGGTGACCGACATCAGCGGGGTGTGCAGCGCGTGGTGCACCTTGCCGATGACGTAGTAGCCGATGACCACGGCCAGCACGAACACCGTGAGGTTGGTGGCCAGCTCCGCCGGGGCGAAGGCGGTGGCCACGAACAGCAGCGCCAGGCCGACGGCGATCGCGCCGTAGCGCCAGGCCGCGGAGCGGGGCTTCGCCGGTTCGACGACGGGCGAGGGCACCTCCGGCGCGGGCGCCGGCGGCGGGGCCGCGGAGACCGCGACCGGGGGCGGCGGCCACATCACCTCGCCGTCCCTCGCCACCGTCATCCCCCGCTGGACGACGTCGTCCAGGTCGAGGACGAGCTCGCCGTCCTTCTCGGGGGTCAGCAGCTTGAGCAGGTTGACCAGGTTCGTGCCGTAGAGCTGCGAGGCCTGCGCGGGCAGCCGCGCGGCCAGGTCGGTGTCGCCGATGATCGTGACGCCGTTGTCGGTCACGACGACCTCGTCGGCCACCGAGCCCTCGACGTTGCCGCCCATGCCGGCGGCCATGTCCACGATCACCGAGCCCGGCCTCATCGCGGCCACGTCGGCGGCGGTGATCAGGCGCGGCGCGGCGCGACCGGGGATGAGCGCGGTGGTGATGATGATGTCGACGTCGGCGGCCTGCTCGGAGTAGATCTCCGCGGCGCGTCGGTCGTAGGCCTCGGAGGTGGCCTTCGCGTAGCCGTCGGTGGAGCGCTCCTGCTCCACGTCCACCGTCAGGAACTCCCCGCCGAGGGAGCTGACCTGCTCGGCGACCTCCGGGCGGGGGTCGGTGGCGCGGACGATCGCGCCGAGCGAGGAGGCGGCGCCGATCGCGGCGAGGCCGGCGACGCCCGCCCCGGCGACCAGCACCTTCGCCGGCGGCACCTTGCCGGCCGCGGTGACCTGGCCGGTGAAGAACCGGCCGAACCGGTTCGCGGCCTCGATCACCGCGCGGTAGCCCGCGATGTTGGCCATCGAGCTGAGGACGTCGAGCGACTGCGCCCGCGAGATGCGCGGCACCGCGTCGGTCGCGAGCACCGTGATGCCGCGCGCCGCGAGGTCGGCGACCAGCTCGGCGTTCTGCGCGGGGGCCACCCGGCACACCAGCGTCGCCCGCTCCTGCAGCCGCGCGAGGTCGGCCGGGGCGGGGGTGTTCACCGCGAGGACGACGTCGGCCGACCACGGGTCGCCGATCTCCGCACCCGTCGCGACGTAGGCGTCGTCCGGGAAGTCCGCCCGCGACCCCGCACCGGACTCGACGGTGACCGTCCAGCCGAGGTTCTGGAGGCCGATGACCGTGGCGGGGGTGGCCGCCACGCGTGTCTCTCGTTCCCGGGTCTCCCGGGGGACACCGATGCGCACGCTCGCGCCCCTTCTCGTCGGGCCCCGACGTCGGGGCCTGCTCCGGCCGCCGGGTCCGCCGACCACCGTCCGGCGGACAGTAGACCGAGGCGGGTCCCAAGCATGTGACCTGTCTCGCTTCGGGGCAGGCTGAACGATCGAGATGACGCTCGTCGCACTGATCACGGGCACCTCACACCGGCTCCCGGAGGTGTAGCGCCCCCGTAACGGTGCCGACACACGACGACCGGAGCGTGGGTCGCCGTGACCCCCGCGCTCCCGGTGTCGACGCACTGCCCGTACTGCTCGCTGCAGTGCGGCATGACGCTGACGCCCCGCCCGGAGAGCGCGGGCGGGGGCTGGGAGGTCGCGGGTGCGGACTTCCCGACGAACCGCGGCGGGCTCTGCGAGAAGGGGCTGAGCTCGGCGGAGCTGCTCGCCCACCCCGACCGCCTCACCGCGCCCCTGGTGCGCGACCACCGCGACGAGCCGTTCCGCGAGGCCACCTGGGAGGAGGCCCTGACGCGCGTGGTCGACGGCCTCACCGTCGCCCAGGAGCGCCACGGCCGCGACGCCGCCGGGCTGTTCGGCGGCGGCGGTCTGACCAACGAGAAGGCCTACCAGGCCGGGAAGTTCGTCCGGGTCGCGCTGCGCTCCGCGTCGATCGACTACAACGGCCGGTTCTGCATGTCGAGCGCCGCGGCCGCGGCGAACCGGGCGTTCGGGATCGACCGGGGCCTGCCGTTCCCGCTCGCCGACATCGCCCGGGCCGACACGGTCCTGCTCGTCGGCTCCAACCCGGCCGACACGATGCCGCCCGCCATGCGGTGGTTCGCCGCGGGCCGCGAGCGGGGCGCCCACCACCTCGTGGTCGACCCTCGCCGCACCGCCACCGCGGCCGCCGCCGACGTCCACCTCCAGCCCGTCCCCGGCACCGACCTCGCCCTGGCCAACGGGCTGCTGCACCTCGCGATCAGGCTGCGGCTCGTCGACACCGCCTACGTCGCGGACCGGACCACCGGCTGGGACGCGGTCCGCCGCGCGGTGCGCCAGTACTGGCCGGACCGGGTCGAGCGCATCACGGGCGTGCCCGTGCCGGTCATGGAGCGCACCGTGCGGATGCTCGCGGAGTCCCGGGCGACGATGATCCTCTCCGCCCGGGGCGCGGAGCAGCACGCGAAGGGCTCGGACACCGCGCTCGCGTGGATCAACCTGGCGTTGGCGCTGGGCCTGCCCGGGCGACCGCACTCGGGCTGGGCGACGGTCACGGGCCAGGGCAACGGGCAGGGCGGCCGCGAGCACGGCCAGAAAACCGATCAGCTGCCCGGTTACCGGATGCTCGCCGACCCCGCGGCCCGTGCGCACGTCGCGGGGGTGTGGGGCGTCGACCCCGACGAGCTCCCGCAGCCCGGGGTCTCCGCCTACGAGATGCTCGACCGGCTCGGCACCGACGGCGGGGTGCGCGCGCTGATGGTCCTGGCGTCGAACGTCGTCGTCAGCGCCCCGCGGGCCGCGCACGTGCGCGAGCGGCTGGCCTCCCTCGACTTCCTCGTCGTCTCCGACCTGTTCCTCTCCGAGACCGCGGAGCTCGCCGACGTCGTGCTGCCCTGCGCCCAGTGGGCCGAGGAGGACGGCACGATGACCAACCTCGAGGGCCGGGTCCTGCGACGACGGCGGGCCGTGGACCCGCCGTCCGGGGTGCGCTCGGACCTCGAGGTGCTGCACGAGCTCGCCGCCCGGCTCGGACGCGGGGCGCACTTCTCCGACGACCCGCGCACCGTCTTCGACGAGCTGCGCCGGGCCTCCGCGGGCGGGAAGGCCGACTACGCCGGCATCTCCTACGAGCGCATCGAGGCCGAGCAGGGCGTCTTCTGGCCCTGTCCCGACGACGAGCACGCGGGCACCCCGCGCCTGTTCCGCGACCGCTTCGCCACCCCGGACGGCCGGGCCCGCTTCCACGTGGTGCACCACCGCGCGGCCGCCGAGCTGCCCGACGACGAGTACCCCTACCGCCTGACGACGGGTCGCTCCCGCTCGCACTACCAGTCCGGCACGCAGACCCGCCGGACGAAGGCGCTGCTCTCGGACGAGCCCGGACCCGCCGTCGAGATCCACCCCGACCTCGCCGCCCGCCTCGGGCTCGCCGACGGCGCGGACGTCCGGCTGCGCACCCGGCGCGGCACCGCGCGGATGCGCGTGCGGCTGTCCCGCGAGATCCGGGCCGACACCGTGTTCGCGCCCTTCCACTGGGCCGGCGACCAGACGGTCAACGCCCTCACCAACCCCGCGCTCGACCCGGCGTCGCGCATGCCGGAGTTCAAGGTCTGCGCGGTCGCCCTCGAAGCCACCACCGGAGAGGACCCCGGCCCATGATGACGACGCCGCGCTTCCTGCAGGGCGCGTTCGCCTTCGAGGGGCAGGGGCTGGAGAAGCCGACCCTGCTCCACCCGTCCCTGACCTACACGGTGCCCGAGGGCGTCACGGGCCAGGTCCTCTACGTCCGTGCGGGCAACTCCTCCGCGGAGCTGGCCACGGTGGTCCTCGTCGTCGACGGTGCCCCGGCGCGCTGGCTGCCGGTGGGCGCGCGGTCCGACATGCACGTGTCGCTGCGGGTGGTCGAGGACCTGCTCGCGGGCAGCACCGTGGAGCTCCACCACGCCGCCCCGGCCGGGGTGTCCGGGACGCTCGTCGTCGACTGCGGCCTGGTGGAGGTCTGATGACGGCCACCCCGGGCGCCGCGGAGGAGGCCGGGACCCCGGCACCCGACCGCGCGAGGCTCGTCGTCGTCGGGAACGGGATGTCCGGGGCACGGGCCCTGGAGGAGATCCTCGCCCGCGGGGGCGGCGAGCGCTTCGAGATCACCGTCTTCGGCGACGAGCCGCACGGCACCTACAACCGCATCCTGCTCTCCGGGGTGCTCGCGCACGCCGCCGACGCCGCGGACGACGACGAGCTCTTCCTCAATCCGGTCGGCTGGTACGCCGAGAACGGCGTCGCACTGCACGCCGGCGTGCGCATCGTGCGGATCGACCGGGCGGCGAAGGTGGTGCTCGGCGACGACGGGTCCGTGACGCCCTACGACACGCTCGTGCTCGCCACCGGGTCGCGCTCGTTCTTCCCGCCCATGGAGGGCATGTGGGCGTCGCGCACGGAGCTCACGCGGGGCGTGTTCGGCTTCCGCTCGCTCGACGACGCGCACGCGATGCTGGCCCACGTCCCGCGCTCCCGGACGGCGGTGGTGATCGGCGGCGGCCTGCTCGGGCTCGAGGCGGCCGCCGGGCTGCAGGCGCACGGGCTCGCGGTGCACGTCGTGCACCCGACCGAGGTGCTGATGAACCAGCAGCTCGAGGCCGAGGCCGCCGCGGTGCTGCGCGCGACGCTCGAGGACCGCGGCCTGCACCTGCACCTCGGGGCGCGGACGACGGAGATCCTCGTGACCGACGGCGCGGTGTCCGGCGTCCGCTTCAGCGACGGGTCCGACCTCCCGTGCGACATGGTCGTCGTGACCGCAGGCATCCGGCCGAACATCGGGCTGGCGGTGGCCGGCGGCCTCGAGACGCAGCGGGCGATCGTCGTGGACGACCGGATGCGGTCGGTCGACGACGAGTCGGTCTTCGTCGTCGGCGAGTGCGCGCAGCACCGTGGCGAGGTCTACGGCGTCGTGGGTCCGCTCTGGGAGCAGGCCGAGGTGCTCGCCGACGTCGTGACCGGCGCGGACCCCGGCGCGGAGTACCACGGGTCGCGGCTGGCGACGAAGCTCAAGGTGGCCGGGGTCGAGGTGGCGCAGATGGGCCTGCGGGGTCCGGAGCGGGCGACGGACGAGGTCGTGCGCTACTCCGAGCCCGGCATCCACCAGAGCCTCGTCATCCGGGACGGGGTGCTCGTCGGCGCCACCCTCGTCGGCGACGTCTCGCGCGCCCCCGCCCTGACCCAGGCATTCGACTCGCGGACGCCCCTGCCGGTCCGGCGGTCCGAGCTGCTGTTCGCGCCGACCTCGTCCGGCCCCGCCGCCTCGGCGGCCGACCTGCCGGACCGGGCCCGCGTCTGTCACTGCAACCGGGTGTCCAAGGGCGACCTGGTCGCGAGCGTGGCGGCCGGCGCGGAATCGGTCGCGGCGTGCATGGCGGCGACCCGGGCGGGCACGGGCTGCGGGACCTGTCGGCGCTCGGTGACCGAGGTCGTCGAGGCCGCGCTGAAGGACGCCGCCGAGCAGCCCGCCCCCACCGGCCGGGGGTGAGAGGCTGGCGCCGTGAGCGCCGCCGCCGACCACCTGCTGCTGCAGGCCGGAGCCTTCGCCGACGCGGTCAGCGCGCCGGCCGCGGGCGACGACCTGTCCACACCCGTCCCCACCTGCCCGGACTGGACCGTCCGCGACCTGGCCCGCCACCTCGGCCAGGTGCACCGCCGCGTGGTCGCGACCATCACGACGGGCGCGGAGCGGATGCTGCCGCGCGACGCCGAGGTCCCCGACGGCGAGCCGCCGGCCTCCCGGGACGAGGTGGCGACGTGGCTGCTCGAGGGCGCGTCGGCCCTCGTCGGCACGCTGACGGCCGAGGACCCCGAGCGGGAGGTCGGCGGGTTCGTCGGGCCGGTGACCATCGCCTTCTGGACCCGTCGACAGCTGCACGAGACGTTGGTGCACCGGCTCGACGCCGAGCTCGCCGTCGGGTTCGAGCCCCTCGCGGACGTGGCTCCGGAGCTGGCCGTCGACGGGATCGCCGAGTGGTACGACCTGCTCACCGCCTACCGGAGCACCTCCCGCCGCGTCCGCGGCGACGCGTCGATCCACCTGCACGCCACCGACGCGCCGGACGGCGAGTGGCTGATCCGGCGCGGCACGGAGGGCGTCGCGATCACGCGCGAGCACACGAAGGCCGACGTGGCCGTGCGCGGCCGCGCCGTCGACCTGCTCGCGGTGATCACCGGGCGCCGGGCCCTCGGGGACGTCGAGGACCTGCAGGTGTTCGGCGACCCGGCCGCCGCCGAGGACTGGATCCGGGTGTCGGCGCTGGGCTGAGACGGGCGCTGCGCTGCTCATGGTCCGGCTCGGCTGGTGTAGGTGTGTCCGGTCGGGGTGGTGGTCCGGACGGTGTGCGGATGCGGCCCGAAGCCGTCGTGGAGCAGTTCGGTGACCCACCCGGGCAGTTCTTTGAGGTGGTTGCCGCGCACGCAGTTCCCGCGCCCGTTGCCCAGGCTGGTCGGGCCACCGGCCTTCGAGCCCTTGATGTGGTCGGTATGCCGGATCGGCGCCCCGCAGAACGGGTCGCGGCACATGCCGTGGTCGCGCAGGGCGATCAGGGTGGCGAGGAATCCGTCGAAGTAGCGGCGGCGGGGGTCGCCGCCGACCAGGCCACCGTGGGCGGGGTGGGCGAACAGCCGCCGCCACCACCGGTGCCCGCCGGTGTGGCGCAGCAGGTCGGTGACGATCCCCGCCGGCAAGGGTCCGTGCCCGACGAGTTCGCCGGGGCTGGCGCTGTCGGGGTCGGTGATCGCGTCGAGCGGGAGGACGATGCCGACCTCGACGTTGACGTCCTCGGCCAACACTTGTCCGGTGAGTCGTTCGACGAGGGTGTCGGCGATGATCTGGTCGCGGGTGCGGTCGTCGGTGTCCCCGGTCGCGATGAGGCTGTCGGCGTATTTCCGGAGGGCGGCGAGGCAGGCCACACCCTGCTCCACCGGCAGCAGCCCCGACAGCACGCTCATGGTGTCCGGGGCGGGGCGCAGCGTCACCCGCCGGTCCTGGCGGGCCTTGCGGGCGCGGTCGGTGAAGCCTTGCGGGTCGGCCTGGTAGGCGAGTTTCTTCACCGCCGCCTCCGCCTGTTTACGGCCCATGCCCTCGAGGCCGAGTTCGGCGATCTCCTTGTCCACCAACGCCCGCAGCTCCGGGTCCAGGTGCGAGGTCACGGACACGACGTGTTCGGCGAGCTGCTCCGAGATGCGCCCGACCACCAGCAGCGCCCGCGTGCACGGCAGATCCGTGGCGAGTGCACGCGCGACGCGGAGGCGACGGTCGCCGATGTGGGGGGAGACGTGCGCGGCCAGCGCGATCTGGTCGGCGATCCCCCGGCCGAGCTTCTCCGGATCCAACCGACCCTCGGCGACGAGTTCGATCTGGGCTTCGACCTGAGCGCGACCGAACGCGACGATCGCGGTGTGCTGCGCCGCCGCCAGCGCCGCCCGGGCTCGTTCCAGGACGGCGATGCGGTCGATGCACGCCGCGCCGCCGTCGGACAGCGGGTCGGTGGGTAGCTCGGCGAGTTCGGCGAGGCGGGCGAGCAACGCGGTCAGCTCCACACTGACCGGGTCCACCACCTCGTTCGAACTCATGTTCGCAAGCTAGCAGCCACCCCCGACAATCACGCTCCGGTCGAGGTCAGAGGGTCAGGCCCACCACCACGGCTGCGGCGCCCAGGCAGGCGGCGCCCACACCGAGGTAGAGCGAACGACCCACCCCGTCCGCCCGGAACATCGCGAAGGCCCCGACGCCGAGCGCGACCACCCCGCACAGCGCGCCGATGAGGCTGAACAGCGGCGTGCTGCCCAGCGTCTCGCTCGGCATCACCCGCGGCAGCAGCCCGGACCAGGGTGCGAGCCCCAGCAGGACGCCGACCGCGCCGACGATCGTGCCCACGAGACCGACGCGGCTCTCCGACCGCTGTTCCCAGGGCAGAGGCCGGCGGGCCGCGGCCGGCGTGCGACCACGCGCGGGGCCGACGCCGGTCGACCCGTAGGTCCCCGCACCGAAGGCGCCCGGACGCACCGCGGGCGCCCGGTGCGGACGCACCGCGAGCGGCTGGAGGGCCGGCGCGGCCGACTCGTCCGTCGCGCGCCGCTGACGGGGCAGCGCGGCCGCGCGGTCGTCCGCCCGCCGAGTGCGGTCGAGGTCGGTCCGCCGCACGGGGAGCGTCACCGGCTCGTCCTCCGGCCCCACCGTCGGCAGCGACCCCGACGGGTGTGGCGACCCACTGCCGTCCAGTGCCCGCCGTGGGCCACCGCTGACATCCGCCGACCCCACCGCCGGCAGCGTCCCCGACGAGTGTGGCGACCCACTGCCGTCCAGTGCCCGCCGTGGGCCACCGCTGACATCCGCCGACCCCACCGCCGGCAGCGACTCCGACGGGTGTGGCGACCGCGCGTCGTCCGCCGACCCGCCCTGCACCGGGATCGCCCCGGAGGGCGCACCCGTCGTCGGGAAGGGCGGGGGCAGGCGACGGAAGCCGGAGGGCGGGGAGTCGAGGGACCCGCGCTGCTGCATCGGGACGTCGGCGAACTCGGTGGACGGCGCCTCGGGGGCGCGGTGGCGGCCGCCCTCCCGGCGCGGCGGCGTGTAGTCGGCGGGCCCCGCCGTCCCACCGGCCTCGCGACCGAAGCCGCGTCCCCCGGTGGCCCGGTGCCGGGCCTGCTGCGACTCCTGCGCGTGCATGTCGACCACTCCCCCGAACAGACGTACACGCGCCGCCACGTGCGCGGTCCCGGTCACTCTGTCCCCACCAGCACCCGAAGCGTTACCGCTGCCACCCGCCCGGCCCAGCAGGTGTGCCGGACCGGGGGACCCGCGAGCGGAAACGCCGACGACACCCTCCGTAAACTGGCACCATGACGCAGTCCCCCCGGGTTCCCGAGAAGCCGACGCTCGACGGTCTCGAGGACACCTGGGCCGCCGTATGGGAGGAACAGGGCACCTACGCGTTCGACCGGACAGCCCAGCGCGCCGACGTCTTCTCGGTCGACACGCCGCCGCCCACGGTCTCCGGGTCCCTGCACGTCGGGCACGTCTTCAGCTACACGCACACCGACGTCGTGGCGCGCTTCCAGCGCATGCGCGGCAAGCAGGTCTTCTACCCCATGGGGTGGGACGACAACGGCCTGCCGACCGAGCGCCGCGTCCAGAACTACTACGGCGTCCGGTGCGAGCCGAGCCTGCCCTACGACCCGGACTTCACCCCGCCGGAGAAGCCCGGCAAGCAGCAGCTCGCGATCTCGCGGCGCAACTTCGTCGAGCTGTGCGAGACGCTGACCGCCGAGGACGAGAAGGCGTTCGAGGCGCTGTGGCGGCGCAACGGCCTCTCGGTCGACTGGTCGCACACCTACCAGACGATCGACGCCCGCGCCCGGGCCATCAGCCAGCGCGCCTTCCTGCGCAACCTGTCCCGCGGCGAGGCCTACGTCTCGATGGCGCCGACGCTGTGGGACGTCACGTTCCGCACCGCGGTCGCGCAGGCCGAGCTCGAGGACCGCGAGCACACCGGCGCGTGGCACCGGATCGCCTACCACGGGCCCGAGAACGACGTCTTCATCGAGACGACCCGCCCCGAGCTGATCCCCGCCTGCGTCGCGCTGATCGCCCACCCCGACGACGAGCGCTACCAGCCGCTGTTCGGCACCACGGTGCGCTCGCCGCTGTTCGACGTCGAGGTCCCGGTCCTCGCGCACCCGGCCGCCGAGATGGACCGCGGCGCCGGCATCGCGATGTGCTGCACCTTCGGCGACCTCACCGACGTCCAGTGGTGGCGCGAGCTCGACCTGCCCAACCGCACCGTCATCACGCGCGACGGCCGGCTGCTGCGCGAGATCCCGGAGTGGATCACCTCGGAGCAGGGCCGTCAGCGCTACGAGGAGATCGCCGGCGCCACCGTCTTCACCGCCAAGGAGAAGATCGTGACGATGCTCGCCGGGACGGGCGAGCTGGAGGGCGACGTCCGGCCGGTCACGCGGCCGGTGAAGTTCTTCGAGAAGGGCGACAAGCCGCTCGAGATCGTCTCCTCACGGCAGTGGTACCTGCGCAACGGCGGTCGCGACGCCGAGCTGCGCCAGGCCATGCTGGGCCGCGGCGACGAGCTCGTCTGGCACCCCGACTACATGCGCCACCGCTACGCGGACTGGGTGCGCGGGCTCAACGGGGACTGGCTGGTGAGCCGCCAGCGGTTCTTCGGCGTGCCGATCCCGGTCTGGTACGCGCTCGACGCCGACGGCGAGGTCCTGCCGGAGCAGGTCCTCACCCCGGCCGACGACGTGCTGCCGATCGACCCGACCACCGACGTCCCGCCCGGCTACACCGCCGACCAGCGCGACGTCCCCGGCGGCTTCACCGGCGACCCGGACGTCCTCGACACCTGGGCGACCTCGTCGCTGACCCCGCAGATCGCGGGCGGCTGGACCGTCGACGACGACCTCTTCGGGCGCGTCTTCCCCATGGACCTGCGCCCGCAGGGCCACGACATCATCCGCACCTGGCTGTTCTCGACGGTGGTCCGCAGCTCGCTGGAGTTCGGGGAGCTGCCGTGGGCGCACGCCGCGCTCTCGGGCTGGATCCTCGACCCGGACCGCAAGAAGATGTCGAAGTCCAAGGGCAACGTCGTCACGCCGATGGGTCTGCTCGAGGAGTTCGGCTCGGACGCGGTCCGCTACTGGGCGGCCGGCGGACGGCCGGGCGTCGACACCGCGTTCGACCGCGGCCAGATGAAGGTCGGCCGCCGCCTCGCGATGAAGCTGCTCAACGCCTCGAAGTTCATCCTCGGGGTGGGCGTCGGGGCGGGTGAGCCCGACGTCGCCGCCGTGACCGCCCCGATCGACCGGGCGCTGCTCGCACGGCTCGCCACGGTCGTGGCCCGGGCCACCGACGCCCTCGAGCGGTTCGACTACGCGGTCGCCCTCGAGGTCACCGAGCAGTTCTTCTGGTTCTTCTGCGACGACTACCTCGAGCTGGTCAAGGCCCGGGCCTACGGCGAGTTCGACGACGCCGGACGGGACTCGGCGCGGGCCGCGCTCGCGGTGGCGCTCCGGGTGCTGCAGCGGCTGTTCGCGCCGGTGCTGCCGTTCGTCGCCGAGGAGGTCTGGTCGTGGTGGCAGGAGGGCTCGGTCCACCGGGCCGTCTGGCCGACCACCGCGGAGCTGCCGGCGACCGAGGGCGTCGACGAGGCCGTGCTGGACGTGGCGTCCGAGGTCATCTCCGGCATCCGGAAGGGCAAGTCGGACCAGAAGCTCTCGATCCGCACCGAGGTCGAGTCGCTGTCGGTGTCCGGACCGGAGCAGCAGCTCGACGCCCTGCGCGTCGTGCTGGGCGACGTGCAGGCGGCCGGGCGCGTCCGGGACGTCGAGCTGGTGCCGTCCGCGGACGGCGAGCTGGTGACCCGCGTGGGCGGGCCCGTGGAGGCGGTGCAGGCCTAGAGCGTCCTCCGGGCCCCGGCGACGGGGCCCGGAGCTGCTCGGACCTGCTCAGCCCTGCAGCTCGGACTGCGGCGTGATCGCGAAGCGGTACTCGTCGCCGGAGCCGTCGGACTCGTTCTCGGGGATGCGCTCGACGTCGAGGACCTTGTCGTCCAGCGCGGAGGCAGCCATCGGCTCGAGGAAGATGACGGCGCCGCCGCCCTCGAGCACGGTGTCGTCCGCCGCCGGGTTCGGCGCGACGGAGAGCTCCAGACCCTCCTCCGCCATGTTCGGCGTGGCGGCGATCCGGAGACCGGATCCCTCGGGCATCTCGTTGGTCTCGAGGATGTTGGAGATCGCCTCGGCCGCCGTCTCCGTCAGTGCCAGCATGCCCCGTTACCATACGGATCACGGAAAGGTCACGCACGTCATCGCGCGCGCCATCACACGGGTTGGTCCACCCGCCCGGCGCTTGGTCACGGAGGAGAGCGGCCATGGCACTCCCGGTCCCCGAATCGGCCGCCGGGACGCGGGAGGACATCCTCCGAACGCTCGTCGAGCACCCCGAGGGTCTCTCGGACCGTGAACTCGCCGAGGCGCTCGCCGGGCAGCACCCGGGCATCGACTACAAGGCCGTGAACCACCAGTGCCGCAAGCTGGTCGCCCTCGGCGCCGTCGAGCGGGTGGGCGAGAAGCCGGTCCGCACGCGGCTGCGCCCCGGCTACGTTCCCGACGACGGGTCGCGCGGGTCCGAGGCGGACGCGGCGCCACCCGACCGGCCCATCGAGGAGTCGGACCCGTCGTCCGATGCGCCTGATGTGTCCCCCGCGCCGACGATCACCGGTCTGCCGCCCGTGCAGGCGGGCATCCTCGCCGCCCTGGCGGACGCCGACGACGGACTGACCGACAACGAGATCGCCGCCGCGCTCGCCGCCGGGCACCCGGACGTCGACCCGAAGGCGTTCAACTACCAGTGCCGCAAGCTCGTGAAGGCCGGCCTGGTCGAGCGGTCCGCCCGGTCGAAGGACGCGCCGATCCGCACCCGGATCACCGCCACCGGCCGCGCGGAGGCGGCCACGGCCGCCGCGTCGGCCCCGGCCCCGGTCGCTGCCGCGGAGACCGTGCCGGAGCCCCCGGCCGACGTCCCCGACATTCCTGAGACCCCTCCGGTCCCCGCGACCCTGCGCTACACCGACCCCACCATCTTCACCGCCGACGCCGACGCCGAGCCGGCCGCACCCGCCGTCGGGAACGGGCGTCCGCGGCCCCGGCCGAAGGCGCCGAGCGACGACATCGCCCGCATCCGGCGGTCGGAGCGCGCCGGGGACGACCCGGACGAGACGCCGCTGCGGTTCCTGCCGTTCTCGGCGTCCGCGTCGCTGGTGCTGCGCGAACGGCTGGCGCAGCGGGCCGCGCTGCGGGCGGCCCCCGCACCGACGCGGGAGGTCGTGCTCCCGGTCCGCGACGTGCTGCAGGGCTGGTCGCGGACCCAGAACGTGGCGGCGGCGGTCGCGACCTGGCTGACCCACCGCGGGGGCACCGTGCGGCGTGCCGCCGAGCAGGGCCCCGCCCTGGACCTCGTGGCGGCCCTGGACGGCGAGGACGTGCACGTCGAGGTCACCGGCTGGCCGCCGGACGGCGCCCGGACGCACCCGAGCACGCTGGCCGCCGACTGGTTCCGCGCGGCGAGCGCGGCGGCCGTGCAGCGGCGCCGGGCGCACCCGCGCAGCCGCGTGGTGATCGCGCTGCCGGACACCCGCCGCTACCGGGGCCTCGCCGCCGACGCGGCGCCGACCCTGGCCGACGCCCGCGCGGAGGTCTGGTTCGTCGACGCCGCCGGGCGGGTCCAGCTCTCCTGAGCCGATTGCTCCTCCGCGGCCCGGGGTAGCTCCTCCGGACCACCACCGAAGGAGTGCCCGTATGTCCGCGGACATCACCGAGATGATCCTCGACGACCACGACTGGTTCCGTCGCCAGTTCCTCCGCCTCGCGGACCTCCGGGACCACCCGGACACCCTCGACGAGGCGAAGCAGGTCTGGGACGCGCTCGCGCGCCACCTCGAGGTGCACGCCTCCGCCGAGGAGGAGCACTTCTACCCCTCGATGGCCCGTCGCGCCGACGACGAGGACGCCTCCGCCACCGAGGACGCGATCGGCGACCACGACGACATCCGCGCCGGCGCCCGCAAGGCCTTCGACGAGGAGCCGGGCAGCGAGGCCTGGTGGAACGCGATCGACGAGTGCGACAAGGCGAACAACCACCACATGTCGGAGGAGGAGAGCGACGACCTCGCCCCGTTCCGCCGGGTGACGTCGTTGGCCCTCCGTCAGGAGCTCGGCGCCAAGTTCGAGCAGTTCAAGGCCGAGCACCCGCAGGCGAAGGGCCTCGACTTCGCCGACAAGGACCCGGACGCCTACGTCCAGGCCGTCACCAGCTGAACCACGCCGGTGCCGAGGCCGCCGAACGCGGCCCCGATCCCGTCGGGCCCGAGCACGAGCACCCCGACGGCCGCGAGCACCGCGACGAGCAGGAGCACCACCAGCACCGGGACCGCACCCCGCGGCGCACGACCCGCCGCCGCGGGGGCGACCACCGGCTGCGGTGCGGTGTCCGGTCCGCGGCGGGCCCGGACGAGGGGCCCGGTGCCGGGGGACGCCGCGAGCGGCGTCGGAGCGGGCTCGGGGTCCGGGTGCCGCAGCGGCCCGGAGCCGCCGGGTGGCGCGTCGGAGGTCGGCCGCGCGTCGTGCGGGCGGGCGGCGGCCAGCGCGGCGTGACCCGCGACGCCGGACCCGTTCACCGCGCGCCCGGAACCGGAGTCGGCCACCAGGGCGGGCGTCCCGGCCCCGGTGCCGAACGCCCGCGGCCACCCGTCCGAGCCCCGCTGCGCCTGGACCGGCGTCGACGGGAGCCGCGCCGCGGGGATCTCCGGGACCCGCTCCTCCGCGGCGTCGTCGTGGGTCACGGCGGGGACCGGTTCCCCGCCGACCACGGTGGTCTCCTCCGGGCGAGGCGGCTCCTCGACACCGCCGTCGGCGCGCGGGTCGAGCGGCAGCCCCTGCGGCGGGGTACGGGGCTCGCGCGGTGCCGACGGCTCCTCGGGCGCGGGGCCCGCGCCGACCGTCGTGCCGCCGACCGCCGCGCCGACCCCCACCGGCGCCGACGGGCTGCCGACGCTGCGGCGGGCGCGGATCGCCTGCGCGCCGGACGCCGCGCGCGTGGCGCGGGGGCGGGGCGGGGCGAGGAGGGCGGCCAGTCCGAGCACCCCGTCGTCCGGCGTGCGGGGCACGACCGGCGCGTCGCCGCCGACGAGCGCGGTGAGACGACGGGCCAGCGGGGTGGTGTCGTCGGCGAGCACGTGGACCACGGTGGGCCGGTCGACGTCCTCCGGTCCGGCGGAGCGCTCGACCTCGGTGACCGTCTCCCGGACGGCGTGCTCGACGAGCTGGTCGAACACCGCCCGGTCGACCGTGACGGTGTGGGTGCCGGCGTCGACGCGGGCCTCGGCGGCGTCGGTGTCGGCGAGCCGGCTCCGGGCGCGCCGCACCTCCCGGCGCAGCCGCGCCGCCTCGCCGCGCGTGTCGCCGTCCCCGCGCACCCCGGGGCGGGGGCCGCCGACGTCGCCGGCCGTCGGGTCGAGCGAGCGCAGCTGGGCGCGGACGACGCCGAGGAGGAGCTGGTCGAGGCGGGTGCCGGTGGCGACCGGCCCGCGGGCGGCGACCTCGGCGCCGTCGTCGGTGCGCACCACCGGCCAGGCGGTGAGGGCGCCGCCCCGGGCGTCGAGGACGAGCGAGCGGTCCCCGACCGTCCCGCCCGCGATCCGCGCGCCGACGGCGGCGACCGGACCGGGCAGCCACGAGGGCGCCGGCAGGCCGACCAGGGCCGTGGCCTCGGCGATCTCCTCGAACCGGCGTCGCTCGGTGTCGGCCGGGGTGGCGACGACGAGCCGCGCCGGCCGGTCCACGCCCTCGAGCAGCACCGCGAAGGCGTCCGCGAGACGGTCGACGGCGTCCCCGTCGGCACCCAGAGGGGCCGACTGCACCGAAGCGGCGGGGCCGACCGGGTCCACCGGGGCGTCCCTCGGGTCCACCCGGACCGCGACCAGCTCCGACGACGTCACCTCGACCGCCATCACCGCGCTGCTCACCGGAGTCCTCCTCCTCGTCGGCCCGCGGCGATCCGTCGCGTCGGGTCCCGGGCGCTCGTTCCGCACCGGACCCGGACCCCGTCGCGGGCGGCGTCCACGGTAATGGGGACCGCGCCGGACCCCACCACCGGTGACGGCGCGATCACCGGACGGGGGGACGGAGCGGACACGGGTCATGGTCGATGTCACACCGGTGCGGCATGCTGACGCCCCGGGAGTCCGGAACGCGAGGGTGCCGCACCCGGAGGAGGGACGCGGCCGACCCGGTGGGATGACGCGGCCGCCCGGGGCGGATCGGCGACTGCCGGACCCGACCGGACTCGACCGGACTCGACGGGAGGGGCACGGGTGGTCACGACGGGGACGGTGCGCGCCACGCGCCGGGGCGCGACCGTCGACGTCCACGCCACGCTGGCGCCGCTGTGGCGCGGCCTGGTGCTCTACCGCGTGGTGGCGCTGGCGTACGCGATCGCCAACGTCGTCCGGTTCGCCGAGGAGTACGCGCGCCCCGCCCTGGGCGTCGGCGTCGTGGTGTTCATGGCCGCCTGGACGCTGCTCACGTCGGTCGCCTACCTGCGCGGCGCGGCGCGGCTCGTCGTCGTCGACCTGGTGGTCACGGTCCTCACCACGATGACGACGGTGCTGGTGGACGACCCGGCGCGGATCGCCGCCGGGCAGCCGGTGATCACCACGGTCTGGTCGGCGGGGGCGGTGCTCGCGGTGGCGGTGGCCCACGGCGTGCGGCCCGCGGTCGGCGCGGTCGCGGTGTCGGTGGCGGCCCTCGCGTTCACCCGCCGGGCCCTCGACGCCGCCCTGCTCTCGGACGCCCAGCTGCTGCTCGTCGCGGGTGTCGCCGTCGGGTTCGCCTCCGTGGCGATGCGGCGCTCCGCACAGCGGCTGCAGGAGGCGATCGCCACCGAGGCCGCCGCGGCGGAGCGCGACCGGCTGGCCCGCGACATCCACGACGGCGTGCTGCAGGTCCTCGCCCTGGTCCGCCGCCGCGGGCCCGCGCTGGGCGACCCGGACCTGGTGCGCGAGGCGGCCGAGCAGGAGGTCTCGCTGCGCCGGCTGATCACCCGCGGACCGCCCGGGCTGGACGGTCCCGACGACGAGCCGGTGGACCTGGGGGCCGCGATCGGCGCCGCGCTGCCGGCGCAGGCCGTGCTCGCCGTGCCGCCGGAGCCGGTGACGGTGACCGGGGCGCTCGCCCGGACGGTCGTCGCGGTGGTGCGGGAGGCCGCGGCCAACGCGGACGCCCACGCCGGGCCGGGGACCGGGTTGTGGGTGCTGGTGGAGGACGACGACGAGGCGGTGACGGTGAGCGTCCGGGACGACGGGGTCGGGATCGCCGAGGGGCGGTTGGAGACGGCGCGGGAGGAGGGCCACCTCGGGGTGGCGTCCTCGGTCCGCGGCCGCGTCGAGGAGCTCGGCGGCACCGCGACGCTGGTCACGGCGCCCGGGCAGGGCACGGAGTGGGAGTTGGTGTTCCCGAGATGAGCGACGACGGGGCCGACGGCACGGCGACGCGGGTGATGGTGGTCGACGACCACCCGATGTGGCGCGAGGGCGTGGCCCGCGACCTCGGCGAACGCGGCTTCGACGTGGTGGCGACGGCGGGCGACGGGGCCGCCGCGGTCCGGATCGCGCCGGCGGCGCGACCCGACGTCGTGGTGATGGACCTGCAGATGCCGCACCTCGACGGCGCGGGCGCCACCGCGGCGATCCTCGCGGCCCTGCCGGGCACCCGGGTGCTCGTGCTCTCGGCGAGCGCCGAGCAGGGCGACGTCCTGGGCGCCGTGCGGGCCGGGGCGTCGGGCTACCTGCTGAAGTCCGCGCAGGCCGCCGAGCTGGTCGACGCCGTCCGGCGCACGGCGAACGGCCAGGCGGTGTTCGGCCCGGAGCTCGCGGGGCTCGTCCTGGGCGAGTTCCGCCGCCGGGAGACCGCGGCACGCAAGGAGTCGGCGCGGGACGGAGGCCGGGAGACGCAGCCCAGCGGGGAGCCGGCGCTGACACCGCGGGAGACCGAGGTGCTGCGCCTCGTCGCGAAGGGCCTCACCGCCCGCCAGATCGCCGAGCGCCTCACGCTCTCCCACCGCACCGTCGAGAACCACGTGCAGAACGCGCTGCGGAAGCTGCAGCTGACCAACCGGGTGGAGCTGACGCGCTACGCGATCGAGCAGGGGCTGGACGCGGACGCCTGACGTACCGGCACCGACCTGGGTGCCCGCGGTCAGTTGAGGTGCGCCCGCCAGACGCGCGCGGCGCGGGCGAGCCCCGCGGCGTGGCGGGGCAGCCGTTCTCCCCAGGCGTCGAGCAGGCGCGCGGCGTCGAGGTACTCCCCGCGCCGACCCATGGTGGCGGCGAGCTCGACGACCTCCTCGGCCGTGACCCCGGGCAGGTGCAGCCGGGCCTCGAGCACCCGGCGCAGCTCCGGGACCCGCCCGCCCGCCCGGTGCACCACCCGCAGGTTGGTCAGCATCCGCACGAGGATCGCCTCGGTGGTGACGGGCACGAGCAGGTCCGGGTGGAACGGCACGCCCGGGTTCGCCCCGGTCGAGGCGACGAACAGCGCCCGGCAGTCCGCCTCGTCGAGCAGGGTCCCGGTGAACGGGTCGACGTACCAGGCCGAGCCGGCCGGGTGCACCAGGAAGTGGCCGGGCATACCGATCGGCTCGATCTCGAGGCCGGCCCGCCGACCCACCTCGATCAGGACGACGGCGAGCGTGATCGGGATGCCGACGCGTCTCTCCAGCACGTCGACCAGCGAGGAGTTGCGCGGGTCGTAGTAGTTCTCGCGGTTCCCGGCGAAGCCCTCCTCGGAGTAGAGGCGCAGCACCAGCTCGTCGACCCCGGAGACCCCCGCGGCGAGGCGGTCGAGCTCGGCGAGGGCCCCCGCGATGTCGGCATCGGGCCGGGCGAGGCGGGCGATCTCCAGGGCCGCCCGGTCCAGGGGCGGGTCGCCGGCCTCGACGAGCGCCGCGAACCGGGTCACGGCGTCGGCCGTCCCCTGGGGGTCCGGCGGCGGCGTCCGGTCCTCGGGGTCGTCGGGCACGCGCGCATCCTCCCCCGCCGGGCGCCCGTCCGCTCAGGCGGGCGTGACGTCGACGGCACCGCCGGCGCTGCTCCACCGCAGGACACCGTGCTCGAACGCCTGCGCCCGGCCGGTCGAGGTCCCGTACTCCTCGCCGGTGGGCAGCCCCAGGTCCGAGCGGTCGGCGCCGCGGGCCCGCCACGCGTCGAGGATCGGCCCGCGGATCTCGTGCGCCCCGGTGTCCGGCGACCAGTAGACCGAGCCGTGCGCGAAGTCGGTGAAGCGACCGCGGCCGTCCGCGGTCGGCTGCTCGACGCGGTCGGGGTCCCCGAGGTCCGGCCGGTCGGTCCAGGCGGCGCGCACGTCGGTACCCGCCGCGGCGACCAGCTTGTCCACCTCGGCGCGGATGGTGTCCATCGCGGCGAACCCGGCGTTGCCCGGGCACGCCGTGTTGCCGACGTCGCGGTGGGCGAAGACGGCGTCGACGGTCGCCTGCTTGCCCTTGGCGTACTTCGAGGTGCCGCCGCCGTTCGAGGTCAGCGTGACCTTGGCCGCCGCGTCGCGGTACATGCCGCCGAGCTTCCAGGCCGCGAGCTTCTCCACCGAGGTCAGCGCCGCCGGGGTGGGCGCGACGTCGGAGAGGTTGCCCATCATCGCGATGCCGAAGGTCTCGCGGTTGAAGCCGCCGGAGTGCGCGGCGACGACGGGCCGGTCCAGTCCGCCGGCGCGGCCCTCGTAGATCGTCCCGTACTTGTCGACGAGGGCGTTGTAGCCGATGTCGCCCCACCCGTTCTTCGTGGCGTGGAAGGCGTAGATGCCCCGGACGATGGCGGCCGACTGCTCGGGGCTGTAGTCGTTCGACTCGGCGGTGTGGTGGATCGCCACCGCCTTCGTGGTCGGCGAGTACTCGGGCGGCCAGGTCATCAACCGCTCGTCGGCCCCCCACTGGGCCCGCGTGACGTAGGCGGGCGCCACCGGGGCGCCGTCCCGCGCGGCGGTCTGCCGCTCGCGGGCCCGGGCCCCGATCGCCTCGTCGTTGCCCGAGGTGCCGGGGTCGATGCGCTGGACGGCGAGCCCCTCGGTCACCGGCCGCCCATCCCGGGTCGCCCGCACCTCGACGGCCGTGCGCTCCCCCACCCACACCGGGTCGGTGCCGCCCGGCGTGGTCGCGCTGCGCTGCGCGGTGCTCCCGTCCCGCTCGTCGCTGTTGGCGTCCAACGGCAGCCAGGCGCCCCACGCCCCGCTGTCGTCGGTGGACCGGAGCGAGATCGAGTCCGGGTCCGGCCCGGTCCAGGTGACCGCGACCAGCTGCAGCGGCGCCGTGGAGCGCGCGACCTGCGTGCCCGTGCCGTCCCGACCCTGCGGGGCGAGGGGCACCGGGCTGATCGACGGGTCGGTCGCGTCCGCCGGCGGCAGGGTCGCCTCCGGGAGGGACGAGACGGCGGCCGCGGGGACGGGCGCCTGCTCGGTCACCGCGATGGCCGCGGGGGCGGCCACCGCGAGGGCCGTGAAGGCGCCCAGTCCCAGCAGGACCCGCCGGAGCCGGCGACGTGGCGGCCCCGACGGGGACACCCGCCGTCGGGAACCGTCCGACTCCGACCACCGCGACATCCGCCGTCCTCCGCTCCACCGTCGTTCCGCGCCGGGAGCGACTGTGTCACCCACATGCACCTCAGGAGTGCGGCGACGCACCACCCGCGTGGGTGATCTCTACGGGGAGCGGGTCCAGAAGGCGACGTCGGCGTAGGTCGCGACCGACCGGGCGGTGATGGAGTCCGCACCGGCACCGATGGGCCCGGCGACGACCGGGATCAGCTTCGTCAGGTTGAGCACCCCGCGGCGACCGGCCCGGCTCGCGAGGCGGTAGCCGATCCGCCGGTCGAGCTGCTCGCGGACCTCCACCGGGAGCCGGCGCAGGCCGGTCAGCAGCGACACCTCCTGCAGGTCGATGCCGGTGTGCTCGGCGAGCTCCGAGCCGTCGGGGCCGAGGACGCAGAGCAGGACCGCCGTCCGCACCACGGGATCGTCGAGGTCGTGGCCGCGGACGTGCGCGATGGAGGCGGCGAGCCGGGTGCACACGAGGTAGAGGCCGGTCGCGCCCGCGGGCGCGGTGAGCAGCATCGTGGCGGCGCCGCCGAGGCTGGTGAGCAGCCCGGAGCTCGCGGCCAGCCGCACGTGGGTCGTGGTCAGGCGCCGGATCGCGGTCCCGACGTCGCCCTCGGCCTCGGCGAGGTGCTCGTCCCCGACGCGGCGCGCGGGCGACCAGGGTCCCGCTCCGCCGATGCCGCGCCGCAGCAGTTCCCGGACGAGCGGGTCGCCGGTCCAGGTCGCGGGGAGTGGGCTGTCCTCGTCCACCCGCCAAGCCTGTCACGGATCCCGGACGCACGACGGCCCGGTCACCCTGGGGGAAGGGGTGACCGGGCCGTCGAGCAGCGAGGACGCGACTAGAGCAGGTCCAGGCCGAGCTCGTTGCCGTTCAGGTTGTGGTTCAACACCGAGTTGCAGGTGAGGTTGGCGGCGTTGAGCCCGCCGACCGGCACCTGGGCGATGATGTTGCCCAGCAGGGCGTCGCCGTCGACGGGGTTCTCGGCGCCGGCGCTGCCGCCCCCGACCGAGCAGGTGTCCCCGCCGCCACGCTTGCCGTGGTGGTCCCCGTGACCCTCGTGCGTGGCGTGGTGGCCGTGGTCGCCGCTGTCGTGGCTCGGCATGTCGCCGGCGAACGCGAGCGGCGCCCCGCCGATGAGGCCGGCGCCGGCGCCCAGCAGCACCGCAGCGATCTTCGTCGTGTTCATCGTGTCTCCGCGCGCGTCAGCAGGGGGTCAGAACGGGAGGCCGGGCAGCTCGGTGCCGAGCACGCTCACCACGACCGAGTTGCCGTTCAGGTTGTCGTTCAGGATCTCGTTGCAGGTCAGGTTGAGGACGTTCGCGCCCCCGATCGGCGCCTGCGCGACGACGTTGGCCAGCGAGTCGCCGTTGATCGTGTTGAGGGCGCCGGCCTCGCCACCCGCGACCGAGCAGGTCGAGGAGGCGCCGTGGCCGCCGTGGCCGTGGTGGTCGCCGTGCGACTCGGAGGCGGAGGCCAGCGGGGCGACGGCCGCGAGGCCGGCCAGCACGCCGACACCGACGATGCCGAACTTGGTGATCACGTTTTCTCCTGGGGAGCGTCACGGGTGGTGCCGCCGGTCGGCGACGTCACCAGGGAGAACGGGCCTGTACAGAAAACGTGACTCCAGGTCACCGGAAGGCGTTGCCCGCTGCTGCACCCGTGGAAGAAAGGTGTTGTTCAGCTTCACGGACAGCTCAGGTGGTCCTCGATCCGCCACCGGTTCGAGGGGCCGGACGCGTCGACGGTTCGGGGAGGCAACCCACGTAGAGCAACCACGCGGAGTGGATCTCCGTCGTGGAAACGTCCCGTTCAGGGGATCGACGGACCCCCGCGGACGCCGACGGCCCGGCCACCGTGCGGTGGCCGGGCCGTCGACAGAACGGTGCCCGGGGCTCAGAGCAGGTCGAGGACGACCAGGTTCCGGCTGAGGTTGTCGTTCAGGATCGAGTTGCACAGGATGTTGGCGACGTTGGCGCCGCCGACCGGGGCCTGCGCGACGACGTTGGCGAGCAGGCCGCCCTCGCCGCCGTTGGTGGCGCCGGCGGTGCCACCCAGCGCCGAGCAGGTCGAGCTGGGGGCCGGCGCCGGGGCCGGACGGTCGCCGCCGTGGTCGGACTGGTGGGCCGAGGCGAACGGCGCGAGGGCGACGAGGCCGGCGGTGACGCCGAGGGTGATGACGGCGGGCTTGCGCAGCTGCATGGCGTGTCCTTCCTGGTGGTCGCGGATCAGAGGCCGAGCAGGCCGAGCAGGTCGAGCCCGTCGCCCAGGACGGAGACGTCGACGACGTTGTCGGTGATGTTGTCGTTCAGGATGCGGTTGCAGACGATGTTGGCGGCGTTGAGCCCGCCCACCGGCGCCTGGACGACGGCGTCGATCAGCCCGCCACCCCCGGCGTTGGCCGCCTCGGCGGAGCCACCCGCCACCGAGCAGGTGGAGGAGCCGGCGCCGCCCTGCGGGCCGCCGTGCGACTCGGTGGCGGACGCGAGCGGCGCGAGCGCGACGAGGCCGGCGGCCACGCCGACACCCGCGATACCGAGCTTCGTGATCATGGGGAGTCTCCTGAACGGTCGTGTCGTGGGGAGCTGCCGCTCCGGGGTGCGGCGTCGGCAGGTCAACGACCGTTGCGCCCCACCTGTGACCCTCCGTCACCGGAAGGCGTCAACAGGTCCCCGACCCGTGCTCGGACGGCTCTCCCGGGCCACGCAGCGGAACGGCGGCGGACCGCGGCCACGACCGGTGTGGGGGGCGGCGGCACCCCTCGACCCGGCGTTGCGACCACGGTGCGCGGTCACCAAGGGTGGATTGTCCGGAAAACGTTGTCGCTAATTCGGGTCGACCGCAAGGAGATCGAGTGCCGCTCCCAGTGCACCCGCCCACGGCTCGTCGCGGTCCCGCCGCGCCGCCCGGTCGAGGCGCTCGCGCTGCGCCCGTGCCCGCGTCCAGACCACCACGGCCGGATCGACCCGGGCGCCGTAGTGCGCGTCGATCACCAGCTCCGCGAGGTGGTGGTCCGCGCTCGCGGTGTCCTTGTACTCCCAGATGCCGAGCAGGCGGCCGGGTCCGTCGCCGAGCCCGGAGGCGTCGTCGAGGAACGAGGTGGCGGTGGCCACCGGCAGGTCCGGGTGCGGCCCCGGGTGCCGGTCGAGCAGCGCGACCCAGAGGGTGTCGACGAAGTCGCGCACCGCGGTGCGCTCGGCGGTCGTCCAGTCGCCCCAGAACACCGCGATCCGGGAGAGGACCGAGTGCAGGTCGACGCGGTCGTCGGTGACGACCGCCCGCAACAGCCAGGGCGTCAGCGCGCGGACGTCGTCCGGGGCGCCGATCGTGGTGCCGAGTCCGAGGGCGAGGGACAGCGGATCGGCCTCCGCGAGCACCACCGGCCCCTGGCGCGGGGTGCAGCTCTCCAGGACGTCCCGGGCGGGGTGCGCGACGAAGGCAGCCTCGACCTGCCACAACGCTGCCGCGACCTCCGCCTCCACGTTCGCGATTCTGGGGCTTGACAAGCCGACACGCCCCACTGATCGGGCGGATCCCACCTGATGGTGTCACTCTTCGTGTTCTCGCGTACGGCCGAGCGGGGAGCGCCGTCGGGCCGCCACCACGAGTGGCAGAGTGGGCGGAGTGGAACGCACGCGTACCGGTGCCGAGGTGGTCACGACGACGGGTGTGCTGCGGGGCCGCGCCCGCGACGGGCTCGTCACGTGGCGGGGCATCCCCTACGCGGCGCCGCCCGTGGGTCCGCTGCGGTGGCGCGCCCCCGAGCCACCCGAGCCGTGGGAGGGCGTGCGCGAGGCGTCGAGCTTCGGGCCGGTCCCGCCCCAGGAGAAGACCGGCGAGTTCCTGGGCGCCGGGAAGCACACCCCGATGGGCGAGGACTGCCTGACGCTCAACGTCGTCGCCCCCGCCGCGCCCGCCGACCGTCCCCGCCCGGTCATGGTGTGGTTCTACGGCGGCGCCTTCGTCGTCGGCGCCGCCTCCGCGTCGACCTACCGGGGCTACGGACTCGTCGAGCGCGGCGACGTCGTCTACGTCAGCGTCAACTACCGGCTGGGCGCGCTCGGGTACCTCGACTTCTCCGCGTTCGGCACCGCGGAGCGGCCGGTCGAGTCGAACCTCGGCCTCCGCGACCAGATCGCCGCGCTCGAGTGGGTCCGCGACAACATCGCCGCGTTCGGCGGCGACCCCGACGACGTCACGATCTTCGGCGAGTCCGCCGGCGCGATCTCGGTGACCACCCTGATGACGGTGCCGCGGGCGCGCGGGCTGTTCCACCGCGCGATCGCCCAGAGCTCGGCGCCCGGCGTCGCCTACTCCCGCGAGCGGGCCGCGGGCTGGGGCCGGCGCTTCGTCACCGAGCTCGAGCACGTCCTCGGCCGGTCCGGCGAGGCCGTGGAGCTCCTCGACGCGGCCTCGACCGACCAGCTCCTGCACGCCGCCCGGCGGTTCCGCCACGCCGCCGACGACACGCCCGGCGTCCTGCTCACCGCCCCCGTCGTCGACGGGGACCTGCTGCCCGAGGCCCCGCTCGACGTCTTCGCCGCGGGCGGCGCCCACCCGGTCCCCCTGATCATCGGGACCAACGACACCGAGGGCCGCCTGTTCGAACTGCCCGGGCTGCGCCTCGACCTGATGGTGACCGACGAGCGCGCCGAGGCCGTCTTCGCCGCGACCCAGCCCGACCTGCGCGAGCAGGTCCTCGCGGCCTACCGGGGCACGCCGCATCGCAAGGACCTCGGCGGCGACTACCTGTTCTGGTACCCCTCGGTGCAGGTGATGGAGGGCCACAGCTCGGCCGGGAACCCCGTCTACGCCTACCGCTACGATCTCGCGCCGCGCCTGCTCCGGCTGCTGGGGCTGCGCGCGACGCACGGCTCCGAGCTGTACGCCGTGTTCGGCCTCGCGAGCTCCCGCGCGGGGCGGGTCCTGACGATGCTCGGCGGACGCCGCGCGCTGCGCCTGATCTCCCGGAGCGTGCAGCGGGACTGGACCACGTTCGCCCGCACCGGGGCGCCCGCCTCGCACTGGCCGCGCTACACCGCCGAGGACCGGCTCACCCGGATCATCGACGCCCACGACCGCATCGAGTCCGACCCCCGCCGCGGTCGCCGGCTCGCCTGGGCCGGGTACCGGGGCTACCGGTAGGCGCGCCGTCCCACCCCGTCCCGCGTGGTCGACCACGCAGGAACCCGGGCCTCCGGACCTGGCGCGGTGACCACTCGAGCGCGGAGGACGATGGCCGCGTGACGGAGATGACCGGCCCGCAGGTGCGCTCGCTGCTGGCCGCGGGCGGGACTGTGCGCGACGTCGTGGCGGAGGAGCCGGACCTGGCCGGGCTCGACCTCTCGGGGGTCACGCTCGAGCAGTGCCGGCTCCCGGGGGCCGACCTGCGGGGCGCGACGCTGGACGGGGTGACGGTGCGCGGCGGCTCCCTGGCCGGGGCGCTCCTCGTCGACGCGGACCTCACCGACGCGGTGTTCGAGTCAGTTGACCTCTCCCGCGTCCGGCTCACCGGGGCGCTGCTCACCGAGACCCGCTTCACGGAGTGCCGCATGATCGGCGCCGACCTGTCGGGACTGCGCGGGCTCGCCGTCTCCTACCGGCTCGACGGCTGCAGCCTCGGGCTGGCCAACCTGCAGGACGTCGTGTGGCGGGGCGTGCACCTGCGCGGCGTGGACCTCTCCGAGGCCGACCTGCGGGGCGCAGACCTCCGCGACGCCGTGCTCGTCGACTGCGTGCTGCGCGACGTCGACCTCGGCCACACCCGACTCGTCGGGGCGGACCTGCGCGGGGCCGACCTGGGTGGGCTCTCCGACGATGCCCCGCGCACCCTGCGCGGGGCCATCATCAGCGAGGCCCAGGCCGCGGCGGTCTGCCGCGCCCTCGGCCTCGTCGTCGTCCGATGAGCGGTCAGTGCCCCCCGCCGGAGGAGTTCGCGCGGGCCTTCTTCAGCCGCCCGTAGAAGCGGAAGGTCACGGCGGCCGAGACGATCGTGACCACGAGGAAGATGATCGCCAGGATCGGCTCGTCGACCGGCGTGAAGAAGATGACCGCGCTGAACAGCGACAGGATCGTGCCGATGATGCCGATCCCGACGTTGAGCTTCAGCTCGCTCTGCTTCTCCGGCGACGTGTCGGGTGCTGCCGCGGGGTTCCGGGCCAGGGCGGGGTCCATGGCTGCTCTTATACCCGGCCCACCCCGTGCGGTCACCGGTGACGTGCGAAGCCCGACGCCCGTGAGATCGGTCGCTCGACCGCGGCGCGCACCGACTCGGCCGAGCCGACCACCCGCACGCGGTCCCGCGCCCGGGTGACCGCGGTGTAGAGCAGCTCCCGGGTGAGCAGCGGCGACTCCGGCGGGGGGAGCAGCACCGTCACCTTCGTGTACTGGCTGCCCTGCGCCCGATGGACGGTCATGGCGTGGACGGTGCTGACGTCCCCGAGCAGGGCGGGCACGCGTTCCAGCGGCACGTCGCCCCGGCTGAACACGGCCACGGTGCGGGAGCCCCGCGCCACGATGACGCCCGTGTCGCCGTTGTAGAGCCCCAGGTCGTAGTCGTTCTCGGTGATCAGCAGCGGCCGGCCGGGCCACCACACCGCCCCGTCCTCGCGGTCCGCGTCCACCCCGCCGTCCTCGTCGAGCCACCGCTCCACCTGCGCGGCCCACCGGGTGACGCCGTAGGGCCCGCGGCGGTGGGCGCACAGCAGCCGGTGCTCCTCCCCGACGAACAGGGCCTGCCGGGCGTCGCCCTCTCGCGCGGCGGCCGCCACCTCCCGGGCCCCGCCGACGATCTCCTCGCGCAGCCCCTCGAGCCCGGCGGGCTCGCGGTCGGTGAGGTCGGCCGACTCGACGAACTCCAGCGAGCCGGCCCCACGCAGGCACGCCAGCGCCCCGTCGGCGTCGCCCTGCCGGATCGCGAGGGCGAGCGCGGCGATGTCGGCGTTGTTGCGGTAGTTCCGGTCGAGCCGGACGACGCCGTTCGCGCCGGGGCGGGCGCTGCAGCCCACCGCCTCCAGCTCGGCCGGCCCGGGCCGGTGCTCCCCGAGCTCGGGGGCCGACACGAGGTCACCGAGCACCGCACCGGCCTCGACCGGCGCGAGCTGGTCGGGGTCGCCGACGAACACCACGCGGGCGTCGTCGCGGACCGCCTCGAGCAGCCGGGCCATCAGCGTCAACGGCACCATCGAGGTCTCGTCGACGATCACCACGTCGTGTGGCAGCCGCCGGTGCCGGTCGTGCTGGAAGCGCGACGAGGTGTCGGCCCTCGAGCCGAGCAGCCGGTGGATGGTCGAGGCGGTGACCTCCCCGACGCGGTCCCGGTCGCCCGCGGGGAGCGCCTCGGCCGCGACCGCCTCACCGAGGCGGGCGGCCGCCTTGCCGGTCGGCGCCGCGAGCGCGATGCGGCACGCCGGGTCCTGGTCGCGCAGCACCGCGAGGAGCCGCGACACCGTCGTCGTCTTGCCGGTGCCCGGGCCGCCCGCGATCACGGCGGTCCAGCGCAGCGTCGCGACCGCGCACGCGAGTCGCTGCCGGTCGTCGGGCGCGGCGTCCACGAAGAGCCGGTCGAGGGCGGCCCGCA
Organism: Actinomycetospora soli; assembly: GCF_021026295.1. Classification (GTDB taxonomy): domain Bacteria; phylum Actinomycetota; class Actinomycetes; order Mycobacteriales; family Pseudonocardiaceae; genus Actinomycetospora; species Actinomycetospora soli. Next base: position 317,827 of record NZ_JAJNDA010000002.1, read on the forward strand.
GCCGGTCGGCGTCGACGGCGGGGGGCGGGGCGGTCGCACGTGCCGTGAGGCTCGCGTGGACCTCGTCCTCCTGGCGTCGGTAGCGGTCCAGCCACAGCAGCCCGTCGTCGAGCCGTAGCGGCCCGCCGGGCCGGGTGAGCGGGCTCGCGGCCAGCCGCGCCGCCCAGGCGGCCGGGTCGGCGGGCCAGGGCAGGTCGGAGGTGTCGTCGAGGGTGCCGTCGTCGGTGAGGACGACGCGGTCGACGTCGGCCAGCTCCAGGCACACCGACCCGCTGCGCAGCGCCCGGACCGTGAGGGCCGCCGCGAGGAGGACCTCGTCGTCGTCCTCCCGGCCGAGCCGGCCGAGCCGCCGGGCCACCGCCGCGTCGGCCGGGGCGAGGACGCCGCGGTCGGTGAAGGCCGCGAGCAGGCCGGTGGCCCGCACCGCGTGGCGCACGCCCTCCTCGGCCGTGAGGTCCACGGTCACGACGACCCCCCTCCCGCCGCCTCATCGGTCGAGCTCCGCTGCGCTGCGTCTCCCGCTCCCGTGGTCGAGCTCCGCTGCGCTGCGTCTCCCGCTCCCGTGGTCGAGCTCCGCTGCGCTGCGTCTCCCGCCAACAGGTCCGACAGGGCCACCACCAGCGACGGCGGCGGCGACCACCGGAACACCCCGCTCGTGGTGCCGTCGACGACGGGCGTGTCGGGCCCGCACATGCCCCGCAGGAACAGGTAGGCGACGCCGCCCAGGTGCCGCGCCGGGTCGTAGCCGCGCACCCGCCAGCGCAGGAAGCGGTGCAGCGCGACCCCGTAGAGCATCGCCTGCAACGGGTAGTGCGCCCGGATCATCGCGCTGCGCATCTGCTCGGGGCCGTAGTGCGCCGTGGTCAGCGGGTCGGGCACACCCGTCGTCGAGACCGGACCGAGCCAGTTCGTCTTGTGGTCGACGATGACGAAGCGGCCGTCGGGGTCGCGCAGCACCGCGTCGATGCTGCCGGTGAGATAGCCCCGCAGCACCTGGCCGGAGAGCCCCTCGAGGACGTCGGCGTAGTCGGCCAGCGGGTCGTCGGCGGGGAGGTGGGCCCGCAGCAGCGCGGCGGCGCCGCCCAGGGTGACCGTGGTCGACGACGGGTGGTCGCCCCCGGCGAGCGGCAGCTCGAAGTCCAGCTCCGCCAGCCGGTCGGCCGGGGTCACGTCGCCGTAGGTCCAGGGGCCCGACGAGGACGTGCCCACCGGGGTCCGCAGCACCGGCTCGAGCGCCGCCGCCAGCTCGGCCGCCCCGACCCCCGCGACCGGCCGGCGCGCGATGGCCTCGGCCGCCGCCTCCACGAGCGCGGGGCCGAACTCCCCGGTGGCGGTGTCGACGGTCTCCAGCACGGTGTGCACGAGCACGCCGAACGCCGCCCCGACGGGCAGGTCGGCCATCGGCGAGGGCAGCCCCGCCGCGGACGCGGCGGCCACCTCCAGGTCGGCCTCGTCGGTCAGCGCGGCCTCCTCGGGCTCGGAGGTCGCGGCGTCGGCCGCGTGCGCCGCGTGCGCGTCGGCGGTCAGCGACGAGTACGACGACCGCCGCCAGGCGAGGTCGAGCTCGCGGTCGAAGCGGGCGACCCGCAGGGTGCCGTGCTCCTCGGCCGCGGGGACGTAGGGCACCGCGGACCGGGCCACCACGGGCTCGACGGCGAGGTCGGGACCCGCGAGCGCGGTGAGCTCCTCGAGCACCGCCGCGTCGTCGGCCAACGTCACCATCGCGTCCGGTTCCCGGCCCGGCCCGCGTCCCGGGCTGCGCAGCAGCCGGTTGAGCGCGGACGCGGCCGTGTGCGTGGACGGCGCCCACCACGCGACCACCTGGCTCCGGGCCCGGGTGAGCGCGACGTAGAGCAGCCGCAGGTCCTCGCCGTCGTCCTCGTGGCGGTGCACCCGGCAGTGCTCGCCCCAGGCGGCGCCCTCGGTGGGGCCGCCGACCGCGCGGACCCGGTGTCCCGCCGCGTCGTGGTGGAGCACCTCCTCGGGCGTGTCCCGGACCCAGCGGTCCCAGCCGAACGGCACGTAGACCACCGGGAACTCGAGGCCCTTGCACTTGTGCACGGTGAGGATCTGGACCGCGTCCGCGTCCGACTCCAGCCGCCGGGTCCGTTCCGGCCGCGCGTCCGCCCGACGCTGCTCGGCCTCGACGATCCGCAGCCGCAGCCACTCGGTGATCGCGACGACGCCGAGCCGGCCCGCCGAGGCCTGCGCGTGCAGCACCTGCCCGACGTGGCGCACGTCGGTGAGCAGCCGCTCCCCGCCGACGGTGCCCAGCACCCGCCGCGTGAGGTCGGTCGTGGTCGACACGGCCTCCAGCAGCGCCGCGACCCCGCGGTCGCGCAGGACCGCGGCCCACCGGCGCAGGTTCTCGCCGACGTCCGCGAGCAGGGCGGCGTTCTCGCCCTCCCATCCGTCGGTGTCGAGGTCCGCCGCGCGGGTGCCGACGAAGCACGTCAGCGCGGCCGCGCGGACCCGGGTGGCCCGACCGGGCTGCTCGAGGGCCTCCAGCAGCGCGAGCCACTCGCGGGCCGCGGCCGTCGAGAACACGCTGGCCGCCCCCGCGAGCACGGCGGGCACCCCGGCCTCCGCGAGCCCGTCGCGCACCTGGTCGGCCTGCGCGTTGGTGCGGACCAGGACCGCGACGTCCCCGGGCCCGAGCGACCGGCCGTCCCAGGTGGAGTCGGCGGCGAGCAGCGCGGTGAGGTCGGCGACGAGGTCCGCGACGACCGCCTCCCGCACCGGGCCGATCTCGGGCAGGCCCGTCCTCCAGTTCGCACGCAGACCGGCCCGCGGCAGCACCCGGAGCCGGAAGGGCGTGTCGGCCGGGGTGCCCGCGAGCCGCGGCCCGGGGTGGGCGGCGCCGACCGGCCGGACGACGATCCGGTCGTCGCCGAGGGCCGCCCCGGCGAAGACCCGGTCGAGGGCGGAGAGCAGTCCGGCGTCGCTGCGGTGGTTGACGGCCAGCGTGGCCCGCGCGTCCGCGGAGTCGGCGGCGGCGAGGTAGCTGACGACGTCGGCCCCGCGGAAGGCGTAGATGGCCTGCTTGGGGTCGCCGATCACGGTGAGGCGGCAGTGCCCCTGGAAGGCGACCCGCAGGATCTCCCACTGCATCGGGTCGGTGTCCTGGAACTCGTCGACGAGCACGACGCGGTAGCGCTCCCGCAACCGCGCGCGGGCCGCCTCGCCGAGGACCCGGTCGGTCAGCGCGGCGTGCAGGCGCGTGAGCATGTCGTCGAAGGTGAAGAGGCGGCGGTCGCGCTTGCGTCGCTCGACCTCCGTGCGCACGGCGGCGGCGAAGCGCGCGCGGGCGTCGGCGGGACCGGTGGTCTCGCCGGGCGCCGGGGCGAGCCGCGCCGTCGGGTCGCCGATCGCGGCCCGCCCGAGCACGAGGGCCGTCGCGTGGTCGAAGGGCGGCGGGCCCGCGGACTCGGGGGCGTAGGCGCGGACGTAGAAGTCGTCGACGACCTCGGACACCACGTCGTCGATCGACTCGACGAACACCGCGTCGGCGTCGGTGTCCCCCGCGACCCCGAGCCCGGCCAGCATGTCCTGGCAGAACTGGTGGGTGGTGGCGATCGTCGCGGTGTCGAAGTGCGCCAGCGCGTGGGCCAGGCGGCGCCGCCGCCGGGCGCGCTCCGCCGGCTCGACGCCGACCACCAGCGCGGTCACCGGGTCGGTCGGCGGGTCGTCCGGCCGGGCGTCGGCCCGCAGCGCCCGCTCCACCGCGACGAACCGCTCCCGGACCCGCTCCCGCAGCTCGCGGGTGGCCTCACGCCCGAAGGTGACGAGCATGAGCTGGTCGAGCGTCGCCCGCCCCTCGGCCACGTGGCGCACGGCCAGGGCGGCGATCGTGTAGGTCTTCCCGGTGCCGGCGCTGGCCTCGAGCACCGTGGTGCCCTCGGGGAGGTCGCCGAGGACGTCGAACGCCCGCACGGGCGCGGTCGGGGCGGTCATCGGTAGTGCTCCTCCCGCCCGGTCTCGGCCTCGCGCAGCGGCTTCCAGAACCGCACCGCCAGCTCGCCGAACCGGGTCGACTCGACGTCCCCGGCCGGGCCCGCCACGTCGTCGAGCCGCCGGTCGCGACCCCAGACCAGGACGTGCGGCGGCTCGTTCGCCTCGCCGTACCGCGACGACCACTCGCGCCGCGCGGAGTCGAACGCCTGCTTCGTGGTCCGACGGGGGCGGTCGGCGACGTAGCGCTCGGAGACCTTCGCGAACAGCGGCAGCGGCTCGCGCAGCCCCTCGGCCCGCAGCGCCACGAGGTCGGCGAGCACCGCGCGGGCGTGGTCGGGGTCGAGCCCCGTGATGTCGGCCCGCGCCGTCGGCTCGTCCCGCCCGCCCTTGCCGATGGTGGCGGCCGACCACCGCTCGCCGGGGTGCGCGGCGGCCAGGGCGAGCAGCTGCACCCAGGCGGCCGCCCGGTGCTTCGGCGCGAGGCGGGAGAAGCTCACCGAGGCGAGCGTCGACCCGCGGACCCCGGAGACCGTGCCGACGACGGTGGGGCCGCCGTCGAGGGCGACCGCGACCGTGAGGTCGCGTGCGGGCTCCGCCCACAGCGGATCGGCGGCCACCTTGATCGCCTCGGCCTGTCGGCCGACCCGGCGCAGCAGGGCCACCCCGAGCGCCCCCGGCGGCAGCGTCCCCCGGCGCCGTTCGGCCTCCATGCAGGCCGTGACGTCGTGGCCCGCGAGCCGGTCGGTGAGCAGCCGGTCCCCGATCGCCCAGGTGGCCAGCGCGTCGGGCGCGACCGGCAACGCCTCGTCGGGCTCCTCCTCCTCGCCGCGCGCGACCAGGGAGAGCCGTTGGCGCAGGAACGCGCGCACCGGGTGCTCGACGAAGCGCACGAGGTCGGTGAGGTCCACCTCGGGTGCCGCGCGCGGCGGGAGCGGCCCCTCGAGGAACACCGGACGGGTCCGGCGTCCGGTCACGAGCGAGCGGGCGCCGTCGAGGGCGCCGGCGTCGAAGCTGAACGGGCGCCCCGCCGTCGCGCGGAAGTTGCGGGGCGCGAACGGCTGCAGCGGGTGGCGGCGCACGACGTGCTCGCGCGCGGGGCGGCCGCCGACGGTGGCCGTCGCGTCGAGGGTGTCGAGCAGCTCGCCGACGGGGACCGCAGGGGGCCGCGGGGCGCCCGTGCGCTCGTCGGCCCCGGAGTGCACGACGACGAGCCGCTCGGTGGCCGCGAGGACGGCGTCGAGGAACAGCTGGCGGTCCTCCGCCGCGGCGTCCCGCTCACCCACGTGCGGGTCGCGGGCGAGGACGTCGTCGCCGTCGGTGGCGCGCTGGCGGGGGAACACCTGGTCGTCGAGGCCGAGCAGGCAGACGACGCGGTGCGGGACGCTGCGCATCGGCAGGAGCGTGGCCACCGTCAGCGTGCCCGTGCGGAAGTTCGCGCGGGTCGGGCGGCCGGCGAGGTGGTCGGACAGCACGGCGCGGACGTCGTGCAGGGTGAGCACCGGCGGGTCGGCGGCGGACGCGGTGTCGCGGACCTCGGCGAGGACGGCGCGGGCCTGGGTGAGCTGCCAGACGTCGGCCGGGACGGTGGCCGTGAGCGCGTCGAGCGCCCACCCCAGCGCGTCCAGCCACGCCCCGAGCGGCTGCCCGCCGTCGGCGCCTCCGCGCATCCGCCCGAGCACCTCGGCGACCCGGTCGACCAGCTCGGCGAGACGCCCGACCAGGTCGGCGTCGCGGGAGTCGACCTCGTCGAGCGGCAGGGCGGAGTCGAGCCACACCTGCTCGTCGCCGGACATCGCGACGCCGACGAGGAGCCGGTCGAGGCCCGCCTCCCAGGTGTTCTCGCCGACCCGGCCGAGCTTGTAGTCGGCCCGGTGGGCGCGGTCCAGGCCCCAGCGCACCCCGGCGCGCCCGACGAGGACCCGCAGCCGCTCGAGGTCGTCGGCGTCGAACCGGAAGCGCCGCCGGACCGGCTCGCTCTCCGCGAGGTCGAGGAGCTCGCTCGCGGTGAGCCGGGCGTCGGCGAGGTCGAGCACCGTGCCGAGGACCCCGAGCACCGGGTTGACCTGGGTGAGCGCACGGTCGGCCACCCGGACCTGCAGGCGGTGGCCCGGGTGCGCGTCGGGCGCCTCGTCACCGCCGAAGGCCGCCGTGACCAGCGGCGCGAACGTCTCGACGTCCGGGCACATGACGACGACGTCCCGCGGCTCCAGCGTCGGGTCGTCCGCGAGCAGGCCCAGGACGGCCTCGCGCAGCACCTCGACCTGCCGGTCGGGCCCGTGGCAGGAGTGCACCACCACGCTCTCGTCGGGCGGCAGCGCGACCCCGGCCGGCGCCCGGTCGTGGCGCAGGTCGTCCTGCAGCTGCTCCAGGAGCGTCGCGGGGGGCCGTCCCGACGCCGGGTGGTGCACCTCGAGCGCGTCGGCCGGCAGCCGGAGCTGCAGTTCGCGGGCGTCGCGGGCCAGCGAGCGCAGCAGCGGGTGGGCGGCCACGTCGGCGGTGGGGTCCTCCCGGCGGCACACCACCGGCCCGCCGCCGCGCACCGCGTCCCACAGGGCGGGCGAGGGGTGCGGCAGCCAGAGGTGGACCTCGCGGTCGGCGCCGAGCGCGGCGAGGACCGTGAGCTCGGTGGTGGACAGCCGCGTGGGACCGAACACCGAGACCCGGGCGGGCAGGTCCGTGCCGACCACCCCGGCGGCCGGCGTCTCGGCGGGGTTCGGCTCCCCCAGCCGCTCGCGCAGGCGCCGGAACAGCTCGGACTGCCAGCGCAGGTCGGCCGGGACGTCCGCGTCGTCCTTCGCCGCCCAGTCGCGCACCATGGCGGGCCGGTCCTCGGCGTAGGCGTCGAACAGCCGCGCGAGGTGGCGCGCCGCGGCGAAGCGGCGGCCGGCGCGGGTGCCGGTGGCGTCGCCGACCACGCCCAGGTAGGTGTCCAGCGGCGCCAGCCAGGGCTCGCCGGCACAGGCGTCGATCGTCTCCAGCAGGGGCCAGACGAGCCGCTCGGGCCGCCACGGCCCGTCGTCGGGAAGGCCCCTCGCCCGGCGGACCAGCTCCCGCGGCGGCGGGAAGCGCACGTTGGCGCAGACCCCGTCGTCCCCCGCCCCCGCGCCGAGGTGGTGGGAGAGCCGCTGCGCGAGCCACCGCTCGACACCGCGGGTGGGCACGGCCACGACGTCCGGGGCGAAGGGGTCCTCCGGGGGCGTGGCGAGGACGGCCGCCAGCGCCTCCGCGAGGGTGTCCGCCCGTTCGGCGCGGTGGACGTGGAGCGCCATGCCCCGGGACGCTAGCCGCGCCCCCCGACGGTCTCGACGACCCCCGCCACGGCGGGTCGCGGCCGGGACGTCAAGGGCAGCCGGAGGACACCTTGACCCGCCACCAGCCGGCGAGCCGCCCCACCACCCCGAGCACCGGGGCCACCTGCCAGCGGCAGCAGCCGGGCAGGCCGAGGTCGTCGGTGGTGAGCCGGACGCCGCGGTGCGCGTCCGGGTCGTCGAACATCCGCTCGAGCAGGGCGCGGTTCTCCGCGTGCCGGGCCCGCCGGGCGAGCACGGCCCCACGGACGGCGTCGAGCGCGGCGACGAGGTCGTCGCGGACCCGCTCGAGCTCGCCCAGGTCGAGCAGCCGGGGCCGCTCCGCGACCGGGACGACGGCCGCCGCGGCGAGCACCTCGGGCGCCCAGTCGACCTCCAGGACCTGCCGGAGCCGCTCCTGCAGCGCCGCGACCTGGTCACGCAGCCCGCGGCGCGAGGCGACCGTCTCGGGCGCGTCGAGGATCGCGAGCGCGAGATCCGGTCGCGGTTCGGTGGACGTCACGACGACCCCTCCTCACGTGAGACCCCGGTGAGTGTGCGCGCCGGACCCGGGACACGCCAGATCAGGTCCCCGCGAGGTAGTTCGCGGCCCGCCAGACCGCCTCGCTGACCTCCCAGCTCTCGATCCCGGGCACCCGCACGGCGCAGAGCACCACCTCCCGCGTCCGCGGCCCGGCCGCGAGCCGCCGCGGCGGGTCCCCGACGACGGGTGTGACGGGTCCGCGTGCGTCCGCCACCACGAGGTCGCCGGCGGTGGTCGGCGTGCCGTCGGAGTAGGGCTCGCCGCGGGTCGCGGTCAGCCGCCAGGGGCCGATCGTGGCCGCCGCGTCGAGCGCGGTCAGCGGGACGCCGACCTCGGCGAGCACGGCGAGGCGCACGTCGTCGACCGGGTGGGTGGACGCGAGCGCTCCCGTCACCACGACCTCCCGCGCGCCCCGCTCCAGCGCGGTGGGCGGGACGGCGGGGTCGAGACCGGTCTGCCGCTCGAAGGTCGGGTAGGCGACGTCGAGCAGCCGCCCGCCCCGCTCGCGGATCCGTTCGGCGGCGTGGAAGGACCCGGACAGCCGCCCCAGCCGTTCCCGGCCGGCCCGGGCGGCCGCGCGGACCACGACCACCGTCGCCGTCCACAGCTCCAGCGGCCCGAACTCCGCGAGCAGGACCGGGTCCACCTCCCCCGCGCGGACGTCAGGCACGGGGCCAGGATGAGGTCATGAGCGACTTCGACCAGCGGGTCATCGAGGAGTTCCGTTCCCACGGCGGACGCGTCGGCGGGCAGTTCGAGGGGGCCCCGCTGCTGCTGCTCCACCACGTCGGGCGGCGCAGCGGCGCGGAGCGCCTCAGCCCAATGATGTACCAGCAGGTGGGTGACGCGTACGCGGTGTTCGCCTCGAAGGGCGGCGCGCCGGACAACCCCGACTGGTACCACAACCTGCTCGACCGACCGGACGCGTCGATCGAGGTCGGGGACGGCGGGCGCATCGACACCGTCCCGGTCCGCGCCCGCGAGCTGCCCGCCGACGAGCGCGACCCGATCTGGGAGACCCAGAAGCAGCGGTACCCGGGCTTCGCCGACTACGAGGCGAGGACGTCCCGGACGATCCCGGTGCTGCTCCTCGAACGGCGCTGATCGTCGCCGAACGTCCCGACCTGGGGTTTTCGTCCACCCCGATCGAGGGTCGACCCCCGGCCCCGCGCCCGGCGGCGGCGCGGGGCGTGGCTACCGTGGGTCGGTCCGGGTCGTCGGGGAGAGAGGAGTCGCGCCATCGCCTCCCGCCACTCCGCCCGGACCCGCGTGCGGAACCACCGCTCCCCCGCCCGTCCGACGCCGATCGAGCCCCGCCCGCCGGGACGGGCCACGGGCCGGGGCGTCGACGCCGGGGCCCGACGACCGGCCGCCCCGCGCCGCCCGGTGGCCTCGCCGGACCGAGCCGTCCCGACGTCGGGTCGGGGGGCTCCCGCGGCCCGTCCCGCCCGCACGCGGCGCACCCTGCCGGTGGCGCTGGCCGCCGTCGTGGTGCTCCTGGCCATGGGCACGGTGCTCGTGCTGGTCGCCGACCGCCACACCTCGACGCCGGTCGCCGCGGCGGTGACGGCCGCACCGCCGACTCCCGCCGCCGCCCCGGGACCCCCGCCCGCGGCACCCGCCGTCGTGACCCCGGCGGAGCTCGCCCGGTGCCCGGCGACGGCGAGCGCGTGCGTGGACCTCGCCGCCCGGAAGGCGTGGTTGCAGCGCGACGGGACGGTGACGGTCGGTCCGGTGACGATGCTGCCCGGCGCGGAGACCTTCCTGCGCCCGCCCGGCCCGACGTCCTCGGCGACGCCCACGGGCTCCTTCCACGTGCTGTGGAAGGACGCGGACGCGTTCAGCTCCGAGTTCGACGAGCCGATGCACCACGCCGTCTACTTCGCCAAGGGCGGGATCGCCTTCCACGAGGGCAGCCTGACGACCTCGTCGAACGGCTGCATCCACCTCTCCGCCGCCGACGCGACGACCTTCTTCGATCGCCTGCGTCCGGGGGACGGGGTCACCGTCTTCTAGTGGTGGGTGCGCGTCCCCGCGCGCTCGTCGCCCGCCGGGGTCAGCCCCACGGCCCGCTCGAGGAGCCGGTACCGCAGGGTCACCGTGAGCACCGCGAACCAGGCGGCGAGCGCGATCCCGCTGACGTAGAGCACGGGCGGATCGGGCGCGGTCAGGCCGAAGTACGAGCGCGTCGCCGGCACCACCAGCACCACGGCGAAGGCCACGAACAGACCGAGCGCGAGCCACGTCGGGCGCCGGTCGTCGGACACCGGCCGCCACGCCGTGAAGATCCGGTGCGGGGGCTCCAGGAGCAGGATCAGCACGATCGCGGTGGTGGAGACGAACACCGACAGCCCGCTCTGCGCGCCGAGGGTGGCCGAGGCGGTGACGAAGTCGGGGTCGGTGCGGGCGAGGCCGGTGTAGTCCTCCCAGAGCTCGACCCCGCGCGTCCCCCCGCTCGCCAGGCCGTCCGAGACGAGGCGGTAGAGGTAGGCGTAGACGGCGGTGGCGAACCCCGCGGTCAGGATGCCGACCGGTAGCACGAAGCGGGCCAGGGAGACCAGCAGGTCCTCGGACGGCGGCGCCGGGCGGGCCCACATCGTCAGGAAGAACGTGGGCAGGCCGACCGTGAACAGCGTCAGGCCCACCTGCGTCGGCGTGTACGGGAAGCCCAGCCCGAGCAGGGTGACCGTGAGGATCACCAGCATCTGCGTCGTCACGCGGGCGAGGAACAGGTACATCGACGATCCGACCCCGGCGACGATCCGCCGGCCCTCGGTCCGCGCGGGCGGCAACGTGGCGAAGGAGTCGTCGAGCAGCACGATGTCGGCCACGTCGCGGGTCACGGCGCTGCCCGAGCGCATCGCGACGCCGACGTGGGCGCGCTTGAGCGCGCGGGCGTCGTTGACGCCGTCCCCGACCATCGCCACGTGGTGCCCGCGGCGGCGCAGCGCGGCGACGATCTCCTCCTTCTGCTCCGGCGCGATCCGCCCGAACACCGTGGTCGCGTCGACCGCGTCGTCGAACGCGTCGCCGGTCAGGGCCGCGAGCTGCGCGCCCGTCAGCGACGCCCCGACCAGCCCGGCCCGGCGTGCGAGGGCCGCGACGGTCACCGGGTCGTCGCCGGAGATCACCTTGACCGCCACCCCGTCGGCCGCGAGCACCGCGAGGGTGTCCTCGACGCCGGGCCGCAGCTCGTCACCGAGCACCACCAGGGCCTCGGCGCGCAGCCGCGGGAGGGTCGGGCGGCCGTCGGCGTCGCGCAGGGGCCCCGACGACGAGGCCAGCACGAGGACGCGGAAGCCGCGCTCGGCGCGGGCGCGGGACTCGCGCTCGACCAGGTCGACGGTCACCTCGTCGTCGGCGAGCCGGTCCAGCACCGCCGAGGGCGCACCGAGCACGAGCGTGCGGCGCGCGGACGCCTCCGGCGCCGCCGCAGCAGGCAGCACCAGGCCGCTCCAGCGCAGCGCGGACCGGAACTCGACCTCGTCGTCGGGGACGACCCGCCGTCCGGGGAGGTCGACGAGCGCCGCGGTGGTGGCGTTGGTGCTGCGGACCGAGCGGGCGAACGTGCCCAGCAGCTCGGGCACCGGTGACTCGCCGATCGGGAGCGTCTCGACGAGCGCGAGGTCGCCGCTGGTGAGCGTGCCGGTCTTGTCGGTGCAGACGACGTCGACGCGACTGACGGCCTCCACCGCGTTGGTCTGCTGCACCAGGGCGCCCTGACCCGCGATCCGCGCGCCGCCCACCGAGTACGCGACCGCGATGAGGAAGAACAGGCCGTAGGGCACGAGCCCGGAGAGCACCGCGGAGGTCTGGACGAAGCGCAGCACCGTGGAGCCCTCGAGCAGGGCCTGGGCGAGGATCGCGCCGCTCATGAGCAGCACGAGCAGGATGACCAGTCGGACGACGAGGTCGATGCGCCACTGCAGCGGCGTGACGTCGGTCGTGTCGGCCCGCGCGGCCAGCGTGAGCCGCCCGGCGTGGCTCGCGGTGCCGACCGCCGCGGCCTCCTGCCATCCCTCGCCCGAGGCGATCGCGCTGCCCGAGAGCAGCGTGGCCCCGACGGCCTTGGGCACCGGGTCGGCCTCCCCGGTCAGCAGCGACTCGTCGGCCTCGACGGCGCCCTCGACGAGCGGCCCGTCGACCACCACCTGGGCCCCGCCGCGCACCCGCAGCACGTCGCCCTCCACGACGTCGGCCGGGGACACCTCGGTCTCCACCCCGTCGCGCAGCACGGTGACCGGTTCGCGGGCGAGCAGCTGCAGCCGGTCGAGCGCGCGGCGGGCCCGCAGCTCCTGCACCGCCGACAGCGCGGCGTTGATGATGCCGAGCCCGACGCTGACCAGGGCGTCCGAGTACCGGCCGAGCGCGAGCAGCGCGATGCCGATGACGAACAGGATGTTGTTGTAGAAGGAGAAGACGGTGGTCCGCAGGATGGTCGCGGTGGTCCGGCTCGAGCCGCGGACCGGGGTGTTCGCCCGACCCTCGCGGGCCCGCCGTGCGGCCTCGGCGGCGGTGAGACCCGCCGTCGTCACGGTGGTCATGCCGGAGATCGTCCCAGAGCCTCCCCGAACGGCGCGGCGGTGCCGTCGGCCCACACCACGAGACCGGTCCGCCCCACGCGCCGTCGCAGCCAGGAGAGCGCGTCGCGACCGAGGGCGTAGGCCGCGGTGGCGTCGACGTCCGCGTCGGTCAGCGAGCCGGCGAGCACCGTCACACCGGCGATGCCGGTGGGCGCGGCGCCGGTGCGGGCATCGACGAGGTGCGCGCCGCGGTGGGCGGTGCCCGAGGACGCGACGGCGCCGTCGGTCACGGGCACCGTCGCCACGAGGCGGGTCGGGTCGCGGGGGTCCTCGATCCCGACGTGCCACGGCACGGTGTCCGACCACGCCACGAGGTCCCCGCCGGCGGAGAGGCAGACGTCGGTGTCGGGCAGGTCGCGCAGGAGCGCCGATGCCCGTTGCACCGCCCACCCCTTGACCACGCCGCTCGGGTCGAGGCGGCCGTCGCGCCACACCGAGAACGCGCCGTCGGTGGTCCGCGCGGCCCGCGCGGCGATCGCCAGCACCTCGTGCACCTCGGCCGGGGCGTCGTCGAGGCCCAGCTCCCCCCGGTCGATCCGGCGGACCACGGAGTCGGCCCGATAGGTGCTGAACACCCGGTCGGCCTCGCGCAGGGAGGCGAGGACGGCCGCCCACGCCGCGTCCGCCGCCGGTCCCGCGGCATGCCGACCGCGCAGCGCCAGGCCGATCGGCAGGCCCATGACGTGCTCCACGCGGCGGGCGACGGGCGCGGTCGCGGCGGTCACGCCAGCCCCGCCTGGTCGAGGGCGCTCTGCAGGGACTGCACGTAGCCCTCGGAGGTGTAGGTCGCGCCGCTGACCACGTCGACCTGGGCGCTCTGGGCCTGCAGCGTCTCGCTGACGAGCTCCGGGACGGCCTGGGCGTTGATCTCCTCGTCGCGGCCGTTGCTGTCCGGCTGCTGCACGACGTCGACCGCCGTGATCGTCCCGCTCGCGACGGTGACGCGGACCTGGACCGGCCCCCACCGGGTGTCGGCCGCGGCGCCGGTCACGGTCCCCGAGTAGGTGCTGGTGCTCGCCGTCGAGGGCGCGGCGGCCGTGGTCGTGGTGGCGCCCGAGGTGGTCGGGGCCGCCTCGGCGGCCGTCGAGGACGAGGTCGACGTCCTGTAGGAGAACAGCAGCGCCACCGTGCTGAGGGTGGTCAGGCCCCAGAGGGCGATACGGCGGGCGCCGCGGTCGAAGCGCAGGGGAGGCACGCTCACCATCCGAAGGTCTCGGTGTGGATGCGGTCGGCGGGGACGCCGGCCGCGCGGAGGGTCCCGACGACGAGGCGGGTCCAGGACTCGGGACCGCAGACGTAGGTCTCGCGCTCCGCGACGTCGGGGACGCGGGCGCGCAGGGCGGCCAGGTCGTCGACGGCCCCGACGCCCGAGCCGAGCCACGAGTCGTGCGCCCGGCGGGGTCCGGGCAGGGGCACGAGACCGAAGCCGCGTTCGGCGGCGAGGACGGCGAACTCGCGGGCGAAGACGGCGCTGCCGGTGAAGCGGTGCAGGACGACGACGTCGCCGGTGAGCTCCTCGGCGAGTGCCCGCATCGGGGTGATGCCGATGCCGGCGCCGACCAAGGCGACCTTCGGCGCCGTCCGGACCCGGTCGGTCAGCCGGCCGTAGGGGCCCTCGACGAGCGCGCGGGTCCCGGGACGCAGTCCGGCGACCCGGCCGCTGCCGTCCCCGAGGTTCTTGACGGTGATGCGCAGGCTGCGCCCGTCGGGAGCCGCGGACAGCGAGTACGGGTGTGCCCGGCTCCAGCCGGTCCCGGACAGGAAGCGCCAGGTGAGGAACTGCCCGGCGCGCACCGGCAGGTCGTCGAGGTGCCGGCCCGCGAGGTAGACCGACGAGCAGCCGTCGCCCTCGTCCACGACCGAGGTCACGACGAGGCGGTGGCGCAGCGTGCGCCGGAGGGGCAGGGCGACCCGGTGGACGAGGACCGCAGCGGCGGTGACCGCCCACAGCGTCCACCAGAACACCGTCCGGGCGGTGGAGGCGAGGAACTCCTGCCCGGTCCAGAGCTGGTGGGGCAGGGCGAGCCCGACGCCGAGGTAGGCGTAGAGGTGCAGCAGGTGCCACGACTCGTAGCGCAGCGCCGCCCGGGCCGCCTTCACGCTCGTGACGACGACGAGCACCAGGCACGCCGTCCCGGCGGCGGCGAGCAGCATGCCGGGGTAGGAGACGGTCAGGCCCCACAGCTCGCCGGGGGTCGCGGCGAGGTCGCCGGCCGCGTAGCCCCAGGTGATCAGGCCGATGTGGGCGAGCATGCCGGTGAACGAGGTGAAGCCGACGAGCCGGTGGATCACCGCCAGCCGGTCCTGGCCGAAGGCGCGCTCGAGCACGGGGATCCGGGCCATGAGCAGGACCTGGACCAGCAGCAGGACCGAGGCGAGCAGGCCGGTCAGCCGGCCGAGCGAGGTGAGGCCGGTGGCCCAGCCGCCGAGGTCGGAGAGCCCGCCTCCGGTGGCCCACCAGAAGGTGACCAGGACCAGCGCGGCGCACAGGGCGGCCTCGGCCGCGGTGCGGACGCGACGGTCGACGACGGCGGGTGCGGTGGAGGGGGCCGACGGGCCCGGCGGCGCCGCGTGCCGGGCGGGGCCGTGCACGACGGCGGTCATGCGCCCGTGACGGCGACGCCGGGCTGCACGGCCCCGGGCTGGGCGGGCAGGCCGGGCTGGGCGGGCTGGCCGGGCACCGCGGGCTGGCCGGGCACCGCGGGCTGGCCGGGCACCGCGGGCTGGCCGGGCACCGCGGGCTGGCCGGGCACCGCGGGCTGGCCGGGCACCGCGGGCTGGCCGGGCACGGCGGGCTGGGCGGGCTGGACCGGCTGGACCGGCGCTCCCTGCTGCCCGGGGCCCCCACGGCCGCGCTCGGCACGGTCACGGTCGCGACCGCCCCCGCGGCCGCCACCGTCGCCGTCGTGCTGACGCCCGATGCCCGGGCCCCCGCCGCGCGGCCCGTCGTGGTCGCCGACCGCGAGCCCGGCCAGGAAGCCGCCACCGACGAGCACCAGGGCGGCGACGACCGCGCCGACCACGCGCAACCAGCGCGGGCGCGGACGCGATGACGCAGCCGGGGCAGCCGGCGCACCCTGGGCGGCGACCGGGGTCGTCTCCTGGGCGCCCGGCTCCCACCGCGACCCGCTGCGCTGCTCCGCGGTCGTCTCGGCGGTGGGCTCGGCGGTGGGCTCGGCGCTCGTCTCGGCGGTGGGCTCGTCGGCGGGACCGGGGGTGGGCTCGCGGTCGGGCTGGTCGTCGGCGCTCACGGCGGGGACCTCTCGTGGACGTGATCGCCCACGGCGGGTCGATCAGGTGCCACCCACGGTCGTGTCCTGCGGTGAAGTCCCGACGTGGTCCGCTTCGGAGTCCGGTAAGAGCCGCTCCGGCGCCACCGTGAAGCCGACCTGCGCGCCGCCGCCGGCGGGGGAGGTCACGAACGCCTCGCCGCCGTGACGGTCGGCGACGTCGCGGACGATGGCCAGGCCCAGCCCGGAGCCGGGCAGGCCCCGGGCGGCGGGCGCGCGGTAGAACCGGTCGAAGACCCGCTCGACGTCCCCGACGTCGATGCCGGGCCCGTGGTCGCGGACGGTGACGCCGCCCGCGTGCACGCGGACCTCCAGCGGCCGGTCCGAGGGATCGAACTTGGCGGCGTTCTCGACGAGGTTGCCGACCGCCCGTTCCAGCGCTGCCGGGAGCCCCCGCACCACCGAGCCGTCGGAGTCGACCTCGACCTGTCGGCCGGTGCGGCGGCCGATGCGGGCCGCGACGTGGCGGACCACCGCGTCGAGGTCGACGGCGTCCTCGGGCTCGTCGGCGTCCCCGCCGGAGAGCGCGAGCGCGACGAGCTCGTCGACGAGGTGCGACAGTTCGCGGGTCTCGCCCCGGACGTCGGCGATCAGCCGGTCACGGGCCTCGGGTGAGAGCTCCGCGAACCGCTGCAGCACGCTGGCGTTGGTGCGCAGGCTGGTCAGCGGCGTGCGGAGCTCGTGCGCGGCGTCCTGCACGAGCCGGTCCTGCGCCTCCCGCGACGCCGCCAGCCGGCCCACCATGGTCGCGAACGAGGCGCCGAGCCGGCCCACCTCGTCACGGCCGTCGACCGGCACCTCCGCGGGACTGCCGCCGCGGGCGGTGACCTGCTCCGCGAGCCCGGTCAGCCGCTCCAGACGTCGGGTGATGCGCCACGCGACCAGCCACCCGGCCCCGGCGGCGACCACCAGCACGACGAGGCTCACCACCGCGATCTCGTTCGCCATGCCGCGCAGCACGCGGCGGCTCAGGTCGATGTCCATCGCGACCTGCCACGCGCCCCGGCCCGCGCCCTGCGAGGTGGTGAGCACCCGGTAGGTGTCGTCCCCGATCGTGGTCTGCGCGGTGTCGGTGACGCCCGCGACCGAGGTCGTCGCGAGCGCCCGGGCGGAGTCGGTGACCGGGATCGCGACGTCGCGCCCGCCGAGGAAGGTCGGTGTCCCGTCCGGGGCGATGCTGCGTCCGACGAGCTCCTGGAGCCGGCCGTGGTCGTCCCCGCGGCCGGGGCGGCCGTCGCGCGGTCCGCCACCGGGTCCGCCCCCGGGTCCGCCCCCGGGTCCGCCACGCGGGCCGCCGCCGGACCCGTCGTCGGAGGCCGGCGGGGCGATCGGCGCGAGGACCCCGGTCTGCCCGTCCGCCACCGCCGTGGTGGCCGCGGCGAGCGTGGTGTCGGTCGCCTGGGTGATCCGTTCGGCGGCCGCGTGGTAGCTCAGCACCCCGACCAGCCCCGCCACGATGACGCTGACCAGGGCGAAGGCCAGCGCGAAGCGGGTCCGCAGACTCATGGCCGCCGCACCGTGTAGCCGACCCCGCGCACGGTGTGGATCAGGGCCGGCGCCCCCGCCGCGGCGAGCTTGCGGCGCAGGTAGCCGACGTACACGGCGAGGTTCTTCGAGTCCGCGCCGAAGTCGTAGCCCCAGATGCGCTCGTACACGGTGGTGTGGTCGAGCACGATGCCCTCGTTGCGCACCAGCAGCTCGAGCAGGTCGAACTCGGTCTTCGACAGGGCCAGCTCCTCGTCCGCCCACCAGGCGCGGCGGGCCGCCGGGTCGACGTGCAGCGCCCCGACCCGCAGCGCCCCGCGCTCCTCGTGCTCGTCGGTCGGGGCGAACGAGGCCCGGCGCAGCAGCGCGCGGAGCCGGGCGAGCAGCTCGTCGAGCTCGAAGGGCTTGGGCAGGTAGTCGTCCGCGCCCGCGTCGAGGCCCGCGACCCGGTCCGCGGTCTCCTGGCGGGCGGTCAGCATCAGCACCGGTGTGCGGTCGCCGTCGGCGCGCAGCACGCGGCACACCGCGAGCCCGTCGACCCCCGGCATCATCACGTCCAGCACCAGCGCGTCGAAGCTCTCCCGGCGCACCCGGGTCAGCGACTCGACGCCGTCGACCGCCCCCACCACGTCGTACCCCTCGAGCTCGAGGGCGCGGGCGAGCGACTCCCGGATGGCGCGGTCGTCGTCGGCGACCAGCACTCGCTGTGGCACGCCGACCAGCATGCACCCCGTCGCTCAGCGGGCCTCCGGCGTGAACGCCACCGGCTGGCGCTTCACCCCGTGGATGAAGTTCGTCCCGAGCAGCTCCGGGTCGGCGGTGACCCGGATGTCGGGCACGCGGGTGAGGAGCTGGCGGAACAGCGCCCGCAGCATCGTCTTCGCGAGCTGGTTGCCCAGGCAGTAGTGCGTCCCGCCGCCGCCGAACCCGACGTGCGGGTTCTTCTCCCGGGACAGGTCGAACACCTCGGGGCGGTCGAACACCTCGGCGTCCCGGTTGCCCGACGCGTAGAACATGACGACCTTGTCGCCCTCGGCGATCGGCCGGCCGCCGAGCTCGGTGTCCCGCGTCGCCGTCCGGCGGAACGTCATCACCGGCGAGGCGTACCGGATGAACTCCTCGACCGCGGTCCCGATCCGCTCCTCGAGGTCCCCCGCGAGCCAGTCGCGCTGGTCCGGGTGCTCGGTGAGGTGTTTGACCGTCAGGGTCGAGGTGTGCTTCGTGGTGTCGTTGCCCGCCACCGCGAGGAGCACGAAGAAGGCGCCGATCTCGGCGTCGGTGAGCCGTTGCCCGTCGACCTCGGCCTGCGCCAGACCGGTGAACAGGTCGTCGCCGGGGTGCTCGCGGCGGTCCGCGACGATCTCGGCCGCGATCCGGTGCAGCGTCTGCGCCGCCTCGACCTGCACCTGCGCCGGTTCGCGGCCCGCGAGGTGCTCGGGGTCGGCCCAGCTGACGATGTCCTGCGCGGCGGCCGCCGTCTGCTCCTGCAGGTGCTCCGGCACCCCGAACATGGCCGAGAACATCCGCAGCGGCAGCCGCGAGGCGCAGCCCTCGACGAACTCGAGCTCACCCGACGGGTCGCCGGCGAACGCGTCGACGACCTCCCGTGCGGCCTGCTCCACCTGGTCGTCGATCCGGCGGATCCGCTTCGGGGTGAACGCCGCCTGCACGAGCTTGCGCAGGTCGTTGTGGCGCGGGTTGTCCATCGCGAGGAACGACTGCGTCATCTCGAGGAACTCCGGGGTCAGCTGGTCGAACATGACGCCCTGCCCGGAGCAGAAGACGTCGCTCGAGGTGCTGACCTCGCTGATGTCGGCGTGCCGGACCACCGCCCACCAGCCCCGGTCCTCCGGGTCGGGGGCGACCGCGTTCTCGATCGGGCGTTGCCAGGACACCGGCTCGTGCTCGCGCAGGTACGCGAACGTGCGCTCCCGCTCCTCCGCGGTCCCCTCCCAGAAGGTGGCGGCGGAGATGTCGGTGGTCGAGTATTGGCGCCCGGTCATCGCTGCTCCCGACGGTCGTGTCGTCCGTGCCCCATCTGTGCCACCGGTCACAGCGGTCGGAAACCCGGTGGCTCTCGAACGGGGGAGGACGGGTCACCCCTGGGGGTAGGGTCCGCCCATCGAGACGATCACCCCCGCGGACCTGCTCACGTCGGCGCGCTCCTCCGGGCGCCGGGTCGGGTCGACCGTCGTCGTGGTGGTCGACGGGTTCTCCGGAGCGGGCAAGACGACCCTCGCCCGCGCGCTGCGCCGCGTCGACCCGGCGGTCACCGTCCAGTCGATCGAGGCCTTCTACCTGGGGTGGGACGGCCTCGCCGCCGGCCCGCGGCGGGCCGCCGAACAGCTGCTCGAGCCGCTGCGGCGCGGCGCGGTCCCGGAGGTCGCGCCCTGGGACTGGCGGCGCGGCGAGGTCGCGGCCCCCCGACGGCGGGCCGTGTCCGGGCTGCTCGTCCTCGAGGGCGTGGGCGCGGCCGCGCGACCGCTGCGGGACCTGGCCTCGCTCTCGGTCTGGGTGGACGCAGCGGCCGCGGACCGCGACGCCCGCCTGCGGGAACGGGAGGACTGGGCCGGCTACGCCCCGCACCGCGCGGCCTTCGAACGCCAGGAGCAGGCCCTCGCCGCCGCCGAGGGCACCCGGGACGCGGTGGACGTCGTGGTGACGCAGGTGGGCGCCGAGTGGGTACGTTCCGTGACGTGACGGTCGAAACGACGGAGCCCGCGCCGGCCACCGACGCCGACCAGTGGCGTGAGGTGCAGGAGTGGAAGGAGCGCGTCAACTCGACGAGCCCGCTCCTGTCGCCCCTGCGCGACTCGTTCGGGGAGATCCGCGCGCTCGTGCAGTCCGGGCTGCGCCGGATCCCCGGGATCCAGCAGGTCGACGACGGCGTGCACGACGTGCTGCACCAGCTCGCCGCGGCCGGCGCCGGGGCGGGCGCGGCGACGGTCCGCCGGGAGGCGGTGTTCGCCCGCTACCGCGCGCTCGGACACGACGTCGCCGAGTTCAAGGACATCCGTCGGCTCGAGGTGACCGACGTCCAGGCCGCGATGCCGCGCCTCGACCTCGCCTACCCCGTGTTCGCGGCGGTCCAGGGCGGGACCACCTCGCTGCTGCTGACCTCCGGCGCCAGCGCGGCCACCGGCGGCTCCTCGCTGCTGGGGATCGGCGGCCTGCCCGGCGTGGCGGTGATCGCGGCGTCGCTGACCGGGGACGCGCTGCTGACCGTCGCCGCCTGCACCCGCGCGGTCGCGCACGTCGGGGCGTACTACGGCTACGACGTCACCAAGCGGTCCGAGCAGGTCCTCGCCCTCGCCGTGCTCGCCGTCGGGCTCTCCAGCGACGCCGACGCGCCGGGCGCCTACGAGGAGGTCGCCGGGCTGATCAGCCAGGCCGCCGAGGGCGTCAAGAAGAAGCGCCGCCAGCGACAGCTGCGCCGGCTGGCCGCCGCGGTGCACCAGCGACTGCTCTCCCAGATCGGGCAGCGCGAGCTCGCCCAGCTCGTCCCGGTGGCCGGGATCGGGATCGGCGCGGTGCTCTCGGCACGCCTGCTCGCACGGGTCGTCGACGCCGCCGAGCACCTCTACCGCGAACGGTTCCTGCACGAGAAGTACGACGTGCCGTTCGCCGAGGATCCGCCCGACTGGGTGACCGTGGGCTGACCTGCTGCCGGAGCGATACCGCCGGTTCACCCGCCGTCCACGTGTCCTCCACGGCGACGCCCTCCGGCGTGCCTACCGTGCGCTCCGTGACCGTCGGGGCCGGCTGCATGTCCACCGGTGACGCGCGCGCCTGGGAGGCCGCGGAGCGCTGGCGGACGCGGGCCGAGGCCGGGCCGGGGTGGTGGGGCCGCCTCGGCTCGTGGGTCGTCACGGGGCTGCGGCACGTGCCGGGAGCCGGGCTCGTGGACGAGGTCGTCGGTACCGCGGTGGTCGGTGTGGTCGGGGAGCCGCTGCGCGACGCCGGGCTCGCGCTGGGCTGGTGGACCGCGGGCCGCGCGGACCGGGTGCTCGCCGTGCTCGTCGAGGCCGGTCACGACGTGGCGGCGCTGCCCGACCTGCGCCGGCTCGACGTCGAGGACCTCCGGGCCGTGCGGGGCTCGCTCGCGCGGGTCCACGTGGCCGCGGCCGGGGTCCGCGGCGGGCTGAGCGGGGCGGCGGCCGGGGCCGCCGCGGGTGCGTCGAGCGCCGCCGCCGGCCTCGTCGCGGGCGCCGCGGCGCTCGCCCTGGACACCGTGCTCACCACCGCGACCTGCGCCCGCGCCGTGGCCCGCGTGGCCGCGCACTACGGCTACGACTGCGCCGAGCCCCCGGAGCGGGAGTTCGCCCTCGCCGTCCTCGCCGCCGGGCTCGCCCCGGCCCCGCCCGTCGTCGTGACGCCGGTGCCCGCCGTCGGGATCGGGCTCGGGGTGTGGCTCTCCGCCCGCCAGGTCGGGCGGGTCCTCGAGGCGGCCGAGCACCTCTACACCGAGCGGTTCCTGCGCGAGAAGTACGCCCTTCCCGACGACAGGTCGGCGGCGGTCGCGTAGGCCGCTCCCCGGGCCGTGAGGGGAGGATTCGAGCGCTCCTGCGGCACGAGGGTTCCCCTCACGCCTCCCGGGGCGCGGTCGACAGCACGAGCAGGCGCAACCCGTCGTCGGGGAAGCCCGGGAGGTCCGCGACGCGCTCGGGGAGGTCGAACCCGGCCGGCACCTCGTCGCGCAGGGGGCCGACGACGAGCAGGTCGGCCCCGGCGCGGTCGCCGACCAGGGACGGCACCGTGACCACCGAGTCGACCGCCTCCTGTCGGGCCAGCCACGCGACCGCCCGGCGGTACGACCAGGCCTGCGACCAGCGGCTCTCCCGCGGCGCCCAGGTCTCGTCCGAGGTGTCGGCGTCGAGGGCCTCGAGCAGTGCCGGCCACTCCGCGAGGCGGGCGGCGAGACGGTCGGAGCGACGCAGGTCGCGCTGCTCGGCGCGGGCGTCGTCCACCGCGTCGGCCGCGGCGGCGTAGGCGTCGACGTCGAGGCGCAGCAGGGCGGCGAGCAGGGCCCGCAGCTCCGGCGCCTGCTCGGCGGGCAGCGCCCCGTCCTGGAGCCGGGCCACGACGTCGCCGAGCTCGCGCCGGGCCAGGTCGGCGCTCGGCCGCGAGGTCAGCCGGCGCCCGGTGGCGACGACGCGGCCGACGGCGGGCAGCGAGTCCGTCGCCGGGCGGACCTCACCGGGCAGGCCGACGAGCAGGCCCCGGAGCACCCCGACCGCGTCGAGGACGTCCGCGACACGGCGTCCGACCTCCTGCAGCGACAGCAGCCGGTGCACGAGGATCGCCCGCTGCTCGGCGGGCCGCACGACGCGGCCGAGCGGCACGAGCGCGGCGGCGACGCCGGTCTCGACCTGGCGCAGGCGCAGGTGGTGGGCCACCGCCGTGGCGCCCTCGGCCGTCAGGGGCTCCACCCGGTTGATCGCCAGGGACGGCAGGAGGGCCTCGGCGGCGCGCTGCTCCTCGGACTTGAACATGCGCCGCAGCGAGCCACCCGCCGTCAGGAAGCCGGCGAGGGCGTCGAAGGTCGCGGCGGCCGCCTCGAGGTCGAGGGACTCGTCGGTGACGCGGACCTGGGCGGCGCCGGAGCCGCGGTCGAGCTCGGGCACCCGGTCGACGGCGGCGAGCGCCGCGACGGCGCGGGTCCAGGCCGGCGCGGCGCGACCGTCGAGGACGGCGTCGATCGTCGCCCGGGCCCAGGCCGCGTCCTCGCCGCCCCGGCCGAGCGCGACGACGGCCGCGTCGATGCGCACCAGCGCGGGTCCGAGGGCGACCGCGGCGTCGGGCGGGAGGCACGCGAGCGCGGCGATCAGGGGCCGGGCGGCCTCGCGGGCGGGCGCGCCGGCGGGGCCGACCACGTCGAGCAGCTCGGCGGCGAGCTGATCGACGTGCGGCTCGGGCGGCAGCTCCGCCGGGGGCGGGAGGACCTGGTGGCGCCGCGCGGGGTCGAGCGAGCGGACCCCGCGTCCGCCGGGGACGCCGTGCTCGGCGACGAGGAGTCGGCGCAGGGTGGCGAGGTCGGCGGCGTCGAGGGGCGGCGTGGGGCCCGTGGCCGTCGGCGGGTCGAGCGGGTCGTCGGGGCCGAGCAGCTCGGTCAGCCACGCGTCCTCGGGGTGCGCGGCGAGCTGCTCGGCGATGTCCTCGACCGTCCCGACGACGCCGGCCGCGACCCGGTGCGACCCGAGCGGCTCCTCGCCGAGGGCGGTGCGCCAGCGACGGGCGAGCGCGGGGGTCGGGGCGACCACCCGGACCCGGCGGCCGGCGCCCTGCAGGCCCTCGACCAGCGCGGTCCGGTGCTCGGCATCGAGGCCGGTGACCACGAGCGGTCCGGCCTCGAGGCGGTCGAGCACGGTGCGGTGCGGGGGCGGCGGCTCGCTCGGGCGCACCGCGGTGGTGGGCGCGGCCAGCTCCGCCCCGGAGGTCTCGGTCGGTCCGGGCACGTCGTCCCCCGTCCGGCTCCGCTCCGCCATCGCCGTCACTGCGATCCACCTCCTGCGGGCTCAACGGCGCAGGGCCGTCCGCGGTTCGGCCCAAGTTCATCATCCGGGGCGGGATCGGTGGGAACCGTGGGGGACGTCGTGGAGTCGGAGCCCGTGACGACGATGATCGGAGCCCGATGCCTGCTGGTGAGTCCCGAGACCAGGTCGCGGTGGCGGCCGCGCTGATCACCGAGCTGGCCCGCGGTCCGCTCACCGCCGAGGGCCTCGCCGGGGCCCGGGCGGTGCTCGACCGGCGGGTCCCGGCCGCCGTGCTCGACCACGCGGCCGAGAGGGCCCTGCTGGCCGCGGTCGACCCGCTGTGGTCGCGCGGGTGGACCCCGCGCGACCTCGTGGAGGTCGTCCGGCGCCGGACCGGTGCCGGGGTGGCGTCGCTCGCCGCGGACGTGGTCGCCGCCGACGCGGCACGCCGGCCCGCCACCTGGTCCACCGCGGGCGTGGAGGCGGTGGACCGGGAGGTGCCGCTGTTGACGAACCGGCGCGGGCGCCCGGGCGTGGACGGCCTCGACGCCGTGCTGCGGCTCGTCGGCACGATGCTCGGCCTGCCACCCCTGCCGGGGGTGCCTGCGGAGGAGCCCGACGTCTCCGGGATCGACCCGAAGGTGCTCGCGCGGGTCCGCGGCCTGCTCGCGAAGGCGGAGTCGACGACGTTCGCCGAGGAGGCCGAGGCCCTCTCCGCCAAGGCCCAGGAGCTCATGGCCCGGCACGCGCTGGCGGCGGCGGTGGTCACCGGGGGCCCGGAGGCCGTCCCGACGGCGGGTGTGCGCCGGCTCTGGCTCGACGCGCCCTACACGTCGGCGAAGTCGTCGCTGGTGCACCAGGTCGCCACCGCCAACCGGTGCCGGGCGGTGAGCCTGGACGCGCTCGACCTCGTCACCGTGGTGGGCCACCCGACCGACCTCGACACCGTCGAGCTGCTCGCCACGTCCCTGCTGGTCCAGGCCGGGCGGGCCATGGCCGGCGCGGGGACCGGGTCGCGCACCCGGTCCTTCCGGCACGCCTTCCTGCTCTCCTACGCCACGCGGATCGGGGAACGCCTCCGCGCGGCGGGCGAGGCGGCGGAGGCGGCGGCCCGGGCGGAGAGCGGCGAGGCGCTCCTGCCGATGCTCGCGGCGCGCGGCGAGGTGGTGGAGCGGACGGTTGCCGACCTGTTCCCGCGTCTCACCACCAGGCGGTTCACGGTCGGCAACGCGGCGGGCTGGGCGGCGGGCCGGGAGGCCGCCGACGCCGCGAGCCTGCGGGTGGGCCGGGAGGCGCTGCAGGAGTAGGTGCCACCATCGCGGCATGGGCCTGTCGAATCGCGAGCGGCGCGCGGCCAAGCAGCGCAAGCGGGACGCCAAGCGCGGGGTCACGGCGCCGGCCGCCCGGGACGACACCGGGCGCGGGCTGCCGCCGGAGACCCTGCAGGCCCTGCTCCGTCGGGCGGGGGCGGACGTCGCCGCCGGCCGCGAGGAGGCCGTGGCCGAGCTGCGCGGGGTGCTCGCCGAGCACCTCGCCCGTCGTCGGGCCGAGATCCTGGCGGCGTGCGACGCGGTGCTCGCCGACCTCGCGGCGCAATCCGGCGAGGGCCTCGCCGGCGCCCTCGGCGGGGACGCCGCGGCGTCCTCGTGGGCGGCGGCGACCGGGGCGACGACCGAGGAGACCGCGATCGCGACGGTCCGCGTCCTGGCCGCGGTGGGCTGAGGACACGTCTTCCGCACACTCCCGCTCGCCCGACCGGGCGACATCGCGTCGCGGCCCGTGCTCCCCGACCGCCCCGTCCGTTGGGGGGCCTGTGGGTGGAGGGCGAGCTCCCGCCCACGACCGGGGGACATCCGCCGTCACGCGGCGGACCCGGGCGCAGGCGGGACCGGGGGGTCCGCCGACCGCCCGGGCCGGATCCGGTGACCGGACGTGTGGTGCGTCCGGTCACCGGTCCGGACTCCCTTGACCTCGACCATGCTCGACGTCCACGGTCGGCACATGACGCCAGGCGCGGGCGAGCTGTCGGTCGGGGAGGTCGCGCAGCGCAGCGGGGTCGCGGTCTCGGCGCTGCACTTCTACGAGCGCGAGGGGCTGATCGCCAGCCGCCGCACCGCGGGCAACCAACGCCGCTTCCGGCGGGACGTGCTGCGGCGCATCGCCTTCATCCGGATCGCCCAGCGGGTCGGGATCCCGCTGGCGCAGGTCCGGGAGGCCCTCGAGGAGCTGCCGGACGCGCGCACCCCCACCCGCGCGGACTGGGAGCGCCTCTCCGCGTCGTGGCGCGCGGAGCTCGACGACCGCATCCGCCGGCTCGAACAGCTCCGCGACGACTTCACCGGCTGCATCGGGTGCGGCTGCCTGTCGATCGACCGGTGCCAGCTGGTGAACCCGGGCGACACCCTGGGAGCGGGCGGCCCGGGGCCGAGGGTGCTCCGCAGGTGAGCACTAACGGTCGCTATAGCGACCGTTGGTGCTCACCTGCGCGCAGCGCACCTCCCCCGGCGCCGGCACCGCCCGCGGGTGCAGCGCGTGGGCGAGCGCCTCGATCCCGTCCACCAGCCGGGGGCCGGCACGCACCACGTAGGCCGCCGAGTCGATCGCGATGACGGGCACGTCGGGGAACCGCTCCGCGATCGGTCCGGCCTGGGCGACCGCGCCCGCCAGGTCGTAGCCGCAGGGCGTCACGACCACCGCGTCCGGGGACTCCAGGTCCTCCCAGGCCACCGCGCGGCTGCGCCCCCCGTCCGCACCCGCCGTCGGGACGGCTCCCGCGCGGCGGACGAGCTCGGGCACCCAGTGCCCCGGCAGGAACGGCGGGTCGGTCCACTCGAGCACGAGGGTCCGTGGCCGGGCCTCGTCGGCGAGGGCGTCGTCGACGGCGGCGAGACGTCGACGCAGGTCGGAGAGCATCGGGGCGGCGTCCGCGCCGATCGCGGCGGCCAGGTCGGCGATCCCGGTGAGGACCTCGTCGAGGGTGTGCGGGTCGAACGAGTGCACCGCCACGTCCGGTAGGCCGATCTCGGCGAGCGCCTCGGTGACGGTGTGGCCGGGCAGCGCGCAGACCCCGCAGAGGTCCTGGGTGAGCACGACGTCGGGGGCGGCGGCGCGCAGCGCCTCCCGGTCGAGGTCGTACAGCGGCAGGCCCGCGGCGGCGCGCTCGCGCACGGTGGCGTCGATCGCCGCCGGCGTCATGCCGGGCTCCAGGGCGGACCGCACGACCACGGGTGCGGCGAGGCCGGGCGGGTGGTCGCACTCGAAGGTGATCGCGACGAGGTCGTCCGCGCGGCCGAGCGCGGCGACGATCTCGGTGGTGGCGGGCAGCAGCGACGCGATCCGCATACCCCGAGGTTAGGGGCGACGGCGTCCGCGCGGCACCGGCCAGGTGAACCGCAGACCCGGGCCGTCGACGGCCAGGGCCGACCAGTCGGCCCGCAGCCGCCGGAGCTCCCGGACGGCACGCTCCGCCTGCTCGACGGTGAACGGGCTCCGGCCGGTGTGCGTCACGGCCCAGGCCCGGTCGAGCTCCCGGTGGGTCGCGGCACCGTCGCGATCCAGGCAGTGCTGCAGCGTCCCGACCACGACCTCGGCCTGCCGCAACCACGCCTCGTTGCGGCGCCGCACCTCGGCGGAGCGGCGGTGGCGGTCGTGGCGCTGCCGGCCCCCGACGACCTCGACGCTCGCGAACACCGCGCCCGCCGCGATCGAGCCCCACAAGCCGTCGGTGATGCCGAGGGCCCGCTCACCGATCAGGTGGACGGCGTCGTGCGGGACCTCGTTCGTGACGTCGTAGGAGCGCATCCGCAGCCGGACGCCGTCGGCGCGGGCGATCTCGGCGACCGACCCGTCGTCGGCGCGCCGCCGGAACTCGACCTCCACGCCGTGCATGTCAGCACGGTCGCGCCGGGGCCGTCGCGGGATTTCCCGGGTCGTCGCGGGGTGGGACGATCCGGACGTGTCCGACCTGCTGCTCGGTCTCCGGCTCTACGCGCGCGGCGCCGGGACGGTGCTGCGGTCGCCGCGGCTGCTGCGCCTCGGGGCGCTGCCCGCGCTGGCGACCGCGGTCCTCTACGTCGGCGCGCTCGTGGTGTTCGTGCGGTACCTGGGCGACCTGGTCGGGCTGCTGACGTCCTTCGCCGCCGCGTGGTCCCCGGGCGCGCGGGACCTGGCCGAGGTCGTCGTCGGGACCGCGCTCGTGGCCGCGGTGGCGCTGGTGGCGGTCCTGACGTTCGTGGCCGTGACGCTCGCGATCGGCGGGCCGTTCTACGAGAAGCTGTCGGAGATCGTGGACGACACGGTCGGGTCGGTGCCGGACGGGCCGGGACGGTCGTGGTTCGGCTCCGTCCGGGACGGACTGCTGCTCGTGGCGCTCTCGGTGCTGGTGGCGATCCCCCTGTTCGTGGCCGGGTTCGTACCGGTGGTGGGGCAGACGGTGGTGCCGGTGGTCGCGGCGCTGGTGGGCGGGCGCCTGCTGGTGCTGGAGCTGACCGCGCCGGCCCTGGAGCGGCGGGGGCTGGGCCTCGCGGCCCGACGGCGGGTCGTGCGGTCCCGTCGGCTGCTCGGCTGGGCGGTGGGCGTGCCGACGTACCTGCTCTGCCTGATCCCGCTCGTCGGCATCGTGGCGGTGCCGATCGGTGCCGCCGCGGCGACGTTGGTGGCGCGCGAGCTGCAGGGCGAACCGACCGGGGTGCCGACCCGTCCCGCGCGAGGGGAACCCGCGCGCCACTAGAGCGCTCGCCGCCTCCCCTCACGAACGGCCGCGTCCAGCAGCTCGTCCATCACCCGCTCCTCGTCGACGGCCCGGCCGTGCTCGCTCATCGCGTGCTGCAGGTCGGGGTCCCACGGCGTGGGCGGCACCGGACCGTCGAACGGGCGCAGGTCGGGCGACACCGCCGCGCGGTAGTCGGCGGCGGTCATGCGCCAGGGCACGACGCCGAGCCGGGCGAGGCGGGCCGTGATCGCCACGCCGGAGGGGTCGAGGTCGCCGTGGTGGCGGACCTCCGCCCCGGCGGCGAGCAGGCCACGGACGAGCGTGAGGGGCGCGGTCGTCGGGTTGCCGAGGGTGCACAGCATCGGCACCGGCAGCGCCCGCTGGACGGCGGCCTCGAGCAGACGCGGGTTCTCGACGCTGAGCACCACCGTGCCGGGCGGGACCTCGAGCGCCGGCTCGCGGAGCGTCAGCGTGGCGAGGTAGCCCGGCGCGCCCGCGGCCGTGGCGGCCCGGACAGCGGCCGCCGCACCGTCCCCGAGCAGCGGCAACGACCACGTCGGCACCGGGGTCGCGACCAGGTCGCCGGGCAGGCCCGCGTCCGCCCACAGCTCGGCGTCGTCCCGGTGGCCCCGCCCGGCGCGCAGCGCGAGCGCCGTCCCGACGAGGCGGCGGGTCGGCTCACCACGGTCGAGCGCGTGGGCGTCCCCCAGCACCCGGGCGGCGACCTCCGCGCGGCTGCGCAGCCCCGGTTCGTCGGCCGCGGCGAGCACCCGCGCGACGGCGTCGACGGCGGCCCGCGCCGACCCGTCGTCGGGAAGGCCCGGCCGCACGGCCTCGGCCCAGGCGACGACCCACGGCTGCAGGCCGAGCGCCTCCGTGGCTGCGGCCGTGAGCGCCTCGTCGCGGCGGGCCCGACGGTCGCGCTCGGCGTCGCGGGCCTCCCGGCGGCCGGTCGGCGGGCAGCCGGCCGCGGCGAGCAGGGCGAGGAGGTCGGCGCCGTGGCGCTCGAGTGCGGCGTCGAGTGCCGAGAGGTCGAGGCGGCGACGGGTGCTGGGGAACCGGACCCGGAGCAGCTCGCCGAGCCGGGCGAACACCGTGTCGGGCAACCCCTGCGGCAGGGCGACGGCCCGACGGTCGTCCAGGCCGCGTTGATCGAGCGTCCTCGCGACGCGCTGCCACACGGGGAGGAACTCGTCGCCGAGGAGCACCGCCGGGACGGTCACGGTGCCTCCTCGCCTCGTCGTCTCGTCGACGTCGTGGGTTTCCTGCCACTGGACGACAGCAACGACGCTTTCCTGCCACGGGTGGGAACGGGGTGGGGCGAGGTGGGCGACGTGCGAGAACTACAGCAGCGTCGGCTGCTCCTCGACGTCCTCCCCCTCGACCACGGTCACGTCCGGCGTGTACCGCGCCGCGGGCGGCAGCACCCGCACCGCGCCGTCGCCCTCCACCGCCACCAGCCGCATCGACGTCAGGAGCGCCAGCACGTCCGCGGCGAAGCGGTCCCGGTCGGCCAACGCCGCCTTCGACCAGTACCGCCCGTGCTCGGCGACCAGCTCGTCGAGCACCTCACGCACCGACGCCCACGGGATCGCCTCCGGGTCGTCGGCCGGCCGGAACTGGTACACCAGCTCGCTGACCAGCAGCAACGCCGCGTGCGGCACGGTGCCGCCGGACGGGAACGCGATGTCCGAGCACCCCCCGTCGACGTCGAGCGCGGCGAACCCCTCGGCGCGCGCCTCCAGCACCAGCCCCGTCCGGGCCTCGACCCGCCGCCCCTCGTCGCCCGCGCGCCGCCGCAGCTCGGCGAACCGGGCGGGGTCGAGGTCGGACGCGAGCACCACCGGGTCCTCGACGAGCCGGCGCCGGGCCGCGGTCGCCGCCGACCCCCGCTCGCGGGCGCGGTCGACCAGCTCCTCCGGGGACTCCGCCCCCACCACCGCGCCGGTCGGCAGCAGCGCCATCCGGTCCTGACGCACCTCGAGCAGCGCGTCGGCGTCCGCGTCGTGCTCGTAGACCGCGACGCCCCGGTCGAGCTCGCGGAGCATCCCCTGCGCGATCAGCCAGCGCAGCGCCGTCACGAGCGCGCGCCGCGACGCCGCGTCGGTGTCCAGCACGACACCCGCCTCGGCGGCCGCGGAGTGCACCGCGTTGACCAGGTCGCGCAGGCTCGTGCGGTCGGGCCCCGACGTCGTCGCCGCCAGCACCAGCGCCAGCGCCGTGTACTCGGCCGACGTGAACGGCCGCGGCGACGCCGACACCGTCCGCAACGGCCGATCGGCGGGCACGTGCCCCGTCTTCACCAGGCGCGCCGTGTCCGCGGTGACGACGAGCCGGTAGTTCAGTTCCTGGGTGAACCACGCGTCCAGCGCGTCGACGTGCCGACGGATCGACGCGACGAGCTCCGGATCCGTCTCGACCGTCCGCCACGGGCGGGCGAGCAGGGCCCGCGTCGCCGCGACGAGCTCGCCGTCGCGCTGCGGGTCGGTGGCGGGCGTGCTCACGGCGCTGCCTCTGATGGTCGAGCTCCGCTGCGCTGCGTCTCCGGCTCCACCGTCAGCGCCAGCCCCTCGACCCGCAGGGCCCCCGCGTGGGTGGGCACACTCGTCGTCGTGCCGGGGGCGCGGCGCACCTCGCAGCGCACGCCGTCGAGGACGATGCTCCCCGTTCCCGACGACGAGGCCGGGCCGAGATCCGCGACCGCGCGGGTCAGGACCCGCTGCAGCTCACGCAACGCGGGCTCGGAGAGCCGGGCCGTGAACCCGCCTGCGCCGACCTCGAGCAGCTCCGCCCGGGCGGCCGCGGCCCGCTTCTCGACCTCCGCCCTGCGCGCCAGCAGGTGTCGCCGCTCCTGGGTGCGGTCCTGCACGCGGGACGTCCGGCCCCGGCTCGTCGTGTCGCCGCGCTCGCGCAGCGACACCGGCACGGTCGCCACCGGCGCGTCCCACCACGAGACGGAGCCGTCGACGGGGTCGGTGTCGTCGCCGCCGGCCACCCCGAGGTGCCGTGCGCCGTAGAGCCCGAACGCGGCCGCCGCGAGCTCGTGCGCGCGCGGGGCCGGGGCGTGCGCGAAGAACCCGGCCAACCGCAGGAAGTCGACGCGCCGCGACGAGCCCGCGGTGCCGGTGCGGGAGAGCCTGGTCAGGTTCTGGGTGAGCGTCCGGACCGCGTCGACCGCGTCCCGCTCCAGCGTCTGCACCCGGCTCGGGCGACCCGTCGTCGAGACGAACCACGACGCGAGGTTCTCCCAGTCCGCCGTCGCCGCGCCCGGCTCGCGGCGGACCCGCACCGTGGACAGCCCGGCCGCGGCGACCCGCGCGGCGAGACCGTCGGCGGCCCGGTCGACGATCGTCCCGACGGCGGGTGCGAGTTCCGTGAGCAGGCCCGCGATCGGGCGGGCCGCGCGGTGCAGCGTCTCCAGCCGCTCGCCGACGTAGCCGACGAGCACCTCGGAGAAGAACGCGAACTCGTCCTCGTCGAGGTCGAAGCGCGACTGCCACTGGTTGATCGCGGCGAAGAACTGCGTGATCTCGGCGGAGAACGCGACGTGCGGGTCGAACACCGCGCGCACCGCCGCGGCGAGCCGGCCGGGCGGGGCGGTCGCCGCGTCGAGCCGGGCCAGGTCCTCCAGGGCGGCCCGCAGCTGGTCGAGGCGGCCCAGCGACACGTCGCGGACGTCGTCGACCTGCGCGAGGACCCCCTCGACGAGGTCGTGCACCTCCTGCCCGACGCGCGTGATCAGGTAGCGGTCGCGGCGCCGGTAGTAGTCCTCGACCGTCCCGACCTGCCCGACCGAGGCCGAGACCTCCAGGTTCCCCCACACCCGCAGCTGGTCGAGGCGGATCTTCACGGTCGCCTCGTCCAGCTCGTGCCCGCTCTCCGCCAGCCGCGCGGTGACCTCCCCCGGCGTGAGCTCCGCGAAGAAGGTGCCCGCGAAGACGCCGAGGATCCACCGGTACTCCGGCGACTCGGTGACGTAGGAGAAGACGACCGGCCGGATCGTCGTGCTCATACGCCCCGGCCCGGGGTCGAGCTCCGCTCCGCTGCGTCTCCCACCGACAGCTCGGACCCGTTCCAGCGGTAGTGCACGAGGGCGATCGCCTTCAGCTCCGGGTCGCGCAGCACCTCGGTGATGGCGAGCGCCGGGACGCTCGGGTGCGTGCCCCACAGCCGCTCGGAGGTCACGACGAAGTCCACGTCGAGGTCCACGAGCAGGCCGAACAGCTTCGCGTGGTTGTCCTCGGAGACCTTCGCGAACGCGTCGTCGAGCAGCACCAGCCGCGGGGCGCCGACGCCGTGCGGGTCGTGCGCCGCGGCGCTCGCGGCGGCGGCACTGGCCATCGGCAGCACCGTGACCAGCTTCTTCTCGCCCTCGCTCAACGTGGTCCGGCGCGTCAGCAGCTCGTCGTTGCGCCCCGGGCGGCGCAGGTAGATCCGCATCTCGTGCCAGGTCCGGTAGTCCAGGACCTCGGAGATCACCGAGCGGTACGACGCCTCCGGGTCCGCCGTGCGCGCCTGCTCGACGAGGCTCTTCACGGCCTCGCGGACCTGGTCGTCCTCGTCGGGCGACCGCAGGTCGGGGTGCTTGCCCAGCAGCGCCAGCGCCGTCGCCGTCTCGGGCGCCAGGTCGCCGCGGGGCCGCCACTGCAGGCGGACGCCGATGCCCTGGCTCGACGTCACGCCGCGCAGGATGCGGTTCATCCGCTCCACGAGCTCGGACGCCGCGAACAGCGCGTCGGCCACCTCGCGGGCGATCCTGCCGTGCAGGAGGTTGCGCAGCGCCTGGTCCTGCTGCGCCGAGAGCAGGCTCGTCGCGCGCCGCCGCTGGACCGCGACGCGGTGCACCATCTGCGCGAGCACCGCGCGGGTCGGCCCGGTGACGTGCACGGCGAGGGGCGTGCCGTCCGCCCCGCGCCGGGACTCGATGTCCCAACCCGACGCCAGGTGGTCGCGGGTCTCGCGCAGGGCCTTCTCCAGCGCGTCCTCGGTGACCTGACGACGCGGCGCCGCCAGCCGGGCGCGCAGGGCGTCGACCAGCTCCGCGGCGCCCTCGACGGTGTCCGGGGTGGCCGGGATCGGCTCCTCGGACCAGTCGACGGGACCGTCCGCGGCCCCGCCGTCCTCCCTCTCCGGGACGACCGGGTCGTTCGTCCCCGTCGAGGCGTCGGCCCGCTCCGCCGCGGCGAGCAGCCCCGGCACGTCGAGCGCCTCGACCAGACGCCCCCGGCCACCGACGGCCGCGGACTCCCGCTCGGCGAGCGTCTCCCGCGCCGACTCCACGCGCAGCTCCGCCTCGCGGAGGCCGACCGTCGCGGTCGTCTGCTCCTCGCGGGCCGCGTCGAGCCGGGTGGCGGTCTCCCGCAGGTGCGTGTCGAGCTCGCCGACCCGCGCGGCGATCTTCGCCGGTTCCTCCCCGAGGGCCGACTCGGCGGTGTCGAGCTCGGTCCGCAGCGACGCGGCGTGCCCCGCGGCGACGCGGTGGTCGGCGATGGCCGCGCCGAGGTCGGCGACCTCCCGCTCCCAGCCCGCGACCGCCTCGCGCCAGGACCGCGCGCTGCGGCGGGCCCGTTCGACGGCCGCGTCGACGGCGGACAGCGCCCGCTCGGCGTCGGCGACCGCCTCCAGCAGGCCCTCGAGCCGCTCGGCGTCGGTCGACAGCCCGGCGTCCGCCGCCTCCTGCTGCAGGCGGGCCACGGCGTCGTCCGCCCGACGGCGGGCCTCGGCGGCCGCGGCGGCCCGCTCGGCGGAGCGGCCCTGCGCCTCCTGCGCGTACCGGGCGGCGCCGGTCGCGGCGACCACCGCGTCGTCGACGGTGCGCGTGCCCGGCAGCTCGCGGACGAGGCGGCGCAGCGTCTCGGCGTGCGCGTCGAGCGCCCCGGCCACCGTGCGGACGGCCACGAGGCGGGTCTCGGCGTCGTCGACCTGCGCCGCGAGCTCGGCCAGCCGGCGCGCCCGGGCCTGCTCCCGCGCGCCCGCGCCGACGTACTCGGCGGCGGGCTTCGTGTGCCGGCCCCGCAGCGGGCCCGCCCCGAACGACCCGTCCTCGGCGACCCAGAGGGCGTCGCCGGGCGTCGTCCCGATGCTGCCGAGGACCCCGGCGACGACCTCCACCGGCACCGCGCCGGTGTCGACCGGCACCAGCCGCGGCCCGGCCCCGGACCCGGCGGCACCCGGCGTCAGGAGGAGCTCGCCGTCGCCGCCGCGGACCCCGCCGTCTGGCTCGACCCGGGCCGCGAGCAGGCCCGACGCCTCCAGCGCGGCCTCGAGCCCGGCGCGGCCGGCGTCGTCCAGGTCGTCGGCGAAGTCGACGAGCGACGCGAACAGCACCGCGTCGTCCACGCCGGTGTCGGTGCGCCAGGGCTCGCGGGGCAGCGGCAGCTCGCCCGCCGCCTCGACGCGGGCGTGCTCGGCGCGCAGCGCGCCCAGCTCGTCGTCCACCTCGCCGACCCGCGCCGTGGCCCGGGCACGTGCGGCGGCCAGCGCCCCCGAGGCGTCGTCGGCCGCCCGGCGGGCGGCACCGACGAGGGCCTCCGCGTGCGCCCGCAGGTCGTCGACCGGCTCGGCGTCCGGCTCCCCGCCGGGGACCGGCAGCCACCCCGTCGGGCCGTCCGGCTCGGTCGCGGGCACGGCGGCGAGGTGGGCGGCCAGCCGCTCGCGCCAGGTCGCGACGGCCGTGACGTGCTCGTCGGCGGCGACGCGGGCGGCCCGGCGGGCGACGTCGGCCTGCTCGGCCGCCTCGGCGGCGCGCTCGCCCGCCTCGGCCGCCTCCACGCCGGCGCGGTCGGCGGCCGCGGTCTCCCGGTCGGCCGCGGCGGCGCGTTCCCGCAGCTCGCGCACGGTCGACCGGTGGGCACGCAGCCCGTCGGCGGCGGCCAGCAGCGCGGGCGGGAGGTCGTCGACGGGGTCGGTGTCGTCCTCCGGGACGTCCACGGTGGTGCCGCTCGCGGCGTCGTCCCGCGGCTCGGTGGCGAGGGTGGGCGGGTCCGGGAGCCGGACCGGCGCGGACGCGGCCCGGGCGGCCGTGGCCACGCCGCGCAGGTGGTCGGCGACACCGGCGAGGTCGGACTCGACCTGGCCCCGCGCGGCCGTCACGCTGCCGGCGGCGGTGGTCACGCGGGCGAGGGCGCGGCCGCGGACGGCGTCCAGGGTGCGCGCGGACTCGTCGGCCCGGACCAGCTCGTCGCGGCGGCGCAGGAGGTCGGCGTGCGCGGCGTACTCCGGCAGGCTCACCAGGCCCTGCCGCTCCGAGGAGGCACGGGCGTGCTCGTCGGCCAGCTCACCGACGGCGCGGACGGCGTCGTCGCGGGCGGTCGCCGCCCGCTGCGTCCCGGCCCGGTCGCGCTCCACGCGCCGCTCGGCGGTCCGCGCGGCGTCGACGGCCGACGCCGCGCCCTCCACGGCCGTCATCAGCACCCGGCGGGCGTAGTCGGTGTAGACCTCGACGACCGCGTCGAGCGCCGTCGCCGTCGCCGCCAGGTCGGTGACGTTGCGGCGGTGGTCCTCCAGGTCCTCCAGCGGCTGGGCGGCGTCGTTCACCGCGTCCTCGGGCACCGGCGGCAGCGCCTCGCGCAGGGTGCGCGGCAGGTCGGTGTCGATGCGGTCGCCGACGCGCGGGTTCCGGACCTGGTGCAGCAGCCGGAAGTACGCCGTCGGGTCGGTGCCGCCGAAGAAGCGGCGGGCGATCTCCGCGCGGTACTCGGC
Source organism: Actinomycetospora soli (assembly GCF_021026295.1). Taxonomy (GTDB): domain Bacteria; phylum Actinomycetota; class Actinomycetes; order Mycobacteriales; family Pseudonocardiaceae; genus Actinomycetospora; species Actinomycetospora soli. The sequence goes on from NZ_JAJNDA010000002.1 coordinate 353,855, forward strand.
GGTGGAGGTGAACACCTGCCCGCGGACGCCCAGCTCGGCGCGCAGCGCGTCGACCGAGAACGGGACGTCGGCCTCGGTGAGCCGGAAGTCGAGGCGGGCGCGGCGGTCGGTGGAGAACCACCAGGTCGTGACGCGGTCGGTCGACCGGTTGGCCCGGATCCCGCAGCCCACCGTCCGGTACTCGCCCCCGCGGACGAACTCGATCCACAGGTAGCCGGTGCGCTGCGTGTCGTCGTTGTCGGAGAGCATCCAGGAGCGCAGCACGCCGCGCTGCTCCCCGGCCGCGTCGATCTTGCGGACGTCGGCCTCGAGCAGGAACGGCAGCAGCATGTTCATCGCCGTCGACTTGCCCGAGCCGTTCACGCCGCGCAGCAGCAGGCGGCCGCCGCCGAACTCCAGCACCTCGTCCTGGTACTGGTAGACGTTCAGGATCCCGGCGCGCGAGGGCTGCCAGCGGGCGGGGGAATCCACCCGGAGGAGGGTACGGAACCGCTCTCAGGCCGCCGCGAAGGGCGACGGGTCGTCCCACCGCGCGAGGGTCTCGCGGGCCGCGCCGGCGAGCGGGTGGTCGGGGCCGGCGTCGCCGACGGCGCGCTGCCAGGTCAGGGCGCGGGCGACGACGGCCGCCCGGCAGGCGAGCTCGCAGGTGGCGACCAGCTCGGCGTGCGGGGCGAGGTCGGCGAACACGTCGAGGTAGGCGTCCCGGGCGGTGTGGACCACGGGCTCGTCGGGCTCCACGCCGAGCGTGCGGGCCAGCCCGCCGAGCCCGACGAGCATGCTCGCGAAGGGGTGCGCGACGACCGCGTCGCCCCAGTCGTAGAACCGCCCGGAAGCGAGCACGTTCCCCGGGTGCAGGTCCTGGTGGTCGACCGTGACGAGGTCCGCGGCCGGGGCGTCCGCCAGCCGGGCGGCCCACCCGGCGACGGCGGCCCGGCAGGACCCGCCGTCGGGAAGGCCCGTGACCGCCACCGCCTCGGCGCAGCGTGCGTCGAGGGCCTCCGGGGCGGCGTCCGGCACGCCGAGCGCGAGCATCTCGGCCCGCCGCGGCGCCATCGCCCGCTGCAGCCGGCCGTAGCGGGCGAGCGCCCCGGCCAGGGCCGGACCGAGCTGCGGGCGCGGGGCGTCGGCGAGCGTCGGCCCGCCGTCGGGGAGCAGGAGCAGGCCGCGCGCCTCGTCGTGCGCGAGCGGCACGAGCACCGCGTCGGGGGCCGTCGCGACGAGCAGTCGGTAGAGCCCGACCTCGGCGCGCGTCCGCGGGGTGGTGACCTTCAGCCAGACCGGGCCCGCGGCCGTGGGGAGGCGCAGCACCGACGCCCACGACCGCTCGCGCGCGTCCGGCGGCCCGGTCCGCCGCACATGCCCGTCGGCCCAGGCGAGCTCGGCGGCGAACCGCACCTCCACGGATCCGCCGGGCACGACGACGGGTTCACCGTCCTCGGAGGAGACCCGCACCACGTGACCCATCGGTCTCCTCCTCGTCGTCGAGGGGAATCATGCCCGCGTGCTCGTCGTCCTCCCACCCTCCGAGACGAAGGCGGCCGGGGGACGCGGCGCGCCGCTGGACCTCGACGCCCTGTCCTTCCCCGCGCTCACCGCCACCCGCGCCGCCCTGGTCGACGACGTGGTCGCGCTCGCCGACGACGTCCCCGCCGCCCGCGCGGCGCTCGGGGTCAGCGAACGCCAGGACGACGAGATCGAGCGCAACGCCGCGCTCCGCGCCTCCCGCACCGCGCCGGCGCTGCGCCGCTACACCGGCGTGCTCTACGACGCGCTCGACGCCGGGTCCCTGACGCCGGGTGCCCGCCGCCGGATCGCGGTGTGCTCGGCGCTGTTCGGCCTCGTCATGGGGACCGACCCGATCCCCGCCTACCGGCTCTCCGCCGACTCCGCGCTGCCCGGACGCGGCGGCCTGCGCACGGTCTGGCGCCCGGTGCTCGGCCCCGTCCTCGCCGATCTCGACGAACACGTGGTCGACCTGCGCTCGGGGGGCTACATGGCCCTCGCCCCCGCACCCGGGGCGACGACGCTGGACGTGGTCTCCGAGGCCGACGACGGGTCACGCAGCACGGTCAGCCACGCGAACAAGTCGTTCAAGGGCCGCGCCGCGCGCCTGCTCGCCTCCACCCGCCGTCGCCCGAAGGACACCGGCGGCGTCCTGGCCGTCCTCGCCGACGCCGGGCTGCGCGTGGAGCAGGCCGACGAGACGTCGCTGCTGCTGGTCGTGCCGCGCTGACGGGCTCCCCCTTCGTGGCAGGAAAGCGTCGTTGCTGCCACAGGACGACAGCAACGACGCTTTCCTGCCACCGGGGGTCGCTCAGGAACGCAGCTCCGCGAGGACGGCGTCGGTGAACGGCGGCCAGGCCTCCTTGGACCAGTCGCCGAAGTCGCGGTCGGTGAGCGCCACGCAGGCGGCGCGGGCGTCCGGGTCGACCCACAGGAACGTGCCGGACTGCCCGAAGTGCCCGAACGTCGCCGGTGAGCTGTCGACCCCGGTCCAGTGCGGCGACTTGTGGTCGCGCAGCTCGAAGCCGAGCCCCCAGTCGTTGGGCTTCTGGTGGCCGAGCCCGGGCAGCACGCCGGTGAGGCCGGGGAACTGCACCGACGTCGCCTCGGCGAGGGTCTCGGGTGCGAGCAGCGTCGGGGTGAGCAGCTCGCGGGCGAGCAGCACGAGGTCGTCGACGGTGGACGTGGCGCCGTGGCCGGCCGAGCCCTCGAGCGTCGTCGACCCCATGCCCAGCGGCTCGCACACCGCCTCGTGCAGGTAGTCCGGGAAGTCGATGCCGGTGGAGGCCGCGACGTGGTCGGCCAGCACCTCGAAGCCCGCCGAGGAGTAGAGCCGCCGCGTCCCGGGTGCGGCCATCGCCTTCTGCTCGTTGAACGCGAGGCCCGAGGTGTGGGCCAGCAGGTGGCGGACCGTCGAGCCCTCGGGCCCGGCCGGGTCGTCGAGGGAGATCGCCTCCTCCTCGACCGCGAGGAGCACCGCCACCGCCACGAGCGGCTTCGTCACCGACGCCAGCCGGAAGCGGCGGTCGGTGGGGCCGTGGGTGGCGGTGTCTCCGGCGGTCACCACCGCCGCCGCCACGTGCTCGACCGGCCAGTCGTCCACCCGCGCGAGGCTCTCCACGGCGGAGGACCCTAGTTCCCGACGTCGGGTCGGTGCCGGTCCACGGTGCCGCCTCTCCTGTCACCGGATGGACGCCGTGACGCATGGCCGGAACCGGGAGGTGCCCCTCAGACCAGGACCTCGCGCAGCGCCCCCACCGCGTCGTCGAGCACCGCGCGGGCCGCCGCGTAGCCGAAGGGCTGGTTCGAGAGCACGGCCACGACGAAGCGGCCCTCCGGGTCGAGCACCCCGGCGCTGTGCAGGTCGACCGAGCTCTGCAGGCAGCACAGCCAGCCCTGCTTCGCCGCGACCCCGCGCTGCTCCGGGGCGAGCAGGCCGAACGCCTGGTCGAACCCGTCGGACGCGGTCGCCGGGGCGGCGGACATCGCGCCGAGCACGAGGTCGCGGTCGGCGGGTGCCATCGTCTCGAGGACGTGCCGGAACACCGTCGTCATGTCGCGGGCGGAGAGCTGCACCTCGCCCCACTGCGACGGGTCGGCGGGCACCTCGGTGTCCTCGAGCCCGAGCCGCTCGATGACCCGCGTGATGCCGGACTGCCCGCCGAAGCGGGTCCAGAGGGCGTTCATGGCCGGGTCGTCGCTGGGCCCGAGCGCGGCGCGGACGAGGCGCCGGTCCGCGGCCGTCACCGGCACCCGGCCCGCCGCGCCCCGGTCGAGGAGGTCGACGGCGGTGAGGAGCTTGGACAGCGACGCCGAGTTCATGGCGTCGTCGGCCTCGTCGTTCAGCGCGAGCGCCCCGGTGGTGCGGTCCAGCACGGCGATCCCGACGTCCGCGCCGCGGCGGGTGACGGTGGCGTCCGCCGCCTCGACCGCGGCCTGCACCGGCGAGGACTGCGGGGCCGGCGCGGGGACGGGCACCGGGTCCGGGGCGCGGGAGGGCGCCGCCACCGGCGTCGGCGACGGCGCCACCTGCTCGGTCTCCACCGGCGGGTCGAGCAGCCCGACGAGCAGCGGCCCGCCGAGGGCGAGGACCACCAGCAGGGTGGTGCCGAGCAGCGCCCGCCGGGACCGGGCGTACCCGGGTGTCCGCGACGGCCGCAGCAGGCCCCGGCGGCGCGCCGGCGCGGCACGGTGCCCGAGCCGCTCGGTCCGCCCGCGTGCCGCCACCCGACGATGATGCGCACCCGCGTGTGCCGCCCCGGTGACGGACCGGGCGGAACGTGACGGATCGGACAGCAGGGTCATCGGGATGCTCTGAACGGTCGGGGGCGGCCACGATCACGGTGCCGCACGGCGATCCGCGGCCGGACACCGGGGGTGATCCGGCGATTCCGGGGGGTGGAGCACCGCCGACTCGGGTAGGGATTCGGACATGGCTGCCCCCAGCTCGCCCCTCCTCGTGGCGGGCGCCGTCGCCGTCGCGGTCCCCGGTGTCGCGATGAGCCTCGGCGGGCTCTCGATCTCCCCGCCCGTCGACGCCCTGCTCTACGGGCTCGCGATCGTCGGCGCCGCCTTCCTGCTCTCGTGGGCGGCGGAGGCGGCCCAGGTGGACATCTCCGCCGGACTCGCCATCGCCCTGCTCGCGCTGGTCGCGGTGCTGCCCGAGTACGCCGTGGACTTCGTCTTCACCATCCAGGGCGGCAACGCCTACGCCCAGTACGGGCCGACGTGTCTTCCGCCGGGCTCGACCGACCAGTCCCCGTGCGGCCTCGCGCTCGCCAACATGACCGGCGCCAACCGGATCCTGGTCGGCGTCGGCTGGGCGCTGGTCGTGCTGCTCGCCGCGGTCCGCCTGCGCACCTCGGCCGGGCGCTCGGGCGAGATCGGCGACGGCGGCACCGCGCACCGGGAGGGTCACGCCACCCGTGTGACGCTGCAGCGCACCGACTCCGTGCCGCTGATGTTCCTGCTCCTGGCCACGCTCTACTCGCTGACCCTGCCGCTGCGCGTCAGCATCACCCTGGTCGACCTGGTGGTGCTGGTCGGCATCTTCGTGGCCTACAGCATCCGCGTGGCCCGCGCCCCCGCCGAGGAACCCGACCTCATCGGTCCCTCCGCCTGGATCGGCGAGAAGGGCACGACACCGCGCCGCGCCTGGTACATCGGCCTGTTCGTGCTCGCCGCGGCCATCATCATCGCCTGCGCCGAGCACTTCGCCGACTCCCTCGTCGAGACCGGCACCGAGCTCGGCATCAGCCAGTTCTTCCTCGTCCAGTGGCTCGCCCCGCTGGCCTCCGAGGCGCCCGAGCTGCTCGTGGCGGGCCTCTACGCCTGGCGGCTCAAGACCACCGACGCGCTCGCCACCCTGGTCTCGTCCAAGGTCAACCAGTGGTCGCTGCTGGTGGGCACGCTGCCGCTCGTCTTCGCCCTCGCCGCCGGGTCGCTCAACGGCCTGCCCATCGACGTCGACCAGCGCGAGGAGCTGCTCCTCACCGCCGCGCAGTCGCTGTTCGCGGTGGCGCTGCTGGTGACGCTCTCGATCACGGTGAAGGGCGCGCTCGCCCTCCTCGGCCTGTTCGTCGCGCAGTTCCTGCTCGCCGCCTTCCTCCCGACCGCGCTGCAGGAGACCGAGCTGCTCATCCTCTCGGCCGTCTACGTGGTCCTGGCGATCGTGCTGTTCGTGCGGCAGCGCAAGGCCCTGGTGCGGCTGGTCTCCGACGGGCTGCGCACCCCCTACTCCGAGCTGACGAAGGAGAACGCGTGACGCGGTTGGCCGTGATGTGGGTCCACGGCGTGGAGATCGCCGACGACCGGTTCGCGGACACCTCGATGGACCTGCTGCGCGAGGAGTTCACCCGCATCGCGGGGGTGGACGCCGACGAGGCGCTCTGCCTGCGGACGGCGTTCTGGGCCCCGGTCTACGAGCGTCGCCAGGACAAGCTGCTGCGACGGATGGGCGGCGAGCGCGCCGAGGGCGTGTTCGACCTGCTCGACTCGCTGGGCGGTGCGACCGACCGCGGGTCCGTCGCCGCGCTGCTCGGGCTGGTCGCCTCGGGCCTGGTCCGCAACCTGCCGGGCAGCCCGGAGTTCCACTTCCCGACGCTGCGGTGGCTGGTGGTGCACTACCTGGGCGACGCCATCAGCTACCAGGCCGGCGCGGTCGACCGCACCCTCTACGACCGGGTGCACCAGGTGCTCGCCCGCTCGTTGCACGACCTCGCGACCGAAGCCGGCCCGGACGCGCCGCTGTGCGTGCTCGCCCACTCGCTCGGCTCGGTCGTCGCGAGCAACTTCTTCTACGACCTGCAGGTCGCGGCCGGCCTGCACCCCGACGGGTCGGCCGGGGTCGCCCCGGAGGTCGCCGCCGAGCTCGGCGACACCGCGGCCGAGCGCGGCGAGACCCTCGGCTGGCTCTACACGCTGGGGTCGCCGCTCGCCCTGTTCGCCCAGCGCCACCCCGACTTCGGCACGCCCATCACGGTGCCCCACCCCGAGCTCGGGCGGCTGCACCCCCGCATCGGCGGCGAGTGGGTCAACGTCTGGGACCCCGACGACGTCATCGCGGCGCCGATCCGCCCGCTCAACGACGCCTACGCCCGGGCCGTGGTCGAGGACCGGTCGGTCGCGGTGGGGCCGTGGTGGCTCGGCTGGACCCCGCTGGTGCACCCCTTCTACTGGAACGACGTCCGCGTGATCCGCCCCGTCGCCACCCAGCTCGCGATGGCCTGGCACCGGCTGCGCGTCACGGCCGGGTAACGCCGCCGCGGCCCGCGTCGATCTTCCTCACGCCGCGTCCGCCGTCCGGAGGAGAACCCGCACCCATGTCGCGCCCGTCGAACCGTCGCGGCCCCGGGCGGGTGTCGGTCCAGGTGGCGCGACCCGGGAGCGCCGGTGGCGCCGGAGGGGCGGACGAGGTGCCGACGAGGGGCCGGCACCGCAGTCCCGACGCCGAGGGCGCGCCGGTCCTCGCCGCGTCGTCCCTGGTCGGGGCCCCGCGGCACCGCCGCGCCCGGCGGGACCCCGCGGACGAGCCCGCGCCCGGCCCGGCCGGGCTGCCCGCGCGCTCGCTCGAACGTGTCGACGCGGCCCGCGAGGCCGCCGCGCGCCCCGCGACGGTCCCGCCCGCCCCCGGCGTCGCCGCGGCCCGCGCCGTCCCGACGACGGGTGCCGCCGGCAGCGAGCCGACCGCGCCGGTGGTCCCGGCCGAGGACGCCGTCACCGACCTCGTGGCCCGGCCCGGCCGGGGCGCCCTGCCCGACGGTCCCGGGACCGGCCCGCAGCCGGCCGTGCTCGGCTGCGCGGTGTCCGTGGTGGCCCTGGTCGCCACCGTGGTGGCGGCGGCCGTCCCCGCCCCGGGCGGATCGGCGGTGACGCTCTACGGCGTGCTCGCGGTCGCCCTGCTCGGCACCGCGACCGCCGCGCTCGGGCTCGGCCGGCAGCGGCCGCGGCGGGCCCTGGCGGCCACCGGCGTCGTCGTCGGCGCCGCGGCCGTCGTCGCCGGGGTGCTCCCGCTGCTCGCCCTGTAGACGCGCGGACGGCGGGCCGCGTCCCCGGGGGACGCGACCCGCCCTACCGGTTCGTCAGGCCGAGGCGGTCGCCCGCGCCCGCTCGACCTGGGCCTTGCGGTCCTCGGTCGCCTGCCGGGTGAGCTCGGCGCCGGCCTCGGCGTCGCGGGTGAGGTTGTCCCCGCTCTGCGGGTCGAACACGTGGATCTTCCGCGTGTCGAACCAGAACTCCGCCTCCTGGCCCTCCCGGATCCGCGAGGTGGAGTCGATCGAGACGATCGCCTGCGTGCGCAGCTGGTCGCCGTCGAGCTCCTGGGCGAGCTCCTTGAGCTTCGCCGCCGCCTCCGGGGAGGACTCGTAGGGCAGGTAGGCGTACTGCGAGTCGCCCAGCCACTCCGTGACGTCGACCTGCGCGGTGAAGCGGGCGCCCTTGTCGCGCAGCGCCTCGTCCACCAGCGAGGCGTCCTCGAACATCTCCGGCCGCACGCCGACGAGCACCAGGTCGCGGTCGCCCACCTGCTGCGCGCGGGCCTCGTCGAGCTGGATCGTCCCGAAGGGGGTGTCCAGCTTCCCGTTCGACGCCGACGCCGGGAGGAAGTTCATCGGGGGCGAGCCGATGAAGCCCGCGACGAACAGGTTGGTGGGCTGTTCGTAGAGCTCCCGCGGCGACGCGACCTGCTGGATCACGCCCTTCTTGAGCACGCACACGCGGTCGCCCAGGGTCATCGCCTCGGTCTGGTCGTGCGTGACGTAGACGGTGGTGATCCCGAGCCGGCGCTGCAGCCGCGCGATCTCCGCGCGCATCTGTCCGCGGAGCTTCGCGTCGAGGTTGGACAGCGGCTCGTCGAACAGGAACGCGTCGGCGTCGCGGACGATGGCCCGGCCCATCGCGACCCGCTGGCGCTGGCCGCCCGAGAGGTTCGCGGGCTTGCGCTGCAGGTGCTCATGGAGCTCGAGGATGTTCGCGGACTGCTCCACCTTCGCCTTGACCTCGGCGTCGGGGACCTTCGCCAGGCGCAGCGGGAACGCGATGTTCTCGTACACCGTCAGGTGCGGGTAGAGCGCGTAGTTCTGGAACACCATCGACAGGTTCCGCTCGCGCGGCGCCTTGTCGTTGACGCGGGTGCCGCCGATGACCATGTCGCCGGAGGTGATGTCCTCCAGCCCCACGATCATCCGCAGCAGCGTCGACTTCCCGCACCCGGACGGTCCGACGAGGATCATGAACTCCCCGTCGGCGATGTCGAGCGAGACGTCGTTCACGGCGGGGAAGCCGTCGCCGTAGCGCTTGACGATGTGGCTCATCTCGATCGCGGCCATTGCTATCCCTTCACGGCGCCGTTGGTCAGACCGGCGACGATGCGCCGTTGGAAGATCAGGACGAGGACGACGACCGGGATCGTCACGATCACCGCCGCCGCCGCGATCGGCCCGGTCGGCGACTCGAACTGCGACGCGCCGGTGAACAGACCGAGCGCGGCCGGCACCGGCCGCGACGCGCTGGTCGAGGTCAGCGAGATGCCGTAGACGAAGTCGTTCCAGGCCAGGAAGAACGCGATGATCGCGGTGGTGAACACCCCGGGAGCGGCCAGCGGCACGATCACCTTGCGGAACGCCTGCCACGGCGTCGCGCCGTCGACCTGCGCCGCCTGCTCCATCTCCCACGGGATCTCGCGGAAGAACGCCGACAGCGTCCAGATCGAGATCGGCAGGGTCAGCGAGAGGTAGGGCAGGATCAGGCCGGGCCACGTGTCGTAGAGCCCGATCTCGCGCCACAGGTTGAACAGCGGCGTGACGATCGAGATCACCGGGAAGATCGCCACCGCGAGCGCGGTGGACAGGATGATCTTCTTGCCGGGGAAGTCCAGCCGCGCGATCGCGTAGGCGGCGAACATCGCGAGCAGGCAGGCCAGCGCGGTGGCGATCAGGCAGATGCCGAACGAGTTGCGCAGGGCCGGCAGGAACAGTTCCGCGGCGTCCCCGGTGAGGATCGTCGCGTAGTTCTCCGAGGTCGCCGACGTCGGCAGGAACTCGCCGTTCGAGATGTCCGAGGACGACTTGAACGACAGGGACACGATCCACGCGATCGGGAACAGGCAGTAGATGATGATCAGCAGCCCGCCGATCCCCCATCCGACCTTCTCACGGGTCGACATCGCTCACTCCCCCCGAGCCTGGGACAGGTCGACCTTGAAGCCCTTGATGAACAGGGCGCAGATCAGGACGACTGAGACGAACAGCAGCACCGAGACCGCCGACCCGAGCCCGATCTCGAGGCGCGCGATCGTCTGGCGGTAGGCGAGGAACGAGAGCACCTCGGTGCCGTTCGCCCCCGCCGTCATGACGTAGACCGAGTCGAAGACGCGGAACGCGTCGAGGGTCCGGAAGAGCAGGGCGACCATGATGGCCGCCTTCATGTTCGGGATCGTCACCTTGCGCATCCGCTGCCACCAGGTGGCCCCGTCGACCTTCGCGGCCTCCTGCAGCACCTCCGGCACCTGGGCGAGGCCCGCGAGCAGCAGCAGCGAGATGAACGGCGTGGTCTTCCAGATCTCGGCCAGGCAGATCACGAAGATCGCCGAGCCGGGGCTGCCGAACCAGTCGGTGTCCGGCGCGAGCCCGGCGAAGGAGAACCAGGAGTTGACGAAGCCCGAGTCCGGCGCGAACGCGAACTGCCACGCGAACGCCGAGACCACCGTGATCACGGCGTAGGGGATGAGGATCGCCGCGCGAAGGACCGGGCGCAGGGCCTTGAGCGCCTGCACCATGACCAGCGCCAGGGCGAACCCGAGCACCAGCTCGACGGCCACGGTGACCACCGTGATGAGCACGGTGACGCCGAAGGCGTCCCACCACACGGAGTCGGTGAGGATGACGCCGTAGTTGGTGAGGCCGGTGAACGAGCGGTTCGCCGGGTCGGTGAGCCGGTAGTCGAACAGCGACTCGTAGAAGGCCTGCAGGATCGGGTAGGCGGTGACCAGCAGCATCACCGCGAACGCCGGACCGGCGAGGAACCAGCCGAGGCGTGCCTCGGACCGGGACTTGTCGCTCGCCGCGTGCCTCGGGGAGGCCGAGGTCGCGGTCTCCTTCTCGACGGTGGTCGTCACAGCAGCCGCTCCTTCCGCAGCACGCCGAGGATGAGATCCTGGGCCGCCTGGTTGGTCGGGCCGGGGACGATCGCCTCCGGCGGGTGGAAGGTGCGCTGCAGCCCGCCGGAGACCTCGGCGTAGTACGGGGTCTGCGGCCGCGGCTTGGCCATCGTCAGCGACTGCAGGATCACCGGGGCCATCGGGTACTTCGCGAGCACGGCCGGGTCGGAGTAGCTCGCGACGCGCGCCGACGGGTTGCCGTTGGACTCGAAGTAGTAGGCCGTGTTCTGGGCGCTCGTGATGCACTCGGTCGCCTGGTAGGCGAGGTCCGGGTAGCGGCTCGAGTGCCCGACGCCGAGGTTGATCCCGCCGTAGGGCGGCGCCGACGGCAGGTCGGCCCGGGTCTGCGGGAAGAGCGCCCAGCCGTAGTCGGGCGGGACGTTCGCCGGGACGGTGCCCTCCTCGGCGGCGCCGGTCACCTTCGACCAGACGAACGGCCAGTTGACCATGAAGGCCGCCTCGCCGTTCTGCAGCGACTCGGAGTTCGTGTCCTCGTCGCTGGTCGAGAAGGCCGGGACCGCGGCGGGCGAGGTCGCCAGCTTGCGCATGATCCTCGCGGCGTCGACGGCCGGCGGGTCGAGCAGGCCGAGCTGGACCAGCTTCGGGTTGGCCTCGCCCGGGTTGGTGATGATCTGGCCACCGCCGGAGCGGATCAGCGCGTTCGTCCACACCATGAGCGACTCGGCCCGGCGGCCCTGCGCGGCGACCTTCGTCCCGCGCGCCACGGCGGCGTCGATGATCTGGTCCCAGGTGACCGGCCGCGACAGGTCGAGGCCCATGTCGGCGACGAGCGACTTGCGGTACCAGAGCAGCTGCGTGTTGGCCCAGAACGGGACGGTGACGAGCTGGCCCTGCCAGGACGCGCCCTCGATGGCCGACGGGACCACGCCCTCGGTCACCCGCGCGCCCACCCCGGGCGGCAGCGGGGCCAGGAAGCCGGCCTCGGCGAACTCCGGGATGTAGGGCGGGTCGAGGCTCATGATGTCGATCGACGAGTCGTTGGCCGCCAGCCGGCGCACGAGCTCCTGGCGCTGGTCGGAGGACTCGCGCGGCAGCGTCGAGGTCGCGATGCGGTACGCGCCGCCCGCGGCATCGGTGCAGCGCTTCGCGATCTCCGCCTGCCCGCCGTCGTCGGGGTTGATGTACCAGGTCAGCGTGGGCGGTCCGGCCGGCCCGCCCGCGCAGCCCGCGAGCAGGGCCAGCAGGGAGAGCACCGTGACGCCCAGAGCGAGGGCTGCCGGTCTCCGCCGCCGGGGTGGGAAGCGCATGGGCGTGGGTCCTCCGGCCTGTCGTCGGGCGTCGTGGAAGCGCTTGCGGTGAGACTGTGGTGACCTGTGTCTCAGATGTCAACCCGAGAGGGTGCGCAAGGAGCTTGAACCGTCACCGAACGGACGGGAGGGGCCACGCTCTGCGCCGGACGGCCCATCCGAGCCGGGAGCGCTTGCGGCGTGCCCTAGGCTGAGTGACGTGGTTCACGAACCCTCCGCCCCGGCCGGGCGCCGGGTGGTGGAGGAGGAGCGCCGGGGGGCGGGCTCCGGGGCCAGCCTGGACGACGTCGCGCGTCTGGCCGGGGTCTCCGCGTCCACCGCCTCCCGGGCGCTCAACAACCATCCGCAGGTCGCCGCGGCGACCCGGGAGCGGGTGCTCACGGCCGCGGCGGGGCTGGACTACGTCGTCTCCCCGGAGGCCTCGCGGCTGGCCGGCGGGGCCTCGCGCACCCGGGTCGCGGTGGTGGTGCCGCACCTCTCGCGCTGGTTCTTCGGCCGGCTGCTCGAGGGCCTGGAGGCCGGACTGCGCGAGGAGGGCGGCACGACGGTGGACGTGCTGCTGTTCCTCGTCGGGGACGTCGGCGGGCGGCGCGCCTTCTTCGAGCACCTCCCCGCCCGACGGCGGGTGGACGCCGCCGTCGTCGTCGGCTTCGAGGTCGACGAGGCCGAGCGGGCGCGCCTGGAGCTCCTCGGGGTGCACATCGTGTCCGCGGGGGGCCCGCGCGAGCCGTTCCCGTCGGTGACGGTCGACGACCACCGGGCCGGCCGCCAGGCCGTGGACCACCTCGTGCACCTCGGTCACCGCCGGATCGCCCTGCTGGCCTCGGAGGACCCCGACGACCGCGGGCCGGACCTGCGGTCCGCGGCCTACCGGGACGCCCTCGCCGACGCGGGCCTGCCCGTCGACGACGACCTCGTCGTCCGGGTGCCCTTCGGCGGGCCGGGCGGGGCGGACGGCATGGGGCGGCTGCTGGGCCTGCGGCACCCGCCGACCGCGGTGTTCGCCACCGCCGACGAGATCGCCGCCGGGGCGGTGCGCACGCTGCGGCGTGCGGGCCTGCGGGTCGGCGGCGACGTGTCCGTGGTCGGGATCGACGACCACCCGGTCGCCGAGATGCTCGACCTGACCACGGTCGCGCAGCCGGTGCACGAGCAGGGGGTGGCCGCGGGACGGATGGTGCGGGCGCTGGTCGGCGGGGGCGGCCCCGGCGCGGTGGCCTCCCGGGTCCTCCCCACGCACCTGGTGCTGCGCGGCACGACCGGTCCGCCGCCGTGACCGCCCCGGAGCTGCGGCTGCGGACGTCCTCCCCGCAGCTGCTCGCGCTGCCCTGGGACGTGCCGCTGGAGGCGTGGGACCCGGCCACGGTCCCGCTGCGCACACTCGCCGTCGGGCCGAGCCGCCACCTCGTGCGGTTCGTCGTGGCCGACGGGGTGCTCTGGGCGCTCAAGGAACTGCCCGTGCGGCTCGCCGGCAAGGAGTACGAGGCGCTGCGCCGGATGGAGGCGATGGGCCTGCCGACGGTCCGGGCGGCCGGCCTCGTCGTCCGCTCCGTTGCCGAGGACTCCGCGGTGCTCGTGACCCGGTTCCTCACCGGCTCGTGGCAGTACCGGCGCCTGTTCGCCCGGCTGCCCCCGGACCGGGCGGCGCACCGGGCGCGGCTGCTCGACGCCATGGCGGGGCTGCTGGTCGAGCTGCACCGCCACGGCGTGTTCTGGGGCGACTGCTCGCTGGCCAACACGCTGTTCTCGCGCGACGGGCAGGCGTTGCAGGCCCACCTCGTCGACGCCGAGACCGCCGAGATCCACCCGTCGCTCTCCGACGGGCAACGACAGTGGGACCTGGAGATCCTCGTCGAGAACGTCGCCGCGGGGCTGATCGACGTCGCCGCCTCCCTCGGGCGCCCGCCGGAGATCGAGCCGCGGCTGATGGAGGAGGCGCTGAGCGTGCCGGAGCGCTACCAGGCGCTGTGGGACGCCCTGCACGCCGAGCCGCGGTTCGCCTTCTCCGACCGCTACCGCGTGGAGTCCACCGTCCGCGGCCTCGAGGACCTGGGGTTCGTGGTCGACGAGGTGTCGCTCGTGCCCGAGGGCGACGCGGTGCGGCTGCGCGTCGGCGTCGGCGACCGCCGCTTCCACGCGCAGCGCCTACGGGAGCTGACCGGGCTCGACGTCGGGGAGGGGCAGGCCCGGGTGCTGCTCGGCGACCTGCAGGCGCACCGCGGGTGGCTCTCCCGCACCCAGGGTCGGGCTCTGTCCGAGGACGAGGCCGCGGCGAGCTGGCTGCACGACGTGCTCACCCCCGGGATGCGGCGCGCGCACGCCGCGGTGGGGCACGTCGGGACCGCGGTGCAGGCCTGGTGCGACCTGCTGGAGGTCCGCTGGCTGCTCTCCGAGGCGGCCGGTGGGGACGTCGGCACCGACGCCGCCCTGGAGGCCCTCGCCGAGAAGGCGCCCACCGACTCCGCCGCCCGCGCCCTGGTGGCCGACACGCGCTCGGACCTGCCGGTGGTGGGCGAGCCCCTGTGAGCACTGTCCGTGGTCAGAGCACGGACAGTGTTCACACGGCGGAGCCACCTAGTGGGCCGCCAGCCAGACCGCCGTGTCCGGCGGCAGCCGCCGACCGTCGAGCGGGCCGCTCGCGAGCAGCACCCCGTCGTGGTCGGGCAGGTCCACGGGCTCCGTCGAGAGGTTCACGACGGCGAGGAAGGCCGGTGAACGCCGGAACGCCAGCACCGCGTCGCCCGGGGCCGACACCCAGTCCAGGTCGCCCTCGCCCAGCGCCGGGTGCCGACGACGGGTCGCGAGGGCCGCGCGGACGAGCTCCAGGAAGGAGCCGTCCACCCCCTCCTCGACCGCGGCCGCGTAGTCGGCGAACCAGGCCGGCTGCGGCAGCCAGGGGGACGACCCGCCGTCGGGACCGAACCCGAAGCTCGACCCCTCCGCCGTCCAGGGGATCGGCACCCGGCAGCCGTCGCGGCCCCGCTCGGTGCGCCCGGAGCGCTCCCAGGTCGGGTCCTGCAGCGCGGCCTCGGGGATGTCGTCGACCTGCGGCAGCCCGAGCTCCTGCCCCTGGTAGACGTACATGCCGCCGGGCAGGGCGGAGGAGAGCAGGAACGCCGCGCGGGCGCGCCGGATCCCGAGCGGGACGTCGACGGGGTCGGACTCGTCGAACGTGGCGTTGCCGTGCCGCCGGACGGTCGGGCGGCCGTAGCGGCTCGGGGCGCGGACCACGTCGTGGTTCTCCAGCACCCAGGTGGCCGGGGCGCCGACCGAGGACAGGAACCCCGTCGTCGTGTCGATGGTGTCCCGCAGCGCGGCCGGGTCCCAGGGCGCCACGAGGTAGTCGAAGTTGAACGCCGTGTGCAGCCGCCCCGCGCCGACGTAGCGGGCGAGGCGCTCCGGGCTCGGCGTCCACGCCTCGGCGACGAACATCCGGGCGCCGTCGTAGGAGTCCGCGACGCGCCGCCACGACTCGTAGATCGCGAGCACGTCGTCGCGGTCGACGTAGGGGTGCTCGCCCGGGCCGGTGGAGAGGCCGATGAAGTCGCTCGAGTCCACGAGGTCGGGCAGCGCCGGGTCCTTGACGAGGCCGTGCGCGACGTCGATGCGGAACCCGTCGACGCCGCGGTCGAACCAGAACCGCAGCACCGCCTCGAACTCGGCCGCCACGTCGGGGTTCTCCCAGTTCACGTCCGGCTGTCCGGGCGCGAAGAGGTGCAGGTACCACTGCCCGTCGTCGACCCGCGTCCACGCCGGGCCGCCGAAGTGGGAGAGCCAGTTGTTGGGCGGCTCCGCCCCGTCGGGGCCCCGGCCGTCGCGGAAGACGAACCGCGCGCGGGCGGGCGAGCCGGGACCGGCCGCGAGCGCCTCGACGAACCAGGCGTGGTGGTCGGAGAGGTGGTTGGGGACGATGTCCGGGATGATCCGCAGCCCGTACTCGTGCGCCTCGGCGATCAGCTTCTCGGCGTCGGCGACCGTGCCGTACGCGGGCTCGATGGCCCGGTAGTCGGCGACGTCGTACCCGGCGTCCACCTGGGGCGAGGCGTACCAGGGGTTGATCCACAGGGCGTCGACCCCGAGGTCGCGCAGGTAGGGCAGCCGGTCGCGGAGGCCGGCGAGATCCCCGATCCCGTCGCCGTCGGCGTCGGCGAAGCTGCGGATGTAGACCTGGTAGATGACGGCGTCGCGCCACCACAGTGCATCGGTCGTCACGCTGCCCCAGCGTACGGGCCGACCACCGGGGCACCGCAAGCGCTTGCAGCGGACGATCCCGGCACCACCCGTCGGAGCGGGCGATCTTCGCGGGTGCGAGGCATCCTGGAGACCGATGCAACCCGGTCGTCTCCAGCGCCTCCACGCCGCGCACGCGCGCGACGGCGCCAGCTGCGTGTGGTGCGGCCGGGCGCTGGACGCGCGGACGCCGGCCACCACCGACCACGTCATCCCGAAGGTCAAGGGCGGGCCGTCGTGGTTGGAGAACGAGGTCGCCGCCTGCCGCCGCTGCAACGGCGAGCGCGGGCACCGCGGCGTGGTCGACTGGTTGGAGGAGTGCGAGCGGCGCGGCTGGGCCCCGGACGTGGACCGGCTCGTGCGGGTCCTCGACGACCTCGCCGACGCCATCGTCGAACGCGGCGGTCAGCGCCGGGCCCGCCCGCACCTGGACGCGCAGCGGCGGCGGCTCGCGAAGCGCGGCGCGCGGGCGGCCTGAGCGGTCCCGGGCCTCAGCGGTACGCCGCGTCGAAGAACGCCAGTTCGAGCTGCGCGGTGCGGGCGAACGCGGCCTCGTCGACCCCGACCCGGTCCGCCTCCTCGCGCAGGAATCCGACCCACGCCGCGAACGCCGGGCCGCGGTGCAGCTCGATCCACTCCGCGTACAGCCAGTCGGCGGGCGCGGCTCCCAGCCGCTGCGCCCAGTCCAGGTAGAGCCACTCGGCGACGAGCAGCACCGTCAGCACCCGCCCGTAGTCGGCGGACCGCCGGGCGTCGTCCATCAGCGCGAGGAACGCCGCCGTCGGCCGGGCCGGCTCGGCGGGAGCCCGGACCCCGAGGCGGTCGAGGGCGCGCGTGAAGTAGTCGTCCTCGTCGCCCGCGACCAGCCCGAGCTGGCGGGCGAGGACGA
This sequence comes from Actinomycetospora soli, assembly GCF_021026295.1. Lineage (GTDB taxonomy): Bacteria > Actinomycetota > Actinomycetes > Mycobacteriales > Pseudonocardiaceae > Actinomycetospora > Actinomycetospora soli. The sequence goes on from NZ_JAJNDA010000002.1 coordinate 370,899, forward strand.
GACGCGGACCCGGCCGGTCGGCCGCCGCGACCGCCGCGCCGAGCAGGGCGACGAACGCGTCGAGGAAGAGCGCGTCCTGGGCGAGGTAGCCGGCCAGCACGGCGTCGTCCACGGTGCCCGCCCCGAGTTCGTCGACGAACCGGTGGCCGACGGCCGCGTCCCACACCTCGGCGTGCCGCTCACGGAGCTCGGCGCTGGTGGTCACCCGCCGAGTCTGACGATGCGGCGATCCTCCCGCTGGATGACGGCAACGACGCTTTCCTGCCACCCGGGGGCCGGGCAGGCGAACGGCCCGGGCACCGCCGTGGGGGCGACGGCGGTACCCGGGCCGTTCCGGCGTCCTCCTCGACGAGGGAGTGCGAGGAGGAGGGTCTCAGCGGTCGAACTGGTCGGGGTCGGGCCCGAGCCGCTCGGCCCGCTCGAGCTCGGCGATCGAGGACATCTCCTCGTCGGAGAGCTCGAAGTCGAAGATGTCGAAGTTCTCCTGGATGCGCGACGGCGTCACCGACTTCGGGAACACGATGTTGCCGAGCTGGACGTGCCAGCGCAGCGTCACCTGTGCCCCGGTCTTGTCGTGCTTCTTCGCGATGCCGGTGATCGTCGGCTCGTCGATGACGCCCTGGCCCTGGCCGATCGGGCTCCACGCCTCGGTCGCGATGCCGTGGCGCTCGTCGAAGGAGCGCATCGCGAGCTGCTGCAGGTGCGGGTGCAGCTCGATCTGGTTGACCGCAGGCACCGTCTCGGTCTCGGCGAAGAGCCGCTCGAGGTGGTGGTCCTGGAAGTTCGAGACGCCGATGGACCGCGCCTTGCCGTCCTTCGCGGCCTCCTCGAAGCCCTTCCAGGTGTCGACGTAGAGGTCCTTGCCGGGCAGCGGCCAGTGGATCAGGTAGAGGTCCACGTGGTCGAGGCCGAGCTTCTCCAGGCTCTCGTCGAGCGCCTTCTGGGAGTCCAACCGGCCGTGGTTGGAGTTGTTGCACTTGGTGGTGACGAACAGCTCGTCACGCCCGATCCCCGAGCTGCGGATGGCCTCGCCGACCTCCGCCTCGTTGCCGTACATCTGCGCGGTGTCGATGTGCCGGTAGCCGATCTCCAGGGCCTTCGCCACGGTCTCGGCGGTCTGGGACCGGTCGATCTGGAACACACCGAACCCGAGCTGGGGGATCGTCGCGCCACTGTTCAGCTCGATGCCGGGGACGTCAGTCATGCCCTGCGGATACCCGGGTCCGCGCCGTCCGGAACGGCCGGACCCGGGTCCGCGCTCAGGCCGTGGCGAACGCGCCCAGCGTCGCGTTGGGCTTCACTCCCGCGAACGACCGGTGCCACGTCCGGTAGTACGCGACCTCCTCGTCGCTGCGCAGTTCCCAGCCGTTCTCGACGACGGGCGGCTCGGCGCCCTGCGCGCCCTCCTTCGCCTTCTCCTTCTCGACGAGTCTGGCGAGCACGTCGCCGGCGCCGGAGCCGTCGCCGAACTGCTCCTTGCCGCGCCAGAGGATGTCGTCGAGGACCATGTCCTGGAACGCCTCGCGCAGCAGCTGCTTCTCGGTGCGGCCCTCGCCCATGAGCTTCCACTCGGCGGGGATCGCGAGCATCTCCTCCATGACCGTGGCGTCGAGGAACGGCACGCGGGCCTCGAGGCCGTAGTTCATGGTGGTGCGGTCGCAGCGCTGCAGGTTCAGCTCGTGCAGCGTCTCGATCGAGCGCACGAGCTCGGCCTGGAGAGCGTCCGGGGTCGCGAAGGCCGGGTCGGTGTGCACGTAGGAGTAGCCGGCGAACAGCTCGTCGGCGCCCTCGCCGGTGAGCACCACCTTGACGTGCTTCACCGCCTCCCGGGCCAGCAGCAGGTTCGGCACCGCCGAGCGCACCAGCGCCGGGTCGAAGTGCTCGATGACCGTGACGGCCTCGTCGAGGGCCTCCTCGAGGTCCTCCGCGGTCGGCACGATCTCGTGGTGGTCGGTGCCGAGGTACTCGGCGACCGCCCGGGCCGCGAGCAGGTCGGCACTGGTCTCGGTCCCGACCGCGAAGGTCGGCAGCTTCTCGCCCTTCTCCGCGGCGACCTGCGCGGCCACGGCCGCCACGATCGCCGAGTCGAGGCCGCCGGAGAGGAACACGCCGACCGGGACGTCGGACATCATGTGCCGGCGCACCGAGTCGGACAGCACCCCGCGCACGTGGGCGAGCACGTCGTCGTCCCACTGCTTGTCCGGGGCGTAGCGCGCGGGGCGCACGTGCACCGGCACGGCGTCGGCGAACCGGACCATCGTGCCCTCGGCGACGTCGATCCCGGAGTCGGGCAGGCCCGGGCTCCAGACGTACCCGGGCGGGAACGCCTCGACCAGCGGCTGGTCGGCCTCGTCGAAGGCCCGCAGCTCGGAGGCGAACAGCGTGAGGCCCGGCAGCTTCGCCCAGTAGAGCGGCTTGATGCCGATCGGGTCGCGGGCGACGACGCCGTGGCCGTCGGTGTGCGCCATGGCGAGCGCGTACATGCCGCGCAGGTCGTGCAGCGCGGCCGAACCGTCGCGCAGGACCAGCCGGAACGCCGACTCGGTGTCCGAGTCGGTGGCGAACCGGACCTCCGAGAGCGCCTCGCGGATGTCGGCGTGGTTGTAGATCTCGCCGTTGCCCACGACGTACGCCGAGTCGGTCTCGTCGGCGATCGGCTGCTTGCCGCCGGTCACGTCCATGATCGAGAGGCGCTGGTGGCCGAGCCACGCGCTCTCCAACCGGACCCGCCCGGAGTCGTCCGGGCCGCGGTGGTGGATCCGCGCGAGCATCCGCTCGCACTTCTCGGGGTCGATGTCACCGTACGCAGCAACGATTCCGCACACGAGCGCTCACGCTTCCTTCGTCAGGGTGCCTGACCACAGATACACGGGGGATACCCGGGACGCATGGGAACGGGGCGCTCGTCACGCATCGTTAACGGTCAAGGCTCCCGACGACGACGCCGGATCAGCGCCAGGCGAACACCGGCTGCTCGAGTCCGTCGACCCGCGTGGGGCGGTCGTGCAGCGCCACCTCGGTGAACTGCAGCAGCACCGCGGCCGTCGGCGCGTGCACCCGGTGCCCGACGATCGGCAGCTGCACCACCGGCCGGTCGGACTCGGGGATCTCGAGGTAGGAGGGCTCGACGTCGAGCTCGTCGAGGGTGACGTGGTAGAGCCGGGCGACCTCGTCGGGTGAGGGCACCAGGGAGTCCAGGGGCGCCGACGTCGTCATGACGACGGGGGTGATGACGAAGCCCGAGCGCGTGGGGTAGTCGTCGAGCAGCCCCGCCACGTCGGACGGGGCGAGCCGCAGGCCCAGCTCCTCGTCGAGTTCCCGCAGCCCCGCGGTCACCGCGTCCTCGCCGGGGTCGAGCGAGCCGCCGGGCAGCGCGAACTGCCCGGGGTGGTCCCGGAGCTTCGAGGTGCGGCGGGTCAGCAGGACCCCGGGCCCGCGCTGCGGGTCGTCCAGCACGACGACCGCCACCGCGGCCCGGCGCGGCGGGCGCATCGAGCCGTCCCGGGAGGACCGGACCTCGGGCAGCGAGGCCGGGTCGACCCGTCGTCGGGAACGGTGCGAGAAGGCGCCCACCCGGGCGGCGACGGCCGCCGCGTCGGGACGGCCGATCCCCGTCGCCCCGCTCACCCCCAGAAGATGCCGGTCGGGTCCGCGTCGACGATGTCGAGCAGCGGAGCGGGGGACGAGGCCTTCGTCTCGTCGGGGTAGCGGTGCCAGCGGCCGCCGGAGTCCGGCCAGAGCAGCACCCAGCGGCCGTCCGCGGCGTCGTAGCGCAGCTGCGCGATGGGGGCAGTGGACCACTCGGTGGCGAGCTCGGGGAACACCGGCGCGCGGCGGCAGGACAGCGTGATCCGGCCGGCGCGCTCCGAGTAGGAGATCTGCATCGAGTCGCGCTGCGTCTCCGGCACCCGCGCGGTGCACCACCGGCGGACGATCGCGCGGTGCTCGTCGGTCACGTGCACGGCACTCACCCCGTTCCCCGTCGCCCTCCGTCACGTTCGAGGGGTCACTGTGACATGACGACCCGGCCGGGCGGGAGGGCACTCCGCCCACCGTCACCCCCGCCGGGCCGCCCGCCCGCCGGCTGGGAGACCATCTCGCCCGGGTCACGACACGGACGGGGGACGCGGATGCTGCGGCGGGTGCCGATCGGAGCCGTGCTCGCGGGCACGCTGCTGCTCGCCGGGTGCGGCGGGGCGGGGGAGGACGCCGGGCCGCCGCCGGTGGACCCGGCGGTGAGGTCGTACTGCGACACCGTCGTGCGGGTCCAGGCCGAGCAGACCTCGCCGCAGGCCGGGCAGGGCGGCGTGGCCGTCGCGAGCGCGGCGGCGCGCAAGCAGGTCGACGACCTCCGGGCCACCGCGCCGCCCGAGCTGGCCGCCGACTGGCGCACCGTCTCCGACCTCACCGACCAGGCCCTCGGGTCACTCGCCGCCACCCGTGGCGACCCCAACCGCATCGACCGGGCCCGGCTGACCGACCTCGAGGCGCGGTCGCAGCCGGCCGTGCAGCGCATCAAGGACGTCACCGCGGCGCGGTGCCACGTGCGGTGGGCCTCGCCCCCGTGAGTGCTTCTCCGTCCCCCGCGGCGCGCCTAGGGTCTGCGGCCATGGACCAGGTCAGCCGATTCGGCGTCACGGAGCTCTCCGACCTCCCCGACGACCTGCGGGAGCGGGTCGGCGCGATCGCCGAGAAGTCCGGGTTCGTGCCGAACATCTTCCGCGCGCTCGGGCGTCGCCCCCGCGAGCTCCGGGCGTTCCTCGACTACCACGACGCGTTGATGGACTCCGACGACGGCCTGTCCAAGGCCGAGCGCGAGCTCGTCGTCGTCGCGACCTCGGGGGCGAACCACTGCACCTACTGCATCGTCGCCCACGGCGCGATCCTGCGGGTGCGCAGCAAGGACCCGTTCCTCGCCGACGCGGTCGGCACCAACCCCTACGGCGCGGAGCTCACCGGTCGGCAGCGGGCGATCGTCGACCTCGCCCTGAGCCTCGCCGTGGACTCCGCGAGCTTCACCGACGACGACGTCGACGCGGCCCGTGAGGCGGGTCTGTCCGACGACGAGATCTGGGACGTCGGGTCGATCACGGCACTCTTCGCGATGTCGAACCGGTTGGCCCACCTGACCGCTCTGCGCCCGAATGCCGAGTTCTTCGCGATGGGCCGCCAGGGGTAGTCCCCGTCCATGACTTCAGTAGCCGTCCTGGGCACCGGGATCATGGGCGCGGGCATGGCGCGCAGCCTGCTGCGCGAGGGCCTCGACGTCACCGTCTGGAACCGCAGCGCGGACAAGGCGAAGCCGCTCGCCGACGACGGGGCCACCGTGGCGGGCTCCGCCGCCGAGGCCGTCGCGGACGCCGACGTCGTCATCACGATGCTGTTCGACATCGAGCCCGTGCTCGCCGTCATGGCCGACGCCGCCGGCTCGCTGCGCGACGACGCGGTGTGGGTGCAGGCGAGCACCGTCGGGATCGAGGGCACCCGGCGGGTCGAGGCGTTCGCCGCCGAGCACGGGATCGACGTGCTCGACGCCCCGGTGCTCGGTACGAAGGCGCCGGCGGAGAACGGCAAGCTCGTGATCCTCGCGTCCGGGCCGTCGGCGCTGCGCGAGAAGGTCGCGGGCGCCTTCGACGCCATGGGCGCGCGCACCCAGTGGGTGAGCGAGACCCTCGGCGACGGGAGCAGGCTCAAGCTCGCGGTGAACGCCTGGATCGGCGTCATGGTCAACGGCATCGCCCAGTCGATCGCGCTGGCGCGCGGGCTCGGCCTCGACCCGCAGCAGTTCCTCGACGCGGTCGAGGGTCAGGCCGTCGACGCGCCCTACGTGCAGCTCAAGGGCAAGGCCATGATCACCGGCGACTACACGCCCTCGTTCGAGCTCGACGGCGTCATCAAGGACACCGACCTGATCCGCGACGCCCTCGCCGAGGCGGGCACGGCGACCACGCTCGCCGACGCCGTGGCCGACCGGCTCGCGGTCGCCTCGGCCGCGGGACACGGCGCCGAGGACATGGCCGCGGTCGTGCACGGCTACTAGGAGCGCCGCGCGCCCGTGCGCACCGTCCGGGGCCGTGGCCCCGGACGGTGCGCCCGCGGCGCAACCACCTAGGAGCTCTTCGCGGCCTTCGCCAGGCCCAGCGCGTAGTCCGGCATCCACTCGCCGGCCTTCGGGGCGCCGCGGCACTCGCCGTCGGAGTCGCCCGGCTCCTTGATCCACAGGAACGCCGCGACCCGGGAGTCGCCGGTGTCACGGGTCGGCGGGGTGCCGAGCGCCCGGCCCGGCGGGTTGCACCAGGTCGGCTGCTGCGGACCGTCGTAGGACCCGTTGCCGTTGCGGCTGGTGTCGATGACGAACTTCTTGCCGCCGAGCTGGTCGGAGACCTTCTTGCCGTAGGACTCGACGTCGTCGGTGGCCTGGAAGTTGGACACGTTGAGGGCGAACCCGGCCGCCTGCTCCACGCCGGACTTGCGCAGCCCGTCGGCGAGCTTGCCGGTGTCGGTGACGAAGCCGGGGTTCCCGGCGTCGATGTAGACCTCGCCGCCGGCCTGGCTCAGCGTCCGGACCGCGTCGGCCAGCAGTGCCTCGCGGCCCTCCTGCTCGCCCTGGCCTTCGCAGTTGGTGAGCGTCTGCGGCAGCGCGTCCGGCTCGAGGATGACGACCGTCCGCGTGCCGCCGAGGCCGGAGGCGAACTGGGAGACCCAGTCGCGGTAGGCGCCGTCGTCGGACGCCCCGCCCTGGGAGTACAGCCCGCAGTCCCGGTTCGGGATGTTGTAGGCGACGAGCACCGCGGTGCGGCCGGCCGCCTTCGCCTGACCGACGAGGCCCCTGACCTCGTCGCCGGTGTTGCCGTCGCTGCCGATCCAGCGGGCGACCGGCTGCCGGGCGATCTTCTCCAGCTCCGTCGCGTCCGCGCTCCGGCCCTGGTCCCGCCACTGCTCGACCTGCTTGGCCGCGGTCGACGCCGGGTCCACCCAGAACTCCGAGGCCGCGGCCGGGACGATCGTCTGGGGCGGCGCCGGCTCCTCGGAGGTGCCCCCGCCGGAGCACCCGGCCAGCGTCAGCGCCGCGATCATCGCGAGCGCGCCCGAGGCGATGTGCCTCCGTCGTGCCGACATCCTGCCGAGCCACCCCCGGTGTCGTTCGTGGTCGTCGTCCTCCGGCGGACCGGTCGGGTCCTGCCGCCCAGAGTCCCATCCACGCTGACGGGACCCGTTCGCACCCCGGTCACGCCCGGGGCACCACCTCGTGTTCGTGTGCCGTGCCCGACCGGATCGCCGTCACGAGGACGGACCCGGCCGGGTCAGCTCGCCTCCGTCTGCTCCGGCTGGCGGACACGACGGCGCGCGTCGTCCGAGCGGCCCGCCGGCGGCGCCACCGCCGCGAGGGCGACCACGCGCACCGCCACCGTGGAGGCGTGCAGGGCACGCTCGCTCGTCGTCAGACCGTCGTCGGGGGCATCCTCGCCGCCGCGGGGTGTGACCTCGGTGTGACCGGCGCCGTTCGTGCCGTTCGTCGCCGGCACGGGCCGACCGTTCACCGGGGTGCCGTTCGCCGGCGCGCCGGGGCTCGACGCGCCGTTGGTGCCGTGCGTGGACCCGTTGGTGCCGTGGGTGCCGTTGCTGCCGTTCACGGCGGGCGTCGCGTCGGCCGCGGGCTCCCCGGGCGTCGCGGGGCGGGCCGGACGGCCGTCGGCCGTGGTCCGCGACCGGCGCTCGATCGGCGTGATCCCGTTGCGGTGCACCGTGGGCGCCGCCGGCGACTCGGGCGTCTCCGGGACCTCCGGACCGGCCGCGGCCGGACGGAGCCGGTGCGGCTCGGGACGGACCGGGCGGACCGGCTCGGGGCGCTGCTCGGGCCGCTGGTCCGGGCGGGGCGTCGGGCGCGCCGGGGGCTGCTCCGCGGCCGGGCGCTCCGGCGGCGCGGGCGTGGGTCGTCCCGGCTGCGGTGTGGGCCGCGGGCCCGTGGTCCGCGGGACGGGGGTCGGTCGCGGGGCGGGACCGGCGGGGCGCGGACCCTGCCCGTTCCCGGGCTGACCGGGCTGACCCGGCTGGGCGGGCTGGCCCGGCTGACCGGCCGGCGGCACCGGCGGCTGTCCGGGCGTCGGCCCGGGGACCGGACGCGGGCGCGGACCACCGGGGCCGGCCTCGGCGGCGGGGCGCACGGGCCGCGGCCCCGGGTTCGGGGTGCGCGGACCGGGCGACGGGGTGCCGACGGCGGGCGACACGGGCGCGGGGCCCGCCGGGGACTCGGCCCCCGGCTCGCCCTGCCGGACCCAGCCGGCTGGCAGCGGGCGGTACCGCTCGCCCGCGACCTCGGTCCGCGGGGCCTCCGGGCCGGCGCCGACGCCGGCCGGGACCCGGCGGTCGCCGGTGCGGATCCAGCCCTCGGGGAGCTTGCCCACCAGCGGCGAGCGGAACGGCGCGGAGGCCGGTCCCTCGGCGATCATCGCGTCGAGCGCGGCGCGCTGCAGCGACTCGGTGGTGATGCCGGTGCGGCCGTCGGAGGTCCGCGACGGCTCGGCGGTGATCACCGGCTGGCGGCCGACGACCCGCTCGACGATCCACAGCGCGGGCGGCGCGAGGCAGGCGCACAGGGCCACGAAGGGCCAGAGCAGCACCGCGGGCGTCGCGTAGCCCATGAAGATCGACGTGATGATCGCGCCGAGCAGCAGGACGGCCCACTGGAGGTGGCGGCGGAACGTCAGCACGTGGTCGGCGCTGGACGACAGGCCCTTGGGCGTGACCACGAACTTCGCCGGCAGGCGCAGGATCGTCGCGATCAGCGAGGCCGCGAAGATCGGCGAGGCGAAGATCGACATCAGCATGCCCTTGACGCCCGAGGAGCCCTCGGCCTCGTAGGGGCTGACGTTGTAGCGCCGGTTGCGCAGGTAGACCCACAGCTGGAAGGCCGTGGCGTCGACGTAGAGCGCCAGCCACAGCTGGACGGGGACGACCACGCCCTGGACGCCGAGCGCGAGGAAGAGCACCGCGTTGACCGCGCCGAGGATCCAGCCGATCGCCATCGACGGGTAGAACGTGGTGATCAGGATGTAGTGCAGGGCGCGGCCGGGCGAGAGCATCGGGAGCCGGCGCCAGAACTCGGTGAGCAGCACCTCGAACGTGCCGCGCGACCAGCGCATCTGCTGGCTGAAGAAGTCACCCCACGACGACGGGCCCTCGCCCACCGCGAGGACGTCGGGCGTGTAGACCGACTTCCACCGCGCCTTCGTCTGCGGGTTGCGCCGCACGTGGAACTTCAGGCCGGTCGCCATGTCCTCGGTGACCGAGTCGGAGAGCCCGCCGATGCCCTTGAGCGCGCTGATGCGGATCGCGTTGTTCGTGCCCACCAGCATCGCCGCGTTGTAGCGGTTGGCCGCGCGCTGGATGAGGGAGTGGAACGGGAACTGCTGCGACTCGGCGGCCCGCGTCACGAAGGTCTCGTCGTTCGCGTAGCACTGCGGTCCGACGACGTAGGCGACGTCGGGGTCGCGGAAGTAGCCCAGGATGCGCTCGGCGTAGTTCGGCAGCGGCACGTGGTCCGGGTCGACGGACAGGAAGATCTCGTAGGAGTCCCCGTGCTCCGCGACCCAGGCGTTGTAGTTGCCGTGCTTGGTCTTGGCCTTGAACGCGCCCTTCTTGCGGTTGTACTTCTCGATGCCCTTGCGGGTGAAGTGGTTGACGCCGAGCTCGCGGCACATCGCGCGGACGGCCGGGTCGTCGCCCTCGTCGAGGATCCAGACGTCGAGGATTCCCTGGTAGCGGATGCGCAGCGCGGCCTGCAAGGTGCCGCGGACGACGTCGATCGGTTCCTTGCTGGGGACGATCGTCGTCAGGAAGGCGACCCGCTGGTTCGCGACCGGGGGGACGGGCACCGGGTCGCGGGAGATGACCGAGGCCAGGGACAGCGAGAAGACGTTGATGAGCCGCAGGAGCTCCATCAGGCCGATCGAGCCGATGACCACCCAGTTCGCGTAGGTCGCGAACGCCGGGGCGTACTGGTCGACCGGGGGCCGGTGCGAGGGGTGCAGCAGCCAGAGGAAGAACAGGGCCTCGAACGCGAAGTTCAGGCCCGCGACGAGCAGGGAGCGCCAGACCCGGCCCTTGCCGTGCACGGCGTCGACGCCGCGGTAGGAGACGCGGTAGTCGGCGGGGTCCCCGTCCAGCTCCCGGACGGGTCCGGCGAGCTGCGAGAACTCCTGGATGCGACGACCGACGACGAGTTCACTCTCGTCGACCTCGTCGGCAGGTCTCTCGGCTAGAAGCGTCATCGGCCGTTTCGTCTCGAAGGCAGGGGCTCGAGGAGGGGTGGAGCTGGGGAGCGTTCCTGGAGTCCTCGTCGTCGTAGCGTTCGGCGTGCGGGTCCGTGGGACCGCCGGCCGGTCGCCGTCCTCCCGTCTGGTCGTCCGTGTGCGGTCGGGTCGCGCACGGTCCGCACGCCCGGTGTCGGGAGAACGGTACGGGCATCACTGACCGTGCTCGTGAAGGGGGACGGTCGAGGACGCCGGGACGTTGCCCCGGTGGCGGAAATCGGTGCCCCGCAGCGGCCGTACACCGTTCTCACACCCGGTGTGCGAACGGTCCGTGTGACGATGCGTGATCGTCAGGAGCGCCGTCCGGTGCGGGGCGGGAGGTCGTGCCGGGTGATCGTGAGCGCTCCGTCGCGCACCGAACCCGACATGAAGGTACAGAACGGCTGTCGCCGGCGGTCGGTGGGTGAACCCGGGTTGAGCAGGCGGACCCCACCGGGTGTCGTGGTGTCCCAGGGGATGTGGCTGTGCCCGAACACGACCACGTCGGCGGGCGCGTCGGCGTCCGGTCCGAACCAGGCGTCACAGCGACGCTCGCGTCCCTTCGCGTCCCCGGTCTCGTGGAGCACGGCGAGCCGGAGCCCGCCGACGGTCGTGCGGGCCACCTCGGGCATCCGGGCGCGCAGGTCGTCGCCGTCGTTGTTGCCCCAGCAGGCGAGCAGGTGCCGGGAGCGGGCGAGGAAGGCGTCGTGGGTGGCCACGTCGGTCCAGTCGCCCGCGTGCACGACGAGGTCCGCGGCCTCGACCGCCGCCCACACCTCGTCAGGGATCCACCGGGCGTGCGTGTCGGAGACCAGGACGAGCTCCGTCGCCCGGGACGGGCCGGGCTGCGCCGCGTCCCCCGTCACGGCCGGACCAGGGAGTGCAGGGCGACGAGCGCCACGGGCGTGTACGGCGCGACGACGAGCGCGGGGCCCTCGGTGACGAGCCAGGTGCGGGAGCCGTCGCCGTCGGGCTCGACCCCGTGCTGCAGGACGAGGCGGACCGGTCCGACGCGTACCCGCCACGACCAGGTCCGCGCCGCCTCGTCGACCGCGAGCACCGTGAACGGGACGTGCACCACCCCGGCCGCGCGGACCACGCCCTCGAGGCCCGGGACGAGCCGACGGGCGGGCGCCGTCACGCCGGTGATCTGCGGCGCCCAGCGCGGCCACGCGTCGAGGTCGGCGTAGCGCTCCCACGCGCGGTCGGCGGACAGGGTGCCTCGAGCGGCGACGGTGGTGCGCACGCAGGCGTGTACCCGTCGGGCCGCCCGGCATGTCAGCGGTGGCCCACGGCGGGCGTCCGGTGCACGCCGTGTGCCACCGCTGACATCGCGGGCGACACGATCGGTACTCTCGCGTACCGTCCTGGTGCATGATCCGCGACACGGTCCGGTGGGCGGCGACGCACGGCATCATGCGCGCGGCCATCCGGCGGCAGGCCCGCCGCGGCAACGACGACGCCGCCCTGCTCCTCGACCCCGAACGGCAGGGCGACCCGTTCGCGCACTACGAGCGGCTGCGCGCACGCCGGCCCTTCGCGCACGGCGCGTTCTCGCGGGTCACCGTGCACCACGACGTGTGCACCGAGGTGCTGCGCAGCGAGGACTTCGGGGTGGCGAACCGCGACGGCTCGATGCCGGCCCCGGTCCGACTCGCCCTGCGCGTCGCCGGCCCGCCGCCGCACCCGGGCCCGATCGACCCGCCGTCGATGCTGGCGGTGGACGCCCCGGACCACACCCGCTACCGCCGGCTGGTCACCCGCGCGTTCACCGCGAAGCGGGTGGCGGCGCTGCGCGGACGGACCGAGGAGATCGCCGGGGAGCTGCTCGACACCCTCGACGACGGGTCCGGCCCGGTCGACCTCGTCGCGCGCTACGCGAGCCTGCTCCCGGTCACCGTCATCTCCGAGATGCTCGGCGTGCCGACCTCGATGCGCGAGCAGTTCCTCGCGTGGGGCGACGGGGCGGCCGCCTCGCTGGACCTCGGACTCCCGCGGGAGCAGTGGGCGAGCGTGCAGACCAACGTGGCCGCGCTGCACGACTGGATGAGTGGGCACCTGCGCCGGCTGCGTGCGGAGCCGGGCGACGACCTGCTCTCCTCGCTGGTGACCGCCGCCGATGACGACGGTTCCCACCTGACCGGGTCGGAGCTGGCCAGCACCGCCCTGCTCGTACTCGCGGCCGGGTTCGAGACGACGGTCAACCTCATCGGCAACGGCACCCGGCTGCTCCTCGACCACCCCGACCAACGGGACCGGCTCGCCGCGGACCCCGCCCTGTGGGCGAACGCGGTGGACGAGGTGCTCCGGGTGGAGTCCCCGGTCTCCCGGACCGCCCGCTCGGCGAAGCGGGACACCGTGGTGGCGGGGCAGGAGGTCCCCGCCGGGTCGCTCGTGGTGACCGTCCTCGCCGCCGCGAACCGCGACCCCGACGTGTTCACCGACCCGGACGCCTTCGACGTCGGACGCGCGAACGCCCGCGACCACGTCGCCTTCTCCAACGGCATCCACTACTGCCTGGGGGCCGCCCTGGCCCGGATGGAGGGCGAGGTAGCCCTGCGCGCGCTGTTCGAGCGCTACCCGGACCTGGCGTCCGCCGGGGAGCCCGTCCGGCGCCGGACCCGCATCCTGCGCGGGTACGAGCACCTGCCGGTGGTGACCGGCCGGCCCGTCAGAGCGTGATCGGCAGACCGAGCAGCGCGACCCCGGCCGGGGTCAGCTCGACGGTGCAGGGCCGCCCCGGCGGCTGCACGACGAGCCGCGCGAGGCCCGCGCGCAGCAGGCGGTGACCGGCGAACTGGTCGGCGCACGGGCGGGCGTCGACGAGCAGGCCGTCGGCCCCGTCCGGGCTCATCGTGCACCGCCCGGCGGCCACGGCCATGAGGATCGCGCGCTCGCGCGGGGTCACGTCGGCCGGCGACGCGGGCGGCACCTCCTCCGCGGGACGGCGGGCGGCGGGCACGGCGGCGTGCGGCGCCCGGGCGACGGTACGGCGGGGTCCGCGGGCGGGAGCAGTCACGACGATCTCCTCAGAGGGGCGGACCCGGCCGGATGCCCGATGCATCGCTGGGCCGAACGGGTCATGCCGGAGTCATCGTCGTCACCCGGAGCCGCGTTAGTCGGTCGCGCGCAACCGTCACCGGTTCGTGTCCCTCGGCCCGTATCGGTCCGTCTCGCATCGATCCGATACGAGCCGAGACACCCCGATCGCCGCCGTGCGACCCCCGGCGAGATCAGGGTCCGACCCCGAGGTGCACGACGCCGCGGGGCGGGAGAGTCGTCGCCATGAGCGAGCAGACGGACGAGCAGACCGGCACCGACCGCACCGACCGCACCACCCCGGACCCGACCGCGCCGGCACCGGCCGCCCCGGTCGCCCCGACGGCACCGGAGGACCCGACCGCGCCCGCCCCACCCGAGCCGCCGTCGGGAACGGGCAGCAGGGACGGCAGGGACGGCAGGGACGGGACCGACGACCTGCCGCCGTCCCCCGCCGACCTCCCGGTCGACCACGACGACCGCGAGCACGTCGTGGGGCTGCTGCAGGACGCCGTGAGCCGGGGGCTGATCGACACCCTCGAGTTCGACCGGCGCTCCGGCCTCGCCACCACGGCCCGCACCCGCCGCGAGCTGAACTCGCTGGTGGTCGACCTGCCGCTCGACCACCCCGACCGGGCCCGGGCCCGCACCGAGGCCGAGTCCCGCGAGCGGCGCCGGACCCCGCGCGACGCCTGGTCCGGCGGGGACACCAGCGGCACCGTCGCGTTGCACGCCACCCTCGGGTCGGTGAAGCGCTCCGGCGCGTGGGCGGTGCCGCGGCGCATGGAGATCGACGGCTGGCTCGGGTCGGCCGAGCTGGACCTCACCCAGGCCGTGATCGACCACGACGTCGTCGAGATCGACGTCGACATGACCCTCGGTTCGGTGGAGCTGCGCCTCCCCGAGACGGCCAGCGCCTCCCTGGAGGGTGTGAGCGCGACCGCGGGCAGCATCGAGGACAAGCGGCGGAACGGCTCCGCCGCCGGCCGCCCGCACGTCGTCGTCACCGGCAAGGTGGCCTTCGGGTCCGTCGAGGTGAAGGGCCCGAAGTGGTGGCGGTGAGCGCCCCTAGGTGAAGGCGCCCAGCCCGGTGATCTCGCGCCCGACGATCAGCGTCTGGATCGTCTCGGTGCCCTCGAAGGTGTGCACCGACTCGATGTCGGCCATGTGCCGCATGACGTGGTTGTCGAGCAGGATGCCGTTGCCGCCGAGCAGGTCCCGGGCCTCGGAGAGGATCCAGCGGGCCTTCGAGGTGTTGTTCATCTTCGCGAGGCCCGCGATGGTGGGCGACAGGTCGCCCACCTCGGCCAGCTGCGCGATCTGCATGCAGTAGAGCTGCATGCCGGTGAGCTCGGCGAGCATCTTGACGAGTCGTTGCTGGACGATCTGGAGCGACGCCAGCGGCTGACCGAACTGCTTGCGCTCGAGCGCGTAGCGCAGCGCGGCGTCGTACCCCGCGGTGGCGTGGCCGAGGGCGATCCACGCGCAGGTGCCGCGGGTGGTGGCGAGGACCCGCCCGGTGTCCTTGAAGGTCCTGGCCCCGGGCAGCCGGTCGGACTCGGGGACGCGGACGCCGTCGAGCCGGATGTCGGCCTGCCACACCGAGCGCATCGAGCCCTTGCGCGGGATGACGCTGGCCGCGTAGCCCGGCGTCGAGGTGTCGACGACGAAGCCGTGGACGTCGCCGGACTCCGTGTTGCGCGCCCACACCACGGTGCGGTGCGCCACCGACCCGTTGCCGATCCAGCGCTTGCGGCCGTCGAGGACCCACTCGTCGCCGTCGCGGCGCGCCGTGGTCTCCAGCGACACCGAGTCGGACCCGTGGTCGGGCTCGGTGAGGCCGAACGCGCCGACCGTCTCCAGCCGCGCCATCCCCGGCAGGAACCGGGCCCGCTGCTCGTCGGAGCCGAGCATGTCGATGGCCTTCATCGCCAGGCCGGACTGCACGGCGTGGAAGGTCGCGAGGCTGCCGTCGCCGCGGGCCAGCTCCATCGCCACCAGGCCGCAGGACAGGGGGTCGAGCCCCGGGCAGCCGTTGCCCTCGATGTCGTCGCCGAGGATCCCGAGCTCCGGGAGCCGGTTGATGACGTCCCACGACATCTGCGCCGCGTCCCAGGCCTCGGCCGCCACGGGCAGGACCTCGTGGTCGACGTAGCGGCGCACGGCCATGAACGTCTCCCACTGCTGCGCGGTGAAGCGCTGGCGGACCGAGAAGAAGTCGGTGCCGAGCGCCTCGGTCAGCTGGTGGGACACGCCGGACGGGTCGGCCTGGAGGCCGCCGTCGGCCGGGGACTGTCCGATGTCGACGGCCATGGCACGTCCTTTCCTGACGACAGGTCGTGTCACCTATGTGCCCGGCGTCACCCCCGGGAAACCCGGTACAGGTCACGCAGCAGGAGGATCTCCGCGCCGTGGTGGATCACCTCCCGGTGGATGTGCAGGACGAGGACCGCCATCGGCTCGGCCGCGAACGGGCCCTCGGCCGGGCCGCACGGCCGGACGAGGCCCTCCTCGCCGAGCGCGCGCACGCCGGCCACCCAGCGGTCGTGCGCCGCGTCGAGCTGCTCGAGCGCCTCGTCCGCGGTGGCCGCGTACCGGTGCGTCGCGACGTCGTCCGCCGGTCCGCCGAAGTGGCTCGCGGTGCGGACACCCAGACAGCCGACGATCACGTGGGCCATCCGCCAGGCGATGGTGGTGACCGGGGGCGGTTCGGGGGCCGGGACCTCGAGGTCCAGCACCATGTCCCCGCCGCCCCACGGCCGGGTGACCGCCTCCGCGCGCGATCGCACCGTCCACGCCCCGGGCCCGGGCTCCCAGAGGTACTCGGCGTCGGTGAGCCCGTCGAGCTTCGGCCGCAGGGACGTCGACCACTGGAACTCGAGCTGGTCGACGAGGAGTGGATTCCACTGCACGGCGATTCCTCCTACGGTCCGGCGCGTGGACGACATCCTGCGCACCGAGCGTCTCACCGCGGTCCGACGGTTCCGGGCCCTCGACGGCGAGGACTGGGAGCGGCCGAGCCTGTGCGCGGGCTGGCGGACCCGCGAGGTGCTCGCGCACATGGTCACGCCGTTCGAGGTGTCCCTGCCGCGGATGGCCCTGTCGATGGTCCGTCACCGCGGACCGTCCGGGGCGATGGACGCCTGGGCCCGGTCGCTCGCCGAGCGGGACGTCGCGGAGCTGGTCGACGTGCTCGAGGTGAACGCGGGGTCGCGGTTCCACGCGCCGGGTCTGCCGCTCGCGGCGTCGCTCACCGACGTGCTGGTGCACACGGTGGACGTCCTGTGGGCGCTCGCCGGGTACGCCTCGGTCGACCACGTCGACCCCGCCCACGTGCGGCCCTCGCTGGAGTTCCTCACCACCCCGCGCGCGGTCGGCCCGTTCCTGCCGCGCGGCCGTCTCGACGGGGTCCGCCTGGAGGCCACGGACGTGGACCTCGCGCACGGCTCCGGGGACGTGGTGGCCGGTCCGGCGCTCGCTCTCGTGGCCGGCGCGTGCGGCCGCGCGCCCGCGTACGACCTGCTCGACGGGCCGGGGGTGGCGCGCTGGCGGGACTGAGCCGCGGCAGGACCCGACGTCGGGAAGGTCCCGGGACGGCGACGGCCCCGGTCGCGCCGGGCGACCGGGGCCGTGCCGGGGGAGCGTTCTCGGGGGACCCTGCCCGCCCCCCTCGCGCGGGCAGGGGGCTCAGGCGATGTGCCGGCCGCTGATCGACCGGGCG
Organism: Actinomycetospora soli; assembly: GCF_021026295.1. Taxonomy (GTDB): domain Bacteria; phylum Actinomycetota; class Actinomycetes; order Mycobacteriales; family Pseudonocardiaceae; genus Actinomycetospora; species Actinomycetospora soli. The sequence goes on from NZ_JAJNDA010000002.1 coordinate 387,951, forward strand.
ATGACGAGCTGCTGGATCTGCTCGGTGCCCTCGAAGATGTCGTAGATCTTCGAGTCGCGGTGCATGCGCTCGACCGGGTGCTCGCGGGAGTAGCCCGCGCCTCCGAGGATCTGGATGGCCCGCTCGGTGGCCCACACGGCGGTGCGGCCGGCCTTGAGCTTGGACATCGAGCCCTCGCCCGCCTCGAACGGCACGCCGTTGCGCCCCATCCAGGCGGCCCGCCACACCAGCAGGCGGGCGGCGTCGATCTCGGTCTTCATGTCCGCGAGGGTGAAGGCGATCGACTGGTTGTCGATGATCGGGCGCCCGAAGGTCTGGCGGCCCTTCGCGTACTCCAGCGCGTACTCGTAGGCCGCGCGCGCGATGCCGATGGCCTGCGCGCCGACCGTCGGCCGGGAGAGCTCGAAGGTCTGCATGGCCGCCGAGCCCTTGGACTTCTGACCCTCACGGGCCTTGGCCAGTCGCTCGTCGAGCTTCTCCTTGCCGCCGAGCAGGCACGAGCCCGGCACGACGACGTCGTCGAGGAAGACGTCCGCGGTGTGCGAGGCCCGCAGCCCCATCTTCTTGATCTTGCGCGTGGACTCCAGGCCCGGCGTGTTCGGCGGAATGACGAAGCCGGCCTGCCCGCGGGTGCCGAGCGAGGGGTCGACCACGGCCTGGACGACGTGGATGTTCGCGATCCCCCCGTTGGTGGCCCACGCCTTGGCGCCGGAGATCGTCCACTGGTCCTTGGCCTCGTCGTAGACGGCCTTGGTGCGCATCGCCCCGACGTCGGAGCCGGACTCCGGCTCGGACGAGCAGAAGGCGGCCACCTTGACGTCGTCGACGTCGCCGTAGCACTGCGGGATCCACTCGACCATCTGCTCGGGCGTGCCCGAGGAGAAGATGCCCGCGACGGCGAGCGTGGTGCCGAAGATCGCCATGCCGATGCCGCCGTCGCCCCAGAAGAGCTCCTCGTTGACGATCGGCAGGCTCAGGCCGGTCTCGTCGCCCCAGAAGGACGCGAGCGTCTCGAAGTTGTAGAGCTCGATCTTCGCGGCCTCCTGCAGGACGGGCCACGGGGTGGCCTCGCGCTCGTCCCACTCCTCGGCCGCGGGCCGGATGACGTCGGCGGCGAAGCCGTGCGCCCAGTCCCGGAGGTCGGTGTGCTCCTCGGACAGTTCCATCGAGAAAGACATGGTTCGCACCTCAGGCGGAGGGGATGGTGAACATCTTCTGCAGGGCGGTGGCGAAGCCGACGTCGCCGGAGACCTTGAGCTTGCGCGTCATGAACAGCGTGATCGGGTTCGCGTTGTTCGTGACGACCTTGAGGAACTCGGTGCCGTTCATGAACAGCTCGGTGCGCGGTTCCTCGTCGAGACTGGTGGAGACCGTGCAGGCGCCGTGCTGCATCGCGGTCTGGTAGTCGTCGCTGCCGCCGCCGGGCGCGCCCGTGACGTGCCAGTGCACGACCTGGCGCTTCGAGCTCGCGCCCTTCGACGAGTAGAACTCGCTCATCCGGCCGAAGATCGCGTCGATCACCGGACGCCGGGCGTCGGAACTCATGATCGCCTCGAGCTGCGACTTGCTCGCGCCCTTCACGAGGCGGGCGAAGATCGACGGGTCCACGCCCTTCGACCCCTCCGGCTCGGAGAGCGCGTCGCGGAGGGCACCGACCAGCTCGTCGTTGGACAGCTTCTTGAGGTCGACGCTGCGACCCAGCTCGTTGACGTCGATCTTCTCGGCCACGGTCTCCACTCCGAGTGCGTTTCCAGGTACCAGCGGTCCCGCTGACGCTCGCTACTTTACGCAGCAGTAGATAAGATGCAAGCGTGACCGCCGGAACACGCCGCCGCCTCGCTCCCGAGGTCCGCCGCCGCCAGGTGCTTGACGCGGCCATCGCGGTGTTCTCCGAGGAGGGGCTGCACGGCGCGTCGATGGACGCGATCGCCGCGCGCGCCGGCGTCTCGAAGCCGCTGGTCTACGCGCACGGCGGCACCAAGGACGAGCTGTTCGCCGCGTGCCTCGCGCGGGAGGCCGACCGACTGGTGTCGACACTGACGGCGGCGGGTCTCCCCGACGGCGGGTCGGGCGACCCGGGTGCGCGCGTGCGGCTGCGGCGGGCGCTGCGCGCCTTCTTCGGCGCCGTCACCACGCACCGGCAGGGGTGGACCGTGCTCTACCGGCAGGCGTCGGTGGGCGAGTTCGCCGGGCCGGTCGACGCGGCGCGGCGGAGCATCGTGCTGCGCGCCGCGGAGATGCTCGCCGCGGAACTGGGCGGGTCGGTCGAGGCGGCGGAGCCGATCGCGCACACGCTGGTCGGCGCGGCGGAGGGGCTCACCGACTGGTGGCTCGGGGGCGACCACGTCGTCGGCGACCAGGAGCCGGCCGACCTCCTCGCCGACATGCTCATGGCCGTGGTGTGGCCGGGCCTGGACGCGTTGCGGCAGTCGTAGTCGCTCGCGCTCCCGTGGCAGGAAAGCGTCGTTGCTGTCATCCAGTGGCAGGTTCGCCGCATCGTCGATCCGGCCGAGAGCCGATGACCGGCGACGATGGCGACCTGCTCCCACTGGATGCGCGCAGCTCGCCATCGACGCCCGGGGCCCGATCGCGGCGTCTACGGGCGTCTAGCGCGAATGCGAGACGACCGGATATCTCACGAGGCGAGCGCGCGGGAGCGACCCGGGATCATCAGCCCGGTCACCCCGATCACCGCGACGACCAGGGCCAGCAGGAGCAGGCCTCCCTCCGAGCCCAGGAACGTCTCGTCGCCGAACAGTCCGGACGAGACGATGGACAGGCCGGGTACCGCCAGCAGGGCGACGACCGCGCCGACCAGACAGCCGGCGATCGTCGTGACCCGGCTGCGGCCGGCCGTCAGCTGCAGCGTCAGGGAGCAGGACCCGACGAGCACCCCGGCGAGCCCGAGGAAGAACGCGACCACGTCCAGCTCGCCGCCCGAGTAGCCCTGCACCGCGATCGCCACCCACTTGACGGACCAGCACACCGCGCCGACCACTCCCGCCGTCCCCGTGATGCGGATCCAGCTCGTCCGATCCATCGCCGTCCCCCTCGAACCCGTCCAGCTGACGAGGCCCAGGAGAGCGCGGCCGGAACCACGATCGGTAGGGCGCGGATGTCCCGCTCGAATCGGGACATTCCGACCATGGTGCGGCGGGACGTCGCTCCGCCATGCTCGTCGTCGTGTCCCCCGCCGCGGAGCGTCGACGCTGGCCGTGGGGGGTGGCCGGGCTCGCCGGCGCACTCTCCGTGGCGGGGGCACCACTGGCGGTCGCGAACGGGGCGTTCGCCGGCGTCGAGGGCATCTACCTGGGCGACGCGATCACCGGCGCGGTCGTGCCCGCAGCGGGCGCGCTGCTGCTGGCCCACCGTCCCCGGGACCGCGTCGGGTGGGTCCTGCTCTCGACGGCGGGCCTCGCGCTCAGCTTCTTCCTCGCCGAGTGGTCCGGGTTCGGCCTGCACACGGCGCCCGGGTCGCTCCCGCTCGCAGCCCTCGCCGGCTGGGTGTCGGAGATCGTGTGGCTGCCGTTCCTCGCGCTGCTCACCCTGCTCCCACTGTGGTTCCCGACCGGCCGAGTCCCCTCCCGCGCCTGGCTCCCGTTGCAGGTCGTCGTGCTGGCTCTCTTCGGAGCTCTCCTCGTCGCCTGCCTGCTGCACCCGCGACTCGAGGACGGGACGCCGAGCCCGGTGACCGGACACCTGCCGGAGTGGCCCATGGACGTGGTCCGCGGCCTCACGACGGCGCTGGTGTTCAGCTCGCTCGCGTGTCTGGCGAGCCTCGTCGTGCGCTACGTCCGGGCCGACCGGGCGGATCGGCTCCGGATGCGCTGGTTCGCGCTCGCGATCACCGTGGCCGTGGGCGTCACGTTCCTGCCCGGGATCCCCACCACCCTGAACGACGTGCTCAGCGGCGTCGCGACGAGCCTCGTCGCCGCCGCCGTCCTCGCCGCCGTGCTCGGAGGGCTCCACGGGCTGGACACGGTGGTGGACCGGTCGCTGGTCTACGCCATCACCGCGGGTGCCACGTACCTGCTCTACGTCGTGGTGGTGGCCGCCGGCGCCGCCGTCCTCCCGGAGGCCGCGGGCTTCCTGGGCATCGCCGCCGTCGCCCTGGCCTTCGCGCCCGCCCGGACGGCCGTGGGCCGGGGCGTCGACCGGCTGCTCTACGGCCGACGGTCGGACCCGCTCGTCGCCCTCCGCGAGTTCGGGACCCGGCTCGACGACCCGTCCCGCGAGGACCGCCCGGGAGACGGCGGGGCGGCCCTGCGCACCGTGCAGGAGGTCCTCCACGTCCCGGGCGCCGCTCTCACGGGCGAGGACGGGACCGTGGTCGCGGCGGTCGGGGAGCCCGTCGACGGACGACGCACGCACACGGTGCCGCTGCGCGCCCGGGGCCGGCTCCTCGGGTCCCTGACGGTGGCCCTCCGGCCGGGGGAGACGGGACCGGACCCTCGCGACGAGGCCCTGGTCGACGCCCTCGCCCGCGTGCTCGCCGGCACGCTCGACGCCCAGGCCCTGGCCGTCGACCTGCAACGGGCCCGGGAGCACCTCGTGCTGGCCGGGGAGGAGGAGCGGCGCCGGCTGCACCGCGATCTCCACGACGGCCTCGGCCCGGTGCTCTCCCACTCGGTGCTCGCCCTGGACGGATTGCGCCGCGAGCTCGGGCCGGATCGGGCCGATGCCGCCGGCGCCGCCACCCTGAAGAGCACGCTCCAGGACGCCCTGGTCGACCTCCGCCGCCTCGTGCACGGGCTCCGCCCACCGGCCCTCGACGACGTCGGGCTCGTCGCGGCCCTCGACAAGCACGTCGACCTCGTCGCCACCGGGGACCCGGCCGTCGCACTCGAGGCCCGGGACGTCCCCGACGACCTCCCCGCCGCCGTCGAGGTCGCCGCCTACCGGATCGCCACCGAGGCGCTCACCAACGTCACCCGCCACGCGGGGGCCACGACCTGCACCGTGCGGCTGACGGTCGCCGCCGGACACCTGCACGTCACGGTCGTCGACGACGGCCACGCCGCCCCGGACGCCGTCCCCGGCGTCGGGTTGACCTCCCTCCGGCACCGGGCGGAGGAACTCGGCGGCGACCTCGAGGTCGTCCACGCTGCCGACGGCACGACCCTGAGCGCGCACCTGCCGCTGCACGAGGGCGCGTGAGCGCCGTGCGCGTCCTGGTCGTGGACGACCACCCGCTCTTCCGCTCGGGCCTGCGCGCGATGATCGACCGGGTCGACGGCGTCGAGTGCGCGGGGGTGGCCGCCTCGGGGGAGGAGGCCCTGGACCTGGCGGGCTCGGTCGAGGTCGACGTGGTGCTGCTCGACCTGCGGATGCCGGGGATCGGCGGACTCGAGACCTGCCGCCTGCTCCTCGCCCGACCGGATCCGCCCGCGGTCGTGGTCCTCACCATGGTCGAGGAGGACGTGTCCGTGGCGGCCGCCCTGCGCGCCGGTGCCCGTGGCTACCTGTTGAAGGGCGCGGACGAGGCGGAGATCCTGGCCGCCCTCGCGCTCGCCGTGGCAGGTGGCACGGTGCTCGGGCCCGCCGTTCCGGTCGGCGCCCTCGACCACGGCGGCTCCGCGGCCGGGCCGTTCCCCGAACTCAGCGAGCGCGAACGGCGTGTGCTCGACCTGCTCGCGGCGGGCCGACCCACCGCCGGGATCGCCGCCGAGCTCTCGCTGAGCACGAAGACGGTGCGCAACTACCTCTCGGCCGTCTACGCGAAGCTGCAGGTCGAGGACCGGTACGCGGCCATCGCGCTGGCGAGGGCGCGCGGTCTCGGGCGCTGATCGGACTCTCTCGGCCCGTCTAGCGTCGCCGCGATACGACGGGATACGACCGGATACGCCGCGATCACCGGGACGAACGACGCGTTCGCGGCCTCCAGCGGCACCGCTGGGTGGTCCGAGCGCGGGCCCCTCACCGACGCGAGAGCCGCCGCACCGCCCGGCGGACCGGGTTGCGCGTCGCACCCGCGCCCAGCACCCCCGCCGCGCCGTCCGCGATCAGCGACGCGACCGTCTCGGCCGCGTCGGCCCGGTTGGCGCCGATGCCGCCGGACGCACCGCGCTTGATCCACCCGACGACGTAGGTGGCCGGGCGGTCGGTCACTCGGCCCTCGACGTGCGGCACCCTGCCCGACGACGGGTCGAAGGGCAGCCCGGGCACGGCCCGGCCGCGGTGGCCGATCGCCCGGATCACCGCGCCGGCCTCGAGCAGGTCGCCGCCGACGAGACGGACGCCCTCCACGTGCCCGGAGCCCACGATCTCCTCGGGCGCGGCGTGGAAGCGCAGCACCACCCGCCGTCGGGAAGGGGAGGGCTCGGGCGCGGACGAGAGCAGCGGGACCTCGCGCAACAGGCTCGCGGTCTCCGTGGGGTCGGCCGCGGCGATCGACGCCGCCACCTGCGGGTCGTGGTCGTCGACGACCACCTCGAGGTCGTCGCGGCGCAGCAGCCCGAGCAGCTCGCCCCGGGTCCACGCCGCCTCGCGCGGACCGCGGCGGCCGAGCAGGACGACCTCGCGCACCGCGCTCCGGCGCAGCGCGGCCAGCGCCCCCGGAGCCACGCCGGCGAGCGCGTCGGGGTCGGCCGCCAGGACGCGCGCGATGTCGAGCGAGACGTTGCCGGTCCCGACCACGACGACGCGCGGGGCGGACAGGTCGACGGCGTCGGCCGGGATCTCGGGGTGGCCGTTGTACCAGCCGACGACCGTGGTCGAGGCGAGGTTGCCCGGCAGGTCCTCGCCGGGGAGGCCGAGGTCGCGGGACTCGGCGGCGCCGACCGCGTAGATCACCGCGTCGTACTGCCGGCCCAGGTCCTCCGCCGTGACGTCGCGCCCGACCTCGACGCCCAGGCGCATCCGCACCCGGTGGTGGTCGTGGTACCGGGCGAAGTGCTCGCCGATCCGCTTGGTCGAGGCGTGGTCGGGGGCGACGCCGAAGCGCACCAGCCCGCCCGGCTCGGTCAGCCGGTCGATGATCGTGACGTGGGCGGTCGTGTGCAGGAGCAGGTCCTCCACCGCGTACATCGCGGCCGGGCCGCTCCCCACCACCGCGACGTCGAGCCGCGGGAAGTCCGCCGGCAGCACGCGGTCGAAGCGCACCGGGTCCCACGCGTGGAACAGCGGGGACCCGGCGAGCGCCGCCGGGGCCTCCCGTCCGGCGTAGTACTCGGCGTTGACCTCGGCGTACTCCCGCAGGGACCCGACCAGGTTCTCGACGGGGAACACCGCGTCGACCGGGCAGACCTCGGCGCACGCGCCGCAGTCGATGCAGGCCCGGGGGTCGACGAAGAGCATGTCGGTCGACCCGAAGTCCGGCTCGCCCGGCGCGGGGTGGATGCAGTTGACCGGGCAGGCGGAGACGCACGAGGCGTCGACACAGCACGACTGCGTGATCGCGAACGGCACGGCGTGACCTCTTACAGGATGTGCGCGGCGCGGTAGATCGCCCGCGCCGGACGGGTCAGCAGGCCGACCGAACCGAGGAACTCCATCAGCTCCGCGCAGCTCGAGCGCAGCATCGCGCGGTGGTGCTGGTTGGCCTTCGCCTCGCGCAGCGCCCGCTTCGGGTCGAGGCCGGCGTTCTCGTAGACCTTCCGGCTCCACATGCTCGTGACGATGAAGTAGGCCGCGAACGCGACGAGGAGGGCCTGGGCCCGACGACGGACCGGGCCGACGCCCTCGAGCCGCTCCCGGGTCTCCTCGCGGGCGAAGCGCATGTGCCGCGCCTCCTCGACCACGTGGATGTTGTTGATCGTCCGCGCGAACGGGGCGACGCGGTCGTCGCGCATCCAGTCGCGCTGCATGACGTCGAGGACCTCCTCGGCGACCAGGATCGACGCGTACGCGGCCTCGCCGGTGGCCACGGCCTTGAACACGCGGCCGCCCTCGATCACGTGGCGGGCCGGCCGGTAGGCGGGCGCCCCGAGCTTCTGGGCGCCGCGGGCGAACATGATCGAGTGCCGGCACTCGTCGGCGATCTCGGTCAGCGCCCACTGGAACGCCGGGTCCGTCGGGTCCTTCGCGTAGAAGTCCCGGATGACCATCTGCTGCAGGATCATCTCGAACCAGATGCCGGTGCTGGCGACCGACGCGGCCTCCTGCCGGGTCAGCGCCGCGCGCTGCTCCTCGGTCATCTCGTCCCAGTAGGACGTGCCGTAGAGCGTGCTCCACTCCGGGCTGCAGCCGTGGTGGGCGGGGTCGAGCGGGGTCTCCCAGTCGACCTCGGCCAGCGGGTCGTAGGAGAGCTCCCCGGCCGACCGGAGCAGCCGTTCCGCGACGTCGTCCCGCCGCCCGGTGCTCGGGGTGTTCTCGACGGTGGTCATGGTGCTGAACTCCTCCGTACCGACGGTCACTGTTACCTGCGGTTACCCGTACCAACGGTAACTGATACACGGTGTCCGTCGACCCGCGACTGTCTCCGCCGTCACACCCGCGACACGCCGATCGCCGTTTCTCGCGACGTATCGGACCTGATCTAGAGAGCGCCATACGCTCCGAGCGTGGATCCGGTGCGCAACCCGTTCGCCCCCGGCGCCGGACAGCGCCCGCCCGAGCTCGCCGGCCGCGACCGCGAGCTGCACGCCTTCGACGTCGTGCTCGAGCGCGTCGCCCGCGGCCGGCCCGAGCGCAGCCTCGTGCTCACCGGGCTGCGCGGGGTCGGAAAGACCGTGCTGCTCGGGGAGCTGCGCTCGATGGCGGTCCGGGCAGGCTGGGGCGCGGGGAAGATCGAGGCACGCCCGGACGCGGACCTGCGGCGCCCGTTGTCCGCGGCGCTGCACCGCGCGGTCCGCGACCTCGCGGTCCGCCACCGGGCCCCGGACCGGGTCGAGGAGACGCTCGGCGTCCTGAAGGCCTTCGCGCTCCGGGCCACGCCGTCCGACGCCAAGCTCAAGGACCGCTGGCAGCCCGGCATCGACGCGCCGGTCCTGTCCGGGCGCGCCGACTCGGGGGACATCGAGATCGACCTCGTCGAGCTGTTCGGCGTGGTGGCGGAGCTCGCCGCGGACGTCGGCGTCGGGGTCGCCCTGCTCATCGACGAGATGCAGGACCTGCAGCTCGACGACATCTCGGCCCTGTGCGCCGCCTGCCACGAGCTCTCGCAGTCCGGGGCGCCGCTCGTCGTCGTCGGGGCGGGCCTGCCGCACCTGCCCGCCGTGCTGTCCGCTTCGAAGTCCTACTCCGAGCGCCTGTTCCGCTACGTGCGGATCGGCCAGCTCGACCGCGCGGACGCCGACTTCGCGCTCACCGCGCCCGCGAAGCGCGAGGACGCCGAGCTCACCCCGGCCGCGCTCGACGCGCTGTACGAGGTCTCCGGCGGCTACCCCTACTTCGTCCAGGCCTACGGCAAGGCCGCCTGGGACGCGGCGGTGCAGAGCCCGATCGACGCCGACGACGTCCGGGTCGCCGCGCCCGACGCCGGCGCGGAGCTCGCCGTCGGCTTCTTCGGCTCGCGCTACGAGCGCGCGACCCCCGCCGAGCGCGAGTACCTGCAGGGCATGGCCGAGCTCGCCGAGGGCCGGGACGAGGCGGTGCAGACCTCGAAGCTCGCGGCGCACCTGGGCAAGCGCGCCTCCTCGCTCTCCCCGGCCCGCGACAGCCTGCTGCGCAAGGGCCTCGTCTTCTCCGCCGAGCGCGGGTGGATCGCGTTCACCGTGCCCCACTTCGGCCGGTTCCTCCTGGGCCGCGACTGAGCCCGTCGCTGCTCCGGACGAGTGAACCTGCCGGGGGCGGTAACGAACGACGGGGCCCGGACGACACCCCTCACGAGCCCCGTGGCGCTGCCGGACCCCCGACCTGGCAGGGCCACGGGGCTGCTTCGTGTCCGGGCCCGGGAACACCGCCGCGACACGCTCGGGAGCGCCCGCCCACCCGGGGGTGCGATACCGACCTCCCCGTACGATTCGCGCGTGTCGGACTCCCGGCTGGAAATCCAGATGCTGCACGACCGCGTGCTCGTCGCCCCCTCGGCCGCCGAGGGTGAGCGCCGCAGCACCGGCGGCATCGTCATCCCCGCGACGGCGTCGGTGTCGAAGCGGCTGAGCTGGGGGGACGTGTACGGGACCGGGAACCACGTGCGGACCGTCAAGGTCGGCGACCGGGTCCTGTACGGGCCGGACGACCACGCCGAGGTGGAGGTCGACGGCCGGGCGTTCGTGGTGATGCGCGAACGCGACGTGCACGCCGTGGCCAGCGAGAACATCGAGCCGACCAGCGGGACGGGGCTCTACCTGTGACGACACCTTCACCGGACTCCCCGGGGGACACCCGCCTCGAGTCGACGGGCGGCGACGGACCCGGGCCCGACGCCGAGGCGACGCGCGCGATGTCGGCCGAGCCGGGTCCGCCGGCCGGGCCGCCGTCGGCCTACGACCCCGACGCCGAGGCGACGGTCCAGATCCCGCCGGTCGCCGGGCCGCCCGGGGAGGGCGCTCCCGACGGAGCGAGCGAGCACGCCGACGGGGGGTCGAGCCGGTCCCGCCGCACGCTCCTCGTCGCGGGGGCGGCGGTCGTCGGACTGCTCGCGGTCCTCTACGTCGGCGACCTGCTGATCTCCGCCACGAACGTGCCGCGCGGCGTCACCGTCGCGGGCGTCGAGATCGGCGGCATGAACCGGCTGGCCGCCCAGGAGGCGCTCCGCACGGAGCTCGGCCCGCGCGTCTCCCGCCCCATCACCCTCGTCGCGGGCGGGGGCCCCGAGGCCCGCACCACGACGATCGACCCGCGCGCCGCCGGACTCGACCTCGACGTCGCCGCGACCATCGACGAGGCCGGCGAGCAGCCGCTCAACCCCTTCACGCGCCTGTCGTCGTTCTTCGCCGACCGCGAGATCGCGCCGATCAGCAAGGGCAACCCGGTCGCGATCGGGCAGGCCGTCGACGCCGCCCGCCCGCAGCTGGACCGGCCGTCGGTCGAGGGCACGATCCGCTTCGAGGGCGACCGGCCGGTGCCGGTGCCCTCGGTGCCGGGCGCGATCGTCGACAGCCGCACCGCCCCCGACGTCGTGTTCGCGCACTGGCTCGACTCGGCCCCGGTCGGCCTCCCGGTCACCGAGCAGCCGGTCACGGTCACCCAGGACGGGATCGACACCGCGCTGCGCGAGGTGGCCACCCCCGCCGTCGCCGGCCCCGCCTACGTGGTGGGCGACGCGAAGAACGCGACGCTCTCGCCCGAGGAGATCGGGTCGTTCCTGAAGTTCGACCCGGACGGCTCCGGCGGGCTCACCCCGCGCGTGGACGTCCCGGCCGCCGAGCGGGTGGCCGAGCGCGACCTCGCCTCGACCGAGGCCGAGCCCAAGGACGCCACCTTCGCCTTCGAGGGCGCCGGCGCCACCGTCGTCCCCGCCGTCACCGGCCGCACCATCGACTACGGGAAGACCTTCGAGGGCCTCGTGGAGGCGCTCGGCCGGCCCGCGGACGCGACCCCGCCGACCACCTTCACCCCGCCGCCGGTGCCGCCGGGCGCGACGCCCGCCCCGCCGCCGCCCGCGAGCGGCCGCGCGGTGAACGCGGTGTACACGACGACGCCGCCGAAGGTCACCACCGAGGCGCTGCAGGCCCTCGGCCCGGCCACCGTCATCGGCGAGTTCCAGACCAACGGCTTCGCCGCCGACTCGGGGCAGAACATCAAGCGCGTCGCCGAGATCGTCAACGGCGCCACCGTGAAGCCCGGCGAGACGTTCAGCCTCAACGGCTTCACCGGCCCCCGCGACGCCAGCCAGGGCTTCGTCGAGGCGGGCATCATCGACGACGGCGTGCCCGGGCGCGGCATCGGCGGCGGCATCTCGCAGTTCGCGACGACGCTGTACAACGCCTCGTACTTCGCCGGCCTGCAGCAGGTCGAGCACAAGGAGCACAGCTACTACATCAGCCGCTACCCGGCCGGTCGCGAGGCGACGGTGTTCGAGGGCGCGATCGACCTGAAGTTCCGCAACGACGGTGACACCCCGGTGCTCATCCGGACGCAGTGGACCCCGTCGTCGATCAAGGTCCAGATCTACGGGCAGAAGCGGTACGACGTGACGTCGCAGACCGGCCCGCGCACCAACCCGGTGGCGCCCGGCACCCGCGACCTCTCCGACAACCCCCGGTGCAAGCCGTCCAAGGGCGTCGGCGGCTTCACCATCACCGACACCCGGGTCCTCAAGGACGTCCGCACCGGCCAGACGAAGTCCGAGCCGCGCACCGTCCGCTACAACCCGGAGCCCGAGATCACCTGCGGCGGCGGGTGAGCACCGGAACGTCCGGGGACGGCGCGGAGGGCGGGGCGGACCGCGCCGCCCGCGAGGTCCGGGGCGCCCTGGAGGGGCTCGGCCGCAGCGGGGAGGGCGAGGCCCCGGCGCGCGGCATCGAGCTCCTCGGTCGCGTCGGGCTGGTCGCCTACGGGGTCGTCCACCTGCTCGTCGGCGGGATCGCGGTGCAGATCGCGCTGTCCGGCGGCGGGCAGGCCGACCAGCAGGGGGCGCTGGGCGCGATCGCGGCGGAGCCGTTCGGCGTCGTCGTGATCGTGGTGATCGTCCTGGGGCTGCTCGCCTTCGGCGTCTGGCAGGGCCTGGCGGCCCTCACCGGGTTCCGGTGGGCGAGCGGGTGGGACCGCGCCCAGAAGCGGATCGGCAGCGGGGCCCGCGCCCTGGCGGTCCTCGGGGTGGCCGTCCTCGGGGTGCGGCTGCTCGTCACCGGGTCGTCCGGCTCGTCCACCGGCGGCTCGCAGCAGGCGACCGCCGGGGTGCTCGCGCTGCCCGGCGGCCGGCTGCTCATCGGCGTGGCCGCACTCGTCGTGCTGATCGCCGCGGGCGCCACGGCCTGGACCGGCGTCCGGCGCGACTTCCTGGAGGAGCTCGACCGCTCCCGCCTCCCGTCCTGGGCGCGGAGCGCGATGGTGCCCCTCGGGGTGGCCGGGCACGTGCTCCGGGCGGTCGCGTTCGGGGTGATGGCGGTGCTGTTCGCCCTCGCGGCGCTCACCGCCGACCCCCGTCGGGCCGGCGGCCTCGACGCCGCGCTCAAGACCCTCGCGGGGCAGCCGTTCGGCGTGTTCCTGCTGCTCGCCGTGGCGCTGGGCTTCGTGGCCTTCGGCCTCTACCTGTTCGCGGAGGCCCGGGCGCGCCGGGTGTAGGTGGCCTGCGGCCGTGTGAGCACTTTCGGTCGCCATAGCGACCGAAAGTGCTCACGTGGACGTCAGTCCACCCCGGACTCCATCGCCGCCCGGTCCAGGGCCGACTCGTCGGTGCCCTGGTCGTCGCCGCGGCCGGTGATGGCGTCCGCGCGGCCCTGCTCGAGCTCGCCGACGAACGCGGCCTGACCCGTCAGCTGACCGAACGCGGCGTACTGCTCCAGCTTGGTGCGGGAGTCGGCGATGTCGAGGTTGCGCATCGTCAGCTGGCCGATGCGGTCCAGCGGACCGAACGCGGCGTCCTCGGTGCGCTCCATCGAGAGCTTGTCCGGGTGGTACGAGAGCGCCGGGCCCTCGGTGCGGACGATCGTGTAGTCCTCGCCGCGGCGCAGGCGCAGGGTCACCGAGCCGGTGACGGTCCGGCCGATCCACCGCACGATCGACTCGCGCAGCATGATCGACTGCGGGTCGAGCCACCGGCCCTCGTAGAGCAGCCGACCCAGGCGGCGGCCCTCGTTGTGGTAGTTCGCGATCGTGTCCTCGTTGTGGATCGCGTTCAGCAGCCGCTCGTAGGCGATGAACAGCAGCGCCATGCCGGGCGCCTCGTAGATGCCGCGGCTCTTGGCCTCGATGATGCGGTTCTCGATCTGGTCGGACATGCCGAGCCCGTGCCGGCCGCCGATGCCGTTCGCGGCCATCACGAGGTCCACGTTGTTCGCGAACCGCTCGCCGTCGATCGCGACCGGGTAGCCCTGCTCGAACGTGATCGTCACGTCCTCGGGCTCGATCGCGACCGCGGGGTCCCAGAACCGGACGCCCATGATCGGCTCGACGACCTCGAGCGACTCGTCGAGGTGCTCGAGGGTCTTCGCCTCGTGCGTGGCGCCCCAGATGTTGGCGTCGGTGGAGTACGCCTTCTCCTTGCTGGCGCGGTAGGGCAGGTCGTGCTCGGTGAGCCACTGGCTCATCTCGGCCCGGCCACCGAGCTCGTCGACGAACTGCGCGTCCAGCCACGGCTTGTAGATGCGCAGCTGCGGGTTCGCCAGCAGGCCGTAGCGGTAGAACCGCTCGATGTCGTTGCCCTTGTAGGTCGACCCGTCGCCCCAGATCGAGACGCCGTCGTCCTGCATCGCCCGCACGAGCAGCGTGCCGGTGACGGCGCGGCCGAGGGGCGTCGTGTTGAAGTAGACGCGCGAGCCGGAGCGGATGTGGAAGGCGCCGCACATCAGCGCGACGAGACCCTCCTCGACGAGCGGCCCGCGGCAGTCGACCAGGCGCGCGATCTCCGCGCCGTACTCCTTCGCGCGGTCGGGCAGCGTGGCCATGTCGTCCTCGTCGTACTGCCCGAGGTCGGCCGAGTAGGCGCACGGCACGGCGCCGTGGTGACGCATCCAGGCCACCGCGACGGAGGTGTCGAGACCCCCGGAGAAGGCGATGCCGACACGCTCGCCGACCGGCAGATTCGTCAGGACCTTCGACACGTCGCAGAACCTATCTCCCGGGTGCCTGTGACCCAGGAATCACCCGCCCCGAACAGCAGGAAAGCGTCGTTGCTGTCATCCGGAGACAGCAACGACGCTTTCCTGCCGCAGGGCGGGGTCGATCAGAACGAGGCGACGTCCAGATCCATCAGGGCGTTGTCGGCGCCCTCGACGATCGCGCGGCGCGCGGTCAGCTCGGGCAGCACGCTCTTCGCGAAGAAGTGCGCGACGGCGATCTTGCCCTCGTAGAACGCGGTGTCCTTGGCCGAGGCGCCGCGGTCGAGCGCGCCGATGGCCACCTCGGCGCCGCGCAGCAGCAGGTAGCCGATGAGCATGTCGCCGACCGAGAGCAGGAAGCGGACCGCGTGCTGGCCGACCTTGTAGAGGTTGCGGACGTCCTCCTGCGAGGAGGTCAGGT
This sequence comes from Actinomycetospora soli, assembly GCF_021026295.1. Taxonomy (GTDB): domain Bacteria; phylum Actinomycetota; class Actinomycetes; order Mycobacteriales; family Pseudonocardiaceae; genus Actinomycetospora; species Actinomycetospora soli. The sequence continues at coordinate 402,957 of NZ_JAJNDA010000002.1, forward strand.
AGCCGACCATCGAGCCGAGCATCGCCTGCACGTCGGCGAGCGCGGTCGCGAGCAGCGCCCGGTCCTCCTTGAGCCGGCCGTTGCCGGCCTCGGACTCCAGGAACGTCTGGACGAGGCCGGCCACGTGCACCAGTGCCTGGCCGTTGTCCTTGACGATCTTGCGGAAGAAGAAGTCCTGCGACTGGATCGCCGTGGTGCCCTCGTACAGCGAGTCGATCTTGGCGTCGCGGATGTACTGCTCGATGGGGTAGTCCTGCAGGTAGCCGGACCCGCCCAGGGTCTGCAGCGACCCGATCAGCTGCTCGGAGGCGCGCTCCGAGCCGACGCCCTTGACGATGGGCAGCAGCAGGTCGTTGACCTTCTCCGCGAGCGCGACGTCCTCGGCGCTGACCGATCCGGACTCGGCGTCGGGGGCCGACCCGAGGCGCACGGTGTCCTGGTAGGTCGCAGTGAACGCGTACACGGCACGCAGGCCCTCGGCGTACGCCTTCTGCAGCATGAGGCTGCGGCGGACGTCCGGGTGTGCGGTGATCGGCACGCGCGGCGCGGTCTTGTTCGTCTGCTGGGTGAGGTCGGCGCCCTGGATGCGCTCCTTGGCGTACTCGAGGGCGTTGAGGTAGCCGGTCGAGAGGGTGCCGATGGCCTTGGTCCCGACCATCATCCGGGCGTACTCGATGACCTGGAACATCTGCGCGATGCCGTCGTGGACGTCGCCGAGCAGGTAGCCGACCGCCGGCGTGCCGTGGGCGCCGAAGGTGAGCTCGCAGGTGGCCGACGCGTTCAGGCCCATCTTGTGCTCGACGTTCGTCACGAAGGCGCCGTTGCGCTCGCCCGGCTCGCCGGTCTGCGGGTCGAAGTGGAACTTCGGCACGAGGAAGAGCGAGAGGCCCTTCGTGCCCGGCTTCGCGCCCTCGGGGCGGGCCAGCACGAGGTGGAGGACGTTCTCGACGAGGTCGTCGGAGTCGGCCGAGGTGATGAAGCGCTTCACGCCCTCGATCGACCACGTGCCGTCGCCGTTGTCGCGGGCCTTGGTGCGGCCGGCGCCGACGTCGGAGCCGGCGTCCGGCTCGGTGAGCACCATCGAGGCGCTCCAGCCGCGGTCGACCATGACCTGCGCCCAGTGCTTCTGCTGCTCGGTGCCGTTGCGGTAGATGACCGAGGCGAAGTTCGGGCCGGTCATGTACATGAAGACCGGCGCGTTGGCGCCCAGGATCATCTCGGCCGCCGACCACTGGATCGACGGGGGCACGCCCATGCCGCCGATCGCGTTGTCGGCCGACAGGCGCCACCACTCGGCGTCCCACATCGCGCGGTAGGACCGCTTGATGCCCTCGTCGAGGTGGGCGGTGTGGGTCTGCGGGTCGAAGCGGACCGGGTTGCGGTCACCGGACTCGTAGGACTCCGCGAGCGGCCCCTCGGCCAGCGCGGCGGCCTCGTGGAGGAGCGCGCGGGCGGTCTCCTCGTCGGTCTCCGCGAACGGACCCTGCCCGAACCGGTCCTGCACGCGCAGGAGCTCGAACAGCGTGAACTCGATGTCGCGGACGTTGGCCTTGTAGTGGCTCATGACGTGGCTGCTCCGTGCTCCGTCGAGAAGGCCCGTCGTGGGGTGACGCGGCGGGCTCGAGCCGGTCCGTACCGGCGGGTAACTGCAGGCTATTACCCCCCGGTAACCGTGTCGAGAGTGGATCCCGCCCCGCGTGCCGCGTGGGAGACTCCGCCCGCGACGAGAGGAGCGGCCGGGCACCGTGGGCACGACGAGGGCGATCGAGTCGCTGCGCACCCTGCTGGTGACCGCCGACCCCGGCCTGGCGCGGCTGCGCCTCGCGTCGGTCGCCGTCGCGTCCATGGCGATCGCCGCGGGTCTGGTCGCCTGGGGCCGGGCCGCCCTCGTGCCCGACGAACCGGTGACGGTCGTGCTCTTCGCCGGCGTCCTCGCGATGATCTCCAACCTGGCGGTCAACGAGAAGACCGTCGCGCGCCAGCGGGTGACGACCGCGCTGATGGTGCTGCCGGCGCTGGCATCGACGACCGTCGGCACGCTGCTCTCCCCGTACCGGGTCGTCGCCGACGTGGTGTTCGTGGCCGTGATGATCGGCGCGGTCTACGTGCGGCGCTACGGCCCGCGCGGCTTCGCCCTCGGCATGGGCGCGTTCATGCCGTTCTTCTTCACCCAGTTCCTGCAGGCGAAGCCGCCGCAGATCCCCGCGCTGTGCGTGGCCGTGCTCCTCGGGCTCGGCACCACGCTACTGCTGCGCGGGGTCCTGTTCGCCGAGCGCCCCGAGCGGACGCTGCGCCGGCTCGTGGACGCGTTCCGGGCGCGCGCCCACGAGATGGTGCTCCGGGTCGACGAGGTGTTCGCCGAGGCGCAGCAGGGAGCGGCGCGGGCGCCCGGGGCGGAGCACGAGCAGGTCGGGGACGCCGTCCTCGAGCGGCTCTACCGCGCCCGCCGCCGGCTCAACGAGACCGCGCTGCTCGTCGAGGACCAGCTCGAGTACAGCGCGGCGGACCGGGTGTGGCCCGGGCTGGAGAACGACCTGCTCGCGCTGCGGGTGGTGGACACCGAGCTGGGGCTGGAGCGCCTCGGCGTCGCCGCCCGGCGACTCGTCCGCGCCGACGACGAGCAGCGTCCGAGCCCCCTCGCGCTCACTGCACTGCGGACCGGGCTCACGCACCTGGCCCGCGCCACCGACCGGCGGGTGCCGCACCGGCAGATCCTCTCCGAGCTCGCGGACGCGCGGGGGGCGGTCGCGGGCCTGGTGGCGGACACCGGCCGCGGACACGAACGCGTCCAGCGGGCCGCCTTCGCGGTGCGGCGCACCGCGGACTCGGTCGAGTACGCGCAGCGGGACCTCCCCGCGCGGCCCGGCGAGGCGACGACCGAGGGCATCGTCCTGCCCGGGGTGCCGCGCTCGACGACGGCCGCCTCCCCGATGGCCGTCGCCGCCGAGGCCGCTCCGGACGGCATCGCGCACGGGCGGCCGGACGCCGCGGCGGGGGCCGGGACGCCCGAGCCGGACGACCCGCCGTCGGAAACGGACGGGGCACCCGACCGGGACCGCGGCCTGCTGCTGACCACTCGGCAGTCGATCCAGGTGGGCGTGGGCACGACGATCGCCATCGGGCTCGGCGAGCTGCTCGCGCCGTCGCGCTGGTACTGGGCGGTGATCGCCTCGTTCGTCGTCTTCGCCAACACCTCCAGCCGCGGCGACCTGCTCTCGCGCGGGTGGGGCCGCGTGGTGGGCACGGTCGGCGGGGTCGCGGCGGGGATGGCGCTCGCCGCCCTCACCGCCGGGAACCAGGTGCTCTCGCTGCTCCTGCTGTTCGTGTGCGCGTTCCTCGCGCTCTACCTCGTGCGCGTCTCGCCGGGGATGCTGGCGTTCTGGATCACCGCGGTGCTCGCCCTGGTGTACGGGCTGATCGGGCAGTTCAGCGTCGAGACGCTGGTGCTGCGCATCGAGGAGACGCTGGTCGGCGTGCTGGCGAGCGTCGTGGCCGCGTTCCTCGTGCTGCCCAAGGGCACCCGGGAGGCGTTCGGCGAGGCCGTCGAGGAGTTCGTCGACGCCGCGGACGCGGTGCTGGAGGCCGGGGTGGCGACGGTCCTCGGCCGCGGGCGGGGCGGCCCGGCCGCCCTGGAGGGCGCGCGGGACATGGACACCGCGCTGGCCACGCTGCGCGCGCGGACGAAGCCGCTGCTGGTGAACACGCCCAAGCGCCGGGGCCGCTCCAGCCACCGCCGGGCCCTGCGCGTGTTCACGATCGTCGACCACTACGCGCGCTCCCTGGCCCGGACCGGCGCCGAGCTCGGGTCCGACCCCACGCCGGGCTGGGCGCCGACCCTCGAGCCCGCGCTCGCCGCGGTCCGGGCGAACCTGGACGGGCTGCGCGACGTCGTGGTGCGCGGGAAGCGGCGCTCCGACGGCGGGCAGGTCCTCGTGCACTCCGCCGAGGAGCTCGTCGACCGCGCCGAGGAGCAGGCCGCCCGCAGCCAGGACCCGCGCCGGCGCAACGACGCCCTCGTCATCGCCCGGCTGCTGCGGCGCATCGACCAGGCCGTCGTCGCGCTCGCGATCGACCTCGGCGCGGCGGCGGACCCCGACGACGATCAGTCGCCGAGCAGGCGGGCGAGCGCGGGGTTGGTGAACACGCGGTCGGGGTCGTAGTCGTCGCGCACCCGCGCGAAGTCCGCGAAGCGCGGGTAGGCCGACGCCACGTCGACGGCGTCGAAGTCGTGCCGGGTGCCCCAGTGCGGCCGCCCGCCGTGGGCCCGCATCACCGAGGCCGTGCGGGCGAGGACGGGCCCGGGGTCGGTGCCGCGCGGGACGCGGACGGCGACCCAGCCGGTGTCGCGGCCGTAGGCCGGGTGCAGCCAGCCCCGCTCCGCGGGCCCGACCCGCATCCGCACGGGCAGCCCGGTCTCCAGCCCGTCGGCGAGCTGGGCCAGCAGCGCCCGCAGGCTGCCGACCAGCACCTCGCGCGGCACGGCCCACTCGGTCTGCTCGTAGCGGACCGCGGGCGGGTTCGAGAGGACGCGGTGGCCGGCCCCGGTCGCGGACACGGTGCGGGCGAGGCGGGAGACGACCCGGTTGAGCGACGGCGCGAGGCGGGGGAGGGCCCGCTCGACGACGACGGCCCCGCCGAGCGCCGTGCGCCCCGTGGCCCCGGCGCTCGTGACGCCCACGCCGCGTTCGGGCTCCTCCTCGTCGGCGGAGTCCGCGACGCGTGCCCACCGGGCCAGGGCGGTCGGCGACGACGGGAAGAGGGCCGCCTCCGCGAGGTCGTGCGACTCCCAGAACGCGGGGTCGAGCACCTCGTCGACGGGGCGCTGCGTCCGCGTCACCGTCATCGGCGTCGCCGGCACGACGGCCAGCTCCGCGTCGAGGACGACCCCGAGCGCCCCGAGCGCGGTGCGGGCGGCGTCGAGGTCGGCGCGCGGGACGTCGCGCACCCGGCCGCGGCCGTCGACCACGCGCAGCGCGAGGACCTGCTCGGCGAGGGATCCCCGGGTCGCGGCGCTGCCGTGCGCGCCGACCGCGAGCGCCCCGCCGAGGGTCGGTGCCGCCAGGTCGAGCGGCACCGGGAGGGCGAGGCCGCGCTCGGCCAGCCCCTCCTGGAGCTCGCCGACGGTGGTCCCGCCGCGGACCCGCACGACGGCCTCCCCGGAGGCGGCCGCGGGGCCGCCGATCGCGGAGACGCCGGTGATGCCGGCGAAGGCCGAGCAGTCGAGGTGGACGCCGTCGGTGACGGCGAGGTCGGAGAACCCGTGGCCGGCCCCGACCGGTCGGACCGTCTGCCCGCGCTCGGCGGCCCGCCGGACCACCCCGGCGACGCCGGCCTCGTCGAGCGGACGCGCGGTGGCGACGGGCCGGCAGCGCTGCCCGCCCGACCAGTTCGTCCACACCCGTCCCACCCTAGGGGCCCGACCCTGCGCCGAACGCACGAACGGCCCGGTCCCCGCCCCGAGGGCGAGGACCGGGCCGTCCGGGTGGAACCGGGGTGGGACCGGGATCAGGCGACGAAGCGACCGATCGCCACGTCGACCGCGTCGCGCGCCGTGGCGCCCGCGGTCCCGGCGGCCGACTTCGCCTGCCCGGCGAAGTCGTGCTCCTGCGCCGACCCGGTGAGCTCGCGCGTCTGCTTCGCGAGCTTGCGGGAGGCCCGGCGGGCCCGCCAGCCCAGCGACGGCTTCCCCTCGGTGTCGACCGCGGCGAGGATCAGGCCGCCGAGCAGCCCGAGGTTCTTGAGGAAGTGGATCTCCTGCGCGGAGCGGTCCGCGGGGTTGTCGACCTCCCAGAACGCGTGGCCGACGACCGTGGTCGGGATGACACTGGCGGCGAGGGCGAGCGAGGCGATCCGCGGGAACTTCCCGAGCGCGAGCAGCACGCCCGCGCCGATCTTCACCCCGGCGTCGATGCGCACGAGCTGGTCGGGCTCGGTGGGCGCCTGCGGCGGGAGCTTGTCCCCGACCGCGTTCTCGGCCTGCTGGATCTTCGGCGCCGCCATCCCGATGCGTGGCTCCGGGTTGAGCAGGGTGTCGATCCCGCCCTTGATGAACACCGCGGCCAACATCGGCCGGGCGAGACGGCGGACGAGCATGGGGAGGACCTCCTGCGATCGAGGGGACACCGGCGCTGGCCGGGGCGATACCCCGCGTCGGTCGACGGCACACCTCGTGCCGTCACGACGGAGGGCCCCCCGCGCGGTGCGCGAGGGGCCCTCGGCCGGCGTCGAGCCGGGTCGTGCTCGTGCTCACGGGCGTGCCGGACACCCCCGACGGGTCCGGTCCGCGACGTCAGCGACGCAGGACGTGGCGGCCGCTCTCCGGCTCGCTGCGGGGACGGCGGCGCCGCTCGGCGCGGCGACGCAGTTCGTCCTCCGGGGACCCGACGGGGCCGAGGTCCTGCGACACCGGGGGCGGGGGGACCTCGTCGACCGGCGCGAGGCGACGGCGGCCGCCGTCCTGCGCGGGGAAGGGACCCGAGCCCGGGTGCGGCTCCGGGATGTAGCCGTGCCGCTCGCCCGCGGCGTGCGGCGTGTGCCGGTAGCGCCCGCCCTCGTAGCGGCGCTCGTGGGAGACCTCGTGCGCCACGGACCGGAAGATCGGCTCCGCCTCGAACGGGTCACCCGGCGTCGCCGCGAGGGCGGGACGCAGGCGCTCCTGCCGCGCCCGCTGGTCGGCGAGGAAGCGCTCCCGCGCCCACTGCTCACGCACCCGCGCGTCGGGCTCCGCACGCCGCTGCGCCCCCACCGGCTGCAGGCGCGCGGGTTCGTCGTACGTCCACGACCCCGTGTTGTCGAGACGCCATCCACCGCGCACCGTCTCGTCGCGCCAGACCCACATCGTTCCCCACCTCCGCCGTTGCACCACACGGTCCTACCGCGCTGCGACGAACAGCCGTGTCCACTGCTGCGCCGCGCGTCTGCAGGGCCCAACGGCACCCCGGCCGCGCACCTTTCGGGCGACGCGCCGATCAAATCGCGACACGCCCGAAGACCCCCTGGTCGTGTGTCACTCCAGAGGAGCAGAACCACATCCGTGTCGTTCGACCCCGGACCGGTCACCGCGGGTCAGGTCGACGCGCTCGATCGGGCACCCGGGTGATTCGCCCGCCCCGGCGGGACGCACACGGCCGGTCGTCCACCCCATCGAGCGGATGCGCACGGTGGTGGCACACCCCATCGAGGCAGGTCGTGGCGCGCCGCGGTGCTGCGCCGCGACGCCGCAGCCGGGACCATGACGGGCGTGAAGTGCGTGGTGACCGGCGCGACCGGCTACATCGGCGGACGTCTCGCGCCGCGGCTCGCGGCCGAGGGCCACGAGGTGCGGTGCGTGGTCCGCACCCCCGCGAAGATGCAGGACATCCCGTGGGCCCAGCAGGACGCCGTCGAGGTGGTCGCGGGCGACGTGCTCGACGAGGACTCGATGCGGGCCGCCTGCGAGGGCGCCGACGTCCTGTTCTACCTCGTGCACTCGCTGTCCGAGTCGGGCTTCGCCGAGGTCGACCGCCACGCCGCGCTGATCACCGCGGAGGCGGCCCGGTCGGCCGGTGTCCGCCGGGTCGTCTACCTCGGGGGCATCCACCCCTCGGGGGTCACGCTCTCCGAGCACCTCGCCTCGCGGGCGGAGGTCGGGGAGATCTTCCTGCGCTCCGGGGTCCCGACCGCCGTGCTGCAGGCCGCGGTGATCCTCGGCTCGGGGTCGGCCAGCTTCGAGATGCTGCGCTACCTCACCGAGCGCCTGCCGGTGATGCTGACGCCGAGCTGGGTGCACCACCGCGTGCAGCCGATCGCGATCCGCGACGTCCTGCACTACCTGGTCGGGGCGGTCGACCTGCCGTCCGACGTGAACCGCTCGTTCGACATCGGCGGCCCGGACGTCCTGACCTACCTGCAGATGATGGAGGGCTTCGCCGAGGTGGCCGGGCTGCCGCCGCGGCGCATGCTGCCGGTCCCGGTGCTCACCCCGCGGCTCTCCTCGCACTGGGTGAACCTGGTGACCCCCGTCCCGCGGTCCACGGCCGTCCCGCTCATCGACTCCCTCATCCACGAGGTCGTCGCCTCCGAGCACGACATCGACTCCTACGTGGCGCCGCCCGCCGAGGGCCTGACGAGCTTCCGGCGCGCGGTCGACCTCGCGCTCACCCGGATCCGCGAGGGCCAGGTGGAGACGCGCTGGTCGGGCGCCAACGCCCGCTACGCGCCGTCCGACCCGATGCCGTCGGACCTGCTGCCCTCCGACCCGGAATGGGCCGGCGGCACCGTCTACACCGACGTGCGCGAGCGCCCCTCGGCGGCGCACGCCGACGCCCTGTGGAAGGTCGTCGTGGGCATCGGCGGCAACCGCGGCTGGTACTCGTTCCCCATCGGCTGGTGGGCGCGCGGCGTGATCGACCGACTGGTCGGCGGCGTCGGCCTGCGCCGGGGCCGCCGCGACGAGGACAGCCTCAAGGTCGGCGACGCGCTCGACTGGTGGCGGGTGGAGGAGTGCACGGAGGGACACGCGGGCGGGGCCGACCGCTCGTCCACGGTGCCCGACCTCGAGGACGGCGAGTACCTGCTGCGCCTGCGTGCCGAGATGAAGGCGCCCGGGCTCGCCTGGCTGGAGCTGCGCGTGGCCCCGCGCCCGGGTGGGTCGGTCTACCGCCAGCGCGCGATCTTCCTGCCGAAGGGCCTCGCGGGGCACGCGTACTGGTGGGTGATCGCGCCGTTCCACGTGCTCGTCTTCGGCGGGATGGAACGGCGCATCGTCGCTGCCGCCGAGCTCGCCGAGGGCAGCGGACCGCTCGCCGTTCCCGACGACGGGCGTGGTCCGCTCGCGGCGCTCCGGCGCCGCCGGCGCGACCGGGCCCTGCGCGACGCCGAGAAGGCGCGCAGCCGCGTCGGGGCGTAGGGGTGGCCTGCGGCCGTGTGACCACGAGAGGTGGCTGCAGCCACCTCTCGTGCTCACCTGCCGTCAGGCCCCTGCGGCGTCCAGGCGCTCGACCGCGTTGCGGGGGAGCTCCAGGGCGCCGGCCCCGCAGTTCTCCTCGAGGTGCTCGAGCGAGGCGGTGCCGGGGATCGGCAGCATCACCGAGCTGCGCTGCAGCAGCCACGCCAGGGCGACCTGGGCCGGGGTGGCGCCGAGCTCGACGGCCACGTCGTGGGCGGCGTTGCCCTCCTTCGCCAGGTTCCCGGCGTCGGCGGGCGCCCAGGGGATGAACGCGATGCCGTGCTCGGTGCAGTGGCGCAGCTCGGCGTCCGAGGACCGGTCGACGAGGTTGTAGCGGTTCTGCACCGACGCGACGTCGACGATCCGCCCGGCGGCCTCGATCTGCTCGACCGACACCTGGGACAGGCCGACGTGGCGCACCTTGCCCTCGCGCTGCAGGTCGGCGAGGAGCCCGAACTGCTCGTCCGCGGCCACGTGCGGGTCGACGCGGTGGAGCTGGAAGAGGTCGATGGTCTCCACGCCGAGGCGGCGCAGGCTCATCTCGCACTCCTGGCGCAGGTAGTCCGGCCGACCGCAGGGGATCCACCGGTTCGGCCCGGTGCGCAGCAGGCCGGCCTTCGTGGCGACCCGGACGTCGCGGTAGGGGTAGAGCGCCTCCCGGACGAGCTCCTCGCTGACGTACGGGCCATAGGAGTCGGCGGTGTCGACGAAGTCGACCCCCAGCTCCACGGCGCGGCGCAGCACGGCCAGCGCGTTGTCGGTGTCCTTCGGCGGGCCCCAGATGCCCTCACCGGTGAGCCGCATCGCGCCGTAGCCCAGGCGCCGGACGGTGAGCTCGCCCCCCAGCTGGAACGTCCCGGCGGCAGCGGCCGGCGTCTGCGTCGTCGTCACGTGGCATCTCCTTCCCCCCGCGACGGGTCCGCGCGGAGCGCCCAGCCTGCCCCTCGGGCCGCGACGGCGCCCGGAGGAGTGGTCGATCTCCCACGATGGGTTCGTTCAGCGGTCATCCGCTTCGCCGATGCCGTCGTCCCATGTCACACCGGGCGGGCGGGTGCCGCGTCCTCCGCGAACGAGGCGGCCACCCGGTCGGCGGAGGCCCGGGCCCGCGCGGTCGTCGCCGCGATCCCGAGCACCCCGACGACGACCGTCGCGACCGCCGCCGCCACCCACGCCACCGGCAGACCGTCGGCGACGCTGACGGAGGCGGCCACCAGGGTGCCGCTCACCGCCACCCCGAAGGTGGAGCCCACCTGCCGGCTCGTCGAGGCGACCGCCGCGGCCACGCCCGCCTGCGCGCGCGGCATCCCGCTGACGGCCGTGTTCGTGATGGGCGGGTTGACCAGGCCGAAGCCGATCCCGAAGACCGCGAAGACGACCAGCAGGACCCACTCCGGCGTCTCCGGCCCCACCTGGGTCAGCACGACCGACACCGCCGTCATCGTCACGCCGGCGACGACCAGCGAGAGCCGTGACCCGCGGGTGGCCACCAGCCGACCGGACAGCGGCGCGCACACCGTGGCCGTCACGGCGGCGGGCAGCAGGGCGAGCCCCGCGGCGAGCGCCGAGAGCCCCCGCACCTCCTGCAGGTAGAGCGTCGAGAGGAACAGGAAGGAGGCGAACGCGGCGAACGAGCACACCGCGATGACGGTCGCCGAGGAGAACGGCACGCTCGCGAAGAACCCGAGCTCGAGCAGCGGCTCGCGGCGGCGCCGCTCCCAGACGAGCAGGGCGACGAGCGCGACCACGGCCGCCACCCCGAGCCCGACGACGGCGCCCGAGGTCCAGCCCAGGCGGGGCGCCTCGATCACGGCGGTCGTCACCGACCCGAGCAGGACCACCACCAGCAGCTGGCCGACCGGGTCCGGGCGGCGGGCGTGCGCGGCCCGCGACTCCGGCACGAAGCGCGCCGTCAGCGCGATCGCGGCGAGCACGATCGGCACGTTGACCCAGAAGATCGCCCGCCAGCCGATCGACTCGGTGAGCAGTCCACCGAGCACCGGTCCGAGGCCGAGCGAGATGCCGACCACCGAGCCCCAGACGCCGATGGCCCGGGCGCGCTCCCGCGGGTCGACGAAGACGTTCGTGACGATGGACAGCGCGATCGGGTTGAGCATGGTGCCGCCGATGCCCTGCACCGCGCGCGCCGCGATCAGCCAGCCGACCGACGGGGCGAGGCTGCACAGCAGCGAGCCGAGCCCGAAGACGGCGAGCCCGGTCTGGAACGTCCGGCGCCGGCCGAGCCGGTCACCGGTGGCGCCCGCGAGCATGAGGAAGCACGCGAGCACGAGCGTGTAGGCGTCGACCGTCCACTGCAGCTCGGTGATCGAGGCCGCGAGGTCCGCGCGGATCGCCGGCAGGGCGACGTTGACGATCGTGTTGTCCATCGACACCACGAGCAGGCTCGTGCAGCAGATGCCGAGGACGAGCCAGCGGTGTCGGGGGCCGCCGCGCGGGTCGTTCGCCATGCTCACGAGCGTAGGCGCGTCCGACGGCGGACATCGGGGGACGTTCCCGACGACGGGCGCCCACCCGTCTGTTGTTGAGCCTCAGTTCTGGGTTCATGGCCGGTCCGGGACTTCTCGAGCAGGCGCGGGGACTGACCCGCGAGCAACGCAACGCCTTCCTCGCCGCCTGGCTGGGCTGGGCGATGGACGCCTTCGACTTCTTCCTCGTCGTGTTCGCCCTGTCCGACATCGCGAAGGAGTTCGGCCGCTCGACGGCCGAGGTGGCCTTCCTCACGACGGTCACCCTGATCGCCGGCCGATCGGAGCGCTGATCTTCGGGATCCGGGCGGACAAGAAGGGCCGCCGCATCCCGCTGATGGTCGACGTCCTCTTCTACTCGGCGATGGAGGTGCTCTCCGGGCTCGCGCCCACGTTCACCGTCCTCGTCGTGCTGCGCTTCCTGTTCGGGCTCGGCATGGGTGGGGAGTGGGGCCTCGGCGCGTCGCTGGCCCTGGAGAAGAGCCCGCCGGACAAGCGCGGCTTCTGGTCCGGTCTGCTGCAGCAGGGCTATCCCGTCGGGTACCTGCTCGCGACCGTCGCCAACGTCGTCGTGACCGGCCCTCGGCTGGCGGTGGCTGTTCGTCCTGGGCGCGATCCCGGCGCTCATCGCCTTCCTCATCCGCACCCGGGTCGGTGAGTCGGAGGCGTGGGAGCGGACGCAGGAGAAGGTGGAGCTGACGAAGGTCGGGCCACGGCAGGTGTTCCTGCAGCCGGCCGTGCTCCGCCGGTTCGTCTACCTGATCGTGCTCATGACCCTGTTCAACCTCATGAGCCACGGCACCCAGGACTTCGTGCCGACCTTCCTCGAGGAGGACTTCGCCGCCTCGACGGGCACGGTCACCGTCGTCGCGATCATCTACGACGTCGGCGCGATCATCGGCGGCGCCTACTTCGGGGCGCTGTCCGAGCGCTTCGGACGGCGGCGCACGGCCGCCGGCTGCGCGATCCTCGCGATCCCGGTCGCGTTCCTCTTCGCCTTCTCCCCGACGCTCGGCCTCGTGACCCTCGGGGCGTTCCTGCTCCAGCTCCTCGTGCAGGGCGGCTGGGGCGTGGTGCCCGCCCACCTCGCGGAGCTCTCGCCCGACGAGGTCCGCGGCTTCTACCCGGGCGTGACCTACCAGCTGGGCAACGCGATCGCCTCGTTCAACCTGCCGATCCAGGCCGCCCTCGCCGCCGCCTACAGCGGCTCGGTCGCGCTGGCGGCGGTCATCGTGCCGGTGCTCGTCCTGACGGCGGTGGTGCTGCTGCTGGGACCGGAGGCGAAGGGGAAGGTGTTCGGGGCGCGCGAGTCCGAGCCGGTCGGGTAGGACTGGCGGGCGTGCCCGAGCCCCACGTCGTCCTCTCCACCACCGACTCCGACGACGAGGCGCAGCGCCTGGCGCGCGGCCTCGTCGAGTCCCGACTGGCCGCCTGCGTCCAGATCGTCGGTCCGGTCCGCAGCGTGTTCCGCTGGGAGGGCGGGGTGCAGGTCGAACCGGAGTACCAGCTCGTCGTGAAGACGACCCGGGTCGACGAGGTGACCGCGTGGATCGTCGCGAACCACTCCTACGACATGCCCGAGGTCGTCGCGCTGCCGGTCGTCGGGGGACATGAGACGTACCTGACGTGGGTGGCGGACGAATCGTCCGGTTAGCCTGAGTAACGATGTCGACGACCGCCGCGCCCGCCCTGCGGCGTGGTGACGCGGGCTTCCGGCGCGTCGCGGTCGGGCTGTTCTTCGCGGGCTTCACCACGTTCGCGCTGCTCTACGCCACGCAGCCCCTGCTCCCGCGGCTCGTCGAGGTGTTCGCGGTGTCGCCCGGCACGGCCTCGTTGTCGGTGTCGGTGACGACGGGCGGGCTGGCGCTCGCGATCATCCCCGCCTCGGCGCTCTCGGAGCGGTGGGGCCGGCGGCCGGTCATGGTGTGGTCGCTGGCGGGCGCCGTGGTGCTCGGGCTGGCCGCGGCGACGGCGCCCTCGCTCTGGCTGCTCCTGGTGCTGCGCGCGCTCGAGGGGGTGGCGCTCGCCGGGCTGCCCGCGGTGGGCATGGCCTACCTGGCCGACGAGATCGACACCGGGCACCTCGGCGGGGCGATGGGCCTCTACGTCGCGGGGAACTCGGTCGGCGGCTTCGGCGGGCGCATCGTCGTGTCCGCGCTGAACGACCTCACCGGCTCCTGGCGGCTCGCGCTCGGCGGCATCGCGGGGGTCTCGGCGGTCTACCTGCTCGTGTTCTGGCTGGTGCTGCCGCCGTCGCGCCGGTTCACGCCCACGCCCGTCTCCGCCGGTGCGCTGGCCGCCGAGGTGCGCTCGCACCTGGGCGACCCGGTGCTGCGCCGGCTGTTCGCAGTCGGGCTGCTGCTCATGGGCACGTTCGTCTGCGCCTACAACTACGTGGCCTTCCGCCTGCTCGGGCCCCCGTTCTCGCTGTCCGACCTCGTCGTCGGGTTCGTGTTCGTGCTCTACGCGGTCGGCACGGTGACCTCCACCGTGGCCGGCCGGCTCTCGGGTCGGCTCGGCGCGCGCACCACCGTCCTCGCCGCGTGCGGGGTGGCCGCGCTCGGCGCCGTCGCGATGCTCGCGCCCGTCCTCGCCCTGGTGATCGGCGGGCTCGCGCTGCTCACCGTCGGCTTCTTCGCGGGCCACGCGGTGGCCTCGGCGTGGGTCGGGCGGCGGGCCGAGCACGGGCGGGCCGTCGCCTCGGGGATTTACCTGTTCAGCTACTACGTCGGCTCGTCGGTCGGCGGCACGCTCGGCGGGGTGGTGTTCGGCGCCGCGGGCTGGTCGGCGACCGTCGGGTTCCTCGTGCTGCTCGTGGCGGGGACGGCGGTCGTGGTGCTGCCGCTGCGGTCGTCGTCCCCGGGCGCTCCCGACCGAGGGGCACCCTCGGTCGGGTAGACGGGCGAGGGGCGCCCACCGCCATCCCGGCGGCCGTCCGGCGAGGGGCGCCCACGGGCGGTTCTTCCGACCGAGGGGTCCCGTCGCTCGAATCGGACCCGAGCACGCGGCAGACTCGGCGCATGGACGCCGCGCTCGCCGACGCCACCGATCTCGCCGCCGCGCGCGCCGGGGACGGGGCCGCGTTCGACCGGCTGGTCGCGCCGCTGCGCCGCGAGCTGCACGCGCACTGCTACCGGATGCTCGGCTCGGTCCACGACGCCGACGACGCGCTCCAGGACGCCCTGCTGCGGGCGTGGCGCGGGATCGGCCGCTTCGAGGGCCGCAGCGCGCTCCGGTCGTGGCTGTACACGGTGGCCACCCGTACCTGCCTCGACCTCGCCGACGCCCGCGGTCGCCGTGCCCTCCCGATGGACCTGGGGCCGGCGGCACCCGAGCCGGTCCTCGACGACGCACCCGCCGAGGTCGCCTGGCTGACCCCCTACCCGGACACGGCGCTCGCGGTCGAGGAGCGGGAGTCGGTCGAGCTCGCGTTCGTCGCGGCGCTGCAGCACCTGCCCGGCAACCAGCGGGCCGCGCTGCTGCTCTTCGAGGTGCTCGGGTTCTCCGCCGCCGAGATCGCGACGACGATGGGCACGTCCACCGCGTCGGTGAACTCCGCCCTCCAACGCGCGCGGCGGATCGTGGCCGAACGGGTGCCGCCGGTGTCCCAGGCCCGGACGCTGGCCGAGCTCGACGACGCCCGCCTGCGCGCCGTCGTGACCGGCTACGCGACCGCGCTCGAGCAGGGCGACGCCGACCGGCTCGTGGCGCTGCTGACCGAGGACGTCACGTGGTCGATGCCGCCGCTGCCCGGCTGGTACGCGGGCCACGCGGCGGTCGACGCCTTCACGCGGGCGGTGCCCCTCGGCGCGTGCGGGACGTGGCGCACCGTCGTCACCAGCGCCAACGGCCAACCCGCGCTCGCGCTCTACCTGAACGGGCCCGCCGTCGCGCAGGGTCCCGACGACCGGTCCTACCGGGCCTGGTCGATCACGGTGCTGACCCTGCGCGGCGACCGGATCGCCGAGCTGACGTCCTTCCTCGGGCCGGAGCCCTTCACGACGGCGGGTCTCCCGCTCGTCCTCGGGTGATCAGCGGTCGTTCGGCTCGAGGTGCTCCTCGGAGGCCGCCTCGCCGGCGGGGAACACGTCCGACACGGCGGGCCGGTCGGGCTCGGACGACTCCCCGGTCAGCTGCTCGGCGGGCGGGACGACCATCGACGGGTCGGTGTGCTTCTCGGTGCTCATGACGGGTCCTCTCGTGTGGTGGACCCGATGGGCTACCCGCGTCGTGGTCCCCGTCACCTCCTCGATCCCTCCGCGGTGAACACCCGCAGCAGGTCGGCGAGCAGGCCGTAGTAGCCGACAAGGGCCGTCACCTCGACCAGCCGTGCCTCGCCCAGGACGTCCACCCACGCCCGGTAGGTGTCGTCGTCGACCGGCCCGTGGTGCAACAGGGTGCGGGCCGCGGTGTCGGCGGCGTCCTCCACCGGGTCCGGCCACGTGACCACGGCGTCCGCGGCGAGCGCGGCGAGCTCGTCGTCGGTGAGTCCCGCCCGGCGGGCGATCGGCTCGTGGGTGGCGCGCTCGAAACCGCTCTCCCGCACCCCGGCGACCCGGAGGATGACCAGCTCGCGGGCCCGGTCGGACAGCTGCCCGCCGTAGCGCAGCGCCGCGCCCACGGCCTGCAGCGGCTCCCCGACGGCGGGGTTCCGCAGCATCGCGTCGAACGGACCCCGGAGCGATCCGTCGTCGTTCACCAGCCCGCTGCCCGCCCGCGGCCCCGACGCGATGGCGTCGTACACCCGGCGTCCGGCCGGGTCGAGCTCGTCGGGGCGCAGGCGCGAGGGTCGGGTCACAGGCTCATCGTGCCCGGGAACATCCGCGCCCGGCTCCGGTTGCCGTCGACAGGTATCGCGACGATCAGGAGCAGACCATGCGCGCAGCGCGCTTCCACCGCTACGGCGGCCCCGAGGTCCTCACGGTGGAGGAGGCGCCCGAACCGCATGCCGGGCCGGGCTCGATCCGGATCCGGGTCCGGGCCGCCAGCATCAACCCGATCGACTGGCTGTTCCGCTCGGGGGCCCTCGCCCAGGCCGTGCCCCTCGAGCTGCCCGCCGTCCCGGGGCGGGACGCGGCCGGCGTGGTCGACGAGGTCGGGCCCGGAGTCGAGGGCGTCGAGCCGGGCGAGCCGGTGTTCGGGCTCGGAGGTCTGGCCGACACCACGGCGGAGTTCGCCGTGCTCACGGCCTGGGCCCCGGTCCCCCCGACCTGGAGCATCGAGGAGGCCGCGGCCGCCGGGCTCGGCTCGGTGACCGCTCTGCGGGGCCTGGCGCCGCTCGGCGACCTCCGGGGTCGCACGCTCCTGATCGACGGCGTCTCCGGGGCCGTCGGCACCGCGGCGGCGGCCGCCGCGCTCCACGCCGGCGCCACGGTGATCGGCACCGCGAGCGAGGCCAACCACGCCGCCCTGCGGGACGCGGGCGTCGTGCCCACCACGTACGGCCCGGGCCTGCCCGAGCGGGTCCGGGAGCTCGCCCCGCAGGGGGTCGACGTCGCCCTGCACGCCGCGCCCTCCGACGCCCTGCCCGCGCTCGTCGAGATCGTCGGCGACCCGACCCGCGTGGTCACCGTGCTCGACCGCGAGGGCGCCGCCCGCCTCGGGACGCACCAGGTCGACGCCGAGAACGACTCGGCCGTCCTGGCCGAGGCCGCCGAGCTCGGGCGGGACGGCCACTACCGGCCGCGCGTGGCCCACGTCCTCCCGCTCGACGAGATCGTGAAGGCCCACGCGCTCGCCGAGAGCGGGAGCGGCAAGGTCGTCGTCACCCTGCCCTGAGCCGGACCCGCGGACGACCCGGTCGCCTCAGCCCCGGGCGAGGTCGGCGAACCGGCTGTAGTGCAGCTGGTGGGCGATCGGGATCGTCGCGGTGGGCCCGTTGCGGTGCTTGGCCAGGATGATGTCCGCCTCGCCCGCGCGCGGGTCGTCCCGCTCGAACGCGTCGGGCCGGTTGATCAGCATGACCATGTCGGCGTCCTGCTCCAGCGACCCGGACTCACGCAGGTCGGACAGCTGCGGCTTCTTGTCGGTGCGCTGCTCGGGACCACGGTTGAGCTGGCTCATCGCGACCAGCGGGATCTCCAGCTCCTTGGCCAGCAGCTTGAGCTGCCGCGAGAACTCCGAGACCTCCTGCTGGCGGCTCTCGACCTTCTTGCCGGAGGTCATCAGCTGCATGTAGTCGAGGATGATCAGGCGCAGGTCGTGCCGCTGCTTGAGCCGCCGCGCCTTCGCCCGGATCTCCATGATGGTCATGTTCGGCGAGTCGTCGATGAACAACGGGGCCTCGGAGATCTCGCTCATCCGGCGGGCCAGGCGGGTCCAGTCGTCGTCGGTCATCGTGCCGGCGCGCATGTCGGCCAGACGGATCTTCGCCTCGGCCGAGAGCATGCGCATGACGATCTCGGTGCGGCTCATCTCCAGCGAGAACACCGCGCTGGTCAGGCCGTGCTTCACGCTCGCGGAGCGGGCGAAGTCGAGCCCGAGCGTCGAGTTGTGCGTGGGCACCATCGCGCGGCCCGCGAGATAGAGGTGGTCGGAGTTGTCCACCTCGACGCACCGCACCGGCACCGACGGCACCGGGCGCACGTCCGTCACGTAACGGCGCCTCGTCCGGACGTCGGTGACGGCGGGGCACCGCTCCTTGTGCGCGAGCCGCTTCCGC
This sequence comes from Actinomycetospora soli, assembly GCF_021026295.1. GTDB lineage: Bacteria > Actinomycetota > Actinomycetes > Mycobacteriales > Pseudonocardiaceae > Actinomycetospora > Actinomycetospora soli. The sequence continues at coordinate 421,027 of NZ_JAJNDA010000002.1, forward strand.
TCCAGCCGGAAGACCTGCTCGGTGGTGCTGAACGTGAGGAGGTAGGACGCTATGGAAGCCGCGGTCCGACCGCGGACCGCCGTCGTCGTGAGCGAGCAGCGGAAGCCGAGCGAGACGATCAGCTCCGCCACGTCCTCGGCGAGGCGACGGTCGGTCACCGCGCACTGGATCGCACCCGTCGGCAGCACCGTGCCGTCGGAGTCCAGCAGCCCGGCCAGCAGAGCCCGTCGCTGCGCCTCGGACGCACGCAGGTACTGCGCCGGGATGTGCTTGTCCCCGAGCACGCCGAGAGTGCCGAGCCGCCCCTGCACCGTCCCGGAGGCGTGATGACAGGCCTGGCAGCGGACCGACCCGGAGGTGGGCGCTCCGCAGTCGGGGCAGGTCGGCCGTCCGAGCGCCGAGTCGAAGCGGGCCCCGCCGCCGCAGGACTGCCCGCAGGTGCGCACCTGCGAGGCGGTGGGGACGAAGGAGGCTCCGCACACGACGCAGGCGCGCTCGACCGGTCCCGCCTCCGGCGGGAGCCGCAGGCCGTACCGCATCGGCGTCCCGAGCTCCGGCGCGATCAGGCCCTCGGCCTCGATCAGCGCGGCCACCTCCGGGTCCGCACTCGTGAAACTCGCGCCGGCGGCGGTGCCGTCACCGAGCCAGATGCCGAATGCGTAGGGCGGCACGAGCAGGTCCTGCTCGGGCAGCTGGAGCGCACGGCAGGTGTCCACGGAGTGGTTGGGGCGGGCGTCCGCGGTCGGGGTCCGCAGCGTCCCCGCGATCTCCTCCGTGGTGCGCACTGCAGCCGGCACCCGCTCGGAACGGCGCGAGGCGCGGGTGTCGGTGAGCCACTGGTGCTGCGCATCGGCGACGATCACGGTGCCGTCGGAGAAGGTGACCGCGTAGCAGGGGCGGTCGCTCAGGACGTCCGTGGCCGCGACGACGCGGGTCGGGCGGCCGTCGGCGTCGAGCAGCTCGTCGCCGACCGTGACCTCGCCCATCGTGGTCCAGCCCGTCGGGGTGGCCAGCGGGGTGTCGAGCGCGAGCGCCTTCCCGATGCCGGGCCTGGCGGCCACGATGATCATCTGCCCGGCGTGCAGGCCGTTCGTGACGTCGTCGAGGTCGGCGAACCCGGTCGGCACGCCGAACGACACGCCGCCGCGCGAGGCAATCGCGTCGATCTCGTCCATCGTCGGCTGCAGGACGTCCTCGAGGGCCACGTAGTCCTCGGTGACGCGCCGGTCGGTCACCTCGTACACGGCCGCCTGGGCGCGGTCGACGATGTCGTCGGTGTCGGCCCCGTCGCCGCCGTGGTAGCCGAGCTGCACGATGCGGGTGCCGGCCTCCACGAGGCGCCGCAGGACGGCGCGGTCGGCCACGATCTCGGCGTAGTACGAGGCGTTCGCCGCGGTGGGGACGCTGGCGATGAGCGTGTGCAGGTAGGGCGCGCCCCCGATGCGCAGCAGCTCGCCACGACGCTCGAGGTCGGCCGAGACGGTCACGGCGTCGGCGGGCTCCCCGCGGCCGTACAGGTCGAGCACGCACTCGTAGACGGTCTGGTGCGCGGGACGGTAGAAGTCGTCGGGCTTCAGCAGCTCGATGACGTCAGCGATCGCGTCCTTGCTCAGCAGGACCGCGCCGAGCACGGACTGCTCGGCCGCGATGTCCTGCGGAGGCTGCCGGTCGAACTCCGGACGCCCCTCGCCGTCGCCGGACCGGGAGCGCTGGCCGCCGAACCCGCCGTCGCGTCCGCCCGCGCCCCGCTCGTCGAGCACCGCCACGATCGTTCCTCCCACCCGTCCGGACCTGACCGGAGACCCCGTCGAACGTACGTTCGCACGAGGGTCCGACAATCACGCCGTGCACCCGCCGGGGCGCACGCTAGGGCCGTCGCCCCGGGGGCCGCGAGGCGGTGGTGTGCACGCCCCTGTGCATGGACTGGGGACCGACGACCAAGCACAGCCCCCCGAGGTGGGCACACCTGGGGACAACCTGTTGGCAACCCGCTCAGATTCGGCGTCCTCCCAGGTCAGAGGGTTGTGCCCCCTGGGGACAACAAGTGGACCGGCATGTCGTCGCGCGAGATCACCGGCGTGTCGCGACACGGCCACGGGACGTGGCGGCGACCGGCCGACGGCGGGCGCCGGGCGGCGCGGTGACCGTTTCGTGACCTCTCGGCGCAGCGTGGCCGAACTGTCCACAGGCGGTGACGACGGGCTTGAGACCCCTCGCCGATCGACGGCCGGGACCCGTCGTCGGGACGGGGCGACCCCGGACACACGTCGGGCCCCGGACCGACGACGCGGTCCGGGGCCCGAGGTGGGACGGGAGGGCTCAGATGCCCTGCACGGCCAGCGGGAGCTCGACGCGCACGTCCGGGTGGAGCCGGACGTGGACCGAGTGCGACCCGGTGGACTTGATGTGGCCGGAGATCTCGACGAGACGCTTGTCGAGGTTCGGGCCGCCCGCGGACTTCACGGCGGCCACGATGTCGGCGGGGCTGATCGAGCCGAACAGCTTGCCGCCCTCGCCGGCCGACTTGGCGGCGACGGTGACCTTGCCGAGGCCCTGGATCTCGCCGGCGACCTCGCGGGCGTGGTCCAGGTCGCGGATCCGCTTGCCCTCCTGGGTGCGGCGGATCGTCTCGACCTGCTTCATCGCGCCGCGGGTGGCGACGATCGCCAGTCCGCGGGGCAGCAGGAAGTTGCGCCCGTAGCCGTCCTTGACGTCCACGAGGTCACCGGGGCCACCGAGGTTGGCGACGTCGGCGGTGAGGATGAGCTTCATCGCGTGGGTCCCCTTCCTCAGCGCGCGGTCGACGTGTAGGGCAGCAGCGCCATCTCACGCGAGTTCTTCACGGCGACGGCGACGTCCCGCTGGTGCTGCGAGCAGTTGCCCGAGACCCGGCGGGCGCGGATCTTGCCGCGGTCCGAGATGTACTTGCGGAGGAGGTTGGTGTCCTTGTAGTCGATCAGCTGGTTCTTGTCCTTGCAGAACGCGCAGACCTTCTTCTTGGGCTTGCGCACCGGCGGCTTCGCCATGGTGTCTCTATCTCCTGGTGATGATTCTGGGGATCAGAAGGGGGGCTCGTCGTCGTACCCGCCGGCGCCGGACGAACCGGCGACGGGCGCGGAGGCCCACGGGTCGTCGGCCGGGCCGGACTGGCCACCGCCGCCGTACCCGCCACCGCCGCCGGAGTAGCCGCCGCCGCCGTTGGAGGCGCCGTAGCCGCCCCCACCGCCGCCGGGGCCGCCGCCGGAGCGGCTGGCCTTGGTCACCGACGCGGTCGCGTACCGCAGCGAGGGGCCGACCTCGTCGACCTCGAGCTCGATGACGGTGCGCTTCTCCCCTTCACGGGTCTCGAACGAGCGCTGCTTGAGGCGACCGGACACGATCACACGCGCTCCGCGGGTCAGGGACTCCGCGACGTTCTCGGCGGCCTGGCGCCAGATGTTGCAGCGCAGGAAGAGCGCCTCCCCGTCCTTCCACTCGCCGCTCTGGCGGTCGAAGGTGCGGGGGGTCGACGCGACGGTGAAGTTCGCGACGGCGGCGCCCGACGGCGTGAACCGCAGCTCCGGGTCGGCGGTGAGGTTGCCGACCACGGTGATGACCGTGTCGCCGGCCATTAGCTCGCGCCGGCCTTGCCCCGACGCGCTCCGGCGTTCGGGTCACGACGCATGACCTTGGTGCGCAGCACCGACTCGTTCAGCGCGAGCTGCCGGTCCATCTCCTTGATGGTGGCGGGCTCGCAGTTGACGTCGAGGACGGCGTAGATGCCCTCGGCGTTCTTCTCGATCTCGAAGGCGAGACGTCGACGGCCCCAGACCTCGACGTTCTCGACGGTGCCGCCGTCCTTGCGGATGACGTTGAGGAACGTCTCCAGGGACGGGGCGACGGTGCGCTCGTCGAGACTCGGCTCGAGGATCACGACCATTTCGTAGTGGCGCACGAGAACCACTCACCTCCCATGGGCTGGCGGCCACGGACGATCCGTGGCAGGAGGGAACTCGGTCCGACCAGTCTACGGGCGGTGCCCGAGACGACGACGGGCGGGCCGGGGTGACCCCCGACCCGCCCGAGTTGGTCCCTCGTGGGCTCCGACGCAGCTCAGCGGCGCGTGGTTCCCATCAGTTCGGTCTCGCGGGCCTCGCCGCGCGCGGCGGGGAAGCCGTTCGCGGGCGACTCCGGGGCCGCACCGTGGCGCGCGGTGAGCTCCTCCATCGACCCGACCGCGTAGTCGTCGTCCTCGTTCCCGGCGTTCCCGTCGTTCCCGACGACGGGTCCGGCCGGCTCGGCCGGCCCGGTCGCCGCGACGCTCGCGCCGGCGGCGCGGCGCAGCACCATCGAGCGGACGACGAAGGCGGCGACGCCGGCCAGGGCGAGGACCGCGAGCATGACCGGGACGCCCATGCCGCCGGACAGGCCGTCGACGGGCAGCGCCTGGACCTGGCTGGCGGTGGTCACCGCGCTGGCCGGGTCGTAGCCGAGGTACGCGGGGGCGCCGGCCTTGAGGCCCGGGAAGGCCGAGCCGAGCAGCTGGCCGGGGTCGTAGGCCGGGAGACCGGCGGGCGCGGAGCCGGCGGCGGGGGTCCCGAGGAACGACGAGGGCAGCCCGGTGAACGCGGGCGCGAAGGCCGGCGCGGCGAGCGCGGCCGGCGGCAGCGCGGGAGCCGGAGCGACCATCGGCGCCACCGGGGCGGCCGGCGCGGCGGCGGCCGCGGCGGTCGGGCTCGCGGCGGCGGCGGAGGGCTGCGCGGACTGCGGGTCGAGGGCGGCGCGCGACCCGTTCGCCACCGCGGACGCGAGCGGCGCGGCCGGCGGGACCGCGGCGGCCGCGGCCGTCGCGACCGGCTCGACCAGCTGGACCTGCACGCGGCACAGCAGCCCGGTCAGCGGCCGGGTGATCGACTGCAGCGGGCCGGCGGCCGAGGTGATCGGCACGAGGAACGGCGCACCGAGGGTCGGCGTCACCTGGACGGTGTCGCCCGGGCTCGCCTGGACCGTCTGCCCGCAGCGCGCCGGGACGACGTCGCCGGGGGCCGCCGGGGCGGCGGGCGCCGCGAGGGCGGCGCCACCTCCGAGCAACAGCGACCCGGTGAGGACACCTCCGGCCGCAGCGACCGACACCAGACGCGAGAACCGCGCACCCATCAGCTTCGACCCCTTCTCACACCAACGCTGCCCGGCCGCCTCCCGGTCCAGCACATGCCCCGTGCGCGAACGTCGGAGGAGACGGTCGACCTCCCCAACGAGGCACTGCTCCGGGGGTGACGCGCACATCACCGATCCGTCACGGTCGTGCCACGGGGGGTGCGCCCCGGCCTGGGCCGGGCGGGCCTACCCGTTCCCGGATCGAGTGGTGACGGCGGCCCGGACGTCGCCCACCGGGGTGCGGGAGGACCCGGCGTCGGGAAGGCCCCTCCGTCGCGCGAACCAGGGCGCGTCGGGGGCACCGTCGAGGACCCCGCCGTCGGGATCGGCCCCGACCACCGGCGGGCCGGGACGGCCAGGACGCCGCCGGACCGGGTCGAGCCCGGGGCGCAGCACGCTGCGCACGATCAGCACGGCGACGGCGATCACGGCGAGGTCGCGGAGCACGACCGCGCCGTAGAACCACGGCGCCGGCAGGCCCTTGTTGTTCGTGCCGAGGTAGTAGTACATCCGCGGGACCCAGACGAACGCGTCGACCGCCATCCAGATCAGCAGCGGCTTCCAGCGCGGGTAGGCGAGCACCGCCAGCGGGATCAGCCACAGCGAGTACTGCGGGCTCCACACCTTGTTGGTCAGCAGGAACGCGGCGACCACGAGGAACGCGATCGCCGCCAGCCGTGGGCGTACGGGCGCCCGCCACACCAGGACGGCGATCGCCACGCAGCACAGGGCGAACAGCACCGCGGTGACCGCGTTCAGCACGCTCGGCGCCTGGCCGGGGGCGAGGGGACCGTCGAACCCCGACCATCCCGTCAGGGCCGCGACGATGTTGTAGAGCGAGTCGGGGTCCGCGGCGCGGGTGGAGTTGAGGCGGAAGAACTCCCACCAGCCGGTCGGCGCCAGGATCGCGACGGGCGCGTTGGCCACCACCCAGGCGCCGATCCCGGTCAGCGCGACCGTCCACCACGACCGCATCCGCCCGGCGCGCAGGCAGAGCAGCAGCAGCGGGAACAGCAGGAACAGCGGGTAGAGCTTCGCGGCGGCCCCGAGACCGAGGGCGAGCCCCGCGAGTCCGGGTCGGCGGCGCGACCACGCGAGCATGCCGAGGGTCGCGCCCGCGACGGCCAGCGTGTCGAAGTTGGTGAACGCGTGCACCGCGACCAGCGGGGAGACCGCGGCGATCGCCGCGTCCCAGGGCCGGCCCGGGCGCAGCCGCACCATCGCCCACATGACACCGAGCCACGCCAGCGCCAGCCAGAACGCGGACAGGTCGAAGTAGACGACCACCGGCAGCGCCGCGGGCAGCCCGAGCGTGAGCCAGCCCGCGGTCAGCCGGGCGTTGGCCCACTGGAAGAACCCGGTGAGCACCGGGTACTCCATGTAGCGCACCTGGGTGCTGCCGTCGTCGCGCTGGTCGACCCAGCTGGTCACGTACGGGACGCCGCCCTGGTCGAGGCGCTCCGCGGTGTAGAGCGGGACGGTGTCCGAGTAGCACATCGCCACGTACTGGCGGCTGTCGCGCCAGTCGAGCTGGAGCTGACCGGAGTCGTCGACGTACTGCTGCAGGCACGGCGACTTCGCGAACCAGCCCAGCGCCAGCACGATCGTCGCGAGCAGCAGCACCACCCGCAGCGGCGTGAAGAAGTTCGCGCGTCCGACGACGGCGTGGGCACCGACGGGTCCGCCCACCGCGGCGCTCGCGGCGCGGACGAACCCGTCGTCGTGGGCCGGGAGCACCCGGGACGCCGCGTCGAGCGACTCGGGGTCGTGCGCGCGGCTGCGGGTCGGCGGGGCGTCAGCGGACACGCGGGTCAGCCACCGGGGAAGAAGTCACCGAAGTCGGGTCTTCCCCGGTTGCCGTCGTCGTTCCCGTCCCCGCCGTTGTTGTCCCCGTTGTCGCCGTTGTTCCCGTTGTTCCCGTTGTTGTCGCCGTTGTTCCCGTCGCCGTTGTTCCCGTTGTTGCCGTCGCCGTTCTGGCCCCCGTAGTTCACGCAGACCCCGTCGACGCAGTACTGGCCGTTCTGCCCGTCGGGGTTGTTCGGGTCCTGGCCCTCCGGCGGCTTCGGCGGCGCGGGCGCCGTCCCGATCGCCTTGAAGTCGGAGAACTGCTGCACCGGCTCGTTGCGCAGCGCGGTGTTCATGTAGCGCTGCCAGATCTGGCCGGGCACGCCGCGGCCGTAGATCGGCCTGCCGTTGGAGCTCTTGATCGGCGAGTTGTCGTCGGTGCCGACCCAGACCGCGGTGGACATCTGCGGGGTGTAGCCGACCGTCCAGGCGTCGTTGTTCTGGCCCTCGACCGAGGACTGCACGGTGCCGGTCTTGCTCGCGACCGGGCGGCCGCTCGAGAGCGGGATCTGCGAGTGCGAGGCGACGTCGAGCATCGACTCGGTGACGTTGCGGGCCAGCTGCTGGCTCATCCGCTGCTCCGCGGCGGGGACCCCGCCGTCGTAGAGCACGCGCCCGTCGGCCGTCGTCACCCGTGTGACCATGTGCGGCCGGTGGAACTGGCCGTCGGCGGCGAAGGTGGCGTAGGCCGAGGCCATGTCGCCCGGGCGCACCTCCTTGTCACCGAGGGCGATACCGCCGCTCGGGCTGTCGAGGGCCGCGGAGATCCCGGCCTGGTGGGCGGCGTCGGCGACCTTCTGCGGCGTGACGTCGACCCCCAGCTGGTAGAAGACCGTGTTGATCGAGAGCGTCATCGCCTCCTTCAGGTTGCAGTTCGGGCAGCTCTCGCCCTCGGAGTTCGAGACCTTGGTGCCGGCGATCTCCTTCGGGGACGACCCGTCGTAGGTCGTCCCGAGGCCGATCGGCGGGTTCTTCTCGAGGCCGGCGAGCAGCACGAACGGCTTGAACGACGACCCCGGCTGCCGCTTGGCCTGCGCGTAGTCGAAGCCGGAGCCCTCCTCGCCGCCGTAGTAGGCGACGATCGAGCCGGTCCGCGGGTCGACCGAGACCAGGGCCGTGCGCAGGTTCGCGGGCTGGCCCTGCAGCGTCCTCTCCGCCGCGTCGGCCGCCTGCTGCTGGAGCTTCGGGTCGATGGTGGTCTCGACCTTCAGGCCCTCCTGGTTCACCTGCTGCTCGGTGATGCCGTAGGAGGCGAGCTCGTCCTTGACCGCCGTGACGATGTGGCCGCGGTCGTTCGCGGGGATGCCGGACCGGCGCTGGGAGGGCGGGATCGTCGTCGGGAAGACGGCGGCCTGGCGGTCGGCGCGGGAGAGCCAGTTCTTCTCGACCATGCCGTCGAGGACGTAGTTCCACCGCTGCTGCGAGCCGCCGCGGTCGACCGCCGGGTCCCACTTCGACGGGGCCTGGATCAGCCCGGCGATCATCGCGCCCTCGGACGGCGACAGCGTCTCCACGGGACGTCCGAAGTAGGCCTGCGAGGCGGCCTGGATGCCGTACGCGCCGCGACCGAAGTAGATCGTGTTCAGGTAGTTCTCGAGGATCTGCTCCTTCGACTGCTCCTGGTTGATCTTCGCCGCGATCACCACCTCGCGGTACTTGCGCCACAGCGAGTACTCGTCGCCCACCAGCACGTTCTTCACGTACTGCTGGGTGATCGTCGACCCGCCGCCGACCCCGCCCTGCGCCTGGTTCCAGGCCGCACGGGCGATGCCGATCGGGTCGAAGCCGTAGTTGGTGTAGAAGCTGCGGTCCTCCGCGGAGGCCACGGCGTGCTGCACCGCGAGCGGCACCTGGGAGAGCGGCACCTTGATGCGGTTGCCCTCGGCCTGGGTCAGGCTCGCGAGCGGGCTGCCGTCCGCGTAGGCGATCGTCGCCACCTGGTTGTTGGTCGCGTCGTCCGGGCTCGGGATGCGGAAGAAGATCCAGCCGACGGCGAACGCGAGGACCGGCCCCAGGATCAGCAGGGCCAGCAGGACGTAGACGACCCGCCGGATGCGCCGTCCCCGACGCTTCGGGTCGGGCTCGGAGTCGTCGTCACCGCCGCGGACGGGCGGGGTCCCGGGCGGCGGGGTGCGCGAGCCGCCGCGCCCCGGCGCAGCCGTGCCCTGCACGACCTCGGTCGCCGCGGTCGGTGCCGTGCCGGGCCGACCGCCGGCGCGTGCCCCCGCGCTCGCGCGGGTGGGGGAGGTCGCCGCGGCGGCGGTCGCGAGCGGCCGCGACCCGTCGTGGGTCAGCAGGCGCGGCTCGGGACGCTGGTCCGCTGCGGGGCGCCCGGCATCGGGGAAGGGACCGCCGACGCGCGTCGCGTTCGGGCCGCCCGGCCCGTTCCCGACGGCGGGTCGGGCCGGCTCCGCGCCGGGCGTCGGTCCGACGCGGGTCGGCGCCGGGCCGGGCCGGCCGTTCGCGCCGCCGGGGCCGTGGGGTGCGCCGCCGTTGGCACCGTCGGGGCCCCGGCCGGGCGTCCGCGAGGGCGGGACGGGCGACCATCCGGGCGGCAGGTTGCCCCGGGGACCGACCGGCGGCGGCGGCGCGGCGCCGTCGCCGGGACGACGGTCACCTCGACGGTCGTCGGTCACGTGGCGCCTCCCAGGAACATCTCGGCCGGGTGCGGCGTCGCGTCAGGTCGCGCCCACCGCGGCGTCAGGGCGAGGCCGTGCGACGCCGACGGCGACCCGATCCCGAGGCGTCGTCCGCTCCCAAGACGTAGGACTGTACGAGGTGGTTCCACCGGCACGTACGGCAGACCTCCACCACGTGGACCGTGAACTCGCCCGCCGCGTCGTCCAACCGAGCGATCTCGTCGGCCGAACGGGCGGACCCGGACACCGGACCGAGCCGGTCACCGAAGACCCAGGACACGTTGACGAGGTCGTCGCGGCGGCACAGCGGACACGGCGTGGTGGTCGGCAGACCGTGGTACGCGGCGGCCTGGAGCAGGTAGGCCCCGGCGTCGCAGGCGTCCGTGGTCGAGGTGCGTCCGGCGGCCACGTCGGCGAGGTGCGCGCGACGCTGCAGCGCGTAGTCGACGACCTGACGGGGTGGGCGCACGCGTTCCAGCGTAGCCAGCGACCGGCCCGGGCGCGCCGGTCGCGGTGTGACGAGATCGTCGCGGAGGGTCGCCCGATGTATCGCCGCGATATGGTCGGCCGGTCGTGCCGGAGCGGAGCGGGAGGAGGGCGTCGTGCTGGAACTCGCCGTCCTCGGCCTCCTCCACGAGGCCCCCATGCACGGCTACGAGCTGCGCAAACAGCTCCACGCCCGCCTCGGGCCGCTGCGCGCGTTCTCCTGGGGGTCCCTGTACCCGACCCTGCGTCGGCTGCAACGTGCCGCCCTGATCGCGGAGCAGGCACCGGCCGGCGAGGAGCGCAGCTGGGGCCGCCAGGGCCGCCGCAGCCGCAAGGTCTACGAGATCACCGCGGAGGGCAAGGACCGGCTCGACGAACTGCTCGGCGAGGCCGGCCCGCAGGCCTACGACGACGACGGGTTCGGCGTGCACCTGGCGTTCTTCTCCCGCACGCCCGCCGAGGTGCGCATGCGCATCCTCGAGGGCCGCCGCCGCCGCGTCGAGGAACGCCGCGACGGGCTCCGCTCGACGCTGACGCGCGCGGGCGAGCAGATCGACCGCTACACCCGCGAACTGCACCGCATCGGCTTGGACACCACCGAGCGCGAGGTCCGTTGGCTCGACGAGCTCATCGACCACGAGCGGTCGCTGAGCCCTACCGCCACCGACGAGGCGACGGGCCGGACCCGTCGTCCGGAATAGCAGAAGGAGACCATCCATGGGTCAGGTCCGAGTGGCCATCGTCGGTGTGGGCAACTGCGCCGCGTCGCTGGTCCAGGGCGTCACGTACTACGCCGACGCCGACCCGGCCGCCCGCGTGCCGGGTCTCATGCACGTCGACTTCGGCGGCTACCACGTCCGCGACCTGACGTTCGTCGCGGCGTTCGACGTGGACGCCAAGAAGGTCGGCCAGGACCTCGCCTCGGCGATCGTGTCGTCGGAGAACAACACGATCAAGATCGCCGACGTCGCCCCGACCGGCGTGACCGTCCAGCGCGGCCACACCTACGACGGCCTCGGCCGCTACTACCGCGAGACGATCACCGAGGCCGACGAGGAGCCGGTGGACGTGGTCGCGGCGCTGCGCGAGGCGCGCGTCGACGTGCTCGTGTCGTACCTGCCGGTCGGCTCCGAGGAGGCGGACAAGTTCTACGCGCAGTGCGCGATCGACGCGGGCGTCGCCTTCGTCAACGCCCTGCCCGTGTTCATCGCGTCCGACCCCGAGTGGGCGCAGAAGTTCACCGACGCGAACGTGCCGATCGTCGGTGACGACATCAAGTCCCAGGTCGGTGCCACGATCACCCACCGCGTGCTGGCGAAGCTGTTCGAGGACCGGGGCGTCCACCTCGACCGCACGATGCAGCTGAACGTCGGCGGCAACATGGACTTCAAGAACATGCTCGAGCGCGAGCGGCTGGAGTCGAAGAAGACGTCGAAGACCCAGTCGGTCACCTCCCAGATCGACCGCGATATGGGCAAGGACAACGTCCACATCGGCCCGTCGGACCACGTGCCGTGGCTGGACGACCGCAAGTGGGCCTACGTCCGCCTCGAGGGGCGCGCCTTCGGGGACGTGCCGCTGTCGCTGGAGTACAAGCTCGAGGTCTGGGACTCCCCGAACTCGGCCGGCATCATCATCGACGCCGTCCGCGCCGCGAAGATCGCGCTCGACCGGGGCATCGGCGGGCCGCTGCTCGCGACCTCGTCGTACTTCATGAAGTCGCCGCCCGTGCAGTACCGGGACTCCGTGGCCTACGACGCGGTCGAGTCGTTCATCCGCGGCGAGTCCTGAGGCTCCCCCTGCTGGCGTGGCCGGCCCCCGTTGACCGAAGGGCACCTTCGGTCGAATAGATGAGCCGTGGGCGCCCACCGCCATACGGCTCGGGCGACTCGTCGTACCGCGCGAAGGGCCCCTTCGGTCGATCTACTCGACCGGAGGGGCCCTTCGTTCGAGTCGGGTCAGCCGACGACGACGGCGGGTCGGGGTCGCAGGCGCGCCTGCTCGAGCGCGGCCCGCAGCTTGCGACGGACCGCCGCCGGGTCCTCCCGCAGCTCGCGCGGCGTCACGGGGACGACGACGATGCCCGCGGCGATCATCTCGGCCTGCCGTCGCATCGTCGCGTCGAACTTCTCGAGATCGGCGTGGTAGGCGAACGAGTTGAGCTCGATGGCGAGCGCGACGCCGTCGACGAATCCGTCGGCGATGACCCTCGTCCCGTTCGGCAGGCGCACGGCGACGTTCCACCGGATGTCGGCGAACTCCGGCATGGCGAGGACCAGGTCGCGGAGCCATCCCTCCGCCGCCGACCGGACGCCGTCCTCCAGCTCGACCACGACCTGGCGCACCAGCGCCGCGCCACGACAGGATCCGGCCTCCAGCTCCGCCCGCAGCGCCGCGACGGTGACCATGCGACGTTGGACCGCCTCACAGAGCAGAGCCCGGACCTCGTCGATGCGCAGGAGCCGGCGGGCGGCGTCGACGAGCGCACGCGCGAGCGGCGCGCACCGGATGCCGTCCCGCACGATCGGGTGGGGCGGCAGACGCGACGTCCGCTCGACGAGGAGGAAGCTTTCTGACCGGCGGCGCTGGTCGTGCGGGATGAGGACGTGGACCTCGTCGTGGTCGGGGACCCGTTCCAGTCCGTAGAGCCGGCAGGCGGCGAGCCCGGTGACCTGCGCGGCGTCCCCACAGACCAGGAGCGCGGCGACCAGCCGTTGGTACACGGTGAGCACGCCGCGGGTGAGGGCGATCAGGCCGGCGAGCGGCCGCCACCAGAGCCCGCCGACCTTGCGACAGCGGAACGCGATGGTGCTCGACGGCACGCCGAGCGCGAGAAGGGTTCGGACGAGGATGAGGCGCTGGGGGGCGGCGTCGGACACCGCGTCCCAGTCGACTGCTGCACGAGGGGGCACATGGGTGCTGACGCAGCCGGTGCCCGTCCGGATCCATCCGTCATCGCGAGGGGCGCCCGCGTGCGGCTCTATTGAGCGAAGGGCCCCTTCGCTCGAAACGGCCGGGCACGCAATGACCCTGGCGATGGGCGCCCACGGCCCGTCTATGCGACCGAAGGTGCCCTTCGCTCAAGGAGGGGAGAGGCGGCCCCGGGCTACGGGACCACGTTGACCAGACGACCCGGCACCACGATCACCTTCCGCGGCTCCGCACCGGCGAGCAGCTCGACGACCTTGTCGTCCGCCAGGGCCGCGGCCCGCACCTCGTCCTCACCGGCCGAGGCGGACACCGTCATCCGCGAGCGCACCTTCCCCTTGACCTGGATCGGGTACTCGACGGTGTCCTCGACGAGCAGCGCCGGGTCGGCCACCGGGAAGTCCGCGTAGGCGAGCGAGGCGTCGTGGCCGAGCTTCGACCACAGCTCCTCGGCCAGGTGCGGGCACAGCGGCGCGAGCAGGAGCACGAGCGGCTCCGCCACCGACCGGGGGCACCCGCCGTCGGGGTAGGCCTTCGTCAGGTGGTTCGACAGCTCGATGAGCTTCGCGGCGCCGGTGTTGTAGTGCAGCGCCGGGAAGTCGGCGCGGACGCCGTCGATCGTGCGGTGCAGCAGGCGCAGCGTGTCGTCGCCCGGCTCGTCGTCGGAGACGCGCAGCGACCCGTCGGTCTCGTCGACGAACAGCCGCCACACGCGCTGCAGGAAGCGCTGCGAGCCGACGACGTCGCGGGTCGACCAGGGGCGCGAGGCCTCCATCGGGCCGGTCGACATCTCGTAGAGCCGGAAGGTGTCGGCGCCGTAGGTGGCGCACATGTCGTCCGGGGTCACCACGTTGCGAAGCGACTTGCCCATCTTCCCGTACTCGCGGGTGACGGGCTCACCGTTCCACGTGAATCCACCGTCGGGACCCTCGACGACCTCCTCGGCCGGCACGTAGACCCCGCGCGCGTCCGTGTACGCCCACGCCTGGATGTAGCCCTGGTTGAACAGGCGCCGGAACGGCTCGGACGCCGACACGTGGCCGAGGTCGAACAGCACCTTCTGCCAGAACCGCGCGTAGAGCAGGTGGAGCACCGCGTGCTCGACACCGCCGACGTAGAGGTCCACGCCGCCGGGGTCGGCCGGGCCGAACACGTCGGGTCGCGGGCCCAGCCAGAACCGCTCGACGTCGGGGTCGACGAAGCGCTGGTCGTTGGTCGGGTCGAGGTAGCGCAGGTGGTACCAGCAGGAGCCGGCCCACTGCGGCATCGTGTTCGTCTCGCGGACGTAGCGCGCCCAGGCCCGCTCGTCGTCGGAGTCGAGGTCGGCCGAGAACGTCGTCCACTCGGTCGCGCGTGCGAGCGGCGACTCCGGGGCGGAGTCGCGGTCGTCGGGGGCGAACGTCTTCGGCGCGTACTCGTCGACGTCGGGCAGCACCACCGGCAGGTCGGACTCGGGCAGCGCGCGCGGGATCGAGGGCCCGCCGTCGGTCTCGCCGTCGGCGGCGTAGGCGACCGGGAACGGCTCGCCCCAGTACCGCTGCCGGCTGAACAGCCAGTCGCGCAGCTTGTACTGGACGACCGGCTCGCCGTCGCCCCGCTCCGCGAGCCACGCGATGATCGTCGCCTTCGCCTCGTCGACGCCGAGCCCGTCCAGCGAGATCTCGTCGTTCGACGAGTTGATCGCCGCGCCGGCGCCCGTGTAGGCCTCGCCGTCGAAGTCCTCCGGCGGCTGCACGGTCCGCCGGATCGGCAGCCCGAAGACCGTCGCGAAGTCCCAGTCGCGCTGGTCCTGGCCCGGGACGGCCATGATGGCGCCGGTGCCGTAGCCCATCAGGACGTAGTCGGCGACGAAGACCGGCAGCGGCTCCCCGTTGACCGGGTTGACGGCCCAGGCGCCGGTGAAGACGCCGGTCTTGTCGCGGGCCTCCTGACGCTCCAGGTCGGACCGCGAGGCCACCACGCGCCGGTACCCGGCGACCGCGTCGGCCGGGGTCGGGGCGCCGCCGGTCCACCGACCGTCGAGCTCCGCCTCGTCGGCGAGCGTCGGCCACGCGTCGGGGACGATAGCGTCGATCAGGGGGTGCTCCGGCGCCACGACCATGTAGGTGGCACCGAACAGGGTGTCCGGCCGGGTCGTGAAGACCTCGAGGGAGTGCTCACCGCTGCGGAAGCGGACGGTGGCGCCCTGGGAGCGGCCGATCCAGTTCCGCTGCATCGCCTTGACCGAGTCGGGCCAGTCGACGCCGTCCAGGTCGTCGGCCAGCCGGTCGGCGTAGGCGGTGATCCGCATCATCCACTGGCGCAGGTTGCGCCGGAACACGGGGAAGTTGCCGCGCTCGGAGCGCCCGTCGGCGGTGACCTCCTCGTTGGAGAGCACCGTGCCCAGCGCCGGGCACCAGTTCACCGGCGCGTCGGCCAGGTAGGCCAGGCGGTAGCCGTCCAGCACGCGGTCCTGCTCGGGGCGCGACAGCTCCGACCACGCGCGGCCGCCCGGGACGGCGCGCTCCCCGGCGGCGAACTCCGCCTCGAGCTCCGCGATCGGGCGCGCGCGGTCGACCGACGGGTCGAACCACGAGCCGTGGATCTGGAGGAAGATCCACTGCGTCCAGCGGTAGAACCCGACGTCGGTTGTGGACACCGACCGGCGCTTGTCGTGCGCCAGCCCGAGCCGACGGATCTGGGCGCGGTAGCGCTCGACGTTCGCCTCGGTGGTGGTCCGCGGGTGCGTGCCGGTCTGCACGGCGTACTGCTCGGCGGGCAGTCCGAACGCGTCGAAGCCCATCGTGTGCAGCACGGTGCGCCCGGTCATGCGCAGGAACCGGCCGAGGACGTCGGTCCCGATGAAGCCCAGCGGGTGCCCGACGTGCAGGCCCGCACCGCTCGGGTACGGGAACATGTCCATCAGGTAGTACTTCTCGGCCGGGTCCAGCGTGCGGCCGTCGGCGAGCGGGCCCGAGGGGTTCGGGGTGTCGAAGGTGCCCTCGGCCTCCCACCGGTCCTGCCACCGCGCCTCGATCTCTCCTGCGAGCTCGGCGGTGTACCGGTAGGGCGGCGTGAGGGCCTCCCGCCGGGCGACGTCGGGCTGGGCGGTCACGGCGTTCCTCCTGGTCACCACAAGCCTCCGGCGCGATCCACAGCCGGGGCGGCGCCGGGTCCCGCAGGACCGGCGATTCGACCGTCGAGCCTACTCTGGAGGCATGGTCGTCCCCGTGCTGGCCGCCGTGCTCATCCTCGCGAGCCTCGTCGTCGCCGTCGTCGGAGTTCTCGCCGCGACCCAGCGGCTGCCCCGCAATCGCGTGATCGGTGTGCGCACGGGCTGGACGATGGCGCGCATCGACGCCTTCCGGCGGGCCAACCGGGTCGCCGCCCCCGCGTTCACCGGGGCGGGCGTGCTGGGTCTCGTCGCGGGCGTCACCGCGCTGCTCAGCCCCGTCACGGTCGCGGCGGTGACGCTGCTCGTCGTCGGGGCCCTCGGCCTCGTCGTGCTGTTCGGGATCGGCGGCGTCCTCGGCGGGCGCTACGCGGAGGCCGACCGGGCGGCCACCCTCGAGGCGGAGAACCGCCCGGTGCAGCCCTGTTCCGTCCCCGTTCCGGACGACGGGTGTGGTCCGGAGACGCGCTCGGCCTGCGCCGGGTCGTGTGCGATCTGCCCGAAGGGCGCGGGCGCGTAGGGGTCGGCCCGACTCACCAGCCCCAGGAGCCCGGCCCGCCCTTGAACGGGCCCACGACGTCGGCGGTGATCCACCCGCCGTAGAAGCCGCCGGGCTGGGGCTGCACGCGCTCGCCGTCGAGGGTGATCTCGTCGAACGGCGCCGGGTAGAGCGCGACGCGGTCGGCGAGCTCGGGGTAGGTCGCGCTGACGTCGCCCTCCGGGTACCACCACCCGACGTCGGACAGGGTCGCGCCGGGCACGGACCTCCCGTCGCCGCGCTCGCCCACCACGACGTCCACGTACCGCGCCGTGCCCTTCCACTCGCAGACCGTGCGGCGCTGCGCCGGCCGGAGCACACCCTCGGTGAAGGCGGTGCGGGGCAGGTAGAAGGTCGGCGGGTGGCTGGTCTCCAGCACGCGGACGAGGTCGTCGGTGTCCACCACGACGGTGCCGGCGTGGGTGATCACGCAGCGCCGACGGTCCGGCTCGGTCCGCGGCGGGCGGGGGTAGTCCCACACCGACTCCTGCCCCGGCCCGGGGGTCTCACGCGTGATCCGCACGCCGGACGACGCTACGCCGGGCGCGGGCCCCTCGCCGTGGCGGACGAACGCAGCGACGGGGCTCGGTCCCGCGACGGGGCTCAGTTCCGCGACGGCTCCGACACGTGGGTGGCGAGCAGCGCGAGCGGCACGCCCTGGCGGCGCAGGACGCCGCCCCAGAGGTCGTAGCGCGCCGGGGCGAGCACGTCGTCGGGCAGGGCGGGCACCACGTACCAGTCGCCGCGCCCGATCTCGCCGGCGAGCTGCCCGCGGTCCCACCCCGAGTAGCCCGCGAACACCCGCAGGCCCCGCACGCGCGGGGCGAGAGCGGCCGGGTCGCCGTCGAGGTCGACCAGCGCCACCGGCCCGCGGACGCCGACGACGCCGGGGGTGCCCGCCGGGTCCTCCCCGGTGCGCAGCGCGGCGAGGCACAGCGCCGTCTTCTGCTCGACCGGCCCGCCGACGAACACCGCGCTCGGCCGGCTGATGTGCGGTCCCCACGTCGGCAGGACGTCGGAGACGGCGACCTCGCTGGGACGGTTGAGGATCACGCCGAGCGTGCCCTCCCGCCGGTGGTCGATGACGAACACCACCGTGCGCGCGAAGTTCGGGTCGGTGAGGGAGGGCGCGGCGACCAGGAGCGTGCCGGCCTCCACCGAGTACGCCGACCGCTCGGCGGGTTCACCGCGGGTTCCCTCGGCCACCACCCCATCGTGACACCACCGCCGTGCCCCGGTCAGCCCGACCGGCCGCGGACGCGGTCCGCGTCACCTGACCGGACGGAGGGGGCCGCCGGACGGGCGACCACCACCCTCCCGGTCGTGCGGAGGTCCGCGTAGCGTGGGTCGTCGTGCCCGTTTCGACCGACCGGAACCCGCCCGCGCGGCCCGGCCGCGCCCGGCGTCGGGAACTCGCCGCACACCCGGGATTCCTGCGGCTGCTGTCCATCCGGCTCGGCGCGCAGTGGGGCGACGGCGTCTTCCAGGCGGCCCTCGGCGGCGCCGTGCTGTTCAACCCGGAGCGTCAGTCCGACCCGGTGCTCGTCGCGCTCGGCCTCGCCGTCGTGCTGCTCCCGTACTCGCTCGTCGGCCCGTTCGCGGGGGCCCTGCTCGACCGCTGGGACCGGCGCCGGGTGTTCGTCGTCGCCGGCGCGCTGCGGGCCGTCCTCACGCTCGCGACGGCCGCGGTGGTGGCGGCCGGGGTCACCGGCCCCGCCCTCTACCTCGGCGCGCTGGCGACGATCGGGGTGAGCCGGTTCGTGCAGGCCGGGCTCTCGGCGGCGCTGCCGCACGTCGTGGTGCCCCGGCGGCTGGTGGCCGCGAACTCGCTGGTGACGACGAGCGGCGCGATCGCCGCCGCCCTCGGCGCGGCCTGCTCGTTCGTGCTCACCGGGCTCATCGGCGCGGGCAACGTGCAGTCCGGGATCGCCGCGGCGGCCGCGGTCCTCGGGTCGGTGGTCATCGTCGTGGTGGCCGTCGGCATCCGGCGGGGCTCGCTCGGGCCGGACGACCCCTCCGAGGCCGCACAGGCGGTCCGGGCGGTGGCCCTCGGGCTCGCCGACGGCGCGCGCGCCGCCCGGGAGGCACCGGGCGTGGTGGCGGCGTTCTGCGCGGTCGCGACGCACCGCCTGGCGTTCGGGGTCGCGACGCTGGTGATGCTCCTGCTGATGCGCAACGGCCTCACCGACTGGGGGCCGCTGCAGGCCGGCGTGGCCGGGCTCGGCGAGACCGTCGTCGCGGCCGCGGCGGGGCTCGGGGTGGCCGCGGTGGTCACCCCGTGGCTGACCGCGCGCATCGGGCGCCCCGCGACCGTGCGCGTGATGCTCGCCCTCGCCGTCGCCGCCCTGGTGACCCTGGGGCTGCCGATGGTCCTCCCGACGATCCTCGCGGCGGCGTTCGTCCTCGGTCTCGTGGGCCAGGCCATCAAGCTCTGCGCGGACGCCGCGGTGCAGCGGGAGGTCGACGACGCCCGCCGCGGCCGAGTGTTCGCGCTCTCCGACACGGTCTTCAACGTCACCTACGTCTCGGCCGTCGCCGCCGCCGCGCTGCTCAGCCCGCCGGACGGCCGGTCGGTGACGCTGGTGCTCCTCGCCGCCGGGCTGTACGTGCTCGGTCTGGTGGTCCACGAGATCGCGCTGCGCCGGGGCGTGCCGGTCGGGGACACGCGCGGCCCGGACGGCGGGGCCGTGGTGCCCGCTCAGGGCGGCAGCCACCCCGAGGTGTCCTCGTCGATGACCGCGTCGGCCGTGCCGTCGGCGTCGGTGTCGGCGAGCAGCACGTCCCAGCGACCCTCCGGCGCCACCGGATCCGACGAGGCGTAGGCGCTCTCGGCGCGCCCGTCGCCGTCGTGGTCGACCAGCACCTGGTCGGCCCGCCCGTCGCCGTCGAGGTCGCAGACGACGTCCCGGCGGTCCGTCGGGCCCAGCTGCGCCCACCCGCCGTCGGGCACGCCGTCGCCGTCGGTGTCGAGCACCGCGACGGTCGAGCCGCGCCGTCCGCGGAGGTCGGTGAAGGTCACCGTGGCCGGCGCGTCCCACACCCCGCGGCCGGAGGGGTCGGCGTAGGCGCGCTCCGGACGCCCGTCGTCGTCGAGGTCGAGCACCGCGCGGTCGGCCGTGCCGTCGCCGTCGGTGTCCCACAGGGCGTCGTCGACCCGCCCGTCACCGTCGAAGTCGAGCGCGACGGCGTCCGGCGCCCCGCCGCCGAGCGCCCGGTCGGCCGGTGAGCGGTGGCGGTGGACCGGCCCGTCGCCGGTGCCGAACCGATAGGTGATCACACGGGTTCGGACTCGGCGCGCGGCCGATCGGTTCCACGCCGGGCCGACGATGCGGAGATCCTGCCACTGGACGACAGCAACGACGCTTTCCTGCCACCCCGGGGGGAGGGATCAGGAGTCGAGGATCCCCTCCGCGCGGGCCCACGCCAGCAGCTCCGCCTCGGCCTCGTCCCGGTCCAGCGGCCCGCGCTCGAGGCGCACGTCCTTGAGGTGCCGCCACGCCTTCCCGACGACGGGTCCGGGCTCGACCCCGAGGAGCTCCATGATCGCGTTGCCGTCCAGGTCGGGGCGGACGCGCGCGAGGTCCTCGGAGGCGGCGATCCGGGCGATCCGCTCCTCGAGGTCGTCGTAGGTCCGCTGCAGCGCGGCCGCCCGCCGCTTGTTGCGGGTCGTCGAGTCCGAGCGCACCAGCTGGTGGAGGCGGTCCAGGAGCGGCCCCGCGTCGGTGACGTAGCGCCGCACGGCGGAGTCGGTCCACTCGCCCTTGCCGTAGCCGTGGAAGCGCAGGTGGAGGAAGACGAGCTGCGACACGTCGTCGATCAGCTGCTTCGGGTAGCGCAGCTCGCGCAGCCGCTTGCGCGTCATCTTGGCGCCGACCACCTCGTGGTGGTGGAAGCTGACGCGGTTGCCCGGCTCCACCTTGCGGGTGGCGGGCTTGCCGATGTCGTGCAGCAGCGCGGCGAGGCGCAGGGTCAGGTCCGGACCGTCGGTCTCCCGGTCGATCGCCTGCTCCATGACGGTCAGCGAGTGCTCGTACACGTCCTTGTGCTGGGCGTGCTCGTCGATCTCGAGCCGCATCGCGGGCACCTCGGGCAGCACGACGTCGGCGAGGCCGGTGTCGACCATCAGCTCGATGCCGGCCCGCGGGTGCGCGCCGAGCAGCAGCTTCGAGAGCTCGGCCTGCACGCGCTCGGCGGTGATCCGCGCGAGCTGCGGCGCCATCGCCGTCATCGCCTCGCGGACCCGCGGGGCGACGGTGAAGCCGAGCTGGGAGACGAACCGCGCGGCCCGCAGCAGGCGCAGCGGGTCGTCGTCGAAGGAGCGCTCCGGCTCGATCGGCGTGTCGAGGACGCCGCGGGCGAGGGCCGCGAGGCCGCCGCAGGGGTCGACGAAGGTGCGGTCGGGCAGCGAGACCGCCATCGCGTTCGCCGTGAAGTCGCGGCGCACCAGGTCGCCCTCGACGGTGTCCCCGAAGGCCACCACCGGGTTGCGGGAGACCCCGTCGTAGCTGTCCGCCCGGAAGGTCGTGACCTCGAGGGTCACGCCGTGGCGCGCCAGCCCGATCGTGCCGAACTCGATGCCGGTGTCCCACACGGCCTCGGCCCACCCGGAGACGATCTTCTTCACCCGGTCCGGGCGCGCGTCGGTGGTGAAGTCGAGATCCGTCGAGTCGCGCCCGAGCAGGGCGTCGCGGACGCTGCCGCCGACCAGGTACAGCCGGTGCCCGGCGTCCGCGAACCGACGACCGAGATCGTCGGCGACGGGGGAGTAGCGCAACAGCTCCACCACGGCAGTCTGACCGGCGTCCACGGGCTCGTGCTGCTCGTTTCCGGCCTTCCCGACGACGGACGTGGGGGCCTGGGAGGCGGTCGGGGATGGTGCGGGCACGGCGGGACAGCCTATCGCGCGGTCGGCTCCACGCCCGCCACCACCACCGTGTGAGCGGGCCCCGCCGGGCCTCGTCACGACCCCGTCCGCGGGCCGGGAGGCCGTACCATCACGGAATGCCCCCGTCGCCACGCCGACCCGCCGACCGCCGTCGGCGCGGTCCGCGGCGGCGGATGCGGACGGTCGACGAGTTCTCCGCGGGCGGCCTCGTCGTCGACGCCGAGCGGGGCTGCGCCGCCCTCATCGGGCGGCTCGACCGGCGCGGCCGCCTCCTGTGGTCGCTGCCGAAGGGCCACATCGAGGAGGGCGAGACCGCCGAGCAGGCGGCGGTGCGCGAGGTCGAGGAGGAGACCGGGATCATCGCGGCCGTGCAGGCCCCGCTCGGCAGCATCGACTACTGGTTCGTCGCCGAGGACCGGCGCGTGCACAAGACCGTCCAGCACTTCCTGCTCGCGGCGCGCGGCGGGGAGCTCTCGGACGCCGACGTCGAGGTGACCGAGGTGGCCTGGGTGCCGCTGACCGAGCTCGGCTCGCGCCTGGCGTACGCCGACGAGCGTCGGCTCGTGCGGCTGGCGGCGGAGATCCTGGAGGAGTCCGCGTGATCGCAGGAGGGGCCCGCCGGACCCTCCTGCCCCTCGTGGTCGCGGTGCTCGTCCTGCTCCTGGGCGCCGCCGGGTGGGCCCCGGCCGCGCGCGCGGCCCCGGACCAGGGACCCGACCCGTCGTCGGGACCGGTGGCGCTGGCGCTCGACCTCACCCCCCGGGTGGTCGGGCCGGGGACGACCGCGCTGACCGTCACCGGCCGGCTGACCAACCGCGGCCCCGTCCCGGTGCGCGACCTCGGCGTCCGGCTGCAGCGGGGCGCTCCCGTCGTCGCCGACCGCGAGGCCGACCGCGCCCTAGCCGGCGGGATCTCGCCCGACCCGACGGCCGTGGCCCCGCCCCTCACCCCCGTCGCGGCCCAGCTCGACCCGGGCGACTCGGTCCCGTTGACGCTGCCCGTGCCCCTGGCGGCGCTGGCGCTGCCCGGCCCCGGCGTCTACCCCGTCGTCGTCGAGGTGAACGGCACCCCGGGCACCGGTGCCCCCGAGCGGGTCGCCGCGGAGCGGTTCCTGCTCCCCGTCGCCGGTCTGCCCGGGCGGCCCGCCGCGGCACCCGCCCCCACGACGGTCTCGCTGCTCTACCCGCTCACCGACCGCCCGCGGCGCCTCGCGGTCCCGCCCGGGGCACCGACGCTGCTCGCCGACGACTCCCTCGCCGCCTCGTTCGCCCCGGGCGGGCGCCTCTCCGGCCTCGTCGACGCCCTGCCGCGGGCCGCGCCGCTCGGCAGCCCCGCCGCGGCCGCCACGTGCCTCGCGGTGGACGCCGACCTCCTCGAGACCGCCCGGGACATGAGCGCGGGCTACCAGGTCGCCAGCCCGACCGGGCCGCGTCCCGGGGTCGGCGCGGCGGTCGCGGGCCGGTGGCTGGACGCGGTCCGCGCCGCCGCCGTCGGGCGCTGCGTCGTCGCGCTGCCCTACGCCGACGCCGACCTGCTCGCCACCAGCCGCGGCAACATGAGCGACCTGACGACGGCCGCCCGCACCCTCGGGGCGCAGCGCACGGCCGCCCTGCTCGGGGTCACCCCCGTGCCCGACACCACCGTCCCCGCCGGCGGGCTCCTCGACGAGCGCAGCCTCGCCGACCTGGCCGTCGGCGGCGCCCGGGCGCTCGTGGTCGACGGCGCCACCCTCACCGACGGCGTCCCGCCGGGCGGGGTCGGCCGGTTCGCGGGCGGGGCCGGCGGGAGCAGCCCGCTCGCCGTCGCCACCGATCCGCTGGCGGCCCGGGCGCTCGCGCAGAGCCCGGCCGACCCGAACGGCACCGCCGGTGGCTCGACGGTCGCCGACGGGGCGCTCGCCACCCAGGACGCCCTCGCCGTCGTCGCCCTCCGCGCCCTCGAGCCCCTCGCCGTGCCCGCCCCGGTCGTCCTCGCCCCGCCCGCGGAGTGGGCCGTCGACGGGGCCGCGGCGTCCGCGCTGCTCGCGGGCGTGGACGACCTCGCGCGGCAGAACCTCGTCGTCCCCGCCGACCTCGGCACCCTCGTGGCCCGGGCGGCCGTGAACCCGGCCACTCCGGCGGTCGCGCTCGGGCCGGGCGACCGGGCGGCCGTGTCCGACCAGTCGCCCGCGGTCCTCGACGAGATCCGGGCGGTGCGCGACGACCAGCGCGACCTGCTCGCGGCCAGCCGCCAGGACCGGGCGGGCGCGCCGACGCCGACGGACTACCTCGAGCCGCTCACCGGGGCGCTGCTGCGCAGCCTCTCGGCCGCCGGCCGCGGCGACCCGGCGCTGCAGCGGGCGGCCGCCGACGACGTCGCGGCCCAGATGCGCACGCTGCGCGGCATGGTGCGCGTGATCCAGCCCGCCGGGACCTACTCGCTCGGGTCCAGCGACGCCCCGCTGCTGCTCACCGTGGAGAACCAGCTCCCGGTGGCGGTGGACGTCACCGTCGCGCTCGAGCCGACGCCGGGCGTGCGCGCCTCGCCGGTCACGGTGCGCCAGGTGCCCGCGTTCGGCAGCTACCAGTTCCAGGTCGCGCTCGACGTCGAGCGCGCGGGCCAGTTCACGATCGACGCGACCGCGCGTACCCCCGGCGGCGAGTCGCTCGGCCCCACGGCTCGTCTCCTGCTGCGATCGACCGCCTACGGCACGATCACGGTGTGGTTGACCGCGTCCGCAGCCGTCGTGCTGGTGATCCTGGCGAGCCTGCGGGTGGCGCTGCGGGTCCGCGCGGCGCGGCGCGACCGTCGATCCCGGCGCAGGCGACGCCCGGGGACGACGCCGGACGGCCGGGATTCCCGGACGACGGACGACGACCGCACCCTGCAGGCGCGATGAGCGCCCGCCCCGGAGGGCCGGGTCCCGGCGCCGACACGTCCGCCCAGGACCCCGACGGCCACGTCGTGGTGCCGCCCCCGCCCGCCCCGGTCGACGAGCCCGCCCGCCGGCCCCCGGGTCCGCCCGGTGACGACCCCGAGGCCCGCACCCGCCCCACGGCCGCCCGGCCGCAGGCGGGGCCGCCGCCGTCCGCGCTCGCACCCGTCGGCCCGGACGCCGCACCGCCGCACCGTCCCGGCCCGCCCCCGCCCGCCGGTCGACCGGCCGGGCCGACCCAGGGACCCCCGCCGGGAGCCCCGGGTCCGGCCGGACCCCCCGGCCCGCCGCCCGGACGGCCCGGTCCTCCGCCCGGGGCCCATCCCGGGCCGCCTCCGCAGGCGCCCGGTGCCCCGCCGCGTCCCGGGCACGAGCGCGACCACGATCATCGAGCAAACTCGGCGCCCGACCGGCCCGGCGGACCGCTGCAGGTGCTCGGTGACCACGGCCCGGGACGCCCGCGCGGTGGCCCGTCGTCGGGCACGCCGCAGGCCGCCGTGCCGCCGCTCGGTGCCGCGCCGATGCCGGGGCCGACGCCCTCGCCCGGCCCGATGCCGGCGGGCCCGGTGCCGCCGGCCCGCACGCCCGACCCGGGCGCCACCCGTCCCCTCGCCGCCCGGGACGCGGTCACCGTCCCCGCCCGCGCGCTGCCGGTCGAGGAGCACCCGACGACCGGTCGTCCGCCCGCGCGCGTCGAGGAGGCGACGACCCGGCTGGGCGCGCTGCCCGGCGTCGACGCCGCGACCGTGCGGGCGGCCCCGCTGGCCTCATGGACGGTCGGCGACTCCCGCGACGAGACCGTCCTGCTGCCCCGTCCACCGCTCGAGCAGGACGCGCCCGCGGTCCCGGCCCCGCGCGCCCCGAGCGACGACCGCGACGACTCCTCGCTGGTCAAGGCGTCCGGCGGGATGGCGATCGCGACCCTCGTCAGCCGCCTCACCGGCTTCCTGCGCACGCTCGCGCTGGCCGCGACGATCGGTCTCGAGCTGGTCGGCAGCGCCTTCCAGATCGCGAACACGCTCCCCAACATCATCTTCGAGCTGCTGCTCGGCGGCGTGCTGACGAGCGTCGTCATCCCGGTGCTCGTGCGGGCCGCGAAGGAGGACGGCGACGACGGGGACGCCTTCGCGCAGAAGCTGCTCTCCGGCGCCGCGGTGGCGCTGCTGGTGGCGACGACGATTGCGACGGTCGCCGCGCCGCTGCTCGTGCTGCCCTACATCGAGAACGAGGCCTACCGCCCGCTCGCCACCGACTTCGCCTACCTGCTGCTCCCGCAGATCTTCTTCTACGGCATGGGCGCGCTGTTCGGGGCGATCCTCAACGCCCGGGCGGTGTTCGGACCGGCGGCGTGGGCGCCCGTCCTCAACAACGTCGTCGTGCTGGTGGCGCTCGCCGTCTACTGGTTCCTGCCGAGCCCGCCCGACGGCGGGATCTCGACCACCCAGCTGCTCGTCGTCGGCGTCGGGAGCACGCTCGGCATCGTCCTGCAGGCCGCCGTGATGCTGCCCGCGATGCGGCGCACCGGCTTCCGCTGGCGCTGGCGCTTCGGCTGGGACCCCCGGCTCACGGCCTTCGGCGGCCTGGCCGCGTGGGTGATCGGCTACGTGATCATCTCGCAGGTCGGCCTCACGGCGATCCTGCGCGTGGCGTTCTCCGCCGACCCCGGCGGACCGTCGGTCTACTCGAACGCCTGGCTGCTCATCCAGGTGCCCTACGGCGTGCTCGGGGTGTCGCTCCTGACCGCCCTCATGCCGCGGATGAGCGCCGCGGCGGCGAACGGCCGGCTCGACCAGGTGGTCGCCGACCTCTCCCTCGGCTCCCGCCTGTCCACCGTCACGCTGCTGCCGGTCAGCGCGATCCTCACCGTCTTCGGGTCGCAGCTCGGCGTCGCGATGTTCTCGCTCGGCCGCTCCGGCGGGGCGTCCGCCGCCACGCTGGGCATGACGCTGTCCGCGTCCGCGTTCGGGCTCCTGCCCATGGCCGTGACGATGCTCCAGCTGCGCGTCTTCTACGCGATGGCGGACGCGCGCACGCCGACGTTGATCATGATCGTGATGACGGTGGTCAAGGTGCCGCTGGCCTACCTCTGCCCCGTCCTGCTGCCACCCGACCAGGTGGTGCTCGGGCTCGCCGCGGTCAACGCCTTCGGCTTCGTGGTCGGGCTGGTGGTCGGCGACGTCTGGCTGCGGGTGCGGCTCGGCCGGCTCGACACCCGCCGGGTGCTGCGCACGGTGCTGCTCACCGGCCTGGCGTCCGTCATGTCCGTCCTCGTCGCGGTCCTGCTCGTGACCCTGCTCGAACGGCTGCTGCCCGGCGGCGGGACGGTGGCCCGGGCCTGGCTCACCGTGGGCGTCGGCGGGGTGGTGTCCCTGCTGGTGCTGGTGGTCGCCATGCGCCTGCTGCGCGTGCCCGAGCTGGATCCGGTGGTCACGCGGCTGCGCCGCCTCGTCGGCCGCTGACCCCCGGTCGGGTCGGACCCGACGCCCGGACGGGTTGCGTGCCGGTGACGGGGGTCGCGCCCGGGCCCGCGTCCACGACGACGGGCCCCGAGTCCCGTAGTCTCGCCGGTGACGTGCTCCCCGCGGGGAGCGGTGGCGCGGGTGGGGCGAGCCCGGAGGTGACGGGGTGGACGAGGCGGCGACCGCGCGGCGCGTGCCGGGCCCGTCCACCGGACGCCCGGCGTCCGGCGCGGTGGCCGACCCGACCGAGGGTGCCACCCCCGCCGAGACGCCCGGAGCCGCCACGACGGGGTCCGCCGCGAGCGGCCCGACCACGAACGGCTCCCCGACGAACGGGTCGCCCACCAACGGGTCGCCGACGAACGGCTCTGCTGCGGACGGCCCCGGCGCGAACGGCTCGGCCACGAACGGAGCCGCCGCGGAGCGCCGGGAGACCCCGGCCGAGGAGCCGTCCACCCCGGCCGCGACCCCGTCGCCCGCGCCCGCAGACGACGCCCCGACGACCGCGGTGCCGCCGGTCGCCCCCTCCGGGACGGGCATCGACGGCCCCACCACCTTCCTGCCCGACGGTGCCCGGCGCGGCGGCACGGGCGGTCGTCCCGGGAACCGGTCGTCGACGCCGGCCCGCGGCTCACGCCGCCCGAGCCCGCCCCCGGGCCCGCGCCCGCCGTCGTCGGGCCCCATCCCCGTCGGCCCGCGCGGCGCCCTCGTGCCCGGCACGGTCATCGCCGACCGCTACCGGCTGGTGGCCGAGGTCGGGCGCGACCTGGCCGCCGACGCCGCCTTGTGGAAGGCCCGGGACACGACGCTCGAGCGCGACGTCGCGATGACGCTGCTGGTCGGGGGCTGGCAGGCCGACGCCCGCGCCTCCTCCGCGCTGTCCCGCGCGACCCGGTCGGCGCACTTCGCCCACCGGAACGCGGCCCGCGTCCTCGACGTCATCCAGCCCGGCTCCAGCCGTCTGCCCGGCGGTGTCCTCGGCGCCGCCGTCGCCGAGTGGACCCCGGGCCGTGACCTCGCCGAGCTCGTCGCCGGCGGGCCGCTCTCGCCCAGCGCGGCGCTGCGCGTGGTCGAGCCGCTCGCCCAGGCGGTGGCGGACGCGCACCGCGCCGGGCTCGTCCTCGGGCTGGACCACCCGCAGCGCGTGCGGGTCACGGCCCGCGCCAACGCCCGGCTCGCGTTCCCCATGCCGCGTGGCGACGCCGAGGTCGACGACGACGTCCGCGGCCTCGGCGCGATCCTCTACCTGCTCCTGACCGGCCGCTGGCCCTCCAGCGACGGCGCCACCCCCGCCGGGCTCACCGCGGCCCCGCGGACCGCCACCGGCGGGATCGCGCCGGTCCGGGACCTGCGGCCCGCCCTGCCGGTCGGGCTCGCGGCGCTCGTCGACCGCACGATCGACGCCTCCGGCGGGATCCGCACGGCCGCCGCGGTGCACGGCCTCGTCCGGCAGCTGCGCGAGGGCGCCGAGGACGACGGCGTGCTCCTGCCCCTCACCGAGGACGGCGTCCAGCTCGCCGAGGACGACGGGGCCGTCTGGCACCCCGACGACGAGGACGGCGACCGCCCCGACCCCGACACGCGCCGCAAGCTGCGGATCGGCGTCACGCTCCTGGTGGTCGCGGTGCTCGCGATCGTCGCGTTCGTGGCCTTCCAGGCGGTCTCGCTGCTCGGGGGCGGCCCCTCCTCGGGACCGCCGCTCGTCATCCCGACGTCCGCCGCCCCGGCACCCGCGCCCAGCCAGGCCCCGGCGCCCGCGGTCCCGGCCGTGCCCGCCGCACCCGGCGCCCCGGTGCAGCTCGCGAGCATCGCCGTCTACGACCCGTCCGGGAACCCCGACAACCCCGACCGCGTCGGGCGCGCCGCCGACAACGACCCGTCCACGACGTGGTCGACGTCGGACTACCGCCAGCAGTTCCCCGCGCTGAAGCCGGGCATCGGGCTGATGACGACGTTCCGGACGCCGAGCCGGCCCACCCAGGTGATCGTGCGGTCCCCGAGCCCGGGCACGACGATCGAGGTCCGCTCCGCCGCCGCGCCGAACCTCCCGCTGGCGCAGACGCAGCTGCTCGGCACGGGCACCGTGTCCGGGGACACCACCACGATCCCGCTGCAGGCCGGGGCACCCACCTCGAACCTGCTCGTGTGGATCACCGCGCTCGGGCAGTCCGACGGGCAGTACGCCAGCGAGATCTCCGAGGTGACGGTGATCGGCGGGCCCTGAGCCCGTGCCGGTCCCCGCTCGCGCGGGTTCCACGAAAGCGCCCCTGCCCGCCGGACGGGCCGCCTAGCGTCGGCGACCGTGGCCGACACCCGATCCGACGAGGCGCTGCTCGCGGCGCACGTCGCGGGGGACCCGACCGCGTTCGAGGAGATCGTCCGGCGCTACTCCGAGCGGCTCTGGGCGTTCGCGACCCGCATCCTGCGGGACTCGCACGACGCGGCCGACGTCGTCCAGGAGGCCATGATCTCGGCCTACCGCAACGCGGCCCGGTGGCGCGGCGAGGCCACCGTGAACACCTGGCTGCACCGCATCGTCCACCACGCGAGCCTCGACCGGCTCCGCCGACGGCGCACCCGCCCCGCCGAGCCACTCACCGACGCCGTCGACGTCCCGCTGCACCGCGACCCGATCCTCGACCGGGAGCGTGCCCTGGCCGTCGAGGAGGCCCTGGGGCGGCTGCCGCTGGCCCAGCGCGCCGCGGTCGTCCTGGTGGACATGGAGGGCATGACGGTGGCCGAGGCCGCCGCGGTGCTCGAGATCAAGGAGGGCACGGTCAAGAGTCGCGCCGCGCGGGGTCGCTACCGCCTCGCCACCCTGCTCGGCCACCTGCGGCCGGAGTTCGACACCGCCCCCGAGGAGCGCCGGGGCCCGGCGGCGAGAATCGTCGGGAACGAACCGGGGGTCGGCGACGTCCGAGCCCCGGGAGGCCGGATGCGCAGCCCGTCAGGAGGGGACCGATGACCGACCCGGCCCCCGGCGCGCGCGCCGGGGACGTCCCCGACGCCGCCCTGCGCCACGGCGAGGGCGACGGCCCCCGTCCCGGCGAGGAGGAGCTCTTCGCCGCCCTCGACCGCACGCGCGCCGACCTCGCCGCCGCCCCGCGCCCGGTCGCCCCGGAGGGCCTCACGGGGTCCCTGCTGGCCGCCGTGGCCGCCGAACGGGACGCCCCGGACCGGCCGCCCGCCCGACGACGGGTGCCCCGGCCGGGTCGGCGGTGGGCCGCCACCGCGGCCGTGGGTCTCGTCGCCGCGGCGGCCGCGGCGGTGGCCGTCGTGGTCCTCGGGCCGTCCGGCGGCGGTCCCGTCCCGCCCCCGGCGCCGACGGCGGCCCCCACACCGGGTGCACCCGTCGTCCTGACCTCGGCGGACCTGCCGCAGGCGCTCCGGTCGGGCCTGGGCGGCCGGGACGGCACGCCCGACCCGGCCGCGCGCGCGTCCTGCCTGGTCGCGCACGGGCTGCCGGCCGGCACCGTCCCGGTCGGCAGCCGGGCCGTGGTGCTCGACGGGCGACCGGGCACGCTGTACGTGCTCACCACCGGAGTGGCCGCCCGGTTCCGGCTGCTCGTCGTCGGCCCCGGCTGCGCGCCCGGGACGCCGGACACCCTCGGCGACGTCACGGTGGGCGGGTGAGTGGGCCGGGCGACACGGCGTGGGGAATCCTGGGGCCGTGGGCGACGTTTCAGCGGACGTGAGTGAGCAGACCATCCACGACGTCATCATCGTGGGTTCCGGACCGGCGGGGTACACCGCGGCGACCTATGCGGCCCGGGCGCAGCTCGACGTCGTGGTCTTCGAGGGCAGCCAGTTCGGTGGTGCCCTCATGACCACGACCGAGGTCGAGAACTACCCCGGGTTCGTCGAAGGAATCATGGGCCCGGAGCTGATGGACCAGATGCGCCGCCAGGCCGAGCGCTTCGGCGCGGACCTGCGCCCCGCGGACGTCGACGGCATCGACCTGTCCGGCGAGGTCAAGACGGTCACCGTCGGCAAGGAGCGGCACTCCGCCCGCGCCGTGATCCTCGCCATGGGCTCCGCGCCGCGCTACGTCGGCGTGCCCGGCGAGGAGCGACTGCTGGGCCACGGCGTGTCGGCCTGTGCCACGTGTGACGGGTTCTTCTTCCGCGACCACGACATCGTGGTCGTCGGCGGCGGCGACTCCGCCATGGAGGAGGCCACCTTCCTCACCCGGTTCGCCCGATCGGTCACGATCGTGCACCGCCGCGAGGAGTTCCGGGCCTCCGGGATCATGCTGGAGCGGGCGCGCACCAACGAGAAGATTCGCTTCCGGACGAACGCCGTGGTCACCGAGGTGCTCGGCGAGAACTCCGTGACGGGGGTCCGGGTGCGCGACGTCGTCACCGGCGAGGAGGACACCCTGGAGGCGACCGGGATGTTCGTGGCCATCGGGCACGACCCGCGCTCGGAGCTGGTCGCCGGCCAGGTCGACCTCGACGACGAGGGCTACGTCCACGTGGCGCACCCCAGCACCTACACGAACCTCCCCGGCGTGTTCGCCTGCGGCGACCTCACCGACAAGACCTACCAGCAGGCCATCACCGCGGCCGGCAGCGGCTGCACGGCCTCCATCGACGCCGAGCGCTGGCTCGCCGAGAACCCGGCGACCGCCGTCCCGGACACCTCGCCCAAGCCCGGCGCCGGCACCGAGCTCACCCCCGAGCTCGACGCCGTCCCGGCGCACTGAACCCGTCCCGATCCGTACCTCCGGAAGGAGCCCTCATGGGCAGCCCGATCAACGTCACCGACTCCACGTTCTCGGACGAGGTGCTGAACAGCGACAAGCCGGTCGTCGTCGACTTCTGGGCGACCTGGTGCGGGCCGTGCAAGATGGTCGCCCCGGTGCTCGAGGAGATCGCCCAGGAGCACGGTGACAAGATCACCGTCGCCAAGCTGGACATCGACCAGAACCAGGCGACCGCGCGGGACTACCAGGTCATGTCGATCCCGACCATGATCGTCTTCCAGGGCGGCAAGCCGGTGAAGCAGATCGTGGGCGCCAAGCCGAAGGCCGCGCTGCTCAACGACCTCTCCGACGTGCTCGGCTGACCTGCCGCACGTTTCCCGACGCCGGGTCCGGACCTCGTCCGGGCCCGGCGTCGTCGTGTCCGGGGTCGCCCGAACCCGAACCGTGACCCTCCGGCGCGGGCCCGATGCCGGGTGTGTGCGGGGCGGCAGGGCACAATGAGGCTCGGGTGAAACCGACGCAGTCCACGTCGGCGGTGCGACACCGTTGCCGCCTGCGCGGGATCGGCCTCACCGCCGCAGTGACCGGACAGGACGGGAGCAACCGAATGCAGCTGCTCAGCCGCGGCGACACCGGTCCGGCGGTCGCCGAGGTCCGCGCAGCGCTCGAGGGTCTGGGCCTGCTCGAGCCCGCCGACGCGGCGCACTCCGTGTTCGACACGGCGCTGTTCGACTCGGCGCTCGAGGACGCGGTCCGCGCGTTCCAGCAGAACCGCGGGCTGATCACGGACGGTGTCGTGGGCCCCGCGACCTACCGTGCGCTGCGCGACGCCCGCTGGTCCCTGGGCGACCGCATGCTCTGCCTGCAGATGACCAACATGATGACCGGCGACGACGTGTTCGCCCTCCAGGAGCGCCTGCTCGAGCTGGGGTACGACTCGGGGCGCGCGGACGGCGCGTTCGGGCGCCAGACCGAGCAGGCCCTGCGCAGCTTCCAGCGCGACTACGGGATGGCCCCCGACGGCATCTGCGGGCCCCGCACGCTGCGCCACCTCGGCTACCTGGGGCGCAAGGTCACCGGCGGCCGTCCGGGCCTGCTGCGCGAGCAGGAGCGGCTGCACCGGGCCGGGCCGCGCCTCTCCGGCAAGCGCATCGTGATCGATCCGGGTCACGGCGGTGCGCACCCCGGCGGCGCGATCGGCGACGTCACCGAGGCCGGCCTGGTCTCCGACATCGCCCGACGGCTCGAGGGCCGCATGTCCGCGGCCGGCATGGAGGCCCTGCTCTCGCACGGCCCGCAGGACTGCCCGAGCGACGCCGAGCGGGCGGCCTTCGCCAACTCGGCCGGCGCCGACGTGGTGCTCTCGCTGCACGTGGACGCGAACCCGAGCCCGGCCGCGAACGGGCTGGCCGCCTTCCACTTCGGCACCGGCACCGGCGCGACCTCCACGGTGGGCGAGGCCCTCGCGGGCTACATCCACCGGGAGCTGCTCGCCCGCACCCGGATGACCGACTGCGGCGTGCACCCGCGGCCCTGGGAGCTGCTGCGGCTGACCCGGATGCCCGCCGTGCGGGTGGAGATCGGGTACCTCACCAACGCCGCGGACCGGGCGGCCCTGCTCGACCCGGCGTTCCGCGACGTCGTCGCCGAGGGGATCCTCGTCGCCGTGAAGCGGCTCTACCTGCTCGGGCAGAACGACAAGCCGACCGGCACGTTCACGTTCTCCGACATCCTCCAGCGCGAGGAAGGCAGCCCGATCGGCGCCTAGTCGTGCGCTCCGCGCTCGTGAGCACTGCCCGCGGCTGTAGCCGCCGGAAGTGCTCACGAGCCGCAGGCACCTAGCGTGGTGCCGGGGCACCCACGGGAGCCGCGGGCGCCGTCGTCACCGTGACGGAGCCGAGGAGCTGGGCGATCGCCGCCTCGACGTCCTCCTTCCAGGAGAACCCGGTGCGCAGCTCGAGGCGCAGTCGCGGCCAGCGGTGGTGCGGCGCGACGGTCTTGAAGCCGACGGCCCGCAGGAACGCGGCCGGCAGCACGCAGGTCGGCGAGTCCTCCGCCGTACGCCCGTGCGCCTCCCCGCGGGGCCGGCCGGCGGCGTCGCCGAACGCCTCCAGGGCCTTCACCCCGCGCCGCGAGAGGTCCCGGACGACGTCCTGCACCAGCAGGCGCCCGATCCCGACCTCGGCGAAGTCCGGCACCACGTGCAGCCCGCACAGCAGGACGGCGTCGGCGCCCACCGGGGCGGTGGGGAAGGCCGCGGCCCGCGGGACGGCGGCCGGCGGGGCGTAGAAGGCGTACCCGGCGGGGACGCCGTCGACGTGGGCGATGCGCCCGCACGAGCCCCACTCGAGCAGGACCCCGGAGACCCAGGCCTCCTTCTCCAGCTCGAGGGTGCCGAACTCCTCGGCCTGGCTGCCCAGGTGCGGGGGGAGTTCCCAGTACACGCACCGACGGCAGCCCTTGGGCAGCTCCTCGATGTTGTCGAGGGTGATCCCGACGCACTCTCGCGACACCGACACTCCCGTCTGCACTCCCCGCGGTCCGGCGATGGCATGCGTACTCTCCCGCGCCGCACTCGACAATACGGGCGGCCGGGTCGGGTGATCGGGCACCGGGGCAGGGGGAGCGGCGGATGGTCGACCCGGGGGGTGACGACGCTCGCTCCGGAGGCGGCGGGACGACGCGTACAGTCGCGCTGATCCTGTCGTGAAGATGATCACGGAGAGTCGCTGATGACGCCGACGCCCCCCGTCCCCCGACCCGACGCCCGTTCCGGGGCCGGCGCGGCGGCGGCGGGCGCAGCGGCGGCGGGCTCCACCGGCGACCCCCACTCCGAGCGCTACGCGGCCCGCACGGCCGGCATGACGGCCTCGGAGATCCGGGCGTTGTTCGCGGTGGCCAGCCGGCCCGAGGTCGTCTCGCTCGCGGGCGGCATGCCCAACCTCGCCGCCCTCCCGCTCGACTCGCTGGCCACCGAGGTCGGCCACCTCATCGCGGCGGAGGGCCAGGGCGCGCTGCAGTACGGCTCGGCCCAGGGCGTGCCGGTGCTGCGCGAGCAGATCGGCGACGTCATGGCCTTCGAGGCGGGCTCGCTGTCGGCGACCGGCGGCTTCGCGCCCGACGACGTCGTGGTCACCGTGGGCTCGCAGTCGGCGCTGGACATGCTGACGCGCCTGTTCGTCGACCCCGGCGACGTCGTGCTCGCCGAGTCCCCGTCCTACGTCGGCGCACTCGGTTCCTTCGCGGCCTACCAGGCCGAGGTGCGCCACGTCGCGATGGACGACGACGGGCTCGTGCCGGCCGCGCTGGAGGAGGCACTCCAGCGGCTGGTGCGGGAGGGACGGCGCGCCAAGTTCCTCTACACCGTGCCGAACTTCCACAACCCGGTCGGCGTCTCGCTCGCCGCGGACCGGCGCGGCGAGGTCGTCGAGCTGTGCCGCCGGTACGGGGTGCTGATCGTCGAGGACAACCCGTACGGCCTGCTCGGCTTCGACGGGCAGACCTACCCCTCGCTGCGCTCGCTCGACCCCGAGAACGTCGTCTACCTCGGCTCGTTCTCCAAGATCTTCGCGTCGGGGTTGCGGGTCGGCTGGGCGCTCGCGCCGCACGGCATCCGGGACAAGCTCGTCCTGGCCGCCGAGTCGGCCACCCTGTGCCCTCCGGCGTTCACCCAGCTCGTCGTCTCCCGCTACCTCGCCACGCACGACTGGCGGAGCCTGGTGAAGTCGTTCCGCGAGATGTACCGCGAGCGCTGCGAGGCGATGCTGGGCGCCCTGGAGACGCACCTGCCGGACGGCTGCCACTGGACCCGACCGCGTGGCGGCTTCTTCGTGTGGGCGACCGTGCCCGAGGGGGTGGACACGCGGGCGATGCTGCCCCGGGCCGTGTCCGCCCGCGTCGCGTACGCGTCGGGGACCGGGTTCCACGCGGACGGGTCCGGCGCGCGGCACATGCGGCTGTCGTTCTGCTACCCGCCGCCCGAGCGCATCGTCGAGGGCGTCCGCCGTCTCGCGGGCGTCCTGGACGGCGAGCTGGAGGTGCTGCGCACCTTCGGGCTCTCGGGGTCCGGCGCACGCCCCGCGCCGGGGACGTCGGGGACGCCGGGGCCGCAGGCCCCCTCGGTCGACACCGCCTGACTCCCGTCCCGACGGCGGGTCACGGCCCCGGACTAGGGTCCGGGGTCGTGATCGACCGCACCGTGGCCGTGCTCGCCGGCGGCCTCTCCCACGAGCGTGACGTGTCGTTGCGCTCCGGCCGCCGCCTCGCCGCCGAGCTCCGGGACGCCGGGGCCACCGTCGACGAGTGGGACACCGACGCCGCACTGCTCGGCCGTCTGCGCGAGACGCGGCCGGACGCCGTCGTCGTCGCCCTGCACGGCGGGGAGGGCGAGAACGGGGCGGTGCAGAGCGTCCTGGAGCTGCTCGGCGTGCCGTTCGTCGGCACCGACGCCCGGTCCTGTCGGCGCGCCCACGACAAGCCGAGCGCGAAGGCGGAGCTGGCCCGGGCGGGCATCGACACGCCGGAGTGGGTCGCGCTGCCGCACGCCACGTTCCGCGAGCTCGGCGCCGGCGCCGTCCTGGACGCGCTCGTGGCCCGGCTGGGGCTGCCGCTGATGCTGAAGCCCGACCAGGGCGGCTCGGCGCTCGGCGCCCAGGTGGTGCGCGACGCCGCCGACCTGCCGTCCGCGATGGTCGGCGCCCTCGCCTACTCCGAGACGGTCCTCGTCGAACGGTTCGTCGACGGGGTCGAGCTCGCGGTGTCGGTCGTCGACACCGGCGACGGCCCGGTCGCGCTGCCCGCGGTCGAGGTGGAGCCGCAGAGCGGCGTCTACGACTACACCGCGCGGTACACGGCGGGGCTCACCCGCTTCCACTGCCCGGCGCGGCTCGACGAGGCGGTGGCGACCCGCGTCGCGGAGACCGCCGTGGCCGCGCACCGCGCCCTGGGTCTGCGGGACCTCTCACGCACCGACGCGATCGTCGACCGGGACGGCCGGGTCCAGGTCCTCGAGGTGAACGTGTCGCCGGGCCTCACGGAGACGTCGCTCCTGCCGCGCGCGATCGAGGCGGCCGGACGGGACCTCGGCGAGGTGTTCGGGCTCCTCGTGGACCGGGCGGTCCGACGATCACCGGACCGCTCCGTCTGACCGTCGAGCGCAGGGGCGATCTCTGGGCGCCCTGAGATCGCCGCTGCGGCCCCGGAAGATCACTCCGAGGGTGAGGGGCCCGGGAGGCCCTTCTGGTTCATCAGCGCCGCAATGCGCTCCAGATCGTCCACCGAACCGAACTCCACGACGATCCGGCCCTTGCGCTGGCCCAGCTCGACCTTCACGCGGGTGTCGTAGGCGTCCGACAGTCGCTCGGCGAGGTCCTGGAGCCCCGGCGCGTGCAGCTTGCGGGCGGGGGAGCGCCGCTTCGCCGTCGGCTCCCGCTCGCCGCGCGCCAGCGTGACCGCCTCCTCGGCCGCCCGCACCGACAGGCCCTCGGCGACGATCCGGGCCGCGAGCTCCTCCTGCGCGGCCGGATCCTCCATCCCGAGCAGGGCGCGCGCGTGGCCGGCGGAGAGCACCCCGGCGGCGACCCGACGCTGGACGGCCACCGGGAGCCGCAGGAGCCGGATCGTGTTGGTGATCGCCGGGCGGCTCCGGCCGATGCGGTCGGCGAGCTGCTCGTGCGTCACGGCGAACTCGGTCAGCAGCTGCTGGTAGGCGGCCGCCTCCTCGAGCGGGTTCAGCTGGACCCGGTGGATGTTCTCGAGCAGGGCGTCGCGCAGCAGGTCGTCGTCCGACGTCCGACGCACGATCGCCGGGATGTGCGTCAGGCCGGCCCGTCCGGCGGCCCGCCAGCGCCGCTCGCCCATGACGAGCTCGTGCGTGACCTCCACCCCGGCGTCGCCCGGGACCGGACTCTCCAGCTCGCGCACGACGATCGGCTGCAGGAGGCCGAACTCCCGCACCGAGTGCTCGAGCTCGGCGAGCGCCTCCTCGTCGAACACCGACCGCGGCTGGCGGGGGTTCGCGCGGATGCCGTCGACGCGGACCTCGCGGTAGACCGCCCCCGCCACGGTGCCGCCGTCCCCGCTCGGCGCGGCCGGCGGCTCCGGCGCCCCCGTCGGGGCCTCGGGACGGCTGCGCTGCCCGATGACCACGTCCGCCGCGCGGCTCCCGACGCCGGGTCGTGCCTCGGGGGCGCCCTCGGGCGGTCCCGTGGGGATGAGGGCCGCGAGGCCGCGGCCGAGGCCTCCGCGTCGCTCGGTCACGCCGACTCCCCTGCGTTCGCTCCGGCCCGACGCTCGGCGACCGCCGCGCGCATGGCGAACTCACGGGCGGCGTCGAGGTAGCTCATGGCGCCCCGCGAGCCCGGGTCGTAGGTCAGGACCGTCTGCCCGAAGCCCGGCGCCTCGCTGACCTTCACGCTGCGGGGGATGACGGTGCGGAGCACGAGGTCGCCGAAGTGGTTCCGGACCTCGTGGGTCACCTGGTCCGCGAGCTTGGTGCGGCCGTCGTACATCGTCAGCAGGATGGTGGAGACGTGCAGGCGGGGATTGAGGTGCGACTGCACCAGCCCGATGTTGTTGAGCAGCTGACTCAGACCCTCGAGGGCGTAGTACTCGCACTGGATCGGGATCAGCACCTCGGGCGCCGCGACCATCGCGTTCAGCGTGAGCAGGCCCAGGGAGGGCGGGCAGTCGACGAGCACGTAGTCGACGTCGAGACGGTCGAGCACATCGTCGGAGAGCGCCTGCTTGAGGCGGGACTCCCGGTTCATCATCGAGACGAGCTCGATCTCCGCGCCGGCGAGGTCGATCGTCGCGGGCACGCAGAGGAGGTCCGAGGACCGGTCGCACACCTGGGCGGCCTGGTCGAGGGTGAGCTCGCCGATGAGGACCTCGTAGATCGACGGCGTCCCGCTGCGGTGGTCCACGCCGAGCGCCGTGCTCGCGTTGCCCTGCGGGTCGAGGTCCACGACGAGCACCCGGGCGCCGTGTAGCGCGAGGGCCGCGGCCAGGTTGACGGTGCTCGTCGTCTTGCCGACGCCGCCCTTCTGGTTCGCGACGGTGATGACCCGGCGGCGGCTCGGCCGCGGCATCCGGTGGTCCTCGGGGTGCAGCACGCGGGCCGCGCGGGCGGCCTCCTCGGCGATGGGCGTCATGCCGCCGCCGTCGCCGTAGATGACCTCGCCCGCACCGAGTACGCCGGCGCCGACCGTCGAGACGGCCTCGCTCACGGCCTCGCGGACCTTCTCGGCACTCCCACGGTCGGCCCGCGGGCGTGTTTCACGTGGAACGGCCTGTCCTTCGGTCACGAGGATCGATCCTTCCTGCCACGACCACGGCGCCCACCACCGGGACCCGAACCGGCTGCCGTCCGCCGTTCCGTCCGATGTACCACCACGATGTGCGTCAGTGCGTCTCCCGCGCCGGTGGTGACGACCTCGACGTCACCACCACCCGCCGCCCGGA
The DNA here is from genome assembly GCF_021026295.1 of Actinomycetospora soli. Taxonomy (GTDB): domain Bacteria; phylum Actinomycetota; class Actinomycetes; order Mycobacteriales; family Pseudonocardiaceae; genus Actinomycetospora; species Actinomycetospora soli. Next base: position 460,174 of record NZ_JAJNDA010000002.1, read on the forward strand.
GCTCCACGGCGTCCCGACGCACCTCGTCCTGGGCGCTGGCTCCCTTGAGCGCGGCCAGTGTCCCACCCGGCCGGACGAGGGGGAGCGACCACGCCGCCAACCGCCCCAGGGGGGCGACGGCACGCGCCGTGGCGACGTCCGACTCGCCGACCGCCCGCCGGGTCTCGCGCTCCTCGGCGCGTCCCCGCCGGACCACGACGTCCAGCCCGAGCGCCGCGACGACCTCCTCCAGCCACGACACGCGCCGCGCCATGGGCTCGAGCAGCGTGATCCGGAGGTCGGGTCGGGCCAGGGCGAGGGGGATGCCGGGGAGGCCGGCCCCCGACCCGATGTCGACGACCGTGGCGTTCTCCGGGATGACCGAACCCACCCAGGCCGAGTTGACGAGGTGCCGGTTCCAGAGCCGCGGCAGCTCGCGCGGCCCGATCACACCCTGCTCCCGTCCCGGCCCGGCGAGGAGTTCGGCGAACCGCGTCGCGCGGGGCAGCGCCTCACCGAAGAGCTCGACCGCCTCCGGGGTGGGCGCCGACGGGCCCTCCAGCCGGTCGTGCTCGCCGAGCGTCACGACCGGCCCCCTGTTCCACGTGGAACGGCGCCGGGCGCGGAGGTCACGACCGGCCGGGCAGGACGACCACGCGACGGCGCGGCTCCTCGCCCTCGCTCTCGCTGTGGACGCCCTCGACCCCGGCGACCGCGTCGTGCACGATCTTGCGCTCGAACGGCGTCATGGGCCGCATCTTCTGGCTCTCGCCCGAGTCCCGGACCTCCTCGGCCGTCCGGCGGCCGAGGTCGGTGAGCTCGGAGCGGCGGTGGGACCGCCAGCCCGCGATGTCGAGCATGAGGCGGTTGCGGGTGCCCGTCGACTGCTGGACGGCGAGCCGGGTGAGCTCCTGCAGCGCCTCGAGCACGTCGCCCCGCTGCCCCACCAGCTTCTCGAGGTCCTTGCCCCCGTCGATGCTGACGATCGCCCGGCCGGCCTCGACGTCGAGGTCGATGTCCCCGTCGAAGTCGAGGATGTCGAGCAAGCGCTCGAGGTAGTCGCCGGCGATGTCCCCCTCGCGCACGAGGACGTCCTGCGTGGACGCACCGGCCTCCGCCGTCGAGGCCGCGGTCTCGGTCCCGCCGGCCTTGCCGTCCGACTCGAGGGTCTCCGACACGGCTTGTCTCCTCTCGCCGGGGTCGCGGGGTGCGACCCCTCCGGACCCGGGCGCCGATCCTCTCGGGGCGAGGCACGGCCAGCGGGCGATGGTCGGTGATGACGGGGGCGCGGTCCCGCGTCCCCGGGGCGTCAGCGACGCTTCTTGGACTTCTTGCCCGGTCGCGACGACGCGACCTGGGCGTTACCGCGGTTCTTGGGCGCCCCGCCGTTCTTCGCGGCCGGCGAGTTCACCTTTCCCGGCGCGGCCCGGCCGCTGCTCTTGCCGGTGACCGGACGGGCACCCGGACGCGGCGTGCTCGGGGCGCTCTCGGTCGGGGCCTCGGACGGCGCGTCCGACGACTCGTCCGTCGGCGCGGCCTGACCGTGGCCGTTCCCGGCGCCGTTCGCCGCGGGGCGGGTCGGCTTCTGGCCGGGCTTCGGGGCGAGGAGGTCCCGCTGGGCGGCGGCGACCTCGCGCTGCGCCTGCTCCTCCTTGGCGATCCGGCTGTAGACGAAGTACTGCTGCGCCAGCGTCCAGGAGTTGTTGGAGAGCCAGTAGAGCAGGATCGCGATCGGGAAGAAGACACCGAAGACGAGCACGCCGAGCGGGAACAGCCACATCGTCAGCTTCTGCATGATCGCGGCCTGCGGGTTCGCGGCCGCGGCCGGCGACTGGTGGGCCGCGGAGACCCGGGCGGTGAAGTGGGTCGCGACGCTGGCGATGATCATCAGCGGCAGGGCCACCGGGATGACGTGCGCGTTGAACGAGCCGCCGAGCGAGAAGGAGCCGACCGCGGCGAGGTTGCCGCTGATCGCGTCGGACAGCTTCGCGCCGAAGATCGTCGCGTTGTCGAACGAGACGATGTCGGCGTAGCTGAAGACGTAGTTGTAGGCGTAGTCCAGCCGGAAGCCGCGGAGCACGTGGAACAGGCCGATGAAGACCGGGACCTGGACCAGGACCGGGAGGCACCCGCCGAGCGGGTTGACGCCGTGCTCCTTCTGGAGCTTCTGCATCTCCTCCGCGAGCTTCTGGCGGTCGTTCTTGTACTTCTCCTGCAGCTTCTTGATCTGCGGCTGGAACTCCTGCATCTTCCGCATCGAGCGGACCTGGCTGACGAACGGCTTGAACAGCAGCGCGCGCAGCGTGAAGACCAGGAAGATGACCGAGAGCGCCCAGGCGAAGCCGTTGTCGGCGCCGAACACGAAGCCGAACACCTTGTGCCAGAACCACAGGATGGCCGACACCGGGTAGTAGATGAAGTTCAGCACTTCGCTTGCTCCTCGCTGGTGGGGGCTCCGGCTCCCCGGGGGGCGGTGCACCCGGAGTCAGGGGTCTCCGGGCGACGACGACGGTGCGGGGGCACGGGGTCCAGGCCACCAGGGTGCCAGGGCGCGCACTTCAGCAGTCGCACGACGGTGAGAACCGTTCCACGCAGCAGGCCGTGCACACGCAACGCCTCGACGGCGTACGCGCTGCAGGTCGGGTGGAAGCGGCAGTGCGGCAGGAACATCGGGGAGATCCACCGCTGGTAGAAGCCGAGCACGGCGATGAGGACACGGGCGGCCGGCCCGGGCCGCGGGGGCGCCGTCGCCGCTCGGGTCTCGGTCCCGGTCACGTCGCCCCCCTCGGTTCCACCGCGTGTCCACGGTCCATGGTGCCCGTGGTGCGGGCCCGGGGCGAGGAGTCCGGAGCCGATCGCGGACCCGCCGTCGGGAACGGCGGGCCGGAGGGGTCTACGGGGTGACGACGCAGAGCCGGGGCCGGAGCTGCAGTCGGCGCAGGGCCGCGTCGAGGTCCTCGGCCAGCTCGGCCGACGAGGAGGAGGCGGCCGGGGGGTGCGCCCGCACGACCAGCGCCGTCCCGGCCGGCAGCGCGGGCAGCCGCTCCGCCACCAGGTGCCGCAGCCGCCGGGTGACCCGGTGCCGCGTGACCGAGTTGCCGACGGCCCGACCCACGACGAAACCAGCCCGCGCGGGGCCGGTCCGTCCGTCGGTGGTCAGCGCGTGCACCGACAATCGACGGCGGCCCGCCTTGCGCCCGCGGCGCAGGACGAGCCGGAAGTCGTCGGGCCGGCGGACGCGGTGAGCCGGGGGCAGCACGCACGGACCTCGACCGGCTCGCGGCGACGGGTCAGGCGGACAGGGCGGCGCGGCCCTTGCGGCGGCGGTTGGCCAGCACGGCACGACCGGCGCGCGTCGACATGCGCAGCCGGAAGCCGTGGGTCTTCGACCGACGACGGTTGTTCGGCTGGAACGTACGCTTGCCCTTGGCCACGACTGAGAACTCCTGCGTCGGCTCACCCCTGGTCGTGGGGGAGCGCGGGTCCACCGGGGCGCGCCGAGACGCCCAGGGCTAGTCCCTGGGCCGACGGACCCGGATCCGGTCGCCCTCCAGAGTAGCCCAGCGCCGTCACCACCCCGGGAACCGGCCCCGCGTCCGGCGGACGGCCGACCCGTGGGGGATCATGGGTCGGCGGTGCCCACGGACCGCCGGGAGGTTGTGGCCCGGCGGGCGCCCTTGTTAGCGTCCGGCACCCCACCCCGGGGACGGGGGACGGCCGACCGATCGGCCCCGGTCCCGGACGCGGTGGGCGCAGCGGACGAGGCCGACAGCAGGAGCGGGCCGCGGAGTGCGGCGCGATTGCGGTGCGGACCCCGGGGGCGGGGGCCCGCGCGGCCGACGACCCGTCGTCGTGCACAGTTGTGGACAAGCCTGTGGACGCGCGCGCCCGGGGACGGAGATCAGGGGAGGGGCACCGATGACGGACCAGCTCTCCGATCTCGACGAGACCTGGGCCCGCGTCGTCGCCGAACTCACCACGCCGTCGGGCGGCCCCGCCGACCGTCCGCCGCTCTCCGCGCAGCAGCGGGCGTGGATCCGCGTGACCCGCCCGCTCGGCCTGCTCGACGACACCGCGCTGCTCGCCGCCCCGAGCGAGTTCGCCAAGGAGGCGATCGAGCGCGTCCTGCGCGATCCGATCGTCGACGCCCTCTCCCGGCGCATCGGCCGGCCGGTGCAGCTCGCCGTCCGGGTCGACCACAGCGCCCGCACCGGCGGCGGCGACCACGGGGCCGGTCCCGAGACCTCGCCCCTGCCCCGGCTCTCGGCCGCGGCCGTCGAGCCCTACGCCGGCGACGACTACGCGCGCCCCGTCTACGACGACGGCGGTCCGGACACCGGCTACCTCACCGGGGAGCGCTCGCACCGCGCCGACGCGATCGCGGCGGCGGCGGGCGTCGGTCGGGTGACCAACAACCCCGACCGCTCCCACCCCGAGGAGGAGGTCGACGAGGTCCGCGACGGCCTCGCCGCCGTCCACGAGATCTGGAGCCCGCCCGGCCGGGCCGCCGCCCCGGGCCGTCCGGAGCCGGAGGTGCCGTCCGACGGCGCCCGCGGCGCCCCCCGCTCGCAGACCCGGCTCAACGAGAAGTACCTCTTCGACACCTTCGTCATCGGGGCCTCGAACCGCTTCGCGCACGCCGCGGCGGTCGCCGTCGCCGAGGCGCCGGCCCGGGCCTACAACCCGCTGTTCGTGTGGGGCGACTCCGGCCTCGGCAAGACGCACCTGCTCCACGCCGTCGGGCACTACGCGCAGCGCCTCTTCTCCGGCATGCGCGTGCGGTACGTGTCGACCGAGGAGTTCACGAACGACTTCATCAACTCGCTGCGCGACGACCGCAAGGTCGCCTTCCAGCGGCGCTACCGGGACGTCGACGTCCTGCTCGTGGACGACATCCAGTTCCTCGAGGGCAAGGAGGGGACGCAGGAGGAGTTCTTCCACACCTTCAACACCCTCCACAACGCCAACAAGCAGATCGTCGTCTCCTCGGACCGCCCGCCGAAGCGGCTGGAGACCCTCGAGGACCGGCTGCGCACGCGGTTCGAGTGGGGCCTGATCACCGACATCCAGCCGCCCGAGCTCGAGACGCGGATCGCGATCCTGCGCAAGAAGGCGGCCGGCGAGCGGATGGCCGCCCCGCCGGAGGTCCTCGAGTTCATCGCGGACCGCATCGAGCGCAACATCCGCGAGCTCGAGGGCGCGCTGATCCGCGTCACGGCGTTCGCCTCGCTGAACCGCCAGCCGATCGACCTGCAGCTGGCCGAGATCGTGCTGCGCGACCTCATCCCCGACTCACGGCAGTCGGAGATCACCGCGCCCACGATCATGGCGGTGACGGCGGAGTTCTACGCCGTGTCGATCGACGACCTCACCGGTCCGGGCAAGACGAAGGCCCTCGCGCTCGCCCGGCAGATCGCGATGTACCTCTGCCGGGAGCTCACCGACCTCTCGCTGCCGCGGATCGGGCAGATGTTCGGCAACCGCGACCACACCACGGTCATGCACGCGGACAAGAAGATCCGCAAGGAGATGGCGGAGCGCCGCCGGACCTACGAGCAGGTCCAGGAGCTCACCGCGCGCATCAAGCAGCGCGCCCGCAGCTGACGGCGCCGTCCCGACGACGGGTCCGGACGGCGGCTCCTCCGTGGCCGATCCGAGACCGATCCGAGGCGGATCCGTGGCCGCTCCGTGCACCGGTCGGGTGGTGGTGGTTTCCGTCCCGGCGCGTCGCGTCGATCCCCGGCCCGGCCGCGGTCATCCTCGAGCCGAGCTCCGTCCCGTCGACCGCGGCCTCGCCGCCGCGGCCCCGCGCCGGCACGCTCCGCGCACGATCACGCCCTCGTCCGCACGCTGCGTGAGCGGGAATCGGACATCCGGCACGGGGACGGGCGAACGTCGGTCCCGAACGGCGCCACCGCTCGTCCGGCGCCCGCGGGCGGATCACCGCTCATCGCGGCGCCGTCGCGCTGCGCGATCGTTCGACTCCCGATCGACCCACAGCTGGGGACAAGTCTGTGGACAGGCCGCTCCGAGGGGTGGACGGAGCGGTGGGCGGGACGGGGTGCCCGACCTCCGTCCACCTGACACGCCGCTCCGTCCCCGGATCCGGGGGTGCACCGCCCGCGTCGCTCCACACCGGTCCGACGCGTTCGACCTGCGTCGACGGCGGTGCTCCACAGCGCCCACAGGACCTACTGTCACTCCTGTTCTCTCTCTTGAAGAGAACTCTTCTGGAACAGGGGTTGGGGACCGAGCGCACCGCCCGACCCTGCACAGGGCCGGAGTGTCGGACCCCCCTGGCAGGCTCTACCGTGACGACCTGCCCGGATCCGGGGCGACACGTCCCCGGGGCAGGCCGCCCGTCTCGACGACAGGAGAGCACCGATGAAGTTCCGCGTGGAGCGCGACGCCTTCGCCGACGCGGTGGCCTTCGTCGCGCGGAGCCTGCCCAGCCGGGCACCGGTGCCGGTCCTCGGCGGGGTCCTGCTCGACGCGTCCGACGAGGGCACGCTCACCGTCTCGGGGTTCGACTACGAGGTCTCGGCCCGGGTCGAGGTGCCGGCGATGATCGGCGACGGCGGCCGCGCCCTGGTGTCCGGGCGGCTGCTCGCCGACATCACGCGCTCGCTGCCGCCGCACCCGGTCGACCTCACCGTCGACGGGCCGCGCGCCTCGCTCACGTGCGGCAACGCCCGGTTCAGCCTGCCCACCATGTCCGCCGAGGACTACCCGCAGCTGCCGGAGATGCCGCCGGTGGTCGGTGAGCTCGCCCCCGACGTCTTCGCCCGCGCCGTGTCGCAGGTGGCGGTCGCGGCCGGCCGCGACGACACGCTGCCGATGCTCACCGGGATCCGGGTCGAGATCGACGGGTCGGCGCTGACGATGGCCGCCACCGACCGGTTCCGGCTCGCGGTCCGCGAGTTCACCTGGGAGCCCGGCGAGAACCCGGCCTCCGCCGACGGCGAGCCGACCGCGATCCTGGCCCCGGCCCGCACCCTCTCCGAGGCGGCCAAGACCCTGACCTCGGCCGGCGGCACCATCGAGCTCGCCCTGGGCCGCGGCGACGGGCTGCTCGGCCTCTCCGGCGGCGGTCGCCGCTCCACGACCCGGCTGCTCGACGCCGAGTTCCCCCGCTACCGCCAGCTCCTCCCGAAGGAGCACACCTCGGCGGCGGTCGTCGAGATCGGCCCGCTGGTCGACGCCATCAAGCGCGTGTCCCTGGTCGCCGAGCGCGGCACCCAGGTCCGGCTCGAGTTCGACGAGGGCTCCCTGCGCCTGACCGCCGGCGGTGACGACGAGGGCAGCGCGGAGGAGCAGCTCCCCTGCTCGTTCGCGGGCGAGCCGCTGACGATCGCCTTCAACCCCGGCTACCTGCTCGACGGGCTGGGCGCGCTCGGGGCGGACCACGCCCACCTGTCGTTCACGACGCCGAGCCGGCCCGCGCTGCTGCGTCCCGCGTCCGCCCCCGGCGAGCCCGGTGCGGACGACGCGGCGGAGGACAGCGGCGCCGGGGGCGCCACGACCCCCGAGCCCGGGCCCGGCGCGGACGCCGAGTTGCCGGAGCCGCGGCCGGGTTACCTCTACCTGCTGATGCCGGTGCGCCTGCCCGGCTGATCCGCCGGCCCGTGATCCACGGGCGACGATCCGGGGTAGGAGACGCGGGCGGCCACGCCGGGGGAGACGCAGCAGGGCTCGCCCCCACGCCGGAGACAGGGAGCGGATCGCGGTGCAGCTGGGAATGGTCGGGCTCGGTCGGATGGGCGGCAACATGGCCGAGCGGCTCCGCGCCGCCGGCCACGAGGTCGTCGGGTACGCGAACGACGGCTCCGGGGACGTGCAGTCCCTCGAGGACCTGGTCGGGGCCCTGGGGGCGCCTCGCACGGTGTGGCTGATGGTGCCCTCGGGCGATCCCACGCACTCGACGGTGGAGCGCCTGGCCGACCTGCTGGACGCCGGCGACCTGGTGGTCGACGGCGGCAACAGCCGGTTCACCGACGACGCGGTGCACGCGGAGCGGCTCGGGGCCCACGGCATCCACTACGCGGACTGCGGCGTCTCCGGCGGGGTCTGGGGTCGCACCGAGGGCTACGGGCTGATGGCGGGCGGGGCGGACGAGGACATCGAGCGCCTCATGCCGGTGTTCGACGCACTGCGCCCCGAGGGGCCGCGCGAGGAGGGCTTCGCACACGCCGGGCCCGTCGGCGCCGGTCACTACGCGAAGATGGTGCACAACGGCGTCGAGTACGGCCTCATGCAGGCCTACGCCGAGGGTTACGAGCTGCTCAACGCGGGCGGTCCGGTCACCGACGTCGGCGCCGTGATGAAGGCCTGGAGCCGCGGCACCGTAGTGCGCAGCTGGCTGCTCGACCTCATGGTCCGCGCGCTGGAGGCCGACCCGCACCTCGACCGGATCACCGGCTATGCCGAGGACTCCGGGGAGGGCCGGTGGACCGTCGACGAGGCGATCCTGCACGCCGTCCCGCTGCCGGTGATCTCGGCGGCGCTGTTCGCCCGCTTCGCCTCGCGCCAGGTCGACTCGCCCGCGATGAAGGCCGTCGCGGCCCTGCGGGCCCAGTTCGGGGGCCACGCCGTGCACAAGGCCGGCGAGGCCGCCAACGAGCCGCCGACGGGCGGCTGACGCGCGAGCGCCCCGGCGACCGACAGGAGCCCCGGGGTGCCGGCAGGAGCTGACCACGCCGTCCGGGCGCGACGACGGGAGGAGGACCGGTGTACGTGCGCGAGCTGTCGGTCACCGACTTCCGGTCGTGGGCGCAGGCGGACCTGACGTTCGCCCCCGGGGTGTCCGTGCTGGTCGGGGCCAACGGCCAGGGCAAGACGAACCTCGTGGAGGCCGTCGGCTACCTCGCCACGCTCGGCTCGCACCGGGTGTCCTCGGACGCCCCGCTGGTGCGGCGCGGGGCGGCGGCGGCCCAGGTCCGGGCCACCGTGGTCAACGGTGGGCGGGAGCTGACCGTCCAGGTCGAGATCCAGCCCGGCAAGGCCAACCGCGCCCGGGTGAACCGCTCGCCGGTACCGCGGGCCCGGGAGATCCTGGGCATCGTCCGGACGGTCGTCTTCGCGCCGGAGGACCTCGCCCTGGTGCGCGGCGACCCCGGTGAACGACGCGGGTTCCTCGACGAGCTGCTGGTGGCCCGCGCACCGCGGTGGGCCGGGGTCCGGGCGGACTACGACAAGGTGCTGCGCCAGCGCTCGGCCCTGCTGAAGTCCGCGCGGTCGGCGCGCGGGGCCCGGGAGGCGGGCACCCTCGAGGTCTGGGACGCCCACCTCGCCCGTGCCGGGGCGGCGCTGACGGCCGGGCGCATCCAGCTCGCCGCGGCGCTCGCCCCGCACGTCACGGCGGCCTACGCGGCCGTCGCACCCGAGTCGGTGCCGGTCGGCGCGCGGTACCGGTCGCGGGTCGCGGCGGTCGACGAGCTGGCCGGCACGGTCGCCGCCGGCGGACCGGCCGGCGAGGACGACGTCACGGGCGGCGCCGCCCACGCAGAGCTGGCCGCGGAGGTGGAGGCCGCGCTGCTCGAGGAGATCGGGCGACGGCGCGACCAGGAGATCGAGCGCGGGGTGTGCCTCGTCGGGCCGCACCGCGACGAGCTGGAGCTGACCCTGGGCGAGGGGCCGGCGAAGGGCTACGCCAGCCACGGCGAGTCCTGGGCCCTCGCCCTGTCCCTGCGCCTCGGCGGGTTCGAGCTGCTGCGCGAGGAGGGCTCGGAGCCGATCCTGGTGCTCGACGACGTCTTCGCCGAGCTCGACGCCCGGCGCCGCGACGCCCTCGCCCGGACCGCCGCCCGGGCCGAGCAGGTCCTCGTGACGGCGGCGGTGGACGACGACGTCCCGTCCGTCCTGAGCGGAGCACGCTACGTGATCGAGGCGGGCACGGTGCGTGAGGGAGTCGCGTCGTGACGGAGGATCGGGGTGGTTCCTGGTGAGCCGAATCGGTGAAGAAGGCCCGGGAGCTGGGGACAGACCTGTGGATGCTGTGGACAACTCGGGGTCGGGACGGTCCCGGCGTCGGCCGCGGCGCCCGGATCCGGCGGATGACCTGCAGGGCCTGCTCGACGTGGCGGGCCCCGGCGTCCACACCCCGGGTCCCGGACCGGAGCCGGTCGTCCTGCCGCCCGCCCGGCTCGGGCCCCGCCGCGCCCCGGGCGGAGCAGAGCCGGCCACGGAGGGTGCCCGCGCGGAGGAGCCCATCGAGTCCGTGGAGACCGACCCACACGGGTCGGACCCCGACCGCCCGCGCGGGTCCGACATCGCCCGCGCGGCCCTGGAGGCGGCCCGCGCGCAGCAGGCCGCGCGCGGGGTGACGCGGGGCCGGCCCCGCCGGACGACGACGCGCGACGCGGGGGAGACCACCCGCAGGCGTCGGCGCCGGTGGTCCGGCCCGGGTGCGGACGACCGCGACCCGCAGACCCTCGGACGCCTCGCCTCCCGCCTGTCCACCCAGCGCGGCTGGACGCCGCGGCTGGCGAACGGCTCGGTGTTCGGTCGGTGGGCCGAGCTCGTCGGACCGGAGGTGGCCGAGCACGCCACCCCGACCGCCCTGCGCGACGGCGAGCTGACCGTCCAGGCCGACTCGACGGCGTGGGCGACCCAGCTGCGCCTGCTGCAGCGCCAGCTCCTCGGCCGGATCGCGGCCGGCCTCGGCCCCGGCGTCGTGACGGGCATGCGCATCCACGGTCCGACGGCGCCGAGCTGGCGGCGCGGCCCGCGGCACGTCTCCGGCCGGGGACCCCGGGACACGTACGGCTGAGCCCCGGACGCGGGTCGGCCCTCTCAGCGCCCGTTGACCGCGCCCAGACGCCCGACGAGCGCCCGACCCGCCGTCCGGACCCTCCCCCGACGCCTCCAGGCGCTCTGCGACGCGCTCAACATGCCATCCGGCCCCTTCCCGCGGGGGCGGCCCCGTAGACTGGAGAGGACCGTCACGAGTCGTGCCGGTCGTCGAGGGTAGGGAGACACCGAGGCCCGTGGCTGCCGCGAAGAAGAACAACGAGTACAGCGCGTCGTCCATCACCGTCCTCGAGGGGCTCGAGGCGGTCCGCAAGCGGCCCGGCATGTACATCGGGTCCACCGGCGAGCGCGGTCTGCACCACCTGATCTGGGAGGTCGTGGACAACGCCGTCGACGAGGCGATGGCGGGCTACGCCTCCGCGGTCACCGTGACGATGCTGGCCGACGGCGGCATCTCCGTGACCGACGACGGCCGCGGCATCCCGGTGGACACCCACCCGGTGGAGAAGAAGCCGGCCGTCGAGGTCGTGCTCACCGTGCTGCACGCGGGCGGCAAGTTCGACGACAAGTCGTACGCGGTCTCCGGTGGTCTGCACGGCGTCGGTGTCTCCGTCGTGAACGCGCTGTCCACGGCGCTCGACGTCGAGATCCACCGCGACGGCCAGATCTGGACCCAGCACTACGAGCACTCGATCCCCGGGAAGCTCACCGAGGCCGGGAAGACGCGCAAGACCGGCACCACGATCACGTTCTGGGCCGACCCGAACATCTTCGAGACGACGACCTACAACCTCGAGACGATCTCGCGGCGCCTGCAGGAGATGGCCTTCCTCAACAAGGGGCTGACCATCAACCTGCGCGACGAGCGCAAGCCGGAGGGGGCGGAGTCCGAGGGGTCCACCCTCGACGACGCGCCGGACGCCGAGGGCTACGTGGCGAAGGTCAAGGAGCGGACCTTCCACTACCCGGGCGGCCTCGAGGACTTCGTCGCCTTCATCAACAACTCGAAGGACCCGATCCACAAGAAGCCGGTGGGCTTCCAGGCCGAGGGCACCGGCCACCAGGTCGAGGTGGCGATGCAGTGGAACTCCGGCTACTCGGAGTCGGTCTACACCTTCTGCAACACGATCAACACGACCGAGGGCGGCACCCACGAGGAGGGCTTCCGCTCGGCGCTGACCACCACGGTCAACCGCTACGCGCGCGACAAGAAGCTCATCAAGGAGAAGGACCCGGCGCTGACCGGCGACGACATCCGCGAGGGTCTCGCCGCGATCGTCTCGGTCAAGGTCGCCGAGCCCCAGTTCGAGGGCCAGACGAAGACCAAGCTCGGGAACACCGAGGTGAAGTCCTTCGTGCAGCGCGTGTGCAACGAGCACCTCGCCGACTGGTTCGAGCGCAACCCCGCCGACGCCAAGACCATCATCAACAAGGCGGTCGGCTCGGCGCAGGCGCGCATGGCGGCCCGCAAGGCCCGCGAGCTCGTGCGGCGCAAGACGGCCGGCGACCTCGGCGGCCTGCCCGGCAAGCTCGCCGACTGCCGCTCGAACGACCCGTCGCGCAGCGAGGTCTACATCGTCGAGGGCGACTCGGCGGGCGGCTCCGCGAAGTCCGGCCGCGACTCGATGTTCCAGGCGATCCTGCCGATCCGCGGCAAGATCATCAACGTCGAGAAGGCCCGGATCGACCGCGTCCTCAAGAACAACGAGGTCCAGTCGATCATCACGGCGCTCGGCACCGGCATCCACGACGAGTTCGACCTCGCCAAGCTGCGGTACCACAAGATCGTGCTGATGGCCGACGCCGACGTCGACGGCCAGCACATCCGCACGCTGCTGCTCACGCTGCTCTTCCGCTTCATGCGCCCGCTGATCGAGAACGGCCACGTGTTCCTCGCGATGCCGCCGCTCTACAAGATCAAGTGGGGCGGTCGGAACGCCGAGCCGGAGTTCGCCTACTCCGACCGCGAGCGGGACGCGCTGCTCGAGGCGGGCCGCGCGGCGGGCAAGAAGATCAACAAGGACGAGGGCATCCAGCGGTACAAGGGCCTCGGCGAGATGAACGCCAAGGAGCTCTGGGAGACCACGATGGATCCCGAGACCCGGCTGATGATGCAGGTGACGCTGGACGACGCGGCGACCGCCGACGAGCTGTTCAGCGTGCTCATGGGCGAGGACGTCGAGTCCCGGCGCTCGTTCATCACCCGCAACGCCAAGGACGTGCGCTTCCTCGACGTCTGACCCGACACGCCGAGGTTCCACGGGAAACGTCGCTCGCTACCCTCCCCCCCGGCGCGTCCGGACGGACGCGTCGGACGGGAGGGCGCGGCGCAGTGGACACCACCGCAGGGCTGAGCCGGCTGCTGCGGACGGCGGCACCGCACGCATGGTTCCTCGAGGACGAGGTCGCCGGACTCGCCGAGTTCGTCGGCCCCGGCGCCGTCTGCGTCGACGTCGGCGCGGAGTTCGGGCTCTACACCTGGACCCTCGCCGGGCTGGTCGGGCCACGCGGCCACGTGCACGCCGTCGAGCCGCAGCCGGGCCCCGCGACGTTCGTCGGGGCCACCCGCGCGCTGCTGGGGGCCGGGCACGTCACCCTGCACCGCACGGCGCTCGCGGGCGTCGCCGGCACGGGTGCGTTGTCGCTGCCCCGGCGCCGCTTCCTGCCGGTCCACGGCCGCGCCTTCCTGACGACGGGTGCGGTCGGTCTGGGCTCGAACGCGGAGTTCTCCCGCCACGACGAGGTCCCGGTGACCGTGTCCACGCTCGACGAGCTGGTCGCCGACCTGCAGCTCGACCGGCTCGACCTCGTGAAGGTCGACATCGAGGGGGCCGAGGCGAGCCTGCTGGAGGGTGCGCCGAAGACGCTGGAGAGCTTCCGGCCGGTCCTCATGCTCGAGCTGGAGGACCGGCACCTCGCCCGCTTCGGCACGTCCGTGGCCGAGGTCGTCGACGACCTCGCCCGGCTCGACTACGTCCCCCGGACCTGGCAGGGCGCCTGGGTGGACCGCCGCGGCGACGACGGCCGCCGCAACGTCCTCTTCCTCCCGACGGAACGGGTCTTGACCGTCCCTTGACCGAAGCCTCACCGTGGGCCGACCCACAGCCCCCGGGAGGCAGTGATGGCCGGTCCCGCACTCCGGGTCCCGCGCAAGGTGGCCGCGGCCAGCCTCGTCGGGACGACGATCGAGTGGTTCGACTTCTTCATCTACGGGACCGCGGCAGCGCTGGTCTTCAACAAGGTCTTCTTCCCCTCGATCGACCCCGCGCTGGGCACGATCGCGGCGCTGGGCACCTTCGCGTCGGGCTTCGTCGCCCGGCCCATCGGCGGGGCGCTGTTCGCGCACTTCGGCGACCGCGTCGGGCGCAAACCGATGCTCGTGTACTCGCTGCTGCTCATGGGGGCGGCGACGGTGTGCATCGGCCTGCTGCCCGGCTACGCGACGATCGGCGTCCTCGCCCCCGTCCTGCTGGTCGCGCTGCGCTTCTGCCAGGGCCTCGGCGTCGGCGGCGAGTGGGGCGGCGCCGCACTGATGGCCGTGGAGAACGCTCCCGACCACCGTCGCGGCTTCTACGGCAGCTGGCCGCAGGTCGGCGTCCCGCTGGGCCTCGTCCTCGGCACCGGGTCGTTCCTCGTCCTCGACCTGACGGTGAGCGACGCCGCGTTCCAGGCCTGGGGCTGGCGGATCCCGTTCCTCGCGAGCGCCCTGCTCATCCTGGTCGGGATGTGGATCCGGGTCACCGTGGCGGAGAGCCCGGTCTTCCGGGCCGACGCCGAACGGCGTGAGGCCAGCCGGCTGCCGGTGCTCGAGGTGCTCCGCGAGCACCCCCGGATCATCCTGCTCGCCGCCGGGTCCTTCCTCGCGACGAACGCGACGTTCTACGTGAGCTCGGTCTGGCTGGTCTCGTACGCCACCACGGAGCTGGGCTACGAACGCTCGACGATCCTCGGCGCGAACACGTTCCTGTCCGCCTCCGACATCCCGATGATCCTGCTGCTCGGGCTGCTCTCCGACCGCGTCGGGCGCCGGCCGCTCTTCCTCGTCGGCATGGCCGTCCTGGTGGTCGCGGCGGTGCCGTACTTCCTGCTCGTCGGGACCGGGAACATCGGCCTGTTCATCCTCGGCGGCCTCGTGGTGCAGGCGTGCCGCAGCGCGGTGTACGGCCCGCAGTCGGCCTACTTCGCCGAACAGTTCCCCACGCACCTGCGCTACAGCGGCGCGTCCCTGGCCTACCAGCTCGCCTCCATCCTCGGCGGCATCGCGCCCGCGATCTGCGGGCTGCTCGTCCTCTGGACCGGCAGCCTGATGTCGGTGGCCGCGTACGTCGCCGCGATGGCCCTGGTCTCGCTGGTCTGTTCGTGGGCCATGTCGGAGACGCTGCGTCGCGATCTGGTCTCCGTCCCCGACGACGGGGCGGCGGTCCGGTCCTGACGTCCCCCGCGGGCGGGAACCGCACCTGACCTGCGCGGGGCGCCCACGAGATCGTCGACACCCCCGGTAGAATCGAGGGTGTCGGACCCGGCGTGTCGGGGTCCGGCGGACGGGCACGCCCCTGACGTGTTCGACGCGGTGACCGGCCGCGCCCCGGGGGCGCCCAGGAGTGGAGTGGACACCGCGTGACCGAGACGACGCTGCCTCCGGGTTCCGGCGACCGGATCGAACCGGTCGACATCCAGCAGGAGATGCAGCGCTCCTACATCGACTACGCCATGAGCGTGATCGTGGGGCGCGCGCTGCCGCTGGTGGAGGACGGCCTCAAGCCGGTGCACCGCCGTGTCCTCTACTCGATGTACGACTCCGGCTTCCGGCCGGACCGCAGCTACGTGAAGTGCGCCCGCGTCGTCGGCGACGTCATGGGCAACTACCACCCGCACGGCGACTCGGCGATCTACGACGCGCTGGTCCGCCTGGCCCAGCCGTGGTCGATGCGCTATCCGCTGATCGACGGCCAGGGCAACTTCGGGTCGCCGGGCAACGACCCGGCGGCCGCGATGCGGTACACGGAGTGCCGCCTCACGCCGCTCGCCATGGCGATGCTGCAGGACATCGACGAGGAGACCGTCGACTTCGTCGACAACTACGACGGCCGCACCCAGGAGCCAGCGGTCCTGCCGGGCCGCTTCCCGAACCTGTTGGTCAACGGCTCGGCCGGCATCGCGGTCGGCATGGCGACCAACATCCCGCCGCACAACCTGCGCGAGGTCGCCGAGGGCGCCACGTGGGCTCTCGACCACCCCGAGGCCTCCGAGGAGGAGACCCTCGAGGCGCTCATGGAGCGCATCAAGGGCCCCGACTTCCCGACGGCGGGTCTGGTCGTCGGCAAGGACGGCATCGAGTCCGCGTACCGCACCGGCCGCGGCTCGATCCGCATGCGGGCCGTGGTGGAGGTCGAGGAGGACACGAAGGGCCGCACCACCCTCGTCGTCACCGAGCTGCCCTACCAGGTCAACCCGGACAACCTCATCGAGTCGATCGCGACGATGGTCCGCGAGGGCCGGGTCACCGGGATCGCCGAGATCAACGACGAGTCGTCGGACCGCGTGGGCCGCCGCATCGTCATCACCCTGCGCCGCGACGCCGTGGCGAAGGTGGTGCTGAACAACCTCTACAAGCACTCGCAGCTGCAGTTCAGCTTCGGCGTGAACATGCTGACGATCGTCGACGGCGTGCCGCGCACGCTGCGGCTCGACCAGCTCATCCGGCACTGGATCCGCCACCAGATCGAGGTCATCGTCCGGCGGACGCGCTACCGCCTGCGCAAGGCCGAGGAGCGGGCCCACATCCTGCGCGGTCTCGTGAAGGCGCTGGACGCGCTGGACGAGGTCATCGCGCTGATCCGCAGCTCGGAGACCGTCGACGTCGCGCGCACCGGCCTCATGGAGCTCCTCGAGGTCGACGAGATCCAGGCCCAGGCGATCCTGGACATGCAGCTGCGGCGCCTCGCCGCCCTCGAGCGCCAGAAGATCATCGACGAGCTGGCCGAGATCGAGGAGACGATCCGCGACCTGCAGGACATCCTCGACCGGCCCGAGCGCCAGCGGCAGATCGTCCGCGACGAGCTCGGCGAGATCGTCGAGAAGCACGGCGACGACCGCATGACCCGCCTCGTCGGCTACGACGGCGAGGTCGCGGACGAGGACCTCATCGCGGTCGAGGACGTCGTCGTCACGATCACGCGCACCGGGTACGCGAAGCGCACCAAGACCGACCTGTACCGCGCGCAGAAGCGCGGGGGTCGCGGTGTGCAGGGCGCGACGCTCAAGCAGGACGACATCGTCGCCCACTTCTTCGTCTGCTCCACGCACGACTGGCTGCTGTTCTTCACGAACAAGGGCCGCGTGTACCGGGCCAAGGCCTACGAGCTGCCCGAGGCGACGCGCAACGCCCGCGGCCAGCACGTGGCGAACCTCCTCGCGTTCCAGCCCGAGGAGCAGATCGCCCAGGTCATGCAGATCACGAACTACGAGGCGGCGCCGTACCTGGTGCTGGCCACCAAGAGCGGGCTGGTCAAGAAGTCCAAGCTGTCGGACTTCGACTCGAACCGCTCCGGCGGCCTCATCGGCATCAACCTGCGCGACGGCGACGAGCTCGTCGGCGCGGTGCTCTGCTCCGGGGACGACGACCTGCTCCTCGTCTCCGCGGAGGGCCAGTCGATCCGCTTCTCGGCCACCGACGAGGTGCTGCGCCCGATGGGCCGCGCGACGTCGGGCGTGATGGGCATGCGCTTCAACTCCGGCGACGAGCTGCTGTCGATCGGCGTGGTGCGCGACGGGACGTTCCTGCTGGTCGCGACGGGCGGCGGGTACGCGAAGCGCACGCCGATCGAGGACTACCCGGTGCAGGGCCGCGGCGGGAAGGGCGTGCTGACGCTGCAGTACGACCGGCGGCGCGGCACCCTGGTCGGCGCCCTGATCGTCGAGCTGGAGGACGAGCTGTACGCCATCACCTCGAGCGGCGGCGTCATCCGGACCACCGCGAAGGAGGTCCGCAAGGCGGGCCGTCAGACCAAGGGTGTCCGCCTGATGAACCTCGGCGAGAACGCGACGCTGCTCGCCGTGGCCCGCAACGCCGAGAACGCCACCGACCCCGACGCCGGCGGCCCGGACCAGGCGCCCGACACGCTGCTGTGAGGTGCGGGGCCGCACCCGGACCCGCCCCGAACCCCCTGACGACGGAACGAGCCACGTGAGCACACCGGACGAGAACAAGGGCGGATCCGCCGAGGACACGGTCGTGACGAGTGCGACCGGCGAGGACTCGTCGGCCGCGGGCGGATCCGGGGCGGGCGCGCAGCCCGCCGGCGGCCCGCCGCCGCCGTGGCAGCGGGCGGGAGCCCGCGGGTCCTCGGGCCCCGCGGGCGGCCCGGCGCCGTCCGGGTCGGGCGGGTCGGCCGGCGCCTCCGAGCCGCCCCCGGCCGGTCGGGACGCCGAACCCCGGGGCGACGCCCCGTCGTCGGACCGGCGTCCGGCCACGGGTCCGCTGCCCACCGGCGGGCCCGGGACGCCCGCCGCCGGGACGCCGGCCGCCGGCACGCCCCATCCGGGCGGTCCGGGTCAGGGTTCGGGGCAGGGGTCGGGCCAGGCCGGGCCGGCGCGGTCGTCGACGGCCCTGATCGACGCCCCGACCAACCAGCTCTCCCCGGAGCAGCTCGGGATGCGCTCGGGTGGTCGGTCCGAGCCGGAGCCCGACTTCGACTCGTTCGACGACGACGACCTGCCGAGCGCCCGGCCGGTCCGCGGCAAGGTGCCGCGCCGCGCGAGCCTGCAGGTCAAGCGGTTCGACCCGTGGTCGGTGCTCAAGCTCGCCCTCGTGCTCGGCGTGGCGCTGTTCTTCGTGTGGATGTTCGCGGTCGGCGTGCTCTACGCCGTCCTCGACGGCATGGGCGTCTGGGCGCAGCTGAACGGGACCTACCAGGACCTCACCTCGGACGCCGGGGGCGGCGGCGGGCAGCTGATCACCGCCGGCGGCGTGTTCGGCGTGGCGGCGATCGTCGGCGTGGTGAACACGATCCTGTTCACCGCGCTCGCGAGCGTCTCGGCCTTCATCTACAACATCTCGGCCGACGTGGCCGGCGGCATCGAGGTCACGCTCTCCGAGCGCGACTGAGCCGACCCCGGTGACGGGGCGTCCGGACACCCTCCGGTAACCTCGTCACCGTTCGGGCCCATAGCTCAGTTGGTTAGAGCGCGTCGCTGATAACGACGAGGTCGCTGGTTCAAATCCAGCTGGGCCCACCCCCCGACACACGAAGGGCCCCGGAGCCGTGCTCCGGGGCCCTTCGTCGTACGCGAGTGCGTCAGCCCGAGAAGGCGGCGGCGGTGGTGCCGTTCTTGCCGCGGGACTCCCAGGCCTCCACGACGTTGTTCGGCACCCGGCCGCGGTCGGACACCTCGAAGCCCTCGGTGCGGGCCCACTCGCGGATCTGCTTGGAGGTCTCGCGGTCGTACCCGCCGGGCGAGGTGGCCCGCGGCGTGCCGGTCCCGGCGCCGCCGGAGCGACGACGCCCGCCCGCCGATCCGGCGCGGCGTCCCCCGGTGCGCCGCGCGGCGGCGACGTACTGCGCGAGCGTGTCCCGCAGTTCGGCGCTGTTCTTGTCGTCGAGGTCGATCTCGTAGGTCACGCCGTCGAGAGCGAACTCGACGGTGGTGATGTCCTCGGACTCCTCACCGGTGAGGTCGTCGACCAACGTGACGACGGTCTTCTGGGCCATCTGGCGGTACTCCTCGCTCAGGGGGGAATTGCATCGGAATCACTCCCGATGCCATTCACGTTAGCAAGAATTCGCCGAAGTGCGAGCACGGGGGGTCGGTTCACCCGTCGGTGTCGGGAGAAATGAGTGCGAGGACACGTCACGACTTCAGTCGCAGCTCCGTGAATTCGCGAGTCCGGGCCGTCAGGGCCTCCTCGGTGGGCAGTCGTTCCATGCTGCTCGCGCCGTAGAAGCCGTGGCAGGTCCCGGCGTGCTCGAGGACGTACGCGGCGTCCGCGGGCGCCGACACCGGGCCGCCGTGGACCAGCACGAGGACGTCGTCCCGGATCTCCCGGGCCGCGGCCGCCCACTCGTCGGTGAGGGCGACGCAGTCGTCGAGCGTCTTCGCGGTCTCCGCGCCGATCGACCCGCCCGTCGTCAGGCCCATGTGGCACACGATCACGTCGGCCCCGGCGCGGGTCATGGCGCGGGCGTCGTCGGCGGAGAACACGTACGGCGTGGTCAGCAGGTCGTGGGCGCGGGCGGCCGCGACGAGGTCCACCTCGTGCGCGAACCCCATCCCGGTCTCCTCGAGATTGGCGCGGAAGGTGCCGTCGATGAGTCCGACGGTCGGGAAGTTCTGGATTCCCGCGAACCCGAGGTCGGCCAGTTCACGCAGGAATCGGTCGCGCAGCAGGAACGGGTCGGTCCCGTTCACGCCCGCGAGTACCGGGGTGTGTCGCACCACCGGCAACACCTCGGCGGCCATCTCGACCACGATCTCGTTCGCGTTGCCGTAGGCGAGCAGTCCCGCGAGGGACCCGCGGCCGGCCATGCGATAACGCCCCGAGTTGTAGATGACGATGAGGTCGATACCGCCGGCCTCCTCACATCGGGCCGACAGACCGGTGCCGGCACCGCCGCCGACGATCGGTTCACCGCGCCCCACCTTCTCGCGCAGTCGTTCCAGGATCTCCGCCCGCTTCGTCACCGCTCTCCCACCTCGTGCAGGTTCTCCACCAGCGCCGTCGCGAACGCCGGGTCGTTCACGTGCAGATCGGTCTCGACCAGGCGGCGCCGATCGGTCTGGTGCAGTTCCGCCCGGAGCGTCCCGAGCAGGGCCTCGGTCGCCGCGGGGTCGGCGAACGGACCGCCGGCGACGTCGAGGGCCGAGACACCCGCCGTCGGGAAGACCAGACGGACGGGGCCCTCGCAGGCGTTGAGGCGCGCGGCGAGGAACCGGGCGGCGGCCCGGCACTCGTCGGGGGTGGTGCGCATGAGGGTCACCTGGGCGTTGTGCTCGTAGAGGATCCGGCCGCGGTAGCGCTCCGGCACGGTGTCGGGTGCCCCGAAGTTGACCATGTCGAGCGCGCCGACGCTGCCGACCCACGGGACCCCGCGCCGGGCGATCGCGCCGAGCCGGTCCTCGGTGGCCGCCATGATGCCGCCGGCGACCAGGTCGGCGATCTCGGTGGTGGACACGTCGACGACCGCCGTGATCAACCCGTCGTCGACCAGCTTCTCCATCGCCCGCCCGCCGGTGCCGGTGGCGTGGAAGACGAGGCAGTCGTAGGCGTCGGACACCTGCTCGGTCACCGCCGTGACGCACGGCGTGGTGACGCCGAACATCGTCAGACCCAGCGCCGGCCTGTCCACCGCCTCGACCGCGGGTGCGGACAGGGACCCGGCGAGGGCGTGGGCGGCGTTGGAGAGGACGACCCGGCTGATGCGGTTGAGTCCGGCGACGTCGGTGACCGAGTACATCAGCGTGATGTCGGCGGAGCCCACGTACGGCGCGGTGTTGCCCGACGCGACCGTGGACACCACGATCTTGGGCACGCCGACCGGCAGCCGCTGCAGTGCGGGCGTGATCAGCGCCGTGCCGCCCGACCCACCGAGGCCGATCACGCCGTCCGGGCGCTGCTCGGGCAGCCAGCGCTCGAGCGCGGCGGCCATGGCGGAGACGGACGTGCCGCGGTCGCCGGTGAACGCGCTCCGGTCGGCCACGTCGGCGGGCGTGACGTCCGCCCGGCGTGCGTCCGGGTCCGAGGTCCCGACGTCGACCGTGGTCACCTCGTGGCCCGCGGCCCGGATCGCGTCGGCGACGTAGCGCAGCTCGTCGCCCTTCGTGTCGAACGTGCCCACCACGTAGGCGTGCGCCATGAGCCCTCCCGCTCCACCACCGACGTCGCCGTCGTCGTCGTCCCCCGAGTCCTATCGCAGAACGGGGGCCGGTGGGGGCTGCTAGCGTGGTGGTGTGAAGAAGCTGGTCGTGCTCGTTGCGGCGGCGTTCGGGGTGGCCCACCTCGTGCGGCGCAAGCAGCAGGAGCGGCCGGCGGCGGAGGTCTGGCGCGAGGCGACCCGCGCGTCGTAGACCCTCCACACGGGGACATAGCTCAATTGGCAGAGCACCGCCTTTGCAAGGCGGGGGTTAGGGGTTCGATTCCCCTTGTCTCCACCCCACGGCCGCGTGCAGGACGCTCAGCACCGCGGCCTCGTCGAGATCGGTGAGCGCGTCCTGCAGCCACAGACCGTTCACCGCGGCCACGAGCAGCTCGGGGGCCGGTGCGCCGAGACGGGTCGCGAGCGCGGCCAGGGCGGTCTCCCACCGGTCGACCTCGCCCCGTAGGTCGTCGCGACGCGCCGCGAGCAGGAACAGGTCGTACTCGGCGATGAGCGTCGACCGGTCCGAACCGGCGATCACGGCGGCGAGCGCCTCGAGCGTCGGCACCGCCTCGAGGGCAGCGACGTAGCGGTCGTTGACCTCGACGAGCGTGCTCACGAGCAGGTCGTCCACCGACGCGAAGTGGTAGAGCACCGCGCTCGGCGGCATCCCGGCCTCGTCGGCGACCCGGCGCTGGCTCACGCCCGCGGGCCCGCCCCGTGCGACCACCCGCAGCGTGGCGTCGAGGAGTTCCCGACGACGGGTCGCTCCGCGTCGGCGTCGACCGTCCGTGATCGCGTCAGGCACCGTGCGATCCGCCGAGCTCCAGTGCCAGGACGCCCGCGATCACGAGCCCGATGCCTCCGACCTGCACCCAGGTCAGCGACTCCCCGAGGAACAGCGCGCCGATGATCGCGATGGCGGCGACCCCGGTCGCGGCCCAGATCCCGTAGGCCACCCCCACCGGCAGGCCACGCGCGAGGGCCTGGGAGAGCGAGTAGAAGGCGACCACGTACCCGACCACCACCACGATCGACGGCACGAGCCGGCTGAACCCCTCCGAGAGCTTCAGCGAGACCGTGCCCGCCACCTCCGCGGCGATCGCGACCGCGAGCCAGATCCACACGTCGTCCAGACTACTGGAGCGATCGCTCAGGAAGTTCGAGATCGAGGACGCGGCGTCGCTGCCACTGGATGACAGCAACGACGCTTTCCTGCCATGAGGGAGTGGGGGGCTCAGCGCGGGTGCAGACGCAGCGGCAGGGACGCCCACTCCCGCATACTGTTGTTCGCCCGGCGCACCGGGTCGCCCGCGGGCTCGATGCGCTCCACCTGGTCGGCGAGGGCCGCGAGCAGGGCGTCGGCCTCGAGCCGAGCGACGTGCTGCCCGACGCACTGGTGCAGCCCGAAGCCGAAGCCGACGTGGCCCGACGGGTCGCGGTGCAGGTCGAAGCGCGCGGGCTCGTCCCAGTGGCGCGGGTCGTGGTTGGCCGACCCCAGGTACATCAGGATCTTCGCGCCCTCGGGGACGACCGTGTCCCCGATCGGGACGTCGACCTCGGCGGTCCGGAAGAACGTCTGCACCGGGGAACCCCAGCGCACCGCCTCGTCGAAGCAGACCCGTCGTCGGGAGGGCTCGGAGCGGTAGTGGGCCCACTGGTCGGGGTGCGTCGCGAGCCCGTGGAGCACCCAGCCGAGGCCGTGCACCGTGGTGTCCACGCCCGCCGAGAGCAACGAGCGGACCACGAGCGGGGCCTGCTCCGCCGTGAGGTCGCCGCGGTCGGCGGCGGCCCAGATGTCGGCGCCGAACCCCTCGTCGGCGAGCGTCTCCCGGGCGCACTGCGCGTTGACCCACGCCGCGTGCTCGCCGGCGTGCACGGCGCCCGCGGCCACCAGCTCGTTGTGCGGTCCGAACGCGTTGAACAGGTACTCGCCGTAGGGCAGCAGGTGCTCGCGGCCCTCCCGGGCGATGCCGACCGCGTCCGGGAAGACCCGCAGCGGGAAGGCCTCGGCGAGGGCGGTCATGCCGTCGACCTCGACGGGCCGGCCACCGGTCCCGAGCAGCGCGTCGACGTGCTCGACCGCCGCCGCGAACCATTGGTCGCGCCACCGCCGCAGGGCCCGCGGGCCGAGGATCGCGGACAGCACGCGGCGGGGGGCGTCGTGGTGCGGCGGATCCGCCTCGAGCAGCAACGACGGCGGACGCCAGGGCTTCTCCCGGCGGAAGTTCGACAGCCCGACGCCGGCCGACGAGCAGAAGCGCTGCCAGTCGGTCAGCGCGGCGCGGACCTCGGCGTAGCGGCCCATCGCGTAGAGGTCGTGGGCTGCGAGGTACTGGACCGGTCCCGCATCGCGCAGGGCGGCCTGGAACGGCAGCGGGTCGGTGAGGACCTCGACGGAGAACGGGTCGACGTGGGTGACGGGGGTGGTGCTCGACGTGGTCATCACAGGTCCAGGACGAGGTGGTCGGAGGCGGCGCGCGAGACGCAGGGCAGCATGCAGTCGCCCGCGGCGCGTTCGTGGTCGGCGAGGACCTGGTCGCGGTGGTCGGGGACGCCGGCGAGCACGGTCGTCTCGCACGTCCCGCAGGTGCCGCGCTCGCAGGAGGACAGCGTGGTGGCGCCGGCGCGGCGCATCGCCTCCAGCACGGACACCGACGCGTCGACGGTCAGGGTCGTCCCGCTGCGGGCGAGCTCGACGGTGAAGGGCTCGTCGCGGACCGGGGCCGCGACCTCGGTCGTGGTGAACCGCTCCGTGCGCAGGCGGGCGGCCGGGACGAGGGCGGCGACGGCGTCGAGCAGCGGCCCCGGACCGCAGGCGTAGACCACCGTGCCCTCGTCGACCGTCCCGAGCCATGACGCGAGGGGCAGGAGACCCCGCTCGTCCTGCGGCACCACCGTGGTCCGGTCCGCCGGGAGCTCGTCGAGGAAGGCCATCGAGGCCCGCCGTCGCCCGCCGTAGAGCAGCGCGTGGTCGGCCCCGAGCACCTCCGCCGCCGCGATCATCGGCAGCAGCGGCGTGACGCCGATGCCGCCCGCCACGAACCGGTACCGCGGCGCGGGCGCGAGCGGGAAGTGGTTGCGCGGGCCGCCCAGCCCCACGGTGTCGCCGGGGCGCAGCACGTCGTGCACGTACTGCGAGCCGCCGCGGCCGTCCGGCTCGCGCAGCACCGCCACCCGGTACGACGACGGGTCCCACCGGTCGCCGCACAGCGAGTACTGCCGCGTCGCGCCCGAGTCGAGGGTGAGGTCCACGTGCGCGCCGGGCGTCCAGTCCGGGAGCCGGCCGCCGTCGGGACGCGCGAGGGTCAGGGCGACGACGCCGTCGGCGACGACGTCCTTGGCGGTCACCACCAGCGAGGTCATGCCCGTCAGCGTGCGGAGCCGGGTGCCTCGGGCGGTAGGGCCTGCCCGTTCAACGGGCCGACCCGGCGTCAGGACCGCAGTCGTCTCCGGATGCGCCGCGCCGCCTCGGTCAGCGCCGGCACCGTCCGGGCCGCCTCGCCGTCGTTGGGCACCACCACCGACACGGCCGCCACCACGTGGCCGTCGGGGTCGCGGACGGGGACGGCCACGCCGGTCGCGTCGAGGTGGATGTAGCCGGGACAGAGCGCGACGCCACGGTCGCGGATCTCCGCGAGGCGGGCGCGGAGCACGGTCGGGTCGGTGATCGTGTTCCGCGTGAAACCGGCGAGCGGGCGGGCGAGCACGCGCTCCTGCAGCGTCGTCGAGCCGAACGCGAGCAGCACCAGGCCCGACGACGAGGCGTGCAGCGGGAGCCGGGCCGCGATGCGGGTCAGGTTGATCACCGCCCGCTCGGCCGAGAGGCGCTCGACGAACAGCACCTCGTCGCCGTCGAGCACCCCGAACTGGGCGTGCTGCCCGACCGTCCGGTGCAGGTCCTCGAGCACGGGCATCGCGGTCTCGCGCAGCGAGAGCGTCGACGAGGCCCGCGCCCCGAGCTCCCAGAGGCGCGTGCCGATCCGCACCCGGCCGTCGTCGCGCACGAGCAGGCCGTGCCCGACGAGCTCCGCGACCAGCCGGGACGCCGTGGTGGAGGGGAGGTCGGCGCGCCGCGCGATCTCGGTGACGGCGAGCGCGGGCGCCTCCGGGGTGAAGCACTCGAGGATCCGCACGACCCGCTCGAGCAGCGACTCGCCGGAGTCGGAGCGGGCCATCAGGCCGTGCGGCGGCGGACCTGCAGTCCGCCGAGCGCGGTGAGCGCGACCAGCACGGCGATCCCGAGGAACCCGCCGCCGAGGCCGAACGCGGCCGCGAGCACGCCGGTGAGGAAGGGGCCACCGGCCTCGCCGATCTCCCGGCCGATCTCCGCCGAGCCCATCGTCTGCCCGATGCGCTCCGGCGGGCTCCACGCCGCGAGCACGGCGAACGCGACCGGGGTGATCACGGCCGTGCCGATCCCGATGACCGCCGCTGCCACGAGCAGCCCCGCCAGGTGCCCGACCACGGCGGGGACCGCCAGCCCGGCCGCGGTGAGGAGGGTCCCGACGACGAGCGCGGTCCGGTCGGGCAGCCGGCCCGCGTCGCGCACGCGCCCGACCAGCGGCTGGCTCACGGCCGCGACGACGGCGAGCACCGACACCGCCGCGCCCGTCGCGACCGGGGACAGCCCGTCCGCGGCGCCGACCAGCGGCAGGAAGCCGACACCGCACGAGAGGGCGGCGGCGCTGGCGGCGAGGGCGAGCGTGGGGGGCAGGAACCCGGGGTCGGCGAGGCCGCGCAGCGCCTGCCCGAGCCCCTGGCGCCGGCGCGGGAGCGGCGGCGGGTCGGGGACGACGACCACGGTCCACACGAACACGGCCACCGCGACGACCGTGAGCACCGTGAACAGCAGCGGGTAGCCGCCCGCCGCGATCAGCACCCCGCCGAGCAGCGGTCCGGCCGTGTAGCCGAGGCCCTTCCACGCGCCGTAGCCGCCGAAGGCACGGCCCTGGCCGGTCGCCGGTGCGATCCGGCCGATCAGGGCCCCGGCGGACGGGGAGAACGCGGCCGCGGCCGCGCCCTGGGCGAAGCGGGCGAGTCCGAGCAGGGCCGGGTTGCCGACCAGCACGAACGCCGCGGAGGCCAGGGCGAAGCCGAACAGGCCCCCGAGCAGCACCGGGCGGAGCCCGACCCGGTCGGCGAGTGCGCCGAACACCGGCTTGAGGACGATCTCGGCGCCGTCGTAGAGCGCCAGCAGGATGCCGAGCGTGACGAGCTGCTCGCCGAGGTCGCCGGTGAACCCGAGGTTCGCGGCGATGCCGTGCGAGCCGAACGCCGTGACGAACCCGGCCGCGTAGAGCGGGAGGATCGCCCCCCGCGCCACGGGCCGCGTCGCCCCGCCGTCGTTCACGCCCCCATCACACCAGTCGCGACGGTCCTCAGCCCTGCGGCTGGGCGATGTTCACCAGCCAGGTCACGCCGAAGCGGTCGGTGCACTGGCCGAACTCGTCGCCCCACATCTGCTTCTCGAGGGGGACCGAGACGGTGCCGTCGGCGGAGAGCTGCTCGAAGTACCCGCGCAGCCGGTCCCCCTCGTCGCCGGACAGGCTGACCGAGATCGAGGACCCGGAGGGCCGGTCCATCCCGGCGGGGGTGTCGGAGGCCATCAGCGTGAAGCCCTGGTCGGTCTCCAGCTGGGCGTGCATGACCTTCGCCGCCTCGGGGCCCTCGGTGCCCATGTCGCCGAAGGTCATGACGTTCAGCGTGCCGCCGAGGACGTCGCGGTAGAACTCCATGGCCGGTCGGGCGGAGTCGTCGAAGTGCAGGTAGGGGTTGAGGTGGGTGCCCATGGCTGGATGTTAGTCAGGTCACACCCGGTCACGGGGGCGGGACGGGGAGTCGCGGGACCGGCCTCGACCGGGACCACGAGCGTGGCGGAGACCGGGGCGGGTCCGGTCGAGGCCTGCCGGAGCAGGGCGAACTCCACCGCCGCGGCCGCCAGCACGAGGACGACCGCCACCGCCACCAGGACGGGTGTGCTCCTCCGCCTCACACGGTCAGTATGCCCGGTTCGTCCCATCCGACACCGGCTCGGTCGGGCGATATGTCCCGAACGACCACCGGTTGCCCTCCGCGTCGACCACCGCGAACTCCCGCGAGCCGTAGTCCTGGTCGGTGAGCCCCAGGACGATCTCGCCGCCCGCGGCGACCACGCGGGCGTGGTGGGCGTCCGGGTCGTCGACCACGAGGTAGGTCACGGCGCCCCCGGTGTCCCACGGGTCGTCCGGACGGCGGGGTCCGAGGAGCACCGCTCCGCCGTGCCAGAAGAGTTCGGCGTGGTCGGCCGCGACGTACCCCGGCGTGAGGCCGAGGGTCCCGGAGAGCCAGTGCGCGAGGGCGAGGACGTCGTCGGAGCGCAGCGTCGTGCAGATCATGCGTCGATCGTGGCGGCATCCCGGCCGGACGTCTTGGACGTCGGGGACCTCTACCCGTGCACGACGTCGGCCGGGTCGACGGCCACCGTGCTCCACCCGGCGCGGTACTCGGTGGGCGAGCAGCCCGCGAGCGCGGCGAACTCGCGGTCGAGGTGGGCGTGGTCGGCGAATCCGCAGGCCGCCGCGACGTCCGCGATCCGCACGGTGGAGCCGCCCGCGCCGACCGGGGGCACCAGCAGGTCCGCGGCCCGCCGGAACCGCAGGACCCGACCCGCCGTCGTGGGGGAGAGGCCGATCTGCGCGGTGAAGCGGCGGGTGAGGTGCCGCCGGCTCCACCCGACGTCGTCCGCGAGCGCCGCGACCGGGTGCCGCCCGGCCGAGTGCTCGAGCCGCGCCCACGCGCGGGCCACCTCGGGGTCGGGGATCCGACCCGTCGTCGCGAGCCGGCGCTCGAGCACCGCGACGACCGTGGCGAGCCGTGCCGACCACGACGGCAGGTCCGCGAGCCGGTCGGGGAGCCGGGCGAGGTCCGGGCCGAGCGCGTCGAGCCCGACGAGCCCCTCGAGCGCGACCCCGAACAGCCGCAGGGCGCCGACCGGCGTGAGGTCGGCCTGCACCCCCGCCTGGTGTCCGGCGAACTCGGTGATCGCGGACGCGACGGTCAGGCCGGTCACGAAGGCCGCGTGCTCCACCCCGTCGACCCGCAACGGGTCGGCCAGCCCGACGACCAGCGTGCACGTCGACGTGGGGGCCTGCCGGCGGCGGACGACCACCTCCGAGCCCTCGTCGAACGCCACCAGGCGGCGCACGGTGCCGCGCAGCGTGGCGGGGACGCGGGCGAGGCGGAACACACCGGAGATGATGCCGCTAGCGTGCCGCCCGTGTCCGCCCCCTCGACGTCGCCGGAACCGGTCCGCGACGCGATCCGCCGTGCCCACGAGACCCGGTCGACGCTCAACGCGTTCGTCTCGATCACCGACGACCCGCCCGCCCCGACCGCGGGGGAGGGGCCGCTGCACGGCCTGCCGATCGCGCTGAAGGACGACGTCACGGCCGTCGGCGAGGTCACCGGCTGGGGCGGTCGCGCCCACTCGACGGCGGGTGCGGCCGACGACGCCTTCCTGACGGCGATCCGCCGGGCCGGGATGGTCCCGATCGGGCGCACCACGCTGCCCGAGCTCGCGGCCTTCGGCGTCACCGACTCCGCCGCCCACGGCGTGACCCGCAACCCGCTCGCCCTCGGGCACACCCCGGGCGGCTCGTCGGGCGGGTCGGCCGCGGCGGTGGCGGCCGGGGTGGTCGACCTCGCGACCGCGAGCGACGGGGCCGGCTCGATCCGCATCCCGGCGGCCTGCTGCGGGCTGCCCGGGTTCAAGCCGACGACGGGCACGATGCCCGGCCCGGGCGGGTGGCGCGGGCTCGCGACGGTCGGGTGCCTCACGCGGGACCTCGCGCTCGCGGCCACCTTCTACGACGCCGTCGGCTCGTTCGGCACCTCGCTGCGGGCGGCCCTGGACGTCGAGCCCGGCCGGCTGCGGATCGGGGTGCTCGTCGACCCGCTGCCGCTGGCGCCGCCGGTCGCGCTCGACCCGCACGTCGCGGGGGCGGTGCGGCTCGCGGCCGACCGGCTCGCCGACGCCGGGCACCGCGTCGTGCCCGTGCGGATGCGGCCCGACCGCGCACGGGCCGCGGCCCTCGCGGTCGTCACACGGATGCTGCGGGGGATCGCCGACGCCGCGGCGGGCGCGGAGCACCCGGAGCGGTTCGAGCCCCGCATCCGGGACCTCGTGCGGGCCGGATCCCTCCTCCCGGAGCGTGCGGTGGCGGCCGCGGAGGCACACGGGGACCGGCTCGGCGACCGGCTGCTCGACCAGCTCGCCGACGTCGACGTCCTGCTCTCGCCGACGATGCGCGGCGCTGCGCCCGAGGTCGACCGCTGGGGCCCGCCCGAGCGCAACGGGCTGGTGACGCTGACCTCGATGGGGCGCTTCTACGGGTACACGCCGCTGTACAACCACACGGGGCAGCCCGCGGTCACGCTGCCCGTGGACACCGGGCTGCGCCTCCCGCGGGCCGTGCAGCTCGCGGCGGCGCCGGGCCGGGACGCCCTGCTCATGTCCGTGGCGGGCCAGGTGCAGCGGGGGCTCGCGAGCTAACCCGCGCACTCCGCGGGGTGCGACTCGCAGTACGGCGTCATCCCGGGGAACCGGCCCCGGTGGTCGGCCACCCACTGGTAGACCCGCTCCTGCAGACCCGCCGTCGCACGGTACACGGTCGAGGGAATCCGCGTGCCGGTGACGGTGTCGAGCACCGCGTTCACCGCGGCCGCCCCCTCGAGCCGGACGCCGTCGGGACCCCGCCACTGCACGGCGTCCGCGCAGGTCGCGGCGTCGGTGCCGACGGACTCGGGGACACCGGGCTCCTGGTAGGGGCGGGTCTCGATCCGGCCCCGGCGGTCCAACGCCCGCACCCAGCCGACGCTGCGGGTGCAGAACCCGCACCGGCCGTCGAAAACCAACAAACCGTCAGCCATGACTCCCAGGGTAGGTTCCCGACATGACCAGGCGCGTGGTGATCATCGGAGCGGGGTTCGGTGGTATCGGGGCCGCCATCGAACTGCGGGCGCACGGCTACACCGACGTCACGATCCTCGACGCCGCTCCCGGCATCGGCGGCACGTGGCTCGCGAACACCTACCCGGGCGCGGCCTGCGACGTGCCGAGCCACCTGTACTCGTACTCCTTCGCGCAGCGCCGGTCGTGGTCGCGGCTGTGCTCGCCGCAGTCGGAGATCCTCGAGTACCTGCGCACCGTGGCCCGGGAGCACTCCGTGGACCACCTCGTCCGGCCGAACACCACGGTGACCGCGTGCCGGTGGGACGACGAGGCCACGCTGTGGCGCGTCGAGACCGAGCAGGGCGACGAGTACACCGCCGACGCCGTCGTCATCGCGACCGGCCAGCTCGCCCAGCCGTCGATCCCGGGCATCCCGGGGCGCGAGGACTTCGCCGGCACCGAGTTCCACTCCGCGCAGTGGGACCACGACCACGACCTCACGGGTCGGAAGGTCGCCGTGATCGGCACCGGCGCGAGCGCGGTGCAGTTCGTTCCCGCGATCGCACCCGTCGTCGGGAAGATGTCGGTCTTCCAGCGCACCGGGAACTGGTTCCTGCCGCGGAAGAACATGCCCTACCCGCGGTCGGTGCAGCGGCTGATCAAGGTCCCGGGCGTGCAGCGGCTGCGCCGGTGGGGCCTCAAGCGGCTCTACCTGGAGTCGCTGACCGCGTCGATCCGGCACCCGCGCACGGTCGGGCCGGTGCTGCGGCTCAAGTCGCAGATCTTCATGCGGCACCAGCTGCGCGACCCGGAGGTGCGTCGCAAGGTCTGGCCGGACTACACCTTCGGGTGCAAGCGGGTGCTGTTCAGCTCGTACTGGCTGCCGGCGCTGCAGCGGGACAACGTCGAGGTGGTCACCGACTCCGTCGAGCGGATCGAGGCGTCGGGCGTCCGCACGAAGGACGGTCGTCTGCACGAGGTCGACACGATCATCTGGGGCACGGGCTTCCGGACGACGAGCTTCATGTTCCCCATGGAGGTCCAGGGCCGGGAGGGGCGCTCACTGCGCGAGGAGTGGGCGGACGGCCCGCACGCGCATCTGGGGATGACGGTGCCGGGCTTCCCGAACCTCTTCGTGATGTACGGCCCGAACACGAACACCTCGGGCGGGTCGATCATCGTCTACCTCGAGTCGCAGGCGCGGTACGTGCGCACGGCGCTGCAGGAGGCCGACCGTCGCGGCGCCGCCGCGGCGGAGGTGCGCCCCGACGTCGAGGCGGCCTCTGACGCCGAGGTGCAGTCCCGCTTCGAGGGCACCGCCTGGCAGGCGTGCGACTCCTGGTACCGCGACGAGTCCGGCCGGATCATCACGAACTGGCCGGGCTACATGTCCGAGTACGAGAAGGCGACCGAGCGGATCGACCCGGACGAGTACGTGTGGCTGGCACCGGGCGAGCAGAAGGTGGGGTCGTAGCCCCACGGCGTGCCCACCCGGGCGCAGCTCACATCCGCGGCTGGCCGTTCGAGGCGCCGAGACCGCCGTCGACCGGCACGTGGGCCCCGGAGACGAAGCGGGCGTCGTCGCCGGCCAGGAAGGCGATGACGTCGCCGACCTCGGCCGGCTCGGCCGGACGCCCGAACGGGATGCGGTCGCGGAACTTGTCCATGACCTCGTCGTCCTCCCGGATCCCCTCGCTCATGTCGGTGGCGGTGAGCGAGGGGTGCACGGCGTTGACGCGGACGCCGTCGGGGCCGTGGTCGAGGGCCATGGCGTTGGTCAGGTTCACCACGGCGCCCTTCGCGGCGTTGTAGGCGGCCATGCCCCAGTCGCCGCCGAGCCCGGACACCGAGCCGACGTTGACGATGCTGCCGCGGGTGGCCTTCAGGTGGTCGATCGCGGCCTTCGACGCGTAGAAGACGCCGTCGACGTCGGTGGCCATGACCTCGCGCCAGGTCGCCGCGTCGAGGTCGGAGACGGTGCCCGGGCGGGCGACGGCGGCGTTGTTGACGAGCGTGTCCAACCGGCCGTGCTCGCGGGCGACCTCGTCGATCAGGTGCGTGATCGCGTCCTGGTCGGAGGTGTCGCACGCCTTGGCGATCACCGTCGACCCCGCGGGGGCGTCGGCGACGGTCTTGTCGAGCTTGTCCTGCGAGCGGCCGGCGATCACCACGGTGGCCCCGTCCGCGGCGAAGCGGTGTGCGGTCGCCGCCCCGATCCCGGAGCCCCCGCCCGTGATGATGACGACCTTGCCGGTGAATCGACCCATGGCCGTCGGGTCCCCGGGGTCGCCGGGAGCCGAACGAGGGCGCGGGTCACACGGGTTGTCCCCAGGGGTTGTCCACAGTGGGGATCGAATGACACCCATGTCATTCGATCCACAGGCTCCATCCACACTGTGGATGAACCACACGGCTGTGATTCGCGCCGGGGTCGGACGCGCGGGCTACTGTCGCGCCGGTGAGACGACGCGTGACCATCGAGCTGAAGAAGCCCGCCGAGATCGAGCTGATGCGCGAGGCGGGGCGGGTCGTCGCGCGCTGCCTGGACGCCGTGCAGCGGGCGAGCGCCCCGGGCGTGACGCTCAAGGAGCTCGACACGGTCGCGCACGACGTGATGAACGACCACGGCGCCAAGCCCGCGTTCCTCGACTACCACCCGCGGTTCGCGCCCTCGCCCTACCCGGGCGTCATCTGCGCGAGCGTCAACGACGCGGTGGTCCACGCGATCCCGGGCTCCTACCGGCTGGTCGACGGCGACCTGGTCAGCATCGACATCGGGGCCTTCGTCGAGGGTTGGTGCGGCGACGCGGCCGTGAGCTACGTCGTGGGCACCGCGGACCCGGGCGACCTCGCGCTCATCGACACCACCGAGCGCGCGCTGTACGCCGGCATCGCGGCGGCGCGGAAGGGCAACACGCTCGGCGACGTCGGCGCCGCGATCGCCGGGATCGCCCGCCCCGCGGGCTACGGCATGCTCGCCGACCACGGCGGCCACGGGATCGGCCGGGCCATGCACGAGCAGCCGCACGTCCCGAACGAGGGCCGCCGCGGCAAGGGGATGACGCTGCAGCCCGGGCTCGTCATCGCGATCGAGCCGATGCTGCACCGCGGCGGCGAGGACGACTACCGCCACGACCCCGACGGCTGGACCCTGCGCACCGCCGACGGCAGCCGCGCCGCCCACGTCGAGCACACGGTGGCGATCACCCCGGACGGGCCGCGGATCCTCACCGAGCTGTGAGTCCGCCCTGGTTCCACGTCCGGCCGGTCGCGCCGGACGTGTGGCTGCTCGCGGAGCCCTCGCACGTCAACTCCTGGCTGGTCGCGGGCCGCGACCGGGCCGTGCTCGTCGACACGGGGCTGGGGATCGCCCCGATCCGCCCGGTGGTCGAGGCCGTGTGCTCGCGGCCGGTGGACGTGGTCAACACGCACGCGCACGTCGATCACGTCGGCGGGAACGCCGAGTTCTCCCGCGTCTCGGCCCACCCGTCGTCGACGACGGGGATCGACCCCGCCGAGCGCGCCTCCTACCTCGGGTGGATGCGGGAGGTGCTCGACGCCGCGGCGGCCTACCGGGAGCTCGACCGCCGGTACTTCCACCTGCTCTCCGCCGACTCCGACCCGCGCCCGCTCCCGGACGGCCTCGAGCGCTGGGTCGACCCCGGCCCCCCGCCGGGACCCGAGCCCGAGCCCCTGGCCGACGGGGACGTGCTGGACCTCGGCGGCCGCACCCTGACCGTGCTCCACACCCCGGGCCACAGCCCGGACTCGCTCTGCCTGCTCGACGACCGCGCGGGCGTGCTGTTCGCCGGCGACACCGTGAACACCGGGCCGATCTACGCGCAGGCGCCGGAGTGCGACCTCGGGGCCTTCGCCGCGTCGACCGCCCGCCTCGCCGCGCTCGCCCCCGAGGTCGGGCTGGTCGCGATGTCCCACTTCGGCCGCGGGGTGGCGGAACCGCGGTACCTGGTCGACGTCGCGGACGCGTTCGACCGGCTCGTCACCGGGGACCCCTCCGTGGTCCTGCGCCCGGCGCGGGACTGCGCGGGCGACGCGGTGTCCGAGGCCGTGTTCGACCCGTGCTCGGTGCTCCTGCCGCCGGGGTGGTCCCCGGATCGGTGACGACGGGCCTCAGGACTGGGCGCCGGCCCGCTCGCGGTGCGCGGACTCCCAGTCCGAGTCGTCGCGGCCGGTGTCCTCGTTCCGGTCCCGGTCCGAGCGGTGCTCCGGGCGTCGGCGCACGCCGCGGTTCTCCACGCGGTGCAGCTGCCCGTGCCCGTCACGCCCCCAGTGCGTGCCATGCGAGTCGGTAAAGCGCATCTCCGGGACCGCCGGCGCCGAGTAGAGCTCCTCGCGCGAGACCTCGTCGGCGCCGAACGGCAGCGACCGCACCGCGTCGTGGCGCGGCGGGAGCAGCGCGAGGTCGACCGCGTGCTGGTCGTCGCTGGACGGCAGTGAGAACAGGCAGCGCACGTTGAACACCGGCGAGTCGCCGCCGTTGTGCACGCAGAGCACGTAGTCCTCGTCGCGGTCGTGCCGCTCCCCGTCGTCGAGCCAGGCCGTGACGCCCTGGGCCTGCTGCTCCTGGCGCACCTCGACCTGGTCCTTGCGATTGAGCAGCATGATCCAGACGTAGGCGGCGAAGCCGAGGAGCGATCCGGCGCTGCCGATCGCGGACACCCACTGGGCGAGAGTCTGGGAGCTCATGGGCGCGCAGGTGCCCACTTCTCGATGTGGACATCCCTCACCGCTGTGCCGGCCGTCGCGCGGTGGGACCGGCCGGGCCCTAGGTTCCCAGCCATGTCGCGCAGCGCGGGTCCGCCCGCCCCCACGCCGCCCGGTGCCGACGCCACCCCCGGCGAGGTCGTGCGCTGGACCTTCGACGTGCTCAACACCCACACCGCGGCGCCCCTGCGCGCGGTGTGGACCGACGAGACCCGCGAGCGGATGCCCACCGCCACCTACCGGGGGGCGACGGAGATCGAGGGGTACTTCGAGGCGCTGTTCGCGGCCGTCCCGGACGTGACCCTGACGATGCAGGCCATGGTCGAGGAGGGCGAGCAGGTCTTCGTCCGCTGGACGCTCACCGGGACCCACACCGGCGCGGCGCTCGAGGGCGTGGAGCCGACCGGTGCGCGCCTCGACCTCGACGGGGTCGACCACTTCACCGTGCGGGACGGGAAGATCGTGTCGAACTTCGTGATCTTCGACCAGATGCAGTTCGCGCGTCAGCTCGGGCTGCTGCCGGCGGACGGCTCGCGGCTGGACGTCGGGCTGAAGTACGGCTTCAACCTGCTCACCCGGCTGCGGCGCTGACCGACCGGCCCGGCGGGTCCGCGCGCGGCTACTCGGCCTTCTTGCGCGCGCGCCCGTGCGTGCCGCCGCGCCCGCGGAACTCGACGCCCGCGTCCACGAGCAGCCGGCGGACCCGCCCGATGCTGTAGCCGGTGTCGGCGCAGATCTCGCGGATGCTCGCGCCCTTCTGGTACCGCTTCAGCAGCTCGCTGCCCAGCTTCTCGCGCTCGGCGCCGGTCACCCGCTGGTTGCGCGCCAGGTCGGGGGTCTTCGTCATGCCCGGCATTCTCACCGAGAGTGGCCGATGAGCGCCATAACCAGCTGGCACAGAGCGGTCAAGCGGTCGGAATTGGCGTCCGAACGACGGAACGTGGTCACCCTTAGCGCGTTGGGGTGACGCTGTGTCAGATCTCTGTCAGGTTCAGGTCAGCTCGGGCCTCCGGGGGTCGACCGGTAGGCCGGGTACTGGCGCCCGCGGGGCGTCACGTCCTCGGCCGACTCGGCGCCCCACACCGTCCAGCCCGGCCGCGGGTAGCGGGCGAACATCTCCAGGTACGGGCCGGGCGAGCACTCCTCGATCAGGTCGTACGCCTCGTCGGGCTTGCGCGAGTGCTCCCGCTTCACCGTCTCGATCATGTTCACCTGGCGGCGGGCCGGCGGGAGGGTGCGCATCGAGCCCCGGACGCCGAAGAGGATCAGCTCCGTGACGTTGCGGAAGTAGAAGCCGACGCCACGACCGTCGGGCCCGCCGTCCTTGCGCCGCTTCGCCCACACGAGGTTGGAGACGTAGCGGAAGCCCCAGCCCTGCATCACCGCGAGGCCCTCGGGGAGCAGCGCGTTCGGCACCCAGAGGTAGAGGTGCGCGTTCGCGGCGACCACGTCGGCCACGGGGAGCGCCGCGATCTCCGGGGCGGTCATCGTGTCGTACCGGTCGAGCCGCCGGTGCTCGGGCGCGACCTTCCCGGTGCGGTTGGTGAACCGCCACGGCGGGTCGGCCAGCACGCAGGGCCAGCCGCCCTCGACCGTCGGCAGCGGCACCGACTCGACCGGCGTGACGTCGGCGCGCAACGGGTCGGCCCGGGGGCGGCGGAGCGGCGCGGGCGGCGGGTCGAGCGGCGGGGCGGTCACGGGGGGCACGCTAGCGAGGGGGTCCGACAGTCTCGGCCCGTCGTCGTGCGGGCTCATCCGGCCCACCCCTCGAGCACCGGCTGCTCCTCCCGGTGACCGGGCCACGCGACCGGCACCGACCCGTCGTCGGGAAGGAAGCACCGGGCACTGATGGCGACCGCGAGCAGCGGGCACCCGCCGGCGTCCCCGCGCGTCATGCGCGACTCCAGCTTGCCCAGGTGCGTGGTCGTCGACGTCGAGAACCGGCTGCGGATCTGCTCGTCGGACTGCCCGGCCGCGCGGGAGAGGCGGCGGGCGAGCTCGCGCAGGTCGTCGTGCGTGCGGGTGAGCAGCACCGCGCCGTCGATCAGGCCCGCGTCGTAGAGGCTGCGGTAGGCGCCGATGTCGCGGTCGAGGTTGCCGTCCTTGGCGTTCCACTCGACGTCGAGCGCGACCCGGCCCTTCACGTTGTCGACCTTGTAGCCCTCGTTGCGCACCTCGTCGGTGCGCTCGACGACCTCGTGCTCACCCGCCGGGGCCCACGGCTGGACCTGGAGCACCGAGCGCACGACGGTGTCCACGCGTCCCTCGCGCCAGCCCCGCCCGCGGAAGTCGGCGTTGAGGCGGGCGGCCAGCTTGGACTCGTTGCCGCCGGCCTCGATGAGGTCGACGGTCGAGAGCGCGAAGGCCGAGAGCACGGCGCAGAGTTGGGCGAACTCCTCGGGCGCGGTCGCGGCGAGGATCGCGGCGGCGTTGCGGGTCTCGCGCAGTTCGTAGCGGGCGGCGAGCCCCGCGAGCACGCCGAGTGAGCTGTCCGGCACCGCCCGCGACCAGCTGTGCGTGAGCTCCACGGTCGGTCAGTGTCCCAGGTCGGCCACCCGCTACCTTCGCCCGGACACGCGACGGGACCGGTGGAGGCGGGATGACGACGACACCCGCGCGCGGACTCGACCTGCCCCCGCTGTCCGTCCGTCCGTCGGCTACCGCGCCGGCCCCGTCGGCCCCGTTCGCCCGGGGCCCGGTCCTCGCGATCGCGGCGGGGGTCGCGGTGCTGCTCGCAGCGGTCTCGGCGCGCTACGGGTGGTTCGGCGACGAGTACTACTTCCTCTCCGCGGGTGCGCGACCGAGCGCGGGGTACGCCGACCAGCCGCCACTGCTCCCGCTGCTCGCCGCCGCGCTCGACCACCTGGCGCCGGGCGACCTCGTCGTCCTGCGCCTCCCGGCGACGCTGCTGACCGCGGCGGGCACGGTCGTCGCCGCACTGATCGCCCGGGAGCTCGGGGGTGGCCGGCGGGCGCAGGTGCTGGCGGCCGCGGTCACCGCGATCAGCCCGTACCTGCTCGCGACCGGACACCTGCTCGCGACGTCCACCGTCGACCCGGTGTGCTGGGCCGTGGTGCTCTGGCTGCTCGCCCGCTGGCTGCGCCAGGAGCGCGACGGCGTTGCGGACGACCGTCTGCTCCTCGCCCTCGGGCTCGTCGTCGCCGTGGCGCTGTTCGGCAAGGTGCTGATCGTCGTGCTGCTCGGCGGGCTCGTCGTCGGGATCGCGGTGGCCGGGCCCCGGCGCCTGTTCCGGCGGCCGCTGCTCTGGGTCGGGATGGGGCTGGCGGCGGCCTCGACGGTCCCGACCCTCGTCTGGCAGGCCACCCACGGGTGGCCCCAGCTGCGGATGGGCTCGGTCGTGGCCGGGGAGTCGTCGCTGTTCGGCGACCGGTGGGAGTTCCTGCCCCGGGCCCTCTACTACGCGGGGCTCGCGCCGGGTGCCGTGCTGGTGCTGCTCGGCGGGTGGGCGCTGCTGCGGTACCCGCCGTTGCGCCCGTGGCGGTCGTTCGGATGGGCGTCCCTGCTGGTCACGGTGGTGCTGCTGGCGGCGGGAGGCCGCCCCTACTACCTGTCCGGGCTCTACGCGGTGCTCATCGCGGCGGGAGCCGTCGCGGTCTGCTCGTCGTCCCGTTCCCGACGTCGGGTGTGGTGGCGGTGGGCGGTCCACCCGGCGGCGGTGGTCGTGTCGGCCGTGCTCACGGTGCTCTGGGTGCTGCCGTTCGGTCCGGCGTCGTGGCGGGCGACGACGGAGTTCGAGACGATGGGCCAGATCGGCTGGTCCGACCTCGCGGCCAGCGTCGCACGGCAGCGGCACGCCCTGCCGCCCGGGACCGTGGTGATGGCCTACTCCTACTGGTACGCGAGCGCGTTGGAGCACGAGGGCCCGCGGTACGGGTTGCCGACGCCCGTGTACTCGACGCACCGCGGCTTCGGGTACTTCGACGTGCCGCCGGGCTCGGCCGACGCGCTGCTCGTGGGCGACGTGAAGTGGGCGCCCCGGTTCTGCCGTCGGCTGGTGCCGCTGCCGATGTACGTCGGGCCGGAGGTCGCTCCGGTGAACGACCGGGTGCTGCTCGCCGTGTGCACGCCGTCCCGACCGTGGGCCGAGGCCTGGCCGGAGCTACGCAACCTGGCCTGAGGCGGATCGTGACCGATTCGTGATCTCGGCGCTTGTCGTGGGTTTCGGGGTCGCGAGGTGTACGTGAGGCAGGTTCTTTGGGCCGGATTCCTGCCTGGTGTACCTCTCGCGTCGCGCTCGGCCCTGGCCTGGGGTTTCGGGGTGCCGGTGACTGTCGGGGGTTCGAACTACAGTTCGAGTCATGGCGGTGGAGGTGGGGTTCTCGGGTGGTGGTGGGGTGTTCGACACCTCGCCGCCGGCGGTGCCGTGGACCGACCCGCGTGAGTTGCCCGGTCAGGAGTGCGAGGCCGGGTTGGTGGCCTGGCAGGCGCGGTTGGTGCATGACGAGTGGCGCCGGGCGTGTTGGATGCTCGAGACCGCCCGGGCGCGCGCGGACACGCTGGAGCGGTGGCCGGAGCCGGACCCGCGGGTGATCGCGGCGTGTCTGGGCTGGTCGGTGGTGAACCGCCCCGGGCCTGGGTGAGGCTGGGCGTCAGGCCGCGGCGGCCTGCCGGGTTATCGCGGCAGTGTAATGGGCTTCCCATTCAACCGGCGGCAGGTATCCGACCGACGAATGAAGGCGTTCGTAGTTGTACCAGCGCACCCACTCGGCGGTTTCGCGTTCGACTTCCCGCAGTCCACTCCAA
>NZ_JAJNDA010000030.1 GCF_021026295.1 Actinomycetospora soli
AGACGAGGTAGACCTCGCGGGGCCCCGGCGCCCACCCGTCCGGCAGTTCAACGTCGTGCTCGGCGTCGTGCCCCGGGTCGCGGTCCGCACCGCCGAGCGCCGCGGTGAAGGCCGCGCTCGCGGCGTGCTTGCGGGCGATCAGCGTGTCGGTGAGCAGCACCTGCCGCGCCCGGCGCCACGGCACCTCCGCCGAGTCCGGCCCGGCCCAGGTCCACGCCCGGTCCAACCAGCGCACGAGGCGTACCCGGTAGGCGGCCGTGACCACCTCGGCCGCCCGGCCGGCGGCCTCGTGGTCGTCGTCCCCGTCGCCGGACCAGGGCGCCAGCACGCACAGCCCGCCCGGGTCGTCGGAGAAGCCGACGATCTCGCTGACGGCGGCCACCACGTCGGACTCCGCGGCCGCCACGCCGCCGTCGGGCAGCCCGAGCCGGTGCCGGCGCACGACGGAGAGCCCGAGGGCCCGGTACGCGGCCTCGGCGGCCGCCTCGTCCGG
Source organism: Actinomycetospora soli (assembly GCF_021026295.1). Lineage (GTDB taxonomy): Bacteria > Actinomycetota > Actinomycetes > Mycobacteriales > Pseudonocardiaceae > Actinomycetospora > Actinomycetospora soli. The sequence continues at coordinate 494 of NZ_JAJNDA010000030.1, forward strand.
GTCGACGTCGTCGTCCTCCCCGGTCGGTCCGACCGGGTCGTCGTCGCCGTCGGGGAGGTCGTCGAGCGCGCCCGCGAGGAGGTCGTCGAGGCTGATCGGGGCGGTGGCCGCGGCCGGGGCGGCGGGCGCCGCGGCCGTCGTCACGTCGGTCAGCCGGCCGTCACGGGCGGTGTCGGCGGGCAGCGAGGTCGGCGGGCAGCTGAGGGTGGGACGCTCGGTGAGGCTCACGACGTCGACCTCGGCGTGCCGGGAGCCCAGGCGGCGGAGCAGACCGCCCGCCGCGCGGATCTCGTCGCGCGGGTGGGGCGCCACGACCACGATGCGGCGGCACGAGCGCAGGGTCAGGGGCCGCAGCGTCTCGAGCGCGGACCACGGCGGCCGCACGGGCGCGGACACGTCGGACCCACCGGTCCGCGCAGCACCGGTCGCCTCCGCGAAGTCAGCCACCCTGCTCACCTCCCCGCCGGAAGTCTGTCCCATGGATCTCGCCCGTTCGGAGCAGCACGCGGCGGAGAACGCCGAGCGGTCCGGGACACGACGCGAACGGTCACACCGTGCTGCACCCCGGCCGTCCGGACGGTCCCCACGATGGCGCAGCCGGGTGAGGACACGGCGACGACGGTCTCTCGCCGGAGCGACGACCCGGCGACGGGGGGACGTCGACTCGCCCGACACGGGGTCGACGGACGGTGAACGTCCGGTGACGGTGCCCCCGGTGGGGTTCGAACCCACACTGCGGCGATTTTAAGTCGCCTGCCTCTGCCGATTGGGCTACAGGGGCCTGTGCGGGAACCTACAGGCCGGCTGCCCGCGCGGCCGCCGCCAGCACCTCCTCCAGCATGGCCGGGGTGAGCCGTCCGGTGAAGGTGTTCTGCTGGCTGACGTGGTAGCAGCCGAAGAGCTGCAGCGGGTCGCGCTCCGGGCGGCGGGACGCGAGCTCGACCTGCACCGCGTGCCCGAAGCGCGGCCGCGGGCGCGGGACCACCCACCCGTCGTCGAGCACGGGCAGGAGGGCCTGCCAGCCGAAGCCGCCGAGGACGACGACCGAGCGGATGCCGAGGAGCAGCGCGAGCTCGCGCTCGAGGAAGGGCCGACAGGTGTCCCGCTCGGCCGGGGTGGGCTTGTTCTCGGGCGGGGCACAGCGCACCGGGGCGACGATCCGGACGCCGGACAGCTCCAGCCCGTCGCCGGGCCATGTCGCCGTGGGCTGCGAGGCCAGCCCGACGGCGTGCAGGGCGGCGTAGAGCACGTCGCCCGAGCGGTCGCCGGTGAACATCCGGCCGGTGCGGTTGGCGCCGTGCGCGGCCGGGGCGAGGCCGACGATCGCGAGCCGGGCGTCGGCGGGCCCGAACCCGGGCACCGGCCGGCCCCAGTAGGTCTGCTCGCGGAACGCGGCCCGCTTCTCGCGGGCGACCCGCTCCCGCCACTCGACGAGCCGCGGGCAGGCCCGGCAGTCGGCGATCTCCACGTCGAGGGCGGCGAGCGCGGCTTCCGTCACGGTGCGCGGCTCGCGCGGGCGCACTCCCGGGCGATGCCGTCGAGGATGTCGTGCTCGGACACGACGAGCTCGGTGATGCCCGCCCGCTCGGCCAGCTCCTCCGCGAGGACCCGCACCACGAGCGACCCGCCGCCGATGACGTCGACCCGGCCCGGGTGCATCGGCCCGAGCGCGGCCCGCTCGGAGCGCGGCATCGCCTCGAGGCGCAGGCAGGTCTCGCGGACCTCGTCGAGCCCGAGCCGCGCCAGGTGGATCTTCTCCGGCGCGTAGGAGCGCAGGCCCATGGCGACGGCGGCGATCGTCGTCGCGGTCCCCGCGACCGCCACCCAGGTCTGGACGTCGCCGACCTCCACGGCGTCGAACGCCGGGGCGAGCGTCTCGCGCGTGAACGCCTCGGCCTCGGCGACCTGCGCGGCCGACGGCGGGTCGTCGTGCAGGGCCTTCTCGGTGAGCCGGACGCAGCCGACGTTCGCGGAGTAGGCCGCCGCCACCTCCGCGGCGACCGCGTCCCACGTGCCGGCGACCAGTTCGGTGGACCCGCCGCCGACGTCGGCGACCACCGCCGGGCCCTCGTCGGGATCGAGGTCGGCGACGGCGCCCGCGAAGGACAGCCGGGCCTCCTCCTCGCCGGTGATCACCTCGGCCTCGACGCCGAGGATGTCGCGCACCATCGAGAAGAACTCGTCGCGGTTCTCCGCGTCGCGCGACGCCGAGGTGGCGCACAGCCGCACCGTGGTCGTCGAGGTGCGCCGCAGCATCTCGCCGTACGCGAGCAGCGCCTCCTTCGTGCGCGCCAGCGACTCCGGCGCGATCCGGTGCGTGGCGTCCACGCCCTGGCCGAGACGGTTGACGCGCATCTCGCGGTGCACGTCGGTGAGCCACTGCGAGCCGTCCTCGCGGACGGTCACGTCGGCGACGAGCAGGCGGATCGAGTTGGTCCCGCAGTCGATGGCCGCGACGCGCGGCATGGGCGCTCCCTCCGGCGATGGATCGCGCGTGAGGTTACGGCGCCCGCCGGTGCGGTGCGGGACGGCGGTCCGGGTGGGGGGTGCGGGACCGGCTACCGGGCGGCGGACGGCGGGTGTCGCCGCCCGGTAGCCGGTCCTCTCAGCACCCGCGGGGTCCGGCGGAGAACCCCGCGGTCCGGTGGGCCGTCCGCACCACCGGAGAACCGGGTCGCCGGTGAGGGCGACGTGACCATCGTCGCCCGAGCGACGGTGCCGCGGCAATCCGGAACCGGTTCCGACACCGTGCCGTGTCGGCGGATCACCCGTGTCGTCGTCCGGGAGCGACGCTGCGTACGGGGCGGGGTGTCCGGAGATCCTGTCGCGGCGACACGGACCGGTCACGCCCCGTCGTCGGTCGTGGCGCCGGTGACGGGGTCGGTGGTCGCCACGCACGGCCCGGCCGCCCACCACTCCGGCAGCAGCGCGAGCGCCTCGTCGCCGGCCGGGTTGACCCCGGGCCCCGCCGCGAGGGTGTGCGCGACGTGCACGTGCAGGCATTTCACCCGTTCCGGCATGCCGCCGGCGCTGACGTCGGTGCCCAGCGACCCGATCGCGTCGCGCTCGGCGAGGTAGGACTCGTGGGCCGCCCGGTAGGCCGCGGCGAACGCCGGGTCGGTCGCGAGCCGGTCCTGCTGCTCGCGCATGAGCCCCTCCGCCTCCAGCGACCCGATCCGGGAGGTCAGGCGCGGGCAGGTGGCGTAGTAGAGCGTCGGGAACGGCGTGCCGTCCTCGAGCCGCGGCGCCGTCTGCACGGTGTCGGGCAGCCCGCAGGGGCAGCGGTGGGCGACGGCCCGCAGACCCCGCGGGGCGCGGCCGATCTGGGCGGCGATCGCCTCGCGATCGCCCTCACGGACGGGTTCCATGCCTGCTTTTAGGGCTGGGTGGCCGAGGTGCCGAGCGTCCCCCTGGCCACGCGGGTGTACCAGGGCAGGTCGGCCTCGCTCGGCGCGATCGGCGTGTCCTGCTCGGGCGCCCGGGCCGCGTCGCCGGGCAGCTCCACGCGGTAGGGCGTCTCCCCCGGCCGCGCGTACCCCAGGCGCGCGCGGGCGAGCGCCTCGACGTGCGCGGGGTCGTCCATCGCCGCGCGCTCGCCGCGCAGCCGGGCCGCCTCGGCGTCCAGCCGCTGCTGCTGCGCGGCGACCGCCGCGATCTCGTGGCGCTGCGAGACGTAGTTGCGCAGCGGGACCGCGACGGTCAGCGCGAGCGCACAGACCACCACCGCCAGCAGCGCCGCGCGGCGGGCCGTCGACAGACCCAGGGCGCCCCGGGTGGCGTGGACCGCCCGTGCCGCGGCCTGGGCCGCCGCCGGGGTGTTCTTCCCGCGGCCCGACAGCGGGTGCCGCCGCAGGGCGGCCCGCTGCGGGTCGCGGCGCGGACCCTGCCGGGCCCGTTGGCGCCCGCGTGACCGCGCCGCGCCCGCACCCGTCGTCGGGAAGGATCCCGTCGACGGCTGGTCGGGCGCGGTGGCGGCCATGCGGGGGCTCAGGCCTCCGGGTCGAAGCGCGGGAAGGCGAGGTCGCCGGCGTAGCGCGCGGCGTCGCCGAGCGCCTCCTCGATGCGGAGCAGCTGGTTGTACTTCGCCACGCGCTCGGAGCGGGCGGGGGCACCGGTCTTGATCTGGCCGCAGTTGGTGGCGACGGCCAGGTCGGCGATCGTGGTGTCCTCGGTCTCGCCGGAGCGGTGGCTCATCATGCAGCGGTAGCCGTACTGCTGGGCCAGGCTCATCGCGTCGAGCGTCTCGGACAGCGTGCCGATCTGGTTGACCTTGACCAGCAGCGCGTTCGCGGCGCGGCGCTCGATGCCCTCCTCGAGGCGCTCGATGTTGGTGACGAAGAGGTCGTCGCCGACGATCTGCACGCGGTCGCCGACGTCGGCGGTCATCCGCGCCCAGCCCTCCCAGTCGTTCTCGTCGAGGGGGTCCTCGATGGAGACGAGCGGGTAGGCGTCGATCAGCTCGGCGTAGTACGAGCTCATCTGCGCGGCGGAGCGCTTCTGGCCCTCGAAGGTGTACGTGCCCTCGGACCAGAGCTCGCTCGCGGCGACGTCGAGGGCGAGGACCACGTCGCGCCCGAGCGTGAGCCCGGCCTGGCCGACGGCGGTGGCGATGAGGTCGAGCGCCTCGCGGTTGGTCGCCAGGCCGGGGGCGAAGCCGCCCTCGTCGCCGAGGCCGGTCGACAGGCCGTTGCGCTTCAGCACCGACTTCAGCGCCTGGTAGACCTCGGCGCCCCAGCGCAGGGCCTCGCGGAAGGTCTCGGCGCCGATCGGGGCGACCATGAACTCCTGGATGTCCACCCCGGAGTCGGCGTGCGCGCCGCCGTTGAGGATGTTCATCATCGGCACGGGCAGCACGTGCGCGTTCGGCCCGCCGATGTAGCGGAACAGGTCCAGCTCGGCGGACTCGGCGGCCGCGCGGGCGACCGCGAGGCTGACACCGAGCAGCGCGTTCGCGCCGAGGCGGGACTTGTCGGGGGTGCCGTCGAGGTCGATCAGCTTCTGGTCGACGACCCGCTGCTCGGTGGCGTCCATCCCGACGATGCCGGGGCCGATCTCGTCCAGCACGCCGGCCACGGCCTTCTCGACACCCTTGCCGAGGTAGCGGCCCTTGTCGCCGTCGCGGAGCTCGACCGCCTCGTGCTCGCCGGTGCTCGCGCCGCTCGGGACGGCCGCGCGCGTCAGCGTGCCGTCGTCGAGCGCCACCTCCACCTCGACCGTCGGGGTCCCCCGGGAGTCGAGGATCTCCCGAGCGCCGACCTGCTCGATGACCGCCACGGGCTCCGCCTCCAGGAAAATCGGTTCGTCGGTGGCCGGGCGCCGACTCTAACCGCTCCTCGTCCGTGATCGATGTGCGCCACGCAGCGTCACACCCCGCGAGCCCCGGTTCAGCCCTCGCGTCGGGCGCGTTCGGGTCCTACCGTGCGGGAATGTCATCGGAGCGCTGGACGGAGAACTTCCCGGAATCCGGTGTCACCGCCTTCCGTCGGGCGGAGCAGCTGCTCGACGACCGACGACCGCTCGACGCCCTCAAGGCGCTCGGCACGCTGCCGGAGACCGAGAGCGAGGCCGCCTCGGTGCAGCTCCTCGCCGCGCGCGCCTACCTCGCGTCCGCGCAGCTGCGCCGGGCCGAGGCGGGCTTCCTGCGCGTGCTCGAGCTCGACCCGGCGGACCACTACGCGCGCTTCGCCCTCGGCCGGTGCCTGCAGCGGCAGTCACGCCTGCCCGAGGCCCGGGCGCAGCTGCGCATGGCGGCCGCGATGGACCCGCGGCCCGAGTACCAGGAGGCGCTCGGCGAGGTCAGCGCCTCGATCGCGCTGCGCCGCGGGGCGTAGGGGCCGGGCGGCTAGGGCGACGTGCTGTTCGCGTACGCCTGGGCGGCCGCGTAGACCCGGCGGCCGTACTCGTCGGAGTAGTTGTACGACAGCACCGCGTCGCGCCAGCCCTCGCCGGTCGCGAGGTCCCGGCCGCCGGCGCAGAGGTAGCGGCCGGCGGCGAGGGCCGCGTCGAAGATGTTGTTCGGGTCGGCCACGCCGTCGCCGTTGCCGTCCGAGCGCCACCGGGCCCACGTCGACGGGATGAACTGCAGCGGCCCGACGGCGCGGTCGAGGGTCGGGTCGCCGTCGAGGAGGCCGCCGTCGGTGTCGGTGATGGTGCGGTTGCCGCTCGTGCCGTCCAGCGGGACGCCCACGATCCGCGGGGTGACGTCGCCGTTCGGGGCGATCCGCGCGCCGCGGTAGCGCCCGTGGTTGGACTCGATGCGGGCCAGCCCGGCGATCGTCACCCAGCTCAGGTGGCAGCCCGGGTCGACCTTGCGCAGCGCCAGGTCCGCCATGCCGTAGGCCTGCAGCGCCACCGGCGGGACGTTCGTCCGCGACGCCAGCCCGGCGGCCCACGCCGAGATGGTCGGGGCCCGGCCCGGCTGCGGGGCCGACGCGGTCCCCGGCAGCAGCGCCGAGGGCGGGGCGATCGCGTTCGGCTGCCCGACGGTGTTGAGGTCGACCTGCGCGGGGGCCACCTCGAGGGCCGGGATCTCGTCGGCGCCGGCGTCGGTCCGCCCGAACTGGCTGCGCGACTGGAGCACCACCACGGTCCCGACGACCGCCGCCACCAGCACGAGCACCAGCGCCAGCCGACCCAGCGCCGCCGTGTGCTTCTTCGGCGGCTCCTTCGGGGTGCTCGGCGCCGGGGGGCCGCCGACCGGCAGCTGCCGGTCCGGTCCCGACGACGGGTCGGGCGTCCCGGTCGGCCGCGGGGCGGGGGTGGGACGGGGACCGGGCGTCGGACGCGGGCGGCCCGTCGTGGTGCCGGCGGCGGTCTCGTCACCGGGACGCCCCGGCGGTGCCGCCGGGGCCGCGGGGGCCGCGGGGTCCTGCTCGCCCCCGGCGGGGGCCACCGGGACGCGGAGCCCGCGGGACCGTCGGCGCGGCCGGGTGTCGGACGCCCGGTCCGGGGCGGTCGCAGCGAGGGCCTCCGACGGTGCGCCGCCGACGGTCGCGGGGTCCGTCGGTCCGGCGGGTGGCCCGGCGGGCAGCTCGGCCGGCGGGGCCGGGTCGGCGGGAGCGGCGCCGTTCTCCGGGCCGTCGGCGGCGGGCGCCGTCGCGGCGAGTGCGGCCGCCGGGGTGGGCGTCGGTCGCGGCGTCGGTCGCGGGGTCGGTCGTGGCGTCGGTCGTGGCCTCGCGGGCGCCTCGTCGAACCACCCGGCCGCCGGCGACCCCGCCCGGCCGCGCGACCCGCCGTCGGGAACGGGGAGGCGGTCGGTGGCCGAGTCGTCCGACAGCGGACGGCGCAGGGGCGCCGTGACGTCGTCGGGCTCGCCGTCCTCGCCGGACGGGCCCGCTCCGCGGTGGGAGTCGACGCTCGTGCTCATCGACGGGAAGGTTACGGCCCGGTCACCGCGGCCCGTTCCCGGGCCGACGATGTGGCCTTTCCTGTCACTGGGCGCATGCAGTGACGCTTTCCTGTCACCGACCTGTCACCGACCTGTCACCGCCGAGGCGAGGGCGCTCACCCCTCCAGCAGCGACTGGCCCCAGTACGCGCCGTCGGCCGGGCCACCGGGGCAGGCGAAGACCGCCGACCCGGTGTGCTCGATGTACTCCATCATCCGGTCGTACCGGGCCAGCGCGCTCTGCATGGGCACGAACTGCCGCTGCGGGTCGCGCATGAACGCGAGGAAGAACAGGCCGGCGTTGAGGTGGCCGGCGCCGTCGGACCCGTCGACGAAGTTGTAGCCCCGGCGCAGGATCCGCACCCCGCCGAGGGCGGACGCGGAGGCGAGCCGGATGTGGGCGTCGTCGGCGATCAGCGGCGAGCCGAGGTCGACGGGGGCGAACTCGTCGGTGGCGCCGATCGGGGCGCCGGTCCCCTTGGTGCGTCCGGTGAGCGACTCCTGCTCGGTGAGCGAGGTCCGGTCCCAGGTCTCGACGTGCATCCGGATCCGGCGGGCGACGAGGTAGCTGCCGCCGGCCATCCACGGTGCACCGTCGGCCGGGTCGGCCCACACGTGCTCGTCGAGCGCGGCGGTGTCCTCGGCCTTGAGGTTGTTGGTGCCGTCCTTGAAGCCGAACAGGTTGCGGTGGGTCTGCTGGGCGGTCGACGTCGACGAGGTGCGGCCGAACCCGAGCTGGGACCAGCGCACGGCCGTCGTCCCGAAGCCCATGCGCACCAGGTTGCGCACGGCGTGCACGGCGACCTGCGGGTCGTCGGCGCACGCCTGGATGCACAGGTCGCCGCCGGACAGGGCCGGGTCGAGCTGGTCGCGCTGGAACGGAGGCAGGTCGGCGAGCGCGGCGGGCCGCGGGATGCCGAGCTTGTCGAGCAGCGAGCCGCCGATGCCGAAGGTCAGGGTCAGCGAGGCGGCCGGGAGGTCGAGCGCCTCGCCGGTGTCGGTCGGCGGGGCCGCCGGGTTGCGGTTCACCGCGCCGCCGGGCGCGGCCTCCGCCCCCGCCGTCATGCGTTCGGCCGCCGTGGTCCACCGCCTGAGCAGGGCGACGACGGCCTGCCGCAGGATCGGGCCGGTCGCGGTGACGTCGAGCGCGACGAAGTGCAGCCGGTCCTGCGCGGGCGTGACGATCCCGGCCTGGTGCACCCCGCGGAACGGCACGACCGCCTGCTCCGGCCGGCCGGGCTCGGCCGACGACCCCGCGAGGTAGCCGCCCGCGACGCCGGCGCCGACCAGGGCGGTCCCGGCGCCGGCCGCTCCGAGCAGCCGACGCCGGGTGAAGCCGCGCAGGCTCATGCCGCGATGATCCCCGCGACCTGGCTGACCGGTTCGCTGACGGCGTCGACGGCCTCGGTCATCTTCTTGGTGTCGTCCGGCGTGAGCTGGGTGTAGAGCCTGAACCCGTCGCCGGCGCGGTAGTTCTCCAGCAGCGCGTCGAGGGCGGCGAAGCGCTGGTCGAGGGTCTGGCCGAGCACCGGGTCGCGCTGGTCGATCACGGGGCGCAGCGCGGCCACGGCGGCCTGCGAGCCGTCGACGTTCGCGCGGAAGTCCCACAGGTCGGTGTGCGAGTAGCGGTCCTCCTCGCCGGTGATCTTGCCCGTGGCGACCTCGTCGAGCAGTTCCTTCGCGCCGTTGGCCAGCTGCAGCGGGGTGAGCTGCACCGTGCCGACGCGCGACTGGAGGTCGCGCACGTCGGCCATCAGCCGGTCGGCCATCGCGCCCGAGTCGGGCTGCAGGCCGGTGACCCACAGGTCCTTCTCGAGACGGTGGTAGCCGGTGAACTCGACGCCCGGGTCGCGCTCGTCGTCCTCGCGGCCGTCGATCTTCGGGTCGATGTCGCCGAAGGACTCGGCGACGGGCTCGATGCGCTCCCAGTAGGTGCGGCTGACCGGGAAGAGGGCCTGGGCGGCGGGGACGTCGCCGCGCTTGACCGCCTCGGTGAACTCGCCGGTCTTCGTCACGAGCGCCTCGGTCTGCGAGGTCGTGTACCGCTGGTAGCCCTGCACCGCGGCGGCCAGCGCGGCGTCGCCCTCGACGGCCGCGGCGGCGTTGCCGGTCACCGTGAACGGGGCGCGGATGCCGTCGCCGACCATGCCCGGCTTGCAGGCGGTCGTGTACGTGCCGCCCTGCGGGACCTCGACGGTGAGCGGGCGGGTGAGGCCCGGGCCGATGTTCTCGACCTCGCCGATGATGCGGTCACCGGCACCGTAGAGGTAGAACTCGGTCACCTTCGACCCGGCGTTGCGGATGGTGAACGAGACCGTCCCGGCCGGGGCGGTCGCGGCGGACAGGTCGCAGGACGTGTCGCTCGCGGTGACCGAGATCGGGCCGGGCTGCCCGGGCGCGCCCTGGGGCGCCGCGGTGCTGGTGCAGCCGCCGACCACGACGGCGGCGAGGGTCGCGGCGAGCGTCGCGAGGACGGGACGTGCGGACACGGTTCTCCTGTCGGAATGGGTGTGTGGGGAGCTTCAGGCCGCGCCGGCGGCCGCGGTCTCGCTGTCGGCGGCGGGCGGCGCGGTGCGCCGGACCGGGCGCAGGAACAGGGTGAGCACGACGGCCACGTAGGCGACCCAGACGACCGCCTCGAGCACGGTGGTCTGCGGGGAGAAGTTGAAGACGCCCTTGAGCAGGGTGCCGTACCAGGAGTCGGCGGGGACGGCGGCGCTCACGTCGAACGCCAGCGTGTACAGGCCGGGCAGGATGCCCGCCTCCTGCAGGTCGTGGACGCCGTAGGCGAGGATGCCCGCCGCGACGAAGACGAGCAGCACGCCGGTGACGGTGAAGAACCTGCCCATGTTCAGGCTCAGCGCGCCCCGGTAGATCAGGTACGCGATCACCACGGACGCGGCGATGCCGATGAGGAACCCGATCAGCGGGCCCGTCGTCGAGCCGGCGGCCTGCACCGCGGCGAAGAAGAAGATCGCGGTCTCGAGGCCCTCGCGGCCGACGGCGAGGGCGGCCATGACGACGACGGCCACCGGGCCCATCGCGATGGCCTTCTCCAGCCCGCCGCGCAGCTCGGTCGAGATCGACCGGGCCGCCCGCCGCATCCAGAAGATCATCCAGGTGACGAAACCGACCGCGACGATCGAGAGCCCGCCGCCGAACGCCTCCTGCGCCTCGAAGGTGAGGGCCTGCTCGGTCAGCGTGAGGACGAGGACGACGCCGATGCTCACGGCGATCGCGGCCCCGACGCCGAGCCACACGCGGGGCAGTTCGCGGCGTCGGTCGGTCTGGACCAGGAAGGCCACGAGGATGCTGACCACCAGCGAGGCCTCGAGGCCCTCCCGCAGGCCGATCAGGGCGTTGCCCAGCATGTTCCGTCCGTCCTCACGTTCGAGCCGCTCGAAGGTGAGGTGAGGCTAGCCTTCGCGATCAGGCGACGGAAGCACCGGAGTTCACCGTTACTTCACGAGACCGACCTGTTGCGCAGCGCGACGCCAGAACTCGACTTCCCGGGACGAACCACCCGCCGCGGCCTCCAGATCGCGGACGCGTGTGGCGAACGCAACGGCCGCTGCGCGCAGCTCGCCCTCCGGGTCGCCGCCCGGTCCGGCGGCCTCGACGACCGCCCGCGCGACCTCCGAGTCGGTGGCCGCGAGGGCCGCGAGGACGTCGTCCGGGACCCCCGCCCGCCGCACCCGGCTGACGTACTTCGCGAGCAGCGCGGCGGCGGGCTGGGCCTGCGCGACGCCGTCGAGGACCGAGTCCCGCTGCTTCTCGGTGGCCTTGAGCTCCTCCCACCGGCGGTCCTGGTCGCTCGCGGTCGCCACGGTCTCCCCGTCGGCGAACACGTGCGGGTGCCGCCCCACGAGCTTCGCGACGAGCTCGGCCGCCACCGCGTCGACGTCGTACCCCTCCCCCTCGGCGGCGACCCGGGAGTGGAAGAGCACCTGGAGCAGCACGTCCCCCAGCTCCTCGCGGCTCGCGGCGACGTCGCCCGCCGCGAGCGCGTCGTAGAGCTCGTAGGTCTCCTCGACGAGATAGCGCAGCAGGCTCTCGTGGGTCTGCTCGGCGTCCCACGGGCAGCCGCCCGGCGAGCGCAGCCGGTCCATGACGGCGACGGCCTCCAGCAGCTCGACGCCCGCGGGGGCCTGCGGGTCGCGCCCCGCGACGAGGACGACCGCCCCCTCCGGCACCGACCCGTCGTCGGGACGCGGGCGTGCGCCGAGCTCCGCGGCGAAGCGGGCCGCGACCGGCTCCGGCAGGGACGGGTCCAGCAGCACCGCGGGCGCGGCCGCGACGAGCCGGACCGCGCCCGCCGGGAGGACGGCGCCGAGCCGCGGGTCGACGTGGACCGTGACCGGTCCGCTCACGGCGCGGTCGGGGCGAACGCCACGCTCGGCGCGAGCGGGGTGATCGTGCCCGCGGCGGCGGGCGGCGCGACGACCGCGTCCTGGGTGGGGTCCCAGGTGCCGTAGCGCGGGTTGACCTGCACGCCGAGCTCCACGGCGAGCGGCTGGACCGCCCGCCGTCCGAACTGCGCGAGGGTCCGCGCGTCGACGAGGGCCGCCGGGACCGTGTTGCCGGTCGGGGCGGGGGCGGCGAGGGAGCGGTCCCGCACGCGGATGACGGTCCACGGCTGGGTCGTCGGGTCCGGCGTCGGCGCGCCGGGCGCCGTCTCCTGCTGCGGCGAGATGAGGGTGACCGTGCGCCCCGGCAGCCCGAAGATCGGCGAGGAGGGCGTCCGGATCACGGCGTCGGACTGGGCATTGCCCGGGCGCACGCCGCGATCGAGGATCTGCATCCCGGGCGGGAGCGCCGCGAGGGGTCCGACGCCGGGGTCGGCGGCGAGCTGCGTGGCCGCCCGCTGGGCGGCGGCCTTGTCCCCGAAGGTGCCGACGTCGACCGTCACCTGCAGCCGGTCGAACTCCCGGCGCCCGATCTCGGCGAGGGCCAGCTGGTCGAACACCAGGTCGCGCAGCGCGTCGACGTCGAGCCCGGTGGTGGCCGTGGACCGCGCGCCGCCGGCGGCCGCCACCTGCGCCTCCACGCGGGCCGGGTCGACGACGATGCCCGCGCGGCGCGTCGCCTCGAGGACGATCCGGTGCTGGACGGCGAGGCCGAGCAGCGCGCGGTTCTGGACGGCGAGAGTGGGCGCGTCCAGGCCCGAGCTCTGCCGCCCCTCCTGCTGCGCCTGCTGGTTCAGGGCGTCGACGAGGACCGGGACGGCGGTGCGCAGCCGCGCCTCGACCAGGTCCGTGGGGATCGTCGCGTTCCCGACGACGGCCGCCGTCCCGGCCCCCACCTGAGGTCCGGTGGCGGTGGAGCAGGCGGTCAGGGCGGTCAGCGCGACCAGTGCGAGGACGATCCGGCGCAGCACGGGCGACACCTTCTCATGGTCATGCGACCCCGACGCGAGCCATCCACTCCCGGGCGGCCCCGATCGGGTCGTCGGGGTGCGCGGCGATCGCGACCGCGAGCAGCATCCGCGTCTGCCACGGCGACAGGTCGCCCGCGAACAGCGCTCCCGCGCGCGCCAGGTCGGCGCCCCCGCCGGCGTACAGGCCCTCGACCGCGCCGCTGCCCGTCCGGCTCGCCACCGCGACCGGGATGCCGCGGTCCAGCAGTTCCCGGGCCTTCCCGACGACGGGTGGGGTCGCGTTGCCCGCGCCGAACGCCGCCACGACGACGCCGCGGGCGCCCGCGTCGACGGCGGCGGTGACGGCGTGGTCGTCGGCGCCGACGTACTGGGCCACGACGTCGACGCGCGGGAGCGTGGTGGGCGGCTCGGCCAGCCCGGTCGCCGGGGCGACGGCGTGCTCCCGGACCCGGTGGGCGTCGACGCTCGCGAGCGGGCCCCGTCCGGGCGCCGCGAACGCGGTCAGGGCCTCGGCGTCGACCTTGCGCACCCCGATCGCGGGGAGCACCTGCCCGGCGAAGGTGACCGTGACCCCGTGACGGCCGTGCGCGGCCCAGCGCAGGGCGGCCGCGAGGTTGCCCGGCCCGTCGGGAGCCGGGTCGTCGAACGGTCGCTGGGCCCCGGTGATCGTCACCGGGGTGCGCCCGTCGTGGGTGAGGGCGAGCAGCGCCGCGGTCTCCTCGAGGGTGTCGGTGCCGTGGGTGAGCACGACCCCGTCGTGGTCGGCGCACGCCTCGCGGACGGTGCGGGCGAGTGCGGCGAGGTCGTCGAGGCCGGCGGCGAAGCTCAGCCGCCCGGCCGTGTCCACGGGGGTGACGTCGAGGTCGGTCCCGGACGCGGCGAGCAGGTCCGCGGCCGTGGCCGAGACCGCGCGGCCGTCGGCGGTGGCGCGGGTCGCGATCGTGCCGCCGGTGGCGAGGAGGGCGAGTCGGCTCACGGGCGCAGTGTGCGCGACTGGGCGCATCGACGTCGGGCCGGGCGGGAAGCCCGCCGTGTGAGCAGCGACGACGACCGCGACCCGACCCTGTTCGAGAAGCGCCCGGGCGCCGACCAGAAGCCCACCGGGGGCCGCAGCCGGCTACCCGTGGGGGCGCTCCTCGGCGGGTTCCTCGCCCTGCTGGTGATCCTCGCCGCCGTGCTGTTCCTCGGCGCCTCGTGCACCGGCGGCGGCTCGAACGGGCAGACGACGGGGCCCGGGATCGTGCTGCTGGTGCCGGGGTCCTGACGTCGGCCGGCGCCACTCCCGTGCGGGTGGCGCCGCCCGTGCGGGTGGCGCCGGCCGCACACCCGACGTCAGGGACGTGCCACGGCGGTCGGCCGCGGCGGACTACACCCCGGCCGGCACCTTCGCGGCCGCCGGTCGCTCGCCGTAGAGCGCCACGAACAGCTGCTCGCACCAGGCGAGCAGCTCCAGGTCGCGCAGCGGCGCGGCGCCCATCTTGACCGGACCGCGCTGACCGCCCGCCCCCGACGAGCCCTCGGTCGGGCGCGGGAGCGACAGCGTCTGCGACGCCGCCTTCAGCTGCGCCCGCGGGTGCAGCCGCTTGAGGCGCATCTGCGCGGACTCGGGCAGGTCGACCGGCGCGAACCGGATCTGGTTGCCCTGCCCCGACACCTCGGTGATGCCGTAGCGGCGGCACGCCTGCCGGAACGCGGCGACGGCGAGCAGGTTCGTCACCGGCACCGGCGGCTCGCCGTACCGGTCGACGAGCTCCTCCTTGACCGCGTCGAGCGCCGCGGCGTCGGCCGCCTCGGCGATCTTGCGGTACACGTCGAGGCGCAGCCGCTCGGTGTCGACGTAGTCGTGCGGGACGTGCGCGTCGATCGGCAGGTCGACCCGCACCTCGGCCAGCGGCTCGTCCTCCTCGCCGGCCGCGTCGGTGTGCTTCTTGAACGCCTCGACGGCCTCGCCGACCAGCCGCACGTACAGGTCGAACCCGACGCCCGCGATGTGCCCGGACTGCTCGGCGCCGAGGATGTTGCCGGCGCCGCGGATCTCGAGGTCCTTCATCGCGACCGCCGTGCCCGCGCCCAGCTCGGAGTGCTGCGCGATGGTCGCGAGGCGCTCGTGGCTGGTCTCGGTCAGCGGCTTGTCGTTCGGGTAGAGGAAGTAGGCGTAGCCCCGCTCCCGGCCGCGGCCGACCCGACCGCGCAGCTGGTGGAGCTGCGAGAGCCCGAGGGCGTCCGAGCGCTCGACGATCAGCGTGTTCGCGTTGGAGATGTCGAGGCCGTTCTCGACGATCGTGGTGCAGACGAGCACGTCGTGCTCGCGCTCCCAGAACTCGTTGACCGTGCGCTCGAGGCGCTCCTCGGCCATCTGCCCGTGCGCGGTGGCGATGCGGGCCTCGGGCACGAGCCGGCGCAGGCGCGCGGCGGTGTCGTCGATCGACTGCACCCGGTTGTGGATGTAGAAGACCTGCCCGTCGCGCAGCAGCTCGCGGCGGATCGCGGCGGCGACCTGCTTGTCGTCGTACGCGCCGACGTAGGTGAGCGTCGGGTGCCGCTCCTCCGGCGGGGTGAGGATCGTCGACATCTCGCGGATGCCGGCGAGGCTCATCTCCAGCGTGCGCGGGATCGGCGTCGCGGACATCGAGAGCATGTCCACGTGGGCCCGCAGCCCGGTGATGTGCTCCTTGTGCTCGACGCCGAAGCGCTGCTCCTCGTCGATGATGACGAGCCCGAGGTCCTTCCAGGTGATCCCGGTCTGCAGCAGGCGGTGGGTGCCGACGACGACGTCGACGGTGCCGTCCGCCAGGCCCTTGACGGTCCGGTCGGCCTCCTTGCCCGGCGTGAACCGGGAGAGGCCGCGGACGGTCACCGGGAAGTTGCGCATCCGCTCGGTGAAGGTCTGCAGGTGCTGCTGGGCCAGCAGCGTGGTGGGCACGAGGACCGCGACCTGCTTGCCGTCCTGCACCGCCTTGAACGCCGCACGCACCGCGATCTCGGTCTTGCCGTAGCCGACGTCACCGGAGATGACGCGGTCCATCGGGACCGCCTTCTCCATGTCCGACTTGACCTCGTCGATCGCGACCGCCTGGTCGGGCGTCTCGGTGTACGGGAACGCGTCCTCCATCTCGCGCTGCCACGGGGTGTCCGGGGCGAACGCGTGGCCGGGCGCGGCCTGCCGGGCGGCGTAGAGCTGGACCAGCGACGCGGCGATGTCGCGCACCGCCTTGCGCGCCTTCGACTTCGTCTTCGACCAGTCCGAGCCGCCGAGCTTGTTCAGCGTGGGCAGCTCGCCGCCGACGTAGCGGCTGATCTGGTCGAGCTGGTCGGTGGGCACGAACAGCCGGTCGCTCTGCTGGCCGCGCTTGGACGACGAGTACTCCAGCACCAGGTACTCGCGGGTGGTCGCGGCCTTCCCGGTGCCGGTGGTCCGCTGGGTCATCTCGACGAACTTGCCGATGCCGTGCTGGGCGTGGACCACGAAGTCGCCCGGCTGCAGCGTCAGCGGGTCGACCGCGTTGCGCTGCTTCACCGCGGCCCGCTTGGTGGGGGTGTCCGCACCGGCGTTGCGGGCGCCGGTGAGGTCGGCCTCGGTGACGACGACGAGGCGGCTCGCCTCGGCGACGAACCCGTCGGCCAGCCGGCCCCGGGTGACGACGATGCTGCCCGGGCGCGGCGCCGCCGTGCCCGACACCACCGGCACGTCCTCGCCGACGAACTCCCGCAGCTGCTCGACGGCCCGCTCGGCGGTGCCCGCCGCGGGCAGGACGACGAGCGCGGCGCCGCCCGCGGCCGCGTGGGCGCGCAGGTCGACGGCGGCCTTCTCCCAGTCGCCGCGGTAGGAGTCGACGCCGGCGATCCCGGTGCGCAGCACCCGCGTGCCGTCGCTGGTCACCGAGTCGTTCTCGAGGTCCGGGTCGGTGGCGAGGCTCGAGAGGGTCCACCAGGGGTGGCCCGCCGCGCGCGTGGCGGCGCGCACGACGTCGAGGTCGCGGTACGCGGAGGCGCCCAGGTCGATCGGTGCGCGGCCGTCGGTGGAGTCGGCCGCGACGAGCCAGCTGGCCTCGAGGAACTCCTGGCCGGTGCGGACCAGGTCGGCGGCCCGGCGCGCGACCCGCTCCGGGTGGCAGACGACGACCGAGGAGTCGTCGGGGAGGAACTCCGGCAGCAGGCGCAGCTCCCCGGGCAGCAGCGCGGGGATCAGCGACTCCATGCCCTCGGTGGGGATGCCTGCGGCGACCTTGCCGAGCAGCTCGCCGAGCGCGGCGTCGGTCCCGTGGACGGTGTGCAGCTCGGCGGCGCGCTCCCGGACCTCGGGGGTCAGCAGCAGCTCGCGGCACGGCGGGGCGACCACCTCGGTGGGGCGGGCGGACCCGTCCTCGCGGTCGGGCAGCGAACGCTGGTCGGCCACCGAGAAGCAGCGCATCTCGGAGACCTCGTCGCCCCAGAACTCGATGCGCACCGGCGACTCGGCGGTCGGCGGGAAGAGGTCGACGATGCCGCCGCGCACGGCGAACTCGCCGCGCTTCTCCACCATCTCCACGCGCGCGTAGGCGAGGCCGACGAGGCGCTCGGCGAGGTCGCCCAGCTCGATCTCGACGCCCTCGCGCAGCACCACCGGCTCCAGGTCGCCCAGGCCCGGGACCAGCGGCTGGATCAGCGAGCGGGTGGCCGTGGTGACGACGCGCAGCGGGGTGTCGCCCGGGTGGGCCAGGCGGCGCAGGATGTCGACGCGACGCCCGACGGTGTCGGCCCGCGGGGACAGCCGCTCGTGCGGCAGCGTCTCCCAGCTGGGCAGGTAGGCGACGGTCTCCGGGCCGATCAGCTCCGCGACCGACGCGGCCAGCTCGTCGGCCTCGCGCTCGGTGGCGCAGACGACCAGCACGGTCCGCTGCGCACCCGCCGCGAGCGCCGCCGCGAGCAGCGGGCGCAGCGCGGTGGGGCCCTCGACGGCCGCGTCGCGCCCGGCGGCGTCGGCGACGCCCGCCAGGCCGGGATCGGCCAGCAGGACCGCGGTGAGTTCGGACAGCGCAGCGGGAGACACCCGGGAACCGACTCCTGACGGGGTGGGGAGGATCGACGACCAGTCTACGAGAACGCCCCGACAGCCTCGGGGCTTCCCGGCTGGGCACCTCCCGGTGCACGCAATGCGTCACTGCTTGCACCCGGTGCCGGGAAAGGCCACATCGTCGATGATCAACGGCTCGTCGTGGGCGACGATGGACCCGTGTCCCACCCCGATCCCTCCCCGGACGACACCAGCCGCGCCGGCTGGTCGGCGGGACGACGGCGCGAGCGGGACACCCGTCGTCAGGAAGAGCCCCCGCCCACCCGGCGCCTGACCGGCCAGGACCCCGACGACCCCGGGCCGCGCAAGATCACCGTCACCCGCGTCGCCGCGTGGCGCGCCCGGAACCTGACCCGCGCGGGGGCGCGGGCCTTCCACCGCGCCGCGTCCGCCGACGGCGCCGACCGCTCCGGGCTCACCGCGCTGACCTACGCCTGGATGGCCAACTACGCCTCCGACGCGACGCTCGCCGTCGCGCTCGCGAACACGCTCTTCTTCTCCGCCGCGAGCGCGGAGTCCAAGGACAAGGTCGCGCTCTACCTGCTGATCACGGTCGCGCCGTTCGCGCTGGTCGCCCCGGTGATCGGCCCGCTGCTCGACCGCATCCAGCGCGGCCGCCGGTGGGCGCTCGCGGTCTCGACGGCGGGTCAGGGCGTCCTGGCGGTGGTCCTCGCCCTGTTCATGGACACGTGGGCGCTCTACCCGGCGGCGCTCGGGATCCTGGTGCTGTCGAAGTCGTTCGGGGTGCTCAAGGCGGCCGTCACGCCTCGCGTGCTCCCGCCGGGGATCACGCTGGTGACGACGAACTCCCGGCTGACCGTCTTCGGACTGGTCGCCTCCGGGGTGTTCGGCGCGCTGGCGGCCGGGGTGTCGTACCTGTTCGGCTCGCCGGGCGCGGCCTGGCTCACCGCGGGCATCTGCTTCGCCGGGGTCTGGCTCTGCCTGCGCATCCCGCGGTGGGTGGAGGTCACCGAGGGCGAGATGGAGACGGTGCTGATCCCCCGCCCGGGCTTGTCCCGACGACGGGTGCGGATGAGTCCGCAGGTCGTCACGGCCCTGTGGGCCAACGGCACGATCCGCTCCCTCACCGGGTTCCTCACGCTCTTCGCGGCGTTCGTCGTCAAGGCCCAGACCGAGGGCACGCCCGGTCGGCAGCTGCTCCTGCTCGGCGTCGTCGGGGCGGCCGCGGGGGCCGGCGGGTTCCTGGGCAACGCCCTGGGCGCCCGCCGTCGGTTCGACCGCCCGGACCTGCTGCTGATCAGCGCCCTGTGCGCCTCCCTCGCCGCCACCGTGACCGCGGCGATCGTGGTCGGGCTCGCGACGGCGGCCGTGGTCGGCCTGGTGGGCGCGACCGCCTCGGCGCTGCTCAAGGTCTGCCTCGACGCGGTGGTGCAGCGGGACCTGCCCGAGGCGGCGCGCGCGTCCGCGTTCGGGCGCTCGGAGACGATCCTGCAGCTCACGTGGGTGTTCGGGGGCACGCTGGGCGTGCTGCTGCCCCCGACCTGGTGGATCGGGTTCACGGTGATCAGCGGCGTGCTGGCGATCGGTACGGTGCAGACCGTGCTCACCTCGCGCGGCCGCTCCCTGCTCCCCCGCCGCTCCGCCTGATGCTCGCTCGGCTGCGGGCGGTGCCCCGCTGGGTGTGGATCGCCGTCGTCGCGATCGTGGTCGTGGTGGCCGCCGTGGTGACGGTGCTGGTGGTGACCTCCGGCCCCGACGACCCCGGTGACGTCACGTTCACCGCGAACGGGATCTCCGTGCCGGCGTCGCCGACCGTCTACTGCGACCTGATGGTCACCGACTGCGAGACCGACCCGACCGCCGTCGCGAGCCTCCCGCTACCGCCCGGGGTCGCGGTGGACCTGACCGTCCCCGACGCCGTGCTCCCCACGCCCTGGCAGGTCGCGTTCGTCTACCTCGACGAGAACGGCGCCGAGCAGAGCGGGCGCAGCCAGGTGTTCGCGCCGAACGCGCGCTCCTCGTTCCGACTGGTCCTCCCCGACCCCCGCTGGCGCCTCCAGCGGGTCGAGGTGCAGCAGTTCGGGGCCAGCCAGACCGTCACCGCGCAGGGCGACCTGTTCTCCACCCGCTCCACGTGGGTGCTCACGGCGGCGGGGGCGGCCTGAGCCTGCCCGGTGGCCTCTTCGACCTCGGCGGCCCTGCCTTGTCGCGGGGAACCTCCCGGTCGGCCCCACCTTGTCGTTGTGAATCACCGCGACAAGGTGGGCGGGCCTGCGCAGAAGCCCACGACAAGGCCTGAGCCTGCCCGGCGCCCTGGTCGCCCTCCGCGGCCTTGCCGGCCTGGTCGGCCAGACCTTGCCTTGTCGCGGGGAACCTCCCGGCCGGCCCCACCTTGTCGTTGTGAGTCACCACGACAAGGTGGGCGGGCCCGTGCAGGAGCCCACGACAATGCCTGAGCCGGCCCGGCGCGCCAGCCCTCACCGGCCTTGCCGGCCTGGTCGGCCAGACCTTGCCTTGTCGCGGGGAACCTGCCGGCCAGGCCCACCTTGTCGTTGTGAATCACCGCGACAAGGTGGGCGGACCCGTGCAGGAGCCCGCGACAGGGTCGCGCCGGGGTCAGCCCTCCAGCTCGCGCGCCACCGCGCGGACGACCTCGGCGAGCCGCTTCGTGTTCCGGCGGTCGGGGTAGCGGCCGCGGCGCAGGTCGGGCTGCACCTTGGCCTCGAGCAGCTTGATCATGTCGTCGATGAGCCCGTGCAGCTCGTCGGGCGAGCGGCGCTTGGCCTCGGCGACGCTGGGCAGCGGGTCGACCAGGCGGACCTGCAGGGCCTGCGGCCCACGGCGGCCCTCGGCGATCCCGAACTCCACGCGCTGCCCCGACTTCAGGGCCTCCACCTCGCGCGGCAGGGATCCCTTGGGGACGTAGACGTCGGCCCCCTCCTCCTGGGAGAGGAACCCGAACCCCTTCTCGGCGTCGTACCACTTGACCTTGCCGGTCGGCACCGTGCTCACCCGTTCTCTCGTCGACGAGAACGCGCCCCGGCAGCGTGCCGGAGCGCGTCCGACCATCGTATCCCGCACGGGTGACGGGGTCGTCGGAGATCACGGGGCGCGGGCCCCGCTCCCGCGGCAGGAAAGCGTCGTTGCTGTCGGCCAGTGGCAGCAACGACGCTTTCCTGCCAGGGGGAGGGCGGTCAGGCGTGCAGCGGCGCGTAGTGGCCGGAGAACAGCGCGGCCTGGAGCTCACTGCGGCCCGCGACGTTGAACTTGGCGAGCACCGCCTTCACGTGGTCCTGCACCGTCCACTCCGAGAGCCCGAGCCGACGGGCGATCTGCTTGTTCGAGCGCCCCCGGGCCAGCTCGGCGAGCACCTCCTCCTCGCGGGCCGACAGCCCCCGCGCCCGCGCCACCACGTCGGCGAGCCGGGACGGGCGGATCGGGTCGACGACCACCGCGGTCCGGGCGCCGAGACCCGTCGTCGTGAAGGTGAGCCAGCGGCCGGACGGGGTCGGGGCGCTGACCCCGCCGCACCGGGACTCGGCGCGGCGGGCCGCGACGAGAGCGGTCACGGCCGCGGGCAGGTCGGTGCCCTCCAGCAGGGCATGGGCCTCCGGGCTGATCTCGACCACCCGGCCGTCGGGGTCGCAGAGCACGAGGCCGGAGCCCGCGACGTCGTGCGCGGCGAGCACCGGGTCGACGTCGCCGACCACCCGCGCCGCCGTCATCGCGGCCCGCAGCGCCACCGCGACCGGCCGACCCGCCCGTGCCACCGCGGCGACGTCGGCCGCGGTGAACAGGCCTCCCGCCCGGAGCAGGTCGACCACACCCCACGCGGTGCGGCCGTCGTGCAGGACCAGGCGGAGGTGGTCGGTGAAGCCCCGGGGCGCGAGGACCTCCCGGTGGCGTCGGCTGCGGACGGGGTCGCCGCCGGTCGCGTCGTGGACGGTGCCGACGAGAGGCCCGTCGGCGAGGTCGGCGTACCGGAGCACGTCGGGCTCCTCGCGGTACTCGCTGACGAGCACCTCGCCCTCGAGCACGGGATCACGGGCCGCGCCGTAGAGCCGGCAGGACGTGGTCATCACCGTGGCGGGATCGACGGTCGCCCAGACCGCGAGGTCGTGGCCCACGTCCCGGGCGAGGGCCGCGGCGGCGAGATCGCGCACGGCGACGTGGCCCGCGGCAGGATCGAGAGCGGTCACGGTGCGTCCCCCCTGGAACTGGGGATCGGATCCCCCACCGTCTTCTTACTACGTTCGAGAGGTCATCAGAACCGCTCACCTCACTCGGAGTACGCGATGAACGTCCGCACCGCCGACACCTTCCCCCTGATGGGCGCCGAGGCCGTCGTCCTCGCCACCGCCGACGACACCCACGAGGCCTGGGAGCAGTTCGAGCTCCGCCTCGGCCCCGGCGCGCGATCACCCCTGCACACGCTCGAGGCCGACAAGCTCTTCCACGTCGTCGCCGGCGCGGTGACGATCCGGGGCGGCGAGGAGGAGTGGGTCGTGACCGACGGACCGGTGTTCGTCCCCGCCGGCACCCCGCACTGCTACCGGAACGACTCGGGCGCGCCGGCGCGGATGATCGTCACGGTCACGGGACGCGGCCAGATCGACTTCCTGCGCGGGATGAGCCGGCTGACCGCGGACGGCCCGCCCGACCCGGCGGCCGTGGCCGCCCACACCGCGGCGCACGGGGTGACGATCCTTCCGGCGTGACGCCGGTGGCCGTTCTGAACGAAGGGGCCCTTCGGCCGGATAGACGGGCCGTGGGCGCCCTTCGCCACACCGGCCGGCGCCGCCCCGACACGAGCGAAGGGCACCTTCGATCGGATAGACCGACCGAAGGTGCCCTTCGTTCGAAGACGCGGGACGCGAAGACGCAGGACGGCAGCCGCAGAGGCCCCTACGCCGTCGGCGACGCCGCCTCGAGGCCCAGCAGCTCGACGGCGGTGGCCCGCATCTCGACCTTGCGGACCTTGCCGGTGACGGTCATCGGGAACTCCTCGACGACGTGCACGTACCGCGGGATCTTGTAGTGGGCGAGCTTGCCGGTGGCGAACTCCCGCACCTGCTCGGCGGTCAGCTCGGTGACCCCCTCGCGCAGCCGCACCCAGGCCATGAGCTCCTCGCCGTAGCGCTGGTCGGGCACCCCGATCACCTGCGCGTCGAGGATGTCGGGGTGGGTGTAGAGGAACTCCTCGATCTCGCGGGGGTACACGTTCTCGCCGCCGCGGATGACCATGTCCTTGATCCGGCCGGTGATGTTGACGTAGCCCTCGTCGTCCATCACCCCGAGGTCGCCGGTGTGCATCCAGCGGGCCCGGTCGAGCACCTCGGCGGTCTTGTCGGGCTGCTCCCAGTACCCGAGCATCACCGAGTAGCCGCGGGTGCACAGCTCGCCGGGCGTGCCG
Organism: Actinomycetospora soli; assembly: GCF_021026295.1. Taxonomy (GTDB): domain Bacteria; phylum Actinomycetota; class Actinomycetes; order Mycobacteriales; family Pseudonocardiaceae; genus Actinomycetospora; species Actinomycetospora soli. The sequence goes on from NZ_JAJNDA010000030.1 coordinate 23,684, forward strand.
CGGGGCACGGTCAGCCCCGTCTCGGGGTCGATGATCTTCGACTCCAGGTGCGGCATCGTGCGGCCGACGGTGGACACGCGACGGTCCAGCGAGTCGTCGGCCCGGGTCTGGGTGGACACCGGCGACGTCTCGGTCATGCCGTAGCAGATCGACACCTCGGTCATCCCGAAGCGCTCGACGACCTGCTTCATCACCTCCACCGGGCAGGGCGAGCCGGCCATGATCCCGGTGCGCAGGCTGGACACGTCGTAGGACTCGACGTCGGGCAGCGAGAGCTCGGCGATGAACATCGTCGGCACCCCGTAGAGCGACGTGCAGCGCTCCTCGGCGACCGCCTCCAGCGTCAGCTTCGGATCGAAGCCCGGCGCCGGGATCACCATCGTCGCCCCGGAGCTGGTGCACGCGAGGTTGCCCATGACCATGCCGAAGCAGTGGTAGAAGGGCACCGGGATGCAGACCCGGTCGATCTCGGTGTAGCCGCACAGCCGGCCCACGAAGTAGCCGTTGTTGAGGATGTTGTGGTGCGACAGCGTCGCGCCCTTCGGGAAGCCCGTCGTCCCGCTCGTGTACTGGATGTTGATCGGGTCGTCCGCCGACAGCTCGGCCTGCACCGCGCGCACCCGCGACACGTCGCCGGTGACGAACAGCGCGGTCCACTCCGGCGAGTCGGTGATGATCACCGTCTCCAGCGCGGCGCAGTTCGGCCGGACCTGCTCGATCATCTCCGCGTACTGCGAGGTCTTGAAGGACCGCGCGGCGACCAGCAGCCGGATCCCGGCCTGGTTGAGCACGAACTCCAGCTCGTGCGTGCGGTACGCGGGATTGATGTTGACCAGGATCGCGCCGACCTTCGCCGTGGCGTACTGCAGCAACGTCCACTGCGCGCAGTTCGGCGCCCAGATGCCGACCCGGTCGCCCTTCGCGATCCCCAGGTCGAGCAGGCCGAGGGCCAACGCGTCGACCTCCGCGACGAACGCCGACCACGTGTACCGCAGGCCCTGCGCCCGGTCGACCAGCGCCTCGCCGTCGGGGAAGCGGGCCGCCGTGCGGTCGAGGTTGTCGCCGATCGTGTCGCCGAGCAACGGCTCGTCCGAGATGCCGGACGCGTACGACGGGACTGCGGGGGCGCTCACCGGGTGACCTCCATGACGAACTCGATCGTGGTCCGGTTCACTATGCCCGCCACCACCGACAGCGTGAACCCTCGCGGCCCGCCGTCGCCGGAGGGCTGGGACCATCGGCAGCCGTGACCGCGACCCACCCGCAGACGACCGCGAGCGCCGACGGCGCGACCCTCGACGGGTACGACGAGGCCGTCGCACGCCTGGTCGACACGCTCGCGGCCATCGACGACGACGGCTGGTACTCGACGATCGAGGTCGTGCGCCCGTGGTCGGCGGTCAACCCGCGACTGACCGGCGAGTTCTCCCGCACGGCCGCCATCCGGCGCTACCTGTGCCGCGAGGTCGAGGGGCTGCTGCGCGCCGGGGCCCGGGTCACGGTGCGGCCCTCGCGGCCCGCGCTGGCCTTCGACGACCCGTCGTTCTTCGCGGCGCTCGACGAGGACCGCGTGGACGCCCGGTCGAAGAAGCTCTTCCTGTTCGGCCCGGAGCGGATGCAGCTCTCGGTGGACCGGCTCGGGCACTACACCGGCACCCCCGCCGCGGCCTTCCAGCGGCACGTCCTGTTCACCAACTACGCGATGCACGTCGAGGCGTTCCTCGAGCGCTACACCGACGCGGTCCGCCCGGACCACGAGGTGCAGATGCCCGCGTACCACCACGTGCTGCCCGACGGCGACGGCGTCACGCTCGTCAACATCGGCGTCGGTCCCGCCAACGCGAAGACCGCGACCGACCACGTCGCGGTGCTCCGCCCCGACACCATGATCATGATCGGGCACTGCGGCGGGCTGCGGAACCACCAGCAGAAGGGCGACTTCGTCCTCGCGACCGGCTACCAGCGCTTCGACCACGTGCTCGACGAGGTGCTGCCGCTCAACGTCCCGGTGATCCCGAACCACCGGCTCAACACCTTCCTGCTCGAGGCACTCGAGCAGGCCGGCGCCGAGTACCGGATCGGCACGGTGCACACCACCGACAACCGCAACTGGGAGCTCAACCAGAAGCTGACGCTCGCGGCCATGCAGGCCAGCCGGAGCGTCGCGGTCGACATGGAGTCCGCGACGATCGCCGCCAACGGCTTCCGCTACCGGGTGCCGAACGCGACGCTGCTCTGCGTCTCGGACAAGCCGCTGCACGGCTCCCCGAAGCTCTCCGCCGACGCCCAGTCCTTCTACGAGACCTCCAAGCGCCACCACCTCGGCATCGCCCTCGCGGCGCTCGACCGGGTCCGCCGCGAGCACCCCGGCGGCCTCCCCAGCCAGGAGATCCGCTCGGTCGACGAGCCGCTGTTCGGCGGTCCGTCGGACGCCTGACCCGACGGCGGGTGTGGTCGCTCCCCGTCGCCGGGCTGCTGCTGGTGCTCGCCGTGGGGTTCGCCGTGTTGTGGGTCCGTCAGCTCTGAGCGGCGAGCGCGGGGCCTCACCGGCCCGCCGGGTACACCTCGACCTCGGCGGCCTTGACCGCGAACCACAGCTCGTCCCCCGGCTCGACGGCGAGGTCGGCGACCGCGGCCGGCGTCACGTCGGCGGCGAGGCCGTCGACCCAGCCCGGCCCGCCGTCGGGAACGGCGGCCCGCAGGCGCACGAGCTCGCCGTGCGGCTCCATCGCGGCCAGCCGCACCGGCACCAGCGTGCGGGGTGAGCCCTTGGGCGGGTCGCGGAACACCGAGACCGACGCCGGGGAGAACAGGGCGACCGCCGGCTCGTCGTCGGCCACCGGGTCCGGGTGCACGCCGCCGATCACCGTGCCCTCGGCGGTCCGCAGGCCCTCGCCGCACGAGCGGCCCGGCACGAGGTCGAGCCCCGCGATGCGGGCGGCGAAGGCGGAGCGCGGGCGGCGCAGCACGTCGGCGGTGGGCCCGGCCTCGACGACCCGGCCGCCGTCGAGCACGACGAGCCGGTCGGCGAGGACCACGGCGTCGAGCACGTCGTGGGTGACCATCAGCGTCGTCACCCCCGCGGCCCGCACCACGCGGCGCAGCAGCGAGCGGATCGCGGGCGTGACGTCCACGTCGAGGGCGGCGAAGGGCTCGTCGAGCAGCAGCAGCTCCGGCTCGCAGGCCAGGGCGCGGGCGATGGCGACGCGCTGGGCCTGCCCGCCGGAGAGCTCGGACGGGCGCCGGTCGGCGAGTGCGGTCGCGTCGACCATCTCCAGCCAGCGGTCCGCGGTCTCCCGCGCCACCCGCCGTCGGGAACCGGTGGAGCGCGGGCCGAAGGCGACGTTGTCGCGGGCGGTGAGGTGCGGGAAGAGCAGGGCCGACTGGCTGAGCAGACCGACCCGACGACGGTGCACGGGCACGTCGTCGAGCACCCGCCCGTCGAGCACCACGGATCCCCGGTCCGGCCGGTACAGCCCGGCGAGCGCGCCGAGGAACGTCGACTTGCCCGCGCCGTTCGACCCGAGCACCGCCACGACCTCGCCGGACTCCACCGTCACCGACACGTCCAGGGCGAACGACCCGCGCGTGACCGCGACGTCGACCTCGAGCCGGCTCATCGCAGGTCCCGGGTGCGCGACACCACGATCACCAGGATCGCCACGACGACGAGGACGAGCGACATCGCCACCGCCCCGTCGAGGTCGCTCTCCGACTCGAGGTAGATGAACAGCGGCAGGGTCCGGGTGGTGCCCTCGAGCGAACCCGCGAACGTGATCGTCGCGCCGAACTCCCCGAGGGCCCGGGCGAACGCGAGCACGCTGCCCGACATCAGGCCCGGCAGCACCACCGGCACCGTCACCCGCCACAGCGTCGTCGCCGGTGAGGCGCCGAGCGTCGCGGCGACCGCCTCGTAGCGCTCCCCCGCCGTGCGCAGCGCCCCCTCGAGCGAGACGACGAGGAACGGCATCGCGACGAAGGTCTGGGCGAGGACCACGGCCGTCGTCGAGAACGGGATGGTGATGCCGAACTCGCGGTCGAGGAAGCTGCCGAGCGGGCCGGTCCGGCCGAACAGGAACAGCAGCGTCAGGCCCCCGACGACGGGTGGGAGCACCAGCGGCAGCAGCACCACCGACCGCACGAACGGCAGCCCCGGCAACGACGACCGCGCCAGGACCACGGCGAGCGGGCCGCCGAGGACCAGGCACAGGACCATCGTCGCGAGCCCGGTCTCCAGCGAGAGACGCAGGGCCGCGAGCGCCGACGGCGTCGTGACGAGGCCGAGGAAGTTCGGCCAGTCCACCCGGACGACGAGCCCCGCCACGGGGATCGCCACCAGGAGCCACGCGAGGGCCGCCGGCGCCCAGAGCAGGCGCGGAACGGACGTCACTTCGTGACGAACCCCGCCTGCTGCAGCGCCGCGGTGCCCTGCGGGCCGCGGACGAAGCTGATCCAGCTCTGCGCGAGATCGGCGTTCTGCGAGCCGTTCACGACGCCGATCGGGTAGGACTGCACCGCGCCCTGGGCCGAGGCCTGCGGGAAGTCGAGGCCCTGGACCTTGCCCTGGGTCGAACGCACGTCGGTGACGTAGACGAGGCCCGCGTCGGCGTTCCCGGTCTGGACGCGGTTGAGCACGCCCTTGACGTCCTGCTCCTCGCTGGCCGGGGTGAGCGTGACGCCCGCGGCCTTCTCGGCGGCCTCGGCGGCCGCGCCGCAGGGGACGGCCGGCGCGCACACCACGGAGACGATCCCGGGCCGGTTCAGCGAGGCCAGGTCGGTGATGCCCTTGGGGTTGTTCGGGGCGACCGCGATCTGCAGCGTGTTGGTCGCGTAGACCACCGGCTCGCCCTGGATCTTCCCGGCCTGCACGGCGGTGTTCATGGTCTTCGAGCTCGCCGTCGCCAGGACGTCGGCCGGAGCGCCCTGCACGACCTGCTGGGCCAGCGAGTCCGAGCCGCCGAAGTTGAACGTCACGGTGGTGCCGGGGTTCGCGTTCTGGAACTCGGTGCCGAGCTGCTGGTAGACGCTCGTGAGCGACGCGGCCGCCGACACCGTCAGGGTCCGGGCCGGCGCCTGCGCCTGCGTGGACTGGCCCGACCCGGAGTCGGATCCGCCGCACGCGGTCAGGGCGAGCCCGAGCACGGCAGCGGCGCCGACCATGAGCGCGGAACGGAATCGGGTCCTCACGCGGTCCCTCCAGGGGTCTCGACGATGATGTGGGTGGCCTTGACGACGGCGACCGCCAGCGAGCCGACCTCGAGGGAGAGCTCGTGCACGGCCTCGGTGCTCATGAGCGACACGACCCGGTGCGGCCCGGCCTGGATCTCCACCTGCGACATGACCTTGTCGCTCTGGATGTCGGTGACCAGCCCGACGAGCCGGTTGCGGGCCGAGCGCCCGACGCCGGACGGGTCCGGGGTGGCATGGGCCTGCGCCCGCGCGAACGCCGCCAGGTCGGCCCCCGCGATGACCTTGCGGCCACTGGAGTCGGCCTCGACGGGCAGGGCGCCGCCGTCGGTCCAGCGGCGGACGGTGTCGTCGCTGACCCCGAGCAGCCGCGCCGCCTCGGCGATCCGGAAGTGCGTCACGGAGCGGCAGTCTAGGGCCGTAGGTACGGGCGCGCCCATCCGATCGGGCGGCATTTCCGGTGATCGTCGGTCACCGCCCGCTGCGATCACGGACGACCACCCTCGCGAACCGCCCGCGGCGGTGGGAGAGTCGCGGTGTGGACTTCGCCCCCAGCGCCGTAGCGGACGACTACACGAAGCGGATGCGCGCCTTCCTGGAGGAGTCGATCCTCCCGGCCGAGGCCGAGTACGACGCCTTCCGCGAGGAGCGCCGTGGCACCCCCGCCGAGCACGAGCTCCCGCCCGTCGTCGAGACCCTCAAGGCCGAGGCGCGCGAGCGCGGGCTGTGGAACCTGTTCCTGCCGTCGGAGTCGGGCCTGACGAACCTCGAGTACGCCGCGGTCGCCGAGGTCACCGGCTGGTCGCCGGTCATCGCCCCCGAGGCGATCAACTGCCAGGCCCCGGACACCGGGAACATGGAGACGCTGCACCTGTTCGGCACCGCCGAGCAGAAGCAGGACTGGCTCGTCCCGCTGCTCGCCGGCGAGATCCGGTCGGCCTTCGCGATGACCGAGCCCGCCGTCGCGTCGTCGGACGCCACCAACATCACCACCGAGATCCGCCGCGAGGGCGACGAGTACGTCGTCAACGGCAAGAAGTGGTGGTGCTCCGGCGCCGCCGACTCGCGCTGCGCGATCTTCATCGTCATGGGCAAGACCGACCCCGAGGCCCCGAAGCACCGCCAGCAGTCGATGGTCCTCGTGCCCCGGGACACCCCGGGCGTGCACATCACCCGGGCCCTGCCGGTGTTCGGCTACCAGGACCAGCACGGGCACTGCGAGATCGAGTTCCACGACGTCCGCGTGCCCGCGTCGAACCTGCTCGGCGAGGAGGGCGGCGGGTTCGCCATCTCCCAGGCACGCCTGGGCCCCGGCCGCATCCACCACTGCATGCGCCTCATCGGGATGGCCGAGCGGGCGCTGGACGCGATGGTGCGCCGCGCCAACGAGCGCGTCGCGTTCGGCAAGCCGCTGGCCGACCAGGGCGTGGTCCAGCAGCAGATCGCCGAGAGCCGCATCGAGATCGACCAGGCCCGGCTGTACGTGCAGAAGGCCGCGGACCTCATCGACAAGGTCGGCTCCCGCGGCGCCGCCAGCGAGATCGCGGCCATCAAGGTCGTCTGCCCGCGCATGGCCTGCGGCGTCATCGACCGCGCGATCCAGGTGCACGGCGGCGGCGGGGTCTCCGACGACTTCCCGCTCGCCTCGGCCTACGCCTGGGCCCGCGCCCTGCGCCTGGCCGACGGCCCGGACGAGGTGCACCTGCGCTCCGTCGCCCGCGTGGAGATCAAGCAGCGCGCCTGAACAGCCCGAGCACCCAGGCACGGCCGACCGCCTCCGCGCGGTCGGTCGCGCCGAGCTTGCGGAACAGCCGCGCCGCGTGCGACTTCACGGTGGCGGCCGACAGGTACAGCCGTCGGCCGATGTCGGCGTTGGTCAGCCCCCGGCTGACCCCGATGAGCACCTGGACCTCGCGCACCGACAGGTCGAGCCCCCGCTGCACCGGCAGGTCGACGACCACCCCGTCGTCCGCCGGCGTGAGCAGTTCCTCACCCGACCACGCGTCGACGACGGCGGCGACGGTGCGGGTCATCGCCCGCGGGGCGTCCCAGCGCAGGTAGGCGACCGCTCCCCCGGCGAGGGCCTCGGCGACGGCCGCCGGGTCGTCCGAGGGTCCCGCGACGAGCACCGGCACCTCCGGCGCCGCGGACCGGACGTCCGCCAGGGCGGGGGCCGCCGTCCCGGCGCGCGCCACCCCGAGCACGACGACGTCGGCCTCCCCCGCGGTGACCCGCGCCAGCAGGTCAGGCCGGTCCCGGGCGATCACCAGCTCGTCGACCCCGACGGCGGCGGCGAGCAGCAGCTCGAGGCGCCGGCGGGTCTGCTCCCGGTCGTCGTGCACCACGCAGGTGCTCGGCATCGCGCGACTCCTTCACACGATCGTGGACCGGACACCTCTACCGGGTGATATGGCTTCGGCGCGAGTGCCGCGGCGAGCATCATGACATCGGTGTAATTCACCTGGTCGGCCATCACCCACGTGCGCCACACCGCTACGGATTGCACGCAACGGGCCGACGCGACTTGCATGATCGCCATGCGACGGTTCGCGACGGTCCTGGCCGGGATGTGCCTGCTCCTCGCCATCCCCACCGTGCCCGCCGCGCTGGCCGTCCCGTCCGCGGAGACCTGGGGCGCGGAGCTCGCGGTCGACGGTGGCGACGACGTCGACGTGGTCGCGGACGACGGCGCCGCCCGGCTGCGCGACACCGCCGCACGGACCACGACGACGGGTCCCGCGCCCGCCGAGGGCACCCTGCTGCTCGCCCCGCGCCGCCTCGGCGCCGTCGCCGACCGCATCTCGACCGCCCCGACCGCCGACACCCCCGGCGGCTCGCAGGTCCTCGTCGCCGTGCGGGGCATCCGCGACGACGGGTCCTGGTCGGAGTGGATCCCGACCGGCGCGCAGGGCCCGGCGCAGCTCCCCGCGCCGACGCTGCAGGTGCAGGTCCGGGTGACGCTGGTCGCCGGCACGGACGGCGCCTCCCCGGCACTGCGCCGGCTGTGGCTCACCGCGGACAGCACGCCCGCCCCGCGACGGCTGTCGGCCTCGGCAGCGACCCCGCCGTTCACCGCGCGCGTGTTCGCCACCCGGATCGGCCTCGTCGGCAACACCACCGCCAACGGCCACCGCATCGTCTCCGACGACCGCTTCGTCGCCCTGCCCTCCCGCCGCGGTCTGGCCGCCGACGGCACCGGCGACTACACGGTGAAGGTCTGTGCGGGCGGTCGCTGCGCCTGGGCCCCGGTCTGGGACGTCGGGCCGTGGAACACGAAGGACGACCACTGGAACGCCGACCGCGAGTCCTTCACCGACCTCGCCCGCGGCCTGCCCCAGGCCCAGGCCGCCCGCGACGACGGGTACAACGGCGGCCGCGACGGGTTCGGGCGACGGGTGGCCAACCCCGCGGGCATCGACCTCGCGGACGGCACCTTCCGCCGCGACCTGCGCCTGACCGACAACGGCTACGTCGACGTCACCTATCTCTGGACCGGCACCGGACCGGCGGGCACCGCGCGCGGCGACGACCCGGTGACCGTCCGGGCGGCCCCGTCGCCCGACGCCCCGGACGTGGGGGTGGTGGCCGCCCGCTCGCGCGTCGGGGTCGAGTGCGCGGCCGCGCCCACGGCCTCCTCCCCCGCCCCGACGCCGGCTCCCTCCGCCCGGGCGGCGGCACGGACCACCACGTCTGCGCCGGTCACGTCCCGGTGGCTGCGCCTCGGGACCGGCCAGTACGTGCCCGCCACCGCCCTGGAGGTCCCCGATGTCCCCGCGTGCTGAGCTCCCGCACGGGGACCGTCGTGATCATCGAGCACCTGCGGGGGCGGAGCCGGTCGGCCGACCGCCGAGGGTGCTCGCTCAACGACGGGTCGGCGCCACCGGCGCGGTCGTCGCGGCCCTGATGCTCGCGGGGACCGCGGGTGCGCTCGCGGACCCGGCGATCGTCGTCCCGACGCCGCCGGGCGAGAGCTGGTCGGCCGAGCTCGCCCTCGACGGCGGCGACGACACCGGGGTCGTGCTCGCCGACGACGAGGTCCGTCCCGCGACGCCCCGGAGCGAGGGCGTCCTGGTCGTCGCCCCTCGGCGTCTGCTGCACCCCGCCGGGGCCGTTGCCGGCTCCGTCGGCGCGGACCGCCCGGCCGGCACCTCCGTCGACCTCGAGGTCCGCGGCCTCGACGCGGACGGCCGGTGGGGTCCCTGGCTCGCCGCACGCGACCGCGCCCCGGCGCGCTTCGCGGCGCCGACGTCCGAGGTGCAGGTCCGTCTGCTGCTGCGCGGCGCCTCCGACGGCTCGGCCGTCCCGGCCGCCCGCGACGTGTGGCTCACCGCCGAGCCGCCCGGACCCGCCCCGAGCACGATCCCCACCGACCGGCCCCGCCCGGCCGGTCTCGCGGCACCGCGCGCCGCCGCCCCGACGCGTCCCACCCCCGCGGTCCGGCTCGGGGAGACCTACGAGCCGGCCGCGGGCAGCCCGGTGCCGCCGACGACCACCTCGTCGCCGACGGCGAGCCCGTCGACCACCTCGACCGCGTCGTCGCCGACCAGCCCCACCTCGACGGTGCGGGCGACGGTGCCGCCGGAGCCCACGGGCCCCTGACCGCGCACCACCTGCACGGTCGCGGTGCCGGGTGTCGGTCCCGGGCGCAGCGCGTCCGGTGGCACGACGAGCACCCCGTCCCGCCGCGCGAGCACGATCGACGCCTGCGCCGGGAGTCCGATCCGGGCGGTGTCGGGCAGCGGCGCGCCGATCGCGACGGCGTAGCGGCCGTCCGGCCCGGGCACCGGCGCCACGTCCACCACCTGACCCCGCAGCCGCGGCCCACCCGTCGTCACGGACGCCGTGCGTCCGACGACCACGTCCGCGACCTGCGCGGGCGCCACCGCGACCCGCACGACGAGGCCGGTCAGGTCCGCGATCTCGACGGCGGGCGGCGAGGCGGCCGAGACGCGGTCCCCGACCTGCGCCCGCACGACGGTGACCGTGCCGTCCTGCGCGGCACGCAGCACCCCGCCGTCGAGCACCCGCCGGGCCTCGGCGAGCGCGGCGCGGTCGGCGGAGATCGCGGCGTCGAGGCGGGCGAGGGCGACCGGGTCGGGCACCGGCACTGCGGCCGCAGCGTCGCGGGCCCGTTCGTCCGCGGCGAGCGCGGCCTCCGCGGCGGCCACCCCGGGCCGGACGGCGCTGTCGTCGAGGGTCGCGAGGACGTCGCCGGTGCGCACGGTGGCGCCCACGGTCGCGTCCACGCCGGCGACGACGCCGTCGACGGGGAACGCGGCCGCGGTGGCGACGCGGCTGACCACGGAGCCGTCCACGTGGGCCTGGACGACGACGCCGCCCCGCACCACGGGCACGGTGTCGGGCCGCAGGGGCGCGTCCGCGGTGAGGGTGAGCCCGCCGAGCACGACGACCACCGCCAGCAGCAGCAGGACCGCGACCGCGGTCCGGCCCCGCCGCCGACGACGGCGCCGGGCGGGCGCCGCCGGGGGCGTGCGGATCGCGGTGGTGGTCACGGCCCGACGCTAGTGATCCCCGTCCGAGCGGCCGGGGACGTCGTGGTCGCTCGGCGTGTCACCCGAGTGGGGGACCCGCACACACGCCCCCGGCGGGCACCCCGGCGGCGCGACGCCTCTCCGATCGTACGGTTCCGGAGGGCCGGACCCGCAGGTGCGTGATCATGCCGTAGCGGTGTCCGCATCTGCGGCACACCGCCCGCGACCTGCGGAGATGCTGCTCACGTCACTCCTCGATCGTGCGTAGGCTGGACGGCGATGACCATCCTCGACCTCGGCGTCCCGTCCGTCCCGGGGACTCCGACCACCACCGCGGACCGTCCCTCCGACGACCGGCTCGTCGACCGCTACGGCCGGGTCGCGACCGACCTCCGGGTCTCGCTGACCGACCGCTGCAACCTGCGCTGCACCTACTGCATGCCCGCCGAGGGCCTGGAGTGGATGCCGACCGAGGAGGCCCTGACCGACGACGAGGTCGTCCGTCTGGTGCGCGTGGCGGTCGAGCACCTGGGCGTGCAGGAGATCCGCTTCACCGGCGGTGAGCCGCTGCTCCGGCGCGGCCTCGAGGACATCGTCGCGGCCACCGCGGCCCTCACGCCGAAGCCGGACATGTCGGTCACCACCAACGGCCTCGGCCTGACGAAGCGGGCGCAGCGCCTCGCCGACGCCGGGCTCGACCGGGTCAACGTCTCGCTGGACACGCTGCGCCCAGAGCGGTTCGCCGAGATCACCCGGCGCGACCGCCTGGGCGACGTGCTCGACGGCCTCGCGGCCGCCCGCGACGCCGGGCTCGGCCCCATCAAGATCAACACGGTGCTCATGCCGGGCCTGAACGACGACGAGGCCCCCGACCTGCTGGCCTGGGCGCTCGCCGAGGGCTTCGAGCTGCGCATCATCGAGCAGATGCCGCTCGACGCCGGTCACTCCTGGCAGCGCGACCGCATGATCACGGCCGAGCAGATCCTGGCCTCGCTGCAGACCCGGTTCTCCCTGCGTCCCGACCCGACCGAGCGCGGTGGGGCCCCGGCGGAGCGGTTCCTCGTCGACGGCTGGGAGCGCCCCGGCGGCGGCCCGGCCCGGGTCGGCGTCATCGCCTCGGTCACCCGGCCGTTCTGCGGCACGTGCGACCGCACCCGCCTCACCGCCGACGGCCAGGTGCGCACCTGCCTCTTCGCGCGGAGCGAGAACGACCTGCGTGGCCTCGTGCGCGGAGGCGGTAGCGACGCCGAGATCGCCGCCGCGTGGCGCGTCGCGATGTGGGGCAAGAAGCCCGGCCACGGCATCGACGACCCCGGGTTCCTGCAGCCCGACCGTCCCATGAGCGCGATCGGAGGATGATGACCAGCTCGGTCGACACCCGCACCGTCACCGTCACGGTCCGGTACTTCGCCGGCGCCAAGGCCGCGGCCGGCTGCGGCTCGGAGCCGATGACCGTGCCCGCGGGCACCACGATCGCCGCCCTCGTCGAGGCGGTCGCCGCCGACCACGGCGAGGCGCTGGTCAAGGTGCTCGCCGCCTCGTCCTTCCTGCTCGACGGCACCGCCGTGCACTCCCGGGACGAGGTCCTCGCCGACGGCGCCGTCCTGGACGTGCTCCCGCCGTTCGCCGGAGGCTGACCGCTAGGCCGAACGAGGGACGAGCTCGCGGGCGGCGATCACGCTCTGCTACTTCTAGCGGATGCGTCGCGCCGTCCCGGTCATCCTGCTCGCCCTCGTCGTCCTGGTCGGCACAGCGTGTTCCGGAAGCTCGGAGCCGCCGCCGGTCCCCGACCTGGGCCCCGTGGCCGTGACCGGCGACCCCCGGACCGCGGACGCCTGCGCCCTGCTCGACCCGGCGCTGTTCACCGGCACGGTCCCGCCGCTGCCGTACCCGGCGGTGGGCGACGTCGTCGGGTCGTGCCGGCTCACCGGCCAGGCCGAGCCCTACCGTCCGCAGACCGCCGAGGTGGCGTTCGCCCACGAGCGTTCGATGACCATCACGTCGGCCGAACCGCCGGAGTCCGCCGGGACGGCCACCGTCCTGCGCCCGCAGCCGGCGTACGACGTCTGCCGCCGCGTCGTACGACTCGGGGACGGCACGTTGGTGCTGTTCTCCGGCCGGACCGTCTCCGAGCAGGCCAGGATCGGCGCCGAGGGCGGGCCACCCCCGGTTGCGGACTGCCAGGTCGCGGAGCGGGCGATGCGGTTCGGGCTCGTCCGGCTGGCCGAGGCCGGGATCACCCACGGGCCCACCCACCAGCCGGACTCGATGCTGGAGCGCGCCGACGCGTGTGCGGCCCTCGGGGACCCGGCCGCGCTGCTCGGGCTGGTGAACCCGCCGCGCTACGTCGGCTTCGCCGACCGGCACTGCTTCGTCGGGACCCCGACGCTCGGGCAGCCCGTCGCCTGGCTCGACTTCGTGGCCGTGGACGACCTCCCGCCCGATCCGACGGCGCCCGAGGAGCGGCCCCTGCTCCGGCCGGGACTCGCGAGTCAGGTGACGACCCACCCCGGCCAGTTCGGCACGGCGTGCGAGGTGCTCACGCCGTGGACCGTCACCAGCTACCACGGACCTGGACCGACGCAGTGGGAGGTGGTGCGGGTCGTCGTCGAGATGCCGTTCGAGAGCCGGGACCGCGCGTGCGGCGTCGCCGTCCAGCTCGCCCGGGAGGCGGTCCCGCGCCTCCCCGCCCCCGCAACGGGCTGAGCGCCCGCGGTGTTCTCCCGGGCATGACCGTCGTGCACGAGACCCGGATCGGCCCGCTGTACCTGGAGGCCTCGACCGACGGCCTGACGCTGGTGGGGTTCGCCGCCCCGGCCGAGCCCGGGCCGGTCGTCGGGACGGCGCACCTCGACCTCGCGCGCCGCGAGCTCGACGCCTACCTCGACGTCGAGCTGCGCGAGTTCACGGTCCCGGTGGACCTGACCGGCGCGCACGACCGCCGGATCCTGGACGGGCTGCGACACGTGCCGTGGGGCTCGACGACCACCTACGGCGCGCTCGCGACCAGGGTCGGGCTGCCGCTCTCCGACTCGCGCCGGGTCGGCGGGGCGATGGCCCGGAACCCGGTCGCGATCGTGGTGCCCTGCCACCGCGTGGTGGGCGCCGACGGGTCGCTGACCGGCTACGCCGGCGGGCTGGGCACGAAGCGGGCCCTGCTCGACCTCGAGGCGGCGGACGCGATGCTCTTCTGAGCTTCGTCACAGTCACCTCTGGGCCGGGTCGCTCCGGGTATTCGTTGCCTACCGCAACGATGCTTGGAGGAGCCATGGCGCCCCGCGCCGATGTCGAGGCCCGACTCGAGGCGTTCGCCGACCACGCGGACGCCCCCGCCCTGATCCACCACGACCGGCGACTCACCCACGGCGAGCTGCGCGACGCGGTGTTCCGCACCGCGCGTGCCCTCGACGGCCGCGGCGTCGGGCCCGGCGCCGTCGTCGTGCTCCTCGCCGGCAACGAGCCCGAGGGGATCATCGCCCGCTACGCCGTCAACCTGCTCGGCGCCGGCGTCACCCAGCCCTACGCGGGCCTGTCCGCCGAGGCGCGGGGCCGGATCGTCACCGACGTCGACGCGGCCGCGGTGCTCGTCGCCCCGGGGCACGACGACGACGCCGACGCGGTGCTGGCGCACTGCGCGCCGGTCACCCGCATCGCGCTCGACGACGCCCTGACCGACGGCGTCGACGCCGCGCCCGTCGCGTGCCGGGCGCGGCCCGGGGACGTCGAGCAGATCCGGCACACCGGCGGCACGACCGGCCACCCGAAGGGCATCACCTACACCTTCGGCCACCACCTGCGGATGCTCGAGCACTCCTGGCGCCCCTCCACCGCGGAGGAGCCGGGAGTCGAGCCCGAGACGGTCCGCCAGCTCGTCTGCACGACGATCGCGCACGCGGCGGGCGGGATCGCCGACCGGACGCTCTCGGTCGGCGGCGCCGTCGTGCTGCTCGACGGGTTCGACCCGGCCGAGGTCCTCGCGACGATCGAGCGCGAGCGGATCACCGACCTGTGGCTGCTCCCGCCGCTGCTGCACCGGCTGCTCGACCACCCCGACCTCGACCGCACCGATCTCTCCAGCCTGCGCACCGTCATCTACGGGGGCGCACCCGCGGTGCCCGCACGCACGGCGGAGGCGGTGCGGCGCATCGGCCGGGTGTTCGTGCAGTTCTACGGCCAGACCGAGGCCGGCGGGATCAGCGTGCTCACCCGCGAGGAGCACGACGACGAGTCCCTGCTCGGCACCGTCGGGCGGGTGCTGCCCACCACGGAGCTGCAGATCCGCTCCGACGGCGACGACGACGGGCCGGGCGAGATCTGGGTGCGCACCGGCATGGAGTTCGACGGCTACTGGAAGCAGCCCGAGCTGACCGCCGCGACCCGCGACGCCGACGGCTGGATGCACACCGGCGACGTCGGCCACCTCGACGACCGCGGCTACCTGCACGTGGTGGACCGGCTCGGGGACGTCGTGGTGGTCGTCGGCGGGCACGTCCACACCCCCGAGGTGGAGAACGTCCTCGTCGAGCACGCGGACGTCCGCGAGGCCGCGGTGTTCGGCGCGCCGGACGACGACGGGTCGGAGTCGGTGCACGCGGCCGTCGTGGTCGAACCCGGGACGCACCCGGACCCCGAGGAGCTGACCGGGCTCGTCATCGAGAGGCAGGGCTCGATGTACGCGCCGGAGGACGTCGAGGTCGTCGACGAGATGCCGCTGACCGACGCCGGGAAGGTCGACAAAAAGGCGCTGCGGGCCCGGCTGGCCGCTCAGTAGCCGGGCATCGTGTTGACCGCGTGGTCGAGGGCGGCCCACAGGTACTGCGTGGCGTAGGCGCGGTAGGGCCGCCAGGCCTCGGCGTGCGCGACCAGGTCGCGGTCGCGCTCGGGCAGTCCGAGCTCGCGGGCGGCCACGCGGACGCCGAGGTCCGAGGGGAGGAAGGCGTCCGGGTCGCCGAGGGCGCGCATCGCGACGGAGTCGACGGTCCACGGTCCGATCCCGCGCAGCGCCCCGAGCTGCGCCCGCGCGTCCGGGCCGTGGAGGTCGACGCTGCCCTCGGCCAGGGCGGCCACCAGCCCGTGCAGGGTCCGCTTCCGGCTGGCCGGCATGCCCAGCTCGTCGTCGGTGAGGGCGGTGAGCTGGTGCGGGGTCGGGAAGAGGTGGGTCAGCGACGAGCCGTCCGGGGCCAGACCCGCGGGCAGCGGCGTGCCGTGGTCGCGTACGAGGCGGGACGCGTGGGTCCGGGCCGCGGCGGTGGAGACCTGCTGGCCGAGCACGGCGCGCACGGCGAACTCGTCGGGGTCGGGGCTGCCGGGCACGCGCCGACCGGGGGCGGCGTCGACGAGCGGCGCGAGCACCGGGTCGGCGCGCAGGCACCCGTCGACCGCGGCCGGGTCGGCGTCGAGGTCGAGCAGGCGCCGGGCCAGCCCGACCGCACCGGCCTCGTCGTCGGGATCGGACAGCCGCAGCTCCGCCTCGACCACTCCGCCCATCGGCGGCGGGAGGCTCACGACGGCGGGTCCGCCCGGCAGCCGCAGCGTGCGCCGGTAGGCGCCGTCGAACCACTCCTCGACGCCCGGGACCGCGGTCGCCACCAGGTGGCCGTAGAGGTTGTCCGGGCACAGCGGGGCGGTGAACCCGAGGGCGTGTGTCCGATGGATCCACGACCCCGTCGCCGTCACCGTCCTAGCCTCCCACGCCATGCAGCCCCGACCCTCCGCCGTCGGCCTCGTGGTGTCCGACATGGCCGCCTCGCTCGCCTTCTACCGCTCGCTGGGCCTCGAGGTCCCCGACGAGCCCGCACCGCACGTCGAGATCGCCTTCGGCGGCCTGCGGCTCCTGCTCGACACCGAGGAGACCGTGGCGTCGTTCGACCCGTCGTTCACGCCGCCGACGGGCGCGGGCCGCGTCGGGCTGGCGCTGGAGTGCGACTCCCCCGCCGAGGTCGACGCCGCCTACGCGCGGATCACCGGCGCCGGGTATCGCGGCCACCTCGCGCCGTTCGACGCGTTCTGGGGCCAGCGCTACGCCTCGGTGCTCGACCCGGACGACGTGGGCGTCGACCTGTTCGCCGCGTCGACCTGAGCGATCACCCGCCGAGTGCCGACGGCGGCCTCCCGGTCAGCGCCCGGACCTCGCGGGACAGGTGCTGCTGGTCGACGTACCCGACCTCCGCGGCCGTCTCCGCCCACGGGCGTCCTTCCCGACGACGGGTCAGGG
The DNA here is from genome assembly GCF_021026295.1 of Actinomycetospora soli. Lineage (GTDB taxonomy): Bacteria > Actinomycetota > Actinomycetes > Mycobacteriales > Pseudonocardiaceae > Actinomycetospora > Actinomycetospora soli. The sequence goes on from NZ_JAJNDA010000030.1 coordinate 40,577, forward strand.
CGCGCTGCAGCCGCAGGACGCGGTGCAGGTGCTGCGGCCCGTAGCCGAACCGGGCCCGGCTCCGGCGGTGCAGCGTGCGGGCGGACCACCCGAGCCGGTCCGCGATCGTCGCCACCGGGACGCCCCGCGCGGCGGCCTCGAAGACGGCCGGCGCCCAGGCCTCGTCGTCGGGCAGGTCCCGCAGCCGCGACCGCAGCCAGGACCCGACGTCGGGAACCCGCCCGACGACGTCGACGAGCGGCACCGTCCGCCCCACCAGCTCGTCCGCGGGCACGCCGAGCACGAGCGGCCCGACGCCGTGGGAGAACCGCACACCGCGGAAGGTCCCGACGGCGTCGTGCTCCCGCGCGACCGCGTCCGGCCCCGCGACGACCGCCTCGCCGTCGGGACGGACGATCACGTCGAGGCACCCGTCCGGCAGGATCAGCGCCGGGCCGGCGGCGACCCGGCGCCACGGCTGGGGTGCGCTGCGCGCTCGTGAGTAGTTGTGACGGTCATACCCGTCAGAACTACTCACGGGGCGCAGCCACCTCGAGGTCGACCACCACGCCGTGGTGGTCGGACGGCCACACGCCGTCGGAGGCCGGGCCGTCGCCGAACACCGCCACGTCGTCCACCCGCAGCGGCACGCTCCCCCGCCCGGCCCCGACCAGCACGTGGTCGATCCGCGACGGCGGGGAGCCGCTGGGGGCGACGTAGGGGTTCGCCGGGGACCAGGTCGGCTCGTCGGGGTCGGCCGCCCAGCGCCGCGTGTTGACGAGCACCAGGCCCGGCTCGGCGGGCGCGGTCAGGTGGCCCTCGATCAGCCGCATCTCGTCGGAGGCGGCCTCGGCGTTGAAGTCGCCCAGCACCAGCGGCGGCAGGTCGGTCGGCGGGGCGGCGACCACGTGGCGGGCGATGACCCGCACCTGCTCGCACCGCACCGCCGACCCGCTCGCGGACGACGTCAGGTGCGCCGACTGCACGTGCCACGAGCCGGCCGGGGTGTCGACGGTGGTGCCGAGCAGCACGCGACCGCTGCCGCACAGCCCCTCCAGGTGCAGCCGGTGCACCGGCCAGCGGGCGAGGACGGCGTTGCCGATCCCGCAGTCGGCGTCCTGCGGTCTGCGCACCGTCCACGACGACGCGTCCGGCGACGGCCCGAACACCGCGTGCATCCCGAGGTCGTCGGCGAGCCCGCTCGCGAGGTCCTCGGCGCCGCGGCACCAGACCTCCTGCAGGCCGATCACGTCCGCGTCCAGCGCGCGCAGCGTCTCCAGCACCGCCGGGCGCCGACGGTCCGCGTCCCCGAACCGCCACCACAGGTTCCAGGTGGCCACGCGGAGTCTCATCAGCCCACGACCTCGCGGTACGAGCGGTACCCGCCCGTCGACGCCGCGGCGAGCACGGCGTTCCCGACCGCCCGGGTCACCACGTCCGCCCCGGCCGTCAGCAGCGTCTGCAGACCGGCGAGGTCCGGGGCCGGGCGCGTGGTGGTGGCGAGCCCGAAGAGGGTGTCGCCGTCGGTCATCCCGTGCACCGGCCGGATCGCCCGGGCGAGCCCGTCGTGGCCCACGGCGGCGAGCTTCGAGCACTGCGCGACGGTCAGGGTCGCGTCCGTCCACACCACGCCGATCGTGGTGTTCAGCGTGGGCGGCGCCGCGGCCGCGGCCAGCCGCCCGAGCAGACCCGACCTGTCGTCGGGAAGGGCCGGCGGGGTGCGGTCCGCGGGGGTGAGGTGCCGCGCCGCCCACAGCTCCCCGGTCCGCGGGTCGACCGCGGACCCGGCCGCGTTCACGACGACGAGCGCGGTCACCTGCCCCGCGTCGGTCGTCTCCGTCGCCGTGCCGACCCCGCCCTTGAGCCCGCCGACCAGCGTGCCGGTGCCGGCCCCGACGACGCCGTCGTCCCACGTCTCGGACGCCGCGGCCAGCGCCTCGGCGCCGAGGGCGGCGTCCGGGCGGGCACGGAAGTCGCCGCCGCGGCCGAGGTCGAAGACCACGGCCGCGGGCACGATCGGGACCACCTCGCCGGGGCCGCCGACGGGGAACCCGATCCCCTGTGCGCCCAGCTCGTCCATCACGCCCGTCGCGGCGGCGAGGCCGTAGGCGGAGCCGCCCGAGAGGACCACGGCGTGCACCCGGTCGACGAGCGTGCGCGGGTCGAGCGCGTCGGTCTCCCGGGTGCCCGGGCCGCCGCCCCGCACGTCGACGCCCGCCACCGCGCCCTCGGGACCGGGCAGGACGACGGTGGTGCCGGTCAGGGCGCCGCCGCCGAGGCGCCGGGCGTGGCCGACGCGCATCAGATCGTGCCCGCGGTCGTCAGGTCGGCGATCTCGGCGTCGGAGAGGCCGAGCTCGCGGTAGACCTCGTGGTTGTCGGCACCGAGCCCGGGGCCGGCGCGGCGCACCGAGGCGGGCGTCCCGGCGAAGGTCGGCACCACGCCGGGCCCGAGGACGTCCTCGTCGAGGCGCTCGTCGTGGTGGGCGACGATCATGTCGCGGGCCAGGAACTGCTCGTCGGTGACCACCTCGGCGATGGTGTTCACCGGCCCGACGATGACCCCGGCCGCGTCGAGCAGCTCCCGCACCTCGTCGGCCGGCTTCGAGGCGACCCAGTCCGCGACGATGCCGTCGATCTCGTCCTGGTTGCGGCCGCGGGCGACGTGGTCGACGAACTTTTCGTCCGTGGCCAGCTCGGGGCGGCCCATCGCCTCGCACAGCCGCCTGAACACGGTGTCCTGGTTGGCGGCGACCACCATCCAGAGCCCGTCGGCGGACCGGTAGATGTTCGAGGGCGCGATGCCGTCGAGCCGCGTGCCGCCGGGCGTCCGCACCCGCCCGAGCTTGTCGTACTCGGGGATCGCCGACTCGAGCACCGACAGACAGGCCTCGGTGATCGCGATGTCGACGACCTGGCCCTTCCCGGTGACCGAGCGGGAGTACAGCGCGGCGAGCACCCCCTGCACGGCGACCATCCCGGCCAACGAGTCGCCGAGGGACACCGCCATGCGGGGCGGCGCCTCGCCGGGGAAGCCGTTGATGCTGCGCATGCCGCTGACCGCCTCGGCCACCGACGCGTAGCCCGGCTTGGAGGCGTACGGACCGGTCTGCCCGTAGCCGGAGACCCGGCCGAGGATCAGGCCCGGGTTGACCTCGGAGAGCCGGTCGAAGCCCAGGCCCCAGCGCTCGAGGGTGCCGGGCCGGAAGTTCTCGACGATCACGTCGGTGCGCGCGACGAGCTCGAGGAACAGCTCCTGGCCGCGGCCCGAGCGGGGGTCCAGGGTGATGCAGCGCTTGTTGCGGCCGATCACCGTCCACATGAAGTGCTCGCCCCTGTACTCGCCCTGACCCCAGTCGCGCAGCGGGTCGGGCCGGCCGGGAGGCTCGATCTTGATCACGTCGGCGCCGTAGTCGCCGAGGATCCGGGCCGCGAACGGCCCGGCGATGATCGTGCCCATCTCCAGCACCCGCAGCCCCGCGAGTGGTCCCGTCGTCATGGTCGACATTGTCGGGCCCGGAACGCACGAAGGGCACCTCCGGTGCGGAGGTGCCCTTCGGTCGGACGGGGTCCGAGCGTGTCGCGCTGCTGTCGTCCGGTGTCAGCGGTGTGCCACCGCTGACGTCGGCGCCGGGATCAGCGGCGGGCGAGCCGGATGATCAGCAGGATGATCGCCAGTACGCCCACCCCGGCGGCGACCGGGACGAGGCGCTTGGTGAGCGCGTCGGACGAGGCGTCGAGCAGGTCGATCGCCTCGGCCTGCTGGCGCTTCGGCTTCGGTGCCGACTGGACCGGACGGGGGCCGGCGCCGGACTGCGGGTTGGCGCCGGGCTTCGCGGCGGCGTCGTCCTGCTTGCGGGCCTCGGCGACGGTGGAGGCCATCGGGGCCGCCTCCGGGGCACCGGAGCCGGCGGCGACGGGAGCCGGGCTGGCCGGGTGCGACACCGGGGTGGCGGCACCGGACACGGCCTCGGCGCCCGAGGACACCGGGGCGGCCGCGCCGTTCGAGGACGAGGCGGACGCCGGGGCGGCCTCCGGCGCGGGGGCGTCGGCGAACTCGTCGGCGAGGCAGGAGGCGAACTGGCCGAGGATCTTGTCCCCGACGTCCGACATCACGCCGCGGCCGAACTGCGCCGGCTTGCCGGTCACCTGCATCTCGGTGAGCACGGTGACCTTGGTGGAGCCGGGGCCGTCCTCGGACATCGTCAGGGTGGCCTTGGCCGAGGCGGTGCCGTTGCCGCGGGAATCGCGGCCCTGCGCGTCGACGACGATCTTGTGCGCCGTCCTGTCGCGCTCGACGAAGGTGCCCTTGCCCTTGTAGGTCATCGAGATCGGGCCGAGCTTGACCTTCACGGTGCCCGTGAAGTCGTCGCCGTCGGCGGAGGTCAGCGTGGCACCCGGGAAGCAGGGCGTGATCTTCTCGGGGTCGTTCATGGCGTCGTACACCGTGTCGATCGCGACGGGCACGGTGAAGGAGTTCTCGAGCTGCATCTACGCCTCCTGGCGAGTGGTCGGACGCACGTGAGGCCCGCCCCGGGCGGGGACGGGCCTCACGGTAGGGCGTTGTGCCGCTGGCGTCAGCCGGCCGCGGCGAGCACCGCGCGCCCGGTGAGGACCTTCGCGAGGTGCTCGCGGTAGTCCGACCCGGCGTCGGCGTCCGACGTGGGGCTGGTGCCCTCGGCGGCGGCCTGCGCCGCGGCGCGGACCGTCTCCTCACTCATCGTCTGCCCCACGAGGGCCGACTCCACACCCCGCGCCCGGACGGGAACACCTGCCATGTTGGTCAGGCCGATGCGGGCGTCGGTGATGGAGCCACCCTCGACCTTGACCGTGGCGGCCACGGCGACGATCGACCACGCCTGCGCGACGCGGTTGAACTTCTCGTACCGCGCGCCCCAACCCGTGTACTTCGGGAAGCGGATCGCGGTGAGGATCTCCTGCGGGCCGATGGCCGTCGTGAAGTAGTCCTCGAAGAAGTCCGACGCGGCGACGGTGCGCTCGCCGTTCGCGCCGGCGATGACGAACTCGGCGTCCAGCGCGAGCGCGGGCGCCGCGAGGTCACCGGCCGGGTCGGCGTGCGCCAGGGCGCCGCCGAGGGTCCCGCGGTGGCGGACCTGGAAGTCGGCCACCGTCTTCGTCGCCTCGCTGATCAGCTTCACGTGCTGGTTCAGCAGGTCGTCACGGGTGACGTCGTGGTGGGTCGTCATGGCCCCGACCACGATCTTGTCGCCCTCCTCGCGGACGCCGCGGAGCTCGGCGATGCCGCCGAGGTCGACGACGAGCGAGGGGTCACCCATGCGGAGCCGCAGGACGGGGATGAAGCTCTGGCCACCGGCCAGGATCTTCGCGTCGTCCCCGCCGTCGGCGAGAGCCTGGACGGCCTCGGCGACCGACGTGGGCCGCACGTAGTCGAACGATGCGGGGATCACAGCGCGCCTCCCTGGTTCTTCACCGAGTCACTCTTGGCCATGCTGCCGAGGCCGGCGCCGGGCGAGGCGACGTTCGCCTCGTCGGCCTGCGTGCCGGTGCCCTTGGCGGAGTTGATCGCCGTCCACACGCGGAACGGCGTGGTCGGCATGTCGATGTCCTTCACCCCGTACTGACGCACGGCGTCGAGCACGGCGTTCACGACGGCGGGGGTGGAGGCGATGGTGCCCGCCTCGCCCACGCCCTTGACGCCCAGCGGGTTGGTCGTCGACGGCGTCGGGGTGTTCGCCGTGTCGAAGTTGATCAGGTCGGCCGCCGAGGGCAGCGTGTAGTCGACCAGCGTCCCCGAGAGCAGCGTGCCGGACTCGTCGTAGGGGGCGTCCTCGAACAGCGCCTGCGCGATGCCCTGCGCGAGACCGCCGTGGATCTGGCCCTCGACGATCAGCGGGTTGATCACCGTGCCGACGTCGTCCACGCAGACGTACTTGTGCAGCTGCACGAAGCCCGTCTCGGTGTCGACCTCGACCGCGCACAGGTGGGTGCCGTGCGGGTAGGAGAAGTTCTCCGGGTCGAACGTCGCGTGGGCGTCGATGTCGGGCTCGATGCCCTCCGGGTAGTCGTGGGCGGCGAACACGGCGAGCGCCACGTCCTGGATGCCCACGCCCTTGTCGGTGCCCTTGACCGAGAACTTGCCGGCGGTGAACTCGATGTCGTCCTCGGACGCCTCGAGCATGTGCGCGGCGATCGGCTTGGCCTTCTCGACGACCTTCTCGGCCGCCTTGACCATCGCGATGCCGCCGACCGCGAGCGAGCGCGACCCGTAGGTGTCGAGCCCGCGGTAGGAGGACTGGGTATCCCCGTGGAGGATCTCCACGTCGTCGAACGGGATGCCCAGCTTGTCCGCGATGATCTGCGAGAACGCGGTCTCGTGGCCCTGCCCGTGCGGGCTGACGCCGACGACGACCTCGGCCTTGCCGGTGGGCAGCATCCGGATGGACGCGGTCTCCCAGCCGCCGGCGCCGTAGTCCAGCGAGCCCAGCACGCGCGACGGGGCGAGCCCGCACATCTCGGTGAAGGTCGAGATGCCGAGGCCGAGCTGCTTGACGTCGCCGCGCTTGCGGCGCTCCTCCTGCTCCCGGCGCAGACCGTCGTAGTCGAACATCGACATGGCCTGGTCGGTGGCGGCCTCGTAGTTGCCCGTGTCGTAGGTCAGCGTGCTGACCGTGGTGTACGGGAACTCCTCGTGCTTGATCCAGTTGCGCTTGCGCAGCTCCATCGGCTCGATCCCGAGCTCGACGGCGACCTCGTCCATCATCCGCTCGATGCCGAAGGTGGCCTCCGGACGACCGGCGCCGCGGTAGGCGTCGGTGAGCGTCTTGGTGGTGAAGACGTTGGTGCAGTCGAACCGGTAGGCCGGGATCTTGTAGATCGCGTTGAACATGAACGCGCCGAGGATCGGCACGCCCGGCCCGACGAGGCCGAGGTAGGCGCCCATGTCGGCGAGGAGCTTGACGTCCAGGCCCTTGATGACGCCGTCCTTGGTGACGGCGACGGTGAGGTCCTGGATCTGGTCGCGGCCGTGGTGCGCCGTGAGCAGCGACTCCGAGCGCGTCTCGGTCCACTTCACCGGCTTGCCCAGCTTCTGGGCCACCAGCAGCGTGACGACCTCCTCCGGCGCCACGGCGAGCTTGCCGCCGAAGCCGCCGCCCACGTCGGGGGCGATGACGCGGATCTTGTGCTCGGGCAGGCCGAGGGTCAGCGCCAGCATCGTCTTGAGGATGTGCGGCACCTGGGTGGAGGACCACATGACCAGCTGTTCGCCGGTCGGGTCGACCACCGTGGAGCGCGGCTCCATGAAGACCGGCACGAGGCGCTGCTGGCGGAAGCGGCGCGTGATGACGACCTGGTCGTCGGCCTTCTCCGCCGCGGCGATCGCCTCGGCCGCGGACCCGCCGGAGCCGGCCTCGCCCGAGTCGAACACCCACTGGGCGTTCTCGTTGGTGCCGAGCTCCGGGTGGACGAGGGTCGCGCCCTCCTTGAGGGCCTCCTCCATGTCGAGCACCGGCTCGAGCTCGGAGTAGTCGACCTCGACCAGCTCGGCGGCGTCCTTCGCGGCGGCCGCGGTGCGGGCCACGACGACGGCGACGCCCTCGCCGGCGAAGTTCACGCGGCTGCCCGCGAGAGCGGGACGCTGCGGGGACTTCATGTCCTTGGTGATCGGCCACGCGCAGGGCAGCTGCACCGCGTCGGCACCGATGTCGGACGCGGTGTAGACCGCGACGACGCCCGGGACCTGCTTGGCGGCGCTGGTGTCGATGCTGCCGATCTCCGCGTGGGCGAAGGGGCTGCGGACGATGGAGATGTGGAGCAGGCCGGTGAGGGCCTGGTTGTCGGTCCACCGGGTGCGCCCGGTGATGAGCCGACGGTCCTCCTTGCGGCGCCGGTCGCGCCCGATCTCCTGCGCAGGTGCGTTGTTCTCGACCGTGGTCATCAGGCGCCTCCCCCGACCGGCGCGGCCTGCGAGGCACCCGGCTTCATCTTCTGGGCCGCGTCCTGCACCGCCCGCACGATGTTCTGGTAACCGGTGCACCGGCAGAGGTTGCCCTCGATGCCCTCACGGACCTCCTGCTCGGAGGGGTCCGGGTTGTCGCCGAGCAGGTCGATCGACTGCATGATCATGCCCGGCGTGCAGTAGCCGCACTGCAGGGCGTGGTTGTCGTGGAACGCCTGCTGGACCGGGTGGAGCTGACCGTCCCGCTCCAGCCCCTCGACGGTGAGCACCTCGCTGCCGTTGGCCTGCACGGCCAGCACGGAGCAGGACTTCACTGAGAGGCCGTCCAGGTGGACGGTGCAGGCACCGCAGTTGCTGGTGTCGCAGCCGATCACCGTGCCGGTCTTGCCCAGTCGTTCCCTCAGGTACTGCACGAGCAGCATGCGGGGCTCGACGTCGTCCTCGTAGACGAGGCCGTCGACGGTGGTCCGGATGCGTGCCATGGATTCACTCCTCACACGCCCAGGCCCGCTTTCGCACGGGACACAAGAGGCGAGCACGTCGTCAGTGGTGGTAGTCCCGTCGCGGTGGTGGGCCGGGCCCGGCCGCGACGATGCCGTCACGCCCGTCAGCGTGGTAGCGGCCACATCACACCCCCGTGATCGCCATCTCGCAACGCCTGGCACGGGCGCGTCGCGGGTACCTCCTGCGCTGGTCACGCCCGAGGCGCGAAACCGCTCCGATGATGCGGAGTCATCGTGATCCTCCGCCCGCGTCTGCGGACGCCGGTCGCTCCGCGCGGCGCGGACCGCGAAGCAGGACGGGGTAAATCGGGCGGCCCGGGCAGCGTGCCGACCTACCCGATCGGGCAGGTGGCCGACACGGCCACCTCACGCGGTCCGCGCGTCGTCGGGCGGGCGTCGTCCGGCTTCGTGTGTGCACCTCGTCGCGGGCTCCCGGTCCCCGCGTCCCGCCCTGTCGTGGCGAGTCACCACGACAAGGTCGGTCGCGGGTCGGGCCAGCTCACGACAAGCCGCCTGGCAGGGTCTCGACGGCGGGTCGGTGCGGTCGAGGCAACCCGCCCCTGCTCGCACGCGTGCCCCCGAGCGCCTTGTCGTGGGATCCCGACCTCCAGGCCTCGCCCTGTCGTGGCGAGTCACCACGACAAGGTCGGTCCCGGCCCGGGCCAACCCACGACAAGCCACCCGGGCCCGGTCTGCTCACACCCGCTCGCGGGCCCACCGGTGGTACATCGGCGCGAGCTGCGGGACGTCGAGCAGCGTGGCGGCCCGGTGCCGCTCGTGGTGGTAGATCGTGAACACCTCGGCGAGGGTCACCCCGTGCTCCGGCCGGCCGAGGACCTCGACCCGGTCGCCGGCCGCGACCCGACCCGTCGTCGTGACCCGCAGGTACGCGCCGGGGCGGACGGCGGCGACGAAGCGGCGCGGCATCGTCGGGTCGCCGGAGTGCAGACCGAGCTTGAAGCAGGGGATGCGGGGTTGGGCGACCTCGAACTCGGCGCTCCCGATCCGCCAGCGCTCCCCGACCACGACGGAGCGCAGATCGAGCCCGGCCGTCGTCAGGTTCTGGCCGAAGGTCTGCGTGGGGACCTCCCGGGCGAGCTCGTCCCGCCACCACGCGACGTCCTCCGCGGCGTAGGCGTAGACGGCCTTGTCGGGTCCGCCGTGATGCTCGAGGTCGGCCTGTTCGTCGCCCTCGAGGTGCTCGGGGTGCACCGACACCGGCCCGTCGACCGGCGTCTTCGCGCTCGCCGTCAGGGTGGTCCGGTCGCGCGGCCCGGCGATCTCGACGGCCCGCCCGACGGCGACCGACAGCACGTGGGGCTCAGGCATCGGGTCCCTTCCCGGAGAGGTCGGGCCGCAGGGGCTCGACGGTGCGGTGCCGCCACGCGCCCCACCAGAGTCCGGCGCCGTAGGCGAGGTCGTCGGCGCGGTGCGCGGCGACGTGGGCGAGCGCGTCGACCGGGCCGGCGCCCCGGTCGCGGAAGCGGAGCCAGTCGGCGACGCCCTCCGCGGCGGCGGCCAGCAGCAGCGCGCGGCGCACCCGTCGGCTGACCAGCGCGCCGACGGCCGCGGCGGGCCACCAGTGCCGGGTGAGCGCGCCGGCCGCCTGCCACAGCGCGCCGCCGAGGCCCCACGGTGCGAGCACGAGGGCGAGCGGCACCGGCCCGGTGACCCGTGGCCGTGGGGGCGGGCAGCGGCGTTGCG
>NZ_JAJNDA010000031.1 GCF_021026295.1 Actinomycetospora soli
GCCGCCCGCCCCCGGCCGGGCGCGCCACCATCACGGGGGCCACCGAGAGACTCCTCGGCCACCCCCTCCGTCCCACGACTCGTCCCGCTCCCCGGGGGCTGCCGGGCGCGACCCCCGACGTCGACGACGCCGGCGTCGCGGCCGGTCAGAGCCTGGCCCCGACCCCGCCGGTCGAGGTGGTCCCCCCCACCACCGACACCGCAGCGGGGCCGGGGCCAGGCGCAGCCCCTGACCACCTCCTTGACGCTGCCGGTTCAGCCGATCCTGCTGGGCCGCAGGCGTCGCCGACACGCGGAGCCACACCGCCGAGCTCGGGCCCGGAGACCGGGGACGGCCACGAGCCGCGGGTCCTGTTGCTGGTCGAGCAGCTGCACACCAACCCCGATCTCACCGGCCCTGACGCCATGGCAGCCCTCGAGGCAGCCGGTTTCGGCCCCGTCGCCGCCCGTACCGCACGACGGCTGCTGAGTAAGGCCCGCGACGTGCTCATCCCCGCGTCCAGCGACGCCGTCACCGACCCGACCAACGACCTGAGCCCCGATCCCGTCGCTGCCCCCGCCGCTGCTGACGACACGGCTGGCGGAGCGGTTGGCGGAGCGGACGGCGATGACGTTCCCGGCGTGCGGCCGTCGACGCCGTGGGCCCCGACCGGCACTGATGCCGGCCGTCCGCTCGCGCTCGTGCGGCCCGCCGCGGCCACCCCCACTGGAGACCGCTGATGACGACCACCGACGACTCCCAGAGCGACACCGCCCAGACCGACGGCTTCACCCCGACGGTGACCGTCCCCGATCAGCTCGCCATCGACCTGGACGCGGACGGGGTCGAGGGATCCGAGGCCGGCCAGGGCTGGCGCTCCAAGCCCGAACAGTTGTGGACAGCGTTCGACCGCAGCGAGGCCTACCTGGACACCCGGCCGGTCGGCGGACCGTTCGACCCGACCTTGGACTACGGCCACCCCGACTGGCGCGAACCCGAGTCCGACGCCGAAGCCGCCGCCCGCCTGGCCCACCTCGAAGCCGACCGGACGGCCCGTCCGCCGACGGCCCCGGAGCTGCGCGACCGCACCCCCGTCGAAGAGGCCCTGCTCGACGCCGGCGTTGAGGCCGACCTCGCCGAGCGCGCCCAGGACCCCGACCCCGCCCTGTGGGCGCACTACCGCGAACTCGCCGCCCTCGACCGCCTCGCGCCCGTCCCCGTCGACGAGATCGCCGACCCCCTCGGCGACGACGAGCACGACGAATACGACGAATACGACGAATACGACGAGGAGGAGCTATGAGCACCCCCCGCCGCACCTCCCCACCGCTACCCGAAGGCACCGCGTCAGGTGGATCGCCGTCGTCGCCTCCGCCGCGGTGGCGGCAGTGGTTGATGGTGCGGCTCGAGCGTCTCGGGCACGCGCGGCGCCGTGGGTGGCCGCGCGTGCGGCGCTGGCTCGCCGGTGTCGGGCCGCGTCTGCGCCGGTCGCTGGGCCGGTCGCTGGGCCGCTCGCTGCGCGCGTCGCCGGCTCTGCTGGTCGCGCTGGTGCTGGTGCTGGTGCTCAAGTCCGGGCCGCTGGGCCGCTCCTGGGTCGGGTCGGGGAAGTGGGGCGTCGTCGGCGCCGCTGTGGCCGAGCGGGTCCTGGGCGGGGGCTGGCGGCTGCATTTGACCGTCGCCGCGTTGGCGGGGCTGAGCTACCTGTTCGGACTGACCTCCCCGGTCGGGCTGCTGCTCATCGCCCCGGGCCTGACCGTCGGCGGGTTCCTGCTGGCCCGCGAGACCTACCGGCACACCCCGTACGCCCGGGCCCGCGCCCGCTTCGGGGACGAGGGCTGGGCCGACTTCTGGGAGCTGCACCGCAACGTCTCCGCCCACGCGGTGCGCCACATCGCCAGCCATCAGCGGCGCAGCCTCGCCGCGGCGCTGCCCGCCGTGCCCCCGCGTCGCCGGGCCGGGACGGTCGCGGTCACCGCCGCCACGCTGCGCCGCTCGGCGCTGATCGAGCGGCTGCCGGTCACCGAGACCGGCACCTGGCTGGGTCGCAGCGCGGTCGGGCCGTGGTGGGGCGTGCAGACCTACGCCGCCTACCGCGACGTGGTCGGGCTGATCGCGCCGCCGCAGACCGGCAAGACCGCCCTGATGATCCACCACGTCATCGACCATCCCGGTGCGGTCGTGTCGACCTCGACCAAGCCGGAGGTCTACCTCTACACCGCGGCGCTGCGCGCCGCGGTCAGCGGCGCCGAACACGTGGCGCTGTTCAACCCCGACAACCTCGGCGGCCTGGGCTCCACCCTGCGCTGGTGCCCGGTCCGCGGCTGCGCCGACTTCCGGTTCGCCACCGCCCGCGCCGGGCTGCTCGTCGGCGCCCGCGCCCGCAAGAGCGACGACGAGGCCCGCTGGGACGAGTGGGCCTCCAGCGTCCTGACCGGCCTGCTCATGATCGCCGACCTCGACGGCCGCACCATGACCGACGTCGCCCGCTGGGTGCACAACCCCACCGACCGCGACCGGGGTGCGGCGCAGGCGCTGCGGCTGATGCGCGAGACCTACCGCCGCCAGGTCCCCGAGGAGGTCGCCGACGCCCTCGGGCAGGTCCTGGCCTCGAAGGCCGAGAAGACCCGCGACAGCGTGTTCTTCGCGATGCGCGGCGCGGTCGCGTTCATGGCCGACCCCACCATCGCCTGGCTGTGCACCCCGGACCGCGACGAGCCGATGTTCGACGTCGAGGAGTTCATCGACTCCCGCGGCGCGCTCTACCTGCTCGGCTCCGAGGAACAGAACGCCGGCAGCGCCCCGCTGCTCGCCGCGTTCACCGGTCACGTCTTCGCCACCGCCAAGAGCCTCGCCGCCCGCCGCAGCGGACGGCTCGACCCCCCGCTGCTGATCTCCCTCGACGAGGCAGCGCTGATCACCCCGGTGCCGCTGCCGAAGTGGGTCGCCGACGCCGGTGGGCGCGGCATCCACATCGTGTGGTCGGTCCAGACCCCCTCGCAGCTGCGGGACACGTGGGGGGACAACGGCGCGGACACCATCCTCAACGCCACCAACGCCCTGATGATCTTCGGGGGGCTCAAGACCAAGCGGGACCTCGAGGAGGTCTCCGAGTGGTGCGGGCACCGCCACGAGCTCGTCCCCGACCCCGACGGCCCCGACGGGCAGGGCCGCGCCAAGTTCGAGCGGGTCCCGGTCTGCCCCCCGGACCGGGTGCGGGTGATCCCGCACTGGCACGCCCTGCTCGTGCACCGCGCCACCCCGGCCACCGTCGTGCGCATCTGGCCCGGCTGGAACCGCCCCGATGTCCGCAAGGCCGGGCCCCTGCCCAGCTCCGGGCTCCCGGTCCGGCAGAACCCGCCACCGGCAACGGCCACGCCTTCCCCACCCCCCGAAGCGGACGACCCCGACGGCACCCGGGCAGCCCCTGCACCCCGGACCGATCGCGTGCAGCACCCGTCGGATCAGAACGTCCACGGCGGCATCCACCCCGACACCGCCACCGCCAGCGACACCGACAGCCGGGCCGAGCACGGGCCGTCCCCAACCTCCATCGCCCCACCCCGGGCCGCGGGCGCCGCGGGGCCGGCGGGGCCTGGCGCCGAGCGGGCGTCGGCGTCCGACGCGGCGGGTCTGCAGCAGTGGCTGCCCTCGCCCCGCCGGCAGGCCGGCGACACACCCGCACCGGCCCCCACCGACGCCGCCCCCGACGCCCCCTCTGAGGCCGCCAGGGGCGCTGGTCCGGGGCGTGTGGAGCCGGGGCGGCCCACCTCGACCGAGCAGCGGGAGGACCAGAGATGTCGGTGATGACCGATCGCGAGGCCCGGACCTGGGAGTACAAGCTGGTCGCCGTAGCGGGCGGCTGTGTGGTGTTCGCGGTGCTGGCGTTCACGCTGTTCCCCGCGGCGCTCGCCGACACCCCCACCCTGGTCCCGGCCACCGCGGTCCTGGGTCTGGTCGGGGCCGGGTTCGCCGGCCTGGCAGTGCTGGTGCTGGTGGCGGTGTGGCTGCACCACCGCTGGTTCTTCTCCGCGATGCAGCGCCTGCGCCGCGACCTCGGGGGCCCGGCCGGGTGGCTGGACCACCACGACCTGCGCGAGACCGCCGGCGAGGAGGCAGTCGTCGCCGAGGCCGAGAGTTTCTGGCGCCGCCCCCACGGCACGGTCACCGCCGCGCAGGCCGGGTGGCGGCTCGGCGAGCTGATCTCGGGTCGCTGGCCGGTCCGCTCGCACAGCATGTTCGCGGCCTACCCGCGCTCGGTGTGCATCCTCGGCCCGCAGGGATCCCGCAAGACGCAGTTCCTGATCCCGATGATCCTCGACGCGCCCGGCGCCGCGCTGGTCACCTCCAGCAAGGGCGAGCTGATCGTCGACACCGCCACGCTGCGCTCCATGCGCGGCGCGGTCGCGTTCTTCGACCCGCTCGGGGTGACCGGCGGGCTGCACGACTTCCCCTTCGACCCGGTCTGGAACTGCGCCCGGCTGACCCCCGAGGGCCTCCCGGACTCCGACTACGCCGACGCGATCGCCGCGGCGATGATCCGCGGGGCGATGGTCCACAAGAAGATGAACGAGGAGTTCTGGGCCGACGCGGGCCGGGAGATCCTGCGCTGCTTCCTGCTCGCCGCCGACCTCGAGGCCAAGGGCTCGGAGAAGGTCCAGCAGTGGGCCCACAACCCCGACACCGGCGAGGCCATCAACATCCTCGAAGGGCGAGCCGACCGGGTCCCGGCCGGGTGGCTCTCCCTGTTGCGCCAGCGCCTGGGCACCAACCCGCGGATGCGCGACGGCTACCTGGCCACCGTCGCCTCCTGCATGGACTACCTCGGCCACCCCGGCGGGCTGGCCGCGATCAAGCGGCCCGGCAGCCACGTCCGCGACGACATCGGCCCGTTCCTCGACGCCCGCACCACCCTCTATGTGGTCGGGGACAAGACCAAGCGCGGCATGTCCTCGCTGATGACCGCCCTGACCGAGTCGATGGTGTTCCGCGCCCGCGAGGAAGCCAAGCGCCGCGGCGGGCGCCTGCGCGAGCCGTTCTCGCTGTTCCTCGACGAGGTCGCCAACCTCACCCCGGTCGACCTGCCCAACTACGCCGCCGAGACCCGCGGCTGGGGCATCTTCACCGTCGCGGTGCTGCAGTCGCGGGCCCAGCTGGACAAGGTGTGGGGCGAGGACGACGCCAAGGTCATCTGGGACAACCTGGTCACCAAGGTCATCCTCGGGTCCCTCGGCGACGAGACGTTCCTCGAGGCGCTCTCCCGCCTCGGCGGGGAACGCCGCGTCACCGTCGCCAGCGACACCACCCGCGGCGGGGTCTCAGCCAGCCACCGACTCGAACGCGTCATCCCGCTCTCGGTGATCCGGTCGCTGCCCGCCAACCACGCCTACGTCCTGGGCGCCGCCCGCCACCCCGCCGTGATCCGCTTCGAAGCCGGCTACGAACGCCTCGCCCGCGCGAGCACCGGCGCCTCCCGCCGCCCCGTCTGGCCCCGCTGGTGGCGCGAACCGCGCCGCGCCTTCGTCCACGCCTTCGAACTCGGCCGCGGACGGCGCCCATGACCGGCCCGCACGAGCCGCCAGGCCCCGACCCCGATCCCGGAGCCACTGCTGACTTCTCCCCCGGCCCCGAGACCTCCCCGGGCACTCCCGGGGAGGCGTCCGCCGGCACACGAGCGTCATCCGAGCCGTCGGCACCCGCGTCGCCGCGCTCCGCGGCTGGCGATCAGCGCTACGAGCTGGGCCGTCAGCTGCGCGCGATCCGCCTCGAGGTCGACGGGCTGCGCGAGGAGATCGGCGCCGACGTGGGGCGGCTACGCAGCGAGGTCCGCAACCGGCTCAACGACCTGCGCTCCGAGGTCACCGAGAGGATCGACGGCGGGCACGGCGAGATCGCCGGGGAGCTCGCCGAGTTCCTGCCCCGGGTAGCGGACCTCGAAGACCAGCTCACCCGGCTCCGGGCCGCCTTCGACCTCGGGGGACCCACCCTCAGTGCGCCGACCGCACCCGGGACGGAGCGCGGCGCGGGTCCCGCCGACGACTCGACACCCGACGGTGCCGACGGCGACGACGAGCCGCCGGTCACGCCCGCCACCGGCTGGGACCGCATGAGCCGGGCCGGCGCCGAGCGCGCCTGGGCGGCCCTGGCCGAGTTCGTCGACGGCGTCCTGTACCGCCAGTACCGGTTCACCCGCCTGCAGATCCCCGACTGCTGGGCACTGCACCCGCGGATGGTCCGGGAACTGGCCTGGCTGCGCTCGACCTACCTCGAGGCCGCCGAACTCGAACGCGACACCCCCGCCGCGTCCATGCCCTGGCACCTGCGCTGCGTGCCCGGCTTCCTGATCAACGCCGCCGAAGCCGTCGACACCCGCGAATGCCGACCCGGCATCCACCGCCTCACCGAGACCGAGGTCTCCGCGCACCAGTACCGCCGCGACGCCGCCCTCCGCGACGGCCTCACCCCACCGCCGCTGACCACCGAGGCCGGCCCCGACCGACCCCACCTCATCCCCGCGCACTTCCCGCTGCGCACCGTGCGGTCGGTCAACAGCACCCGCACCACCGACGACGGGCCCACACCACCCACCCCTGAAGACCTGCCCGACCTGGTCGTCGGCCCCTGTCACCCCGACTACTGGCGCGACCACTACTTCGCCGCCTCCGCCGCCGACCTCGCCGAACGCCACTGAACCGGCCTGCTCATGCCTCGCCGACCACGCCGTGACCCGCGACGCCGCCCCGCCACCGCGCCCCCCGTCGCCCCCGCACCAGGGGCCGACGTACGCGTCGAGCTCGCCGGACACACCGTCCACCTGGTTGCGCTGCGTGCCCATCCCGAGCGGTACGCGGCCTGGTTCGCCGCCGCCCGTCGCCGCCCCGGCCACGGCATCTGCCGATGCACCCGCAGCGGGGAGCGGCTGGTCATCCGGGAGATCGCCGGGGTGTTCCATCTGGCTCGCTGGCCCCTGGGCGGGGACAACCACCGCCCCGGCTGCCCCTTCTTCTCCTCCGAGTCCCGCCACAGCGGCACCGACCCGGGCGCCCGCGACGCGATCAGCGTCACCGACCACGGCACCCGCATCGAGGTCGGGTACGCGTTCACCGCCCCCGCCAGCGGGCTCGAAGGCGACGACGATCCGGCGGCTGCGGTGGACCGGCCTCCCGCGGGACGGCCGGCCGGTGCTGCCCACGCGACCCTGACCAGCCTCGGGCTGCTGCGCTGGCTCTGGGAGACAGCGGGCCTCAACGCGTGGCCCCCGCCCAGCGGTGAGGTCACCGCCGGCCCCGCCCGCGAGCACCGCATCACCGGTACCCGACGGCACTGGGAGGACACCCGCGAGGCGCTGGTCGCCGTGCTGGCCGGGGTGCGGCTCGGCGACCATCCGGCGCCGCGGCTGGCCTACGTCATCGCCCCGTACCGACCCGGTCACCCCGACCCGGTGCGGGACGCTCGCCTCGCCGAGTACCTCGCCCCCCTCGAGGGCCCGCAACGCGTCGCGATCCGGCGGGGGCCCCGGCGTGGCCGGACCCGTCTGCTGCGCCACCGCCGTCTGCTGATCGGCGAGCTCAAGCACGACCCGCAGCCCACCGACCACGGCCTGCGGGTGGACCTGCGTCACTTCCCGCGTCCGTTGTTCTGCCGGACCGAGCTCGGTGAACACCTCACCCGCAGCTACCCGACCGCGTTCGCCTCGCGCCGGGACCCGAACACCCGACGAGTCGTGCTCGCCCTGATCGAGGGCACCCCGCACGGACACCTGCGGCTGCTCGACGCGGCGGTCCTGCTCACCACCTCCGACTACCTGCCCGTCGACTCCAGCCACGAGGCGTTGCTCGCCCAACAGCTCGTCGCGGCGGGCCGCGAGTTCATCAAGCCCCTGCGACGCGCAGACGGGGACCTCACACTCCCCGATTTCGTCCTGACAGACACCGACCCCGCCACGGTCGTCGAGGTCTGGGGCCTCACCGGTCGCACCGACTACGACGAGCGCCGGGCAGCGAAGCTCGAGCATTACGCCGCCGAGCAGACACCCGTGCTCGAATGGGACGTGAGCACCGGCCCACCCCCCGACGTCCACCGTCCGACGCCGCCGTCGGCGACCAGCGAGAGCTGGCCGCCGCCGAGCGCAGGCACGGCCGCCGCCCGCCGAGCAGATCAGGGACTGCGGGCGACGGCGTCCCCGACACCTAGGTTGTGGACGTGAGCGAACGCACCGCCCACGCCCCGGCGTGCTCCGGGCACATCCAGCGCCGCCCAGGTCCACCCGACTCGCAGAGAAGACGGCCGGAGGACCCGACGTCCTCCCGCCCGTCCAGACCAGCCCGTCCCGGGGAGCCGAGATGAGAGTCGACCACCCGCGCGAGGTCCGGTTCCGCGGCATGCGCGGCGCGACGACGAGCTCCCCGGCGCTGGTGGTGGTGGAAGACCCCGCGACCGGCGAGACGATCGGCGCGCTCGAACACCGCGTCCGTTACTCCCCCACCGGGTTCAACTGGGGCTACGACGGCGCCGGACCCCGCGACCTGGCCCGATCCCTGCTGGCCGCCGTCCTCACCGACGAAGCACTGTGCAACGCCTGCCACGGAGCGGCCGCAGCTTGCGACACCTGCCGCGACGGCCTACGCCCTGACCTGCCCAGCAGCGCGTTCACCTCCCAGGTCGTCGCAAGGCTCGGACCTGACTGGACGTTGCACTCCCGCCAGGTGCGCGCCTGGTGGGAAGATCACCGGGTCACTCTCGGGAGCGACCGGACCCCCGGGGACTCGTCCGGCACCGACCTCGACTTCGGAGGCCGCGCATGACCGAAGGTGACCGCTTCGAGGTCGTCGACGGCGGCCGCGCCGACGACGACCCCGTCAGCCAGGACGACCTCGACGCCCTCGACGCGTTGACCGCGGTCCTCGCCGGCCCGGAGGGCGACGACGACCCCGAGGTGGCTGCTCGCGCCCGCGCGGTCGCCTCGGACATCATGAACCTGCCGGGCGACACCTCTCCCGGCCTTCGCCCGGTCGACGGCCCGCCAGCCGGATGACGCCGGGCGTCGCGCCCCGGCCGTCCGACCTGCGGCGGCCGGGGCTCCCCTTCTCAGGGCAGCGCTCCCCATGAGCTGGGATTCACCCCACCAGGGTGAAAGACTGCGCCGGTGATCGCGTCCGTCCCTGTGACCGGGCCGCGCGGCCGACCACGGCGCGCCTCACGCGCCGCTGTACCGGGCCCAGCCATGCGCCGAGGAGCTCGGCTGACGGGTACGGCTCTGCTCGCGACGGTGCTGCTCGGCGGATGCGCGGCGGCGGCTCCCGCACCTGACTTCCCCGTCAACGACCCCGGCCTGGTCGCTGACCTCGAGCAGCAGCCCCGGATCGATCTACGCGACCCGGCGACCAACGGCACGCTGACCGTGCCCTCGGTCAGCGGTTTCTGGGACTCGGCCGCCCAACGGGCAGCGACCTCGCCCGAAACGACCCCGCGCCCCCCTGGCATCGCGTTGTTGGCCCCCGACCAATCCGCACCGGGCGCGGCAGCAGACACAGCAGCGGACGCAGTGCTCTCGATCGTCCGGCCCACCTCGCCCCCAGGAGACACCCCGGCCCCTCCCGCCGGCCCGGACGGCGCCCCAGGCGCGACCCGGTCCGACGCGCCCCTGGTCGCGCTCGGCGCCGGCGTCGGTGCGGCATCGGCGCCACTGGGGCCCATCGCCGAGCCGTTCGAGGCCCTCGGCCTCTCGGCCCGCGCGACAGGCCGGCTCTTCTTCACCGTCGCCGGACGGCCCCGCTCCTGCACCGCCTCGGTGGTCAACGCCGCCAGCCCATACGGCACGTCAGTCGTCATCACCGCCGGGCACTGCCTGCTCTCCGACGGCTCCGACGGCCCCCGCACCCCCGCCGCGAACATCATCTTCGTCCCCGGCTACCGGGTCGGCGCCGAGCCCTACGGCCGCTACCTCGCACAGGCCGCCCAGGTCACCAGCGGCTGGGCTGCGGGCCTGGACTGGAGCAACGACGTCGGGTTCGTCCGCCTCGCCTCGCAGGGGTTGGTCAACGCCCAGGACGCAGTCGGCAGCTACGGGATGGTCTTCGGTGCCCCGGCGGCCCTCGGTCGCGTCGACCTGCTCGGATACCCCAGCGCGCCGCCGTTCGACGGCTCCGCGGCCCGCATCTGTCGCGGCGCGGTCTCCGGCGCCGCCGGGCCCGCCGACCCCGCCGACGCCGGATCACAGCCCCTGCCCTGCGAGATGACCGCCGGCTACTCCGGCGGCCCAGGTCTGGCAACGCCCGCCCTCCCGGGCGTCCTCGCCGACCCCGCGGAGCTGCCCGCCAATTCAGGCGCCGCGGGCAGCTACATCGTCGGGGTCGGCTCGCACGACTACCGCCAGGGCACCGTGTACCTGGCCCCGCTCGGCGAACAGGCCCTTGCCGCCCTGCGCCAGGTCTCCTCGTGAGCAGGCCTGCGACGTGGCTGGCCGCCGCACTCGCCGCGGTCCTGGTACTCGGGCTGGTCGCCGCCTCTGCGCGCGGCCCCCGGGAGGAGCTGGCCGAGGCTGCCGAGTTCGATCAGGTGTACCGGGCGGCGTGGGGGTGGCTCGACGTCGAACGCGACGAGCAGGGAACCTCCTACCTGCACGCCGCCATCCGCGGCCCCGACGAGCAGGCAAACCCGGCACCATCGCGGCCGCGTCCCCGCACCGACCTGTTCTCCGCGTGGGTGCAGAACGAGACCGACTGGGTCCGCTTCGGCCGAGGCGAGGACCTCAGCACCTACTACCGAGAGCGCAACGCCAACGGGAACAGCATCTCCGCAGCGGTGCTGCAGCCCCCGCGCTCCAACGCCCAGTTCGTCCTCGTCGCCGATCGGCTCCGCCGCCCGATGCTCGTCCCGCCGTACCCCAAATCGGTCGATCCCGACGCCCAACAGCGGATCGAACCGCTGGTCAACACCCCGTACATCGCTCGGCGCAGCGACTTCGAGGCCGGCTGGGACCCGTGCCGGTGGCAGGCGCTTTCCAGCATGTGCGGCATCGATCGGGCGTGGCAGAGCACTAGGGCCTCGACTCCCGGTCTGCCTCTGCTCGTGCAGCAACGCTCGGACGGCACGACGATCGCGCGGACCGGCGTCCGCGTGGTGGACCTGATCAAGCAGGGCGTGTTCAGGCCCGACGGTCGCGACGCCGCGCAGTTGCTGCCCGTCGGTGCCCGGCTGGTCCCCTTCGAGGTCGAGCTGCGACCCGACGGGTCCCTGTCCGCGATGCGACTGCACGGCGCCGTCGCTTCGCCGACGGTCAACGTGGCCCTGCAAATCGGCGTCGAGGTCCGCGGCCGAGCCGACGTCACCGACGTTCCCGCATCCCCGGACGATCCCAGTCAGTACACCGTGATGGACAACCTGCGGGCGCTGCGGTTCGTCAGCGATGCTGCCTCGTTCTTCCGTTCCCCGGCGACCTATCAGCCGGACTGGCGCCCGGACCTCCCGCCGTTGCCGCTGCGAGCCACGGGACCCGCCGTCGCCCCACCCCTGTAGGTGGCCCCGGAGCCCGCGGTGGCGTCAACGAGACTCAGGGTGGTGTGGTCTAACGCGGGACGGTCAGCCTGGGGTAGCAGTCCGAGCTGTTGCAATTGAGCGGCACCACCCTCAACTCGATCTCGTCGTCGTCCACAGTGCCGTCGGCGGTGTAGGCGACCACCATGCTGTAGCGGCCGTCGACCACCGCGCCCTGCGCGCCCAGCGGAGTCTTGAATGGCTGGCAATCTTCTCGGCTGTCGAGCAGGTCGCGGTCGAATCGACCGTTGATCGCCGGCCACAATGTCCCCAGCTGCGCCATCGTCACGTCCGGCACCGCAGGAGCTGCCCGTGGGTCCACCGGCTCCGCCGCCGTGTGGCCCGCCCACCACAGGGCGCCGACCAGGAGCCCTGCCGCGACCGCGACCGCGGCCGCTCGCTGGGCCGCCGTCGCCCTGGCCCGGTTGAGCCGCCCGCCATCGCCAGGAACCGGATCGTCGGGGCTGGGCTGCTGTCCCGCCCCGGTGAGGGCAGCAGAGTCCGGGGCGGCCGCAACGACCTGCGTGGCCATGGTCGGAGCGGTGTCCATCGGGAGGTCGGAGCTCAACGTGCCCAGCAACGCGAGCGCGTCGGGGTCGCGGGAGAGGCGGGCCCGCACGTCGCGGGCCTGGTCTCGCGGCAGACGCCCGTCGCGCAACGCCAGCAGCGTCTCCCGGGTCAAAGCCAGCCCGGTGGCAGGGGCCGCTTCGGGCTCCGGGCCGCCGCCTTCGCCGGTCATGGGTCGATGAGGGTCTGCGCGAGCGGCGGGCGCAGGTTGCAGTCCGGGGCGAACGCCGTGAGCGCGATCTGCTGGCTCATCGGCACTCGGGTGGCTACCAGTACGGCGTCCTGATCGTCGAGCACGATCGGTTGGGCTCCGACGATGTCCCGCTCCAGCACGGGGCCTGGGGCTCGGCTTAGACAGCTGGCCAGCCGCGGCGACCCGGTGAGGAAGCCGAGGTCGCGGTAGCGGGACACCTCGGGCCACAGCGACGCGAGGTCCTGCGCCCCGACCGCGGGGGCGTTGCCGGCCTGCAGCCCGGTCGGGCCGGTCGATCCGGCGGGCCGGAAGACGGCGATGCCGCCGACGATGCCGATCACGACGACCGCGGCGGCGATCAGGGCGGGCACCAGGCGCCGGCGGCGTCGGCGGGCCGCGTCGAGGTCGACGATCCGCGCGTCGGTGGCGGGTTCCGGGCCGGTCGGTGTCGCATCACGGTCGTCGTGCTCGAGCTGGGGGGCGGGTTCGGCCGCGAGTGCGGTGTCGATGCGCTCGGCGACGTCGTCGGGGACTGGTTCGTCGTCGAGGTCGGCGAGTTCGAGGCGGGTCTGTTCGAGCAGTCCGTAGAGCGCGAGTGCGTCGGGGTCGCCGGCCATGCGGGCGCGCAGAGCGCTTTCCTGGTCGGGGGTGAGCAGTCCGGCCTGCAGGTCGGCGAGCTCGTCGAGGGCGATGCCGCCGGCGGAGACGATGGAGCCGGGGTCGGCAGGGTCGCGGGGGTCGGGGCAGCTGGTCATCGCGGCCTCCTTCCCTGCCCGGTGGCGGTGAGCGCGGCGGCGAGGCGGGCGCGGCCGCGGGCACAGCGTGATTTCACGGTGCCGACGCTGATACCGAGGGTATCGGCGGTCTCGGCCACGGAGAGGCCTTGGACGTCGACCAGCAGGATGGCCTGTCGTTGCTCGTCGGGCAGGACCGCGAGCATCGCCTTGACCGTGAGCTGGGCGTCGACCTCGCCGTGGGCGTCGCTGGTCTCGACCGCGTCGGCGCGTCCCTCGCGGGCGCCGTCGCCGGCGGCGTCCTCGTCGAGCGGCACGGTGCTCGGCCGCCGCGCCTTGATCTTGTCGAGGACGACGCGGGTGACGATGCGGGTCAGCCAGTTCTCGACCTCGGCGTCGGCGCGGTAGGACCCGGCGTAGCGGTGGGCGCGGACGAACGCGTCCTGCAGGGCTTCGGCGGCCTCCTCACGGTCGCGCAGGCTGCGTAGCGCGTAGGTCCACAACCGAGCGCGGTGGCGGCGGACCAGCAGGGTGAAGGCATCCCGGTCCCCGGCGAGGTGGGCGGCGAGCAGCTCACGGTCGCTGCGCTGATCCGGGGACGGCTCAGCCGGGGCTCCTTGCTCGCGGGGCAGCGTCATCCGGCTTCGGCGCGGCCGGTAGCGGCCGGTCGGGCGCCCGCGAGGTCGGCTGCGCCCCGGTGGCGGCCGTCGACCGGGAGCTGGAGGCGGCGGGCGATCATCGCGGCGAGTTTCGCACTCGATGCGCGTAAGGGACAGATCCACCAGGATCGTCCCGTGGCTGCGGGGCGACGGTGGGAGCCGGCGCCCGGGCCCAGCGGAGGTGCTCACGTCAGGGTCGGACCGGCCCCGGCGCTCTTCTGGTTCCCGCCCCGCGAACCGGTGACGTCACAGCCGCTTCGGGGACAGCGTCACCTTGGAACCGAGTCGTCGACCGTGGCGGGCTCTCGGGTGTTCGACGCCGGAACTATGCGGCGACCCAGCGAGGCGACCTGGAGGTGAGCAGGTGTTCGCGTTCGACCAGACCGACCTCGACCCACCGACAGCGACGAGCGACTTCGACATCCACCTCACCGCACGGCTGCGGATTTTCGACGGGGACCGGGTGGTCTTCGAGGAGGTGTTCGTCGCGATCATCGGCCTGGCCGCGCAGTGGCGCCGGTGGCTGGACGAGGGCGTCGAGGCCGGCGAGGAGTTCGTCTACGAGGACGACTCCTTGACGCTCGGGGAGCTGTTCCGCTTCACCGCGGTTGGCGACGGGCATTGGCGGGTGTCCTCGGTCTACGACTCCGCCCTGGCGCTGGAGATGCCGGGCCCCGACCTCGTCGCCGGCGTCGAGGCGGCGCTGACGTCGATCCGCGACGAGGCTTCCGCGCTCCTGGGCGCGGACCGGGCCCGTCCCTGGCTCCCGTAACTGTCAGCGTGTCGCGACGGTTGATCGTGGGTTGTGGGGGGTCGACCGCGACCAGACGCCTCCTCCCGGACCCGGTGGCCGGGGAACCGCCGCGGCCGGAGGGACGGTCCTACCCCGCCATGAACGACTCTGCGCGCAGCCGGCGCCCCGACACCGCGACCCGAGATGCCGCGTGGCCGTCCGCGCACAACCGGACCGCCCTGCGGTGACGCATCCACCCGGCCCCTACGGCTGGCCCACCGACCCGGCGGCTCCTCGCCCACCCTCCCCTCAGCTCCCCCGGGCGTTGCCGTTCGCCCTGACCGCCGAGGCCTGGCGCCGTCCGTGGCACCTCGAGGTCGAACAGGTGGTGACGGGCTTCGTGGTCCTCACCTGGGGACACCCCCTCGGAGGTGGCGACGCGGTCGTGACGGTCGGGAACCGGTTGCCGGCGTCCCGGCTCGCGTTCGACCGCGAGTCCGGGCAGCTCGCCGGGCTGCACCTGAGCCTGCAGTCCGACGTCCCCGTTGCCCCCGCCGTTCGGAGGCCGCCCTCCTTGCGGGGTGACCCGGTCTTCGACCTCGCCCCGTGGCGCGAGCACCCCGACCTCACGGTGCGCCGCGACGTGCGGGTCGTCCGCCGCGACCGCGACCTCCAGGTCGACCTCGCTCCCGGCGTCCCGCACCTGGCCTGCGTCCTCACCGAGTCCATGACCCTGCTCCTCGGCCTCGACCTGCGCCTCGTCGGGCTCCTGGTCACCGCCCTCGACCGCGACCAGCTCGACGTGCTGGCCGGGGTCCTCGAGGGCGAAGATCGACCGTGAACGCCGCTCGGCTCGCTCGGCTTCGTCGTCTGCCTGGTCGGGGTCGCCGTCGCACCCCCCATCTACGGTCGGGCAGGGCTTACGACCTCTGCCTTCTACGAACGTACGAAGCGCGAGCCGACAACACCGACGGGTCTTGACGCCACCTATGTCGGTGCCTAATACTTCCGATGGCTTCACCGGGTACGACCCAATCGAAGCGCCGTTCGGCCGCCGACATAGTCGGTGAGAGCTGTGCGGTTCGGTCACGGTCATCCGGTCCCATTCGTGGGAGCGGACAGTATCGGGCCGTAAAGATCGAGCCCACGGTCTGCTGGCGACAGCTCTGTCCGCCCGCCGTGCTGGCTCTCTTTGGCATGCCCGGAATCTTCCGGTGCCTGGGCGCGGGCTTCAAGCCGCGTCCTGCCGACCTCCCTTCTCTCAACCGTCTCCGAGCCCAGCCCTACCCCCGGTCCCGCACGCCCCGACCATTCCTTCCGCTTTTCCGTGTGAGGGCAGACCCGCTGCCCTCACACGAGAGAAAGCGAGAACGAGAATGTCCAGGTTCCGGTACGCAGGAGGCGGTCGCGCCCTCAACTGCAACGCACTCGATCCGCGCTACGTCGCATTCCCATGCGTGGACACTCGCCGTACCCGACCGCGAGCCACCCCGATGGCCGCCGCGCGCGCATTGGCCCGCTTGTGTCCCTCCTCCGACCGTCGCCGGCGCCTGGCGTTCTTGTCCGCTGACCAGAACGACGCTCTCGCCCTCACCGAGGTCGACCAGCTGACCTACCCCGAGGCCGCCGTGCACATGAAGATGACCGTCGACGAGTTCGAGTCCCTGCTCCTCGCGGCCTGGCT
Organism: Actinomycetospora soli; assembly: GCF_021026295.1. Lineage (GTDB taxonomy): Bacteria > Actinomycetota > Actinomycetes > Mycobacteriales > Pseudonocardiaceae > Actinomycetospora > Actinomycetospora soli. The sequence continues at coordinate 16,082 of NZ_JAJNDA010000031.1, forward strand.
GCGTCTCGAGCACGACTGACGAGGCGACCAACCGCCCCGTCGGCGACAGCTGGGCTGCGCAGGGACCGTGCTGTTGTCGCCGTCCCCGTTCACCGGTGAGTCTGTGACACCTCCGCCCCGACCGGGCCGGAACCGCACGACGGCGACAGGAGGTCTCCCCGGGCATGTCGACGTCCATAGACCTCCCGGGAGAGGCGGTCGTTCCTCCGGGCACGCTCGAGCTGCTGGTCGAGCGGACCCTGCGGGTGCCGGCCTTCGCCGGGGATGCGGCCAACTCCTGTGTGGTCGTCCGCCAGCTCGACATCGCCCTGCTGGCCGAGGACTTCGTCGCTCCCGCGGAGCTCTTGGCGCATCTGGCTGGGCTGGCCGACGCTGGGTGGTACGCCGGGCTGATCCTCGCGGCACTCGGCCGGCGCCGCGGCGCGCACTCGCCCTTCTTCCGGGGCTTCCCCCACGAGGTGCCGCCGACCGAGCACTTCTGGACGACCACGTTGATCCGCGCCCAGCTGCTCGCCGCCCCCACCCGCGCCATCGAGCTGGACCTGGAGGCGCTGCCGCACTACGGGCGCTACCCGCACTCGTTCGCGGAGATGCTGGCGCGTCGCGCGCCGGCGGCGGCGTCCCGCGACGAGCACCGCACGTTGCTGCAGCTCGGGGACTCCCCCGGCCGCGAGGCGTGGCGGGCCTACACCGAGCTGCTCGGGGCGACGGTGCCGCTGGTGGGCCCCGACCTCGAGCTGCTCGGCGCCCTCGCCGGCCTCTTCGTCCAACATCCCCTGCCGTCCACGGCCGCTGCCGCTGACAGCGAGGCGGCCCCGGGCGCGGCGTCGTGGTCGCCCGGCGCGTCAGTGCGGGAGAACCGGGCGGTCGTCGACGCCGCCCGGATGGCCGCCGGCGGCCCCCTGGTGCTGGTGTCGACGGTGACCGACGTGCTGCGGGTGGCCGCCTACGCCTCGGGCGGCGACATAGGCCTGGTCGAGCCGTCGCGGCTGCGGTCGTTCACGCGGCGGGAGCGCCGCTCGCTGTTGGCGGCGCTTGATCGGATCGTCGCCGCCCAGCCGTCGGCGCTGGTGGACGTCGCGGGCCGCCGGGAACGCTGGAAAAGGCTCGGGGAGCGGCTGCATCCGCACGAGCACGCGGCCCGTTGGCCGCACGCCGCCCGGGTCTTCGCGGTCGCCCGCGGCGAGCAGGTGGCCCGCTCGGCGGTGGGCCGCGCGGAGCTCGCGCTCGCCGCCGACGACCCCGTGACGGCGGCGCGCGCCCTGGCCTCGACGCCCGGGGTGCTGCTGCGTTGGGCGGACCGGCTGCTGCGCCGCACCTCGCCGCAGCAGCTCCCGGGCCTGCTCGAGGTCCTGGCCGACGGGGCATCGGGGGCGTCGGGGCGGGTGCTGTGCGCGCTGCACCAGCACCTCGACAACGTCGACCTCGCCGAGACCCGACGGTTGTTCGTCAACCGCCGTGGCCCCCGCGCCCACACCGCCGAGGACACCCGTCCCCCGCTGCCTCCGGGCGCCGCGAGCGCCCTCGCGGGCGTGCTCGACGTCGAGCTCTCTCGGCGCCTCCCGGATCCTGGGGTGCTGCTCGTGGACCCGGCGGTGCGGGCGTTGGCGCTGCCGATCACCGGCAAGCCACTGGCGGTCGGCGAGTTCGCGGTGATGCCGCCGGGCAGCATGACCACGCTCGAGCCGGACGCCGCGACGCTGCGCATCGAACTGAGCTGGCGCGAGGCGCTCTACTTCACCGACTACGAGCTCAGCGTGCTCTGCCTCGACGACGACTTCGCGGTGACCGCCGAGGTCAGCCCCTCCCGCCCTGGTGTGACCGGCGTGCTGCACAGCGCGGGCCTGGTGGAGGCCCTCGCTCACGGTGAGGCGTTCGTCGACGTCGACCTCGCCGGGGTCGCCGCCACGCACCTGGTGGTGCAGGTCGGCGTGATCGAGGGCGAGGCCTTCACCCGGGCGGCTAGCTCCTGGATCGGCTACCGCACCTACCCGGCCCGCCTTGCGCACGACCACCGGGGCCCGGCGGTGCCGACGGGGTCCAGAGGCTCCGCGCTGCGCGCCGGCTCCAGGTTCACGCTGCCGGTGATGTTCTCCCGCCGCGCTGACGGTGCCTGGCAGGCGCGGTGGACCGGCCACGAGACGGCGCGCCGCTGGCGGTGGGACGCCGAGACAATCCACCGCGGCGTCACCAACACGTTCCTGCAGCAGACGGTGAGCCGCCGGGTGCTGACCGTCGGGTACCTGCTCGCGATGCTCGAGGCCCGCGCGGACCGCGTCATCGAGCTGGTGTTCCCCGCCCACGGGGCCGGCCCGGAGGGCGACGGGCAGGCCGCCGCTCTCGCCGCGGACCTCGCCGCGGTGTCCGGGCCGATCACCTACGTTGGCCGCACCCGCCCCGCGGGGCTCCCGGCCCACGCCGAGCTGATCACCCTCGATCGTCTTCACACCCTCGTCCCGGCCTGATCGCGCACGATCGAACAGCGTGGCCCGGCGCCACGGGAAGGTCCTACGATGACGGGGCACGGCCGAGGCCATGCGGGAGCTTCCTTCTCCCCTGCTCCACGGAGCGGGCCACATGGATGGTCAGACAGCGCCCGCGCTCTCCTCGCCGTGCCCCATCTCCCGCCTCGCCCGCCAGTTCCCGGGTGGGTTTGGTGAGCGCGGTGTGGACCGACCGGGTCCTGCACCGGCCGCAGGTCGTCGCGATGCTCGACGCCGACCCGGTCGTCGACCTCGAGGACTGCCGGCTGGTGTCGGTCACCTCCGAGGGCTCCCCGGCCGAACCGTGCGGCCTTGGCGCACCACCGTTGTGGCGACCGGACACGGTGACCGTGGAGGTCGCCACCCCCGCCGCCGCCACCGGACGTGAAGCCCGGGTCGTGCGTCTCGTCGGCGTCGGGATCGCCAGCTACGCCGTCGTCGGGGTCCTCGACGGCCGGCCCGGCACACTGCGCGTCGAGCCGCCACGGTGCCGCTACACCGACCTCGCGCCCGGTGAGCTGGAACCAGCGTGGTTGTCCTTCCACGCCGAGCAGACCCGGCTGCGGATCAAGGTCGACGTCCTCGAGGTCGAGGCCATCCGCACCGACCTCGCCGTCACGCCGCCGCTGTCCCGGGTCGCCAGCCGGGTCGACCAGCCGTCCCCGGACCGGATGACGGTGGCGAGCTGCGCGGTCGGCGACATCGACGGGCCCCTGGAGCTCGCGTTGAGCCGCCGCGCGGGCTGGACCCCCGACGCGGCGATGGCGCTCGTCGAGCACCTAAGCGCCGGCCTCGGTGTGGACCACGAACCACCCGGCGGCGACGAGGAGTGGGTCGTCCTCGTGGACCGCTCCCAGGGGACTCGGTCAGCCGTCGCGATCGCGCACCTGTTCACCCCGCTCGTGGTGTTCACCGACCCCGCCCGCGAACAGGAAGCCCACGAGCGGGCAATGCTGCCGGGAGAGATCGTCTCCATCGGCGTCCCCGACTACCGCGCTGACGGCATGCGCGCCGCTATCAGCCTGATCGACCAGCTCACCCGCTGGCATCTGCGCGACGAGATGAGCTTCGACGACGAGATGTTCAGCCCCGAGGACCTCTGGTTCGAGGGCACATGAGCGCGCCCATCCCGAGGTGGCTGCCGGCGCCGCGTCACCCCACCGCGACCGAGCCCGCCACGGGCGGCGAGGTCTCCGCGGTCCTCGACGAACTGCGGCGGGTCCGCGCCGACGGCGCGATCATCGAGCTGTGGTCCTTCAGTGCGGGCCTGGAGGACTGGGCCCGGGTGATCGCCTGGCTCCACGCCGAAGGTCGGGCCGACTCGCTCACCGACCCCAGCGGCGCGCCGAGCGCGCCGATCCTGGCCGAGATGTTCGATCCCGAGGCGGTGTTCGACGAGTGGATGCTGCGCTTCCACGTCGGGACCTCGACGTGGCGTACCCCGTTCGGCAACCACGGCGGGGTCTACTTCTGGGGCGGTGCGGAGGACTTCACCAGCACAGCCCAGGTCGCCGAGCTCCTGGCGTGGGCCCGGGAGCTTTCGAGGCTGCTCGACCGCCCGGTGCTGCTGCTCCCGGAGACTCCCGAACCGGAGTCGACGCGTCCCATCTGGCGCAGTGACCAGACCGCACCCTCCGACCCGGCCCGGCTGCCCGCGCCACGTCACCAGGCGCTCTGGGCCGCGCCGGAGGTCGACGTCGTCGCCGAGTTCCGGGCGTGGGTCGCCCAGCACCACACCGCTTTGGAGAGCGCGGGACTAGAGGTGGAGCTGTCCGGCGCCGTGCTGCCGTGGCTGCCGGGCCTGCCCGACAACCTCCGCCGCGCCGCGCACCTGCAGCTGTGGGCGGATCGCCGCGCCGGGGAGCTCACGGTCGGCCAGGACGGTCAGGTCGACCTGCACGTCATCGACCTGGAAGACCCGAACCTCGCGAGCGTGGTCAGCGGCTACTTCGACACCGCGTCCTCGGCTGGGTTGACCGACGCCCTCCACGCGCTACTCGCCGCAACAGTCGAGGTCCCGGACCCGCCGATGCCGGCCCCCCTCCGGCCGTTCGTCTCCGAGCTGAGGCACTGGGAACCCCCGGCGACCCAGCCCTGGCCCGCCGCGGACGCCTCGTCCGCACACCACGGCGGTGTGGACCGCCGCCCCGCCCCGCCGGCGGCGACGACACCCGCGTCCCTGCCGCGTGCCGACCGGCTCATCAAGGACCTACGGGAGACCGTCCCGCGGCCGCCGATCGTGATCGTCGGCGACCCGGAGTCCGATCACGGCGGGGACTTCATCGGCGAGCTGGTCGCGCTGGTGGTGTCCCTGCTGCCCGGCCTGACGTGGTCGGCCGACCGGTACACCGAGGGCAGCGGCCGGCCCCACGGCGTCGCGGCGCTGCACCGGCTCGGCGACACCGAGCACGGGCTGAGCGGCCCCGAGCTGATCGATCTACTGGCGGGGATATGTATGCACGGGGGCAAGCTGGTCGGCGCCGTGGAGACCTCCCCCGCAGGCCGCTGGCGCCCGGTCGTGGGTATCGAGGCCATCCGCGGCCGGGAGTTCGACGTGCAGACCAGCGACGACCGGGTGCTGCGCCGGCTGCGCTCGCTGCCGACCACCCGGGACGTGCCTCCCGCCGAATAACCCACGGCCGCTTGACCCACAGCTGGCTGGCTCCTCCACCCGGTGGCCCCTCCAGGGGTCACCGGGCGGAGGGCCTGGGCGGCGAGGTCAACCGTGGGTGCAGTTGCGCTGCCGGGTCAGGTAGTCGTCGACGACGAGCTGGCCGGAGGTGGTGCGCCGCAGCCGCAGGTCCTTGCCGTAGGCCTCGGAGTAGAAGTCGCGGTAGGCGCGGATCGACTGGCCGTGCTTCAGCCAGGTCGAGCCCTCGAACATGTCCTCGTCGGTGAACGCGCGGGTGCCGCCCCACCCGTCGGGCTGGTCGACGGTGTAGGTGCACACGACGGCTGGGGGCAGGTCCTCGGCGACGGCAGCGGGCGCGGTGACCGCGCCGATCGATCCGACGGCGAGGGCGGTGACGGCGGTGAGACGGGCCAGCGCGGTGATGGTCATGCCCGGGGAGACCTGCGGCGATCGCGGCGCGGTTCCCTCGCGGCGGGCACTTCTGGCTGTTCCCGGCCGGGACGTGGCCGCGGCCGGGAGCAGACGCGACGTCCCGCGGATTCGTCGTCTGCCCGGTCCTGCAGCAGCCGGTACTGCTCGGCCAGAGCGGCGCGGGCCCGGGCTGCGCGGCTCTTGACCGTGCCGAGCGCGAGCTGTTCAAGCTCCGCGATCTCGGCGACCGGCAGGTCAGCGATCAGCTGGGCGAACAGGATCTCGCGGTGACTGGGCGAGAGCTCGGACAGCAGGGCCCTGAGCTCGGCGTAGACCTCGACGAGGTCGTAGCCGGGTTCGACGACCAGCAGCCGCTCGAGTGCCGCGTCCCCGAGGGTCGTCTGCCGTCGGCTGCGCAGGACGAGGGCGCGGTTGGCGGTGATGCGGTGAAGCCAGGCCCGGACCGAGACGTCGCTGTCGCCGCGGAAACTGCCGAGGTAGCGCCAGGCCCGGATCAACGCTTCCTGTACCGCGTCGTCGGCGTCGTCGGGGTCGCCGAGGACCCGCAGCGCGGTGGCCCGCAGGACCCGGGAGTGGCGGGCGAGCAGCTCGTCGAACGCGGCGTTGTCGCCGCCGCGAGCGGCACTCATGAGCTGCAGATCGCCGAGCTCGGCGGGCTCGTCGAGGGCGCGGGGGCCACGAGGGCCGAGGGCATCGAGATTCACGACGCGGCCAGACCAGACCGGGGCGGTCCGCGCGTTCCGGGCCGTGACGTTGTTCGCCTTGCCCGCTGAGACGGAACCCGCGGCGCACCCGCGTAGGTCTGTTCGGGGCCCGGCAGACCCGCCCGTGCACTCCGGCCGCGTGTCGCCGCCGATGACGATTCGCCCGGAAAAGGAGGGAACCGGAGCGTGGAGTCGGCTGGTCTGACCGGACATGAGCATCGAGCAGCCCACCTACCGGCCCGGCCCCACCGGCCCGATCCCGCCGCACGCGGGCACCGCGGGCCTCCCGGGCGTTCCGGTGGGGCCGCAGCTCGGTCCCTTGGTGGCGCCGCCCACCGGCTACCCCGCTCCGCAGCGCTTCGGTGGCCGCCCGATGCACCCCGCGACCCCGCCGGCGGGGCTGGCCCTGCCCCCCGGGTGGGCGCCGACCCACCCGGGGCTGCGCGGGCCGGTGATGTCGCCGACCGCCGGTTATCCCGGCCCGGGCCGTCGCGGTGGGTACAGCGGGGCAGGGGGTGGCCTCAGCGTCGCGGGCCTGGTGTGTGGGCTGGTCGCCCTGTCGACCAGCTGGGTGCCCTGGGTCAGCTTCCTCGCCGCGGCGCTCGCCGCCGCCGGGGTGGTCGTCAGCTCCGTCGGGCTGCACCGGGGCAGTTCCCGCCGCGGGGCGGCCATCGGTGGGCTCGCCACGAGCGCGCTCGCGGCGCTGATCGCGCTGCTGATGAGCGCGCTGTGCCTGCTCGGGGTCGCCGGCGGCGGGGTCGGCGCGACCGGAGCCGGCCCGCAGGCCCCGGTGGGGGCGGGGGCGCCGAGCTCGCAGGGCCTCCCGACGCGCGGGGTCAGCAACGACTCCGCCGCCGCGGACGAGCTGTTCCTGCGGCTGCTGCACCGCCAGGCGATCGCGCTCGAGGACACCCGGGCGCTCGGCGTGGGACGCGGCGTGTGCGGTGCCTGGCTCGACGGCGCCGACCTCTACTCCCAGGCCGTGACGGTGCGCCGCGCCGGGCTGAGCGACTTCGACTCCGGCTACGTCATCGGTGCGGCCACCCACGCCTATTGCCCCGCCTACAAGCCGCGCCTGCGTGGCTGAGCAACCGGCGCCGTGCCCGCCCGACGCAGACGCGCACCCGCCACGCTCCCGGACCCCCGCGCGGCGACCGGGTCCGAATTCGATCGCGAGCTCGATCATTCTCGGGCGACCCTGATCTCGGTGCCCGCAACCGGCCGGGCGAGAAAGCCTCGACATAGCGAACCCGCAGGTGGACGGCGAGCATCCCGCGCTGCTCCCACCGACCGCCGCCCGGCCGTAGCCCGGGGACTGATGAGGAGGAGAGATGGACCCGGCCGAGCTGCCCGACTCGTTGACCTGGGAACGCACCCGCCGCGACTGGCGCGACGTCGGCTGGGGTCGTCGGCAGACCGTGCTCAGCCGCCCGGGCTGGAGCGACCCGGCGGTCTGCCGCGACCCCGACGACGCCGATGTCGTGGCGTGTGAGCACGTCGGTCACTACTGCCTGACCCACGACGGCTATTGGGGCAGGTGCGAGCCTGGAGAAGGCTCCTTCCACCAGCTCGCCAGGAGATGCCTCGAGCACGGCTTCATCCGCCTGGTGCCCGACGACGACGAGTTCAACGGCCCCGAGGGCTACGAACCGCCGCTGACCGCGGCCCAGCTCGCCTACTGGGGCTGGACCGGAGTCAACGCCCACCGCCTTTCCCCGCACCTGCGGCTCGGCTACGAACCCCCGCGCCGCGCCGAGCTGCGTGAGGTCGTGGGAGGCGACGTCTGGCCCGCCCGGGTGCTGCGCTATCCCGACCGGGTCGACTATCGACCCTCGCTGTGGCGGTGGTGGCCGACCCCCGCCCTGGTGGTCCCCACCGGCGAGCGGTACGAGGTGCTCGCGCTGTCGCTGGCCGGCCTGGGGCTCGGCGCGGTCGCCGGCGACATCCCGGCTGCCGCGGTCGCCGACCTCGACTGGGTCGACGGGCTTCGCGTCGGGGTCCTGGACCGGGACGGCCACGTCGACATCGCCGGAGTCGCATCCGTCGTCGTCGATCCAACCGCGGGAGCACGGGCCGACTCCCCCGTGGTCCGAGCGCTGCTCGCCCCGCCCGGCGACTCCACCTCGGACGGCCCGGCATGACGAGACAGCCACCCGGCGCTCGGCGCCCGCGCTCCGTGCCTGCCGCCCCGGCGACGCCGTCGTCCCAACAGACACAGCCGCACGGACTGACTGAAGACCCTCGACCGACCACCGACGCGCGAGGAACCCATGAGCCAGCAGACGTCATCTGACCGCCCCGACTACGCCGCGGCTTTCGGTGAAGACGCGCGCGACGGCGTCCACCAGCTCGGGCATCACCACTCGCCGCGCCTGATCCGCCCGGGCCGCCGTGAGACCGTTCTCGGGCCGTGGCGCGAGCACGGGGTCCCCGTCCTCGAGGTGGACCTGACCACGGTCAGCACCGAGACCGAACTGCTCGCCCAGGTCATCGCCGTCCTCGACCTCGACATCGAACCTGCCGCGCTACGTGCCGCGCTGTGGCGCGCGCTGAACACCCAGCTGCGGCGACTTCCCTACTGGCTCAACGACTGCCGCGGCGTCGAGTATGAGTTTGCCCGGCTCCGGCCGACACGGGTCCGCGAGGCGCTCGTCATCCTGGACGGCCTCGACGAGCTCGCGTCCCGCGACCTCCAGCTCGCCGGGTGGAGCACGATCGCCGCGCCACGCCTGTTCCGGGAGCTCGGGATGGTCACCTGGGTCAAGTTCTCTCTGCGCGAGTCGACCGGCGCGGCCTCGACCGGTACCTCGGGGCGCGACGAAGCACCCGTGTCCTCGGCTGCTGTCCCGGAGGCCACCGGCCTGCTCCACAGTCAGGTCCTCGCGTCCTCGACACCGTGGGTGCTGCGCCCGGGGCTCACGGCCGCCGACTTGAGCACGTCCTGGCTGCTCGACGGCTCGCCTTACACCCACATCAAGGTCGGCGACCTCGCCCGAACCCGGCCCGGCTCCGCCCACGGCGACCTGTACCGGCTGTTCACCCGGATCCTCGATGCCTTCCCGCACCCCGAGGTCTGGCCCACGACCGGCGGCTACTTCGAGGGCGGGCCGGGGCACGACCGCTTCAACGACGTCCTCGCCGACGTCGTCGAGCTCTGGCCCCGGCGGGCGCTGATCGAGGTCCGCGGCTGGTCGGAGCTGGCGGCGACGGATCTGCACGCCGCGGTCTGGGCTCTCGAGGTGCTGCACGGGACCGCCCAGGTCGCCCCCCTCGCGGGCTGCGACCTCACCATCGTCTACACCCTGCCCGCCGAAACCGGCACCGAGACCCGCACCGAGTCACTGGAGTCCGAGGAGCACCAGCCATGACGCAGGACGGTCTCGTCGTGGCGGCCGCGCCGCTTCGCCCCGCGCTCGACGCGGCCTGGCGGCGCTACCGCGACGTCGTCCTCCGGCCGTGGCGCGGCAAGGGCAAGGGCCCGGTCCAGGAACAGGCCGCCCGTGACCTCATCGACGCTGCCGGCAGCCCCGAGGAACTCGACGCGATCGCGGTGCGGGCGACCGGGTTCGACGGCGCTGGTGAGGCCGTTGCGCTGTGCATGACGATGCAGACCGACCTCGTCACGCCGTTCGTGCAGCGCCACCTCGATGACCTCGCTGTCCTGGAGTGGGCCGTGCTGCATCGGAGGATGATCGCCGGGCTTTACAGCTGCGGGCTCTTCACGCGGTTCGCTACCGAAGACGCGATCTACCAGGACCCGGACACGGGAGCCCTGATCCACGTCGCGCTGCGATCAAGCAGCGCGGAGGTCTGGCGGGCGCTGGCCGATGAACTGCTCGCCGAAGCAGAGTTCTTGCTGCTGGACTTCGTCTGCGCTGGCCCCGACTGCGCTGGCCGACGAGGCGTCGAGTTCGGGGCGTGGCGCGCTGCGCAGCTGGCCGTCCTGCTCCGCCACGCTCCGGCCGGCGTTCCGACCGACCTGTCGTGGCGGCGGATCGACGCCCTCCGCGTGCTGATCGCGAGCTGGCTGCGCTACACCGACGCCGGGGCACCCGGCCCATTCGAGGACTGGTTCCATGCCGAAGAGAACGGCCGTCGAGAGCCCCACTCCCCCACCACGTCCCTCCCAGACCCTGCACGTGGAGAAGCTGCCAGTCCGTGTCAGCAGGAGTGACGCAACGCCGAATGCGCATCAACCGGAGCCGCCCCCGCGAACCCTGACCGATCTGCGGCGGGACGGCCGCCGACCAGCGACGTTCTCCCCACGCCAGCCGGCGCCCGCCCGCGTCGGCCTGCCCGACGGCCGCTCCTGGCACGGAGCTCGGAGGACCTGTCCGTGCGACGGCCGACCAGCGGGGCGGGGGCGGTGGAGCAGGCGCACGGGCGCGGTGACCCTGGCCGGGTGTCTCGTCGCGTCGGGTCCTGCTGCCGGGGCGGCGGCCTCACCAGTCGACCCGGCCTCCGCTGCGCCCGCTCCGCAGTCCGACGTCGCCTCTGGCGCGTGGGAGCCGATCGCGGTCGCGGCGGGCTCGGGGTGGATCTGGGCCCTGGTCGGCTTCGGTGTGCTGTTCCTGGCGCTGATGGCGGGCGGGGTCCTGCTCACCGTCACCCAGCGCCGCACGGCCTACCCGACTCCCGAGAACCCGGGGACCGCGACCCAACCGGGCCAGCGGGCCGGCGCCGAGATCGGGGGCGCCGAGATCGGGGGCGTCGTGGGCGGGGGCGTCGTGGGCGGGCCGTCGTCACGGCCGGGGGCCGGTGGCCGGTCGGCGCCGGATCAGGTGTTGCGGGCGCTGTGCGCGGTGGGCGCGCAGCATCCGGGGTGGCAGGTACTGCTCGGCGGCGCGGAGCACGACGTGGACCTGGTCGTGCACTGGATCACCGACGACGGCTTCCGGGTGCCAACGAGTATCGCTACGCGGTGCTGCTCGTCCTCGAGCCGTCCACCGCCTCCGTGCATGCGCTCAAGAAGCTGCGCAGGCGTCGGAACTCGTTCTTCGACGGCGAACGAGCCTCGACCTCCGGATCGTTCGTCGCCTATCGGGCCGCGACCTGGACATGGGAGCGGGACAGCTCGGGCAAGCGCCGCTGGCGGCGCACGTGGTCGTTCTCCACTTCCGAGCTCACCGACGCGCTCGCCGTGATCTCAGCCGCCCACGGCTAGCGGTTCCCGAACGTCGGCGCGCTGCCCGCCCGCGCGAACATCACCGAGCAGAGAACCAGATCGGACCTCGGGCCGGTCTGACCCGCCATGACGTGCACCGCCTCGACCGCCTGCCTGGGCGACGTGGTCCTCGCCGCCGGCTCCGGCCGCGACGTCGACCCGAACGGTCGCCTGTTCTTCGGCGTCCTGGGTCTGCTCGCCCTCGGCGCGAGCTGGGCGGCGCTCACCGGCCGCTGGCGCAGCTGGGTCGGGGACGCCCGCAGGACCATCATCGCGATCTGCGGTCCCGGTTACGCGCTGATCGTGCTGCCCCACGCAACCGGCATGACCGACCTCCCGAAGGACTCCGCGGCCTACGTGCTGCTCGCGATGGTCCCGTTCGCCGCCGGGTCGCTGTGGGTGCCGGTCGGGTTCGTGCTCGCGGCGGTGTTCGACCTCAAGCGCCCGCGCTGGATGCAGCCACGCTGGTTGCGCCGCAGCCTCGAACCGCCCCGTCAGGTCATGATCGCCAAGGCGCGCCGCCGGCGCGGCGCCCGATCCGAGAACAAGGAGGGCCCCGTGGAGATCACGGCCGGCCAGGTCTGGCGCTACCGCACCCGGCCCGGCGAGCACGCCTCCCGCGCCCACGTGCTGCTCGTGGAGGACGACCCCGAGCTCGGGGCGCTCGTGCACGCCCGCCTCGAGGGCGTGTGCGTGTCCAACCCCAACACCGAGGGCGGGGTCTCCACCTGGCTCGGGCACGTTCCGATCACCCGCGCGGCGTTCGAGGCCAGCGTGATCGCCGTCGTCGCCGCCGACGACGACCCGCCCGACCTCGAGGGCTACCGGCTCTGGCGCGACGCCCACGGCGGCGCGTTCTCGAAGCCGCTCGCCGAGGTGGTCAGCGACATCGAGGCCATCGTCTCCGGCGTCGACTCGTGAACCGCCGCAACCCCATCGAAACGCCGCGTACTGGCCAAACGGTGATCTATGAGCTGGAATGCCGCGGGGGCGCGAACACGTCAGCGGTCCGGGCCTACGGGGAGGCGTCGTGACCGGGGTAGCGCAGAAGATCGGGCCGTTCACGCTGCACGAGCTGCTCGGGATCGGCGGCGCTGCTCAGGTGTGGCGGGCGACCGACGAGCGCGTCCCGCGCACCGTCGCGCTCAAGCTGCTCGACGAGAACCTCGCCCGCGACGAACACGCCCGGGCCCGGTTCCTGCGCGAAGCCCGCCACGCCGCCGCTCTCGAGCACCCGCACCTGGTGCCGATCTACGACTACGGCCAGGCCGACGGCCGGCTGTTCCTCTCGATGCGCCCGGTCGAGGGCGGCAACCTCGCCGAGACCATCGCCGAAGGCCCGCTGCCCGCGCGGCGCGCCGTCGCGATCCTCGCTCAGGTCGCGGACGCGCTCGCCGAGGTCCACCGCCACGGCCTGGTCCACCGCGACGTCAAGCCCTCGAACATCCTGCTCGGCGTCGACTCCGCCGGCCGCGACTACGCCTACCTCGCCGACTTCGGGCTCGCCCGCGCCGCCGCCGAGGACGTCACCGAGGTCACCGCCCGCGGCGCCGTGCTCGGCACCTCCCCCTACCTCGCGCCCGAGCAGTACTACGGCAACGCCGATGCCCGCACCGACCAGTACGCGTTGGGCTGTGTGCTGTTCACCTGCCTGGCGGGGCGCGCCGCCTACCAGCAGGCCACCCCCGCCGAGCAGATGACGGCCAAGCTCCGGTCGGCGCCGCCGCGCCTCAGTACGTCAGCACCGCAGGCGGGCTTCCTCGACGACGTCATCGCCCGTGCGATGGCCACCCGCCCCGAGGACCGTTTCCGCAGCGTCGACCACTTCATCGCCGTCGCCCGCCGCGCGATCGAGCACGGCGAGTTCCGGGCCAGCACCCCCCGCCGCAAGGTGGCGCTGACCTGGGGTGGTGGCACCCGCTCGAGCTCGGTCGCCGGCCTGGACACCACCACCATCGTCACCGGCAGCCCGCTGCTCGCCCCCGCACCCCCGTCCCGGCGGGTCGCGCTCGCCGGCGCCGCGATCTCCGTCGCGGTCGTCGTGCTCGCGGGCACCATCACCGGCGCCATCGCGTTGGCCCAGCGCTCCGACGCGGCCTCCGCCCCCGCGCCGGTCGCGGGTCCCGCCGCCCCCGACCCGGCGGCAGCTCCTCCCGCGCCCGCGGCGACCATCACACCGGCCAGCGACCCGCTGCCCCTCCCGGTGTCAACGCTGCCCGTGGCCGGGCGCCCGGAGACCGTGGCGGTCTCTCGCGACGGCGCCACCGCCTGGACGACGACGTCGGACCCCGCGGCCCCCGCCGTACACGCCATCGACACCGCCACCAACACGGTCACCGCGACCATCCCGCTGCCCGGGCTGCCGCGGTTCGTGGTGCTCAACCCAGCCACCGACAACGTCTACGTCACCTACAACGACCTCAGCGCCGACAAGCTCCTCGTCGCCGGCATCGACGCCGGGAAGCGGGAGATCGTCAAGACCATCGAGACCGGGCAGCCCGCCGACCGCAAGACCGGGCAGACCTGGCTGTTCGTCTCCGCGATGTCCGCCGACGGCACCCGGCTCTACGTCCCCCACCACAACCGCTCCGTGGTCTCGGTCCTCGACACCGTCACCAACACCCCGGTCGCGCAGATCGCGCTGCCGAAGAACCCGCACGCCATCTCGATCACCCCCGACGGCACCCGCGCACTGGTCACCGCCCACATGTCCGGCGAGGTCGACGAGATCGACCTGCGCACGAACAGCTTCCTGCGGGCGGTGCCGATCGGTCCCGGCACCAGTCCCCACGACGTCGACATCTCCCCCGACGGCCGCATCGCCCACGTCGCGAACTTCGACGCCGGCACCGTCTCGGTCCTAGACCTCACCACCGGCACGGTCACTGCGACCGTCCCGCTCGGCGGGAAGCCGCAGTCGGTGGTGTTCGCCCCGGACGGGCGCCGCTCCTACGTCATCGACAACGCCACCAACCAGCTGCACGTCATCGACGCCGCCGCTTCCACGGCCGTTGGTGCAGTGCCGCTCGCCCCCGGGGCGTCGATGGTGACGGTCTCCTCCGACGGCGCCCGCGCCTGGGTCGCCAGCCGCGACGCCAGCGTCGTCACCACCCTGCTGACCGTCCCCAGCCCGGCATCGGGAACCCAGAGCACTCCCAGCCCGACACCAGCGCCGCCGTCCACCCCTCTGCCCGAGCCGCCCGCGGCGCCGAGCCAGCTGCAGCCGTTCCGGCCACGGATCCCGCTGTGGGATACCTCGATCCCAAGGCGATTCGAAGTGCTGCCGGACGACGCGCCCGAAGTCGCCGCCAACCCGACCATCGCGGCGGCCGTCCGTAACGGGTCCGGCGCCCTTGCCATCGACCGCGAGACCACCACCGCTACCGGCTACCGCCCGACTATCGGCGGGCTCTGCGGGCGAGTCCAGGCGCAGACCGACCAGCAGCTCGCCGAGGAAATGAAGCAAGCCGTCCTGCCCATCGCCGCCGGGCCCATCCCTCCGGCCTACGCCGTCCGGCCCGTCGGGGGCAGCCCACGCGGCAAGATCGTGGGCCGCTACCAGATGCAGGTCGGCGCGACCCGCGTCCACGTCACCCAGGTCGCCCAGCTCGCCGCCCCCGGCCAGGTATGTCTCCTGACCATGGCCACCGACGATCCCGTGCGCGACGCCGCCGAAATCTCCATCGCCGAAGGCAGCTTCATCGTGCGTTAGGCCTGACGGACCGGCTGGTTCCTCGATCGCTGCGCCGAGAGAGCTGGTGCTCTCTGGTAGAGCGACGGAAGCGTCAGCCGCCGACACGGTGACACCCCAAAGAAGATCTAACAAACAGGACAGCCGGGTCGATCTTGCTGGGAGAAGCGCGTCGCGTGGAGGAAAGTTGACTGCTGCAACGTGTAAATGTGGTGCATTCCCCGAGACCACCTGTCTTTACTGCGGCACCCTCGGCTGTTTCGATTGCCACCAGCGGATACCCGAGCTGTCGGGCTGGTACTGCGTAGGCTGCAGCGCAGCCGAGCGAGCCGAAAGGAAGAGTCGCCGAGAGGCGAGCGAATCGAGTGAGATCACACGCTATCGGGCTCTTCCCGCTGCCTCACGCGAGAAGGTCGTCGCCTTCCTGCGCGGCAGCATCACAGAGCTCGGCGACGGCGTCACGTGTCAGACGTGGGGTTGGACTGCGAAGGACGCGGCGTCTGTACTGCAAGAGGTCCTGGGGCCTCACGCTCGCTTCTCGATTCGGGGTTGCTCCTTCACGCTGGGCAAAGAGGAAGGCGTGGTCCGCACGGAGAAGTGGACTCGCACTCTTCATCGAGATGGGCGCGTAACTACGACCGCGTATTCGCACGGGGGCGACTCCGACTCGCCGTTCCTCGACAGCATGTCAGTAGTCGAGAGGACCGTCCTCAAGCCTGGGGACCGCTTTAACTCGATGCAGTTCCAGCCTCACGCCAAGAGGCCTATTGAGTACACTATCTGGCCGTTGATACTGGAGGACATCGAGCGGAACCGGCGCATCATCGCATCGCGGGCCGCCAGCGATCGCATCGATCAGGACATGCGAGCTCTCGCAGCTAGGCAGGAGGCACGGAAGGATCGCGTGTTCAAGCTCGCCGCGGCTCTGGTGGTACTGCTCATCATCGGCTTCATTCTCTTCTGGTAAAGACAACGCGGGCCAAGGATATTCTTGGTCGAATTAATCGAGCGCATCGAAGTCGAAGCCGTAGCGGGTATTCCATGCGCGGGCGGCGCTGATGGGCCGCTCGCGGTCGGCGTTGAAGAGGCTGAGCAGGTCCTCGTAGAGATCGGTCAGGACGTATTCCAGGCCGAGGAGAGGCTCTCCGTGGTCGAGCATTGAACGGGCTCCTTCGAGTCGTTCCACGGCCTCCTGGTCAGCCGGTACGACTCGATCCATCAGCTCGACGATCACGCCTTCGGCGTCGGGCACCCCGAGCCAGCGTCCGGCGAGGCGTTGGGCCAGGTCGGGATGACGGGTGCTGAGGGGCTCGGTCATCACCGCGACCATGCCCTTGAGCATGGGTCGAGCGAGGAGCGGCACCCCGAGCGGTCCGCGTTCGCTGAGCTCGTGAGCGAGGAGGGCGCGGCTGTTGGGCTGGCGAGCTGCGTTCCAGAGCGGGTTGAACCACACACTGGGGTCGCCGGGCTCACCCAGATCGTCCAAGCAAGCCTTGATCGCTCGACGCAGCCGCGGTCGGCGGTCGTCGACTCCGGTGGTGCCGTCGTCGAGCCACCACTCACGGGGTGCGGATCGCAGTTCAGCGGGCCGGTCGAGGAGACCCAGCCAGCCCTGCAATCGAAGGGCGATACCGGTGGTGTTCAGCGCTGCGGCCTCGGTGGACGCGGGCGGGAGCTGCTCGCGTGTCGCGGCCAGTAGCTGGCCCGCACGCGCGGGGCCAACCCAGCGAGCGGCGGCGGCGATCTCGGCGGCGCGATGTTTGGTGTCGACGGCCGGCGTGCGACCCAGGAGCGCCCGGAGCAACACGTCCGGTTCGCTGCGGCGGCCCGCGAGGATCGCGGCGCGTTCGTGCGCGGGCTGCTCGTCGACCATGGCGAGCAGGACCTCGACCGGGACCTCCTGGAGCCCGGCGGCGATCTCGACCAGCGCGGAGGACCTTTCCCGCGGTCGGGAATGATCGGCGGTGAGCTGGAGGGCGCGGGCGAGCGCGCGGCGGTGCACCGCGAGCCAGGTGGCGGTCGGCAGCGGATGAGCGTGCCACCGGTCCGCGTCGTCCCCGTCCACCGATCCGTCACCATGTAGTGACGGTTCTCCCACGTGGGCGAGGAAGGCCGGGAGCTGGTCGTGGTGGGTCCGGGCGAGGTCGACGATGTCGCGGCGGGTCGCGCCCCATGCTGGGAGCACCACCGGCCCGGGTTCTGGCTGGTCGTCGACGGCCCCGGGTGCACGACCGAACGGTCGCAGCGCACCGAAGCGGCCCTCCTCGACTTCACCGTGGGCGGGCAGGACGCGGGAGACGGCGCGGCTGGGGCGGTGGCGGGCGAGCCACCCGGCGCGGCTCGGGGCGAGCAGGTAGGCGGCGGCCCGCGCGGGAGCAGCGTGGGCCAGGTCGGCGCGCCACAGCCACGCCGCAGGCGCTCGGTCGGCGGGTCCTCGCGCCTCAAGCAGGTCAAGCACGGCCGCCGCCTGCTCGCGGTGTGCGCGCACGACGCCCACCGCGGCGGGAAATCCCCGCTGGTCCCACCACCGGTCCCGCACCGCGGTCGGGGTGTCGTCGAGGTCGGCGGCGACCATCGCAAGGACCTCGCCCGGTCGGTGTCGGGCGATCGCGCGCCACTCCAAGCCGGACAGGTGCATCAGCTCGGGCAGGTGGCGAGCGAGCCACGCTGTGGGCAGGGCGGGCAGCATCCGGGCTGCGGTGCGCGGCCCGAGGGCGCGGCGGGCCCGCCCGATCAGTGCCTGGGCGAGTTCCGGGCGCCGCCGTAGCCGCGGGTTGACCGCCACGGCGGCCGCGACCGCCCGGGGCAGCGCCGGGAACCGGTCGACCAGCATGTCGTGGTCGACGAGGTCCAGCCCGCGCCCGGAGGCCAGCCGTGCAGCGACGGCGACCGGGCCGTCGACGAGCATTTCGCTGATCCAGACCTCGTCGCGGGCGAGGAGCGCGACGGTGGCCGCGACCTGGCCGGGGTCACCGCCGTCGTGCTCGCGGTGGCGCCACAGGCCCTCGAGCACCGCCTCGACCCGTGGGCCGGCGGCGAGTTCCGAGCCGATCCACCGCCACCGTGCGCTCTCGGACAGCGGCAGGAGTTCCCGGAGCACCGCATCCACCCAGACGCGGTCACCGGCAACGGGAATCCGCGGGTCGTGCGCGGTCGACGGGGCGTCCGGCGTGGAGCTCGTCATGACGTTCCGTGGCCCGGCGGGGGCCAGTCGTGCGGGACGCGTCGGGGGAAGCGGGGGTCGAGGACCTCGCCGAGCATCACCCCGCGACCGACTCGCTTCCGCCCTGAGGTCACCCAGAACTCGAAGCGGTCCGGCACACCGGCGGCCCGCAGTGTCTCGCCGATGAAGGGGGTGATCACCACGTCGACGTCGCGGCGGCCGGGGACGAACGACTGCCCGTCGAGATCGTCGAGGAACATCCCGAAGCACTCCGCCGCGTCGGGCAGCAGGTCGGGGTCGAGCGGGAACACCAGCAGCGAGCGGGTCTGCGGGGGCAGCGCGTAGTGCGGGCCTTCGCCGATGATCCGGGGGTCGTCGAACAGGTCGATCCGGGCCCGGAGCTGCCACCAGCGCGCGGGGCTGAACGCGGCCCTGCTTTCGAGGCGACGTTCGCGGCGTTCGGCGGTGCACTCGGCGCGGTGGCGGGCCAGGAAGTCGGGGAACACCGCGCCGGCGAGGAACGATCGGACGTCGTCGTAGGTCGCTTCGGGGCTGTCGGCGGGGTCGTCGAGCCAGCGGGTGACCGCGACCCGCCCGTCGTGGCGGTGCCAGGACGCGCGCAGACCCCGCTCGCGGCGCTGGGCGAACACCACCCACTCGCTGTCCGGGTTCGAGGGGAAGAAGAGCGAGTCGGAGGCGAGGTGTGTTCCGTGTTCGCCGGTCAGCAGCGTCCAGGCGTCGAGGTCGACCAGGCCCGCGCCGTGCAGCAGCGCCAGCTCTGGCGGGATCGCGGCCTCCGCGGGCCAGGCGGCGGGCACGGCGTAGGCGTCGTCGGTCCTGATGACCTCGGGGTGGTCGCGGGCGTAGCTGGCGTCGTCGTCGAGGCGCTCGAGCAGGTCCGGCATCAGTCGGGTCTCCAGGAACGCCCAGATGTCGGGGAACCGTTCGCCGCGGGCCTCCCAGCCGCTGCTGGCGTGCATGTGCACGATGACCACCTCGCCGGTGGCCGGGATCAGGCAGGCGTGGTCGTCGTTGTCGATCCGCGCGGCGAACGGCACCCGGCCGGTGCCGGGGTAGAGCTCGTCGTGCCGGTGTTGCCGGGCCCGGCCGTTGTCCCCAGCGAGCAGCTCCCACGCGACGAGACCACTCGGCGCGGCCATCCCGAGGGTGTGCAGCCGCCCGACCTCCGGGGGGACCTCCAGCTCACGGGGCCAGGGCACCGGCAGCGGCGGGCGCGGCGGGACCCGACGACCCGCACCTGTGGGCGGCGCCAGGTGACGGGCCGGACGGGGGATGCCCAGCTCGCGGCGCGCCCGGTCGAGTAGCAGGTCGAGTACCACCAGGTCGCTGTGCGGCTGGTGAGGCCGGACACTCGGGAATCCTGAGAGGTACACCTTCGCGGTCTGCGACCCGTGCCCGCCCCACTGCACCAGGTCGAGCCGGTGCGGGCTGCTCGTCGAGACGAACTCGATGCCGTCGTCGTCGTCGGCTAGCGAGCACATCGTGATCTCGAAGCAGTGCCCGTTGGCCCACGCATCGGCGTCGCTCGGTCGGCACCACGCGTCGATGTCGTCGCTGAAGCCCGGTGCGTCGAGCAGCGGCGGCGGGTCGGCCAGGGCGAGCGTCTCGCGGACCAGCGCGACGATGTCCTCGAGCAGCGCCAGCTCGACGCCGTCGGAGGTGGCGTTGCGGACGTCGGCCATCCAGCTGGGGCGAGCGTGGTCCCGGCGCACCACCAGCAGCGGCCGCGTCGTCGTGTTGTCGGTGACGGTCAGCAGAGCGCCGTCCATGACGAACTCGCTGACCAGCCGCAGCTCTAGGCCCCGCACCGTCTCCGTCTGCGCCGCCATCTGCTCCCCCCGGCCTCATCCGATCATGGCTGTCCACATGGCTGTCCACGTCGCCGCTTTCACTCCGTTTCCGCTCTGCGGTGCTTCCCGGCAACACCTGCCGGGGCGGCGACGTTCAGGCAGGCGGGGAGGTCTCCTCGGGCGCGCGGCCCGGCGCGGTGATCCAGCGGCGCCCGGGGACCCGCGGTGACTGCCGTCGCGCCGCGGCGGGATCGCGGCCTAGGGCGATGAGGTGGTCGCGCAGCAGCGCGACCAGCTCGGGTACCGCCACGGTGACGTGGTCGGGGGCGATGAGGTCCTCGATCCGCCCGACGCCGTCCTCGAGGTCGACCACCACGACCGTCAGGTTGAGTTCGCGCTCGACGACCACGAGGTCCCCGGGATCATGCAGCACGGCGAGGAGGTGCTCAGCTGCGCCGGCGTCGAGTTCGCGGGGGTCCAGCAGCTGGGACACCAACCGCAACGCGCGCAGCTCGGCCACCGACCGCCCAGCCCCACCCGGCGCGTCCGCGCTGTGGTCGGCTCCGCTCGCGTCGTCCACCCTGCTCCCCGCCCTTCGTGCCGGTGTCCGGCAACGTCACCGATCCGAGATGCCCGCATCGACGCCCGGGTCGTCCGGCCCCTCACCGGACCCGGCGCTGGGCTGATCCTCCCTGCGGTCGCCGGAATGTTCTTCAAGACGTTGCCCGTTCCGGCGTTCGGCTTCTCGCCGGCGCTGCGCCGCGGCGCGTTCGCGTAGTCCGGCGAGGAACGCCTCGTCCTGAAGGGGGTCGGTCGGCATCGCCCGGTTCGGCCGGTCGTACTCAGGGAAACGCGCCGAGACCGGGTCCGGAGGGCGATTGGACCGCGCGGGCTGCGGGCGGCCGAACAGGAGCCACAGCACGGCGCCCACGGTCCCTGCCAGCAGCACGACCAGCAGCCACAGCAGCTTCGGCAACGCCCGGCAGTCCGCTTCCTCGGCCGTGATCACGTCGATGATGCTGAACAACCACAGCAGCAGCGCTGCCAGCCCGAGCAGTCCCCCGACATAGACCACGATCCACCCCTCGAGCCGCCCGCTGGCCGTGTCAGGCCGAGCTGTCGAGCAGGTAGACCCCCGCCGCATCCCGAACGGTTCCCCGAAACCGCGAAATAGCTCCCCCACCCCTCGGTCGGCGTCGCCGCGGTCGCCTTCCAGGTCAGGGGCTGGCGAGGCGGCGCAGCCGCCGGAACAGGTAGTTGATCGCGGACGCCGCGGTGCGCTGCGGGATCAGGCCCTCCTTCGCCTTCGCGGTCACCGACACCAGGGTCGAGGCCTCGTGCCGCATTGTGAGGCGCACCCGGACGATCGTCGGGTTCAGGGCGAAGCAACCCGCGCCGAGCACGCCGCTGATCTGGACGACACCGGGCTCCGGGCGGCGCACCAGCGGATGGCGACTGCGGCGACGGAACGCGGCGAGCACCGTCTCCTCGCAGCCCGACAGCGACAGCGCCAGCAGCTCCGCGTGGCTCTTCTCGACCGTCGGCAGGAAGCCCGCCACCATCGCCGGCCCGCCCTGGCCCACTGCCCCGGCCAGCCGGTCGAGCTCCCACCCCAGCTGGGCCTCGTCGTGATCCACCGGGTCAGCATCGGCGGTCCCCCGCCCGCGCAGCAAGCACGCCGCCACCGCACCTGATGCTGCAGCTCGGAGGTCACAGCGAAGTTGGTGGAACCGTCGAGCCGCGCTGCGCGGTCTGCCCCGTCATGAGCATCGAGGAGCCCCGCACCGCCGCCCCCCTCTCCCGTCCCGGTGCGGCACCCGGCCGCGCTCCGAGCTCCGCGCCGCGCCCGCCCGGCCGGCCGGACCTGTTCGGCGCGCCCGCGACCGGACCGTCGGGCCCCGGTGGCTGGTCGCCGACCCCGAACCCGCTGCCGACCCGGACCGCTGACTACCTCGGGCCGACCGGGACCTGGCCCGCTCCCGCGCCAACGGGGCAGTGGGCACCTCCGACACCTCGGTCGGGCGCCGGGCTGGCGGTCACCGGGCTGATCCTGGGCGCGATCGGGGTCGGGCTCGGCTGGGTGCCGGTCGTGAGCTTCCTCGCCGTCCTGATCGCTCTCGGCGCACTGGTGTGCGCGGTGATCGCGTTCGCCCGCAGCGCCGCGCCGCGGCCCCGCGTGTCACAGGTCGGGCTCGCCGTCGCGGTCGCCGCGCTGATCGTGTCGCTGGTCGGGAGCATCTTCAGCGTGGAGCTCATCGCTGACCGACTCGAGGCCCGCCGGCAGGTGACCGCCCCGATCAGCGCGCCCGTCAGCCCGAACGTTCCGGCTCGACCAGGCGCGGCACCGCCAGGTGCGGTGCCGCCCGGCGTCACCAACTACGGACCCGGCCCGGAACGCATCTTCCTCACCGCCGTCCGACGCGTCGGCGTCGTCGTCACCGACGAGCGCGCCGCGGTCGATCTCGGCTACGGCGTCTGCGGGTTGATCGTGGACGGCGTGCCCCGCCAGCAGATCTACCAGGAGGTCGCCGAGGCCAGCGGTCTCCCGTCCAGCGAGGCCGCAGGGGTCGCCGGCGCCGCCATCGGCTCCTTCTGTCCGGGACGCTGACCAGGATGAACCTCTCCTACGGGCTCGAGCTCGCGGACCCCGACGAGCTTCGTTGGCTCCGAGAGCTCGACCCCGAGGCATCGCTGAGCTTCATGCCGCACGTCTGGCCCGCCGAGACCTGGGTCCTCCACGGGATGTGGGAGGTGCCTGGCGCCGATCCCTCCGACGTCCTCGCTGTCGAGCGCCTACCCCGCGGGGGGCTCTTCGCCACCCAGATCACGGGGTTCCCGTCCCCACCGCCGGGGTGGCCGCGGTTGTGGTGGCGAGACCTCGGCGCCCGGCTCGGCGAGCCCCTGGCGACCACGGCGCGCACACAGCCCGCTCCTCCGTGCTTCCGCTGGTTCAGCCTCGTGCGCTGGCCGGACTGGATCACCCAGCCCTGCGAGGGCAGCCTCGACCAGCCGACCGCCGACCGACTCCTCTCCGTCCTCACCCGCTTCACCTCTGGGGGCGGCGACGGCAGCTGCTTCGTGCATTACTCCGGGGCCGGTTGGCCCTTCGGGGAATGGGCGCCACTGACCTTCCGCGGACCGCTGCTGCTGACGACGCCTGAATCCTGACCCCTCTGCGACGGGTGAATCTGGACCCCCTTGCCGATGGGAAGGGGTGTTGAAGGTGGAGGACTGGGCGGAGATCCGGCGCCTGCATCGGGCGGAGGCGAT
>NZ_JAJNDA010000032.1 GCF_021026295.1 Actinomycetospora soli
CTCTGGCCGTGTCGGCCGGTCTCGGGGATTCGTCGTCCGGTGGCGTGCGCCCGACCATGGCGCTCGGTGAACCGCACCAGTCCGCGACTCTCGTGCCGTACTCGGTCCGTCGTCGGTCAGGTGGTGTCGAGCATGTGGTCGCGTGCCTGGAGCAGCGCGAAGTAGGCCTCGGTCAGGTTGCCTTCGGCGAGATGGGCGCAGGCGATCCGGGCGGCGACGTCGCCGCGCGGGTCGGGCCGGCTGACGTTCAGCGCGACACGAAGTCGGTCCTCGACGTTGGCGACCTCGGTGACGGCGTCGACGAGGGCGAGGTTGCTCAGGCACGCCAGACCAGCCTCCACGGCAGTGGGCAGCGACTCGGCTACTCGGGGGCTCGGTACGGGGCCGCCCGTGGGGCGAGCTCCGGCAACGGTCCCTGTCGGGCTGCGGTGAGCGGACATGGGGTGGCTCCCGTCTGGTTTCGATCAGGTCGACCGTGAGCCGAGACGACCCTCGGCCGCTGAAGGCACGGAGGAGAAGACGGTAGGCAGCCCGCCAGGGTGGGGCCGAGCCGTATCCGGCCATGGAGGCGGTGCGGAATCGGCCGCGCCGCCCCTTCGGTGCCCTGCTGCGTCACTTCGTTGAGCGGTCACCGCGTGGAGAGAGGCCGATTCCGGACCGGGTCCGGGGCCGGAATCGTCTCGGCGATCCGGGTGGTGGGTCCTAGCGTCGTCGCCGTCCGTACCACCGCGGCAGCCTGGCTCCGAGGGGCCGGATCGAAGGGCGTGTGGGCGGCATGCCTGCTCGGTTCACGGCGTGGTCACCGCGGGCGGGCCTGAGCCTATCGAGAAGGCACATCGTGGCGAGAACAGCGGGAGCGCGACGACGGTCGCAGCGTCCGGACGCGACGCTGGGGGTGCTGGTGGAGGTGGCGTCGACGCCCGACCACGGAGATGAGCCGGTGATCGCGATTCGTTCGGGGCCGGCCGGCTGGCGCTGGCGTTGGCAGGTGTCGTCGATGACGGCGTCGTCGATCGACTCCGGGCTCTGCTCGCCGAACCCCCTGGTCCGTGAGCTCGGCGCTCAGGAGCTGGTGATCGACCTGTCCGAGGCGCGCGCCTGTGAGCCCGACCTGGCCCGGTTCCTGCATCGGGTACGTCTGCGGCGCCAGGCCGCGGGGTGCCGGGTGGAGCTGCGCAATCCCTCGGAAGCGCTCGGTGTGGGTCTCGAGGACGCCACGCTGAGCGAGGCGTTCACCGTTTACGACGCGGCCCGTCGCCACAACCCGCACTGAGGTCGGCGACGGATCGGGCCCCGCAGGCGGGCCTGGGTGTCGGCGGAGTAGGCGCCTCGTCGTGCCGGGAGAGAGGAGAGCTCCTGTGAGCGATCCAGAAGGGTGGGCGGACAGGTCCGCTTCCGTACCGGCCACCGGCCGCCCCCGCCGGGCGGAGGAGCGCCACGAGCAGTCGGTGGCGACGCGCAACGCGATCGTGGCGGCTGCGGCGCAGCGGTTCGCTGAGGTCGGCTATCACGGCGCGACGCTCAGCGAGATCCTGTCTCGTAGCGGGGTGACCAAGGGCGCGATGTACTTCCATTTCCCGCACAAGGAGGCCATGGCCGAGGCGGTGATCGCCGCGACCGACGCGATCTGGACCGGGCTCCTCGTCGAGCTTAAGACGCGGGGGTGGGACCCGCTGTGCACACTGGTCGTGCTGACCGAGCGGGTCGTGGACGCGGTGCGCCTCGATCCGGTCGCCCGCGGCGGGGTCCGGCTGCTCAACGACGCTGCCGTCACCGTCGAGCAGGGTGCCGCGCACGACCGGTTCGCCGAGGAGGCCGTCGCGACCCACGTGTGGGCGGCAGCAGAGGCCGGGATGCTGCGCCCGTCGGTCGACGCGGCGGTGCTGGCCCGCCAGATCGCCACCCTGATGGCCGGGCACCACCTGATCTGCGAGCGCAGCGGCACCCTCGACGTGCTCCCCGCCCGGGTCGCCGCCATGTGGGACGTGCTGCTGCCCTTGATCGCCACTGACGACTGGCTCGCCGAGCGCCGCGTGAGCACCTGACCCGGCTCCCGCGGTTCCATACCGGGCGCCCCGCTCGTGTAGTTTCGCGGAACGCACCTGTACGACCCTGGTGCGTGGTCGTTCCCGGCTCGCCCCGACAGCGGTGGCCCGCCGGCTGTACGTCCCTTCGGGTGGAGGGGAAGCCGTTGAGCCGAGATTGGCCCGAACCGTCGGGTCAGAAGCTGGTTCGCACGAACGATCTCGACGACCTCGTCTCGCGGGTCACCGACCTGATGTCCAGCCACACGGTGGCTCCGGCGCACTCTGGCGGGTTCATCGCGGAGGTGTCCGGGATCCTCACCCCGGGTCTGTCGCTGCTGGAGATGGACTACGGGATGGCGGTGCGGTTGAGCGCCGATCCGCTGCCGGACTACGTCGCGGTGTCCCTCCCGCTCGCGGGCGGGATGTCCGCGCAGCACGCGGGGCGCCGCTTCGACGCGGTCGCCGGGCGGTCGGTCGTGGTGAGCACCGCGGCCTCCGAGCTGGTGATGGACTGGGACGAGGCGCTGCGGCTGCTCGTGATCCGCGTCGACCTCGACGCGCTGCGGTCCTTCGCCGGTCGGTTGGTCACCGCGTCGCCCGAGCAGCCCGATCTGGAGTTCGACCCTGTCATGGGTGCCCCGGAGACCATGGCGGTGCTGGGGCAGGTCCGGTTGATGCAGCAGGTGCTGGCCGACGCCGGGACCGGAGCGACGAACCCTCTGGTGGCGGCGCAGCTGCGCGAGCAGGTGATGAGCACCCTGCTGCTGGGGCAGCCCAACAGCTGGATGGCGGCGCTGCGCCACCGACCGGAGTCCGCGCCTCGCACGACGATCTCGGAGGCCGCGGAGCTGATGCGGATCCACGCCGACGAGGCGCTGTCCATCGAGGGCGTCGCCCGCGCGGTGGGTCTGTCGGTGCGGGCCCTGCACGCGGGATTCCGCCGCGAGCTCGACCGGTCCCCGAAGCAGTACCTCCAGCACGTCCGCCTCGAGCGCGCCCGCTCCGACCTGGTCGCAGCCGAGACCGGGAGCGGTGTCCGCGTCATCGACGTCGCGCACCGGTGGGGCTTCAGCCACCCCGGACGCTTCGCCAGCGCCTACCGCCACCACTACGGCGAAGCACCCGCCGTCACCCTGGCCCGCACCCTGCGCTGACGGGCGGCAGGCGCCGCCCCTGCGACGACGAGTGCCGATTCCGCACCGCCGTCCCGTCCGGAAACGGCTCTGGCCCGCGGGTGACGGCGCCTAGCGTCGTGGCGTCCGCACGGGCGGTCCACGACGAAGAGGTGACGGTTGATGGCGGAGGAACTGCGTGGTCGGCGGGTGGCCATCCTGGCTACCGACGGCGTCGAACAGGTCGAATACACCCAGCCCCGCCAGGCCGTGGAGGACGCGGGCGCGCAGGTCACACTCCTCTCGATCCACAGCGGCGAGATCCAGGCGATGAACGGCGACATCGACAAGGGCGACACGTTCCCGGTCGACCGACTGGTCTCCGAGGTCTCGCCCGACGACTTCGACGCGCTGATCCTGCCCGGCGGCACCGTCAACCCGGACGGGCTGCGGGTGAACGCCGACGCGGTGCGGTTCGTGGGGGACTTCGTCCGTTCCGGCAAGCCGGTCGGATCGATCTGTCACGGCCCGTGGACGCTGGTCGAGGCCGACGTGGTCCGGGGTCGAACCCTGACGTCGTTCCCGAGCATCCGCACCGACATCCGCAACGCGGGCGGCAACGTCGTCGACCAGGACGTCGTCACCGACAACGGTCTGGTCACCAGCCGCAACCCCGACGACCTGCCCGCGTTCGGCGCGAAGATCGTCGAGGAGTTCGCCGAGGGCCGCCACCGGGCCGAGGCCCGGACCTGACTCGGGCGTCCGCGCGAAGCCCTGCGCCCGAACACGCAGGTGGGCCAGATCGGCGGCCCGGCTGGTCGGGGCGCCGATCGACGTTCCTACGAGGAGGAGACCGAGCATGACCGCACCCGTGACCGTCGGACTGTTGGTCCGGATCGAGGCCCTTCCGGGCCGGGAGGACGACGTCGAGAACTTCCTGCAGCGCGGGCTCGACCTGGTCGGGCAGGAACCGGAGACGGTCCGCTGGTTCGCCCTGCGCTTCGGGGCGTCGTCGTTCGGCATCTATGACGCGTTCGCGGCCGATTCCGGCCGCCAGGCCCACCTGTCCGGCGAGGTCGCCCAAGCCCTCGCCGACAACACCGGGGTCCTGTTCGCCCAGCCGACCATCGAGCCCGTCGACGTGATCGCGGAAAAAGCGCCGCTCTGATCGCGCAGCAGCTGTGGAGGAGGGGACCGATGTCGGGACCGACAGCTCAGGACGTCGTCGACGCCACGACCGCGATCCGCGCGGAGCACGACCGCGTGGTCCACGGAGTCGAACCGGCCGCCTGGGCCCGCGCCGGCGTCCTGGTGACCGGTGCGTCCGCGGTGTTCACCGTGGGCACCGGGCGCAGCGGGTTGGCCCTGCAGATGGCGGCCATGCGCTTCATGCACCTCGGCCTCGACGCCCACGTGGTCGGAGAGACCACCACGCCCGCCATCGGTCCCGGCGACGTCCTCGTCGCGGCGTCCGGCTCCGGTTCGACGGCCAGGGTGATCCGCGCGGCGCAGACCGCCCGCGACGAGGGCGCCGACGTCGTGGCGATCACGACGGCCGCGGAGTCGCCCCTGGCCGAGACGGCCACCGAGACCCTGGTCGTGCCCGCGGCCGACAAACAGGACTTCGACGGGACGACGTCGGTGCAGTACGCCGGCAGCCTGTTCGAGCAGTCGGTCCTGCTGCTCGCCGACGCGCTGTTCCACGCGCTGTGGCAGACCAGCGGGACGCAGGCCCGGGAGCTGTGGCGCACGCACGCCAACCTCGAATGACCTGCGGTCCCACCCGTGATCGAGAAGGAAGCACTGAGATGAAGCTGCAGGTCGCCATGGACGTCGCCACTCTCGACGAGGCCCTGGCGCTGTCGCGCCAGGTCGCCGACTACGTCGACATCATCGAGCTGGGCACACCCCTGATCAAGCACGAGGGGATCGCGGCGGTGAGCGCGATCAAGGCGGCGCACCCGGAGAAGGAGGTGTTCGCCGACATGAAGACCGCCGACGCCGGTGAGCTCGAGGCCGGGATCGCCTTCGCGGCGGGTGCGGACTACGTGACCGTGATGGGCGCCGCCGACGATGACACCATCCGCGGCGCGGTCAAGTCGGCCCAGGAGTACGGCAGGCAGATCGTCGCCGACATGATCACGGTGAAGGACCGCGCCGAGCGTGCCCGCGCGGTGACCGAGCTCGGCGTCGCCTTCTGCGAAATCCACGCGGGTCTCGACGAGCAGGCCCAGGAGGGCTACTCGATCCAGACCGTCATCGACGACGGCAAGGCGTCCGGCGTGCCGTTCTCGATCGCCGGCGGGGTGAACATCGACAGCATCCGCGACGTACAGGCCGCCGGGGCGACCGTGGCCGTCGCGGGCGGGGCGATCCGCAACGCCGACGATCCCGCCGCCGCCGCCAAGGAACTGCGCGGGGCCATCACCAGCTGATGACCACCTCGACGACGTTCGCCGCCTCGCTCGGCTGAGCCGGGCCCGCCGCGCGGCGCAGCCCAGAACTGGTCCACTGGGAAGGACGAGGAGTGACACGCGCGGAGGACAACGCGGAGTACGCGCGGCGTGCGCCGCTGCTCGCTGAATACGCTCGGATGGCCGTCGCCGACGTTCGCCGCCCGGCGCTGCGCGAGCGTCTGGTGCTGGTCTACCTGCCGGTGGCTCGGCACATCGCGCGCCGGTTCGCGTATCGGGGCGAGCCGGTGGACGACCTCGAGCAGGTCGCCGCCATCGGACTGCTCGGTGCGCTGGAACGCTTCGATCCCGACCGCGACCGAGACTTCGTCGCCTATGCGGTGCCCACGATCATGGGAGAGGTCCGGCGGCACTTCCGCGACCGCACGTGGACGGTGCGCACCCCACGCGGAGTGAAGGACGACTACCTCGCGGTCAGGAAGGCCGTCACGTCCCTGTCCCAGCACCTGGATCGCGCTCCGACCGTGCCGGAACTCGCCGAGCACCTCGGTCTGGCCGCCGACCGGGTGAGCGAGGCGATCACGGCGGGCGGGGCCCTGCGGCCTGCCTCGTTGGATGAAGGCCGGGCCGAGGGCGACGACGGCGATTCCCTGGCCGGCGTCCTCGGGGAGCTGGACCCCGACATCGGACGAGTCGAGGTCGGCGCACTGGTCCAGCACCTGGTGCGGGCCCTACCGCAGCGGGAACGCACGATCCTCGCTTTGCGCTTCGTCCACGACAAGACCCAGACCGAGATCGGGGAGGTCCTCTGCATCTCCCAGATGCACGTCTCGCGCCTGCTGAGGAGAACCCTCGCCCAGCTGCAGGACGAGGTCGGGCGCTCGATGGACACCGACCCGGAGCAGGGCCTGCGAGAACTCGTCGCCCGCTGAGGAACACGTCGCTCTCGCCTCGAGGTGCCTCCCGATCTCACACCCCGCCGCGGAAGCGCCCATTTACGCCGAACACGTTTCGTCCCACCAGATGGAGAGGATCGATCCCCTAATGAAGGCACTGGTCTACGAAGGCCCGAAGTCGGTGTCGGTGAAGGACGTGCCGGACGCGACGGTCGAGAAGCCGACCGACGTCCTGGTGCGCATCACGACCACGAACATCTGCGGGTCGGACCTGCACATGTACGAGGGGCGCACCGGGCTCGAGTCCGGCAAGATCCTCGGTCACGAGAACATGGGCGAGGTCGTCGAGGTCGGCTCCGGTGTCGACCGGGTCAAGGTCGGCGACCAGGTCAGCCTGCCGTTCAACATCGGCTGCGGGTTCTGCGAGAACTGCGAGCGCGGCAACACCGGCTTCTGCCTCACGGTCAACCCCGGCACCGCCGGTGGCGCCTACGGCTTCTACGGCATGGGCCCGTACGCAGGTGGCCAGGCCGAGCTGCTGCGCGTGCCCTACGCCGACTTCAACTGCCTGGTCCTGCCCGAGGACGCGGCGGAGAAGCAGAACGACTACGCGATGCTCTCGGACATCTTCCCGACCGGCTGGCACGCCACCGAGCTCGCCGGGATGCGCCCGGGCGAGTCCGTCGTGGTCTACGGCGGCGGCCCCGTCGGGATCATGGCCGCCTACTCCGCGGTGATCCGCGGCGCGAGCCAGGTGTTCGTCGTCGACCGCCACCCCGACCGGCTCAAGCTGGCCGAGCGGGCCGGAGCGACGCCGATCGACGACTCGCAGGGCGGCCCCGCCCAGCAGATCCTCGACCAGACCGACGGCAGGGGCGCCGACCGCGGGTGTGAGTGCGTGGGCTACCAGGCCCACGACGCCCAGGGCAACGAGGACCCGTCGATGACGCTGAACTCGCTGTTCCAGGCCGTGCGGCCCACCGGCAAGATCGGCGTGGTCGGGCTGTTCCTGCCCGACGACCCGGGCGCGAAGACCGAGGACGCGAAGACCGGGCGCTACCCGCTCGACTACGGCACCACGTGGTTCAAGGGCCAGGGCATCGGCAACGGCCAGGCCAACGTCAAGAACTACAACCGCCAGCTCGCGCAGCTGATCCACCAGGGCAAGGCGAAGCCGTCGTTCATCGTCAGCCACGAGCTCTCCCTCGACCAGGCCCCCGAGGCGTACCAGAACTTCGACGACCGCCTCGAGGGATGGACGAAGGTCCTGCTCAAGCCTGCCGCCTGACCCAGCCGAGCGATCCACCGAGAGGACGAGCAGTGACGCGTGCCCGAGCCGACACGGAGTACGCGCGGTACGCGCCACTGCTCACCGACTACGCCCGGATGGACCCCGCCGATCCCTGCCGCTCCGACCTTCGTGGACATCTGGTGATGGGTTACCTGCCGGTGGCGCGCCACATCGCGCGCCGGTTCGCGGACAGGGGAGAGTCGATGGACGACCTCGAGCAGGTCGCCACCATCGGCCTGCTCGGTGCCCTGGAGCGGTTCGATCCCGACCGCGGCCGGGACTTCCTGTCCTTCGCCGTACCCACGATCATGGGCGAGGTCCGGCGGCACTTCCGCGACCGGACCTGGTCGCTACGAACGCCGCGCGGTGTGAAGGACAACTACCTCGCGGTCGGGGCTGCCGTCACGACCCTCTCCCAGGACCTGACGCGGGCCCCGACCGTGCCCGAACTGGCCGAGCACCTCGGTCTCGCCCAGGAGCAGGTGAGGGAAGCGATCGCGGCGGGTGACGCCCGACGGCCCGCGTCACTGAACACCGCCCCGGGCGAGGGCGACGACGACGACGCTCTCGCCGACCGCCTCGGGGCCGATGACCTCGACATCGAGCGGGTCGAGACCGCCGCCCTGGTCCGAGCCCTGGTCCGGCGGTTACCGCAGCGCGAGCGCACCATCCTCGCGCTGCGTTTCGTCCACGAGAAGACCCAGACCGAGATCGGTCAGGTCCTCTGCATCTCCCAGATGCACGTCTCGCGGCTCCTGAGCCGGACCCTCACCCAGCTGCGGGAGGAAGTCGGGCGCCAGACGGTCGCCGATCCCGATCACAGCTCGACGGACCTCGTCGCCAGCTGATCCCGCGAGCCCTGGCCTGCCGAGCAGTACCCGCCGGCTGCCCGACGCGGCACCGTCCCCTCCCCGCGCAATCCACCCAGACCTCAGGAGCACCTCGTGAGCAGTCGGGACGACAACATCGCCACTCAGGAGAAGGCCGCCGAGCGGCTCAACGCTGGGGACGTCGACGCCGGGGTGGACATCATGTTCGCGCCGGACGCGGTCGACCACGATCCGGCGCCGTTCCAGGAGCAGGGCCGCGAGGGCTACCGCCGGTTCTTCCACTACCTAATCTCCGCGTTCCCCGACTTCACGATCACCCCGCAGCGGATGGTGGCCGACGACGACACGATCGCGTTCGCCTACACGCTCACCGGGACCCACCGGGGCGAGTTCGAGGGCGTCGCCGCGACCGGCCGGCGCATCGAGGTGCGCGGGCTGCAGCTCGGACGCTTCGAGAACGGCC
Source organism: Actinomycetospora soli (assembly GCF_021026295.1). Classification (GTDB taxonomy): domain Bacteria; phylum Actinomycetota; class Actinomycetes; order Mycobacteriales; family Pseudonocardiaceae; genus Actinomycetospora; species Actinomycetospora soli. The sequence goes on from NZ_JAJNDA010000032.1 coordinate 9,034, forward strand.
AGATCGTCGAGCGGTGGGGCGCCACCGACATGGCGAGCCTGCTCTCCCGACTCCAGGACTGACCTGCCCACCACGCGAGAGGAATCGTCATGGCGGACACGAAGAACGGCCCTGAGCTGCATCCGGTCACCGAGGAACTCGCCGGCGGCAAGAACTTCGCGGCAGTGACCACCGTGCTGCCCAGCGGACGGCTGCAGACCCAGATGCTGTGGGTGGCGTTGAAGGACGGGCAGCTGGTGCTCAACACCGAGACCCACCGCAAGCGCTACCGCAACCTGCAGTCCGACCCCCGTATCACCGTGCTGATCCGCGACGAGTCCGACCCCTACCGCTACGCCGAGATCCGCGGGCGGGTCGAGCGGACCACCACCGGCGACGAGGCCCGCACCCACATCGACGAGGTCGCCCACCAGTACCTGGGCACCGACTACCCACCCGAGGGCATCAAGTCCGAGCGCGTGATCCTCTGGGTCACCCCCGAACGCCAGACGATCATCGACCAGAACAAGGACACCAGCGACTGAGCCCGAGCCCCTCGACGATCGAACAGCCGTGATGTCAGGGAGATGTCGTTGACGAGTGCGCCGACGAAACGCGCTGACATGGTCGTGCACGAGCTCCCATGCCGCGGAACGACCAGGTTCTCACCGGGAGGGGTCAACGGCGGGCGAGGTCGGACGCATCGGTGAACTCCTCCTGGTGGATCAGGCGCGGAGCCATCCGCCGGCGCTTGAAGACCTTGCGGCCCGCCTCGACCATCGCGGGCGGACCGCAGAGGTAGCCCGCGAACCCCTTACAGGTGGGGAATTCCTCGAGGACCGCGTCCGTGACCATGCCGTTGGCCCCGTCCCAGTCCTGCTCGGAGAGCACCGGCCGGTAGTGGAAGTGGTCGTGGCGGAAGTCGAGGTCGCGGAAGAACTCGACGTCGTAGAGGTCCTGCTCGGTGCGGCCGCCGTGGTACAGCCACAGCTCGGGGACGAGGTCCTCCGCGAGCGCGGCCGCGACGATCGACTTCATCGGCGCCAGACCGGTTCCGCCAGCGACCAGGATCGCGGGCTCGTTCTGGGGACGGCCGATCCCGAATACCCCAAAGGGGCCCCGGACCTCGACCCGGTCGCCGACGTGCATGCGGGCGAAGATCCAGCCGGCGGTGGCCGCGCCGCCCTCGGTCCGCCGGACGTGCAGCTCGATCGAGGCCGTGTCCGCCGGCGCGTTGGCCATCGAGTACTGACGACGGATCTCGGTTCCCGGCACCAGCAGCTCCACGTACTGCCCCGCCGTGAACGGCAACGGCTCGTCGAGATCGATGACCAGCCGACGGGTGTCACGGGCGATGTCCTCGAGCGCGGACACGGTGCCGAGGACGTCGCGCAGGGGGTGGCGGACCACGCCGTCGTCGGCGACCTCGGCGACCGGCTCCACCAGCAGGTCGCTGCGCGGGGTGGCCTGGCAGGCCAGGGCAAGTCCCTCGGAGCGCTCATGCGGGGTGAGGATGAACTCGGAGGAGGCCCGGTGGTCGATCTCGCCCTCGAGCACCTGCATCTTGCAGCTGCCGCAGGTGCCCTGGCTGCAGCCGTGGGGGAGCCAGGTGTTGGCCCGCAGGAACGCGTCGAGGAGGTTCTGGTCGGCCGCGCAGGCCACTTGCGTCTCGAGGGTCTTCAGACGCACGTCGTGCTGCTCGGGCATCCCTAGACCTCCCACCGGGCGTGGAGCTCGGTCGGGCCGCGGAAGCCCCAGCCCCAGAAGTCGATCTCGTGGTCGTCGTCGCGCTCGAGGTTGGGGATGGCCTCGAAGAGCTCCTCGAGGCCGATGCGGCAGACTTCGCTGGCGAACGACGCCCCGGCGCAGGCGTGCTTCCCGGCCCCGAAGGCGAGGTGGGGCACGGGCGCACGCGTGAGGTCGAAGTCCGAGGGCGCGTCGTAGTCGTTCGCGTCGTGGTTGGCCGAGCCGTAGGACAGCATCACGACCGACCCCGCGGGCAGGAACGTGCCGCCGACGGTGGTGTCGACCTTGTTGATGCGCGCCACCGCCGACCAGATCGGGGAGGTCCAGCGCAGGCTCTCGATGATCGCGCGGGGGATCAGCTTCGGCTCGTCGACGACCTGCTCGAACTGGTCGGGCTTGGTCCACAGGCCCGCGATCGTGGAGGCCATGGCGTGGCCGGGTTCCTGCATCGCGCCGAGCAGGAACACGAAGATCGTCGGGTAGAGCATCTCCCGCGGGCGGGTCTCTCCCTCGGGCATGCCGTCGTGGAGCCAGTGTGAGAGGGCGCTGTCGTCGGGCTCGACGATCCAGCGGTCGATCAGGGGGTCGACCACGCGCTGGATGTCGGCACGGGCCTCGTCGCCGGGAATGAAGCCGTCCGGGTTTGCCCACTCTCCGGTCGGCGAGACGGCGGCGTTGGTGAACGAGACCGAGAGCTTGTGGAACCACTCACGCAGGGTGTCGGAATCGACCGACTGCAGTCCCATCAGGTCACCGAGCGAGCGCACACTGACCGGCTCGCAGAAGTGGGTGACCAGGTCCGCGTGCCCCCGGTCCTCGATGGCCTCGACGTAGCGTCGGGCGATCGGGCGGACGAGGTCGTCGATGTAGCGGTTGACCTCCGCGGGCTGTAGCGAGGGCTCGACCATCCCGCGCAGCTCGTCGTGCTCGGGGCCGTTGGCGTTGAGCACGTTGGGGTGCCCGAAGGTGCGACCACCGGCCGGGCTGATGACGCCGTCCCAGACCTCGGTGTTCGCGGCGACCTCCCGGCACGTCTCCTTCGTGGTGGCGACGTGGAAGCCCAGCGCAGGGATGAACGCGACGGGCGACTCGCGACGCAGACGCTCGTACACGGGGTACGGATCGCGCTCGAGGTCGGTCACGGTGACGTCATTCAGCCAGGACAGATCCTGATTGTGCTCGGTCGTCGTCATAGTTGTCATGTCCTCGTGTCGTGGTGGTGACGAGGGGAAACTAGGGACGGGTCGAATCAGCAGCGACACGTTTCGCGCCGGATCGAGACGGATTGCGCGACCAGTTCGTGACGCCCATCTCAGGTACCCTCTGACCATGGCGGCGCCGCCGGACGCGAGGACGCGGGACTGGGACCAGGTCTCCCGGGCCGCCGCCGACGTGTACTTCCCCCACGAGCTCACGTTGCTCGGTGGCGGGACCGTCCCGCGGCCCACCTTGCGGACCCTCGACCTCGGTCCCGTGCTGATCGGGTACGTCGGCTGGGGCGCCGACGTCGCGATCGCGTGCGACTACCCGAACGCCTACGAGATCAACATGCCGGTCAGCGGCCGGCTCGAGAGCCGTGGCCGGCACGGAGCCGTCATCTCCACGCCGGGCGAGGCCACGGTCTTCCGAGCGGACACCCCGTCACTGATCAGCCACTGGGACTCCACCTGCACCGTGCTCGGGGTCAAGTTCGACGCGGAGTGGCTCGATCGCGAGGCCGAGCAGGTCCTCGACCGCGACGTCGTGCGGGTAGGCGGTCTCGTCCCCGACCAGCTCCGACTCGACAACGGAGCAGCGCGCGACTGGCAGCAGCTCGTCACCGGGCTCGCCGAGCACCTCAGCGGGCCCGGCACGTTCAGTGGCTCATCGATGGTGGCCGAGCAGCTCGCCGGGGCCGTGTCGGCCTGCTTCCTCCTCGCGAGCTGCCCCGACGACCGCTCGTCGGCGCCGCCCCGCCCGCGGGCCTTCGCCTCCGTGGTCGACGCCCTGCACGACGATCCCGCTCGACCTTGGACCGCGGCGCAGATGGCTAGCCTCGCCGGTATGAGTGTGCGTCGACTCCAGGAGGGCTTCCGGCTCTGGATGGGCTGCACCCCGACCGAGTACCTCGTGGGTCTGCGCCTGCAGCGGGCCGACGCCGACCTGTCCGCGGGCTCCGATGCGACGGTCAGCGACGTCGCGGCTCGGTGGGGCTTCTCCAGTGCGAGCCGGTTCGCCTCGGCCTACCGCCGGCGCTACGGACGCCCTCCTTCGCAACGCCGTTGACGGCATGGCTCCACACATCTCGCGGGACGATACGGAGGCCGCCGGGACTGTGGCGAAGAATGCCGAACACGTTCAACGACAGTGGAAAGATTGCGCATGCCCGATCTCAGTCGTCGAGGACCGGACTCCGCGAAGCGGGTGCTGGCAGGGCGCATGGAACAGCGCAGCCCGCACGGCGCTGACAGCGGCCCGGGCGGACCGTTCGTATGCAGTGTCTAGGAGTTGGAGCTGGTTTGCCCGAAGTGATCGAGGAGCGCTCGATTGATTTCTTCTGGTCGTTCGACGTTGGGTAGGTGCGCTGCCCCGGCGACGGTCCGGAAGCGGGCTCCGCGGATCGTGTAGGCGAGCAGTTGCACGGTCTGGGGTGGGCAGGCGGGGTCGTCGGCGCCGGCGATCGCGAGTGTGGGTGCCTCGATGGTCGCGAGACTGTCGCGCACGTCGAACGCTCCGATGGCCTCGCAGCACGCGGCGTAGCCCTCGTCGCTGGTGGCGTCGAGCATCGCGAGCAGCCAGCGGACGATCTCGGGGTGTCGGGCTGCGAAGGTGCGGGTGTACCAGAGGCCTTCGCGAGAGTCGATCATCGCGCGGGTGCCGTGGTCGCGGACGAGGGTCGCGCGGCGGGGCCAGGAGTCGGGGTCGGCGTAGCGGGCGGCGGTGGCGATGGCGGTCAAGGTGGTGACGCGGTCGGGGTGGTCGACGGCGAGTTGTTGGCCGACGGCGCCGCCGAGGGACACCCCGGCGTAGTGGAACTGCTCGATGCCGAGTCCGTCGAGCAGGTCGATCACCTGGGAGGCGATGTCGGCCACGGTCAGGGCCTGGTCCGGGACAGGGGACTTGCCGTGCCCGGGCAGGTCGTAGCGGATGACGCGGTGTCGCGCAGCGAGGCTCTCCCCGTGTGCGGGGTTCACCTGGGGGTCGAACAGGTGCAGGTCGGTGCCCATGGAGGGGCCCAGCACCAGCACCGGGGCGTCGGTGGGGCCGTCCTCGTGGTGGTGCAGCTGGCTCATGGACGCTCCATTGCGGCGGTGGTGGACCGGTGGGTCGCGGCGGCGGCCGGCAGGCTGAAGCGGGCTGGTGCCCACCCCTGCTGCAGGGGTGTGAAGTAGTCGAAGGCGACCTGTTTGCGCCGGTAGCGCCAGCCCTGCCCCGGTTGGTGCACGAGGCGGTCGTAGTAGCGCCCGGCGGCGATGTGCGGTTCGCGGTCGAGCACGCAGGGCTGCCAGAGCAGCGAGGTCGCGCTGGCGTGACGAGCCTGCTCAGGATCTGCGTCCTCGCCGTGCCCGGGCTCGGGGGTTCGGTCCTCGGGCCCGAGGGTGATCTCGAGATTGGTCACGTGGTGCCAGAAGGCGGTCAGGCCGCTGTCGACGAGCCCGCTGAAGAAGTGGTGGAGCTCGTCGCGTCCGCAGGCGACCTCGAGGCCGTGGAACTCGCCGTCGCCGGTGAAGAGGTTCACGAGCTCTGCGACGTCGCCGTCGTCGAGGACCCGGCAGTAGCGGGCGTCGAGGGCGCGGATCGCCTCGATGTCCTCGAGGCGGCGCAGGCGGCCTTCGAGCGTCTCGGGGGTGCTCACGAGGCGACTCGCGCGCGGAAGGTCACCAGCACCCGCGAGCCCTCGCGGTGGTCCTGGGCCGGGTCGGGGAGCAGCCGCCGCTGGTGGTCCACGGTCAGCACTGCAGTGCGGCCGAGCCACGGCTCGTCGTCCTCGGGGGCGATTGCCACGACATAGCGACCCGGGGCGGGCACGGCGGTGTCAGCCCCGGTCACGAGGTGCCCGGCGACCACGCGGGTCTCGATCTCATGGTCGCGACCGAGGGCGAGCGCGGCGCCCGCGACATCACCGCGGCTCAAGCAGCCCCGGATGTGGGTCGACGAGCAGGTCGTCCCGCTGAGCGGGAGCAGCTCGACGGGGTGGGCGCTGTAGCCGTGCCGGCGGCCCAGCTCCCGCAGTGTCGACGTGGTCCCCACAGCACGGGCCCCGAAGGTGAAGTTCGCGCCGACGACGACGGCGTCGGCGCCCAGGGCGTCGAGGAGAACGCGTTCACTGAACTGCTCGGGGGTCAGCGCAGCCAGCTCGCGGGTGAACTCCAGCACCACGACTGCGTCCACTCCGAGGTCACCGGCCCATTCGGCTCGCTGCGCCAGGCTCGACAACGCGGCGGTGTCACGGGGAGCGCCGACCACACGGGCGGGGTGCGGGTCGAAGGTGACGAGCACCGCCGGGAGTTCGCGGGCGTGGCTGAGCTCGACCGCGGTGGTGATCAGCTGCGCGTGGCCGCGGTGGACGCCGTCGAAGACTCCGAGCACGGCCACGCAGCGCCCGCGCCCCGGTGGCAGGGCCTCGAGGCCGTGCCAGATGGGGACGCGGGCGCGCGCAGCCCCCCAGAGGCCCCTGCCGAAGGATCGGGGCGGCTGGTGCTCGGTGGCGGGCTCGCCGGCGAGGAGGGTCATCGCTCAGGTCAGCTCCGGCGGAATCGGGCCACGGCGGCCGGGTCGAGCTCGACGCCGAGACCGGGGCCTTCGGGCAGGTGCAGCTCTCCGTCGGCGTAGTGCAGGGGGGTGGCGAGCAGCTCTTCGCGCATGAGCAGCGGGCCGAACAGTTCGCTGCCCCAGGTGACCGCGGGGGTGGCGCAGGCGGCGTGCAGTGAGGCGGTGGTGCCGATGGGGCCCTCGATGGAGGTGCCGCCGTGGCAGGGGATGTTCGCGGCGGCGGCGATCTCGGCGATGGCGCGGGTGGCGCGCAGGCCGCCGGACTTGGTGGTCTTGAGCGAGAAGATGTCCGCGGCGCGGTGCCGCGCGAGGCGCAAGGCGTCGGCGGGGGTGCGCAGACTCTCGTCGGCCATGACCGGGATCGGCAGCGCGTGGTTGATCTCGGCGAGGTCCTCGAACTCGGGTCCGGGCACAGGCTGCTCGATGAGTTCGACCCCGGCCTCGGCCAGCCGCGGCAGCCAGGTCAGCGAGGTGGGGCGGTCCCACCGGGCGTTGATGTCGACGCGGACGCCGGCGCTGCCGGCGAGCTTCTCGGCGACCGCGGCGACGCGGGCGACGTCGTCGGCGGGGCTCTGGGATCCCATCTTGAGCTTGAAGCTGTGGTGCAGCCCGGCGTCGAGCTTGGCCAGGGCCTCGTCGGCGACGACCTCGGCGGTCTCGGTGCCCAGGGCCCAGGTGACGGGGATGTTGGTACGGGCGAGCCCGCCGAGCAGGGTGTGGACCGGGACACCGAGGGAGCGGGCCCAGGCGTCGTGCATCGCGACCTCGACGGCGGCCTTGGCGAACAGGTTGTTGGCCACGGCGTCGGTCAGGGCGGTCATGGTGGCGTCGATGTCTTCGACGCGGCGCCCGAGCAGGATCGGGGTGAAGTAGCGCTCGACGATCAGCGCCATGGTTTCGACCGACTCCCCGCCCCACCACGGCCCGGCCGGGACGACTCCTTCGCCGACGCCGGTGACGCCGCCCTGAGTGTGCAGGAAGACGAGCATGATCGGCTGGGCGTCCATGCTGGCGCGGGCGAACCGGTGGGGGCGGCGCAGCGGGACGTCGAGCAGGACGGCTTCGACGCGCTCGATGCGCAGGTCACTCATCGCGTTCTCTCTTCCACAGCAGAGCGGGTGGCGGGGCCGGTGGAGCCCGCCGTGGGTCAACGGGCTCCACCTGGGGCGGGCTGGGCCTATTCGGCCTCGAGGACGAAGTCCCGGTCGGAGCGGACCTCGTCACCGTTCCCGGTGGGCTGCGGGTCGAGGGTGAGCTCGGGCTTGTCGGCCGAGGCGACGTCGTTGCCGAGGTAGGGGTCGCCGGTGAAGAACAGCTGGGTGGTCAGCGTGCGGTGCCCGGGGGCGGTGACGAGCAGGTGGATGTGCGCGGGGCGCCACGGGCTCCAGCCGGCGGCCAGGGTCATCTGCCCGGTCGGGCCGTCGAGCGGGATGGTGTACGGCGCGGGCTTGCGGGTGTGGATCTCGTAGTGGCCCTGGTCGTCGGCGGTGACGACGGCGCGCAGGTTCCCGGCCGGCGGCTTCGCGGCGAAGCCGGAGTACCAGCCCTCGGAGTCGGTGTGCCAGATGTCGACCTTCGCGCCGGCCAGCGGTGTCCCGTCGGTGGCGGTGACCTGGCCGGCGAGGATCATCGGGGTGCCGGGCTCGTCGTCGCGCATGGGCAGCGTGGCCGGGGAGTCGAGCTGGGCCTGCCCGTCGAGCCAGAACGGGCCGAGGATGGTGCCGACCGAGCCCTGCTGGGTGTCGGCGGCGACCTTCTCGACCTCGAACTCGAGGTAGACGTCGAGGAACAGCGGCCACTCGCCGGTGTCGGAGACGCTGATCAGCCAGCGCTTGAAGGCGTCGAACTCCTCGTAGGTGACCTTGTTGTCGCGGATCGCGGAGCGGATGCCCTCGAGGGCGGCCCCGACGACGGTCGCGACGCGGGCCTCGTCGGCGCCCCCGCCCGCGGTGCGGAAGGTGGCCGCGCCGGAGCGGGCGATGTCGGTGGCGTGGCTGCCGGCGGTGACGGCGTCGGAGACGGACTGTGCTGTGGACGTCTCGGTCGTGGTCATGTATACGTGCCTTTCACGGGGGACGAGCGTGTCGAGCGGGGAAAGCCCGCGGGGCCTGCCCGGTGCTTGCTCACCGGACAGGCCCGGCGGCCTCGGTGACGTGGCCTAGTGGCCGTTGCGGCCGAAGAGGCGGACGTCGTCGTTGCCGATGAGGTCGGGCACGGTCCATCCGTTGAGGTCGTACTCGGACAGGCACTGGTCAGCGAAGCCCTTCATCGCGCTCGCGCTGCCGGAGGCCTCGGCGGCGAAGAGCAGCTCGGCGCGCACACCCTCGTGGTTGCCGGAGTAGTTGCGCTCGTAGAGCTCGTGGCGGCCGCCGAACTCGGAGCCGATCGAGTCCCAGATCAGCTTCATCAGCTTGACCCGGTCGACGGCCTCGTAGCCGTTCGAGCCGCGGACGTACTTGTCGAGGTAGGGCCGGACCTCCGGGGACAGGAAGTCCGCGGAGTGGCTCGGCAGGTAGATCAGCGAGGCGCCGAGGTCCTGCATGATGATCTCGCGGACGCGGGGGTAGCCGATGGTCATGAACCAGCGGTAGGCCAGTCCGTAGTCGAGGTTGGGCAGCAGCGCGCCGTTGATCCACTCGTCGGGGTTGGCACACATGGCGTCGGACAGGCCCCAGAACATGTTGCGCCAGGCGATGACCTCGCCGACGCGGGTCTGCACGCCGCGGAAGTCCTTGGTCCCGGTCATCTCCAGGCCCTTCATCAGCAGCCCTGCGATGAAGTCGAGTTTGACCGCGAGGCGGGTGACGCCGTGGAAGGTGAAGCGGTGCAGGAAGCCCGAGCCGGGGAAGAACGTCGAGGCCTTGTCGGCGTCGCCGTAGATGAAGACGTTCTCCCAGGGGATCAGGACCTTGTCGAGGACGAAGATGGTGTCGTTCTCGTCCATGCGCGAGGACAGCGGGTAGTCGAACGGGCTGCCCATCATGCTGGCCTGCTGGGCGTAGGACGGCCGACAGATCAGCTTCATGCCGGGCGCTCCCATCGGCACGGTGCAGACCAGGGAGTACTCACGCTTCTTGATCGGCAGGCCGTAGTGCGCGAGGAAGTTGAAGTGCGTGATCGCGGACCCGGTCGCGACGACCTTGGCGCCGGAGACGATGACGCCTTCGTCGGTCTCCTTCTCGACGTGCATGAACACGTCGGAGACCTCGTCGGGGTCACGGTGACGGTCGACCGGCGGGTTGATGATCGCGTGGTTCCAGTAGAGGAGCTTCTCCTGCGACTCCTCGTACCAACGCCGGGCGTTGCCGGCGAAGGGGTCGTAGAACTCGGAGTTCGCGCCGAGGGTGCCGAGGAATGCGGCCTTGTAGTCGGGGCTGCGACCCATGAAGCCGTAGGTCATCCGGGCCCACTCGGCGATCGCGTCGCGGTCCTTCTTGAGGTCCTCGACCGAGTGCGGGGTGCGGAAGAACGGGTGCGTGAAGCCCGTGGAGCCGGTGTCGGTGGGCACCGTGAGGGTGTCCTGCTGCGTGGGGTCGTGCATGCCGTCGTAGAGCCGCGCGGTCATCCGGACCGCGTTCCGGAACGCCGGGTGGGTGGTGACGTCGTCGACCTTGTCGCCGTAGAGGAACACCTCGCGGCCGTCGCGGAGGCTCTCGATGTACTCGTCGCCGGTCATCGGGCGCGTGGTGCGGCCCTTCCCGTCGGTCGGGGTCGGCACAGCGTCCTGCTGGAGAGTCATCCCATGTCCTTTCTGGCGTGCGCTCACTGGGCTGGTGGTGCAGAAGGATCGGCTCGCGACGGGATGGCCGTGTCGGAAGCCTGGCGAGAGAGGAGGCGACGCAGGCTTACGAGGGCGTCGAGTTGGTCAGTGCCTGGGTGAACCAGGACATCCCGCCGGGGCCGTCGGCCGAGTCGTCCCAGAAGATGGGTTCGTGGTCGCCGCCGAGGTGGTGGAACTTCCCGGTGTGGAACAGCAGCGGGTTGCCGTCGAGAAGGCGGAACTCCTGGACCTCGCCGAGGTAGAGGACGTGGTCGCCGCCGTCGTAGTGCTGCCATGGGGTGCAGGCGATGTGCGCCAGTGCGCCGCCGAGGCGGGGAGAGCCACAGACACTCGGCTCGTCCCAGACGACGTCCTGGTTCGGGCGTCCCGCGAAGTGCAGCGCGAGGTCCTTCTGCGCCGACTCGAGCACGTTCACCGTGAACGGCGTGTCCTCGAGCAGGGAGCAGAGTTTCGAGCGTCGGTCCAGCGAGACCAGCACGAGGGGTGGCTCCAGCGAGACCGCCGTGAAGGCGTTGACGGTGGCCCCGTGCGGGGCGTCGTCGTCGCCTGCGCAGGTGATCACCGTGACGCCCGTCGTGAAGTGCCCGAGACAGCGTCGAAGCTCTCGTGAATCGATCGGCATCGATCGTTCGCCTCCTCCGGCTGTACGCACTGCGTGCGCCTTGCCCGCTGTGCGTACAGTCGACGGTGCCCCAGCTCACAACCGTGTGTCAAGGACCGATTTTCGAGATGATGAGGGCGATGAGCGAGATCGGCGGGAGCGACCGCGACCACATCCAGAGCCTCGAGCGGGGCTTCGCGGTGCTGCTCGCCTTCGACGAGCACCGCCCGAACCCCACCCTCGCCGAGCTCGCCGGGGTCACCGGCTACTCGCGGCCCGCGGTGCGGCGGATCCTGCTGACCCTGCAGCGCATGGGCTACGTCGAGAACCAGGGCGTGCGCTGGTCACTGACCCCGCGCGTGCTCTCGATCGGGCAGCACTACACGGCCTCGCACTCGATGGCCGACATCGCCCAGCCCCATCTCGTCCGGTTGGCCGAGAAGACCAGCGAGTCCGCGTCGTTGGCGACACTCGACGGGGACGAGGTCGTCTACGTCGCGCGCGTCGCGACGCGTCGCATCATGAGCATCAACGTCTCGCCCGGCACCCGCGTCGCTGCGCACGCCACCTCGATGGGACGGGTTCTGCTGGCGTGGGAGCCCCACGACCGGGTCGAGCGCTACCTCTCCGAGACCGGCCTGACGGCGCGCACGCCGCACACGGTCACCGACCACAACCAGTTCCGCCGCGCCCTCAGGCGAGTCTGCAACCAGGGCTGGTCGCTGGTCTCCGAGGAACTCGAAGAAGGCCTGATCTCCGTGTCCGCCCCTGTGCGCGACCACACGGGTTCCGTGGTCGCCGCCCTCGCGTCCTCGACCAGCACCGGGCGCTCCACACCCGGGCACCTCGAGAAGACGACAGTGCCCATGGCCCTGGCCACCGCGGATGCCATCAGCAACGATCTCGGGTATCGCGGACCTAGCGCAGCGTCGGTCGCGGCGGCGCGGCCTGCTCGGGACGGCTTCTACTAGCCCTGGCGTCACCCGCCACGGCCGGCGGGTGCTGCCAGAGGTACCTCCGCCGTTCCTCGCGCGGGCGGGTGCCCACGAGCGGTCACCCCGATCGCGTCACGCCGTCGCGAAGTGGCACCGGGCGATCCTGGAGCCCGGAGACTCCTGCGGGCGCGGTCCCGGCGCGGTCCCGGGGGCTCGGTCGAGGGTGGCTGCGGACCGTGACCTCGTCCGATAGGCGTCGGCTATGGCTACCGGAGTGACGAGTATCTACCTCGCGCACCGTTCGGTTCGTACCGTCGGCCGAGCGTCCGACCGGGCGCGTCCCGGCATGACGTCCGGAGAGGAGCAACCTCGCGATGACCACCGTGAACTCCCCCCGCATCGAGGCGGAGGAGGTGCTGGACCGTGACGAACTCAACGGCGGCCTCGACGAGATCGCCCAGCGACTGTGGCGGCGCTCGGTCCGATCCGGGACCTGGGACCCGGCCACCATCGACTTCACCGAGGACCGGAAGCACTACGTCGCACTCGATCCCGACCGCCGGGCCTACCTCGACCGGTTCGCCGCCGCGTTCTTCCGCGCCGAGGCCACCGTCGCGCGGGTCTTCGGCCCGTGGGTGATGGCAGCCCCGACGTTCAGTCAGCAGGCGTTCCTCTCCTCGCAGCTCTTCGAGGAGTACAAGCACACCGACTTCTTCGAGATCGCCTTCCGGGACGTCTTCGGGCACGAGCCCGATCAGGCGCTGGCGAACCCCGTGCACGAGCCGCTGCCCGAGCGCGGTGAGCGGCTGCTGGCGCTGCTCGATCGGCCCGGGCCGGAACGCGACGCCGCCTGGGTCGAGGCCGTGGCCCACTACCAGGGCGTCGTCGAGGGCGTTCAGGCGAATGCCGGCTACCAGATCTTCCGACGGGTGTTCGCGGACAAGGGACTGTTCCCCGGGCTCTCCGAGGGCTACGCCAACATCCAGCGGGACGAAGGCCGCCACGTCGGCTTCGGCATCGCGGTGCTGCGTCACCACGCGGCGGCCAACCGACGGCTCGCCGAGCGCATCCATGCGGTGTTCGCCGAGTACCTGCCGAGCATCCTCGCCCGCTACGGGCAGTCGATCGTCGTGGACGGGCGTGAGGTGCCGCCTCCGCCGGAGGAGCGCGGTCCCGAACAGCTGGTCGAGCTCTACAACCGCCGGCTACGGGACATCTTCGGCCCCGACGTCATGCAGGTCGCCCTGCCGTCCCCGGCATCCGGGGGTACGCGATGAGCACGGCCGCGGGGGCCACTCGGCAGGAGCCGACGCGCGGGCAGATCGTCTCGGCGGGGGCGGGGTCGCTCATCGGGTGGGCGTTCGACCTGTTCGACCTGTTCATCCTGCTCTTCATCGCCGGGACGCTCGGGCAGGTGCTGTTCCCCGTGCACAGCCCGACGCTGTCGTTGGCGTCGGTCTACGCGTCGTTCGCGGTGAGCCTGCTCATGCGCCCGCTCGGAGGAGCGCTCTTCGGTCGTCTCGCCGACCGCCGGGGCCGCCGGCTCACGATGCTCGTCACCGTCAGCGGGGTGGGGCTCGCGACGGCCCTGATGGGCGTGGTGCCCACCTACGCCGCGGCGGGTGCGCTCGGTCCCGTGCTCTTCGTCCTGCTGCGCCTGGTCCAGGGCCTGCTGGTGGGCGGTGTCGTGGCGTCGTCACACACTCTCGGAACCGAGACCGTGCCGTCCCGTCTTCGCGGCCTCGTCTCGGGCCTGGTCGGCGGTGGAGGTGCGGGCCTCGGCGCCCTGGCCGCCTCCGTGCTGCTGCTCGTCGTCTCGGCCGTGTTCCCCGGGCCCGAGTTCCTGGTGTGGGGATGGCGGGTGATGTTCTTCGCCGCCCTCCCCGCCGCCGCGCTCGCCCTGGTGGTGTTCAGTCGGCTGCAGGAGTCGCCGATGTGGGCCGAGAGCAACACCGCCGCCGCCGGCGCCCCGGCGATCGACCACCCCGGAGCCGACGGTGGCGACGTACCGACCGGGGTGCGGGCCCTGTCGTCCCCGGCATACCGGCGGGTGGTGCTCACGAGCCTGCTGGTGGTCTTCGGCGGGGCGGCGCAGTACTACCTCACTTCGGGCTACCTCCCGACCTTCCTCGACAAGATCAACGGGATGGACGGCACCGCCCGGGGGATGGTGATGATCTGGGCCAGCCTGGCGATCCTGCCTGCCTGCACGCTCGCCGGGCACCTCAGCGAGCGCTGGGGTCGGCGTCCGGTCATGCTCGGCGCGGGCGCCGTCAACCTCGTCGCGCTCCCGTTCCTGGTCTGGGTGCTCTCGACGCTGCCGGGCGAGGACACCGTTGCCGTCACCGTCGTGGCGATCGTGCTCGCGATGCTGTCCAACGCGGCCTACGCGCCGGTCGTGATCTTCCTGAACGAGCGGTTCCCGACGCGGATCCGCGCGACCGGTACGGCCCTGACCTGGAACATCGGGTTCGCCCTCGGCGGCATGATGACCACGGTGGTGAGCGTGGCGAGCCCCACGGTCGCCGACATCCCGTCGCGGCTCATGTGGTCCCTCGCCGCCGTCGCCGCGGTGTTCGTGGTCGGTGCGTTCGTCTGCCCGGAGACCCGCGGCAACCTCGACCCGTCCGCCGGGGACCTCCATGCCGGCCGCCGCGCCGGCAGCGCACTCATCGAGGAGAAGCAGCCATGAGCTCGAACGGGCACCGCGGACGTACCGTGCTGGTCACCGGCGCCGGCGGAGGGATCGGCGCCGTCTATGTCCGTGCGCTCACGGCCGCGGGCGCGAACGTCGTGGCCGCCGACCTGCCCGCGACCACGGACGCGGGGACGGAGAACGCCGAGAAGGCCACCGCCGCGGGGCCGGGTCGTGCGGTCTTCACTCCGGTGGACATCACCGACGAGACCTCGCTCGCGGCCGCGGTCGAGGTCGCGAGCGCCGAGTTCGGCGGGCTGGACGGCCTGCTCAACAACGCCGCGATCTACGCCGGGCTGGGCCCCAAGAAGCCGCTCACCGAGCTCACGACCGACGAGTGGGACCGCGTGCTGACGGTGAACGTTCGCGGCGCCTTCCAGGCCGTCCGCGCGGCCGTCCCGGCCCTGACCGCCCGCGGAGGTGGTCGCATCGTGCTGATCTCCTCCACGGTGGCCCGCACCGGCCCGGCCGGCTTCGCCCACTACGTCGCCTCGAAGGCGGCGGTGGAGGGCCTGACCCGGGCGGCGGCGCGTGAGCTCGGGCCGGCCGGCATCACGGTCAACTGCGTCGCACCGGGGCTGGTCAGCAACGAGGGCACGCGTGCGGTCAACACCGCGGACTACATCGCCAGGGTGGCGGGCACGCGCTCCGTGCCGCGGGAGATGACTCCGGACGACCTGGTCGGTGCCGCTCTCTGGCTGGCCGGCCCCGACAGCGGTTTCGTCAGCGGGCAGACCGTGGTGGTCGACGGGGGAGGGGTGTTCGTGTGAGCACCACCGCGGGCGCCCGGCTGTCCATGGCGAGAGTGCGGTGAGCGACCGGCGGGTGATCGTCGGCATCTCCGGGGCCTCCGGGGCGATCTACGGAGTGCGGGCGCTGGAGATGCTCGGCGACGCCGGCGTAGAGACCCACCTCGTGGTCACCCGGGCCGCACGGGCCACCTTGCACGAGGAGTCGGGGCACACCATGGCCGACCTCCGCGATCGCGCCGACGTCACGTACTCCGACAACGACCTGGGCGCCGCACTGGCCAGTGGGTCGTTCCGCACCCTCGGCATGCTGGTCGCGCCGTGCAGCGTGAAGTCCTTGTCGGGGATCGCTCACTCCTACGACGACACGCTGCTCGTGCGGGCCGCGGACGTGACGCTGAAGGAGCGCCGCAGGCTCGTCCTCCTGCTGCGCGAGACGCCCCTGCACGCCGGCCACCTGCGGCTGATGTCGGAGGCGGACGCGGCCGGTGCGGTCATCATGCCTCCGGTGCCGGCCTTCTACGACCAGCCGGCGACCCTCGACGACGTCGTCACCCACACCGTCTCCCGCGCGCTCGACCTGTTCGACGTGGAGGTGCCGCGGCTCCGCCGGTGGACCGGGCGGCGCAGAGGTGCCGGCGGTTCCGATCCGTCCGACGGGGCCGACTGACGACCGGAGCGCGCCGACGTCACGGCTGGAGGGGGACGTCGGCGGGGGCGTCGTCGGAGTGCGCGGCGGCGTCGGCGAGCAGCATCTCGAGCAGGGCGGCCGGCGCGGGCTCCAACGGTGGGCCCGAGCGCCACACGACGCCGAGCTCGCGCCGGGCATGCCGGTCCGCCAGGGGGCGGGCGATCACGTCCGGGACCAGGCACAGCCGGGGGAGGACCGAGACCCCGACACCGGACCGGACCATGCCGTGCACGGTCCCGAGCTGGGTGGTCTCCACGACCACCTGCGGAGTGAAGCCCGCCGTCTCACACGAGGCGTCGAGCAGCTCCCGCAACCCGTAACCGGGCACCATACCGACGAACGGTTCGTCCGCGAGCGCGCTCAGTGGGATCGGGCCCGCAGCGACGGCCAGCTCGTGCTCCGGCGGCAGCAGCGCCATCATCGGCTCGCGGACCAGCGGGGTGGCCTCGAGGCCGTCGCGGCTGTGCGGCATCCGGATGACCGCGAGGTCCAGCGTGCCGGCGTGCACGAGCTGCTCGAACGCGCCCGAGACGTTCTGCTCGCGCAGTCGCACCTCGACGCCGGGGTGCTCGCGGACGAAGCGGGCCAACACCCCGGGTACGAGTCGTGCGCCGACGCTGGGCAGCACGCCGAACGACACCCGGCCGCGCTGCAGGCCGCGCACCGCCTCCACGCCACGCCGGGCCTCGTCGACCTCCCGCAGGGCGCGCTCGGCGTGGGCGACGAAGGCCTCGCCGGCCGACGTGAGCCGTACCCGCCGTCCCAGGCGCTCGAAGAGTGGGACACCGAGCTCGCGCTCGAGCTTGCGGATCTGCGTGGACAGGGAGGGCTGGGCGAGGTGCAGGCGCTCCGAGGCGCGAGTGATGCTCCCGGCCTCCGAGACGGCGAGCACGTAGCGCAGCTGGTGAAGCTCCATCGCTCCTCCGGGCTCGTGCGGGCTCGCGCCCGACCTTCTGCCATCGCCGGTCGGTATGGGAGGCATCGACAGGAGGCCGTAGACGACCGTACGAGGGGAACCATACGTTTCGTATTGTTTGAGAGAGCGTGGCACGCGACACAGGGAGAGCCAATGTCGTCGGTGTGGATCGTCCTGCTCGTCGTCTCCGTCTACATGCTGGTCCTGGCCGCGATCAGCTATGTCGTCCGACGATCGTCGCGAACCGCCGAGGGCTTCACCGACGGCGCGCGGGTCTTTCCCGCGGTGCTGATCGGCTTCCTGCTGATGTCGGAGTTCATCGGCACCTCGGCCACGATCGGGACCGCCCAGGAGGCGTACGAGGTCGGGATATCGGCGGCCTGGAACGTCCTCGCCCTCTCGGTGGGCTTCGTGCTGTTCTCCCTGTTCGCGGCGAAGGGGTACAAGGCGCTCGGGGAGAACACGATCTCCGGCGCGCTCGCGCGCCACTACGGGGAGGGCGTCCGCGCCGCCACGTCGGTGATCATGACCTGTGCCCTGCTGATCGTGGCCGTCGCCATCTACGCCAGCGGTGGCGCCGTCCTGTCCGAGCTGCTCGGCATCGACCGGGCGTGGTCCATCGTCATCGTCGGCTCGCTCGCCACGGTGTACGTGATGGTCGGCGGCATGCGGTCGGTCGTCTACACCAACGTGGTGCACGCCGTGATGAAGCTGCTGGCCGTGGTGGTGCTGGTCGTCGTCGGCCTCGGGCGCGTCGGCGGGACGGACGGGCTCCGGGCCGCCCTGCCCGCCGGCCGTTTCACCGTCGACGGCGTCGGGTGGGCCCAGATCTTCGCCTGGTTGATCGCCGGCATCGGCGCCATCTTCGCCACCCAGTACGTCGTCCAGGCCATCACCACGGTGCGGGACCCCGGACGGGCACGACGGGCCGGCTTCTACTCGGCGCTGATGCTGGTGCCCTTCGGGATCCTCGCCGCGACGGTCGGGATGGTCAGCGCGGCGCTCCACCCCGACATCGAGTCCATCGACGCCCTCCCCGCCCTCGCGGTCGACCTCGATCCGCTCCTGACCGGACTCGTGATGTGCGGCCTGGTCGGCGCCATCCTGGGCAGCATCGCGGCCTTGATCATCGGGGCGTCGACGCTGGTGCTCAAGGACTTCTACCGCCCGTACTTCAACCGCGCCGGCGACGACCGGAAGGACCTCGTCTTCGTCCGGATCGCGACCCTCGCCGCCGGTGTCGTCCCCATCGCACTCGCCCTGTTCGCCGACGACGTCCTCGCCGTGACGTTCCTGGCCAAGTCGTTACGAGCGGCCCTCGCCGTCCTCGTCGTCCTGATGTTCTACCGGCCGGGCTTCGGGACCCGGCGCGCGGCGATGGCGTCCATCGTCGCTGCCCTCGTGGCCACCACCGCCTGGTTCCTGGCCGGCGATCCGTTCGGGATCGACAACGCCTACGTCGCGGTCGCGATGCCGCTGCTCGTCATGACCTCGAGCCACCTGTGGCATCGCCGCCGCCACCGCGAGCCGGACGCGGCAGACCGGCCCGCACCCGTCGCGATGAAGGAGCACAGCTGATGAGCGTTGCGCCGCCACCCGGGGCAGACCTGCGGACCTGGCTCGACCACCTCCAACGCACCGACCGTCTCGCCGTCGCCCGGCCCGGGGCCGCGCTGCGCCACGGTGTCGCGGCCGTGGCCAACCGACTCGACGGCACCGCCGCGACGCTCTTCCCGGCGCCGGACGGGCACCCGGTGCCGGTGCTGGCCGGGGTCCTCGGCGCGCGCTCCTGGGTCGCCGAAGCCCTCGGGGTCGGCGACGACGCTCTGCTCGAGCGTTTCGAGCGCGCCACGCGCGAGCCGGTGCCGTGCACCGAGATCGACACCGCCCCGTGCCAGGACGTCGTGCACCGGGAGGTCGACCTGACCCGCCAGCTGCCGGTACCCACCCACAACGAGCACGATCACGGCCCCTACATCACCGCCGGACTGCTCGTCACCCGCCGCCCGGGCACGAGGGTGCAGAACGTGGCCATCCACCGGCTGCAGGTCAGCGGACCGGACCGGCTCGGCGCGCTGCTGCTGCCTCGCCACACGCTCGAGTTCTTCGACGACGCCGAGGCCCGGGGCGAGGACCTCCCGGTGGCGGTCGTCATCGGCAACGACCCGATCACCCTGCTGGCCTCCCAGGCCATCGTCCCCGTCGATCACGACGAGTTGGAGATCGCCGGGGCACTGCGCGGCTCGCCGCTGCCGGTGACCCGATGCGTCACGAACGACGTCCGCGTGCCGGCCGGGGCCGAGTTCGTGGTCGAGGGCCGTCTGTTGGCCGGGACCCGCGAGCCGGAAGGGCCGTTCGGCGAGTTCCCCCAGTACTACGGCCCGCGCGCCGAACGCCACGTCATCGCCGTCGACGCCGTCACCCACCGCCACGAGCCGATCTTCCACACCATCGTCGGCGGCGGTGGCGAACACCTGCTGCTCGGCGCCGTGCCCCGCGAGGCGTCGTTCCTCTCCCACCTGCGCCGCAGCTTCCCCTCGGTCCGCGACCTGCACCTGTCGCGCGGCGGGACGTGCCGCTACCACCTCGCCGTGCAGATCGACAAAGGCTCCGAGGGCGAGGCACGCAACGTCATCCTCGGGGCCCTCGCCGTGCACTACGACGTCAAGCACGTCGTCGTGGTCGACACCGACGTCGACGTCCACGACCCTGCCGAGGTGGAGTGGGCCGTCGCCACCCGATTCCAGGCCGACCGCGACCTCGTCGTCATCCCGGGCGCGCAAGGCTCGAAGCTGGACCCGTCCACGGACAGCGGGGTCGGGGCCAAGATGGGGCTCGACGCCACCGTCCCGCTCGCGGCCGAGCCCATGCGCTTCACCCGCATCCATGTGCCCGGCGAGGAGCAGATCGATCCCTCGACCGCCGTCTCGGCCGCCTCCCCGAATTGGCAAAAGGACCTGATCCGGGCGCCCGCCGGTGACGGGCCGACTCCCTCGTCGGCCGACGAGTGAGGTGACACCGCGTTGCAGCGCCGCGACCTCGCCTCCATCTGCGTCGCCTGCCGTGCCGTCGGGCTCCGACAACGGCTCCGACGACGGCTCCGACGCCGTCGGCCAGCCGTGCTCCCGACCCGAGCAGGCCACGTCGCACCCCAGCCCGCCCCTGTAGATCAAGGTCCCCACGGTGGCCGTGTCGAGCAAATCGCGGCTCACGAGCTCAGCGCGCGTTCCCTGGGCCGCACGTCCGCCGCGGCAAAGGACCCGTCGTCACCGCAGGTTCCCCTGATCGAACACCCCGACGTCCGCCGGGTGCTGGCGCATAGGGCCTACGTGGAGGGTGCACTGGCCCTCGTCCTGCGCTGCGCGACGGCTGGCGCGCCGTCGGGGATGGAACCGGCGGACCGGTCCGATGGCCGTGCGGACCGGCACGCCGTCGAGATTGAGGTCGAGTCGACGGGTCGCCAGCGCCTCACCGACGCGAAGGCCGGTGCTGAGGAAGAACCGCACGAGGCCGGGAGCTCCACTGTACGGACGATCTTCTGCTCGTGTAGCAAGGCCGGGTCGTCGGACGAGCTGTCGAGCCGGGCGAGGAAGTCGCGCCGCTCGTCGGCGGTGAGTCCGCGTGGTCGGCTCGCGCGCCGGCCCGTGGGCTGCTCGATGCGGTCGAGCTCGCGGACGGGGTTGCCGGCGATGGCTTCGTTGAGCACCACGATCTGGCGTCAGCTCTTGGTGGCCTCCACCAGGGTTGTTGCGGCGAGCTTGCCGAGGGCGTCGGCGGCCAGTGGGCTTTCGCCGGTGAGCAGGCCACGGTCGCGGTGGACGTGGCCGGCCATGTCCTCGTTGACCACGACCAGTCCCTGGGCGCGCAGACCCTCGGCGAGCAGCCAGGGCATGGGGCCGGGGATGTAGCCGAGGTCGAGGTTGGCTCCGGTGTCGAGGGCGTCGGGGAAGGCGCAGGACTCGTAGCCGGTCAGGGGTGAGGTGTCGCGGTCGAGTCCGACGGCCAGGAGGGCGGCGGGGCCGTGGCAGAGGGTGATGATGAAGCGGTCGGCGCACCTAGTGCTGCGGCAAGCAACGTTGTCGCGGTAACTGCCCTTGATCAGGATCTTGGGGTTGGGGAGGCTGTCGCCGGAGGTGGTGGCGATGGCACGCCCGGCTGGGGTGTTCGTCCGGGAGCTCTCCCCGTCGGAGGCGGAGCGACTGGTCAAGATCACTCGGACCACGAAGGACCGGGTGCGGTTGCGGCGGGCGGGGATCGTGCTGGCCTCGACCCAGGGCCGCTCGGCGAGCGACGCGGCGGCGATGTTCGCGATGACCGCGGCCTACGGCCGGGAGGTGATTCACGCGTTCAACGCTCAGGGGTTCGCCGCACTGGACCCAAAATGGAGCGGGGGCCGAGAGCCTGTCACGCTTCCCGTGTAAGCAACGGGACGATGATGGATTGAACCTATCAGAGTTTCAGTCGTCCGGGGAAGTGGACGACCAGCGTGTTCAGTGCGATTTTCCAGCCATAGGTGCCGGTACCTGATTCACCTCCGCGGTTGCTGGATATGTTCCGCAATCCGAGATGGATGAGTTTCATCGCTGCTTCCTCGGACGGGAAGTGGCCGCGGGCTTTGGTGATCTTCCGGAGCTGGAAGTTGATGGACTCGATGGCGTTGGTCGTGTAGACGACCCGGCGCAGTTCCGGTGGGTAGTCCAGGAACGGCGTGAACTCGTTCCAGGCCCACTGCCAGACATCGATGACCCCGGGGTACTGGGCGCCCCAGGTCTGGTCGAGGTCTTTGAGGGCGAGCTCAGCGGCTTCGACGCTGGGCGCTGTCCGTGGCCATGAAAAAGTCCCCGGTGGTGGCCAGGTTGGGGTCCCCGCGGGTGGCCAGGTGAGGTCCCCGCGGGTGGCCAGGTAGGAGTCCCCCGGTCTCTCGTCGTGTCGTGCCGACGGTGGGGCCCTGGGCGGTGACGGTGGCGGTGACTAGCCAGCTCACCGCACCGCCCAGGGGTCCTCCATTGAAGTCTGCGAGGGAACGTATGGACATTGAGCTTGACCCCGTAGACCGGACACCTGGGGTGTGGGGTCAGTGATCTTGGTCGGGGCTGGTGTGGCGGGCTTCGAAGTCGACCGGTGAGAGCATTCCGATGCTGGAATGGCGTCTGATCGGGTTGTACCAGCACTCTATCCACTCGAAGATCCCGGTCGCAAGTTCAGTGCGTGATTCCCACTTGCGGGAGTCGAGCAGTTCGAGTTGCATCGTGCCCCAGAACGATTCCATCATCGAGTTGTCGTAACAGTCACCGATCGAACCCATCGACGGGACGATCCCCGGCGTCGACCAGCCGGCGCCCGAACGCCCACGAGGTGAATTGCGACCCGTGGTCGGAGTGCAGAACGGTAGAACCGTCATCGAGCGGTTTGCGGCGAAGGATCGCCATGCCGAGTGCGTCGGTGACCAGTTCAGTGCGCATGTTGTCGTCGATCGACCACCCCACAATCCGCCGTGAGAACACGTCGAGGACCGCAGCGCAGTACACCTTGCCTTCTCCGGTGTGGTGTTCGGTGATGTCGGTGACCCAGAGCCGGTCGGGGCCGGCGGCGGTGAAGTCGCGGTCGACCAGGTCCGGGTAGGGGTCGGCGGCAGGGTCGCGTCGGGTGCAGCGGCGGGTGCGGCGCCGGTAGAGGCCCTGCAGCCTGGCCTCGCGCATGAGCCGGGCCACCCGCTTGCGGTTGACCCGCTCGCCGAGCCCGAGGACGAGTTCGGCGTGCACCCGCGGGGCGCCGTAGGTGCCGCGGGACTCGCTGTGGATCTTCTCGATCACCTTGGCCAGCAACTCGTTCTGCTGGGCGCGCACCGACTTCACCCCGGTCCGCCATTCGTAGTATCCGGAGCGGGAAACGTTCAGCACCCGGCAGGCCACCGCGACGTCGATGCCGTCGTCGGCGAGTTCACAGACCAGCGGGAACACTACTTTGGGAGGACGTTCTCCTTCGCGAAGTACGCCGCGGCCCGCTTGACGATCTCGAGCTCGACCTCGAGTCGTTTCGCCTTCTTCCGCAACTCGGCGAGCTCGGCTCGCTCATCGGTGCTCAAGCGGCCCTGCTCGACGCCGTTCTTGCCGTCGTCGGCGTCGGCCTGGGCCATCCAATTCCGCAGGCAGGACTCGGAAATGCTGAGCTCTTTCGCGATCTGGGCGACGGGTTGCTCGCCCAGACGGGCAAGCTCGACCGCTCGCCGCCGGAACTCAGGCGCGTGTGGGGCAGGCACGAAGATGATCCTCCCTGGCGGACCGGGTCCACCTCAGGCGAGGTGTCCGGTGGGAGGGGTCAAGCTCAACAGCCGCGTACCGGCCCCGACACTGCTGCGCCCCGCGGGAGATCTCCCGCGGGGCGCAGTCGTGAGGAGGGACGGGACGTCAGGGGATCGTCTGTTCCTCTGGGGAGAAGAGCATCGTGACGCCCCCGGAGAGCGGCTCCACCCCAGGGATCTTGTGCAGGAGTGGCAGGTGGGTGAGTCTCGTTGTGGGTGGTCAGGAGGACGTACTCAGGAGGCTGCGGCGTCGACGTCGGGCACCGGGGGTGCGACGGTGAACTCCTCCTTGGAAATCATCCTCGGGGCCATGCGCCTGCGTTTGAGGGCCTTTACCGCTGCGGCCACCATGGCCGGCGGGCCGCACAGGAAGGCACTCATGCCCTTGCAGGAGGCGAAGTCGGCCACAACGGCGTCGGTCACCATGCCGGTAGCGCCGTCCCAGTCCTGTTCGCTCAGCACCGGCCGGTAGTGGACGTGGTCGTGGCGGGTCTCGAGCTCGAGGAAGAACTCGACGTCGTAGAGATCGACCTTCCGCCGGCCACCGTGGTAGACGTACAGCTCCGGCGCCAGGTCCTCGGCGAGTGCGTGTTGCACGATCGACTTCAGCGGCGCGAGGCCGGTGCCGCCCCCGATGAGGATTACGGGGCCATCGGTCTTGTCCACGAGGTGGAACTGGCCGAGGGGGCCGCGCAGGGAGATGCGGTCCCCCACGGACAACGAGCGGAAGATCCAGCGCTCCGTGGCGGCGCCGCCCTCGGTCAGCTTGATGTGGAACTCGAGCCGGCGGGTTTCCGACGGCGGGTTCGCCATGGAGTACTGGCGGGCGAGGGTCGTCCCGGGGATCAGCAGCTCTGCGTACTGACCCGCGTTGAACTGCATCGCCTCGTCGAGCTCGACGACCAGCCGGCGGGTCGCGGCAGCGATGTCGTCGAGCACGACGACGGTCCCCTCGTGATCGCGCAACGGGTGACGGGGAACACCGTCGTCGACGGCGCCCAGTGGCTCGACCACGAGGTCCGAGCGTGGGGCGGCCCTGCAGGCCAGGACCAGCCCGGAGTCGCGTTCCTCCGTGGTCAGGGTGTACTCGGGCGAGTCGCGGTGGTCGACCTCGCCGCAGAGGACCTTGAGCTTGCAGGTCCCGCAGGTGCCCTGGGTGCACGAGTGGGGTAGCCACTGGTTGGCCCGCAGGGCGGCATCGAGGACCGACTGGTCCTCTCCGACCGTGAGGTCCACGTCCTGGCCCGTGACTCGGACCGTGTACTTGTCAGCCATCTTCAGACGACTCCGCTCCAGTTCCGTTGCTGGTCCCGCGGTGAGCGGGCTCCTAGACCTCCCATTTCACGAACAGCTGCTTGGGTCCGCGGAAGCCCCAGCCCCAGAAGTTGACCTCGTGGTCGGTGTCGCGCTCGAGGTTGGGGATCGCCTCGAAGAGCTCCTCGAGCCCGATGCGGACCACAGCGTTGGCGAAGTAGGTACCTGCGCAGGCGTGCTTGCCGCCGCCGAAGGTCATCGTCGGCCTGACCGGTCGGTCGAGGTCGTACTGGCTCGGCGCGTCGTAGGCGTGTTCGTCCTGGTTCGCCGAGCCGTAGGTGAGCATCACGATCGAGCCCTCCGGCAGGTCCACGCCGCCGACCGTGACGTCCCGTGCGGCCCGCTTGACGGCCGCGGACCAGATCGGCGCGACCCACCGCATCCCCTCGGCGGCCGCCCGCGGGATCAGCTCGGGGTCGTCGATGACCCGCTCCAGCTGCTCGGGTCGGCTGAACAGACCCGCAAGAGTGGTGGCCATCGCGTGTCCGGGCTCCTGCATCGCCCCCAGAAGGAAGACGTACAGGTTGGGGTAGATGACGTCGCGGCTGCGGGTCTGTCCCTCGGGCATCCCGTCGTGCAGCCAGTGCGAGATCGCGGTGTGGTCGGGCTGGGTGCTCCACTTGTCGATCTTCGGGTCGACGTGGGCGATGATCTCGGCCTTGGCCTCGTCACCCGGCCGGAAGCCCTCGGGGTTGGCGAACTCGCCGTTCTCGTCCACCGCAGCGTTGGTGAAGGACACGCTGAGCTTGTGGAACCACTCCCGGAGCTTGTCCGTGCTGACGTCGTCGAGGCCGAGCAGGTCGCCCAGTGCACGGACGCTGACCGGCTCGCAGTAGGCCGCCACGATGTCGACGTGGCCGTCGTTCTCGAAGGCGGCGATCCGCTCGCGGGCGAAGGGTCGGACCAGGTTGTCGATGTACTTGTCCACGGCCGACGGCTGCAGGTGAGGCTCGACCATGTCGCGGAGCTCGCGGTGCTCCTCGCCGTTCGTGTTGAGCAGCGCGGCGGGGCCGAAGGTCCGGCCGCCGGCCGCCGAGATCACCGCGGGCCAGTTCTCGTCGTCACGGGCGATCTGCTCGCAGAGCTCGCGCGTCGAGACCAGGTGCATCCCGAGCGCGGGCACGAACGCCACCGGAGCCTCCTTCCGCAGCCGCTCGTAGAACGGGTACGGGTCGGCCTCGAGCTGCTCCATGGTGATGTCGTTGACGAAGTCCGGGGTGATGGTCACGGTGCTCCTCGTTCAGGTCAGGCCCGCCGGCGTTGGCGGGCGCTCATGCACTCGGTCCTAGGTTCGATCTACGCGACCAGCGTCACAACGCGCGTTCCGGCATGGTGGATAACCAGCCGTCAAAGGGGACTTGTTTACGGCTTGCCCATCGGACGCCGGAAGGTCACCCCGTGATGTCGCGGCCGAGGATCTGCCGCGCGATCACCCACTTGACTGGAACCTGACCCCTCCCTCCACTGGCAGACCGTCGACCACGATCTCACCCACATAAAGATCCACTTCGGCCCCTGCATCAACAAGCACGTAGACCGGTTCAGTTGCGGGCGCCGCAGATCGATCCATCCGGCTAGCGTAGACCAATTCGCTTGTGAGAGGGCCTCTCTCGCACTCATACACGAGAGTATCTACGAACAACTGCCAACCAAGCTCGGCTCTGACTCCAGTTTCTTCCTCACCTGAGCTCACGTGGGCGAGCTGCCCGAAGCTCGTGATCCATTCGGGGCCGAGCTCTCAAGCTTAAGAAGTTCGCGTCCTGGGCCACAGAGGGAGCTAGTCACCTCGTAGTTTCCCGAGACTGTCAGTGCGTGCTGTCATCTTGGCAGTATGGAAGCGGCAGCTGAGCACATTGCGCGTATCCGCGCGGGAAACCTGCGAGTCCCGCGCGCAGAATTTGTTGCTGTCTGGACCATGGCAGAGCGGCGATGTGAGGGCCAAGCCGGGCAGGGGATTGACGACTGGTATGCCGCCGCCGTGGTCGCAACGTGCAGCTGGATCGCGTGCGCGATCTATCGGCCCCCCTGGGGTCGGCCGCATCCAGTGATGGCGCTAAGAGAACGTCCCCGGAGCTGCTAGATCATCTTCCCCAGGCGGGATGAGGTTAGCGCGGTCTGATGGTCGGGGGTCAAGCCCGCCGTAGTGGGATCACCGAGGGGTGGAGTGTCCCCGCTTCGACGGACAGTCGGTCAGGCTGCGGGATCGGCTATCTCGGTCAGCGTCCGATATCCTAATTCGTACTCGGCGGGTGTCAAATAGCCGAGGTGGGAGTGGCGCCAGCGTCGGTTGTAGTCTCCTTCGATCCACAGGAACGTGGCTTGGCGCAGTTCAGTGAGCCCGTTCCAGGGTCGGGTGTGGATCAGCTCCTTCTTGTAGGTCGCGAAGAACGACTCCGCGACCGCGTCGTCGTAGCAGGTCGCTCGCCGGCCCATCGACCGACGGATCCCGCGGGCCTCACAGAATGCGGTGAACTCGGCGCTGGTGAATTGCGTTCCCCTGTCCGAGTGGAAAATCAGGCCCGGCTCGGGGCGTCTTGTGGCGATGGCCTGGGTCAGGGCGTCGGTGACCAGGTCGGTGCGCATGTGCTGGTCGATTGCCCACCCGACGACCTTGCGGGAGGCCAGGTCGATCACGGTGGCCAGGAAGCAGAACCCGTCGACGGTGTCGATGTAGGTGATGTCGCCGGCCCAGACGGTGTCGAGGGCCTCGACGTCGAACTGCTGGCCGAGCAGGTCCGGCGCGTCGATCGGGCGCCAGCGCCACGGGGTGCGCCCGTGCAGGCCCGCCGCGCGCATCAGCCGCCACACCCGCTTGCGGCCGACCCGCCAGCCCTGCGCGGTCAGCTCCGCCCACACCCGCCGGACCCCGAGCCGGCCGGGCAGCTGGTCGTACTGCTCGCGGATCTCGGCGCTCAACTCGGCGTCGTCGAGGTCGCGGCGCGAGGGCAGCCGGCGGCGCCAGTCGTAGTACCCCGAGCGCGACACCTCGAGCGATGCGCACATGAAGCTCACCGGGAACGCGTCAGCGGGATCGTCGGAGTCGGCCCAGTTCGCGATCGCCGCGTACTTCACGGCTGGTCTTTCGCGAACCAGGTCGCTACTTTTTTTGCGAAGTCACGCTCCATCCGCAGCGTCGCGTTCTCTACGCGCAGCCGTTCGAGTTCCTCACGCTCATCGACCGCCAACGGCTTGTCGGCATCAGCGGCTGTGCGGGCCTGCTTGGCTTTTTTCACCCACTTGCCCAACGTCATCTCGTGAACATTGATCGACCGGGCCACCTCCGCGATCGAGCGGCCCGAATCCAGAACCAGCGCCACCGCCTGGTCCTTGTGCTCCTGTGTGAAGTGTCGCCGCGTCGCCACGGTCGGTCCCTCCGCTACGGGTCAAGCAACCCTACGCGGCTGTCCGCCAGACCGGGGACGCTCCAAGCCCATGGGGATCGATACGGCTGTGTTTGAGACACGAGCACATCCGGCACTCGATCCGCTCAGCCTCAACGTAAGAGCCGCGGGCTCTCACCCAGCGCACCACGTGCTGTCAGCTCGCCACCAGGTCCAGGCGTCCGGGCCCGCGACGAGCGGGAGCAGGAGCACCGTCGTCGGGAGCGGACAGCGACCGACTGATGGACGCTGCTGCTGACGTGACCGCTCGCTGGAGCACGGCCTGTGCCGAGACGAAACGATGCACGGGGACCGTCATGCTGATGGCCGCGACGACCGAACCCATCTCGTCGCGTACCGGAGCGGCGGCGCACCAGACGTCGGTCACCGTCTCTCCGCGGTCGATCGCGAAGCCCTGCATGCGGACGGCGTTGAGCTCGTTCTCGAGGCTGTCCGGCGTCGTGATTGTCGCGGGAGTATGGCGCTTGAGCGGGCGCTCGAGCACGTGCCGGGCGACCTCGGCGGGGGAGCGGTGGGCAAGCAGCACCTTGCCGACTCCGTTGCAATGCGCGTCGACGGCCGCGCCGACACGTGTACCGGTGACCGTGACGACGTGGGTGCCGACCACCTTGTCGAGGTAGAGCACCTTATAGCGCTCCAGGACCGCCAGGTGACAGGTCTCGCCGTGGCGGTGCACGAGCTCCTGGAGGACCGGAGCGGCGGCCGACCGTACGTCTTGGCCGCAGCCCAGCGTGTCGCTCAGCTCGACCACACGCCACCCGATCCGGTAGCGCCCCCGTGCGCGGTTCTGCAGCAGGCCGGTTCCGACCAGGCTCGACAGCAGGGCGTGGGCGCTCGAACGGGGGACGCCGATGACCTCGGCGACCTCCGACACGCCCCATTCCGGGCGCTCGACGGTGAAGAGGTCGAGGATCGGGCCGATCTTCTGGACGGTCTGCAGCACTGCGACCTCCGGTCGGGTGGTGGAACCGAGCCGGCCTGAGGTGGCGCTCCGATCGGGCCACCTCGCGGCTGTGACCCGGGACACTAAGGGGTTGGGCGTCGACTCGCGATCCGGTGAGCGCGAGGCGGGCTGGCCGATTTGCGCAGGACGGTCAGTCGGACCGCAGCGTGGTCGAGGGCGCCTCCCCGTACTCCTGGGCGTAGGCGGCCGCGAATCGCCCGAGGTGGCTGAAGCCCCATCGGTAGGCAATGTCGGCGACGGAGGCGCACGAGGGGTCGCTGACGACGAGCTCGGAGTGCACCCGGCGAAGTCGGACCGCCCGGAGGTGGGCTGTGGGCGTCGTCCCGGTCACCCGGCGGAAGCCGTCCTGGAGAGTGCGGACGCTGATCCCGCAGCGACTCGCTAGCTCAGGGACGGTCCACGGTTCCTCGGGTTGGTCCTCCAGGAGGTCGATGGCCTGCTTGATCGCTGTCGGAGCGACGGCGGCCGGCTCCTCGAGGAGCGATCGGACCTGCGGGTGGTCGAGCGCGTAGAGCAGGCCCGTGAGGATGCTCTGGGCAAGCGGACGGGTGATGAGCTTGTTGGTGACCAGACCGTCCGGCCGCCCGAGGAGGTCGACGAGCGCACGTGTCACGCACCACCAGTCACGCCCGGGCCCGCAGGTCAGGTCGAGACTGGGCCTGAGCGCCAGGGGGCCCGCGAACTCCGTGCGCGCGACATCGGCGAGCTGGCGCTCGAGTGCCGCGCGATCGATCTTGACGCCGACCAGTTCGCCGCCGTCTGCGAAGCCGCGGAACGACGTGGCGCCGTAGGGCCGGTAGACCGCGGCTGTTCCGGGGTCCGCGACGACTTCGTCGGAACCCGAGCGGCTGAGAAACCGGCCTCGCACCGGCACGTTGACTTCGTAGCTCGTCTCGAGGTCGTCGGTCTCGATGAGGACCTCGCCGCTGTAGCGCAGCACCCCGACCAGGATCGGACCGAATTGCATGGCCCGGATGTCCATCTCGAACGGTCTGTCCCGCTGGAGGACGGTAAGCCGGTGCGGAAAGTAGATCTTCGCGCCGAACTGTTCGGCCTGATCGGTCGCCCGGCAGTGGGCAGCGAGCACGTCGGTCTGCTCGTCGTCCATGGCTACCCCCGAGCTCTGCCTGGTGGAAACCACGGTAGCCGATTCCAGCGGTCGGCCGTCGGGCTCGCGCCGACGGCCGTTCACCCGCTGGACCTAGAGGATCACCACCGAGCGCAGCACGTCACCGTGGTGCATCTTGTCGAACGAGGCCTCGACGTCGTCGAGCGAGATCCGCTCGGTGACGAACTTGTCGAGCGGGAACCGGCCCTGCAGGGCCAGGTCGACCAGCATCGGGAAGTCGCGGCTGGGCAGGCAGTCGCCGTACCAGGACGAGCGCAGCGACCCGCCGTGGGAGAAGAACGGCTGGAAGTCGGCCTCGAGCTTCATGTCCGGCGACGGCACGC
>NZ_JAJNDA010000033.1 GCF_021026295.1 Actinomycetospora soli
GGCCAGGCGCCCGGTGTCGGGGTCGGTGCGGGCGGCGTGGGCGATGCGGGCGTGGCGGTGGCCGCGCACGACCGCCGCGATCGCGTCGCGGACCTCGGTCGCCCGCGCCCGGGGCCAGTCCGCGGCGGCGGTCTGGGTGGCCGCCTTGACGATCATGTCGCGCATCGTCTGCTGCTCCATGCTCGCGGCGATCATCGTGGCCACCAGCCCGGACAGGCGGTGCTCGGGGTCGGCGGTGCGGGCCCGGTCGATCGCGGCGGTCATGACCGCCCCGCCGCCCGCGCACAGGGCCGCGCACGCGGTGAGGGTGGCGGGCTCGGCGACCTCGGGGGCGGGGGCGGCGCGGGTGAGCAGCGCCCACAGCGCCGTGGCGTCCTCGGCGGTGACGGTGTCGTCGCAGCCCTCCGCGAAGCCCAGGGCGACGTCGCGGACGCGGGGGTCGATCAGGGCGGCGACCATGCCCATCAGGTCGGCCTCGGCGATCGGCTCGCCCCGCCCGACCGTCGCGCACGCCGCGCGCAGCGTGTCGAGGTCCTCCCGGACCGCGCGCAGGTCGCCGTGGCCGGTGCGGCGGGCCACCGCGGCGGCGAGGGCGGCGTCGAGGGCCTGGCGGCGGGCCGGGCTGGCGGCGGCCGCGTCCGGGGTGACCGCAGCGGTGGCGTCCTCGCGGGAGAGGTAGGTGCGGCGCCCGATCAGGGCGGTGTGCGCGGCGGCCTCGGTGGCCGTCGGGTCGGGCAGCAACCCTGCGCAGCACCCGTCGTAGCAGGACCACCCCGCGCCGGGGCGGATCGCGGGCGCCCACAACGACGCGGACACGTCGATGCCGCTCCCGGCCAGCGCCTCACCGAGCTTGTCGATCAGCCACGTGTGCGGCAGCTCGGTGCCCTCGAGGTCGCCGCCGACGACCGCGATCAGCGCCGCGTCCGGGCGCCGCGCGGCCAGGGCGTCGTGGGTGTAGCGCAGCAGCTCCCACGCCCCCTGCCGGTCGGTGGGCAGGTCGCAGCGCATCGACGCGCCGACGCGGCGGCGGGCGGGCTCGCCGTGCATGCCGATCACCACCAGCGACTCACTCGGGGCGAACCCGAACAGCGCGGGCAGCGACGCCAGCAGCGTCTCCGGGCGGTTGATCCGGACGACGGCCTGCGGGGTGGCTTCCTGGGTCATGACGTTCTCCGTCTCGTTCGAGAAGGTGAGACGGGGCTCGGGAAGCGGCACCCGCACCTGGCCGGTCCGGCTGCCATTTCCTTCACCCCGTGGGGCGAGGAGTCGAAGCGAGAAACCGGGCGGGGGTGACCGCAGGTCACCGGCGGGGGTTCCGGCTCGCCCGGACGACGTGGCCCCGATGTTCAGCCCGAGGAACGAGGGCTCGGGGTCACTCGTGCGGCGCGGGCCGGGTTCATCGCCGGCGCAGCCCCCGCCCGGGTTCTCAGACTCGGACGCCCCACGGGGAGAAGGAATCAACAAGATCGCGCCGCGCAGCGGCGTCCGAGAAGGCGCCGAAGGCGCCCCCGGCCGCCCGGCCCTGAGGAGCCCTGACCGCTGCCGGCCGATGACCGACCCCAACCACCGCGGCCGCGGGCGAGTACGCAGCTCTACCGGTCCCGCGGCCGCCGCTCCCGGCGCGCACGTGCCCGCTTCAAGGTCCAGCGGCCGTTGAGCAACAGGCCGAAGCCCGCGGCCGGGAGGATCAGCAGGGGCGGGAGGAAGGAGCCCTGCCAGCCGGTCGCGGCCCCGTAGACGAGTGCGGCGAGGACACCGAGCACGAGCAGGGTGGCTCCGAGCTGCATGGCGGCTTTCGCTCGGGCTGGGGTGTCGGCGGCGTCGCTGAAGTCGAACACGTCGCGCCAGAAGCCCACCCGGGCAGGGAAGCCGTCGCCGCCGTCGGGGTCAAGCTCGGTGCGGGTCGCCGTGGACCAGGACGACGAGCCCAGCGAGCTCGGCGGCGGCGATCGCGTCCTCAGTGGCGGGGTCGCGGCGTGGCCGGCCGGTGGCGGGGTCGCGGGTCAGGGGGAACGCCACGACCACGTCGACCAGGTCGACCAGCTGCGCGGGCTCTCGGTTGGCCGGCTCGCCCGGGTGCCGGCGGCCGTCGTCGGGGCGGGCGGGGCAGCTGAGGTGGTCGACCTGGAGGCCCAGGCGGGTGGCGGTGAGCTCGGCCCAGGCGTCGACGCCGGCCAGGCGCCCGGTGTCGGGGTCGGTGCGGGCGGCGTGGGCGATGCGGGCGTGGCGGTGGCCGCGCACGACCGCCGCGATCGCGTCGCGGACCTCGGTCGCCCGCGCCCGGGGCCAGTCCGCGGCGCCGACGACCCGCACCCGCAGCACGGCCGATCCGGCGCCGGAGACCGCGGCGGTGCCGGCCGTAGGCCGGGTGGCCTCGGTGGCGGCTTCAGTGGCGTCTTCGGTGGCGACGCCGCGGTCGTGGGCGGGGCGCTGCGCGCTGCCCAGCGGGCCGAGCTCGAGCGCGCACGCCTCGTGGACCCAGCGGGGGCCGTGGTCGGGGACCCGGGCCAGGCCCTGCCAGTCCCCGCGGTCGATCACCTCGAGGCAGTGGAGGCAGCGTGACCAGTACAGCGCGACCATCCACCCGCAGTAGACCCTGCGGGGCCGGGTCATCGAACGGGCGGCCTCGTTCATCGCGTTCGCGCCTGCTCGCAGGGTGGCGCGGACGCCGCCGCGGACGGGGCTGGTGCGCGGCGGGCGGCGTCGACCGCCGCGATGGTGACGGCTTCGAGGGCCAGCGCCCGGTCCCGCTGGCGGCGCAGCCGCGTCACCTCCTGCCGGTCGGCGGCCCGTGTGAGCTGATGCTCGAGGCGGGCGACGGTCCCGGCGGCGAACCGGTCGAGCGCTTCGACCAGGGTCAGCCAACCCGGCTGGTCGAACACCGGGCCTCCGGCCGGCCGGGCCGGGGTGGGTTCGGCGACCCCTCGGGGGGTCGGGATCGTGACCTGCGGGTCCTGGGGCATCGCTGTCACCTCCTGCTCGGGGTGGTGGTCACTGCCGGTATCGCTTGCGGCCCTGCCAGGCCTGGCGGGCGTCGTGGCGGCCGCGGGAGAACTCCGCGACCCGCCGTCCGATGGGGACACCCACGAGCAGGCCGAGCACGAGGCCGACGATCAGCATGCTCATCGCCGACTCCTGGCGCTGGTCTCGATGAGGGGCATGCCCTGCTGGTGGCAGGCGACCCAGTGCGCGACGTCCTGGGAGCGCAGCCCGAACCGGCGGGCGGTCTGGCCGCGGGTCGCCTGTCCTGACTCGACCAGCGCCACCGCCGCGACCCGCAGCTCGACCTCCCCGCCGGGCTCCCCGTCGGCGGCGTCGTGTTCGCCGGTGGCCAGAACGTGCACCTGGCCCGGGTCGACGTCGGCGCCCGTCCCGTCGGCGGCGAGGTGGGGGTGGGCGGTGAGGATCGCGGTGATCGTGGCCGCGAGTTCGCGGGGCGACCCATCGGGTGGCCGGGCGGACGGGGTCGGGGCTGGGGCCGCGAGGTCGTCGGTCGGGTCCTCGCCCGGGCCCGTCACCGCGGCGCTCTCGGCGCCGGCCTGGACCGGGCGCAACGCGGTGACCGTGGCGCTGGCGGCGGTGGTGGCGGTGGCCGGGGATTCGGCTGGGGCGGTCTGGAGGGCTCGGTGGGCGCTGCCGCCGGTCCGCTGCGCGGGGACCGTGCTCCCTGCGCGGCTCCCTGCACGGCTCCCGGCGCTGCTCGTGGCCCCGACCATGGACCTGCTCGCTGCCCTGGTCGCTGCCCTGGTCGCGGGCGCGCTGGCGGCGACGGGCGGGGTGTGGCGGGCGCGTTCGGGGAAGGTGGAGCGGGGACCCTGGCGCATCACCCGCTGCGGGCGTGGCTCGGTGGGCAGCCGCGCCGCCATCCCCTCGACCGCGGTCCGGCCTCGCGGCACCGGCGTCGACTCCCGCCGCGACGTCGCCCGGGGCCAGTCGTTCCCGCCCTCGGCCGGCTCCTGGGCGCCGGACTCCAGGTGTGCAGGCGCGGGAGCGAGGGTGGGCGCGAGGGTCTGGCGTTGCTTGCGGGTGCCGACGCCGCCCCAGACCCCGAAGCGTTCGTCGTGGGCGATCGCGTCGGCGAGGCACTGCTCGCGGACGGGGCAGCGCCGGCAGACCTGCTTGGCTTCGGCCGGTGAGCCGCCCTTCTCGGGGAAGAACGCCTCGGGGTCGGCCTGGGCGCACAGCGCGTCGCGGTGCCAGGCGGGGGTCTCGGCGGCGACGGCGAGGGCGGCGTAGAGCTCGCCGGGCACGAGGACCTCGCGGGCGTCGGCGGCGCTGCCGGCGGCGGTGACCCTGTGGCTGCTGGTGGTGGCGTCGACGCTGGCGGTGTAGTCGACGCTGCTCGGGGCGGGCTGGGTGCTCATCGGAGGGGTCTCCTGGTCGGGTCGGCTGTTCAGGGGTGGGCGGGTGTGGTGGCGCGGCGTTGCTGGTCGCGCAGCTCGGCCAGGCGGCGTTGCCAGGGGCCGCCGACGGCGCGGTCGAGCTCGGCGAGGACGGCGGCGGGGTCGCGGCCGGCGGTGATCTGCGCGCCGGCGAACTCGAGGTTGGTGATGACGTCGTCGGCGAGCAGGACCGGGCGGCCGGCGTGGTCGGCGCCGCTGTCGTACTCGCCGAGGTCGGGGTCGATGACGATGCGGTCGCCGTCGTATTCGGCGGTGGGGGCGACGACGATCTCGAAGACTGCGGTCGGGTCGAGGTCACGCAGCCGGTTCGCGAGTTGGTCGGCGATGACGAGGTCCTGGTGGTGTCCGTAGACCTCACCGATTCGCAGGGCCGGGTCGGTTTCGCTGAAGCGGCGCCGGAATCCCTGCTCGCGCAATTCGTCGGACAGGACGGGCTGGGCGTGGGTGCCGAATCGGTAGAACACGATGGACACGGGTACGGCGGACATAGCTCTCCCCTTCGAGGAATGACAGGAATCGCGGAATGGCGGGGGACGCGGCCGGTGAGGCGTGCGTGGTGGCGCTTAGGCGGCGACGGGGTCGCCGGTGTTCTCCGCTGAGCGGGCGGCGTGGGCGGCGTGGGCGGCCTGGGCGGCAGCGGTGATGCGGGCGGAGAGCCCCGCCGCGCCGAGGCGGTCGAGCAGGTCGCGGGCGTCTTCGCCGTCGCGCTCGGAGAACATGACCACGGCGCCGGGGAGGGTCTCGGCGAGCTTCGCCGCGCAGGCCCGTCCGGGGCCGTCAGCGTCGCCGATCACCACGACCTGGTCGTGCCCGCCCAGGATGGTGGCCAGGCGCTCGCAGGGCGGGGCGCCGGCGCCGCCGGCCCAGGTGGTGGCGTACCACCCGGCGCGGTTGAGGGCATCGACCGAGGACTCCGACTCGACCACGAGCACGGTCTCCCCCGCCCCGACCGCCATCGCCAGGTCGTTCTCACGGTAGAGCGGCAGGTCAGCGATCCGGGTGCCGAGCAGCCCGGGCACCCACTCGCCCTGCGGGTTGACCGCGTGCCACTCCACGGCCTTCTCCCCGGTGACGGGGTGGCGCAGCCGCTCGAGGCAGAACCGGGGCCCGTAGGAGTGGAACGCCTCGTGGCGCAGCCCCCGGGCCCGCGGGTGCGCGGTCACCTTCGGCGCCGGGAACCCCACCTGCAGCCGCCGGGTCCGGATCCAGGCCTGGGCGGACAGGCGCGGCGGGCGGGTCAGGTGGTCCAGGGTCAGCCCCAGGGCGTGGCAGACCTCCTTGGTGGTGCAGCCGGCGTGGCAGTGCACCCACACCCCGCCGTCGTCGCGTACCCCGACGCCGAGGCTGGGCGCGTGGGCGCCGGTGCGGGCATGCGCCGGGCACTGCCACTTCCCCGACGGACCCTCCGGCAACGCCGAACCCAGCGCGATGAGCAGCTTCGCCACCCACCGCACCGCCTCATTCCCGGCGCCGTTCGGAGCCGCTGAATCGGTGCTCGGTCCGGTCATGACACACACCTCCTAGGTGATGGTTCCCATTCTATTCATCAAGATCTGATGCCGCCACAATTCCGGGAAGTCGATCAGCACATCTCGATAACGTGGTGGCGGGTCGCGCGCACCGTTTCGTGGTCGGCAACCTATGCGTGGCTTCTGCTGTCGACCCGAACGCGGCTGGACCCGGGATGTGAAGTGGCGTGCGGGTGTCGTGGTGGTCCGGCGACCATTTCTTTTGCCCTGGGGGCGTGAGTCGAAGAGAGGGCCCCGGGCCCGGTCCGCGGTAGCGGACGGGCGGGGGTTCCGGGTGGCCCGGACGGGGTGGTCCCGTGGGCAGCCGACGCCAGGAGGCTGGGACCACCCGGGCGGTGTCGCCCGGGTTCATCGCCCGCTCGCCGGGCCCGGGGTCCTCAGACTCGGACGGCCCCAGGGAAGAAGGAATCAGGGGAGGGCGCGCCGCGCAGCGGCGTCCGCGCGGGCCCGGTAGGGCCCCGGCCGCCCGGCCGTGAGGCGCCCCCGCCGGTTCGGGTGGCACCTCACGGGCCGGGCGACCGGCCTCAGGCGGCCCGCTGCGCCTCCTCCCCGCCGGGCGGCTCGTCGCCGGCCCCGGCGGTCTCGGCGGCGGCGTGGGCGGCGTGGGCGGCGGCGGCTTCGGTGTCGCGGGCGAGCTCGGTCATGGCCTGGGCGAGCTCGTCGGCGCGGCGGCGCTTGTCGGTGAGCTCGTCGGCGCGGGTGAACGGGGCGCCGAGCTGGTCGCGGGCCAGCGTGAGCTCCCGGCGGGTCGTCTCCAACGCCGCGGCGGCGCGGGCGCGGCGGGTGTCCAGGGCGGCGTGGCGGTGCTCGAGGGTGGCGAGCGTGCCGCCGGCGCGGGCGTCGAGTTCGTCGGCGCGGACCCGGACGGGGTCGCCGGGGGCGGCGGTGAACTGCAGGTGGTGCTCGGTGATCGCCTGCCCGGCGCGCAGCTCCCGGGCGACGCTGTGGGTGATCCCGAGCCCGCCGAGCACGGCGCACTGCCCCCACCCGGTCCGCCGCCGCACCGGCTCGTCGAGCGCTGCGGCGAGCAGGGCGGCGAGGTCGGTGGCGAACTCGGCGCGCTCGCGGTAGTCGCGGGCACCGATGCTGGCGGTGAAGCCCTGCCCGCGGGTGGGGCGGCGGGCGGCGAGCGCGGTGTCGAGGCCGGCGAGGTCGGTCTCGCCGCGGTCGATGGCGGTCTCGGCGGTGGTGATGGTGTGGTCGAGGCGGGCCTGGTTGCGCCAGTGGGCGCGCTCGAGGCGGTCCAGGGTGGCGACCTCGGCGTCGAGGCGGGCCTTCTCGATGATCCGTGGGTCGCCGGAGGCCAGGGCCTTGACCTCGTCGAAGGACAGGGTGGCCTCGCCGACGTCGGCGATCTCGCGGACGTCGAGCCGGCCGCGCATGACCTGGCCGATGAAGCGGGCCTTGCGGGCGACGGTCTGCCAGGAGTAGCCGTCGAACGAGCCTTCGGTGACGTAGCGGTAGATCGTCACCTCGGCATACGGGTTGCCCTGGCGCAGGATGCGCCCGTCGCGCTGGTGCAGGTCGGCGGGGCGCCAGGGGCAGTCGAGGTGGTGCAGGGCGACCGCGCGGGCCTGGACGTTGGTGCCCACGCCCATCTTCTCGGTCGACCCGATCAGCACCGCGACCTCACCGGAGCGCGCCGCCGCGAACAGCGCGCCCTTGGCGGTGTCGGTGGTGGCGTCGTGGATGAACCGGACCGCGCGCCGGGGCAGCCCCCGGGCGATCAGCTGCTCGCGCAGCTCGTCGTAGACGTTCCAGCCGGGGCCGGGGGTGCCGAGGTCGCAGAACACGATCTGCAGCGCGCCGGGGGTGGGGTGGGTGGTGCCGTCGGGGCGGGTGAACCGGTCGTCGCGGTGCGCGGCCCAGACCGCGGCGATGTTCTCCGCTGCGCGCTCCACGGTCGCGGGCCCGGTCTGGGGGCGGCCGAGCAGGCGCAGGTCCAGGGCGGCGGCGCGGCCCTCCGAGCAGATCCGCAGCATGTTGTCGACGTGCGGCTCGACCTGCTTGTTGCGGATCGCCTCGGCGCGGGCGCCGAGGGTGCTGACGAACTCGCGCAGCTCGGGCGAGGCCTCGATGAGCACGGTGTGCGCCGCGCGCGCCCCGTCCTCGGGGCGCTCGGTGAGCTGCGGGACGGGCAGCTGCAGGTCCTCGCCGGCCTTGATGTCGGCCGAGACGTGCCACAGCCGCAGCAGCTCGGGGACGCCTGTGAACCGGGCGAAGCGGTCGGTGAGCCGGAACCCGGCCGCGTCCGGGGTCATCTCCACGGTGGTGACGACCTCGCCGAAGGTCGCGGCCCACTGGTCGAACTCCTCCACCCCGGCGGCTTCGAGCAGGTCGGGGCGGGTGTAGCGCTGCATCACGTAGGTCTCGGTGATGCTGTTCGCGATCGGGGTCGCGGTAGCCAGGGTGACCACCCGGGCGCCCGCACGGGAGCGCAGGTAGCCCAGCTTCATGTCCAGGTCCTGCGCGCGCGCCGAGCCCTCGATCGCGGCGCCGGTGATGTTGGAGGGGGTGCGCAGGTTCTTGTAGAGGTGGGCCTCGTCGATGCACAGGTAGTCGATGCCGGTCTGCTCGAACGAGACTCCGTCGTCGCGGACCGAGTCGAGCTTGCCCTTGATCCGCTCGGTCGCCGCGAGCAGCATCCGCTGCACCCGCTTCACGCTCAGGCTCGCCGCGCCGGCGCCCTTCGCCCGCTCCAGCCACCGGGTGATCCGGTCGGTCTCCTCGCCCAGGTAGCGCTGCTGGGCCTCCCGGGACATGGGCAGGCGCTCGAACGCCGACCGGGTCATGATCACCGCGTCCCAGTCGCCGGTCGCGACCCGGGCGACGAACGCGCGGCGCCGGTCGCGGGTCAGATCGTCGTGGGTGGCGACCAGCAGCCGCGCGGCGGGGTAGAGGGCGGTGAACTCCCGGGCCCACTGCTCGAGCATGTTGTTCGGGACCACGATCGCGGGCTTTCTGACCAGCCCGAGGCGGCGCAGCTCCATCGCGCCCATCGCCATCTCCGCGGTCTTGCCCGCCCCGACCTCGTGAAACAGCCCCACCGCGGGCTCGGCGATCATCCGGGCGACCGCGGCGTACTGGTGCGGGCGCGGGGTGAACCCCTGCGCCAGCCCCGGCAGCGACAGGGTGTCCGGGCCGGCGGCGTCGTAGGAGCGCAGCACCACCGCGTTGAACGCCTGGTTGTAGACCCGGCACAGCTCGCCGGCCCGGGCCGGGTCCTCCCACACCCACTCCGCGAACCGCTCGCCCAGCTGCTTGGCCTTGTCCTGGGCGGCGAGGGTCTCGGTCAGGTTGAGCACCTGGCGCTTGACCCCGTCGCGGCCCTCGACGGTGTCGGTGACCCGCACCGGGCGCTGCTCGCACGCCGCGGCGACCAGCTCGGCGGCCGGGCGCCGGGTGGTGCCCCAGGTCTGGGTCGCCGCGACCCCGTGGCGGGCGCCGCGGACCTCCCACACCGCCCCGCCGGGGTGCTCGACGCGCGCCGAGGGGTCGTCGAGGACCTCGCGCATGAACGCCTCGATGTGCCGGGCGTCGATCCACGCCGCCCCCAGGTGCGCGGTGATCTCCCCCGGCCCCAGATCGGTCGGGACCACCGCGCGCAGCGCCGCCACGTTCGGCGCCAGCGCCGGGTCCTGCGCGGCCGCGTCCTGGGCGGCGGCCAGCTTCACCCGCACGTCGCCGGACAGGTACTCCGCCGCCGGCACCAGCCTCCCCCGCTGCGGGTCGTGGAACACCAGGCAGCCCAGCCGGGCCCGGGCGTCGGTCTCGCCGGTCCCGAGCAGCCCCGCGATCACGGCGAGGTCGACCCGGGCGTGCGCGTCGAGGCAGATCGCGAGCGCATCGACCGGGGAGTCCGCCGACCGGCGCGGGGCACGCGGCGCGATTACCCGCCCGCGGAAGATGTCCGCCCGCACCACCGGCCGCACCATCGGCCGCGCGCCGTCGTGCTCGTCGGGCCCGGTGGTGGGGTCGGGGTGTTCGAGGGCGTAGACCGCGGGGGCGTACGGGTCGGCGCGGAACCCGCCCTGGCGGGGCGTGGTGCGCGCGGTGCGCGGCTCCCCGGTGGCGGGATCGACGCGTCCGGTGCGGCGCACCGTGGCGCGGGTGATCGGCCCGAACCGGGCCAGGTAGCGGTCGTGGCGGGCGCCGAGCTCGGCGCGCAGCTCCCGCATCCGCGGGGTCTCGACGCGCTCGCGGGCCTCCAGGTCGAGCAGCGCGACCACGGTGTCGCGCAGCCCCAGCAGCGCCGCCAGCTCCCCGGCCTGCGCGCGCGGCACCTCGTGGCGCACCGGACGGCCCGCCTCGATGCGGGTGAACCCGCCGTCGGGACCGACCTGCAGCAGCCCCTCCCGGGCGTCGAGCGCCACCGGCCGCGCCGGT
This sequence comes from Actinomycetospora soli, assembly GCF_021026295.1. GTDB lineage: Bacteria > Actinomycetota > Actinomycetes > Mycobacteriales > Pseudonocardiaceae > Actinomycetospora > Actinomycetospora soli. Next base: position 10,319 of record NZ_JAJNDA010000033.1, read on the forward strand.
CCCGCCACCACTGAGACCCCACTGCCGACCCCACTGCCGACCCCATCCCCGGCCCGGGCGGGCCGGGCGGCGGGCGCGGCGGGGGTGAGGGTGAGTCCGGCGGTCCGGGCGTCGGCGACGATCCCGGCCAGGGCGTCGTGCAGCTGCTCGCCGAGTTCGCCGGGGCGCGGGTCGACCCGCAGGCTCCGCGCGCTGTAGGCGCCGTGGCGCACCGCGAACGTCCCCAGGACCCGGCCGGGGTACTCGGCCCAGTACCGGTTGACCCGCACCTTCGGGTCGTCGTGCCCGGGCACCGGCATCGTCGCCTCGAACCCCGCACCCCCGGCCCCGCACTCGGCCCCGCGCGCAGCTTCGCGCTCGGCCCCGCGCTCGGCCCCGCGCTCGGCCTCGGTGCTGGGGTCGTTGTGGTCGTGGCGGCGCAGGACGAGCAGGTCGGTCACCGCCGCGGTGCCGGCGGCGCGCTCGTGCGCCCCGGACGGGAGCCGGACCGCGCCGAGCAGGTCGCCCAGCGCGGCGATCTCGCGGCGCGCGGCCGGGTCGCGGGCATCAAGGGTGAACCGGGAGGTCAGCACCACGACCAGCCCGCCGGGCCTAGTCAGGTGCAGACTTTTGATCACGAAGTGGTTATGGATCACGCGGTTCGCCCGGTTGTACCGCCGGTCGTGCAGGGCGACCTTGCCGAACGGGACGTTGCCCACCACCAGGTCCACCGCTGCCCCGCCGGGCAGCGCCGCGACGGTGGTGTCGGCAAAGGACTCACAGCGCACCGTCGCCTCGGGGTGCAGCGCCGCGGCGATCCGCGCGGTGCTCGGCTCCTGCTCGACCGCGATCACCCGCGCCCCGGGCGGGGCGTGGTGCAGGAAGTTCCCCGACCCGCAGCCCGGTTCGAGGACCGTGCCGCCGGTGAACCCGAGCGCGGCGACGGTCTCCCAGACCGCCGCGACGATGCCGAGGTCGGTGTAGTGGGCGTTGAGCGTCGACGTCGCCGCCGCGGCCATCCCAGCCGGGCCGATCAGCTCCCGCAGCGCGTCGCGCTCCACGGCGAAGCGGGGGTCGGCGCCGTCGAACACCGCCGGCACCGCACCCCACCCCGACCAGCGCGCCAGCACCCGACGCGCCGCATCGTCCGGCGCCGCCCCGGTCTGCTCCAGCTCCGCCAGCATCCGCAGCGCGGCCAGGTTCGCCGCCACCCGCGCCCGCGCCCCCGACGGCGCCAGATCGGCCTGCCCAGCGGGATGCCACCGCCCCCGGGGCGTCCCCAGACACCTCCCCCGCAGCGCCCGCGGACCACGCGCCTCGGCCCCGCCGGCGGCGGTCGCGCCGACCGAGCCAGTGGCCGTGCCGACCATGCCGGCGGTGCTGGTGGGGTTGTTGCTGGTAGCGGGGTGCTGGGTCACCGCAGTGTCCTTCCGACTCACGCGAGACGAGGCGCAGGACCGGCACCGGACCGTCAGGGGCGGCGACCATTTCCTTCGCCCCGTGGGGCGCGGGTCGCGCAGAGTCGGTGGTCGGGGGTGGCCGCAGGCCACGCCCGGGGGTTCCGGCTCGCCCGAACAACGTGACCCCGGTGTCAGCCCGAGGGACGAGGGCTCGGGGTCACTGGTTCGGCGCGGGCCGGGTCCATCGGGCGCTCGCCCCCGACCGGCGGCTCAGACTCGGACGCCCCACGGGAGAAGGAACTCAGCAAGGACAGCGCGCAGCGCCTCGGGTCGGCGCCGCAGGCGCCCCCGGCCGCCCGGCCGTGAGGAGCCCCTCCCCGCCGCCGCCCGGCCGCGCCCCCCGGCGTGCCCGGGCCGCTCGCGCCGCACCCCGCCGCCCGGCGACGCGGCGGGCGGGCCCGCGCCCGCCGGGCCCGGCGGGCGCGGCCCCACGCATCACCATTCATGGGTCTGCGCTCCCGCGGCGACCACCCGTCGACAGCTCGCCGCCCGGTGGGGCGGCGAGCTGTCGGGGGCTCGTGTCACCCTCACCTCTGGGAAGGCAGGTGGGAGCCGATGGCCGCACGCAGCTACCTCGATGTGCCCTTCGCCGACAAGGACGCCGCCAAGGCCGCCGGCGCCCGCTGGGACCCGACCGCGAAACGCTGGTACGCCCCGCGTCCCGGCATGCCCGCCCTCGCCGCGTGGGCGCCGCGCCCGGAGCTGCCCGAGCTGCTGCCCGGGGAGGACCGCACCTTCGGCGACGGCCTCTTCGTGGATTTGGTGCCCTCGAGCTGCTGGTTCACCAACGTCCGCAGCGCCGTCGATCACCGGGAGTGGGACCGCATCCGACGGATGGTCTACGGCCGCGCCGGGCAACGCTGCGAGGCCTGCGGCGCCGGACGCAACCCCGACGGGCGACGCTGGCTCGAGGCCCACGAGCGCTGGACCTACCTGCGCGCCCAGCCCAGTGGGCGGCTGGTGCAGCGCCTGGTGCGACTGGTGTGCCTGTGCACGTCCTGCCACCACGCCACCCACTTCGGGCACGCCCAGGTCACCGGCCAGGAACACGAGGCGCTGGCGCACCTGTGCCACGTCAACGGCTGGACCGAGCAGCAGGCCTGGGAGCACGTCGACGCCGCCGCCGCGAAGTGGTGGGCCCGCTCCCAACACGTCTGGGAGCTCGACCTGTCGATGCTCACCGACGCCGGCATCACCCTCGCCCCAGCGCCCCAGGCCCGCGACCGGGTCGCCGCCGCGGAAGCCGGCCTGCGGGCCGTGCAGCGGACCGGTCGGGGTGGTGAGGCGTGACCGGCCGGGCGGTTGCGCACCTGTTCGCCGCGGTCAGCTTCCTCTACGGGCCCGGGTTCATGGTCTGGGTCGGGGCCAGCTACGTGTGGCCCTCCGGTGACCTGACCTTTCGGCTGGTCTTCCTGGTCTTCGCCGTGGTGTTCTTCTGGCACGGCTTCGGCTGGTCGATCCATCACCTGCGCCAGGCCCGGCACCACGCACGCCGTCGCCGCAGGGACGTCTCGCCCGATCGGTGACGGGGCCGCTCCACGACCCGTGTTCGAACATGTGTTTGACTGCTGGAGTGGGAGCGGCAGCAACATCAGGCGAGGAGAAGGAACGGCCGACGGGCGCCCTGCCCGCCGGATACTCGCGGCACGAGAGCACCGAACCCCAGCCGGTGTTCGTCGACCTCCGCTGCCTCCACGCATCGGGCGTTGCAGCCGATGCAACAGGCACCGACTCCGATCCAGCCCAAGGTGCTAGCGCTGCCGGGAACTCCGCCGCCGGGTTCGTCGGGGTGCACGGGCGGCCGCCGGTGGCCGAGCACCAGCTCGGGCGCCTCGACTTCACCCGCGAGGTGATCGGCCGCCTGCACCACTGGGACCGCGACCTGGACGGAGCCTGGTTCGGGGTCGTGGACTACGTGGTCCCCCGCGTCGGGGACATCCGCGCCGGGAAGCCGGTGACCTGCGGGCTCGTGCCCGCGGCTGCGCTGCGCCCGCGGGCACCGCACGTCGAGGACACGCTGCGCCTCTGACCCCGGCCCCCTCCCGCCGGCGCTCCTCGCGACGGCGCCCCTCGCGAGGCCGTCCCCTCGTGACGGTGACCCCGGATCCGCGGTTGTCACTTTTCTGCTCACCATGGGTGCGGTGCGCGGGTCGGGCGTCACGGCGGTGACGTGGCGCGCCGCGGGACCGCCGGCACACGGCCGCTGCTCGTCGGGCGTCGGCGATCCCGGGCGCCTGCCTGCATCTCAGGACCTTGGAGGAGAGCGATGACCGTCACGACCGGAGCGGCCGCGGAGCAGTCCGCGCTGAGCGAGGGGCAGCGTGACGCCCTGGTCAGCGAGATGTCGCGTCTGCAGCAGATCCTCGAGCCTGATGCGCACCACTGCTTCTGCGGGGACGACCGCATGCTCGTCGAGACGGTGCACGAGCTGCGGGAACGCGTCGAGCGCGAGCTCGGCGACGACGAACCCGAGCTGTGAGTCCGCCCGGCTCACGCCGGGCTGCGGGGGGCTGACGGCGGAGCGGCGCCGAGTTTTTCCCGGCTCCGGGGATCCATTCGGGACAGTTGGCGAGTCTCTAGTTCTGACAGCGCAGATGGACACGCTGCCAGGAGGGGACCCGATGACCACCGCCCGCAGCAGCGAGCAGCACACCAACGGCCATCCCGTGACCGCACCCGGCCCACGCTGGGACCCGTTCGACCCGCCCGCCGCCGAGCAGACCGCGGCGGACCCGGACCAGACCCCGGTGGCACCGGAGTCCGCGCCGGGACCTGCCACGACCGGGTCCGCGCCCCTCGCGGGCTCGGTCGGGGAGGAGGCCGAGGCGACGCAGCACGTCGCCCAGGAACCACCCCGGACACCGGAGCCGGACCCGAACCCAGGGTCGGGGTCGACGGCGACCGCGGGAGACCTCACGTGGGGCGGACCCGGCGAGGGCGTCGGGTTGCGTCCCGGGGACCGGTCCGGGGACCGGCCGTTGGATGCGGAGCTTTCGTCGGCGGCGCTGCTGCGCCCTACGAAGGACGTGCCGCGCACCGGGTGGCGCGCGGCGCTCTATGCGCTGACCGGGGGGCTGGTGAACCCGGGCGCCTCGGAGGCCGACCGGGCGCGGGCGTTGATGGTCGAGCGGGTCAACCAGCGCCTCGCCGGCTGCTACCGGGTCGCGGCGGTCAGCGTGAAGGGCGGGGTCGGGAAGACCTCGACCACGGCGCTGCTCGGGTCGGCGTTCGCCTCGCTGCGCGGGGACCGGGTGATCGCGCTGGACGCGAACCCCGACCGCGGGAACCTCGCCGAGAAGCTGCCAAGCGAGACGACCGCGACGGTGCGCCACCTGCTCGCCGACGCCGCGCAGATCCGCACGGTCTCCGACATCCGCGCCTACACCTCGCAGTCCAAGGCACGCCTGGAAGTCCTCGCGAGCGAATCGGACCCGGCGACCTCGGAGGCGTTCTCGGCCGCGGACTACCACGCCGCGATCGACCTCCTGAGCACCCACTACAACATCATCCTGACCGACTGCGGAACGGGGCTGCTGCACTCGGCGCTGCAGGCCGCGGTCGAGGTCGCCGACAGTCTGCTGATCATCACCTCCGCCTCGATCGACGGGGCCCGCTCGGCGAAGGCAACGATGGAGTGGCTCGAGGCCCACGGGCACCGGGAGCTGGTGGCCCGCTCGGTCACGGTGATCACCGGGGTCGGGGCGCGCAACCACGCGGTCGATCTGGACACCGTCGAGCGGTTCTTCGCCTCCCACACCCGCGCGGTGATCCGGGTGCCGTTCGACCCGCACCTGGCCGACGGCGCCGAGATCGACCTGGAGACCCTCGCCCCGCGGACCCGGGACGCGGTGCTCGAGCTCGCCGCGCTGGTCGCCGACGACTTCGCCCGCCCCGGCCGCCTCGATCATCACCGCCGCCGCACTCCGGCGCTGCTGCCCGGCACCACCACGCTGCCGGGCACCGGCGCCCGGCCCGCCGGCCCCGCCGACCGTCGATGAGCGCGACCTACCCCGCCGCGGACCTCGCGGTCGCCGGTCGCGGCGACGGCGAGGAGCTCTCCCCGGGCTGCTCGTGGCACTGGGAGCTCTACGCCCGGGTCCTGGCGGGGCTGCAGGCCGCAGCCGGTGACCGCGAGCCGTGTACCCCGGAGCTGCTCGCGGCCGCCGAGGCGGTGATGAGCGAGCTCTCCCCGATCACCGAGGTCCTGGCCCGCGTCCCGGCTCCGCGCCGCGCCGGTCTCACCTGTCCGGCGGGTTCCCGGTGACCAGCCCGGACCTCTCCCCACCCGCCGCCGAAGAGATCATCGCGGCGCCCTCGGCGGCGGTCCCCGACCCGCACGACGGCGACGGTGCAGGCGCGTCGGAGGACCTGACGGGGCGGCGGTTGGGTCGCTACCGGGTGGAGCGGGTGCTGCGGGCCGGGTCGATGAGCACCCTGTACCGGGCGGTCGACGTGCGCCTGGACCGGCTGGTGGCGCTGAAGGTGATCTCGCCGCTGCTCGCGGCGGATGAGGAGTTCCGGGCCCGGTTCGTCGACGAGGCCCGCAACATCGCCGCGATCGACCACCCGCACGTGGTGCCGCTGTGGGACCACGACGAGATCGACGGGCACCTGTACCTGGCGATGCGCTATGTCGCTGGCCACGACCTCGCCGAGGTCATCAACGGTCGGCCGCTGCCGATCGCACGCACGCTGGCGCTGGGCTGGCAGGCCGCCGCGGGGCTGGACGCCGTGCACGCCCACGGCCTGGTCCACCTCGACGTCAAGCCCGCGAACCTGCTGATCGCCCCGGGCAGCGGCGGGCGCGAGCAGTTGTTCCTCGCTGATTTCGGGCTGGCCCGCCGCGGCGCCGCCCCCGCGGCCACCGCCGCCGGCGGGTTCCTCGGCTCCCCCGCCTTCGCCGCCCCGGAGCACCTGCGCGGCCAGCGCGTGTCCGCCGCGACCGACCTCTACGCCCTGGGCTGCGTACTGCACACCGCCCTGACCGGGCACCCGCCGTACCGCGGCAGCGTCGACGAGGTCATCGCCGGGCACCTCACCGCCACCCCGCCGTCCGCCAGCGCGGCCCGTGCCCTCCAGCGGCCCGGCCCCGAGCCCGGCCTCGCGGTCGGCGCCGCCGTCGACGCCGTCCTCGCCGCCGCCCTGGCCGCCGACCCCGCGGCGCGCCCACCGAGTGCCGGGGCTCTGCTGGGCGCGCTGCGCGACGCCGCCCACCGCGACGCCCGCACCCCCGCCCCCACGGCCGCTCCCACGGCCGCTCCCCCGCCACCACCCCGCGGCCCGTCGGCTCCCACGACGGCCGGGTCGCCGGCTGGGGCGCCGGCTGGGTCGCCGGCTGGGACGGCTGGGTCGACGTCGGCGGCGGGGCCGCGGTCGGTGCATGCGCGGGCGGTGTCGCGGCGCACCGCGGCGCCGGTGGCGCCGAGCGCGGGTGATGCGTTCACCGCGCGTCGCCCGGCGGCGCGGCCCCGCAACCTCGAGGCCCGGGTCGCGGTCGCGGTCGGGGTGCTGGCCGTGGTGCTCGCGGTGCTGTTGGCGGCGCTGCTGTGAGCGGGGAGGACGAGGTGCGGGTCCGCGACGACGACGCCACGCTGGCGGTGGAGATGCTGCCCGGCGCCCTGGGCACCGAGCTCGACCCGCGGCTGCTGCCCGGCCCGGCGCTGTGGGTGCCCCGCGACGCGCTCGCCGCCTGGGCCGCCGACCCCGGCGAGCCACCGGCGTGGCGCGGGTTCCGGCTGGTCACCGACCCCGCCCACTGGGAGCTGGTCGGCGCGACCGATCCCGGGGTGGCGATCGCGGTCACCGGACCCGCCGCCGCCACGTTGGTCCGCCCCGCGGCCGGGGGCCGCGACGGGGAACGCGCGATCCGCGGGATCGCGATGACTCTGCCCGCCCGGCGGGTCGACCGGGTCGGGGCCCGCAGCTGGGAGCAGGCGATCACCGCGGGGTCGGTGCTGCTGGTGACCAGCGCCGCCACCTGGGACCTCGCCCCACCGACCGACCACCGCGACGCCCTGTCCGCGGGCTGGTGGGCCGCGCACTGCCCGGTGCTGTCCTCCCCACATCGCCCGCTGCCCCACCCCGGGCTGCGCCGCTGGCGCGCGGGCTGGGCTCGCAGGACCCAGCCGTGAGCGCGGGACGACGGGGCCCGGACCGTGTGCTGCCCCGCCGGGCCCGGCTCGCACTGGTCGTGGTGGCCGCGCTGCTGGTCGCCGTCGGGGTCCCCGTCGCCGGTCTCGCGGTCCTCGCCCACACCACCGGCCCCGGCTCGACCACCTCAGCGGCCGCGGTGGCGCTCGCCGCGGGCGACGACGAGTCCAAGGACAAGGACAAGGACAAGGACGGCTCCGGGGACAGCGGCTCCGGGGACTCGAAGGACGACTCGTCGTCGAAGTCGAAGGACGACCAGAGCAAGGACGCCGGCGGCGACGGGAGCAAGGACTCCGGAGACGGTGCCGGGTCCGGGGACAACAGCGAGGGCGGCGACAAGGGTGGCGAGGGGGGCGGGGAGTTCCCGGGGCGGGACAAGGCGGGGAGGGCCGGCGCGGACGAGTACACCGACGTCTCGCAGGTGGCCTCGAACCAGCAGGTCGGGCAGGGCGGGCAGTTCTCCGGCGGCTCCTACTCGTTCTCCTGCCCGCTGTCGGATCACCACAACTCCGACAACTTCATCATCGCCCCGGGCAAGCGCAACGGTGCCCAGCACACCCACGACTACGCGGGCAACAACTCGACCAACGCCGCGTCGGGCACCGACCAGTCCACGTTGGAGGAGTCCTCGACGACCTGCACCAACGGCGACAAGTCCCCGATCTTCTGGCCGGTGATGCGGGACCTGGCCGGGGTCGGCCCGGACGTCGGGCAGGACGGCGGGTCGCTGGACGGCAACGTCGGCTCGTTCATCGAGCCGACCGCGGTGGACTACACCCTCCACGGCCACGGCACCCGCGCGGTGTCGCCGATGCCGCTGAACATAACGCTGGTGACCGGCTCGGCGAAGGCCGCCTCGACCGGCAAGGGCTCGAACGCGAAGTTCGCGTGCGCGAGCAGCCCGGACCGGGTCTCGGACAAGTACATCGCCTGCCCCGCCGGGGACCAGATGCAGCGGGTGTACGACTTCCCGTCCTGCTGGAACGGCAAGGACCTCGACTCCAAGACCCACACCGACCACCTCACCTATCCCGACCAGGACGGCGAGTGCCCGACCGACAAGACCCCGGTGCCGGCGCTGCGGATCACCGTGGGCTACCAGGACCTGCCCGGCCGCTCGTATGCGATCGACTCCTTCCCCGAGCAGCAGCACAACCCCGTCACCGACCACGCCCTGCTGGAGTACCTGTCCTCGGAGTCCCGCGCTCAGGCCGGCGCGAACTGCATCAACGCCGCGAAGAGCTGCTCCCAGGACTCCGGGCAGGACACCTCCCGCGCCGGACGCCTCGGGTTCTCCGATGAGGTCCCGCAGGCGAAGAACTACGACGCCGCGATGGCCGACATGGGCTTCTGGGGCCAGACCCCCACCGACCCGCCCACCGGCTCGGCGGGGGTGGCGGGCATGGCCGGGATGGGCCACTGATGGCTCTGCCGCCAACGCTGCTGCCCGCCCCGGGACGACGGTTGCTGCTGGGGCTGGTGGACCCGCGGGCAATCACCCCGCGGGTCGGGGCGCACCTGGTGCTTGCGGCGCTGCCGCTGCTCGCGATCACCGCGCACGTCGCCGGGGTGTCCCCGATGCACCTCTCGGCCGGGCTGCTCATCGTCCCGGCGACGATCCTGCTGGCCTGTCTGGCGGTGTTCGCCCCGACCCCGGAGGACCGGCTGATCACCGTCGGGCTGCGCTGGGGGATCGCCGCGACCGCGGTGTACGACCTGGTACGCCTGGACACCGTCGCGCTGCTGGGCTGGTGGGCCGACTTCATCCCCACCATGGGCACCTGGCTGCTCGACCTCGACCCCGACCAGCTCGTCCTCGGCGGGGTCGCCGGCTACGTGTGGCGCTACGCCGGCGACGGCGGCGGCCTCGGCGTGGTGTTCGTGGTCCTCACCGCCGCCACCGGGCTGCGCCACCTCGGGCAACGGATGGTCGTCACCGCCGCCGTGCTGTTCGCGGTCGGCCCGACCTGGGGCGGGCTGATCGCCACCGTCGCCCTCACCAGCCGCGGCCAGCAGATGATGTTCCCGCTCACCCCGACCACGATCACGCTCTCGCTGCTCGGGCACGTCGTGTTCGGCCTCGTGCTCGGGTTCGGGATCGCCCGCTGCCCGGTCGACCTCGAGACGCACTGGACCCGGCCCCGCCTGATCGACCTGCCCGCCCTCGACCCCGCCGCCGTCCGCCCCCTGCCCGTCCACGTCTCCGCGGAGCGCATCACGCCCGAGCGGGCGCCGGCGGCCGCGCTCACCGCCGCGCACCCCCAGCTCGGCCCGCCTAGCCCTCCAGCTGCGTTCCGCGTGGCGCTGCCCCCGACGCCGGCCGAGCTCACCATCGAACTCGCGCGCGTAGCCGCCGCCGCGGCACCATCCCGACCCACCGAAGCTCCACCCACCGAAGCCCGCCCCACCGAGGCCCACCCCACCGAGGCCCGGCCGGACCCGCCGACTCCGGGCGGGTTCGGGGCCAGCTATCCGCGGGCGGCTGAGCACTCCTCCGGCCCGCTCCCGCCAGCCGGGTCGCCACCGGCGGCGGGGCTGACCGAGGACCTCGGCGCGCCGCTCGACCCGGACCGGGTGCCCGACGCCCCGGCGTCACTGTTCCCCCCTCCCGGGGACCCCGCCCTGATACCGCTCACCGCTCAGCACCCGCAGCCCCCGGCGACGGGCCCGTCCGGAGGTGGGCTGCCCCGCGGCTGGGTCGCGGCCGCGGTGGGGGTGGCGCTGCTGGTGCCGCTGGCGGCGACCTGGTGGTCCCCGGCGACCCCGGCCGGGTTCAAGGCGTTGTCGTCCTACGCCGCGGTCGCCGGGGTCGGAGCGCTGGCCCTGGCGGTGGCGGTGCTGTCGCGGTCGCGGCGGCTGAGCCGGGCCGCGGGGTGGCCGGCGCTGCTGGGCTGGCACCGGCTGCTCGGCTACGGCGCGCTCACCGCGGTCGCGGTCCACATCGGGGTCGTCGTCGCCACCAGCCCGACGAGCGTCGGCCTGCTCACCCCGGTCGGGGCCTCGGCCCCGATCGCCGCCGGGCTCGCCGCCACCGCTCTACTGCTCCTCACCGCGGTGGTGTTCTCCCGGCCGCTGGCCCGGCTGCTGCCCCACCGGGTCCGCCGCGCCCTGCACGTCACCGCTGCTGCCGCGGTCGCTGCCGTGACCGCGCTGCACGTCATCTGGATGCACACTCCCGACACCGTGGCGGGTCTGCTGTGGACGGTGCTGCTCGCCGCCGCCCTCGCCGCGGTCCTCGCCGTCCGGTGGCTGCTGCGGCCCGGGCGGGCGCGGGCGATGCTGATCCACACCACCCGGCGTGAACCCGGCGGGCTGATCACCCTGCGCCTGGTCCCCGCCGCCGGCCCGGATCACGGGCTGCGGTTCGCCCCGGGCCAGTTCGTGTGGTTGCGCCGCACCCGCTGGCCCCGCCCCGCCGGGGAGCATCCGTTCACCATCGCCTCCTCGGCCTGCGAACGGCGCTTCCTCGAGTTCACCATCAGCCCCACCGGGCCGTTCACCCGCCGCCTGGTCGCGCTCACCCCCGGCGCCACGGTCTACCTCGACGGCCCGCACGGCGCCTTCACCGCCGACCGTGCCGAGACGGTCGACCCGGCCGCCGCGCTGAGCTCGACCACCGCGCCGGGTGGGCTGATCCTGATCGCCGGGGGCTCCGGGATCGCGCCGATGCTGTCGATCCTGCGGACCCTCGCCGACACCGGCGACCACCGCCGACACCGCCTTGTCGTCTCCGCGCCCGCCCGCCCCTACGCCGCCGAGCTCGACACGCTGGCCGAGCGGCTGCGCCTCGAGGTCACCTGGCTCGACGGCCGCTGGATCGACCCCGCCCTGCTCCGCGACGTCCTCGCCGCCGACCTCCCCGGCCACGACCCCGTCCACACCAGCGGTGCTGCGGGTCTGGGGCGGCTGGGGTTCTTCGTGTGCGGGCCGGACGCCGTCATCACCGGGGCGCTGGCCGCCCTCGACCGGCTCGCCGTCCCCGCCACGGCGATCGCCACCGAACGCTACTGACCCGCCGCGACCGATCCACCGTGCCGCCGACGATCAGGAGCAACCAGGCGTGACCCAGCACCAGCCGCGCGACCACGATCCGCGCAACCACGACCCGGGCGGCACCGACCCTGTCGATCCGCCCACCGACCCCGGCACCGGCTACGGGGCGGTCCCGCCCGGCTGGGCCCCCACGGCCGCGGGGCGCGGAGCGGGCCCGGCGTCGCGACGGGTGCCGTGGTGGCGTCAGGCGCCGCCGTGGCTCCTCGCCGCGGTGGCCGCGCTGCTCGTGGTCGTGCTCGTGCTGCTCGCCCGGCTGCTCGCCGACGGCAACGACGTCTCCAGCGCCACGCCCGCCGCTCCGGCCCCGGCGGCCGGACCGGCGGCGCCGGCGTTGCCCGACCCGACGTTCGAGTTCACCCGCGGCGGCTACCGCTACTCGATCGGGGTCGGCCCCTTCACTCCCGCGGTCTCCGCCCGCGGCGCCGCGACCCGCTCCGCCCCACCTGGGCGGCACTTCCTCACCGCCCCGCTGGTAATCCGCAACGACGCCCAGGACCGCGGCGCCCCGTCCCCGCTGAACTCCAACGGCGCCGCCCCCACCATCTGGGTCGGGCTCGGCGGCGCCCCGGTCCTGGCGCCGGTGCACGAGAGCTTCGGCAGCTTCATCGCCGCCTCGGACTGCGTCAACGACCCGAGCCGGCCCACCGGAAACGGCAACCCGCCCCCGGCCTACCGCGGCATCGACCCCGCGACCTGCATCGTGCGGGCCAGCGTCGTCCCCGCCCGCACCGTCAGCATCCTCGAGGACGACACCGAGCTCCCACCCGGCGGGATCATCGAGGGCGTCGTCACCACCATCGACCTCCCCGACGACGTCGCGGTCGGGCCGGTCACCGCCTGGCTGAACAACGACAGCGGCCGCTCCCCCGCCGGCAACTACGCGATCTTCGACCGGATCAGCTGACCGGACCCCCGGTCTTCACCTCCAGGAGGACCCGCACCGATGCGTTCCCCGACCGCACGCCCGGCCGTCGCCCGCACCGTGCTCGGCGGCTGCCTGGTCGTGCTCCTCGCCCTCGGCACCGCCGGCTGCGGCAACGGCTCCGCGCCCGCCCCCACCGCGAACCGCGCCGCCCCGCCGGCAACCCCCACGAGCGAACCCGCGGGGACCGAGGCGACGATCCCGTCCCCGGAACAGGCCCCACGCCTGGACCCCGCCCAACGCGACGCCGCGTTCACCCAGGCGCTTGCGAGCAAGAACCTCCAGGTCGGTGACGAGCAGACCCGCACCACGGTCGCGGAGTCGGTGTGCCAGGCCCTGGACTCCGGGGTCACGGTGTCCGCGCTCGCCGAGCAGCTGCAAGAAGCCCTCGGCGGGCCGACCCCGGAAAACACCGGATTCATCATCGGCGCCGCCACCGCGATCTACTGCCCCGAGAACCTCCCCAAGCTCAAGGACAGCTAGCCGGCTCGGCGGGATCAAGCTGTCAGACCCGGGCTCTCGCCGGTGGAGGGGTCAGCCGGACGCTGCAGTCGCCAGCCCATCCGGTGCGCGACGGTCCCGGTGAGCACGCCGAGGACCAGACCGAGCAGCGGGAGCGCCCACAGCGAGGGCAACCAGTTCAGCTCGAAGCTCGCCTTCGGGATGAACCCGCCGGGGCCCAGCTCCGGCACGTAGGCGAAGAAGCTGATCTGACCCAACGGCAGGACGTGCACCAGCACCGCCGCCGCCAACCCGACCAGCGCTCCGAACGCCCCCGCCGTCGCCCCCAGCTTCCGCATGAGCTCATCCTGCTGGCCCTCCTTCGGCGCTCGGACCGCCGGGTGCCGCGCTGGGGTGGACCATGTCGGGGCACATCGAGGCGCGGGATGGTCGACGTCGAACAGGGGGCTGCGGGTGCTCGCCAGTAGCGACAGCGACGGTGGTTGGTGGCCCGTGCCCGCCGTCGGTGCGCTGCTCGCGGGGTTGGTCGCCCTCGCCGTCGACCTGTTGGCCCCACCCGGGGTGGGGTCGACGCTGCTCATCGAGGCGGTCGTCGCCGTGATGCTCGCGCTGTCCGCAGCGGCGGTCCTCGGGTGGCGCCGGACGCGGGCCGACCGCCCCGACCTCGAACTCGTCGGTGGCCCGGCGCCCGGGACCAGGGTCGAGTTGGTGGGGCTGGGGCGCTCGTGGCCGGACGACGACACCGAGGCCCTCGCCGAGGTCCGCGACGTCGACGTCGTCTGGGCCCGGCTGTACCGGCTGACGCCCGTCCGGCGCCGTGAGATGCCGGTGGTGGTCGCTCACCGCCCGGGACCCGACGAGCCCCACGAGCCGATGGGACGCCCGTCGCGGGCCGCGCGCCGCGCCCGCCGGCTCCAGCTACGCGAGACCGCCGCCGACGGCCAGGAACGGGCCGGGCGGGTCCTGCTGCTCGAGCACCGCACCGGCACCACCGACGACCTCGACACCGACCCCGACCGCGACGGGGAGGAGGGCCGGGCGGTGGTGCCAGCAGAGCTGCCCGGTGAGGTGCCGGCGGTGGTCTTGCGGTTGTTCGACCGCGACCAGGGCCGCCCGGTCGCCGGGGCACACGCCTACCGCCGCCTCGACCTCGACGACTGGGTGGTGCCGACCGCGACCCACACGCTGTGGCTCCGCGCCGCGCGCACCCGCCGGCTCACGCCGCGGGGACGACCGACACGACGCACGTTCGTCGACGACGACGACGACAACGCGGGATACGTCGTGCGGTCCCGGCGGCGCCCGAAGCGCTGGGAGTTCACCGCCCCACCCGACCTGGACATCGATGCGGTGCTGCTGTGTCTGTGGCTGGTGCACCTGCTCGACGTCCACACCCTGCTCGGCCGGGGTTGGGAGCCCGACGGGCCGGAGTGGCGCCCGGTCGAGGAGACCTTCCCCGCACGGGTCGGGCCCGGCGGTTTCGGCGACGTCCACCTGCCGCCAAGCGCCCACCCAGGCGGCGGAGGCGGCGGTAACTGACCGATCCACCCGCCCGCGTCGGGTTCATCCCGAGCCGACGGGTCGGCGGTCATCATCTCGTCGGAGGCGGGGGTTCTTCATGGTCGTGGGCGTCCGTCTCGGACGCCCGGGTGATCACCATGAGTCCCTGCGGCAGCGCCCCGAACTGCTCAAGGATCTTCTCGAGGGGAACGCCTCTGAGGATCGCTCGCGTCGCTACCCGCTCCTGGGCCGGGTCGGTGATGTAGCCGTGCTTCCGCGCCTCGTTGTCGGGGTCGATCCACGCCATTGGAACCGCTCACCTCCCTTCGACCCGACCGCCGGGGCCGGCGGACCGACCGAGACCTAACCCTGTTGGTGGCGCTGAGCGCGAGAGACCAGCCAGCGCAGCAGTCCGCGGGCGGCGCGTTCCTGTGTGTCCTGCTCGGGGCGACAGGTGTCGCTGTCGGAGTCGGTGCGTTGGACGACGTCCTCGAGGGCGGCGGCGAGGGCGAGGTCAACACAGCGGGCCTCCACCGGCATCCCGACGACGCCTTCGCCCGCGTGGCTGTCGTGGTCGTCGGGCCAGATCGCGAGCGCGACGATGTCGGTGCCGAGAAGCTCCGAGGCCCGTAGCTGCACCCGGATCAGTGTCCTCGCCCGCTGCGGGGTTCCCGTCTGGCCGAGCGCTGGTAGACCGGTCAGGTGACGACCCACCGGCCGATGCTCGCCGTGGCCGGCGACCCGCCGGCGCACTACCGGTGGATCGAGTGGAAGTTCGACGGGCACCGCACCAACGTCAGCAGCGGCCCGGGCGGGGTGCGGCTGACCAGCCGTGGCGGGCACCGCGTCAGCGACCGCTACCCGGAGATCACCGCCGCGATCACCGAGGTCCTCGGCGCCCGGCCCGTCGAGCTCGACGGGGAGCTCGTCGCCCCTGGGACGGGCGGGCTACCGGACTTCGAACGCCTCCAGGCCCGCGCCCGCAGCACGGCGACTCCGTCGCGGGTGGCGGCGAGCCCGGTGAACTTCGTGGCCTTCGACCTGCTCGCCCTCGACGGCGTCGACCTCACCGCCCGGCCCCTGCACGAGCGGCGGGCGCTGCTCGACGGGCTCGGACTGGAGGCTCATCCGCGGTTGGTGTGCTCGCCGGTGTTCACCGACACCGACCCGGCGGTGCTGCTCGAGGTTGCCCGCCGCCAACGGGTGGAGGGGATCGTCACCAAGCGCCCGACCGCCGCCTACGCCGCCGGTCGCCGCTCGAAGGCCTGGATCAAGACCGTGCTCACCGAACGGCGCCTGTTCACAGTGGCCGGGGTCGCCCGCGGCCGCGCCCGCCACCCCGACGGGGTCGGGGCGCTGCTGCTCGGCACCCCAACGGCCGACGGCGGCCTGACCTATGTCGGGGAGGTCGGTACCGGTTGGTCGCGCGCCGAGCACGCGCACCTGGTCGCGCGGCTGGCCGAGCTCGCGGTCGAGACCTGCCCGTTCACCGAGAACACCGCGGCCCTGCCGGCCTCGGCCCGATTCTCCCGGCCGTCGTTGCAGGGGTGGGTCGCCTACCGCGAGCACCGGCCCGGGCGGCTGCTGCGCCATCCGTCCTGGAAGGGCCTGGGACCCGACACCGCCGGCGCCACCTGATCGTCCCGGTCGACCGAGGAGCCTGCGGGGGTGCGCCTGCGGGGTCCCGGGGTGCAGGGTGGCCGGTATGCGGACCTGGAGGACCTGGCGGGAGCTTCGCCGCCGCGGCCGGCGCCTGAGCCTGCTCGCGGTGGCCCGCGGCTGGTCCTAACCCGGCCCGCCGCCACACCGCCCCCCACCGGCGGCGCCGGCCGAGGTGGCGCACCCAGGGCGCCAGCGGTCGTCGCGGCCGAAGACGACGACATGCACCGGGACCTGCCGGACCTCGGCGCTCAGGGCGCAGTGGCGGGGTCGGGTGGTCGCGACGACGACCGCGGCGATCTCGCGGTGCGCCCCGAGGCGGCGCAACCGCCCACGCAGCGCATCGGTGGCGCCGTGATCGGCCACCACCACCGCCACCCCACCGCCCAGGCCGCGGCGGCTGTCCTGGCTGTCCTGGCCGTCCGGCACGTCGTCATCGGAGGTGATGAGCAGTTCGGCGGTGCCGCCAGCGAGCAGCGCCCGCTCCCGGTGGGCGCCCAGCCCCGCGCGCCGGGCGGCGACGGCGAGCTCTTCGAGGGCGGCGGCGTCCGGCCCGGTCCCGATCTGATGGTCCTCGAGCAACGCCACCACTCGCTGCACCACCCACTCGACGCTGCGAGCCGAGGACGGTCCGCGGGCCCGCCGCGGCGCGGCGGCGGCGGAGACGCTGACGGTGGTCTGGGTGTTCACGGGTCGGCGACCTCCTGCACCGGACCGGTAGCCCCCGATGGGATGGGGCGATCCCGAGCTTAGGACGAGCACGACGACCCGGTGACCCGAGCTCGACACACAGTGTGTCGTGGGCCACAGTCGGGATCCTCGGGTGGGGGCGGCCGGGTCTGCTGGATGTGCCGCGAGTTCCGAGGTCGACCCTGCTGGTCCTCGCCGCGACCATCGCCCTCGCGCCCGCCACCTCACCGGCTCCGGCGGCGGCGAGCGCTCCGGCCGCGGCCGCCTCTGCAGTCGCGGTGGCGGAGTCGCGGGTGGTGCTCGACCCGAGCACCGGCCCGGTCCGCGGCGCCCCGATGCCGGCCGCGGACGCCTCCGGGGACCGCTACAACGCCGGGCTGGCGGGGTCGGCGGTCGGGCAGCTGTTCGGGACAGAGGACGGGCAGGACGGGGCGTGCACCGCCACCGTCGTCGCATCGAAGTCCGGGTCGGTGCTCGCGACCGCGGGGCACTGCGTGTTCCTCGACGGGCAGTGGGCCCAGGACCTCGAGTTCGTCCCCGGCCGCGACCGGCGCCGCGCCCCCTACGGCCGCTGGAAGGTCGACTCGGTCGCGGTCGACCAGCGCTGGGCAAAGGGCCAGGACTGGTCGCACGACGTGGCGTTCCTGCGCCTGGCCCCGCAGGAAGGCAAGAGCATCGCGGCGGTGACCGGGGCGCAGGGCATCTCGTTCTCGCTGCCCGCCAACACCCCGCCGGTGACGCTGCTCGGCTACCCGGGCGAGGAGCCGTTCGACGGGACCACCCTGCGGCGCTGCTCGGCCCCGGCGGCGGCTACCGACGACCCGGCCGGCGCGAGATCGTGGGGCATGGCCTGCGAGATGACCGCCGGGTTCTCCGGCGGCCCGGTGCTCACCGACCTCGACCCCACCTCCGGGGCGGGCTACGTCATCGGCGTCGGCAGCCACTATCGGCTGGCCTCCAACGACCGCTGGAGCGCCCGCCTCAACGACGACGCCCTCGCGCTCTACCGCTCCATGGACAACCCATGACCGGTTGGCGCCGCACCGTCCGCGAGAAGCCCTACCCCGACGGTGTCGGGCCGCGGCCCGGGGAGCGGGCCTACGTGGCGCCGGAGCTCAAGTGGGCGGTGAGCGTGGGCTACCTGCTGCGCGCGTCGTGGACCGCGATCGCCGCCGCCGCCCTGATCCACACCGCGGCCGCGGGGCCAATCCCCGACCCGCTCGCCTCGCCGTGGCTACGGGCCGCGACGGTCCTGGCGGCGCTCGACCTCGTCGTCTACCTCGGGATACTCGCCGCGCAGCGACTGCGCCCCGCGTTGGGCACTGGATGGCTGGAGACCCCGCTCGTCACAATCATCCTCGCCGTCGCCGCGCTGGCCCCGGGATCGATCAACGCCACCAGCGCGGGCGGGACGATCTTCATGACGGTATGGCTAGTCGGGCTGACCGGCTACACCCTGGTCGCGCACCTGTGGATCCTGCGCTGGTACCGCCGCCACCGGCCCCCACCGTTGACCGGCCCGGTAGGCAGCCTGACCTCCCCGTAGCCACACGCGGCGGTCCTGCGGGGAGGAGCACCAACGCCAGGATCGGGTGCCCGGGACCGGGGGTTGCGTGTGAGGATCGGCGGCGGGCGCCGGCCAACCCATCGGTCCCCCGCCAGGGACCGCGGTGCCCGACCCGTCCCACCGACCCGGGACGGGCGCGGCGGCAGCCTGCTCCTCCCTGTCGGGGAGGGCGGGTCGCCGTCGCCTCTCGAGCAACCCCGCCGAACCACCCGCCCATGGAACGGCGGTCAAGCCCACCAGGTGCGGTGGATGGCGGCGGGAACCTCGGGGTTGATCCGGCGGCGCACCAGGTGGCGCAGCACCAGCAGCGGCCGGTCGACCGGATCGGTCTGCTCCCAGTGGTCGGCGACCCCGGCGACGAAGTCCGATTCTCCCACCTGCCAGATCGTGTCCGCGAGTTCCTCAAGTTCGAGCTCGTCGACCGACTCGGTCACCACGTTCACCGCGAGGACGACCGCGGCCCGGTCGCCGTGGGCGGCGAGCTCCTCGAGGACCTGCTCGGCCGCGATCTCGTGGCCCACGTCCAGCCGGTCGAACTGCTCCGCGGTCAGCTGCGGGCGCCCCGCTGCCCGCAGGGCGTCGTCGACGATGGCGTTGAGCTCGACATGCAGACGCCGCGGAGCGCGAGCAAGCCGGTCGGCGGCCGGGTCGTAGCGGCGCACCGAGCCCGGCGCCAGGATCGGGAGCGGGTCGGCCAGGCGCAGCCGGTAGAGCGGGCAACGCCCGGACTGGGCCTCCCCGTCCTCGACCACCGGTCCATCGCGGCCGGCGCGGGCCTCCGCGGCCCAGTAGTGCGCGTGGTCGACCTCGTCTCCGCAGAACACGCACACCCCGTCGGGGCGGTCGCCGCCGTCGCTGCGACCGCAGTAGCCGGTGTCGCCGAACCGGCCGCCCTCGAACACCAGGACCGCGAGCCGCCCGCACGTACACAGCTCCCCCGCCTGCGCAGGGCGCTGCGACGGCTCGGCGCTCACCCGCATGATTGTCCCCCAGCCCTGACGACGACCCGCCAGCCACCGGCCGCCACGCTTGATCTGCCGGGACGATCGCACAGGGCCCCGACAGCCACTGCCGGTTCCTGTCTTCAGGTCGGTTCCCGTCAGGTCGAGCCGGGGCGGGTACACCGAGCCGGTGAGCAGCCCCTCCCCCGACCCGAGCGGCCCCGGTGCCGGCCCCGACGAAGGCCAGAGCCGCCCCGCGGCGCCCGACGTCGACGCCGTGGCGCAGCGCCGGGCTGCGCTCACCGTCGCCGGCGCCGCCCGCGATGTGGAGGAGGCTCGGATGTTTCTGGCCATGCTCGGCCTCGACGACCAACCCCTCCCCGACGCCTGAGGCCGACCCGGGAGTCGCACAGCGGCAAGGCGGCGGCCGTCGTCACGCGGACGGGGGTGTGTCGGCCCGAACTCGACTCCCCGACCGAACCTATGATCGAACACGTGATCGAATACGACCAGCCGATGCCGCGGGCGGCGACGCTGGCCGAGCGGATGCGCTCGGCCGGGATCAGCGACGAACGCGCGAACACCGCGATCACCCAGGGCCGGGTCCGGGTCGGCGACGACGTCGTCACCGACCCCGAACACCCCACCCCGTGGCCGACCGCCTGGGTCGTCCTCCCCAGCTCCTGACCCCACGCCTGAACCCGGGCGCCGTGAGAGCGAGCGACTCGGGGTCGACCTGGCGCCTACAGCGAGCGACGCCGCGCGGCCGCGTCGCTGGGCAGCCCACCGCCGATGTTCGGAGGTGGGGCGTCGAGCACCGAGGTCCGGTGCGGCTCCCACAGACACTGCGACACCCGCACCGCCCGGTCGAAGATCGTGGTCACCGCGACCTCGCAGGCCGGGCCGCCGAGGTGCTCGAGCAGATCGGCCAGCGCCTCGCGGGTCTGCGGGCTCAGCGGTTCCCCGTCGCGCAACAGCGCCGCCGAGCGGATCACCCGCTCGCCCTCGGCGCGGCGGACGGCGCGGGCTCGCGCGGACATCGGACGCACCCCACCGACGTTAGAACACATGTTCGATGCGCGCGATCGCACAGGCAGGCGAACCACGGCAGCCGGACAGCCGCACCGGCCCGAGACCCCGACGCGGCCCCAGGGGTCCGGCGCCCAGGGGGGCCGGGCGCCGGACCGCGCGGCGCAGGTGGGGGGCACAAGCGCCGCGCACCGGGATCTTCGCACCGCCGGCGCCGAACCGGACGATCGGTGCGGGCGCACCGAGGTGCCCGCACGGGTGCACCGTCAGCCGATGGGTGCCCGCGGCGTAGCCGGTCGCGATACCGTGATCCCGTGGACCAGGACCCGATGCGCCGCTCCGGGACGCCTCAGGTGCCGCCGCCGGCGGCGCAGGGCGCCTCCGACGACACCGTCGCGCGGTCGGTGATGGCCCGGATGGTCGCCCGCCACGGGGCGCCGTCGCTCGAGGACTACCGGCGCACCTACACCGCCGCCGGGCTGGAGTGGCCCGGCGACGACGCGGTCCGCGCGCGGCACCCGGTCGCCGACGACCCCACCTCCACCGGCACCGCCAGCTCGACGCGGCACTCCGCGGCGTGAGCGGACCCGCCCTCGGCGGGAAGGTCCTCGACGCCTCGGCGCTCGTCGCCCTGGTCCGTGGGCGGCTCTCCGTGATGACCTGGATCGACGTCGCCCGCACGGCGGGGATCCCGCTCTACCTGCCGAGCCTCGCGATCTCCGAGGCCCGCGCGCTGCGTGCCGATGCCGGACCCGACCTCGCCGATCTGCTCGGGCACCCCTGGGTCGTGCTCGGCGAGCTCGATACGACCACCGCCGCTGCGGTCGAGCAGCTCCTCGAGCGCGTCGCCCACACCCAGCCTGCCGACGCCGAACCGGTCGAGGTCGTTGACGTCCTCGCCGGCCACGTCGTGCACATCGCCCGCACCCGCCGATGGCCGGTCCTGACCACCGACCCCGACCGGCTGTGCCGCCTCGACCATGCGGTCGAGGTCCAGCTCCTCTGACCTCGCTCAGATCGATCTCTTACGCGCGGGAGCGGCGTTGATCAGCTGCCGAGTCGCCCGGCTGGACGAGCCGGCCCTCGGCGTCGAGCTCGAGGTCGCAACGACATCGTCGTCCAGTGACCGGGCGAAGCGCGTAGCCCGAGCCGGGCACACCTCCGACGTCTCGGTTAGGTGGCGCCCTCCCGGCGAGGTCGCGGGTTACCCGATCCAGACGATGTCGTCGATGACGACGCGGTCAGATTCCAGAGCGCGGGCGGGGTCGAGGACGACCTCGTTTGGGCGGTGGTAGACGGTGTACAGGACCTGGCCGTAACCCTGGTTGGTCTCCATCGGCCAGAGCAGCGTCGGGAACTGGCCGGGCTGGTCGGGGTCGGTGAAGAACCCGGCCAGCGGAGTCAGCGCGAGGGCCTCGACCACCTTCGTGAATTGGGCGCGGGCCTCGGCGGGGAGGTCCGCGACCAGGTCGTCGACGAGATCGGTGATGACCTCGTACACCGGCTACAGGCCGGCAGTTCGCCGGGTCACCGACAACGGCTCGTCCCGCGGGACCGGTCGCCCGGTCTTGCGTTCGGCGATCCGGCGCACCGTCGCGGCGTAGCGGTCAGGGTCTGCCTGCAGCAGCGCGATCCCGCGCCACCGCTCCAGCGCTACCTGCTCCGCTTCGGTGTCGCCGGCGCAGCGGGCCGCGTCGAGCGCCTCGTGGAACCGGGCGCGGTCCTCGGGCAGCAGCGACGTGCTGATCGCGCCGACCGACGCCCCGCGACCCAGGTACGGGTGCATGCTCGGCGACGGGTCGGCTGCCACGTCGGGAGCGTACCGCCATGCAGCCGGAACGGCGGGGCCCTCCGGCGCGACACCGACCCCCAGAAATCGAGTTCTCGGGAACGTTGCACGCTTCGGACTGTCGGCGCCTCTAGGTGTCGTACGACTCCGACGCGCTCCCCCCGAGAGGTTCCGATGCACCCCACCCCCGACGACCTGTTGGTCCTGACTGTCCTGGCGTGGAGCCAGGTGGCTGCCTGGTCGCTGAGCCGCACCCGCCTCCTGACCCAGGCCCGGGTAGCGATCGCTCGGATCGAGGCCGACACCACGGTCCGGACGCAGGCCCTCGCCGCCGAGCGGGACCGGCTGCTGCTCTTCGCCCGGGACCGGCTGCCGGGATGCACGGCGACCTCACCGGTCGTGCGGCCGGTGGACGGCGCGGCGTGAACGGCGCGACCGGCGACCCGGGTCCGCCCGGGGATGACTCGGTCCCGCGACCCCAGGGCCCGCAGCGGCTCTACGGCATCGTGATCCATACCGGGGATCAGGCCGAGGTCCACCCGCACGAAGCCGGTGCCCTCGACGACCTGCTCTCCGAGCCGGACCTCGATTGCGTGGTCGACCACCTCACGCAGCTCGGACCGATGTCAGCGGGCGAGACCAGCTCCGGCACGCCCGCGCCCGACCGCGATACCATCCTCGAGTTCTCCGACTTCTACCGGGATCGAACACCGAAGTTGGTCGTCTTCCTGCGCTACCTCGGCGCCTCGTTGGACGACGCTGCGGACGTGGCGCAGGAGACCATGCGCAAGGCCTACGAGCGGTTCTCCCCCCTGACCAACCCGGTGGCCTGGACGCGAACCGTCGCCGCCCGCGAATGGCACGCCCGGGCCTCCCGCGCCCGTCCCGAGACCTCGCTGGAGGACGCGCCCGCGAGCCACGCGCTGCTACGGGCGCGCGACGACATCGCCGAGTTCGAAAGCCGCGCCGAGTCCCTGAACCTCGTCGCCACCCTGCCCCGACGCCAACGCCAGGTGCTCGCGGCGACCTACGACGGCGCGACCCCCACCGAGATCGCCCGCGACCTCGGGCTTACCGCGGCGACGGTGCGCAGCACACTGCGCCACGCCCGCAACTCGGTCGCCGAGCTGCTTCCCCAGGCGCCGCGCAGCCGACCGCCAGGTAACCCGAGCCGCTGTCCCGTCGCGCCCGCGCCGCGCGGCGAGGGCGCGGGAGAGTCCGACCAGAAGCACGACGAGAACAGCCACCGGACTGCCCCGCACCCGGGGCCCGACGCCCGACAGGGAGGCCGACCGTGACCCCGCGCGATCCCACCGACGACGTCCCGAACCTCCACTGCGACGCCGAGCACGCTGAGCTCGTGCGCGACCTCGACCTGCACCACGCGGCGGTCGCCGGACTCGGCGGGCTGCTCGATCTCGACGCCGGCCTCGACGACATCGTCGGCCGCGCCCACCATGACGGCCTCGTCCGGGACGCAACCGCCGTCCTGGACATCCCGAGTGGGCTGGCGGACATCATCGCCGCCGACCCGGCAGCCATGCCCCCGTTCGCCCGGGAGTACCACGACATCGGCGTCGCCGATCGCCGGACCGGCCTACTGGGCGAGGAGAACGCCACGTCCACGCCGCTGGCGGCCCTGTTCCGTTCGTCGGTCTCCACGGGGCGCCCCGGCTTCGTCGGCACGGTGCGCGATAGCTCCGGGGACACCGACGGCGCGCGCCTGCGCGTTCGCACCCACCCCGAATTCGACCGGTTCCTCGAGACGCTCCGGCTTCTCGAGGAGGTGTCCCCTTCGGCGACCCATCAGGCTGAGGTGCTGTGGCTCGACGAGGTCGGGGAATACAGCGAGTTCACCAGCAACGCCGGCGTGCTGTCCTGCTCCTTACCCCGGTCCGATCTCATGGCGCGACTGCTCGACTGGATCGAATCCTGGTACCCAGCGAGCAGGATTGGAGGCGTCCCCGAGGAGCGCCTCCGATCCAGCGTCGCGGATGGCAAGCACGCAGGGATCCGCAGCGCCCTGAAGAAGCAGGCCGAGGCACTCGGACACGAGGTTCTCGACATGCGCTTCACCGTCGACAGCGACGCCGCTAGCTGCGTGATTGTTCCTCCACATGTCTCGGGTCTGACCTTCATCCTGAGTCCAATGACGAATGCCCTTTCTGTTGCGACGCATCAACTGCTCGATGTTTTGGACGCCATGACGCTCGACTTCACCGACGCGGACCTGAGCGCCACCGACCTCACCGGACTCAATCTGGAAGGCGTGCGGTGGTCCTCGCGAACCCGCTGGCCCGCCGACTGGAAGGACCTGATCGCAGAGCACTCGGAAGGGCTCGGCCCGGACCTCTACGAGGTCCGACACCCCGGGATGCTGCACGGAGCACGATCGTGGTGATCTGGCGCTCCTTGAGGCACCCCTTGCCACCCGGCGGGACAGAGCCGCTACGCCGAGACCCTCAGTCACCGGGCCCGTCCGCTGATGGGGTTTTGCCGACGACATCGGACGTTCTGGAGGCCTCGTGACCGAGGTCGATTGGGAGCACATCGTCCATGTGTACGAGGACATGGTCGCCGTGCTGCTGAGCAACCTCCACCCGCACGCCGAGAGGATCGACGGTTCCGGGGGTGACGGGGGACGAGACGTGCAGCTCCGTGAGAACGACCGGCTCGACATCTACGAGCTCAAGAGCTTCACCGGCCGCCTCTCCACAGACAAGGGGCGTCGCGCCCAGGTCGAGCGCAGCCTGCACCGAGCAGCCGCACTAGAACCCACTAGCTGGTCCCTGGTCGTGCCCATCGACCACTCCCCCGCGGAACTCGAATGGTTCGACGGGTTGAGGTCGAACTACTCTTTCCCCCTGCATTGGCACGGCAGGACCTGGCTCAACGCGCGCTGCGCCGACCTCCCTCGGGTCCGGCGGTACTTCCTCGAGGACGGCCACGAAGCAGCCCTGAGGATCGTGCGCGAGATCGCCGAAGAGAAGGAGTACGTGGGCGACGACGTCTCCACCGGGCTCGCTCGCCTGCAACGACTCGCCGATCAGCTGGACCACCTCGAGCCGTTTTATCGAGCCCGCGTGATCGTGGACCACGATCGCACGAGAATAGAAGTATACCCCCGATACCTCGGCGCCGAACGCGAGAGACCCGTGTTCCTCACCGGCCGCATCCGACTCTCATCGAGCGACGTCGACCAGCAGGTCGCCCGGCGACTTCGCGACTACATGCGTTTCGGCGACGAGGTCGAGATTCCCGCTGAACTGACGGGCGAGATCGGACTCAATGACGACATCTTCGGCCTCTCCCAGTACGTCACAGGTTCGACCATCACGCTGGCCGGAGCCGAACCCGAGGAGGTGCGCTTCACCGCGCAGCTTCACATCTACGACCCCGAAGGAACCCGCCTTGCCACGCTGCCCATCCTCATCACGGAACGACGACGAGGACAGTCCGGCGCCCGCCTGACCGGCGCGGACCCGACCAATTCGGTCCGCGTCGAGCTGAGCTTCGACCTGTTGACCCTAAAGGCGGACCTCGGCATCCGGAGCCGTCAGGCACCGGACCTCCTACCCGGCCCCCTGCTCGCGCTCCTCAAGTTCCTGGAGAAGCTACGCCAGCCGAACTCGATAGCGCTCCAACTCGGCCGGGAACCAGTGCTCGAGCGACGCCCGCTCGACTCGGACCACCTACAGATCGAACCGGAACTCGTCGATGCAGTCGAGAAACTGGAGCTAATCCAACGAGAAAGCGGTACACCATTTCCCGTTCCTGAGCAGTTTTCCCATGCGGACATACAAGAACTTGATAGGGCCTATCGGTACTTCACCGGACGTCAGGTCCGACTTCAGACGTCGCAGCTAACGACCAATATCCATTTGGCCTCGCTGAACGACTGGGAGAGCTGGATTCTAACTGGCGAGCCCATGGCCGTTCTCTTCATAGTGCTGGACTACACCTACGAGATTGCTGACGTAGCGGTCCCGGCTGGACGTGCAGCGATACATCTATCGCCCGTGCGAGTCGCGAACGGACAGGAGCTCCTCGATCAACAGCCGTGGACGGACGAGCGCAGCGTGAGAGTGCAACTCAGGGTTGACGAAGGTGGCGCGATCGTTGTACTTCGTGCTGCACCCGAAGATCATGATCATGAGCTTTAGAACGCAGTTCCTGGGCTTCTGCCCCGGGCTGCGCCTATCGGCCTGTCCGCGTCGGAGCTCGGTACGTCGCTGACCCGCGAACCGGGTGCCGATCACGGCGGCAGGCACACTGGTCGCCGTGGCGAGAGCACCGAAGCCGCAGCCGATGCGCGAGGCGATCGCCGAATCGCTCTGGTCCCACGTCAAGGACTACGACCTCGCCGAGTTCTGCGAACGCCTGGGGCTCGCAGCTCAGCGAGAAGGCGAAGAGCCCGGCCGGTCGAAGCGGGGATACGTCAAGGCCCGGCTGAACCTGCTCGGACTACACGAGCTGGTGCCGATCGCTCGCGCCCTACTCGCGGAGTGGGACGACGAGGACCTCCAGGACCTCGTCGACCGCGCGGGCGCGCTGGGCGTTGCCGGAGAGTTGAGGAACCTCATCTTCGCTTCGAACGGTTCCAAGCCGAAGATCGTGCTGCGCGACGCATTGGCCAACACGCTCGAGATCACCGAGAACGGCCACACTTGCCTGATCTACGACCGGCCCCTACCCGAGGAGGGCTTGACCTGGGGCGCGCTGGTCCGGTGGTGGGCCACCGAGAAGCTGCACGAAACCAACCTCCACGTCGCCGGTCACCACCTCTACATGCGACTGCTGGACTCACTCGACGAAGGCCCCGAGCGCATGGTGCTCTGGACCTACGCCCGTCGCTACGGCTTACCCGATGGCGATGCGGCCGCGGCGCTGCTCCCGCAGGTCTACTTGCACTACGACCCCTATCTGCGACCCGACCCCGAACGGCGACCGGACGTGGTCTGGCGCCAGCGCATGGATTTCCTGCTGTTGCTGCCTGGTCGTCGCCGGGTCGTCATCGAGGTCGACGGGCGCCAGCACTACGCCACTAGCGACGGCAAAGCCAGCACCTCGCGCTACGCGCAGATGGTTCGCGAGGACCGGCGCCTGCGCCTCGCCGGCTACGAGGTCTACCGCTTCGGCGGCGCCGAGTTCCGTGACGCCGATGGAGGTCGCGGAACGCTCGAAGAATTCTTCAGCCGCTTGATCGACAACCCGCCGACGGGTCTGTAGGAGGACCGGGCGCGCGATGCCTAACCAGCCATGAGGCGGGTGGGATTGGTGTCGTCGTAGCGGCGGGCTTCTTCGACGTAGGGGGCCATGGAGCTCGGCGAGCGCCAGCGGCCGTGTTGCTGGACGGCGTGGTAAGCGGCGCCGCCAGCGAGTGCGGTGGTGGCGAACCCGCGGCGGAGGCTGTGCCCGCCGTAGTCGCCGTCGAGCCCGGCCGCTTCGGCGCGGCGGGTGATGGTGTCGCGGATGGAGCGGGTCGACAGGGCGGCGGCGCGGGGGCGGCTGCCGTGGCGGTCGACGGGGCGCCAGGCGGGGCCGGCGATGATGCCGTGGGCGCGCAAAAGATTGGTCCAGCGTCGCCAGGCGGTGATGGCGTCGAGGTCGTCGTCGGTGGTGGTGATGCCGAGGGTGGTGCCGTTCCCGGCTTGGTCGGCCTTCGAGCGGCGCAGGTGCACGGCGAGGCCGCCGACGTGGCCGGTGTCGTCGTGGTCGACGGTGATGTCCGCGAGCTGGAGGCGGTGCAGGTCGTCGGTGCGCAGGGCAGCTTTCCAGCCGATGAGCAGCATCGCGGCGTCGCGGGCGTCGGCGAGGTCCTCCTCAGGACGTAGCGGGGCGAGGAGCTGTCGCATCTGGGCGGGGCGCAGGGCGGTGCGGCGCCGAACGGGCGCCAGGCCGCGTTGGCGTCGGATCCCAGCGAGCACGCGGGCGACGCGTTCGTCGTCACAGGGGTTGTCGTGCCCGGCGGGGCGGTGCGCGACCGCGATCGCGGCCCGATACCCCTCACACGTCGAGGGCCGCAGCCCAGCTCGCACGAGGACCTGGCCTTCGACGATCGTCTCGACCGGGTCGGCGGGGGTCGCAGGGCGCCATTGCGCGGCGAGGTCGGCGAGGAATCGGGCGATGGTCATCGGCTCGGCCGGCAGGGCGGGTTCGTCGTGCTCGGCGCACCAGATGGTGAAGCGGCGCCATCTGCGGGTGTAGGCGGTCCAGGTGGAGTCGACGCGGCTGGCGCGGGCGAGGTCCTCGGCGCGGGCGGTGAGCTCCCCGCGGCGCGCGACGGGCCCGTCAGCCGCGGGGACGACCAGCTCGCTGGCTCCCCCGGCCTCGTCCTCGTCGACGGGCGCCATAGTCACGGGGCGGGCTCCTCGTGGAGCAGGCCAGCGGCCTAGTAAGTGCCGGTAGCGGTTGATCCGGGCTCGGTCATCGGGGTGCTCCTGGTGTTGGTTCGGGTTCGGGTCGGGCCATCACTACCGGGAGGCAGCGGATGTCGAAGGGCGGGAAGCTCACGCGG
>NZ_JAJNDA010000034.1 GCF_021026295.1 Actinomycetospora soli
GCCCCTCTCGCCAAGGACGCCCACGAGTCGCCCAGCGAGAGTGCGCAGCCGTAGTGGCCGAGGGCCGTTGCCGATCCGGGTTCTCGTGCAGCACTCGGAGCAGCTGTCGCTCGACCGTCGTTCCACATCAGGGCACAGAAGGCAGGTGATGGGTTGCGGCTGCGCAGCAGACGAGGGAGCGCAGCGACAGCAGGTCACAGTTCAGCGACAGCGGATAGGGGCACACGTAGAGGCACAGCGGCAGCGTCAACATCAGGCGGTGGACGGCATGGAGGAGTAGGGGATGTAGCAGCTCTCCGATGCGGTGGATGAGGCGTGCCTGCCGGCGCTCGAGGACGCCGTGGCTCCGCACCTGCCGGCGATCCGCGCCGCGCTGCGCGACCTCGACACCGCCGACCGGCCGACCGCTGATGAGGTCATCGAGCGGGTGCGGCTCAACGGCCTGGAGGACCCCGCCGACGACGGGTGATCGGCTGGGTGGCAGCGGTCCTTTGACAGGCGAGCCACAATGCACGTGGTCGGATGAGCAGGCCCCGGGGGACCGGACGCAACCCGGTCCCCCAGAGCACTGCTGCCGGTCAGAAGTGCGGACGGTACGGACACTCTGGCCAGAAGATGGCCACCGCCAACCGCGCTCCGGCGACGGCGAGCTGGGCGATCATCACGATGATCCTCAGCTTGCCGTTGTCGCCGCTCTGCTCGGCGTTCTTCTCCGTTCCCACGAGCAACTCCCTCCTGCGTCGGAGCCACCGGCTGGTGACACCCGGGTAGGTCACCAGTGCTCCGGCTCCGGCCGGAGAGGGCGAGACAACGTTCGTTGTCTCTGGCGTTGCGAGCGGTCCTGCGCCTCCTTCGGTGTGCGTCGGTGAGCTCCACTCCACCACACCGCCTGCCCCGTCGTCCCCCCGTCAAGGCCATGAACCGGGCACGCGGCACGATGGCAGGACCGTGCTCGTACGGATTCGCCTCCCGACCGTCGAGTCGCAGGTCAGAGGTAGTGCGGGGCGGCTTCGCAGAGCAGCGGCTCGTGATCGGTCAAGAGGACGGGCCGACCCGCTTGCGGGCGTTCGTCAGGACGCGGCTGACCTCTGCCCGCGCCGCCGCCCTCACCGCTGGACTGGCCGCCACGCGGGGCGCCTGGTGGCCACCGGCCACGCCACGGTCGCCAGTGGCGGCCAGTCGTGTCCGCCGGACATGGCCGTCGACCGCGGCCAGCGTGGTCGGCAGATCGGCTAGGCGGCCACGCCACGGGGTCAGTCGGTGGCCGAGGACCCGCAGCGGGTCTCTGGCCGAGCGCGCCGCATCGCCGCGGGTGTCGTCCGGCCGGTCCGGATGGTGGTCCACGGCGTGCAACAGCCCGACCACCGACCAGCCGGCGTCGAACCACGGGCCGAGCATCGCCACCGCCCGCCACCGCACCACCCGACCTCCGAGCCCGGCTCGACCTAAGAAGGTGTCGACAGCCCGAGCCCGGTCCCGGCGGGTCTCGGTCCGGTCGTAGACCGGCCACGGCTCAAGCCGCGGTTGGTCGTGGCGTCGGTTCAGCCCTCGATCACGCCAAGGGCTTCTCTTCTCAACGCAAGAAGCGGGGGGATCGCAAGTTGTGTCCACAGGGGCGCCGGGAGCCGAGTCCTGAGGCGCCTCGGGGAGGACGGCGACCGCAGGCGGCTCCCAACCCCGCGGGACGGTCAGGACGTAGCTGGGGGCCCGGTTGGTGTCGGTCCCGAGGAACTCAGCAGTAGCACCGGTCTCGACGCACACCACCAGCCCGACGTCCTGAGCCCACGCGAGCAGAGAGGTGACCGTCCGCAGGCCGACGCCGGCGCGCTCGGCGAGGTGAGCGCGGGTGACCCCGGCGACGAGCCCGGTCTCCCAGGACATCCCGTGGATCAGGGCCTTCGCCATGGCGGTCCACGCGGTGCGCTTGTCGACCCGCCACAGCTCGAGGTCGACGAGCTCCTCGAGGCGCGCAAGCGCCAGAGCCTGGTCGCGGACCACGACGACGCCCTCGGGCACCCGGTGTCGCCACCCGGGGTGCGGGAGGAAGCGGCCGGCGTCGACTCGGCGGGCCGCGCGGCGGCGGCCGTAGACGAGTGACCGGCTGCGCATCTGGGCGCGCCGATAGGTGTGCTCTCCCGCTGGAGCAGGGCGAGCGTGGGCGTGAGGGGTCGCCGGACGGCTGGGTGTGCCACGCGACGGCGTGTCGCGGACGCGCACAGCAGGTACCGGCGGAGGGTCCGATGTAATCTCGGCTCCGCAGCACTAAGTCGCCGACGCGGGTGCCCCAGGTTGGTAGCCAGGCAGGGCCCGTAGTCGAGCGAAGAGATGTGGTTGCGCGAACGCCTCGGCCTGCCAGCCGGGGCGTTTCGTGTGTCAGGCGCTCTTGAGGCCCTCCTGGGACGCGTAGGCGACGCCGGTGTCTTCGGCGAGGAGCTGGCCGACGTAGTCGTTGAGCGTCATGCCGAGGGCCTTCGCCCGGTCCTCCGCGGCGCGCCGCAGCGGGATCGGGACGCGGGCACGCACGAACTCGCGCTCACCCTTACTCGGGCGACCGGTCTTCCTGTGCTCCACAACGTGGATCGTGCCGTTCCTGTGCTCAGGAACGGAGGAGCGACACGCGATCCGTGACGACTACTCGCAGGCTGGTCCCGCTGCCCCTGCGGGTGTCAGGGGTTCTCCTGCGGGTGATCGAGGGCTGCGGCACGCGCCGCACGACGCCCCTGCACCACGCTGTCGTGGTCGTCGAGCAGCTTCGACCAGGTCCCCTCGTCGATCGCCTCGACGTCCGCGTCGGGGCCTTCGGCCGCCGCGAGAGCGGCGACCAGGCCGTCGACGTCCACGGTCCGCAAGTCGACCGGGGAGGCGAAGACCCGGGCCGAGACCTGCTCGCGCAGGCGCCCGGTGCCGGTCACGACGCCTGACCAGGCAACCCGTAGGACGCCGCGGTGTCGTGCCACCACTCGCCGGGGGACGCGACGGCGGCCTTCTCGGCGAGCGCCCGCCCGGTTTCGGTGCGCATCCCGGCGATCATGTTGTCGACCCACGGCTGCAGGTGTGTGTACCCCTGGGCCTGGTACTCCCGGGCACGGAGCAGGCAGTCGAGCTTGTCGGCGTCCTTCGCGCACACGCTCTCGCGGGTGGACTTCGCCTCGACGTCGGCGATGATCCGCTGGATCGCGCCGGCCAGCCTGGAGGGCATGTCGACGGTCTGGTCCTTCGCGATCTGCTCGGGGTCGACCCCGGCGGTGTACCGCTTCGCCACGGAGTGCAGGTCGGTGCTGCGGGTCTCGGGGACGTCGTGGAACAGCGCGAGGGTGGCGGCGCGCTCGGCGTCGGCGCCCTCGAGGTGCGCGATCAGGTAGGCGAGAACCGCGGCGCGGTGGGAGTGCTCGGCGACCGACTCGGGGTCGCGGACGAACCCGAGCTGCCAGCCGGCGCGGGGCGACCGTGCCAGGTGACCGACCTCGTACGCGTAGGTCACCACGCCATCGACGTCGTCGCTCATGCCGCTCCTCTCGCGCTGGTCATGCGATGGATCGTCCCGAGCTCGCCGCGGGCGACGCTGCTCAGCTCACCACCCCAGTCCAGCAGCTCCACCACGCGGCGGTCGACCTCGTGGACCGAGGGGGTGTCCACGAGGAGACCGGGGCGGCGCTCGAGCAGCGACCACATAGTGCGGATGACGAGCTCGACGTACGGGGTAGTCGGCGCGAGCGACGCGGTGAGGGTGCGCAGCAGGACGTCGCCGTGCCACCCGCCGGGGTCGACGGCCATGAACTCGTCGGACTCGTGCTCAGTGCCGATCTCGCCGGTGTAGTGCAGGTAGTAGACGAGGTTCGCGGTCAGCGTGGCCTCGGTGACGCAGCCGTGGGTCAGGAACGCCCGCAGCGGGTCGAGGTCCCCGGCGACCGACTGTGCGATGGCGAGGCCGCGGGCCACCGGCCACGCCGGGGTCCAGGACCCCAGCTGCGGTAGCCGCCGCAGCTCGTCGTCGGCCATGCGCTGCAGGTCCTCGACGGCGTCCGGGTCGGTGGCGAGGAGGAACGCAGCCTGCCGTCGGACCATCGGGGCCTTCGCGCCGACCGCGGAGTCAGCCGCGTGCCGCAGCGCGTCGTGCACGGTGCGACGCTGCCCGGCGCCGAGGCGAGGCCGGTCGGAGCGCCCGCCGAGTTCCCGTGGTGTCCGGCCCGTCAGCGGCCAGGTCAACAGGTCGCAGGTCCGGCGCGTGAGGACCTCGTGGGCCAGGACGCTCCCGCCTGCCGGGTCGGGGTCGACGATCTGGTCGAGCAGGTCGTCTGCGCGGATCGCGGCGTCGAGAACCTGCAGGTGGTCGCTGTGAGCGCCCATGCCGCGCAGCCGGAACCGCAGCCGAGACACGTCGCGCGTCTTCGCCCGCGTCAGAGGCCGACGGGCGGACTCCCAGCCCTTCACGGTGTCGACCCCGACGCCGATCGACTCGGCGAGGTCGGTCTGCGTGACAGCGATGTCCCCGCGCAGCCGGGCGAGCGTCATGCCGCTGATCGTGCCTTCGACCATGGCCAATCCCCCTGCTTACAGCCCGAAGCCCGAGTACAGCACAGGGGTCCGACGACGTGTACCCGCAGTCACTCCCGGGTCGGTCGCGCAGCAGGGACCGTCAGCGCTGGACCTGAGGGACCTCGGTGGGAGAGCGCCTAGGAAACGACTCCCACCGAGGCCACGCGGGTCCGCATCCCTGCCGCGAAGCGAGAGAAGCGCCGACCCATGCTCACTGTGTCAGGCCCTGCCCGGAACCGGGTCGGGCTCGCCGCCCCTGTCCGTCGAGGGGCGATCTGATGCCCACCGTCACCGCCCTCATCCTGTTCTCCGGCGTCGCCGCCGTCCTCTGCGCGAGGTCGAAGGCGACCGGTCCCGCGCTGCTGTTCGGGGTCCTCGCGGTGGTTCTGATCGGGACCACCCAGCTCGGTCGGGACCTGCTCACCGCGGTGTCGTCCGTCGGTGACCGTGTCGACGACGCGGCGGCCGCCGCAGGCGCCTCCCGTGGGTAGGCCGGCCGACTCCTGGACCGCTTCCGCCCGCTGCCGCGGCGTGGACGTCCGGGTGTTTTACCCCGACAACGGACAGACCGCCGGTGCCGCGAAGCGCATCTGCACGACGTGCCCGGTCCGCGCTGCCTGCCTCTCCGTCGCTGTCGCCACCGGCGAGCGGTGGGGGGTGTGGGGCGGCACCACCGAGGACGAACGCCGCGCGATCCGTCGCCGTCAGCGGGAGGCGGCATGACCGACCCGGAGAACGACGACGTCGTGGCCGCCGCGGAGAGCGTCCGCCGCTGGGTCGACGTCGCCACCTGGACGGCGATCGCCCTGGGGCTGGCGTTCACCGCGGTGAACGTGCAGACCTTCGCCGCCGCCGGCGCGGCGGCGTGGTCCCCGGGCTGGGTCGTGGCGTGGCTCCTCGACCCCATGGTCTCGGTGCTGCTCCTCGCGGTCGTGCGAGCCGAGCAGGTCACCGCGCGATGGCAGGTCCCGATGCCGTGGCAGGTCCCCGCTGTGAAGTGGTCGGCGTTCGCCGCGACGTACGCGATGAACACCTGGTCGGCGTGGCGCGACGCCGTGCCGTCGTCGGTGGTCCTGCACTCGGTTCCGCCGCTGTT
The DNA here is from genome assembly GCF_021026295.1 of Actinomycetospora soli. Lineage (GTDB taxonomy): Bacteria > Actinomycetota > Actinomycetes > Mycobacteriales > Pseudonocardiaceae > Actinomycetospora > Actinomycetospora soli. The sequence continues at coordinate 5,633 of NZ_JAJNDA010000034.1, forward strand.
CGTGCTGCTCGCCGCCGAGGTCGCCCCAGCACTACGCGAGCGGCTCACCGAAGCCGTCCGGGTCGCGACGACCACGACCTCCGCGCCGGAGTCCGTGCAGCGCGTCGTCGTCCCGGCCGTCGACGACACCCCGGCGGCGCGGGCCGCTCCGGAACCGGTGGAGCCCACCGCGGCGCTTCCGAGCAGCGACGACACCACCGCGGTTCCGGACGACCGCGTCCGCGACCTCGCGGAGCTGCTCGCTGCGGGGTGCGACGTCACCGGCCCGCAGGCCGCAGCGCTGCACGGCGTCTCCGACCGCACCGGCCGGCGGCTCGTCACTGCAGCCCGCACCTACCTCGAGCAGCACCTCACCCGGCCCGGCCTGCACCTGGTCGAGGCCCGCGCGGCGGGAGGAACCGCATGAGCAGCTACGTCCTGCACGGCGACATGGATGAAGAGCGCCGCACCGAGCACCTCAAAATCTGGTACGGCACCGACCTGTTTCGGGTCCCCGACGAGAAGGACTGGACTCCGCTCGACCGGAAGATCCATCAGATCATCGACGAGGACGTCGAAGCGCACCGCTTGAAGTCGCACGCGGAGCCGCAGTCCGACCGCGAGGACGAGGACCGGGAGATCGGCGGATGACCGCCCCGGAGGTGCCCTTCGACCGGGCCCGCTTCGACGAGTCCCTCGAGCTGGCCCGCGACCAGCTCACCTTCCCCCCGCCCGACCGCGACATCGACGACGAGGAGCGAGAGCGATGACCTTCGTGCCCTTGGTGCAGGCGTGGGAAGCGAGCCGCGAGGAGCGGACCCCGATGCCGGCCCGTCAGCGGGTCGCATCCATCGACTACGGGAGCGGCGTCCCCGAGCGCCCGGCGACGCTCCTGGACTGGCTGCTCGACCGCGACCGCCACGAAGCCGAGATCGACGACGAGGAACGCGAGGTCGGAGCATGACCGCCGACCAGTGGCCCGACGACGCCACCCTCGACGCTCTGCTCGAGGCCGCGGCGAACACGAAGAGCGGTGCGCTGCGGTTCGACCCCGAAGCCCCGGGCGGGTTCCGGGTCCTCACCGCCGAGGAGGACCAGGAGCTGATCGACGCGATCCGGCTGCCCGAGCAGCGCTACGACGACGACCGCGAGCACCTCATCAACGAGCGCGACACGGCCCGCCGTGTCGGTGACCTCGACGGCGCCGGGACTGCGGACGCCCACCTCGAGGTGCTGGCTGCCGAGCAGCGACTCGAACACCGGCACACCCCGGAGCTCGACGACGAGGAGCGGGAGCGATGAGCTGCGCCGGCCTCCGGCCCACCCCCGACGACGTCAGCCTCTCGGACACCGCCCGCGACGCCCTGAGGACCCAGCTGTTCGCCTACTGGGAGGCCGCCGAACCCGGCAGCCACAAGTGCTTCTGCGGCTCCGACGCCGAGCTCGTCGCTGCGGTCGAGCGGTACCGCGACGAGCAGGACCGGGAGCGAGGCTGACCATGACGATCACCCCGAACCGGCCCACCGACAGTGGGCCACACACCACCCTCGGGCACCGGCTTCGGTTCGCCGCCGCCCGCACCGGCCCGCGCTTCGTGCGCGGAGCCCGGCGGAGCTGGAGCACCGTCAGCGGCTTCGCGGTCGCCCTGGCCCTCAACGTCACCGTGTCCGCGACGTTCGCGGCGTGGGCGTGGGTGTCGCACCCTCGGTGGTCGCGGCTCGCCACCCGAACCGCGGACCTCCTCGGCCAGTGGAAGGTGCTGGCCGGCACCGCCGCGATCGCGCTGCTCGCCGTCGCGCTCCTCGGCCCGTTCACCACGATGACCGTCGTCCTAGGCTTCCCCGGGTTCGTCGTGTGGACCGTCCGCGCTGCCCGGGCTGCCTACCCGCACACCGTGCGGGGTCGACTGCGAACCCGGTACGGCCACGACGGCTGGGCCACCTGGTGGGACCTGCACCGGCACGTGTCCGGGCACGCCGTCCGGCAGACCACCGTCACCATGCGCGCCACGGTCGCGGCCGGCCTTCCCGACGACGACGGGCAGGACCCGGGGCAGCGCGCCGCGGCCGCCGCCCGCCGACGGCTCGCGACGGAGCTGCTGCCCATCGGCGAGTGCGGCACGTGGCTCGGCACCTCGGCTGTCGGCCCGGTCCTCAGCCGGTCCTGCTACGCCGCCCACCGGGACGTGGTCGGGCTGGTCGCCCCACCGCAGACCGCGAAGACCGCGCTGATGGGCCACCACGTCATCGACCACCCCGGCGCGGTGCTCACCACCTCCACGAAGCCCGACGTCTACGGGCACACCGCGGCGCTGCGGATGCGCCGTGCCCGCTCGAGGCGGGTGGAGGTGTTCAACCCCGAGGAGCTCGGCGGAGTGGCCTCGACGATGAGGTGGTCACCGGTGCGGGGCTGCGCGAACCCGGCGACGGCGGCCGAGCGGGCCGGGGCGCTCGTCGGCGCGACCTCCGCGGCCGGCGGCGAGGACGGCACGTTCTGGCTGGACTCCGCCGCGAAGGTCCTGCGGTGCTTCCTGCTGGCCGCCGACCTCGGTGAGTTCGACATGCGCGCCGTGCAGCGGTGGGTCGCCGACCCCACCCGCGCCGCACCGGAGGCCCTGGACCTCCTCGAGCGGCGCCACCGCGACGTGCCGTACGGGTGGGCCGCCGAGCTCGGGCAGGTACTGCACACCGACGCGAAGCGCACCCGCGAGTCCATCTTCCTGACGTTGTCGCAGTCGGTGGCGTTCATGGCCGACCCCACCGTCGCGGCCGCGTGCTGCCCCGGGAAAAACGAACCCGACTTCGACGTCGACCGGTTCCTCGACGACCTCGGCACCCTCTACCTGATCATCTCGGAACGCCCGCAAGCCTCGGTCGCGCCGCTCGCGGCCGCGTTCACCACCTACGTCTTCGAGACCGCGAAGCGGATCGCCGCCGACCGGCCGAAGGGACGGCTCGACCCGCCGCTCGGACTGATCCTCGACGAGGCCGCGCTCACCACCCCCGTGCCGCTCGACCGATGGGTCGCCGACGCCGGCGGCCGCGGGGTGCACATCGTGTGGTCGGTGCAGTCCCCGTCGCAGCTCGCGCAGCGGTGGGGCCGGGAGGGCGCGAACACCATCTGGAACGCCACCAACGCCAAGGTGGTCTTCGGCGGGCTCACCCTCGACGCCGACCTCGAGGCGATCTCCCGGCTCTGCGGGGACCGCAAGGAGGAGACCGACGCCGGGGACGGGAAGGTCCGCTACGAGCGGGTGCGGGTGCTGCCCGTCGACCAGCTGCGCACACTCCCACAGGTCCGCCGCGACGACGGCCGGCTGATGATGTTCGGGCTGCTCGTCCACCGCGCAACCCCGGCGACGATCATCCGGATCACCCCGGTGTGGGAACGCCCCGACGTCCAGGCCGCGGGCGCCGCTCCCGCCGTCGCCCCCATCGACGAGGTCCTGCGCCCCGTCGACGACGACCAGCCCGCGCTCGTGGCCGTCGAGGCGGCCTGACCCCCGTGCACGACCACGTCGGGGTGGCTGCGGAACTCCGGGCCCTCCGCAGCCACCTCCTCGACCTCGACAGCATCGCCCGGGAGTCCGCGGGTCTGCTCTCCGAAACCGTCCCGAAGGTCATCGACCTCGAGGAGTCCGTCGCCGCGTTGCGCGGCACCGTCACCGCGCTCGCCGCTAACGCCGAGAACACCCCGGCCGAGGACCCCGCCGTCACCGCCGAGAAGGAGCGGTACGGGTTGCGCCCGCTGCCACCCGGCCCCTGGTGCTGGCCCCTGTTCGACCGCGACCAGGCCGACGCGGCGTGGAAGGCCCTGGCCTGCTGGGTCGGGGAGCTACTCGTCCCCACCTACGGCGTGACGCGCGGAGCGCTGCCGGACTGCTGGCCACGCCACCCCCAGATGATCGCCGAGTTGACCTGGCTGCGTCACGCGTACCTCGAGGCCCACCAGCGCGGAGCGCCGGCAGTGAAGGCACAGGATTGGCACCTGCGGGGGCTGCCCGGGGCACTCACCGCGATCAGGGACGCGATCCCGACGACCGGCGGCCACGCCTCCGAACTGCTGTGCGGTCCCGGCCACCACCTGCGGATCCTCGAACCTGAGGAGACGTACTCCTACGACCGACGGGCAGTGATCGAGGAGCGCGCGGAGGCGCCCCACTGGGCTGCGGCGTGGCGGGACGTCGTGAGGGACGACCTCCAGCGGCGGCGCCACCACGATGACGTCACCGATGACGTCTCGACGACATCAGAATGATGTGTCGCTGTACGAGAGCGGGATCGAGCCCGGTATCGATGGGGGCGCCCATCCGCCCACTCGGGGTCATCTACGCAGGTCAGCGGCCTGTGGATCGCTGCGATGGGCGCGCGGATGAGGGTGAGCTCGTCGAGCTCCTAGACCACGGGGGCGAGCACCTGCGGGTGCGACCCGACTCTGGGGGCCAGTTACCGTGACTCACGTCCGGTTCGACGACCGCGACATCCGTGCCGAGATCGCGAGAGGAGGAAGGTCGATGACCATCATCATGCCCCCGCAGGGGCCCGAGGACGGCCCGACCGCGCTGCAGCTGCTCGCCACTGCGGTCGGAACCGCCATCGGAACCATCATCTGGCTGTTCAGCCGCTTCTAGAACGACCGACCAGCCGAGGGGCCGGGTCACCGCGTCCTACCGCGGGGGCTCGGCCTCCGGCGAGGGTAACCGCCTTGGCGGGGTATGCCGCAAACCGGTAGGGAGCCTCCCCCTCGGTTGTGCAGCAGGGTCAGAACGGCGGTTCCTCGTCGTAGGACCCGCCCGACGTCGCGGCCCCGGCGACCGGCGCCGACGCCCACACGTCCCCGTCCGCATCGCCACGGCCTCGCCCCGCAGCGGGCGACGACCCGTTCCCGGTGCGCTCCGCCTTCGTCACCGCCGCGGTGGCGTACCGCAGCGACGGCCCCACCTCGTCGACCTCGAGCTCGATCACAGTGCGCTTCTCGCCCTCGCGGGTCTCGTAGGACCGCTGCTTGAGCCGACCCTGCACGATCACCCGGGACCCGCGGGTCAGGGACTCGGCGACGTTCTCCGCGGGCTGCCGCCAGATGTTGCAGCGCAGGAACAGCGGCTCCCCGTCCTTCCACTCGCCGGCCTGCCGGTCGAGCTGACGCGGGGTGGAGGCGACGGTGAAGTTCGCGACGGCCGCACCGCTGGGGGTGAAGCGCAGTTCGGGGTCGGCGGTGAGGTTCCCGACGACGGTGATGACGGTGTCTCCGGCCATGGCGGCCTCCTGGGAGATCGTGGGGCGGTCGGGCCCCCGGACAGTGGGGTGGAGGCGTTCTCTGCCTCCACCGCGCTCGGGGCGCCGGGTGGGCCGCCGAGGCTCACCGTGCACGGGTCGGCCTCGGCCGATCGCGCGCGACGCCCGGTAGGGCGCCCTTGACGGTGAGTGCGGCCCAGTGAAGCTCCGGGGTCCGACAGCCACCGCCGCGCAGCGGCGTCCACCGGGGTTCCTGCCCGGCCTGTCCGGCCATGAGGGCGCACCGCTGCCAGCGCGGTGGGGCGTCGAGTCTGTCGGAGGGTCGTGGGACCGTCCGCGGATGGCGACCCTGATCTACGACGGACAGATCTTCCCAATCGAGGACCCGGATGCGTGGCGGCAGCACATCCTCGAGCACCTGCGTTCGGGCAAGCCGACGTGGATGGAGGTCCCGTACGAGGACCGGGACGGCAAGGACACGAAGTCCTGGGTCCTGCTCGCGCCGGGCACGCCGGTGACGATCGACGTCAACGACCCGGCGGAGATGCCAGAGCTGCCCGACCTGTCCGCGTTGAGGCCGCCCCGCTTCCCGTGACCCGCAACGCTCATCAGCCTCGCCTGGCCGGGGTGCGGTTTGCCGATCGACAACGCGGGCGAGCCCGCCGCGCCCGTCGTCCTCCCACGCGGAACGACAACCCGGACAGGGCCCGGCGTAGCACCTCGGGAGTGACGCCGTCGGCGTAGCCGGTGGATTTTCCGCCCAGCCGCAGCTGCGGCCGTCGGTGTGGCCGGGCGCCAACCCTATGACGGCTGGTCTACATCGATGCCGTCCAACTGGTCGGGGTACGCGGCAGGACCGCCGAGCCGGACGACCGTCGTTGCGCGCCAGGTGCCGCTCAATTCCTACGGCTCGATGATGAGCAGCTCCAACGAAGTCCGCAACATGGAAAGCGCAAGCCAGTCTCGTTGCGCTACACAACCGAGCCTTGGGGTGCGGCTCGATGGCTGTAGCTCCTCGTTCGGCGAGCGGCCGTATGTCCCAGAGATTCTGTGTAACGAATATCGAGTGTGTAACGACGGCCAGACGGAAGCTTCGGTCGTCGAAGGGAAGTCAGTTGCCGCGTCGTGGAACGCACCGCTTACCTCATGCTCTGTCGTCCTGGTCAGCGAAGGTTGCGGCGGTCGCGCTCGTCGGCTGCCTGGCGGTCGCGGCCGTCCTCGGCGTGACGCTCATGGTGCCGTCCTCCTCGCCCAACGCTGCAGCCGGTCCCGGGAACTCCTGCAAGAGTGTCTACATCCTCGGCGCGAACGGCTCCGGGCAGTCGACCAATAGCGTTAACGACTCCCCAGAGGTCAAGAGTGTCGTACAGGCCATTAAGACCGAGCTCGATAAGGCAAAGGTCTCCTCAGATATCCGATCGATCCGCTACCCCGCTATTTCTACAAACGTACTCAAAGAGAACTTGAGATGGGGAGATATCCTCACGCTACGGAAATCCTACAACCAATTCACGCAGACGAATCTACCCAAGTACGCAGCATCGATAGCCGAAGGGGTTTCGGCGACCTATCGTGCCTTGTCGGAGATTCGGAACGGGTGCCTCGCGGAGGGTAAGACGCCGATCATCGCACTGGTCGGGTACTCGCAAGGAGCCATGGCAATCCACGAAGGACTCAATGCCTTTGCCGACAGCCCGCGAGACACCGAGCTCGTCCGCGCGGCCGTCCTCCTCGCGGACCCGGGTCGCATGCCCAACTCCACCGTTGTGAATATCGGAAGCGCTTCGCGAGGGCCCGTCACCTTTGGGCTATGTCCTTTGGGCGACAAACTCAAGGCACCGTGCGCAGACGTGCAGACACGCGAGGTCGACCCCCGCTTCCACCCAATTACCACCCAGGTCTGCTGGCGCGGCGACATCGTCTGCGACACAGCCACGGCCGCTGGTAATGCCAACGCATTCAGCCCCGGTTCTGCCACAGCAGGTATCGCGATTCATACCAGTAAGGCACTCTATGCGGGAACATTGACCAAATCGCTCGGCACAAGGATCGGGCAACGACTCGCGCTGGAAAGTGCGACCCGGACCCCTACTCCCGGCCCTGCACCGAATCCCAATCTGACACCCGCTCCCACCCTGAACCCCACGACAGGCCCCGTCGGAACCATCGTCTCGGTGTCGGCAAACAGATCGTGTCCTCCGGGATCGGCGCAGATGAGAGTCGAAATGACCGACGGAAACGGCAAACTCCTCAGTCTCGGATACTGGGGTCTCAACTACGGCCTCAACGGTGACGGCAGCCCGGTGGGCCCGACGCCTCTATATACTGCGCCGGCCAATGACCAGGTCCACGGCGGTTTCGATGCGCCGCTCGGTCGCTACAACGTCACCACCAGCTGCTACAACTCCGACGGTCGAGAGTCAGATAAGTCTGCACCCGCAAGTTTTACTTTCGACGCTCCTCCCCGCACGGCCACACCTCATTCCCGCACCGTCGTAGCCGGCGGGGAGTTGCGACTCTCGGCGCCGCCATGCTTGTTGAACAAGAACGGTATTGGCGAAGGCCAGCAGGTCACCGCGAAGCTATGGGGTCCGTTAGACGGTACCGGGGACGGCAGCGGTTCCTTGAAGGTCCACGGGAACGGAGTTGGAGCGGTGACGGACAGGAACGGCAACTGGGCGACTGCAATTCCAGTTCCCGTAGACGCCGATCCCGGAGCCTACGCACTCGCCGTACAGTGCGAGGGGTCCAAGCCTGGAGCTTCTTTCATTCCTGGGCTGCAGTACCGCCACGATATCGGGACCATCACGGTGACCAAGCCCGGCACGGTAGACCCGACTCCGGTGGGCTGAATACTCAAAGACCCCCGAAGCGCTTCAGCGCAGGTCCGACCCTGAGCGTCGGCCCGCACACCGTGATATTCCGCTGTATCACGGTGTCCCGGCTCGCCCCGGCGCCCTCGGCGCGTCCGGCGCACACTGTCGGGGGCCCGGGCTAGCGTCCGGGCCGTGGCCGCCCCCTCCGCTCCCCTCCCCCCGGGGCACGGGGCGGGCGGTCACCTCGACCTCCTTCGCGAGGACCTCTCCGAGGCCGCCGAGCCGGCCCCGGAGAGGGAAAAGGCCCTCAGCGGGCCTCAGGCGCCCGTGGTCGTGCTCGCGGGCCCCTCGGTTGAGAACCTCGGAGATCGGCCGCCAACGGCGAGCTCACAGCCTCAAGATCCGCAAGATAGACCGTTAGCTGCGCCAACAACCCGGGCAGCCGTCCTTGAGTCGGTCCCGTGCAGCACGCGAGCCCGGGCTCCCGTTCCTGGCGGGGCCGGCTCCCCGACCCGGTCCAGCGACGTGCCGGGTGGCCTCGACCCGGCCGGGCTCGATCCGGCGACGGAGCTGCTCGACCGGGTCGACGCCGACACCCGGGCCCTCGCGGCGCTGGCCGGCTTCACCGATCCGCGGCTGGCGCTGGTGGCCGCGGGGTGGCTGGCGGGGTTTCGCTCCGCGCGCACCCGGCGGGCCTACGGCGCCGACCTGGCCGCGTTCGCGGCCTGGTGCGCCCCGCGCGGCCTGGACGTCCTCTCCGCGCGGCGGGTGCAGGTCGACCTGCACACCACCGGGCTGCTCGATGCCGGCGCCGCCGCGTCCTCGGTGGCCCGCAGGTTGTCGGCGTTGTCGTCGTTCTACCGGTTCGCCGCCGCCCACGACCTGCGCGCCGACAACCCCGTCGTCGGGGTCCGCCGCCCCGCGGTCGATCCGGACCACACCCGCACCGTCGGGCTGACCCGCGACGAAGCCCGCGCCCTGGTTGCCGCCGCCGATGCCGACCCCGGCCCGCAACGCGCCCGGTCGGCGGCGCTGGTGCGGCTGCTGCTGCACAACGCCCTGCGCGTCGACGAGCTCGTGACCGCCGACGTCGCCGACCTCGGCACCCGCCCCGGCCGCAGCATCGACAGCACCGGCGGGCCCGGCGGGCGGAGCTCGCACCGGGTGCTGGGGATCGTCCGCAAGGGCGGCCGCGGCGCCACCGTCGCCCTCGCCCCCGCGACCGTCGAGGTCCTCGAGGCCTACCTCGGCGCCCGTGCCTCGGCGGCCGGCGTCGACCGCGTGAAGCTGGCAGGGCCGCTGCTCGCGACCCGCACCGGTGGGCGGCTCACCCAGAAGGCCGTGTGGGAGCTGGTCCGCCGCCTGGCCCGCGCCGGCGGCATCGACACCTGGGCCGAGCTCTCCCCGCACTCGCTGCGCCACACCGCCATCACCCTGGCCCTCGACGCGGGGGCGGCGATCCGCGACGTCCAGGACTTCGCCGGGCACCGCGACCCCCGCACCACGCGGCGCTACGACCACACCCGCGACAGCCTGGAGCGCTCCGCGGCCTACACCGTCGCCGGATGGCTCGCCTGAGCTGCTTCAAGGACGCCCAGCTCGGCGGGACGGGTCAGACGCGGCCGGACCACTCGGGGGTCGGCAGCGAGCCGCTGTAGTCGTTGGAGGTGATCTTCAGACCGATCTCGGCCGGAGCGTTCTGCAGCGGCCACACCAATCCGATCGTGATCGACTTCCCGGTCGGGGTGGGCTTGTTGAACATGCCGCCGACGTTCTCCACCCCGCCAGCCTTGTTCCCCATGTCCTGTACGGACTGGGCGGTGACCCCGTCGACGGTCATGTTGGTGTAGTAGGTATCGGAGAAGTTGACGTAGCGCCCGGAGTCGTTGGTGAAGGTGATTGGCACCAGCACCAGACGCTCAGCGCCCTCCTGACCAGCAGCGCTGGACGAGGCCTTGAAAGGCTTGGGCTGCCCCGCCGTCACGCTGAGCCCCTGCCCCAGCGACTGCGTCGAGCCGAACCCGGCTACCGCGGGAGTGGAGGCCGCCTCGACCGTGGAGGGCGACGCTGCGACCCCAGACGCACCCGGGGGCGATGCGGGCACCGGGACGTAGACGTAGCGGGTGCAGGCACCACTGAACAAGATCACCGTCAGCGTGACGACGACGAGGACGGCCTTGCGGGTCATGGCGCTCTCCCGACAGAGATCTCGATGCGGTCGTGAGCTCATCGGCTGGTTTTGCCAACCCGTTACCCCCTTTCCTTCGAGCAAGCGACGGCCTTGTAAGAAAAAGGAGCACGCTGTAAGCTCCTCAGTATTCAAACGCCTTAAAGGAGAAGGAGCCATGCCCATGATCAAGATTGACGAGCAGACCGCTCAGCAGCTCGAGTTCGCCGCCAAGATGTCTGGGTCGACGGCGGGCGAGGTGATCGCCCGACTCGTCAAGGACTCCATCGCCCCTAGCGGGGCGGACGCCGCTACCGCAGAGATCTACGCCGTGTATGAGGGCGTCAAGACCACCGCCGTCTACGACCGCACCACCAAGCGCGTCGACATCACCAGCGGCCCCCTCGACGGCAAGTCCTTCAAGACCCCCACCGGAGCTGCCCGCGCCATCGTCGGCCACTACAAGCCCGAGGTCAGCCCGCATCGCAACGGCTGGTCGTTCTGGCTGCTTGACGACGGCACCGCTCGTCCCTTGCAGTCCATCCGCCTCTGAGCGGTGGTCGAGAAAGCCACGAGCCCGAGGGCTGTAGCAGCGAGCAAGGGGGTGATGAAGGGCGTTCTCAGCCATTATCAGACGCCAGCATGCCCGGCGGCGGAGCTGCCGGTCGGGCCCGTCCATGGCGACCCAATCGGAGCCGCCTGGCGGGCTAGTGGTCGCCGGGACGCGGCGGGGGCGCCGGGCGCATGAACTTGGCCAGCTCCCACTCCCGCAGCCGGCGCTGCGCCGGCATCCCGGGCAGCGTCTCGAGAGCCTCAGGCTCGAAGCTCAAGGGAGTTCGGGGTGACATCGACGTGGAAGTCGATGTTCAGTCCTCTGGCCAGTCGACTGAGTGTGCTGAGGGACGGCTCGTGGTCTCCAGCTTCGAGCCGTGCGATGGCCGGCTGCTTCATCCCAAGTTGGCGGGCGAGGGCTGACTGCGACAGCTGGTGGGTTGCCCGGTAGCTGATGACTCTGAGGGCGACGTCGTGTGCGAAGGCCGTGCGGTCGCGCTCGGCCTTCGCTTCCGGGCTCGTCAGTACCTCGTCGTGAACTTCGGCGGCGCTCTTGAGCTCAGACAGCTTCATCTCAGTCCTCCTCCAGGTCGTCGAGCCGGTCCTGCGCCGCTGCTACGGCGCGGTTGAAATCACGGGAGTTGTTCTGCGCTTCGGGGCCGATCGCGGCGATCACGTAGATGTCGCTGACGCGACGGTAGAAGGCTCGCCACGGGCTATTGCCTCCTCGTGGCCGCAGTTCACGCAGGTTGGTGGCGCCTTGCACGTTGCTGGAGTGGGGGTAGGGCAGTTGCCCTCCCAGCTGCGCCAGCTTCTTGATCGCGTTCTCGATCGCGGCCTGCTCCCGTGGCGGCACGCCCTCAAGCTCGGCCTGCGCGTCGGGCAGGTATCGGACCTCCCACACACCGCACGATAACACGTGTGTTATCGCCGGAGCGACCTCACGTTGCCCACCAACGACGAAGACCCGGGACCTGCCTCGTCAGGGGCGGGTCCCGGGTCTTCGATCGGTCGGGGTGGTTATCGGCTGCTACGACCCGCCGTTCTCGGTGACGGTGCCGCCAGGGTTGCGCTTGGCGGCGCTCTCGGTGATGTAGCGCCCGCTCGAGGCGGAGCGGTGTGCGGTCGCGGTCGACCGGTTCGGCCCGGGCTTCTCACTGACGCTCTTGCCCGGCCACCGGGCGGCGGCGGCGTTGCTGATGTACTTGCCGGACTTGGCGGAACGGTTGGGCATGACGCCCTCCTGTCTCAGGACTGGGGAGCGGTTCCGCGAGCTCAACCCGCGGAACCAGGTGGGTCGCTGTGGTCGCCGGGCTGCCTTCCCCTGCTGCCGACGACCACAGGACCTGAGGCGGCTAGGCCTCAGGCGAGGCGCTCGAGGCGCCAGGTCACCGCCTTCCCGCCGTAGGGGGGCATGCGGTTGCCCTTCGCGATGGGCGCGGTGGTCGTCGGAGTCCCGACGACGGCCCAGACCCCGGACTCGGGGCAGACCTCGCCGGTCTTGGCGAGGGTGCCGACCTGTGCAGTGGCCATTCGGGGTGGCCTCCTGTCTTGCTCGTGAGCCGCGCTGGAGGTCCCGGCGAGGTCTCGACGAGGACACTAACACATCACGCGGTCATGTTAGTAAGAATATCGGTACAGTTCTGTTGGTGCAGGTCAGGCGCGCCGTTCGGCGTGTCGGATCGTTGCTCACTACCGTGGCGCCGCACGAGCGCAGCGAGCCGAGGCGAGGAGAGGCGAGAGCGAGTGGACGACCCCGTCGACATCGACGAGCTCCGTCGACTGGTCGGGGACTACCGTCGTGAACGGGGTCTGAGTCTGCGCGCGGCCGCCGAGGAGTCCGGCGTCCCGCTCAACACGCTGTCTCGCGTGGAGAAGGGCCACCTGCCCGACCTGGCCAACTTCGGCCGGCTGGTGACCTGGGTCGGGCTCGACCCCTCAGCGGTGTTCGGCGCCGCGCCCCGCGAGCGTGCCCAGAGCACCACCGACACGATCCGCGTCAGCCTGCACAACGACCCGCGGCTCACCGAGAAGGCCGCCAACCAGATCGCCGAGCTGGTCAGCAATCTCTACGACAACCTGGCGGCCGCCGAGACCAACACGCGGGTCAGCCTGCGCGCGGACAAGACGTTCACCCCCCGCGCCGCACGCCAGGTCGGCGACCTCCTGGAGAACATGCAGGCAGCGCTACGCGCCGACGACGCCCTCGGCACCGATTACGGCTGGGACGAGGAGGGCTAGGCAACCGTGCGACGAGGCTTCAAGGCCCAGGCCGAACGCCATGCCGCCGAACTCCGTACGGCAGCCAACTGCTCGGACCTTGAGACGATCCACCTACCCCGACTCGCGTTCCACCTCAAGGTCGGGGTCCTCGCTGGACATCGCGTACTCGGCGACGTCCAGCCCTTCCTCGACTTGCACGCCGAGCAGCCCGGCGCCTTTTCTGGGGCCACCTTCCACATGGACGACGGCCGCATCGTGGTCATCTACAACCCCGTCATCTACGAGACCGGCGACGTCCTCACGCCCCAGCGCGCCCAGACCCACGGCCGGACCCGCAGCGACGTCGCTCACGAGTTCAGCCACCTCGTCCTCGGTCACACCCTGCGCGAGGTCAAGAGCATCGCCGGCCACCCCTTTCTCAGCTGCGACCCAGAACAGGAAGAGGAGGCGAACTGGCTCGCCGGCTGCCTGCTCCTCCCCCGCCCGCTCCTGCTGAAAGCCGCCCGTGACCAGGAAGCTGACAGCCACCTGGCCGAACGCACCCATACCACCGTGGACATGGCGCGATGGCGCATGAACGCCACCGGCGCTCGCATGCAAGCCGCCCGCGGCCGAGGACAACGGGCGTAGCTCCCCGCCCATCCGGCCATGACCTGGGCTGGACTGGTAGCCATCGTCACAGGTCAGAAGGCTCCGCCGGTGACGTTGTCCGGTCGGGCTCGTCCACTGCGGCCCGACCGGGACGCCCAGGACGGGCTAGTAGTCGCCGGGGCGCGGCGGGGGCACCGGGCGCATGAACTTCGTTAGCTCCCACTCACGCAGCCGGCGCTGCGCCGGCATCCCGGGCAGCGGATCGAACGGGTCGCGCGCCGCGGCGCGGGCCTGCACCCAGGCAAGCCACGCCCGCGCCTCGGCGAGCTGCCCCGCCTGTTTCCCGCCGTCGACGGTGTCGTCCGCCTCCACGCCGTCCTCCTCCTCGAGGTCGTCCTCTCCGGCCACGTCCCCGCCGGTGCTCCTCCGCAGGATCTCTTGCTGACTAGCGAGGGTCTGTTCGGCGGCGGTGATGCGCTCGGCGAGCTCGCGGGCGAACTCGCGTAGCTCGCGGGTCTCGCGCCAGCGCTCAAGCTGCTTGTCGAGCACTTCGCCGCGGTGGTGCTCGGCGGCGCGGTCGCGGGCGCGTTCCTGCTCGGCGGCGACCTCACGGTCGTGGCGGGCTTGGGCCTCGGCGCGGGCCTCGCGGGCTCGGCGCAACCCGTCGGCGCGGACCGCGACCTCGCGCAGCACCTCGGGGAGCTTGTCCTCCAGGCGCCACTTCGTGCGGTCGGCCCAGTTCAGTCGTCTCGCCGAGCTCGTGGCCTCGCCCTGCAACCGCATCCCGAGTCGTCCGGAGGCGATCCAGTCGTAGGTGGGGATGCGGGTCCAGGAGGACCGGCGCTGCTGTTCGAGCTCGGCGGCGGTCGGCTCGTGGGCGACGCGGTCGCGCTCCTCCTCGATCCGCAGCCGCACGGTCTCGGCGCCGACGGTGATCTCCAGGTGCCAGCGCTCCGGAGGGGAGCGGTGATTCTGCACCGGCCCGGGCTCGGGCGAGGCCGCCACGCTGTGCCCGCGGCGCTCGGCCTCGGCGGCTAAGGCTTGGAGCACGTGCCAGGCCCGGCTGCGCACCCCTGCCGAGACGGACAGGGCGTCGCGGGCGCGCAGCGCGGCGACCGCTGGGTGGTAGCGGGCGACTCGCTCTGGCACCGGGACCGGGATCAGCTCGGCGTCGGTGCCTACCGGCCCGTCGACGAGCACCAGCTCTCGGATGCTGCGGTAGGGATCGTCCGGGTCCCGGCGCCGGCGCACGACCAGGTACTGGCCGCCCGGGGCCTTGGCGAACCGGTTCACCGCGGCGACGAGCATGGCCTGACGGCTGCTAGCCGGATAGGAGTCCGCGGCTTCGAGGACCCCGCCTGCCGCGACGACGTCGGCGACCAGCTGCTCGGTGGGGCTTAACCGGCGCGGCTGCCGGTCGGCGGCGGGCGTCTTCTTCACTGTCTCGCACGGACCCTGCACCTGCGCCGAGGCCTTGCCCGACGCGTCGCCGGCCCGGGCAGCCGACAGACGACGAGACGCCGGTGTCTTCGCCGGTGGGCGGGCGGGGAACTCGCCGTGCTCGAGGTAGTACCGGCCGGTGTCGGTGACCTTCGCCGACCAGCCCGCGTGGCCGCGGCTTACCGTGACCAGCCGCCGGTCGGCCAATGCGCGGGCGGTCTGCTTGTAGGAGTGACCTTCCATCACCCCCTCGGGGCAGCCCTCGGCGATCCAGCGCAGCACCGCGACCTGTTTGGTGTGCAGGGGGTCGTCGAGGCGCACGGACTCCTCCCTCGATGTGTCTTACCGAGCCGCTCCCCGGCGCCGCATTGGGCACCGGGGACGTGGCAGCTCAGAAGTAGTTGATGCAGTTCTGGTAGGGGTGGGGGTGGACAGAGGGGCGGCCGATGCGGGGGTCGTCAGGGTGCACGGTGCCTTCGAGGACGCACTTGCCGCTGGCGGTGGCGACGACATCGTCCAGCGTGGCGACGCAGAGCACGGTCCCGATGCGGTCGACGACGACGACCTCGCGGACCTTCAGAGCGCGACTTCGCTTGATCGGCCACTCGGCGCGGGCTCGCTGCCAGGCCTGCTGGGGCGGGATGCCGGGATAGGCGCCGGTGTAGCGGCGGCCGAGGATGTCGTCGTCTGCGGCGGGGCCGGGCTTGCCGAGCTTGATCTGCATGGTTTCGGTGATCATGGCGTGGTCCTGTTCTGCGTGGAGCGGCGAAGGTGTTGGTTGGTGTCAGACGGGGCGGGGTGAGGCGTCAGTCGCCCTGGCGTGCGCGCAGCCAGTTACGGGCGCGGCTGGCGGTGAGGGCGTAGGCGAACTCGCCGCGCTGGTCGTCGCGGTCGATGCGGCGGCCGATCTTGGTCCAGGGGGCGCTACGGCGGGAGTCGGCGTCGGGCCAGCGCAGCCCGCAGAAGTGGGTCATGCCCGAGACCGCGCCACGGATCTCGTTGTGGCCCAGACCGGCTTCCTGCTCGAGTTCGCGCAGCCCGACGGCCTCGTCAGGACGCCGGGCGAGGACGTCGAGCATCTTGGTGCACCGGAAGGTGCCGGTCTTCCCGTCCGCGATCAACGCCCGGAAGTCCTCGACAGTCCATTGCACTGTAGACGAGTCATGCTCATTGGCTCCGTCGTCGAGGAGACCGGCGAGGGCGGGAGCCGCGGGAGCCGTCGAGGACGCTTCAGCGGGCGGACTGGCAAGCAGTCGGTACACCTCGTTGACTCGCGAGCGAGGGACGGGGATCGGGACGAGCTCTTCGAAGTCGAGGGGCGAGTTCATGGTGGCGGAACCTCCGAGATGTAGTTGCCAGTACTTCCTGGCGATGGCATGAACTTTAGCAGAGTGTCTTGGACTGTCAACTGCTTCTTCCAAGTACTTCACGAGAGTCATCGCAACTAGCCACGTGCATAGTGGTGAGCGGACCTCGCAGCCCCAGGGCACGTTCAGCTGCACCGCACGGCCGAGGCGCAGCGGGAGGCGTCTGGGCGGTACTGTGCGGGTCGCACCTGGCGGAGGGAGTGGGCGGCATGGCGCGAGTAGCTCGGAAGCCAGCGCACGACCCGCGGTCCGCGGGGCAAGCCGCGCATGAGACCGCGATGAACGAGGTCTCCGACGTGCTCCTGACCGTCGAGCACGCCTTGTCTCGGGCACGCAGGGCGTCGAAGCGTCTGGGTGACTCCCCTGAGGAGCACAACGCCAAGCTCGCGCTGGCGGACACCGTGAAGTCGCTGGAGAGCGCCAGAGCACGCCTGCAAAAGGACACCTATTTCGGCGGCAATGAGCTTCGCCTGGTCTAGCTGGCCCCGCTGATGCGCAGCGGGCAGGAAATCCAGGCCGCGCTGCAGAGCTTCGCCGCCCGGTGGGCTGGCTACAGCGGTACCGAGCGGGCCGAGGCCCAGACGTTCCTCAACGAGCTGTTCGCCTGCTACGGATCGAGTCGCCTCGAGGTCGGCGCCCGCTTCGAGTCCTTCACCGCCAGCGCCGGGTTCATGGACCTGCACTGGCCCACCGTCTGCATCGTCGAGATGAAGGCGCCAAGCAAGGCGGTCGCCTCAGCACGAGAACAGGTCAAGGGCTACTGGGAGGAGTCGGCCGACGAGGCGACCGACAGCCCCGCCGCCCGCTGGGTCGTGCTGTGCAACTTCGCCTCGTTCGAGATCTGGGAGCCCGGACGCTTCCCGAAGTCCCCCCGCGCCAACTTCGCCCTCGCCGAGCTGCCCTCCCGCTACGAAGCGCTCATGTTCCTAGCGGGGCCCGCGGAGGTCCCGAGCTTTCTCGAGCACCACAAGAAGCTCACCACCGAGGCGGCCACCACGATCGCGCAGGTCCACCGCTCCCTGGTCGAACGCAGCGCGGCTCCCTCCGACGAGCTCAGCCGGTTCACTATGCAGACAGTCTGGACGCTGTTCGCCGAGGACCTCGACCTGCTCGCCGGATCGCCTCTCCAGATGACAGTGGACGTGTTGCGCAAGCACCCTGAGCGCAGCCCGGCCGCGGAGATCGGCCAGCTCTTCCGCGTCCTGAACCAGAAAACTAACCACAACCGCACCGGCCTGCTCGCCGGCACCCGCTACGTCAACGGACAGCTCTTCGCCCACCCGGCTTCGGTCGAGCTCAACCGCGACGAACTCGACCTGCTCGCCCGGGCCGCGGAGTACGACTGGAGCAAGGTCGACCCCACCATCTTCGGGTCGCTCATGGAGAGCGTGCTCGGCGACGACCGGCGCCGCGAGATCGGCGCGCACTACACCCACGAAGCCGACATCATGAAGATCGTCGGCCCGACCATCGTGCGCCCCTGGCAGCTGCGCCTAGACGCCTGCACGACGCCGGCCCAGGCACGCTCGCTGCTCGACGAGCTGGTCGCCTTCGTGGTCCTAGACCCCGCCTGCGGATGCGGCAACTTCCTCTACGTCGCCTACCGCGAGCTACGCGCGCTCGAGCACCAGCTCAAGACCCGCATCACCGAACTCGCCGCCGACACCGGGCTCCCCACACCCGCGGGCCCCTGGCCCTACGTCCCACTGGGGAATCTGCGCGGCATCGACATCGAACCGGTCGCCGTACTCATCGCCCGTGTCACCCTCTGGATGGGGCACCGGCAGATGATCGACCGCTACGGTGAAGCCGAGACCCCTCTACCGCTGGTCAGCCTCTCGGGGATCGCGGTCGGCGACGCCGTGTTCGGGTCGTGGCCGGCTGCCGATTGCATCGTGGGCAACCCGCCCTTCCTCGGCGACCGACGGATTCGCCGCGCCTTCGGTGGCCCCTACGTCGACAGGCTCAGAGAGGTCTTCAAGGTCGGAGTTGTCGACTACTCCGCCTACTGGTTCCGACGCGCCCAGGACCACCTCCCCGAAGGTCACCGCGCTGGGCTGGTATCCACGAACACCCTGCGGGAGAACAAACACCGGCGAGCGTCCCTGGACTACCTCGTCGAGCACGGAAGCGTCATCACCGACGCCGTCAGCTCGCAACGCTGGCCCGGCGAGGCCAAGGTCCACGTGTCCATCACCAACTGGATCAAAAATCCCAAGCAGCCACCCTCGATCTTCATCCTCGACGGCGCTCCGGTCGATGGAATCACCACCCAGCTGCGCGCCGGAACCGAGGGCACGCAGGAACCCGCGACTCTCGGGGCCAACCGCAACCGCTCGTTCATCGGCTGCCAGCCGTCCGGAGACGGCTTCATCGTCAGCGATGAGGTCGCCGCGAGGCTGCAGGCCGCGGGCGAAGGCGCTGTCGTGCGCCGCTACCTGACCACCGATGACATCACGGACTCTGTCAGCAGCCTTCCCCGGCGCTGGATCATCGACTTCGGGACCATGCCGCTAGAGCAGGCCATGGCCACACCGAAGGCCCTGGCGATCGTGCGCCGCGACGTCCGCCCGGAACGCGAGGAGAATCCGACCCGCCACTTCCTGCGGCTGTGGTGGCAGTTCGCCTGGCCCCGGCCTCGCATGCGTGCGGCTATCGCCGGGCGAAGCCGGTACATCACGGCCACCCTGACCGGTAAACGACTGCTCTTGACCTGGGCCGACTCAGCCTGGTGCCCGAGCAACCTCGTGGGCGTGTTCGCCTTCGACGATGACTACTCGATGGGCGTGCTCTCCTCCCGGGTACACGGTGCTTGGGCATGGTCCTGGTCCTCGACCTTCAAGGCCGACCTGCGCTACACCCCGTCCTCGGTGTTCAACAGCTTCCCCTGGCCACCCAGCCCAACCCCGGACCAGCGGGCTGCCGTGGCTGGAGCCAGCGCCGCGCTGCTGGCCCGTCGTGGCGAGATCGTCGTCGAGCGCGGTATCGGGCTGACCGAGCTGTACAACCAGGTTGACGACGGCGCCTGGGCCGATCTCGCTGCCCTTCACCTCACGCTGGACCGAGCCGTGGCCGCCTGTTACGGCTGGCCCCCCGAAATCGCGCAGGACGACGAGGAGCTCGTGCAGCGCACCCGGAAGCTCAACGCCGCGATCGGCCGCGGGGACATCGCCTACGAGCCCTTCCGCAACTACGAGGCGCAGTCCTCGGTCTAAGCGGGGAGCTATGCCACTTATCCCCAACGAGGTCGCTATCCGCCCAGCTCGGCGATGAGCGGTTCGCCCGCCTTGGCACGATGGGCGTCATGAGCCCGTCCGCGATCGCGTTAGTGGTGTTCGCCCTCGCGGGCTTCGCTGGCCTGGTGGCCCTCGCGTCCGACAGCGAGACCGCCGGCGGCTGTTTGCTGATCGTCGCGATGCTCGCCGTGATCGCCGCCCTGCTCATGAGCAACCTCTGACAGTGGCGTCTGCCTGGCTCTCACGTACACGAGGGGCGGGACCGCCCTCCGTGATTAGTGCTAGCACTTGCAAGCACAGAGGTATCGACCAAATCATGATCACGTGACATAGCGCTAGAACCCGGATTACCGGGTCGCCAATGGCTCCGAACAGCACTGATCGTAGTGTTCTAATTGTCTCTGACGTCTAGTAGCCTGTGGCCATGCCGAAGTACCGGGAGATCGCCGCCGACCTGCGCGACCGGCGCCTCGGCACCGAGTTCGCGGTCGGGGACCGGCTACCCGGCATCACCGAGCTCGCCCGCCAGTACGACGACGTCGCCCTGAACACCGCCCGCAACGCGGTGACCCTGCTCGCCGAGCAGCAGCTGCTACGCATCGAGCACGGCGTCGGCACCTTCGTCACCGCGCTTCCGGAGCGCGGCCCTGCCGGCCCGCTCGCCGAGCTGCGACGCAGCCACGACGCCCTCGGCCAGGCCCTCGACGACGCCGTGGCCCACGTGAGCGCCCAGGTCGCCGACGAGGTCGCCCGGGCTCGCCACGACACACTGGTCGCCGCCGCGGACGACCTCGAGGCGATGGACCCACCGATGGACATCGCGGCGGTGCCGGCGTGGCTGCGCGAGCGGGCGGCCCGCCGTGCCTGAGGACCCTGCTGCTGACGTCGTCGAGCGCGCCGGCAACCGCCTGCGCGCCGAGCTCGTCGCCCTGTTCGAGCAGATCGGCGCCGACTTCCGCGCCACCTACCGCCTCGACCTGCCCGACGAGCACGGACAGCCCGAGGACGGCGACCTCGAGGACGTCGTCTTCGACCTGGTGTGGGCGACCAAGCGGGCGCTGTCGGTCGACGAGCACGACGTCACCTCCACGGACCCGGCCGGTGGGCAGGTCGCGGTCGGGCTGCTGGTGTCGATGCTGCGCCCGCGCCTCGACGAGCTCGGCGTCCTTCCCAACCCCTTGGCCGCGTACGACGACGCCCAGGCGCTGCTCGACGTCGCCGGCGGAGACGACGCGTGGGAGACCACCGCCAGCGCCGACCGGCCGCTGCTCATCGTCCGCCGCGTCGTGCGATGCCACCTCGACCCCGGGTTGCCCACCGACATCTACCGCGAGTGGTGGTCGTGAGCGGCATGGCCGGGCCGTCGCCGCATGACTCCGCGCTGTCCAACGAGGAACGGGAAGCGATCCGCGCCGAGATCGAGGACCGCGTGCGGGAAGAGGTCGCTGCGATGCGTCCGCTGGACGCCGGGGAGCGGGACCTGCTGCGTGCCGCGTTGCCGCCTCGACGAACCACAGGGGCCCGTCGGCTCCTGGCTGAACCGGCGTGGCCAACTCGCACGTTCCGATTTACCGCGGTAAATACCGCGCGCCGCGCACCGGGCTCTCCGTGCTGCCCTGGCACCCTCTGAGGCATCCCCATCCGAAGTAGCGGCCTTCGTGGCCGTGAAGCCCACGGAGAGGCCTACTCAGCATGGCCAAGGTGCACGCCATCGCCTGCCAAAAGGGCGGCGTCGGCAAGACAACGATCACGGTGAACCTCGCCGCGGTCCTCGACCAGGTTCTCGCCAAGGACGACGCAGCGGTGCTGGTCGTCGGGACCGACCCCCAGCGCTCCATGGACTGGTGGGCGTCCCGGGTCGGCGACGACATCCCGTTCGCCTACACCGAGACCTCCAGCCCCGCGGACATCGCGAAGCTCCGCGACCTCGACTACGCCCACGTCTTCGTCGACACCCCCGGCAGCCTCGAGAACGAGCACATTTTGCGGACCGTCGTTGAGCACGCCGACGACGTCCTCGTGCCCATCACCACGGAGCCGCTGACCTTCGTCCCCGCAGACACCACGATCGAGACGCTGATCAAGCCGCTCGGCGTGCCGTACCGCGTGGTGATCAACCTGTGGGACCCGCGGGACGGCCGCGCCGACCTCGACGACACCATCGCGTTCATCGACCAGAAGCGCTGGCCGCGCATGAACACCGTCGTGCGCCGCTACAAGCTGCACTCGCGTGCCGCCGCCGAGGGCCTGGTGTGCACCCAGTACGCCAAGAGCCGGGTCGGCCTCGAGGCGTACGGCGACATGATGCGGCTCGCGCTCGAGCTCGGCGAAGCCGGCGTCGGGCGGTGACCGCCGTGGCCCCGAAGAAACGCGGCCGGACGTCGTTCGCGTCGTTCGCCGAGGACGCCTCCATCTCGACCCTGCCGGCCTACGAACAGCCGGCAGGGCCAGCGCCGACGTCCGCGCCGCTGCCCGACCTCTCGCACAACCCGCACAACCCGCGGGACGGGTACGACGACGACGCCACCCGCGAGCTCGCCGCGAGCATGGAATCGCTCGGGCAGCTGCAGCCGGCGACCGTCGTCAGCCGCGACGTGTTCCTCGCGCACTACCCCGACGACACCGAACAGATCGGCGTCGCCCGGTGGGTCGTCATCATGGGCAACCGGCGTCTCGCCGCTGCCCACCTTGCTGGCCTCGACCAGCTCGCGATTACCGTCGCCGACCACCTCGGCGGGACCGATCCGAAGCTCACCGAGGCGCTGCTGGTCGAGAACCTCCACCGTGAAGCTCTGCCGCCCCTGCTCGAGGCCCGCGAGCTCCAGGCGCTCGTCGAGCTGCACGGCTCCAACTCCGCGGTCGCGCGGCGTATCGGCAAGACCGACGCGTGGGTGTCCCAACGACTGGGGCTGAGGAAGCTAGCTCCTGAGGCAGCTCGTGCCCTGCAGGCAGGTGAGCTGAGCTTCCGAGAGGCGCGCGGGCTGGCCAGCAAGCCCGCCGAGGCGCAGCTGCTCCGGCTCGCAGAGCTTCGCGGGGATGTGGAGCGGGCCCCCGAGCCACCACCCGCTCCAGCTGCCGCTGAGCGTCCCCGCCGGGGCCGCCCTAAGACCGGACCTCCACCTGTCGAGCAGGCGGCGCGGAAGCTGCGAGAGCAGTACGACAGCGACGACATCGCCCGGCTCGTCGAACTCCTGACAGCCCCTGATTTACCGCGGTAAATGCAGCAGGCCCCGCCATCCGTTCAAGGACGGCGGGGCCCGCAGCGAAGCGCGGCGGGCTACTGGAGCGCCTTGAGCAGGGCCTCATGCTGGCGCTTTCCCAGTCCGCTGATCCGACGGCTCGGACTGATCTCGGCCTGGTCCATCACCGCGTCCGCCTTGGCCCGGCCGTAGCCGGGCAGCGCCCGCAGCAGCTGCGCCACCTTGATCTTCGCGACTACCGGGTCAGACTCACCGGGCTCGAGGACGGTGACACAGACACCTCCCCGGTCTTCACGCTCGCCAACAGCTCCGAGCGTGCCCTCCTGGTTTCCCGGGCCTTCTCAAGTCCGGCATGTCGCTGCTCGGGGGTCATCGTCGGGAGGGCCATGCGGTCGGACTCCGTTCGCTCTGGCCGCACATTGAGCGCGACCGGTCGCGGCATCCTGACGCCAGATCGCCTTCACCCGCCGGGGCGGAGGGCTCAGGTCTCGCGCTTCCAGCTCGCCTCGCCGCCGCCAAAGTTCGGTGGTTCGGTCGTTGATGGCGGTGACTCGATGCGGCTCCCACAGCTCCTGACCGGCCTTAATCGCCCTGTCGAGCCGAGGTGCTCGAGCAGGTCCGCCAGTGCGGCCCGCCAGCACGGGCGCGGGCAGACATCGGGCGCATCTCAAAAAGAACACGTGTTCGATAGGCGCAGTGTCGTGCTCAGTAGATCGTCCTCGGCATGAGGCGGCTTCGCGCTGCTGCACCGGCAGAGGCGGCTGGTCCTGGTGGCCGTCCTCCGGCTGAACTAGCCCGGAGGACGGCCAATGGATCAGAACTGCATGGTGTGCGTGATCCAGTTCAGCAAGATCACGAGCATGATGATCGAAGCAATGAGCTCGTTGACGGCGACCGGCTTCATGACAACTCTCCTCCGCTTGACAGACCTCTCCCCGGGACGGGGCGAGGCATCGAACTTCGGAGGAAGTTCAGAACCGCTCGATCGCCAGTCGGGCGCGGCCTAGAGAGGGTGCACGCTGCCGGTCCCTCTCGTCCAGCCTCGTCACCCTTTCGGACCTGCGGCGTCCCTGTCGTCGTTTCGGCCGCGCTCCGCCGGACCTCGGGTTCTCCGGGCGGGCCGGGGCGCCGGAGGCGAGCGGAGCGGTCCCTGGCGGGTCCGGGGGTTCCGCGGTCACCTCCGGTCGGCCGGGACGACGACAGGAACCCCGCACGCCTCCCAACCGCTCCCTGTCGGAGTGAGGCCCGGGGTCCGGGGCGGAGCCCCGCGCCCGTGTCCCTCGACGCCTGCGCCCCCGGGACCAGGTCGCAGCCGATAATCCGTATCGCGCGCTTATGACAACTTGGGTCTAGGAGAACGCAGAGGCGATTTGGCTCGCGAGAGCCGATGCCAGGCATAGCGTTGCATCCACTTGGGTCGGCGGCCGTCATCTGTCCGTTCGTGAGCTTCCTCGGGCGGGGTGGGTCTACCGTGTCCGCGGTGGCGATCGTGGCGACCTGGAACCCTTCGCAGGACCAGTTCGAGAAGTACGAGGGCTTCGTCGCGCGCACCGCGACTGGGGAATACGTGTTCGACCGCTGGAGCGTGGGGACCCGCACTCGAGGCATCGAGCTCGGGGATCGGGTGTTCCTATTCCGTCAGGGAGCCGATCGGCGAGGGATCGTGGCTGCCGGGCGAGTCCTTAATCCTGAGCCGGACGATCCGATCGACTCCGATCGGGTCAACCTACCGATCTTCCTCGACACGCACTGGCGCGATCCGGGGGCGCTCGGGCACTACGTGCGGGTGCGCTGGGAACGGGTGGCCAGCCTTGAGGAGCGACTTACCGTCAACGAGCTACTCGCTGCCGCTCCCGGCTTCGCCTGGGCCCGACCGATTCGCCAGTCTGGGCGGAACCTCAGCGAGGACGACCTGGCCGCGGTCGAGGCGCTGTGGGCCGAGCGGGACCCGTTCCACGCGCCAAAGGCGGTGCCTGTGGCTCTCGAACAGATACACACCACGCAGTACTGGACCCAAGGCGGCGACGAAGGCTCCCGCATTCGCACCGAGGCCGAGCTGTGCGCCCGCTACGTGAGGTACCTCGCTATCCGCGGCGTGCAAGCATGCCGACTGCGGATCCGCACCCCTGATGGATTTACGCTCTGGACCGATATTTTCGACCCCGAGAACGACGAGCTCATCGAAGCCAAGAGCGACGCCAACCGGGGCGCGGTGCGCCTCGCGGTCGGACAGCTTCTCGACTACCGGCGCTATCTGGCCACGCCCGAGGGCACCGACCTCGCGCTGCTGGTCCCCAACGCGCCGTCGCAGGACCTGCTTGAGCTGCTCGAGAGCCAGGCCATTAGTGCAATCTGGCCCATCGATTCCGGGTTCACCCGCTCCAGCTCGCCTCGCCACCACTGACGTTCGACGGCCTGTCGTTGATCGCAGCGACGCGATGGGGTTCCCACAGCTCCTGGCCGGCCTTCATTACCCTGTCGAAGATGGTGGTCACGGCGACCTCCGCCGGTGCCGCCGAGGTGCTCGGAGCAGGGCGGCCCAGGCTGGTGGGCTGAGCGGCTGACCGTCCCGGAGCGGCGCGGCGGATCGGATGAGCCTCTGACCTTCGGCTCGGCGTACGGCGCGGGCACGAGCTGACATCGGACGCACTACAGTGACGATGGAACACGTGTTCGATTGCTGCGATCGCTCGTTCCGGGCAGCCTGCTCGCCCATGAGGACGCTGCGGACCTGGCGAGTGCTCCGCCAGCGGGGGATCAGTCTGCTCGGCGTGCTCCGCGGCTGGTCATGAGCAACCCCCGGAATCCCCGCCGCTTCATCGAGTGGGTCGTCGCCAACGGCAACGACATCTCGGCGGCGAAGTATGTGGCCGACGAGTACGACGGCGGCGACGCGAACATCCCCACGGACTTCCGTCGCTTCGTGATCAAGCTCGTCGCCGACGGCCTGATCCGGTCGACGATGACCCAGACCGACTGGGACGGCTTCCCGCTGCGTGTCGCTGCCACCGCGGCCGGCCGCAGCCTCGCCGCGAGCAGGTGACCCCGGCGTCTTCCCACTCTCTGGCTGGCCCTGTCGTCGTTTCGGCCGCGCTCCGCGGACCTCGGGTTCTCTGGCCGGGCCAGGGCGGGGGAGGTGCTCCGGGCACCGACTCCGAGCGCAGCGGTCCCTGGCGGGGCCGGAGGTTCCGTGGTCACCTCCGGTCGGCCGGGACGTCGACAGGACCTGCCTGTTCACCCTGTCGGAGTGAGGCCCGGGGTTCGGGGCGGCGCCCCGCGTCCTTGCCCCACACAGGGGAGAGGCCGCAGGGGAGCGATGACGCTCGACCCTGCGGCCTCCAAGCCCAAGGCGGGATTCGAACCCGCATCCGCCCCTCAGTCAAAGGGGAGCTCTGTCCGTTGAGCTACTAGGGGATGCCACCAGTGTAGCCGCCGCCGTCGACCGGTCTCGGGTCGGACCGGACCGGCGTCGCGCCGGTCACGGGCCGGCCAGGATCGCCTCGAACGGGCCGAAGAGCCCCGAGCAGGTGTGGTCGATGACCCGGCCGTGGCTGACGCCCTCGATCCCCTCGCGGGTCCAGGTGATGCCCAGCTCGGGGGCAGCGTCGGTGACACCCCTGAGCCGGTCGACCTGGGCGATCCACGCCTCGGCGCCGGCCACGTCGAGCTCGGCGCGGGTGACCGCGCGGCCGTGGCGGTCGTGGGCGGCGAGGAAGACGTGCACGTGCGGGTGGACGGTGCGCGACCAGGACACCTTGTCGTGCCGCTTCGCGGTCATCGGTACGTCCGGGAACGCCGCGCCGAGCGTCGCGACGGCCTGGGCCATGGCGGGCTGGTACACCGCGAGCCCGGCGGTCAGGTACCGGTTGCGGCTCCCGCGTCGGGCCTGCTGCTCGAGCCACGCGATGTAGGCCGGCGGCGCGACAACCTGCACGTCCCACGCATCGCGCGGCGGCGCACCCGACTCGACATCGAACAACTCAGGGGGCATCGCGACCACGCCGTTCACTCCATCTCCAAACCCGCGTCGCGATCACGCTCGCGCTGCACCTGCAGCTGCCGCGCGGGGCTGATCCCCGAGAGCCGTTCCCGGGTGCGCTGCAACTCCAGGTCGGTCTCGATCTCGTCCCACACCGACGGCTCCCGCTGCTGGACCCGCTGCTCCTGGGCCGCCAACTTCGCCTGCTCCACGGCGTGGGCCTGTTCTTCGACCCGGGCCAGCCGCCGCTCCTCGGCGAGCGCGGAGGCCTCACGCAATCGCTGCCGTGAGGCCTCCATCTGGACCCGCTCGGCCTCGCGCTCGACCTGGACTTCCTCGGGCACCATCGGCGCCGGCTCCGGGTCGGGCCGCTCCACCGTCCGGCGGGTCTCGGGCAGCCCGCGGCGGTCGATCTCGTCGGCGGCGGCCTTGTCGGCCTCCCGCTGCGGGGTGGTGCGGTCCCACCACGTCCCGCGGCGCTCGTGAGCCACGCGAAGGTCCGCAGCACGGGCGTGGTCGTCGACGGCCATCGACTCGTGCAGCTCGGCGTCGCGCTCCAGCTCGGCCCGGCCGGGAGCATCCGGCGCTATCTGCTCGAGGCGGGCCCGCTCGAGTACGGCGTCCTCGTGCCAGCGTCGAGCGGTGCGCGCGGTGTCGGCGAGCTCGTCGGCGACCCACGCCGGAGCCTGCTCGGCCTCACGGGCCCACTGCTCGCGGGTCGCGTACAGCTCCGTGTCCTCCACCGCCCGCCAGTCGCGCTGGCCGGGCTCGGGAGCCCGGTCCGGGGTGGCAGCCAGGGCGGCGTCGTACAGGGCCCGCTCCAGGGGCCGCTCCCGCGACGGCGGCGCACCGAGGGACAGCTGGTCGGGGACGATGCCAGCCTGCTCCCGGAACAGCGCCGCGGCACCGGCCCGGGTACGCCACGCGTGCTCACCCTCCGGGTCGGACTCCGGGTCGGGGCGCTCGCCGAGGGTCACTGCCCATGCAGGCGCCTCGGCCGCCACCTGGTCGGCGAGGTCGCGCTGGCGGTCGTTGAGCAGCTCGGCGACCCGATGGCTGTAGTCGGACACGGTGTCGCCGTCGCGGACGACCAGGCGTGTCGTCCAGTCCGCCGGATCGATCTCGCGGTCCGGGTCGTAGGCCATCGCGGCGCCGCGGACCCGGTGGCGCAGCGCATCGGCCACCGAGTCGACGTCGTCGAACCCACGGGACTCCACGGCCCCGTCAAGCAGTACGGCCGGGTCGTGCCCGGCGAGCTCCGCTGCATCGAGAGCGGCGAGCAGCCGCCCGGTGGCGCGGGCCTCGGGGTCGATCCGAGCGGCCAAGTCGTCGCCGAGACGCTCCCGTAGCCGCTCAAGGTGGCGGGGGTGCCCGTCGTACTCCATGGCCACTTGCAGCCGGGAGAGCAGCGACGGCGCGGAAGACTCTTCGACCTCGGCGTCGGCGAGCACCGCGGCCGCGGCGCGCTGCGAACCCTCGTGGGCGAGCACGGCGGTCAGACGTTCGACGGCGACCTCAGCGAGACGCTGCGGCTCGTGGGCGTCGGGCTCGCGCTCGGTCACGAGGTAGGCGTAGTTGTGCACCCGGCCGCGACTCAGGCCGACGTAGGCGGCCTCGCGGGTGGCGTCGCGGTCGATGAGGTCGTGGGAGGCGTCGGCCGTGATGCCCTCGGCGCCATGCACCGTGGCTGCGTAGCCCAGCGCTGCGTGCTCGGCGAGGTAGTCGGCGGGCAGGTGTGCGATCGCGCCGTGCCGGTCACGGCCGAGGATCGTCCCGTCGTCTCCGCGCCCGACGACCGTGTACCTGCTCCGGTTCATCACCGGCTCGGCGACGCCGTCGGGTGACGGGTCGACGCGCAGGTCCCAGGCGTTGCGGCGGGTCTCGACGACGTCCCCGAGGCCGGCGGCGTTGTCGTCGGCGAGCTCGGCGAGCGGGGCGTGATCGACGCGGCCGAGGGAGACCAGCTCGCCCTGCAACTCGGCGGACATGTCCGCCGCCAGGTCGTTCGTGCCGACCACGAGCACCGCGTCCAGACCGGCGAGCCGGTCGACCAGCCAGCCGCGGCGGGCGGCGGCGGCCATCTCCTCCACGGTCCCGGCCACGAGACGGCCGTTGTCGGCGTAGGCCTCGACGGCGCGAGGGTCGCCCTCGCGCAGCTGCAGCGACGCCTCGGCCTCCCAGGTCTCGT
Organism: Actinomycetospora soli; assembly: GCF_021026295.1. Taxonomy (GTDB): domain Bacteria; phylum Actinomycetota; class Actinomycetes; order Mycobacteriales; family Pseudonocardiaceae; genus Actinomycetospora; species Actinomycetospora soli. The sequence continues at coordinate 34,605 of NZ_JAJNDA010000034.1, forward strand.
GGAAGCGGTGGGGCTGAGCGAGGGTGTGGACCTGCCCGTCGGGGAGGGTGCCGGCGAGGTGGGTGAACAGGCCTCCCGCGCCGACCGCGTCGAGCTGGTGGGGGTCGCCGACGTAGACGACCTTGGCGCCGACCCTCGCCGCGACGGTGGCGATCGCGGCGAGGTGCGCGGTGGACGCCATCGACGCCTCGTCGACCACGACGAGGTCGTCGGGGCTCAGCAGTGTGCGGGCCGTCCCGGTCACGGGGTCGGGGGTGACGGCGTCGAGGAACCTGGTGGTGTTCAGCGCGGTCAGCCCGTCGCCCGCGAGGTTCGCCGTGGCGATCTGTGCGGTCGCCACGCCGTAGACGGTGCCGCCGGTCGCCTGCGTCCACACCTGCGCGAGCGCGCCGACGGTGCGGGACTTCCCGGTGCCGGCCGGGCCGATCAGCACGTCGCCGTGCCGCCCGGAGGTCACGATCCCGAGCATCGCGTCGGCCTGGTCGGCGGACAGCCCGGCGCGTTCGGCGACGACCTTGGCGGCATCACGCTCAACGGTGCGGGCGCCGCGGGTGGACAGGTACGTCCCGACGCCGGCCTCGGTCTCCAGATGCGAGGCGGTCGCGAAGCGACGCTCCTCGTGCGGGCGGAACACCGGGCGCCCGTCGCGACGCAGCAGCGCGGCGGGGACCTCGACGGGCTCGTGCCCGGTCAGCTGCACGACGTCGAACCCGGCACCCGGGGCAACGACGGCGCGGGCGAGTTCTTCGAGCGCCGCCGGGCGCTCGGCTGCCGGCACCCCGAGCGCGGCGGCGTCCCCGAGGTAGCGGTCGATGGCGTCGACGAGGTTGCCGAGCATCCACGTCGAGTAGGCGGCCTGGACGTCGGCGAGCCCGGCAGCCAGCGCCTCCTGCACCCGGGCCGGGTCGGCGGCCATCGCCGGCGCGGCGGTGGCCATGGCCACCGCCGCCAGCTCGACCTCGTCGACGGCGGCCACGAGGTGGCCACGGCGGTCAGCGCGGCCATCGGCCCACGCGGCCACCGCGGCCGGACCGGCCAGGCCGGTCTTGGCCGCCCTGGTGTCGTAGGTGGCCTCCTGGGCCATCACCTTGCGCGCCGCGGCCCCCGGCTCGCGGCCGTGCCGGTCGCGGTACCGGTCGACCATGGCCTCGACGCGCTCCACGATCTGGCCGCGGCGGGTTGACGCGTCGCGCAGCAGTCCCGGGTCCACGCCGGCGACCTCGCGGGCCTTGCCGTCCGGGCGGGTCTCGAAAGCCACCCCGACCTGGTCCGTCATCTCCTGCTCGACGGCGCGCTCGTAGGCAGTGGCGATGGCCTCCTTGAACGCCCGGAACCCCTTGCCGTCCAGCGCGCCGATGCGTCCGTCGGCGGTGCCGACGCGGTTGAGCACCGCGGCGTGGGTGTGCAACTGCGGGTCCCCGGAGCGGCTGGTGTGGTGGGCGAACGCCACCACGGCCAGGCCCTCCGCCTCGGCGTACACCCGGCCCTGCTCAGTACGCCCGAACCGGGTGTGCGCCACGTGCTGCTCGGCGTAGGCCAGGGCGATCTTCACGGCCTCGTCGTGGGCGGCCCGAACCTTCTCCGCCTCCCCGTGCAGCCCCGCCGCGAGGTACGCGGCGTAGAGCACCGAGACGCTCTTGACCGGCGAGAACGTGAAGTCGTAGTACGCCACCGGGCGGGTGCCGCCCGCGGCGGCTTCGCGTTCCATCGCCCGCGCCCGCTCGGGGGAGGGGTTCGGCTCGGCGGCCTGCAGCTTCGCCAGGCGCTCGTCGTAGCCCTTGTAGGTGCGTGGCTTCGACCCGACGTACACCGGGTCCCGCTCGGTCGAGTCGGGACGGCGCAGCTGCCCGAAGATCGCCCGCACCGCGTCCTCCGAGGCCAGCTGGCCGGCCTCGATGTCGCCGAGGCCGAGCACGTTCCAGCCCTTCCCGAGCCACACACCCTGCGGCTCGCCGGCCTCCATCGCCTTCGCGAAGTAGCGGTCCGCGCCGAACTCGGCAGCGTCCGCTCGGGCCTCCAGCTCGTGGGCGTGCTCGTGGGCCTCGCAGCCCTTGAGGAGGTAGTCCACGGCTCCGGCACCGATGGCGGTGATCCGGAGCATGAGACGACGATAGGGCCGCTCCGGCCCCAACTCAAAGATCATCCGCGAGAGCAGTGGCATAGGTGTGTGGTGCTGAGCAAAAGCGAAGTGCTCTGGGGTGAGCGCAGCGAACAGCAGGCAGCAACAGGCGACACGAGAAGACCAGGTCAGGGTGTGGAACGACGCTGGAAGTGCAGTGGCAGACGTCGTGGAAGTTGCAGTGGGCGTTGCGGAATTTGCAGTGGGTTAAGGGTGGTCGGCGACGCTGCAGGAGGTGGTGTAGCTGGCGGCGAAGGGGCT
>NZ_JAJNDA010000035.1 GCF_021026295.1 Actinomycetospora soli
AGACGGTCATCCGGCAGGCGTTCGACATCGTCGGCAAGGGCTCGACCGTGGTGATGGTCAGCCAGGCGAACGCGGCGAACAACACCATCCAGCTGCCCAGCGCCCTCATGGTCCGCAGCGAGAAGGTGCTCCGGGGCGCCCAGTTCGGGTCGTGCAACCCGCACCACGACATCCCGCGCCTGCTGCGGCTGTGGAACAAGGGCAGCCTGAAGCTCGACGAGCTCGTCACCAAGCAGTACACCCTCGACCAGGTCAACGAGGGCTACCAGGACCTGCGCGACGGCAAGATCATCCGTGGGGTCGTGGTGCACGGCTGACCCGTCGTCGGCGGCAGCCCGGACCTGCCCGGACGCCTCCGACACGGGGGCGTCCGGGGACCGGGTCAGACGTGGCCGAGGGCGAGCATGGCCTCGGCGACGCGGAGGAAGCCGGCGATGTTGGCCCCGGCGACGTAGTCGCCCGGGCTGCCGTACTCCTCGGCGGTCTCCAGGCACCGGTCGTGGACCGCGCGCATGATCTCGCCCAGTCGCTGCTCGGTCTGCTCGAACGTCCAGACGTCACGGGCGGCGTTCTGCTGCATCTCCAGTGCACTGGTGGCGACGCCGCCGGCGTTCGCCGCCTTGCCGGGGGCGAACGATATCCCGGCGTCGCGCAGCACCCGGATGGCGCCGGGGGTGGTGGGCATGTTCGCGCCCTCGGCGACGACCCGGCAGCCGTGGCCCGCCAGCTGTTCGGCGCCCGCCTCGTCGAGCTCGTTCTGCGTCGCGCACGGCAGGGCCACGTCGCAGGGGACGGACCAGATCGACTCGCCCTCGACGTACCGGACCTTGCCTCCCCGGGCGTCGGCGTAGTCGGACACCCGACCCCGCCGCTGCTCCTTGATCTCCCGGAGCAGGTCGAGGTCGATGCCGTCCTCGTCGACGACGAAGCCGCCCGAGTCCGAGCAGGCGACCACGCTGCCCCCGAGCTGGTGGACCTTCTCGATGGCGTACACCGCGACGTTGCCCGATCCGGAGACCACGACCTTCGCGCCGTCGAGGGAGTCGCCGGCGGCGCGGAGCATCTCCTCGACGAAGAAGACGAGCCCGTACCCCGTCGCCTCGGTCCGCACCTGGGACCCGCCCCAGGTCAGGCCCTTCCCGGTCAGGACGCCGAGCTCGTAGCGGTTGGTGATGCGCTTGTACTGCCCGAAGAGGTAGCCGATCTCCCGCCGACCGACGCCGGTGTCACCGGCCGGGACGTCGGTGTGCTCACCCAGGTGCCGGTACAGCTCGGTCATGAACGACTGGCAGAACCGCATGACCTCGGCGTCGGAGCGGCCCTTGGGATCGAAGTCGCTGCCGCCCTTGGCGCCACCGATCGGGAGTCCGGTCAGCGAGTTCTTGAAGATCTGCTCGAACCCGAGGAACTTGACGATCCCGAGGTACACGCTCGGGTGGAACCGCAGTCCGCCCTTGTACGGGCCCAGTGCGGAGTTGAACTCCACGCGGAACCCGCGGTTGAGCTGCGGCCGGCCGTCGTCGTCGACCCACGGCACGCGGAAGATGATCTGCCGTTCCGGTTCGCACAGTCGCCGGATGAGCGCGGTGTCCGCGAAGGCGGCGTGCTTCTCGACGACGGGTCCGAGGTTCTCGAGGACCTCGCGGACCGCCTGATGGAACTCCTCCTCGCCGGGGTTGCGCCCGACGACCTCGTCGTAGACCGCCTTCAGCCGATCGCCGGACTGCGACACAGCGTGCTCCGTTCGTCGTTGAACCGGACGTCCTGCCGGGAGACCGAGTGCCGGGACCGTAGCGCTCCGGGGTCGGGAATCCCGTCCCCGCGATGCCCGCCGGACGGAACCGGCACACGACGAGTCGGACCAGACGCCCGGGCGCGACGTGCCGTCGGGGCGCGGTCCGGCGTCGCGGGTTGGGCGGCCGAACGAGTCCTGGCATGCTCGATCCGCCGCCGCCGCGCAGAGTGGCGGGAGCTCGATCCCGGATCGGACGAGCTGAGGAGGTCACATGCCCGTCGTGTTCGACAGCGCCGACCTGGACGTGGTGAGCGCGTTCGTCCGCGACGGGTACGCGTCGGCCCGGTGGAGCCCGCGGGGAGAGCGCCGGGGCCTGCGCATCTCCCAGGAGCAGCTGTCGGGGCTCCGGCTCGAGCAGGTCACCTACCGCATGCGGATCGACGTCGACGTCGAGCCGATGGGCGGGGTGTACGTCGGGCAGGCGCTCGACGGCGAGGTGGCCTACCGCGACCGTCGCGGGGAGCGGCCCTACCGGAAGGGCGACGTCTTCCTGGTCGCCCAGCCCGACGAGGCGTTCCATGCGACCGTCGACGACTCCGACGTCCGGGCCGCGATGATCGACCCCGCCCTCCTCGACGAGGTCGCGCAGATCGGCCCGGGCGAGCGTGGCGTGCGGCTGCTCGCCCACGAACCGGTCAGCGTGGCGGCGGGTGCGGCCTGGGCGCGGGTCTACGCATCCGTCGCCTCCTCGGTGGTGGACAGTCCGGTGCTGGCGGGCAGCCCGCTCGTGCGGGCCCACACGGCCCGGTTGCTGGCCGCGGTCACCCTCGTGACGTTCCCGCACACCGCGCGAGTCGGCCCCACGCCGGTCGACGACCACGACGCGCATCCGGACACGCTGCGGCGGGCCGTCGCGTTCATCGAGTCCCACCCCGATCGGCCCCTCGGCGTCGCCGATGTCGCCGCGGCCGCCTTCGTGACCCCGCGGGCGGTGCAGCTGGCGTTCCGGCGACACCTGGACACGACGCCGATGGGCTACCTGCAGAAGGTGCGGCTCGATCGAGCCCACCGCGACCTGATCGCGGCGGACCCGGCCCGCACGACGGTCACCGAGGTCGCCACGCGCTGGGGCTTCGGGCACCCGTCGCGGTTCGCGACCTCCTACCGGGCCGCGTACGGGGTGCCGCCGAGCCGGACCCTGCGCGAACGGCGTTGAGACGCGGGGCGCTCGGCGGAGAAGGCGCGGTACGCCGCGTTCGCGGCGACGAACACGTGGTCGCGCCCGTGGACCGTGCCGACGACGACCGGCAGTTGCTCGAACGCCTGAGCGACCGACCGTCGTCTCCGCGTCCTGCGACGTCGCGGCTCTCGGACATGACGCACCCTCCCACGCGAGTCGGAACCAGGCGTCGATCACCGGGAGGGCCGCAGCCGTCGCCTCTCGTCACGGGTTGCCGGGCGGCCTCGCGATCCGTGCCGTCGCGCGTCCGAGGTCTTCGCCGGGTGGACGGCGCGCGGGCCCGCTCATCCGGGGACGCACCCGACGCCGAGCCGACCTCGTGACCTCGGCCCACCTCCGGTGCCGTGCCACGGACGGAGGGGAGGGAGCCGTCAGACGTCGAGTGCGTCGATCGGCCGCCGGGGGGGCGAGGTGTTCGAGTCCGTGGCGGCGCAACAGGGTCCGGACAGCGGGAGCCCAGGCGGGGCCGAGTCGGGCCGAGGCGAGCAGGTCGAGGTCGACGAGCACGTCATCGGGGGAGCCGGAGCGGACGGTGCCCTCCGTGACGACGGCGATCTCGTCGGCCCAGCGGTGTGCGAGGTCGACGTCGTGCGTGGAGAGCACGATGGTGGTGCCCGCGGCGTGCAGGTCCCCGAGCGTGGTCAGCGTGTCCTCGACGGCGGCGGGATCCAGACCGGCGGTGGGTTCGTCGAGCACGAGCAGCCGCGGTCGCATGGCCACGGCGCCGGCGATGGTCACCCGCTTCTTCTGCCCCGTCGAGAGCAGGTGCGGCGGCCGGTCGGCGAGGTCGCCGATCTGCAGGGCCTCGAGCGCGGCGGCGACCCGCGCCCGGATCTCGTCGCGGTCGAGTCCGAGGTTGATCGGGCCGAACGAGACGTCCTGGGCCACGGTCGCGGCGAACAGCTGGTCGTCGGGGTCCTGCAGGACCAACTGGACCTGCCGTCGGAGCTCGATCAGCGCGCGCCGGGAGCGGGACACGCGGGTGCCGAGGACCTCGACCAGTCCGCGGTCGGGGGTCAGCGCCCCCGCGAGCAGGCGGAACGCGGTGGTCTTCCCGCCACCGTTGGGGCCGAGGACCGCGAGGCGGACACCACGGCGCACCGCGAGATCCGCACCCCGCAGCACGGGCCGTCCGGGTTCGTAGGCGAAGTGCACGTCGCTCAGCCGACCGAGGACGTCGTCGCTCACGTGGTCACCGCTCGCAGCCAGAGGCTGGCCGCGATCACGATCGTCAGCACGGCAGTCGTCGCGGCGAGGAAGCGCACCGAGACCGGGGGCGATCCGACGTCGACGGTGAGGTTCCCGTCGTAGCCCCGCAGGGCGAGTCCCTCGTCGAGCCTGCGCGCCCGGTCGAAGGCACGGACGAAGACCGTCGAGGCCTGACCGGCGGCGGAGCGCATCGTGGCGCGCCACGAGACGAATCCGAGCCGCATGGCCTGTGCCTCCCGTGTGGTGGCCGCCGTGTCGAGCAACCCGAACAGCAGGCGGTACATCAGAGCAGCCACCTCGGTGACCGCGGCCGGCACCCCCAGGCGGGTCAGGCGGGGGAGGATGTCGGCGAGCGGGGTGGTGGCCGCGAACAGCAGCAGGCACAGCGTGGCGGCGAGCGACCGAGCGGCGAGTTCGGCTGCCCGCGGCAGGCCCTCGGGTGCCCACCGCACCACGCCGGGTCCACCGACCGCCACCAGCAGCGGCAGCGAGCCGATCGTGATGAAGGCCGCCGGGCCCGCGGCGAGCTCGAGGACCTGGCGGGCCCCGACGCGGGCGGGCCCGAGGAGCAGGGCGAGGGCGACGATCCCGACGACGAGGGCCCCGGGCCACGGCGGCAGGCCGACCGCGCAGCCGAGCAGCCCCAGCCCGAGCAACGCCTTCTCCCCGGGATGGCGCAGCCGCCAGGGACCGGTCGCGGCGAGGGTGTCCAGCCGGCTCATGCGGCCCGGTCGGACTCCGGAGGCGTCGGGTCCTCGACGTCGTCCCGCTCACCCTGCAGGCGCCGGCGCGTCCGGACGACGCCGAAGCAGTAGCCGAGCACGCCCGCCCCGAGGGCGGCCTGGAGCGCGAACAGACCCGACTCGACCTCGCCCGACGGCGGCTCGAACAACGAGGAGAACCACGGTTCGTACGCCGGGGCGACCTCGGTGATACCGGTCTCGGCCTGCGCGTCCGCTCCCGAGAACGGTTCCTCGCCACGACCGAGACCGAGCACCAGGGGAGCGGCGACGATGATCACGACGAGAGCCACCAGGAGCAGGTTGATGCGGCTGAAGCGGCTCACGGTCGGCTCTCCTGCGGGGTCGCGGGCGTGGTGGTCTCGTCACGGCGGCGCAGGACGCCGAGGCGGAGGAGCTCCTTCGGGCTGTTGCGGACGAGCAGCCGCACGACCAGCACCGTGAGCAGACCCTCGGCGACGGCCAGGGGAATCTGGGTGATCGCGAAGATGCCGCCGAACTTCGCGATCGAGCCGACGACGCCCGAGACCGGGTCGGGGAAGGCGAGCGCGAGCTGGACGCTGGTGACGCAGTACGTCGAGAGGTCGGCGAGCATCGCGGCGAGGAACACCGCGATCGACAGCCCGAACCGCCGGGTCAGGCGGTAGACGCCGTAGCCGATCCAGGGTCCGGCGATGGCCATGGAGAAGGCGTTCGCGCCCAGCGTGGTGAGCCCGCCGTGGGCGAGCAGCAACGCCTGGAAGAGCAGCACGATCGTCCCGAGAACCGCCATGATCGGTGGACGGAACAACACGGTCCCGAGTCCCGTACCGGTGGGATGCGAGGACGACCCGGTCACCGAAGGAATCTTCAGCGCGGAGAGCACGAAGGTGAACGCGCCCGCCGCGCCGAGGAGGAGCTTGGAGTCGGGGTCCTCGCGGACCTGCCGCACCATCGCGCGGGCACCGTGGACCACGAACGGCGCGGCGACGACGGTCCACGCTGCCGCATGGACCGGCGGAAGGTAACCCTCGGCGATGTGCACCGCTGATCCTCCGTGAGCAGGGTTCGGAGCGTGGTCCCGGAAGGAACCGGACGAACCCTAGAGACACGAACGATCACCCACAAGCCTCACCAGGTGTTCAGGTATCGACACGAGGGCGGCGCCCGGTGCCGCTCCGGCCGCCTCACCCGTGCCCGTGCCGACGTCAGTGGCACGAAGCGCCCTGTGGGTGCCGCGGTGCCACTGACATCGCGGGGACCAGCGGCCGGACAGGAAGAAAGCCCCGGCCGAGATGGCCAGGGCTTCCGTGGTGTGCGCGGTCCCTCGTGCTGCCGTCTTCGAGCACGTCAACACCGCGCACTACCTGACCATCGGCGACCACGCGAACTGGGCGTTCTGGAACTGGATCAACGCTCCCGCCGGAACCACAGCCGACCGGGGCGGGCACGAGTACGTCATCGTCGAGAGCCATGTCCACTACCTCGACGAGCTCGCTCTCGGCGCCTCGGTGGAGGTGTCGACCCAGCTCCTCGACGTGGACGCGAAGCGCTACGTCCTCTTCCACCGGATCTGGCAGGTCGGCGACGAGAAGGTCCTGGCCGCGACGAACGAGGTGAAGTTCCTCGCCTTCGACCTCGTATCGCGCCGTGCCGAGGCATGGCTGCCGAAGGTCGCCGAGCGGCTGGGACGAGTGCGAGCTGCGCACGAGCACGTCGACCGTCCCGCGTCGGCCGGGAACGGCATCGCCATCGCTCGACGGTGACCGTCGGACCGCCCGCGGAGGTCACCTGCCATGAGATCACCGCCCGCGAACGAGAGCTACCGGACAGTGCACCCGGTCGACCAGATCGACCGGGTCGGAGAGCCGACGCCTGAGCAGGCCTCCTTCGGTCGATGTGGTGACGAGTAATGAGGCGCCTGCGGACTCCTCGATCAGCACGTCCGTCAGGTCTCCGGTCCGGCACGCCGTGACGGTCCTGACCTCGGGGAAGGCACGGTGCATGCGGGCGACCGACGTCACGTGCTGTTCCCACAAGGCGCCCTGGTCGTCGGCGATCGGCGCGAGTTCGTCCACCACCCGCCCACACGACGTCGGTGGGGTCACCTGGACCGCGGTGAGCGCGACATCGCGTTGCGCAGCTGCAGCGAAGGCGAATTCGAGCGCGGCGTGCGGCATCGCGCCGCGCGAACCCACGACCACGCGGCCCGCTGCGCGCCTGCGGCCCGAACGGGGACGGGACCACCGGTCCTCGGAGTCGGAGCGCAGTCGGACGACGACCAGGGGGCACGAGGCGGGGACGACGCCACCCGGGCGCACGAGCCCGCGTGCCCAGGGATGTGCTCGAAGGAGCCCGGCGCCGATCACGACGAGTTCGGCGGATCGACCCGACATCGAGGGAACCGTGCCGCCGTCGACACGCCGAGCGTTCACCGCGATGCTCGGTGCGACGACTCTGGCGAGGCCCACCGCTTCCTCGAGGACGAGATCGGAGCTCCCGGACAGCGCTGGGCCTCGGGGCGTCCGTCGCTGGTCGGAGAGTGCGAGCGCGCGATCCGCGTGCACGATCTCCAATCGACGCGAACGTGCCTCGGCTTCCGCCGCCGCCCATTCCACGGCTTCGCGTCCGCCGCGAGAGCCGTCGGCGCCGACGATCACTGCCGAGCGGGCGTTGCTGGACACAGGAGCTCTCCGATCTGCGGACCCACGAGGGGACCGCACCCGGGCGTCGATCGGGTTCGCGACGCCGGATGTGTTCTCCTCCAGCGTCACTCGAACAGCGCGACGATGCGCTGTCCGTTCCGACATGTCGGTGGCGCTCGATTGCCCGATGCCACAGCCGCCGCCGGCGTTCCCCGGGGATCGCAGCGCTCGTCGTCAGTCGGTCGGCGACATGGGCCGGCCGTAGGGGCGCACCCGACGGACCGTCACCGAGAGCGTCCGGTCGCCCGGCAGCCGACACAGACGGGACTCGCCTTCGCGTGCGCCGAGGAGCGCGCTCCCGATCGGTGACGCGGACGAATACACCTCGACGTTCGCCGACGCGGGCACGTCCCCGTCGGCGAGCAGGAAGGTCTCGTCGTCCGGCGCGTCCCCGAAGCGCACCGTGAGTACCATTCCGGCCTCGACGACGCCGTCATCCGGGGGCGCGTTCCCGATGTCCGCCGTGAGCAGGAGCTCCTGCAGATGGCGTATCCGTCGTTCCCGCCAGCGACGCCGGGCCCAGGCGTCCGTGTCGTCCTCGGGCCCGGTGTCCGCCCGGTGGATGAGGAGCAGCCGGTCGAGTTCGTCGCGGAGCAGCTCACACCCGTACGGACTCAACCAGGCCCGACCGTTCGTCGTCATGCAGGGCACCTCCCGGGATGGCGGACCCCGCCGACGGCGGGGAGACGGACGTCAACACGTGCTCTGTGCCCGCGCCGTCACTGCTCTCGTCGTCCGGGACGATCATCAGAGGACAGGGACAGTGGGTCAGCAGGGCGACGAGGTCCTGCGTTCGCTGTGACCGCAGCGAGGAGCACCTCGGTGATCCCACGAGAACCAATTGCGCTCGTGCGCCCATCCGACGGAGGGTGGGTAACAGCTCCGCGGTCGGCAGGACCTGCATCGCGTCGGACCGGTCGTCCGGTGGCGTCCGGGTTGACCCGGTGTCGCGCGGGGCGGAGGGATCGGTCTCGCTCACGACGATCAGGGAGGCTCGCCGACGGACGGCGGCCGCACAGGCGGTCTCGATGGTCCGTCGGCCGCCGCCATGAGCGACGCCGACCACGACCGGCCGGTGCGAGGGGGTCGAGACCCATGCTCCGGTGTGTCTGGGAGGGACGAGTACCACCGGGCAGTCGACGCGGCCGACGATCCCGGCGGCCGTCCGCCCTTCGGACGGACCACCGTCCGACCGGCGGCGCCCACCCAGGACGAGCAGGTCCGCGCCACGGGTGAGTCGGGCCAGGGTCGGCGTGACGGGGCCCTGCTCCCGGATCACGGTGGTCGCCACGTCGCGTGCCACGGCGGCGGCCGTGGCCAAGGCACGGTGCAACCACGCGCGTGACGGTCCGACGCCCGGCTCCTCGAAGCCCCGGACGTGGACCAGCCGGAGCTCCACTCCTCGATGAGCCGCCTCGGCGGCGCCCCAACTGACCGCTGCCAGCACGCCGAGGGAGTGGTCCACGCCCACCAGGACCGCTCCATGTCCTCGTGGTCGTGACCTCGTTGCACCCACGGTCGCCTCCCCTCCGCTCGTGGCCTCCGTAGCGGCCGGACTGCCTGACCAGGATGAGCGGGAGACTCCACTGACCCCTTGTCCTGCGGCGACAAGTTGGTGTGCCGTTGTTGTGGCTTGCACCAAGGGGACGTCAGCCGTCGTCGTCCGTCGCGGCGAGCGCGATGAACATGGCGAGGCGCTGTTCAGGACGATCCATGGCGAGGTGGGTGGCCGTGCTCATCTTCCGTAACCGGTACCGCACGGTGTTCGGATGGACGCCGAGTGCGGTGGCCGCTTCGAGGACGTCGCCGTGGGCGGCGAGCCAGGCCCGCAGGGTGGCGATGTAGCGGGTGCCGTGCTCCGCGTCGTGCCGTCGGAGCTCCACGGCGGGTCCTCGTTCGGGTACGCGCCCGTCGCTCGCGACCGCACGCAGGCGACGCAGCAGGATCCGGTCCCAGGACTCGTCGTACGCGAACGGAGGTGCGTCCGGATGGGCGACGTGCAACGCCAGCGCCTCATCGGCCTCCCGGCGGCTCGCGGGGAGGGTCGTCGGATCGGCGGGCGCTCCGATGCCTGCTCGTAGCGAGAGGTGGGAGGGCATCGCAGCGCGCACCGATTCGATCCAGGCACGCGCCTCCACCAACGTGTCGTCGCGCGTGGGCAGGACGGTGTAGACGGTGTTGGCGAACAGGGCGCTGCGGCCCCATCGGGACCAGCCGAAGCCCGTGGTGACGTGTTCGAAGACGAGGAGGATCCCGGCATGCTGCTCGTCGTCGACGTGCGCCTGCAGGGCGACGGCCCGGAGCGTCGTCGGGCCGAGCCCGAGCTGGCTGATCATCGCTCGGCCGTCCCCGGACCCCTCGAGCAGGCGGCTCACGAGATCGGACTCGACCTGGCGCTCGAGGTCGGCGCTCGCCCTCGAGCGAAGCAGGTGCAGGGCAGCGGTGCGAGCGCCGTCCTCGAGGACCTGGCGCCGGCGCTCGTCGAACGGGCCCGCCGACTCCACCCACAACGAGCCGAGCAGTTCTCGTCCTGCCCGAACGGCCACGACCATGCGCCCCCCGAGGCCGTGCGCGGGCGAGGGTTCGACGAACAGCGGTCGGTCCGAGGAGGCGAGGTGCCCGAAGACCCCGCGGTCGGCGAACACGGCGCGGATGGGCTCGGGCAGGCGGCGACCGAGGATAGTCTCGGAACGTACGGCGTCCACGGTGCCGTCGAGGCTGGAGTACGCGAGGACGCGGGAGAGCTGGTCCTCGATCACCACGGGTCCACCCACGGAGGAGGCCAGCGTGTCGGCCAGGGCGAACAGATCGGTGGGACCGCGACCTGCCTCGGTCTCCCGACCTTCGAGCACCAGCCCGTAGGCGAGTCCGGTCAGGTGGCTCCAGGACACCTCGGGGTCCGCGCGCAGGATCGCGACGCCGGCGTCCTCGGCGCACCGCCGAACCGCCGGATCCAGGGGTGCGGATGCTCGCAGGAGAGCGACGGCCGCGCGCGCCCGCATGGCGAGCCGGACCGCCTCTCGTGGCTCGTCGACACCGATCGCGAGGAACACGTCGCCGGTGCTGACCCGCGATTCGGTGCTGTCGTGGACGACCAGACTCCGCAGCAGCACCTCTCGCGAACCGGGACAGCACACCAGCCGTGTCCCACTGCCCGCGAGGGCGTTGACCAGGCGGTTCAGGGTGATCATGTGCTAGTCCAGCCGTCCCGGTGACTCATCGGCTCCTGGTGGGCTCAGGCCGACGTGGCCTGCCACATCCAGTGGGCCCGCTCCAAGGCGGCAGTCTGAGTGATCAGCAGGTCCTGGGTGACCGGGTCGTGTTCTCCGGTGATCCCGATCCGCCGACGCATCCGTGAGATCAACGAGGCGAGGAGGGCGGACACGGTGTCGTTGACCTCCTCGACGGGGAGTCGCCCCTCCTCGACGGGCGCGATCCCCGAGGTCTTCGCGATCGTCGAGGCACGGCCGTCCGGCGCGACACCCAGAGCGGCACAGCGCTCGGCGACGTCGTCGGTGTGCGTGCGTGCGAGGCTCACGAGTTCGTCGAGGTGCAGGTGGCAGTCGCGGAAGGTGGGTCCGACGACGTTCCAGTGCGCCTGCTTGGCGACCAACGACAGGTCGATGAGGTCGACGAGTGTGTCCTGCAGGACGTTGCCGACGATCAGCCGTCCGGTGGGTGCGAGCGGGCTGACGATCGGGTCTGCCGCCATCGTGATCTCCTCCTGGTCCTGCATGGATGTACGGGCATCCAACCCGGCTCCGAGGTCGGGTCGATGTCCGTGCACGTGATGAGTGCGTGACCGAGCATGTCTGTGACCGGCGCGAGCAGCTTGTCGCAGATGAACAAGTCTCCGCCGCATGTTTGGCCTGTGCGACAGCCCGGTCCGCTGCGGGTTGGAGGGTGATGCCCCGGGACGCCTTCTTCGCTCCGTTCCGGCAATGCCTGCGGCTCTTCTGGACTTGTGACGGTCCGACAAGGATCGGTCCTCGGCTTGTCACCGCCCGACAGGTCGATCCGTCGGCATCTCGGACACGGTCGAGGGGCGTCATCCAGTCCCTTGGAGGTGGCATGGACGTGTCGAGGAGCAGCACCGCCCCACGGAGCGCGGTGGTCGTCGGCGCCGGCATCGTCGGCCTGAGCACGGCGTGGTTCCTGCAGGATCGAGGGGTCCACGTGACGGTCGTCGAACGGGACGAGGTCGGTGCCGGGGCGTCCTGGGGCAATGCCGGCTACCTCTCACCGGCCCTGTCCACGCCGTTGACGGCTCCCCATGTCCTCGGTGAGGGGCTGCGAGGTCTGGTTGACCGAGGTGCGCCGCTGAGCATCCCGCTCCGCGTCGACCCACGGCTCTGGGGATTCCTGCTCCGGTTCGCCTCCCACTGCCGCACCGGATACTGGCGTCGGGCCGTCCGGCACCACCTACCGCTCCTCGAGGAGTGTCTACGGGCCTTCGACACGCTGACCGCAGACGGCGTCGGCGCCGAGACACATCGCGCCCCGGTGGTGGCGGGGTTCGAGTCGGCGCGTGCAGCCGCGGCGATGGCCCGGGAGCTCACGGGCCTACAGCGGCTCGGCGCCTCCGTCGACTTCGACGAGCTCGGACGTCGTGAGGCGTCGTCGTTGCGGCCCCAGTTCTCCGAACGCATCGCGGCCGCAGTGCGGATCGACGGTCAGCGCTTCCTCGATCCCGGCCGGTTCGTCGACCAGCTGGCCCACTCCGTGGTCGGTCGCGGCGCGTGCATCCACCCACGCTTCGCGGTCACGAGCATCGTCGCCGAGCGCGATCGGGTCGTCGTCCGTCCCGACGCGGGGCCCTCGGTGACCGCGGACGTGGCCGTGGTGGCCACGGGGGCGTGGCTCGACGACCTGGGTCGATCGCGCGGTGTGCGCCCCCGGGTGCGGGCCGGTCGTGGTTACTCGTTCCACGTTCCCACCGACGCCCCGGTGGACGGCCCGATCTACCTCCCGGGCGTGCGTGTCGCGTGTACCCCGTACCAGGACGGGCTCCGGATCGCGGGCACGATGGAGTTCAGGGACATCGACGAACCGGTGGACCTCCGGCGGGTCGACGCCATCGTCGACTCGGTCCGACCGCTGATCGCGGGGGCCCGGTGGCGCGAGCGCGGCCCTGCTTGGGTGGGGGCCCGGCCGGTCACCGCCGACGCGCTCCCGGTCATCGGTGCGACGCGACAGCCCGGGGTCTTCGTCGCCGGGGGACACGGCATGTGGGGTGTCACGTTCGGCCCGGTCACCGGTCGGCTGCTGGCGGAGCACATCACCACCGGGAAGCAACCGCCCGAGCTGGCCCCCTTCGATCCGCTGCGTGGCCGGGCCGGTTGACGGTGAGGGGCATCGGGCCGACGGACGACGCGGAGGCGGTGATCCCGCGCCTCCCGGCGCAGGACATCGGGAGCCCGGTCGCGCCCGGCCTCAGGAGGACCGCAGCCGACTCGCGGACTCCGTGTGGGCGGCGAGTTCGGCGACCAGCATGTCGGCGGTGTGGTGCAGCTGCGGTATGGCGGTCTCGATGAGCTCGTCGGTCATTCTCGTGGTCGGTCCGGAGATCGAGACGGCGGCCGGGAGCGAGCCGCGGAGCGCGACGGCGACGCAGCGGACACCGAGCTCCTGCTCGCCCTCGTCGAGGGCGTAGCCCTGGCGTCGTACCTGGTCGAGTTCCTGCTCGAAGGCGGGATGTCGGTCAGGGTGTCGTCCGTGTGGGCGGTCATGTCGGTCCGCCTCAGGATGTCGCGGACGCGCTCGGAGGGCATGGTGGCGAGCAGTGCCTTGCCGATCGCGGTGCAGTGGGGAGAGACCCGGCGTCCGACCTCGGTGAACATGCGCATGGAGTGGCGCCCCGGGGCCTGGGCCACGTAGACGACCTGGGCGCCCTCCAGGAGCGCGAGGTTGGCGCTCTCGCCGAGCCGATCGACCAGTTCGACGAGCCGTGGTTGGGCCCAGGTGCCCACGAGCGCCCCGGCCATCTCGCCGAGGCGCACGAGCCGTGGCCCGAGCACGTAGTCCCGCTCCGGCGGCCCGCACGCGGCCCGGTTCGAGGGTCGGTCGGAAGATGCTGTTGCGCGTGCTCCGCGCAGCCCGTACCGATTTCAGTGGCTCATCCCAATCGGGGGTGTAGGAGTTGGGGTCTGAAGCCGCCGGTCTCGAGCAGGCTTCGGGCGATGTAGTTGGTCAGGTTGCGGAACCCGAGTGCGGAGCCGCGCAGGTGTTCGAGCCGTCCGTTGAGCGCCTCGGTCGGCCCGTTGCTGGTGCCGGGTCGTTCTGAGCTTGCCCCCGTAGACCGGACACCCGGGTGTGGGGTCAGTGATCTTGGTCGGGGCTGGTGTGGCGGGCTTCGAACTCGACCGGTGAGAGCATTGCGATGCTAGAATGGCGTCTGATCGGGTTGTACCAGCACTCTATCCACTCGAAGATCCCGGTGGCAAGTTCGGCTCTAGTCGCCCACTTCCGGGAGTCGAGCAGTTCGAGTTGCATCGTTCCCCAGAACGATTCCATCATCGAGTTGTCGTAGCAGTCACCGATCGACCCCATCGACGGGACGATCCCGGCGTCGACCAGCCGGCGCCCGAACGCCCACGAGGTGAATTGCGACCCGTGGTCGGAGTGCAGAACGGTAGAACCGTCATCGAGCGGTTTGCGGCGAAGGATCGCCATGCCGAGTGCGTCGGTGACCAGTTCAGTGCGCATGTTGTCGTCGATCGACCACCCCACAATCCGCCGTGAGAACACATCGAGGACCGCAGCGCAGTACACCTTGCCTTCTCCGGTGTGGTGTTCGGTGATGTCGGTGACCCAGAGCCGGTCGGGGCCGGCGGCGGTGAAGTCGCGGTCGACCAGGTCCGGGTGCAGGTGCGCGGCCGGGTCGCGTCAGGTGCAGCCGCGGTTGCGTCGCCGGTAGAGCCCTTGCAGGCCGGCCTCGCGCATCAGCCGGGCGACCCGCTTGCGGTTGACCGGCTGCCCGAGCCCGAGGACGAGCTCGGCGTGCACCCGCGGGGCGCCGTAGGTGTCGCGCGAGTCGGCGTGGATCTTATCGATCACCTTGGCGAGCAACTCGTTCTCCTGGGCGCGCACGGACTTCACACCCGTGCGCCATTCGTAGTACCCCGAGAGGGAAACGTTGAGGACCCGGCAGGCCACCGCGACGTCGATGCCGTCGTCGGCGAGTTCACAGACCAGCGGGAACACTACTTTGGGAGGACGTTCTCCTTCGCGAAGTACGCCGCGGCCCGCTTGACGATCTCGAGTTCGACCTCGAGACGTTTCGTTTTCTTGCGCAGCTCAGCGAGCTCCGCGCGTTCGTCGGTGCTCAACCGCCCCTGCCCGGCGCCGTTGTCGCCGTCGTCGGCGTCGCCCTGGGCTATCCAGTTCCGCAGGCACGACTCGGAAATGTTGAGCTCCTTCGCGATCTGGGCGACCGGTTGCTCGCCCAGACGCGCGAGCTCGACCGCCCGACGCCGGAACTCAGGCGCGTGTGGGACTGGCACGAAGGTCATCCTCCCTGGCGGACCGGGTCCACCTCAGGTGAGGTGTCCGGTGGGAGGGGTCAAGCTCAGAAGTCCCTGACCGAACCGGTCAGGGCCTTCATGTGGAGGGTGCGCCGTCAGGGACTCGAACCCCGAACCCAGTGGACAGGATTCACGTCGGCTACGGTGGCCCGCCATCTGCATCTGTGCTGCTCAGCGACATGATCAGGAAGTAGCGATCTTGTGCCGTGGGTGCCCGTAGACGGCCCTGGTGTGACGTAAGCGGTACCGAAAGCGGGCCTCGTCAGTCAGGGCCGGGTGTCGAAGGCTGACGTCGTTCCAGCCCTGGCCGGGCGATACGGAGGGCACGACAGCACCCGCCGCTAGGCGAGAGGAGCGGCTGTCCGGCCCGCCTGCGGACTCAGGGCATGATCAGGCCGCCGTTGACCGGCGCCCAGCTGCCGGTGGTGAACGCGGCGTCATCGCCGGCGAAGTAGGCGACCGTGCGGGCGACGTCATCGGGTCGGGCGAGCCGGCGCATCGGGGTCGCGTCTGCGAGCTGCGACCTGAGCTCCTCGGGGAGTCGGTCGCTCACCGCGGTGTCCTCCACCGTGGACGGGGCGACGACGTTGGCCGTGATGTCGTGCGGTGCCACCTCGGCGGCGACGTAGCGCACGAAGGAGTCCAGGGCGGCCTTGGCGACCCCGAGGGCGATCATCCCGTCCCGGGGACGTCGGGACAGGCCGGTGGACAGGTAGATCAGCCGTCCCCGGCGGCAGTCGATCATCCCGGGCAGCACGGCCTTGGTGAGCAGGTGTGCCGCGTGCATCTCCTGGTCGAGTTTCGCCGAGAGCTGCTCCCAGCCCAGGTCGGCGAACGAGGTGACCGGGAACGGGGTCATGGCGTTGTGCACCAGCACGTCGAGCCGGCCCCAGCGCTCGAGGGTCGCCTCGAGCACCCGCGTGACGTCGGCCGGGTCGGTCACGTCGCCCTGCACCACCAGGGCGTCCCCACCGGCCGCCCGCACGTCATGGGCGACGGCTTCGGCCGCGGTCGCGCTGTCGCGGTGATTGACCACCACGGCGTGACCGCGCGCCGCGAGTTCGCGCGCCGTCGCCGCTCCGATGCCCCGGCTGGCTCCGGTGATCAGACACACCCGCTCGTCCACCTGCACTCCTGCCCGTCGATCCTCGCCCGAGACGGGCATCCCGCTCGGCTGACTCGACCCACTGGTGGTCATCGCGTATGCCGCGCCACGGCGCGGCGACTCGCACATCGCCTGGGACGGGTGGAGCCACCTCGGGTGAGCGACGCGGGAACGGTCGTCCCGCGCGTGCCCGGATGCTGTCGCCGCCGTCAACCCTGTGTAGGCAGCCAGATCTCCCAGGCGATGCCGTCCGGGTCGCAGAACGACACGAACTCGGCGTAGCCCGCGTCGCGCGTCGGGGAGTGTTCGACGCCGTGCTCGTCCAGTCGCGTCGACCAGGCGTCCAGCGTGGCCCGGTCCGGGACGGTCACCGCGAGGTGGTCGAGCCCCGTCCGCTGCGGGTCGAACCGGTCCCCGCTGCGCCGGTGGGGCTCGTGGATGCCCAGCGTCATTCCGCTTCCGGGATGACGCATCAACCGGCGGGGGTGACCCTCGGACGGCGGCCCCTCGGTGACCTCACCGACGCGCTCGAAAGCGAGTACGTCCTCATAGAAATGCACGCTGGTCGTCATGTCCCGCACGACCAGCGCGACGTGGGCGATTCCGGAGAAGGTCGTGGTGCTCACTGGATCCAGATCGTCTTGGCGTTGACGAACGACTGCGGCCCGAAGGAGGCGAGCTCGCGGCCGTAGCCGGAGTTCTTCGCCCCGCCGAACGGCACTTCGGGCGTCGACTCGGTGATCTTGTTGATGTAGACCATGCCGCTCTCGACCTCGTTGGCGAAGCGCTCCTTCTCGTCCTCGTCCTGGGTCCAGGCACTGCCGCCGAGGCCGAAGGACGAGTCGTTGGCGATGGCGATGGCATCGTCGACGTCGCGGGCGCGGAAGACGAGTGCGACCGGCCCGAAGAGCTCCTCGTAGTACGCGGGGGCGTCCTTCGGGATGTCGGCCAGCACCGTCGCCGGGTAGTAGTTGCCGGGCCCGCCCAGGGGCTTGCCACCGGTGAGGAGCGTGGCGCCCTTGGCCACGGAGTCCTGGACCTGCTGGTCGAGCTCCTCGAGTCCCTGCGGGCCGGACATCGGGCCGAGCTCGGTGTTCTCGTCCATCGGGTCGCCGACGACCAGCGCGTCCATCTTCTCGACCAGCAGCCGCTGGAACTCGTCGGCGATCTGCTCGTGGACGATGAAGCGCTTGGCGTTGATGCAGGACTGCCCGTTGTTCAGGGTCCGGCTGGCGACCGCCGCCTCTGCGGTGGCGTCGAGGTCGGCGGAGGGCATGACGATGAACGGGTCGCTGCCACCGAGCTCGAGCACACTGGTCTTGACGTTCTGGCCGGCGCGGGCGCCGACCTCGCGGCCGGCGGGCTCGCTGCCGGTGAGGGTGACGGCGCGGACGCGGTCGTCGTCGATGATCCCCTCGATCATCGAGCTGGGGACCAACAGGGTCTGGAAAGCGCCCGCGGGGAAGCCGGCGCGGGTGAGGACGTCCTCGATGGCCAGGGCCACCTGCGGGACGTTCGAGGCATGCTTGAGCAGGCCGGTGTTGCCCGTCATCAACGCCGGCGCGGCGAAGCGCAGCACCTGCCAGTACGGGAAGTTCCACGGCATGACCGCGAGGACCGGGCCGAGCGGCTGGTACCGCGTCAGGATCCGCGCGTGCTCCGGGGCGTTCGACGGGTGCGGCCACTCGACGTCGGCGAGGGCCTCGGCCGCGTGGTCGGCGTACCAGCGGCAGCCGTAGGCGCACTTGGTGACCTCGGCGCGGGCGGCCACGAGGGTCTTGCCCATCTCGAGGGTGGCGAGCTGGGCGAGCCGCTCGTTGTCCTCGTCGAAGATGTCCGCCGCGCGCCGCAGCCAGTCGGCGCGCTGGGAGAACGTCGTGTCCCGGTAGGTCCGGAAGGTGTCCCACGAGCGCTGGAGCTTCTCCTCCAGCTGCGCCTCGGTCAGCGCCTCGAACTCGCGGACGGTCTCGCCGGTGGCGGGGTTGATGGTCGCGATGGCCATGGTGGTGGTGATCCCTTCGACAGGACGGAGCGAGGTCAGCCGCTGGTGTCCTTGTTCTGGTCGATGATCGTCTGGCGTTCGGGGGTGACCCAGAGGATCACGCGCTCGGACTTGATGCCCTCGGGTGGGTAGTCGGTGCCCAGGTACTGGTGGGCGACCTCGTCGATGTGGGTGCGGGCCTCGTCGCCGGTGGTGGTCCGCTCGACCCGCCCGCGGATCTCGGCGTAGCGGTAGGGGTCGGACTCGTCGCGGATCAGCACGGTGATACGGGGGTCGGACTGCAGGTTGCGGTAGCGCTTGCGGTGGGTCTCGGTGTTGAGCACCAGCTGCCCGTCCTTCAACGCCACCCACAGCATCTGGGTCTGCAGCCGTCCGCTGGGCAGCACGGTGGTGACCGCGGCGAAGTTCTTGCCGCTGGCGAGTTCCTCGGTGACCGGGTGCAGCTCGGGGCCGTTCTTCGTGTCCGCCATCAGCGGTCCTCTCGTCGTGGGGAGTGGGGCAAGATCCACATCACTTGAGCATGAAGCCGGCGTCGACCCGGTGCTCGACGCCGGTGATGTAGCGGGCGTCGTCGGAGACCAGGAACGCGACGAGCGCTGCGACGTCGTCGGGTTCGACGAGGTCGACGCCGGGCAGGAGGTTGCCGCGCATCGGCTCCAGCAGGTCGGGGTGCTCCTCGGCCCACTGCCGGAAGGCCGGGTTGTCGCCCATCATCGTGTTCACCCCGGTCGGGTGGACGACGTTGACGCGGATGTGGTGGGGGGCGAGCTCCCAGGCCAGGGTCCGCATGAGGGCGATCACGCCGAACTTCGCGACGTTGTAGTGCGTGCACCCGGCCACCGAACGCAGACCGCCCACCGAGCCCGTGAGTACGATCGCGCCGCCGTTCCCCGCCTCGATCATGAGCGGCACGACGGCGCGGCACGTCTTCCACACCGAGGTGATGTTCGTGCCGAGCATGTCGTCCCACTGGTCGTCGGTGAGGTCCCAGGTGCTGTCGGCGACGCTGAGGACGCCGGCGCTCGGGACGAGGGCGTCGATGCGGCCGAACTCGCGGCGGGCGGTGTCGGCCAGGCGGGTGGCGGTGTCGGTGTCGCGCAGGTCGCCCTCGACGGCAACGGCGCGCCGTCCCTGCTTCTCGACGAGCCGGGCGGTCTCGGCGAGCTCGTCGTGGGTGCCCATCGGGTAGTCGACGGTGGCGATGTCGCCGGGCACGTCCGCGACGACGACGTCGGCACCTGCCTCCGCGAGCCGCACCGCGTGCGCGCGGCCCTGCCCGCGGGCGGCGCCGGTGACGACGGCGACGCGGCCGTCCATGCGGTTGCCGTTCCCGGCCATGTCAGGTCCTCCTTAGTGGGGCGATCCCGGCCCGCGCGAAGCAGGTCCGGAGGTGGGTGTCGGCGCGGCGCAGCTCGCGGGTGACCTTCTCGACCGGCCATCCCGCGGTGCCGTGGCACTTGAGCGACGCCGCCCCGGTGTAGGCGACGCGGTGGAGCGCTGCGAGCCCGACCGCGTGGTCGAGCACCCCGTCGGGGCGTGGCAGCTGGCGCTCGCCGGGACCGAAGTCCAGGCCGTCGACGCCGCGGCGGTAGGCGCGGTCGACGTCCCAGAGGTAGTAGTGGAAGAGCTTGCCGCGCTCGGCGAGGAACCACACGGCCTCGCTGATGCTCTCGCCCATCACCCACAGGTGTGGGGGAGCGAGGCAGATGCCCAGGTTCGGGTGGTCGAGCTCGGTGACCAGCCGACGGATCTGGGCGAGGCTGTCGACGCCCTCCGACCAGCGCTGATCCTCTCCTGCGCCCGATTCGAAGTCGGCGGAGAACGGCACCGTGAGGTGGTTCTCGACCGCGATGCGCACGCCGAGACGCTCGGCCTCGTCGAGCATCGGTGCGAGCCAGTGCTCGACGAACTCGGGGTAGGGCGCCTCGCAGTCGAACACGAGGGTGTCGACGCCGAGGTCGTGGGCCAGGCGTAGCCGGGCGGTCAGCTCGTGGCGGTCGCGGCCGTAGCAGGTCAGCCCGGTGGCGCGCATGCCGTGCCGCCCGAGCGTCCGCCGGATCACCGCGACGTCGTCGCCGGGACCGACGTGGTCGGCCAGTGGTGGCGCCGAGGACCAGAGCATCACCTCGTCGAACCCGAGGCCGGCGAGCTCGCCGAGCGCCGTGTCCAGCTCGGCGTCGTGATAGGGGAGGAGCTCCGCGGCGTACCTCACGCGATGTCCGCGGCGAAGAAGTCGCTCATCACCCGCGCGAGTTCGGCAGGGCGTTCGAGGGCCATCGAGTGCCCGCAGCGCTCGAGCTCGACATAGCGGACGTCGTCGGCCACCCGCTCCATCTGCCGGCGGCCCTCCTCGCCGATGAAGCTGTCGCTGCCGATCGTCAGTACGGGCATCGGGAGCCGACGGGCCGACCACTGCCGGTCCAGCTCGACGTTGACGAACGTGGCCCGATACACCTCGAAGATCGCCCGCAGGCCACCGGGCGCCGACGAGCAGCGGACCCACTCCTCGACGCAGTCCTCGGTGATCGCCGCGGGGTCGTAGGTCTCGTTCTTCATCCAGGTCTCCCAGAAGACCCGCTCCCGCCCGCTGATCAGCATCTCGGGGAAGTCGCGGACGTGGAAGAACCCGACGTGCCACAGGAAGTGGTCGGACGCGACGTTCTCCTCGGTGAGCGCCGACCACGCCTCCAGCCCGGCGCCGGGCACGAGCATCTCGGAGAAGGACAGCCGTGTGACGCGCTCGGGATACGAGGCGGCCACCGCGTAGGCGAACGCGGCGCCCCAGTCCTCGCCGGCCACGGCGAAACGCTCGTGGCCCAGCGCGGTCATCAGCGCGGCGACGTCCTCGGCGATCGTGCCCATGTCATAGCCGCCGTCGGGACGCGCGGAGTCACCGAAGCCGCGGATGTCGGGCGCGATGACGGTGAACCGCTCGGAGAGCAGCGGGATGACGCGGTGCCAGTAGTACCAGGTCTTGGGGACACCGTGGAGCAGCACCAGCGGCGGCCCGGAGCCCGCGGTCACATGGTGCAGACGAACCCCGTTCACGGTGGTCCGCCCGTGCGTGACCGGGTGGCCGGCGTGGTCGGTGATCTCGCGCATCACGTGCTCCTCGACAGCGGGCGACGACAGCGTCGCTCTCCGTCTTATGTTCGCGCCGAGCAGATGTCAAGGCGACGCGAGCGGAAGGGCCTCAGGCCAGGTCGGCCCGACCGACCGGGCTCCCGTCCTGCAGCCACCGCACGAGGCGTGTCGGGGAGAGCAGCTCGTCGACCACCATCGTCGCGGCGCCGAGCAGGCCTGCCCGGCCCGACAGCGGCGAGGGCTCGATGCGCAGCTCCCGCGTGGCCAGTGGCAACGACCGCCGGTACACGATCTCCCGGACCGCGGTGAGGACCTGGTCGCTGGACGCCCCGACCTGCCCTCCCAGCAGGACCATCGCCGGGTTCACGAGATTGACCGCCACCGACAGGGTGGTCCCGATCAGCACGCCGGCGTGCTCGAGCATCCGCCGCGACTCCTGGTCGCCCTCCCGCGCGGCGTCGACGACGTCGCGGGCGGTCAGTTCCCCGGCGTCGGCGAGCCGCGCGGCGAGGCGCCCACTGTGGCCGCCGCGGGCGACCGTCACGGCGTCCCGGGCCAGTGCCCCGCCCCCGGCCAGCACTTCGAGGCAGCCGCGGTTGCCGCAGCGACAGACGATGCCGGAGTCCTCGTGCACCGCGGTGTGTCCGAGGTCGCCGGCCGCGCCCTGCGCTCCGCGGTGCAGGCGCCCGCCCGTGACGAGGCCGGCGCCGATACCGGTCCCGATCTTGACGTAGAGCAGGTCGGATACGCCTCGGGCCACGCCGTGACGCAGCTCGCCCAGGGCCATCGTGTTGACCTCGTTGTCGACCCACACCGGCACCCCGAACCGATCGGCCAGGTGCTCGCGCACCGGGTGACCGTCCCAACCGGGCATGATCGGCGGCGCCACCGGGCGACCGCTCGCGAACTCCACCGGACCGGGGAGCCCGAGCCCGAGGCCCCAGAGGGGGGCGACGTCGCCGACGTCGCCCCGCAGGTCCTCGAGATCGTCGGCGATGCGGTCCAGGGTGGCCCCGGGCCCGGCCGACACGTCCCACGCCCGGTGCCGGTGCTCGCGCAGGGCGCCGTCCAGGTCGGTGACGCCGACGGCGAACCCGGTCGCCCCGACCTCGGCGACGAGCACCGCGCCGGCCTCGGCGCGGAACCGCAGCTCGCGCGGCGCCCGGCCGCCGGTCGACGGCCCGAGCTCGCCCTCGACGACCAGATCCGCATCGAGGAGCCGGGCCAGCCGGGCGGACACCACGGTGCGGCCGAGGCCCGACCGGCGGGCGAGTTCTGGGCGGGTGCGGGCGCGCCCGTGTCGGACGAGGTCGAGCACGAGCACCAGGTCGTCGACCTGCTCGTCCAGATCGAGCGGCCTGCTCATGGCACCTCCCCGGGCCCGTGGGGTCGAACCTGGTCGCTGAGAGTAGGTCATTGACTTCTGCGCAGCATGAACATTAGCGTCGCTCGCGCCGACGAGGACGACCACGGGAGGCCCGATGCGGCTCGGCTACCACACCATCACCTGGGGTGGCCTGACGGCGACCGCCGAGGGCGTCACCAGCGTCCGGGACCTGCGCTACCGCGTGGCCGGCGACATGTCGCGTGCCCTGCACGACATCGCGGCCGCGGGTTACGCCGGGGTCGAGCTGTTCGAGGGCAACGTCCTGGAGCTGGGCGACGACCTCCGGCGCTTGCTCGACGAGACGGGCCTGGAGCTGGTCGGCGTCTACACCGGAGCCGGGTTCGTGTTCGACGACGTCCGCGGGGAGGAGCTGGCGCGGATCGCGGTGTCCGCCGATGCTGCCGCCCGCGCCGGGGCCTCGCAGCTGGTCGTCGGCGGCGGGTCCCCGCGGGCCGCGGGCCCGCACGCCGGGGACCTCGACCGCCTGGTGACCGGGCTCGACGCGGTCACGGACCTCGCGGCCGAGCGGGGTCTGACCGCCTGCTTCCACCCCCACCTGGGCACCATCGTCGAGGCCCCCGACGCCGTCGACGCCGTGCTGGACCGCTCACGGATCGGGTTCTGCCCCGACACCGCCCACCTCGCGGCCGGCGGCGGCGACCCCGCCGCCCTCGTCCGGCGCCACGGTGACCGGGTCCGGCACGTCCACCTCAAGGACCTCGACCGGGCCTCGGGGGCGTTCCGGCCGCTGGGTACCGGTGACCTCGACCTCGACGACGTCCTGGCCGCCGTGCGGGAGACCGGCTACGACGACTGGCTGGTCGTCGAGCTCGACTCCTTCGACGGCGACCCGGCCGAGGCCGCCCGGACGAGCCGCGCCTGGCTCGCCGACCGCGGGTTCGGCGCGACGTGAGCTCCGCCCTGCGGGTCGCCGTCCTCGGTGTCGGCTTCATCGGCACCGTCCACGCCCACGCGGTACTCGCCTCCGGTGCCCGCCTCGTCGCTGTCGCCGCGTCCGAGCCCGGCCGGGGCGCCGACGCGGCCCGTCGGCTCGGAGCCGACCGCGCGGGCGACGCCGAGGAGATCCTCGTCGCCGACGACGTCGACGTCGTGCACGTCTGCACGCCGGACGCCCTGCATGTTCCGCTCGCCCGGCGGGCGCTGGCCGCCGGCAAGGCCGTGGTCTGCGAGAAACCGCTGGCGACCACGCTCGACGACGCGCGGGCCCTGCTCGACGAGGCCGGGGACGCCGTCACCGCGGTTCCCTTCGTCTATCGCTTCCACCCGATGGTGCGTGAGGCCCGTGCGCGCGTCGCCCGGGGCGACGCCGGCGCCCTGCACCTGCTCCACGGGGGCTATCTCCAGGACTGGCAGGCCGCGGGAGACCCCGGATGGCGCGGCGACGGCGACGTCACGCGGGCCTTCGCCGACGTCGGTATCCACTGGTGCGACCTCGCAGAGTTCGTCTCCTCCCACCGGATCACGCGGCTGCTCGCCCGGCTCGCCGCCGACGGCGCGTCGACGACGGTGCTCTTCGAGACCGACCACGGCGCCACCGGCTCGACCACGATCAGCCAGACCGCGATCGGGCGGCGCAACCAGCTCGCGCTCTCGGTGGACGGAGCGCGCGCCTCCTACGGGTTCGACCAGGAGGAGCCCGAGACCCTCGCGGTGCGGGGCGTCGACGGCACCGTCGTCCTGCCCCGCGGCTCGGCGTCCATGGATCCGTCGGCCGCCCGCTACTCGCGGCTCCCGCCCGGCCATCCGCAGGGCTACCAGGACTGCTTCGACGCGTTCGTGTCCGACGTGTACGCGGCGGTCCGGGGCGAACGCCCCGACGGCCTGCCGTCCTTCGCCGACGGTGTCCGGGCCGCGGCGTTGACCGATGCCGTCGGCCGCTCGATCGCGGCCGGGGCGACCTGGGTGGAGGTGCCCACGTGAAACTCGGCATGTTGACCGCCTGCCTGCCCGACCAGACCCTCGAGCAGATCGCGGCCTGGGCGTCGCGGGCCGGCTACGAGGCGCTCGAGGTGGCCGCCTGGCCCGCCGTCGGGGACCGGGAGTTCACCGCGTCGCACCTTGACGTGGTGTCCCTCGATCAGGCACGGGCCGACGACACCCGCGCCCTGCTGGAACGCCACGGACTGGGGTCGGCGCCGTCGTCGCTGGCGTACTACGACAACAACCTGCACCCCGACCCTGACGAGCGGACCCGGGTGAACGCCCATGTCGCCGCCTGCATCGACGCGGCCGCGCTGCTCGGCACCGAGACCGTGGGCACGTTCGTCGGGCGTCATCCCGGCCGGACCGTGGCCGAGAACCTCCGGGACGCCGAGGAGATCTTCGCACCGCTGGTGGACCGGGCGGGGGAGCGCGGCGTGAAGCTGATCGTCGAGAACTGCGTGATGGAGGGGTGGCACCCCGACGGCTATCCGGGCAATCTCGCCTACTCGCCCGAACTCTGGGAGTGGATGTTCTCCCTCGGGCTCTACCTGAACTTCGACCCGTCGCACCTGGTGTGGATGGGCATCGATCCCGTCGAGGCGCTCGCGCCCTACGTCGACCGCATCCCGCACGCCCAGGCCAAGGACATCCAACTGTTCCCGGACCGTCGCAACCGGTACGGCTGGCCCGGGATCGCCGTCGGTCGCGAGGCCGACCCGTTCACCACCGGCTGGTGGCGCTACCGCGTGCCCGGGCTCGGCGACGTCGACTGGCGTCGGGTCGTCGACACGCTCTACGAGGGCGGCTTTACCGGCGTGCTGTCGGTCGAGCACGAGGACCCGGTGTGGGGCGGCACCGAGGACAAGGTCCACACGGGGCTGGAGGTCGCGTACCGCACCCTCCGACCCCTGATCGTCGCGTGAGCGGCAGAGGAGCTGACATGACCGTCGTCGACCACCGGGGCCAGACCGTCCGCGCCCAGCGGGCCACCGTGAACGGGGTCCGCCTGCACTACCGCGTCGCCGGGGACGGCGACCCGGTGCTGCTGCTGCACGGGGTCCCGAAGACCTCCTATTACTGGCGCAAGGTCCTGCCCCACCTCACGCCGCAGTACACCGTGGTCATGCCCGACATGCGCGGACTCGGCGACTCCGAGCACGCCGAGTCCGGCTACGACATGGCCACCATCGCCGACGACTTCGCCGCGCTCATGGCCCACCTCGGCCATGACCGTTACCGCGTGGTCGGGGAGGACTGGGGCGCCGCCGCGGCCTACCAACTCGCCGCCCGCCACCGGCAGCACGTCGTCCAGCTCGTCTACCAGGAGATGATCCTCTCCGGGTTCGGCCTCGAGGACTACTCGTTCCTCACGGCCGAGAACGTCGCGAGCTACGTGTGGCTCTGGCACATCAACTTCTACGCGGTGCCCGAGTTCCCCGAGATGCTCATCGCCGGGCACGAGCGCGAGTACTTCAGCTACTTCATCAAGCACGAGGCCCAGGACGCCACCGCGATCGGGGAGGACGCGATCGACGAGTACGTCCGGTGCTACTCCTCGCCCGGCGGCCTGCGCGCCATGGCGAACATCTACCGGGCCACGCTCACCGACGCCGAGCAGAACCGCGAGGCCGCGAAGACACCGTTGGAGATGCCGGTGCTCGCCGTCGCCAGCGAACCCTTCATCGGCGCCGACAACGAGCGGGTGTGTCGCGAGGTCGCCACTAACGTGACCACGGTGTCGTTCCCCTACGGCCACCAGCTCGCCGAGGAGTGCCCCGACGACCTGGCCGCGGCCTACCTCGACTTCTTTTCCGGAGGCACCCCGTGAGCACGTTCGCCGTCCGCGACGGGCGTCTCGTCGACCCCGACGGACACCCGTTCCTGTCCCTCGGGCTCAACCACGCCGACGAGACCAACCTGCAGTACCCGCACAACATCGACGTCTGGCGCCGGAAGTACGGCTCCCGCGAGGCGTGGCTGCGCGACGGTCCGCTCGCCGACCTGCGGGCGTGGAACATGAACACGATCGGCTGGACGCGCGAGTACGTGGCCGGGGGCTGGGGCGAGGCCCTGGACTGGTTCGGCGACCCGATCGACCTCTACCACTCGCTGCCGTGGACCTCCGCCGAGCTCCGGGGGGCCGGGCTGCCCTATGTCGCGCAGATGCAGGTCCAGGACATCGAGGACTGGAACGGCCACCCCGCGTTCCGCCCCCTCGACGACGACTTCGCGAAGTGGTGCGACTACCTCGCCCGCGCCGTCGTCCTCCCGCACGCCGACGACGAGAACCTGCTCGGGTACTTCTTCGTCGACATCCCCGCCTGGCTACCGCACGCCTCCGGACGCGACTTCCCCGAACTGACCGGGCTCGACGGTGCTGCTCGCGAGCAGAAGCTCTACGACGTCGCCAGCCGCTACTACGAGGCGATCACGACGGCGATTCGTCGCTACGACCCCGACCACCTGATCCTCGGCGACCGCTACAACGGCGACAAGGGCATCCCCGAGCCGGTGCTGCGCGCCATGGCGCCCTTCGTCGACGTCCTCTCGGTGCAGCGCTTCGCCGGACCGACGGCGCAGGACCGGCAGGCGTTCCGCGACGACCTGGCCGGGTGGAGCGAGCAGGCCGGTGGCAAGCCGGTGCTCGTGGCCGACCACGGCAACTGGACGGCCACCGACATGAACCCGCACCGAGTCGGGCTGGAGTCCCACGCCGCCCGCGGCGAGGACTACGGCCTCGTCCTCGACGCCGTGCGTCACGAACCGTGGTTCGCCGGCCTCCACTGGTGCGGGTACGTCGAGAACCTCGGCCGTGGGTGGGGCGTCAAGGACCCGTACGACGAGCCCTACCGCGACCTCACCGATGCCATCACCGAGCACAACCGCCGGGCGCTCGACGAGCACGCGGCCACGTCGGTGGCCTCGCGGTGAACGGGTCGGTGCCGCCCGATCCCGTCCGTCGCCGCTGACGCGAGGTCCTGGGCGAATCCCGGGGTCCTCGAAGACCCCGGGATTCGTCGAGGGACGCGATCAGGTCTTCCCGCTCCACGCACGGTGGCGGATGCGTCCCGCGGCGCGACGTAGGGCGCCGACAGCGGCGTCACGGGCTGCCCCGGCCGCGAGCCGCACCCTGCGGGCGAGGGAGACCTCGGAGACCGAGCCGGTCTCGGCGGCTTCGTCCACCCCGGCGGCGAACTGCTCGAACAGTCGGCGGGACACGTCCCCGGCCAGGGCTCGGCCGAACTGGGCGACCCGTCCGGACAGGTGCACGTCGGCGTGCGCGGTGAGCTCGGTGCCGCCGTCGGCGGTCGGCGTCGCGGCCAGGACGACGTCGGCGGAGGTCGCGCTGCCGCCGGTGTCCTTCCCCTGGCCGTGGAAGCGGAGCCGGTGGGTGTCCGGGTCCCGCTCGACGACCTGGGCGAGTCCCTCGAACGACAGCTTCACGGGGCCGAGCGCGACGGTGGCCCGCCCGCGGTGGCGGTCCTCGTCGTAGGACTCGACGAGCTGGGCCCCGGGCAGGCAGCGCGCCAGCAGGTCGAAATCGTTGAGCACGGCCCAGACGCGGTCCACCGGGGAGGTCAGCTGCGAGGTCACGTCGACGACCGCGGAGGGCGGGCCGGAGGGCAGCCGCACCTCACTGAGCTGCGGAGCCGCCGCCGTGGTGTCCTCGGGAGCATCGCCGGGACGTCCGGCCGCGGACCGGCCGACCAGCATCCGTGACGCACATCCCCGGGGCTCCGGCACGCCGTCGGGGTAGGTCCCGGCGACGTCGGAGACGGCCGCCAGGATGCCGCGGTAGCCGGTGCAGCGGCACAGCACGCCCGACATCGCCTCGGGCAGGTCCTCCTCGGCGGTCTCCGGTTCGTTGGCGAGCAGGTCGTAGCTGCTCATCAGCATCCCGGGCGTGCAGAACCCGCACTGCAGGGCGTGGTGGGCGGAGAACGCCTGCTGCAGCGGGTGCTGGTCGTCGGGGGAGCCGAGCCCTTCCACGGTGACGATCTCCGCACCCTCGCACTGCACGGCGAAGAGCAGGCACGCCCGGGCGGCCTCGCCGTCGAGGAGCACGGTGCACATGCCGCAGACCCCGTGCTCGCAGCCGAGGTGCGTGCCGGTGAGGCCGAGGCGCTCGCGCAGGACGTCCCCGAGGTGGGCCCGGGGCGGCACCTCGACGGTGGTCTCGGTGCCGTTGACGACGAAGGTCACCTCGGCGGTCTCGTGTGCTGCGACCCGGGCAACGGGCGCGGGCACGCGGCGGGAGCCGGTGTCGTGGCGCTCGGGGGCGGCGGTCATGCAGTGGTCCTTCCCTCGCGGGCACGGAGCAGCGCCCGGGACAGCTCGCGGGCGGCGAGGACGGCGAAGAGCCGCCGCCGGTAGCCGGTGGAGCCGTGCGTGTCCCCGCCGGTGTCGACGAGCGCGGCGGCCAGCTCGGTGGTGGCGGGCCGGAGGTCCTCCTCGCTCTCGCCGGTGGCGAGCAGCGCGGTGACGTCGCGGGTGACCGCCCGGTCGGAGATGCCGAACCCCGTGAGGACGGCGGAGCGCACCGCCCCCGAGTCGGCGACCTGCACCCGGCACACCACGCCGGCGAGGGCGAAGTCGCCGTGCCGGCGGGCGATCTCGGCGAACCCGAACCCGTCCCCGGGACGGGCGGCCGGGAACGTGACCGCGGTGACGACGTCCTCGGGCCCGGCCGCCGTCGTCATGGCGCCGGTGACGAACTCCCTCGCGGGAACGGTGCGGGCCCCACCGGGCCCGGACACCTCGACCTGCGCGTCGAGGCAGCAGGCCACGGCGGGCAGCTCCGCGGCCGGGTCGGCGTGGGCGAGGCTGCCGCACACGGTGCCGCGGCTGCGCAGTTCCCGGTGCCCGACGAAGGGCATGGCCATCGCGATCAGGGGCACGTCCCGCGCGGCCGGATCGTGCTCCACGACCCGCTGCCGGACGGCCGCGGCGACCCGGTAGCCGGAGCGCGCGTCCGGCCCGTACTCGGTGAGCTCGGGCACGGCGGTGACGTCGACGAGGGTGGCGGGGCGGCCCAGCCGCATCGCGAGCACGGGGACGAGGGACTGGCCGCCGGCCAGGACCTTGCCGTCCCCGCCGGCGAGCTCGGTGAGCACGTCGTCGAGGGTCGGCGGCCGGACGTAGGCGAAGGGTGCTGCTTTCACCGGGTCACCGCCCGGTGAAGACGGGGGTGCGCTTCTCGCCGAACGCCTTCACGCCCTCGGCGAAGTCCTGGGTGGCGCGCAGCATCGAGTAGGCCTTCCGCTCCAGCTCGATGCCGGTGTAGAGGGGTCCGTCGACGCCGCGGTCGAGGACCTCCTTCGCCGTGCGCAGCGCGGCGGGGGAGAGGCCCGCCATCTTCTGCGCCAGCGCGTCGGCGGCGGCGTCGAGCGCCTCGCGGTCGGGGTGGAGCTCGCCGGACAGGATCCCCCAGTCGAGGGCCTGCTGGGCCTGGATCCGGGTGGCGGACAGGATGTGGAACTTCGCCCGGGACAGCCCGATGAGGCGGGCGAGACGTTGGGTGCCGCCGGAGCCGGGAATCATGCCGAGGTTCATCTCGGGCAGCGCCAGCTGGGTGCGCCCGGTGCCGAGCCGGATGTCGCAGGAGAGCACCATCTCCAGCCCGACGCCGAAGCAGTACCCGTCGATCGCCGCGATGACGGGCTTGGGGCTGCGCGCGGCGGCGGTGACGTCGTGCCCGAGGTCGGTGAGGTCGATCGGGTCGACCTCCATGAACCCGGCGATGTCGCCGCCGGAGGTGAAGTGCTCGCCGTCGCTGCGCACGACCACGACCCGTACCTCGGGGTCCCGGTCGATCTCGGCGAACCGCTCGGCCACCAGCCGACGCATCTCCATCGTCACGACGGTGTACCTGCCGTGGGAGAGCGTCACGTAGGCGACGTGGCCGTCGCGCTCGAGGGTGACGTCGCCGCCGGTCAGTGGCATGTCAGGCGTCCTTCCGATCGTTGTTCGTCAGCTGGTGGAGGACCTCGCCGTGCAGGGGCAGGGAGGTGATGGCGATGCCGAGCGGGGCGAGGGCGTCGGCGACGGCGTTGGCGTAGGCCACGGGGAAGCTCATCGAGGAGCCCTCGCCGCAGCCCTTGGCGCCGAGCGGGGTGAGTGGTGAGGGGGACACCACGTGGTCAGTGCGCAGGTCGAAGCCCGCCTCGGCCGCGGTGGGGCACAGGTAGTCGAGGAACGTCGCCGCGGTCGGCTGCCCGGACGGGGCGTGGGTGAACTCCTCGTAGGCGGCGCCGCCGAGCCCGTGGACGAGGGCGCCGTACACCTGCCCGTCGAGCAGGGTCTGGTCGAGGACCGTGCCGGCGTCGTGCACCGACGACACCCGGTCGACGGAGATCTCGAGGGTGTCCGGGTCGATCCGTACCGCAACGATCTCCGCGACGAAGCCGTAGCAGAGCGACGAGTTGATCCGGTCGTCCGCCGTGGCGGCCCGGGTCTCGCGCGGGGAGAACTCGGCCTCGGCATAGAGCCGCGCCGGGACCCCCGCGGGCAGCGCGGCGGGGTCCCAGTGCACGACGCCGGCGGCGTGGCGGAACTTCACCGCCCGGCCGCCGGAGGTGCGGACCTCGCCGCCCTCGAGGAGGAGCGTCGCGGGGTCGACGTCGTCGAGCAGCGTCGACGCGGCCGCGCGCACCGTGGCCGCGATGGTGTCGGCCGCAGCGACGACGGCGCTCGTGACCAGCGGAGCGAACCGGGAGGAGTAGCTGCCGGAGGTGACCGTCCACGGGGTGGTCGCGGTGTCCATGTCGACCACGCACCGGACCTGCTCGAGGGGCAGCCCGAGGCGCTGCGCGGCGACCTTGCGGGCGACCGTGGCATGCCCCTGGCCCTGGGGGACCGAGCCGAGCAGCACCGTGACGACCCCCTGGGGGTCGACCGACATCCGCACGTGCTCGGTCGACCCGGACTTGTCCCGCCCGGGGGTCCGCTGCTCGGCGGGGGTGGCGAGCCCGACGTAGCCGATGTTGGTCCCGGAGGGATCGACCACGAGCGCGGTCCCGATGCCGTAGAGGGCGCCTGCCGCGCGGGCCTCGTCGCGCCGCCGCTCCAGCTCGGCCAGGTCGGCGTTCTTGATCGCGAGGTCGAGCGCGGCGAGGTAGTCCCCGGAGTCGTACACCCCGCCGGTGGCGGTCTCGTGCGGGAAGGAGGTGACGAGGTTGCGACGACGTAGCTCGAGGGGGTCGAAGCCGAGCTCGGCGGCGATGTCGTCGAGGAGCCGCTCCAGCCCGAAGTAGAGCTGCTGGCCGCCGAAGCCCCGGTTCAACCCGGTCGGCATCGTGTTGGTGACCACCGCCCGGGCGCGGATGCCGACGGCGTCGATCCGGTAGGGCCCGGTGATGTTGCCGAAGCAGCGGTACAGCGTCGACGGCTCCGGGGGCCGCAGGTAGGCGCCGACGTTGTCGACGAGGTCGGCGCGCAGCGCGGTGATCGTGCCCTCGCCGTCGAGCGCCGCGGAGAACTCCATCGACCGGTCGGCGCCGGACGAGCTCGCCGTGAGGTGCTCCACGCGGTCCTCGGTCCACCGCACCGGTGTCCCCGCGTGCTTCGACGCCAGCGCGAGCAGCACCACGTAGGGGTAGATGCCGGCCTTGATCCCGAAGCTCCCGCCGATGTCGGCGGGGACGTGCAGGCGCACCCGCGAGGTCGGGATGCGCAGCGCGCCCGCCATCACGGGCACCATCGAGAACGGCCCGTGGAAGTTCGCCCAGGCCTCGACGAACGGCCCGCCGTCCTGCTCGGTCCAGTGCGCGATGACCGAATAGCACTCCATCGGCACGGACGAGTAGCGCGGGAACTCGTAGCGGCGGGTCACCACGTGCGCGGCGGCCGCGAAGTGGTCGTCCGGTGCGTTGAAGGAGAAGGTGCGGTCCGTCGCGACGTTGGACTCGGCGTCCTCGTGCAGGCGGGGCGCGTCGTCGGCCAGCCCGGACCGGGCGTCGCTGACGGCGGGCAGGTCCTCGTAGGTCACGTCGACGAGCTCGGCGGCGTCCTCGGCGACGTAGCGGTCGGTCGCGACGACGACGGCGATCGGCTCGCCGACGAAGCGGACCTTGTCGACGCCGGTCGGGAGGTAGGGCATCGCCGCGCCGGTCGACAGCGGGAACGGACGCAGAGCGGTCCGAACCTCCTCGGGTCCGATCACCGCGGCGACCCCGGGGTGGCGGCGCGCCCTCGACAGGTCCACCGCGAGGAGCCGGGCGTGCGGCCGGGTGGAGCGCACGACGGCGGCCACCAGCGTCCCCGGCAGCGGGTCGAGGTCGTCGAGGAACCGGCCGCGGCCCGCGACCAGGGCCGCGTCCTCGTCGCGCGAAGGGGTCCACCGCGGCGGTGCGGCCTCTGCGGTCATGTCAGGCACGGGCCTCTCCTCGGGGGGTGTACTCGCCGGCGACGAGCATCCGGCGAAGGGTCTTGCCGACCCCGGAGCGCGGGATCGCGTCGACGGCGATCGCCTGCTTGGGCCGCTTGAGCGACGGCAGGTGCTCGCGGGCATGGGCGAGCGTCGCGGCGGCGGCCAGCTCCGGCTCGATCCCGGCGACGGGCACGACGAAGGCGCTCACCGCATGGCCCCACCGGTCGTCGGGCAGCCCGACCACGCAGACGTCGTCGATCGCCGCGCAGCGGATGAGCGCCGCCTCGATCTCGTCGGGGTAGATGTTCTCCCCACCCGAGTTGATCATGTCGTCGGTGCGGCCGGACACCCAGAGGTCGCCGTCCTCGTCGGCGATCGCGAGGTCCCCGGTGTGGTACCAGCCGTCGCGGATCGCCTTCGCGTTCGCGTCGGGGCGGTTCCAGTAGCCGCCGAACGCCTCCGCCGAGGCCATCGACACGATGACCTGGCCCTGCTCGCCGGGCGCGACCTCCTCGTCGACCGGGGCACCCTGCATGGGTGCGATCAGGCGGACGCGGGAGAACAAGCCGGCCCGTCCGACGCAGCCGGGCTTGGCGGCGACGTCCGCGCCGATGGTGAACGTATAGATCTCGGTCGACCCGAAGTGGTTGACGAACGAGCGCGGCTGCACCGCCTCGACCAGCGCCTCGGCCAGCGACGGGGTCATGGCCGCCCCGGCGTAAGCGAGGTTGTCGAGCCGGTGGGCCTCGCCGAGGCGCCCGGTGCGCAGGAGCGACCAGTAGATCGTCGGCACCAGGTACAGCGATCCGATCCCCTCGTCGCGGATCAGCGCCATCGACTCGTCGGCGTCGAAGGTGGGCTGGGCGACCCAGGTCCCGCCGACCGCGATCGAGGCCAGCAGCGTGCGCAGCCCCATCGTGTGGAAGAGCGGCATCACGCCGAGCGTGGCGACGCCCAGGCGCTGTCCGGTCTGCATCACGTGTGCGACCGCGGCGGCGTGCTCGGCGCGATGGGTCCGGGGCACGCCTTTCGGCTTCCCGGTGGTCCCGGAGGTGTAGAGCATCACGCTCACGGCGGACTCGTCCGGCGCCGGCGGTACGGCCGTGGTGTCGGCGACCTCCGCGGCCGCGTCGACCTCGGCGACGTCATGGATCGGGACCGCGCCCGCGGCGGCCTCCACCCGCGAGGCGTGCGCCGGATCGGTGAGGACCATGACCGCGCCCGCGTCCGCGAGGCAGTAGGCGAGCTCGTCGACGCCGAACCGCGTCGACAGCGGCACCGAGACCGCGCCGAGCTTCTGCGCGGCCAGGTGCAGGCTCGCGAGCGGCTCGCCGCCGTGCATCACCAGCGCCAGGCGATCCCCGGCTCGCACGCCCCAGCCGCTCAACGCCGCCGCGAGGCGGTCCGTGCGCTCGTCCCATTCGCGATACGTCAGTCGACGGCCCACTCCGGACACCGCGCAGCGGTGCGGGTGGCGGTCGGCGGCCCATCGAAGCATCGACGCGAGGTCCATGACCGGCCCTTCCTTGGTGTGAAGCGCACCGTACGTTCCGTATGGTGTGAAGGCAAGGGTGCGCACCGCTAGAGTCGAGATGTCGATCTCGCGGGGAGGAGGGCCGGATGCGTCTGTCGACCACGTCGTACCTGGTCCTGGGCATGGTGGCGTTGCGCGGACCGTCGACCCCGTACGACCTCAAGCGAGCCACCAGCCGGTCGGTCGGCTACTTCTGGAACTTCCCGCACACGCAGCTGTACTCGGAGCCCGAGCGCCTGGCCGCGTCGGGGCTGCTGGCGGTCGATCTGGAGGACAGCGGCAGGCGACGCAAGACCTACTCACTCACGCCGGAGGGACGCGCCGCGCTGCAGGAGTGGCTGGCCGCGCCCACGGCTGAGCACTTCGAGATGCGCGACGTCGCCGAGCTCAAGCTCTTCTTCAACGAGGCCGGCTCTCCCGACGACGACGTCCCGAAGCTCGCGCAGGAACAGATCCGACAGCACGAGGAACGGATCGCCGTCTACGAGGACATGGTGTCCCGTCACGGCGACGAGGACTGGGCGCGGCCTCGCATGATCACCCTCGAGCTCGGGCTCGAGATGGAACACGCCGCTCTGCGCTTCTGGACCGCACTCGCCGCCGGCACCATCGAGGACCTGCGCCGCGAGCGCGACGAGCGCGATATTCGCTGACCGCACGCCGATCCCGTTCATGCGTACAGGGGCGGAACTCGATGAGCGGCCCGGCCGGACCAAAGGCGGCCGACGGCGAGCAGGGAGGCCCGTCTCGATCGAGCCCTTGCCGACCCCGCCCTCGGGCCGACCGAACCTGTTGCTCTGGCGGAATCCCGCCGGCGATCGAGGCCCGGTCGACAGTCGGCCACGCAACGGTAGCCGATCTTCCACGACGACTCTCGTGAGGAGTTCCCGGTCCCTCGGGCAGTCAGCGATCGCGTCGCCAACGACGACGTGAACCGCTGACCTGCACGTATCTCCCGTCGTGGTGGACGCCGTGAACTGGTCGCGTCAGCTCTTGATGTGTTCCGCGAGGGTTGCTGCGGCGAGCTTGCCGAGGGCGTTGGCGGCCAGTGGGCTGTCGCCGGTGAGCAGGCCACGGTCGCGGTGGACGTGGCCGGCCATGTCCTCGTTGACCACGACCAGTCCCTGGGCGCGCAGACCCTCGG
>NZ_JAJNDA010000036.1 GCF_021026295.1 Actinomycetospora soli
CGCGGCGTCGTTGGCGACCGACTGAAGATCTTCGTCGTTCACTGGGACGTCCTTCCCGACCACCATGCCCGGCACGGAAGTCGATCTTGGTCCGTCCGCTGCTTACACGGTTGCCGTGACACGCCCGGTCGTCGCCGACCTCACCCCACCCCCGCCTCCCCGCAACCCCGACGACGGCGACCCCGACGACGACGGCCCTTCCGATGGTGGCCCCTCCGACGGTGGCCCGGACGACGGCGGCCCCTCCGACGGTGGCCCCGATTCTGGTGGCCCCAATTCCGGTGGCCTCACCGACGGCGACGGCGACCCACCGGACCTCGACGACCTCCCCGACGACCCCTCCGATGGCGACCCGGACGAGGGCGGCCCCTCCGGGCGGCCCCGACGGCGGCCGCAAGGGCCCTGACGACCACGGCCCGGCCGCTGACGGCGGCCCGACCGCTGACGGCGGCACTTCCGCCGACGACCCGGTTGAGAACGAACCGTCCGAGGGCGGCCCGCCGAGCGGCGGCCGCGAGGACAGCGCGGATCACCGCGGCGCGGACGACGACTCCGGCGGCGATGACTCCGGCGGCGATGACTCCGGCGGCGATGACTCCGGCGGCGATGACTCCGGCGGCGGTGACTCCGGCGGGGATGACCTGAGCGACGGCGCGCCGGATGACGGCGGCGACGGCTCGGTCGGCAGCACTCCAGATCGCGGTGAGGAATCGGCCGTGGACCCGGAGGTTCCCGGTGCGCCTGGCGCGCGGTCGGGGTGGCAGCCCGGTGACCCCGAACCCGACCCACCGCCCCTGGACGAGCCGGATCCCAGGGTCCGGGGCGTCGACCCACGGGGCCTGGCGTCACGCATGACCGACCGCGGGTTGGTGTTCAGCCCCGCCACGCTGCGCACCACTCTGGCGTGCGCGCTCGGGCTCGGCCGCGCCCATGGCCAGGTGCGCGTCGGCACGCTCACCGGCTGGGACGCCCACCGTGGCGTCTGGGCCCGCACCTGCGCCCAGTTCCGGGTGCTGCTCTACGACGAGGACGGGGAGCTGGAGCACGTCCTGCTCGTCACGCCTCCACGCACGCGGGGCGCGGACCCGCGTTATCGGCGGCAGGTCGTCGAACTCACCGCGAACACCTCAGAGGTCGACGGCCTCCCCGACGACCTCGTGGGTATCTGGGCCGAACTCGCCCGCTGAGCTTGACCCCTCCCACCGGACACCTCGCCTGAGGTGGACCCGGTCCGCCAGGGAGGATCGTCTTCGTGCCTGCCCCACACGCGCCTGAGTTCCGGCGTCGAGCGGTCGAGCTTGCCCGTCTGGGCGAGCAACCCGTCGCCCAGATCGCGAAAGAGCTCAGCATTTCCGAGTCCTGCCTGCGGAATTGGATGGCCCAGGCCGACGCCGACGACGGCAAGAACGGCGTCGAGCAGGGCCGCTTGAGCACCGATGAGCGAGCCGAGCTCGCCGAGTTGCGGAAGAAGGCGAAACGACTCGAGGTCGAGCTCGAGATCGTCAAGCGGGCCGCGGCGTACTTCGCGAAGGAGAACGTCCTCCCAAAGTAGTGTTCCCGCTGGTCTGTGAACTCGCCGACGACGGCATCGACGTCGCGGTGGCCTGCCGGGTGCTGAACGTTTCCCGCTCCGGATACTACGAATGGCGGACCGGGGTGAAGTCGGTGCGCGCCCAGCAGAACGAGTTGCTGGCCAAGGTGATCGAGAAGATCCACAGCGAGTCCCGCGGCACCTACGGCGCCCCGCGGGTGCACGCCGAACTCGTCCTCGGGCTCGGCGAGCGGGTCAACCGCAAGCGGGTGGCCCGGCTCATGCGCGAGGCCAGGCTGCAGGGCCTCTACCGGCGCCGCACCCGCCGCTGCACCCGACGCGACCCTGCCGCCGACCCCTACCCGGACCTGGTCGACCGGGACTTCACCGCCGCCGGCCCGGACCGGCTGTGGGTCACCGACATCACCGAACACCACACCAGGGAAGGAAAGATCTACTGCGCCGCGGTCCTCGACGTGTATTCACAACGGGTCGTGGGCTGGTCAATCGATGACAACATGCGCACCGAACTGGTCACCGACGCCCTCGGTATGGCGATCCTGCGCCGGAAACCGATCAGCGACGGCTCCACGGTCCTGCACTCCGACCACGGGTCACAATTCACGTCGTGGGCGTTCGGGCGGCGTCTGGTCGAGGCGGGGATCGTCCCGTCGATGGGTTCGATCGGTGACTGTTACGACAACTCGATGATGGAATCGTTCTGGGGCACGATGCAACTCGAACTGCTCGACTCCCGCAAGTGGGAATCACGCACTGAACTTGCGACCGGGATCTTCGAGTGGATAGAGTGCTGGTACAACCCGATCAGACGCCATTCCAGCATCGGAATGCTCTCACCGGTCGACTTCGAAGCCCGCCACACCGACCCCGACCAAGATCACTGACCCCACACCCCAGGTGTCCGGTCTACGGGGTCAAGCTCACGCCGTACCCGACGTGCACTCGCTGTCGCCCGGGAACGACCCGCCGAGCAGCACCCCGCCCACACCACCCGCGAGGCGAACCACCGGTTCCCCGGCGCCGAGCTGACCCGCTGGATCCACGCCCGCGACCGCACGTGCCGGTTCCCGATGTGCACCGTCGCGGCCGCGGCGTGCGCGATCGACCACACCCACGACCACGCCCTGGGCGGACCGACCCAGGCTGACAACCTCGGCGCCCT
Source organism: Actinomycetospora soli (assembly GCF_021026295.1). GTDB lineage: Bacteria > Actinomycetota > Actinomycetes > Mycobacteriales > Pseudonocardiaceae > Actinomycetospora > Actinomycetospora soli. Next base: position 2,715 of record NZ_JAJNDA010000036.1, read on the forward strand.
GTCGGTCGGTGACCACCTGCGCAAACATGAGCCCACCTCGGGCTGGACCGTCCGCCAGACCCGCCCCGGCCGGTTCCTGTGGACCGCGCCCACCGGCACCCACCACATCGTCGAACCCGACCCCTACCGACCACTCCGGCCGGTACCGCGAGAGCGGTTCGACCACGGCATCACCGACACCCGCGGCGAACCCCGACCCCAGCGACCGTGGCGACCCCGCACGAACAAGTACGGCTACCTCACCGAGGCGCAGCAGCAGACGCTGCGCGACATCGACGCACGCGAGAGGAGACGCCACCAGCAGCCCCCGAACCCCTTCGACGGCGAGCCACCGTTCTGAGGAGCTGGCACTACAGCTTCTGGGCGCCCTTCGACCCGCGGGCGACGGCCCGACGCTGCAGTGCCAGCACCGAGAGGCCGATCCCTCCGAGCGCCACACCCACCACACAGGCCCACAGCCATGGGCCCGGCCCGCCCACGACCGCGAGCACGACCAGCGCGACCACCCACACGGCCACGCCGACGAGCACCGGGCGCACCGGATCGGTGAGGCGCCGGGGGAGCGGCGGGGGCTGCCAGCCGGGTTCGACCACACACGCACCCTACGGCGGGGTGATCGGCGCTAGGGTGCCGCCGTGCTGGAGCGACTGTTCCACCTGAGCGAACGCCGGTCGACCGTCGGGGCGGAGGTCCGCGGCGGGCTCGTCACCTTCGTGACGATGGCCTACATCGTGGTCCTCAACCCCCTGATCCTCGGCAGCCTCGACCCGGGCGCGCCCAGCGCCAAGCGCGACGTGCTCGGCGCGACGCTGTCGGTGCCGCAGGTCGCGGCGGTGACCGCGCTGGTGGCCGGGGTCATGACGATCCTGTTCGGCCTGATCGCGAACTTCCCGTTCGCTCTCGCCACCGGGCTCGGCATCAACACCCTGGTCGCGGTGACGATCGCCCCGCAGATGACCTGGCCGGAGGCGATGGGCCTCGTCGTCATCGAGGGCATCATCATCGTGATCCTCGGGCTCACCGGGTTCCGCACGGCGGTCTTCGCCGCGATCCCGGACGCGCTGAAGATCGCGATCGCGGCCGGGATCGGCGCCTTCATCGCGCTCATCGGACTGGTCGACGCAGGGTTCGTCCGGCGCATCCCGGACGCCGCGAACACCACGGTCCCGGTCGGCCTGGGCATCGAGGGCTCCATCGCGAGCTGGCCGACGGCGGTCTTCTGCGTGGGTCTGCTCCTGACGGCGGTCCTGGTCGCCCGCGGCACGAAGGCCGGCATCCTCATCGGCGTCGTCGCGACGACGGTCCTCGCGATCGTCGTCGAGGCGATCGCGCAGGTCGGCCCGTCGAACGGCACCAACCCCCAGGGCTGGAACCTCGGCTACCCCGGCGTGCCGTCGTCGGTGGTGGGGCTCCCCGACCTCTCGCTCGTCGGCGACGTCTCCTTCGGCGCTTTCACCCGGCTGCCGATCATCGCGGTCACCCTGCTCGTGTTCACGCTGGTGCTGGCCAACTTCTTCGACGCCATGGGGACGATGACCGGCCTCGGCCGGCAGGCGAACCTGCTCGACGAGAAGGGACAGCTGCCGAACATCGGGCGGGCCCTCGTCGTCGAGGGCGCGGGTGCCGTGGCCGGCGGTGCGGCGTCGTCGAGCTCGAACACCGTGTTCGTCGAGTCCGCGTCCGGCATCGCGAGCGGCGCCCGCACCGGCCTCGCCAACGTGGTGACCGGCGTGCTCTTCCTCGCCGCCATGTTCTTCACCCCGCTCTACGAGGTGGTGCCGGTCGAGGCGGCCGCACCGGCGCTCGTCGTCGTGGGGGCCCTGATGATGGGCGGGGTCCGCGACATCGAGTGGGGCGAGTTCCGGGTCGCGCTCCCGGTGTTCCTCACGATCGTCGTCATGCCGTTCACCTACTCCATCGCGAACGGCATCGGGGTCGGGTTCATCAGCTGGGTCGTGCTGCACGCGGCCACCGGCCGGGCCCGCACCCTGCACCCGCTGATGTGGGTCGTGGCCGTCGCGTTCGTGGCCTACTTCGCGGTAGGACCGATCCGGGCGGCGTTCGGGAGCTGAGGTGTGAGCCGGTCGTCGTCTGGTTGACACCGGGACGACCGGCCGCAACGGTTGTGCCCGATGGGTAACGCAGGAGTGCCACTGACGCGCCGCCGGCACGTCGACTTCGGGCTCCTCGCGACCCAGGCGTGTCGTTCCTGACGCCTGCGCGCCCCGTCCACTCCCGCCCGTCGTCCCGGGCGTCCCCCTGCCTCGAGGAGGCCTCGTGTCCGTCGGCACCCCGACCGCACCCCTGAAGTTCGCCTACTGGGTCCCCAACGTCTCCGGGGGCCTCGTCACCAGCGGCATCGAACAGCGCACCGACTGGAACTGGGACTACAACCGCGAGACCGCGATCGCCGCCGAGAACAACGGCTTCGAGTACGCGCTCTCCCAGGTCCGCTACATGGCCAGCTACTCGGCCGAGTACCAGCACGAGTCGACCTCGCTGTCGCTGGCGATCATGATGGCCACCGAGCGGCTCAAGGTCATGGCCGCCGTGCACCCCGGCATGTGGCACCCCGGCGTCTTCGCCAACTTCGGCGCCACCGCCGACCACCTGACGAACGGCCGGTTCGCCACCAACGTCGTCTCCGGCTGGTTCAAGGGCGAGTTCACCGCCTTCGGCGAGCCGTGGCTCGAGCACGACGAGCGCTACCGGCGCACCGAGGAGTTCATCTCCTGCCTCAAGGGCATCTGGGAGCAGGACAACTTCGAGTTCAAGGGCGACTTCTACCGCTTCCACGACTACTCGCTGAAGCCGAAGCCCCTCAACACCCCGGAGCGTCCGCACCCGGAGATTTTCCAGGGCGGCAACTCGACGGCGGCCCGCAAGATGGCCGGCCGCGTGTCCGACTGGTACTTCTCCAACGGCAAGGACTTCGACGGCGTCGTCGAGCAGCTGAACGACATCAACACCGAGGCGGCCGCCCACGACCGCACGGTGAACTTCGGCCTCAACGGCTTCATGATCGTCCGGGACACCGAGAAGGAGGCCCGGGACACCCTGCGCGAGATCGTCGACAAGGCGAACGTCGAGCAGGTCGAGGGCTTCCGCCAGGCCGTGCAGCAGGCCGGCAGCTCGGCCTCCGACGGCAAGGGCATGTGGGCGGAGTCGTCGTTCGAGGACCTCGTCCAGTACAACGACGGCTTCAAGACCCAGCTCATCGGCACCGCCGAGCAGGTCGCCGACCGGGTCATCGAGTACAAGAAGCTCGGCGTCGACCTGAACCTGCTCTGCTTCCTGCACGTCAAGGAGGAGATCGAGCAGTTCGGCCAGAAGGTCCTGCCGATCATCCGCGAGAAGGAGGCCGAGCTGGCCGAGCGCCCGCTCGCCGCTCAGGCGTAGGTGCTTCGCAGGTGAGCAGAAAAGGTCGCTATAGCGACCTTTTCTGCTCACGTGCGGCGAAGCCGCACCTCGCCGCGTAGACCACCGCGCTGCCGAGGAAGAGCGCGGCGGTGATCAGCAGCCAGTTCTGGAGGATCCCCTCCATGCCCAGCCCGGCGGTGAACCGGAACGCGTCCTCGCCGTGGCGCGTGATGGTCGGCAGGTAGATCAGGCCCAGCACCGCCGACCCGAGCACGGGCGCCCGCACGTGGTTGATCGCCGGCACCAGCACCGGCCGCTCCCGGCCGTACCGGCGCCGGGCCCACCGCGCGAGCACCACCGGCTGGTCGGCCAGGGCGTACAGCGGGTAGAGCACGAGGTCGTGGCCGATCACGGCGCCGAGGAACCAGATCAGCAGCGCGAGCCAGGTCGGGTCCTCCCACACCATCGACACCACGTACGCCGACAGCGCGAAGCAGCCGAGCATGACGAGCAGGTGCAGCGGGTTGGCGCCGTAGAGGCGCCGCCAGAGCGTCATGCCTGCCTCCGGCGGAAGTCGATCGAGGCCACCCACTTGGTGTTGTGCACCCCGGGCAGCGCCGGGACGATCACCCGCGCGGGGAAGCCGTGGTCGCCGGAGAGGTCGGCCATCGGCCCGCCGTCGTCGTCGCCGACCCGCAGGGCGAGCAGCGAGTCCTCGTCGAGCACCTGGTTCGACTGCAACGTCGCCCGCGCGAAGGCCCCGGACGTCTCGACCGACTGCACGAACGCGTCGTCGGGCTCGGGGACCCCCGCGAGTGCCGCGAGGTCGCGCAGCCGCACGCCGGACCAGGTCCGCGTCGTCGACCAGCCCTCCACGCACGCGATCGGCAGCACCGCCGTGTGCTGGGGCATGCGGGCGAGGTCGTCGCGGGACAGCGACACCTCGCTCGTCCCGCCGGTCAGCCGCAGCCGCCACCCGTCCCCGAGCGCGGCCGGGTCGATCCCCGAGCCGGCGAGCGTGCGGTTGATCTGGAAGTCGTTCGGACCGTCGCCGTAGGACTGCCCGCGGGGCGAGAGCAGGGCCAGCGGGCGCAGCGCGTCCCAGGTCTGGCCGATCGACAGCACCCCGACGAGGACGCTGCCGCCGCCGACCAGGCCGAGCAGGCCGCGGCGGGACAGGGTCGGCCGGTTCGGGTCCAGCGGCGCGAGACCGTGCGAGTCCATCGGCTCGGGCTCGGTCTCCGCCGGCGTGTCGTGCAGCCACCGGGCGAGGGCCCCGGTGCCGTGCGGGCCCGAGCGGAGCGCGCGGACCATCGTCGGGAGCTTGAGCGCCACGTGCGCGACGAAGCCCGCGATGAAGACCCAGGCCCCGTAGTAGTGGGCGGTGTAGAACCCGAAGCCCCACGAGTAGTCGTACTGCGAGTTCATCAGGCCGGTGACGAAGGTGAAGAGCACCCCGCCGACCAGCGCGAGCAGCGAGATGCGCTCGAGCAGCTGGGCGACGCTCGTCACCGGGGGCCAGGCGAAGAGCTTCGGCACCACCGACCACAGCTTGGCCAGGACGATCGGCGTGAGGATCATCCCGCCGACCACGTGCAGGCCCTGGGTGAGCCGGTAGAACCACGACGGGTTCGTGGGCCAGTCGAAGAACGGCAGGTGCAGGCCCCCGACGTCGGCCGGGATGGCCTGTCCGAACTGCGGACCGTAGGCGATGTAGGACAGCAGCCCGGTGAGGATCACGATCGGCAGCCCGACGAGCAGCACCGCACCGAACACCGAGGTCAGCCACGTCCCGCGCAGGGGGCTGCGCCAGGTGCGCGGGTGGAACGGCGGGGGCACCGGGATCCGTGCGAGCCCCCGCCACAGCGCCCGCGGGGCGCCGTACTCGGGCTCCGGTGCGGTCCGGGTCGGGCCCGGCCGTCCCGGCGTGGGGTCCACGCTGTCCTCCCCGTCGTTCGACTCGACCGGCATGAGCATGGCCGCTCGGCGGCGTCTCCGCCCGACGTGGCTCCGCGGCCGGATGTCCGGTCCTGGTGGTGTCCGGACGAGAACGGGTACGGGTTCGACGGGTGGACGCCCGTGCACCCGACCGGACGAGGAGGCCTGCGTGGCGGACAACATCTACTCGAAGACCGAGGTCGTGGGGACGTCGGAGGTCAGCGTCGACGAGGCGGTCAAGGGCGCCATCCGGCGTGCCTCGCAGACCATCCGCGAGATCGGCTGGTTCGAGGTCAGCGAGATCCGCGGGCACGTCGAGAACGGCGAGGTCGCGCACTTCCAGGTGACCGTCAAGATCGGGTTCGCCCTGGAGGACACCAAGTCCTGAGTCACGGGCCGGAGGCGAGTTGATTAGGTAGGCTCACGGAACGTGGCAGTGGATGCGTCGGCGGGCATGTTCGCCTCGCTGCGCATCCGCAACTACCGGCTCTTCGCCTCCGGCCAGGTGGTCTCGCTCGTCGGGACCTGGATGCAGCGGGTCGCCCAGGACTGGCTGGTCCTCAACCTCTCGGGCGGGAGCCCGGTCGCCCTCGGCGTGGCCGCGGCCCTGCAGTTCGGGCCCACGCTGCTGCTCTCCCTCGCCGGCGGCGCGCTCGCCGACCGGTACGACAAGCGCCGGGTCCTCATGGGCCTGCAGGTCGGGATGGGCCTCTGCGCGCTCGTGCTCGGGCTGCTCGACGTCACCGGCACCGCGACCCTCGGCATCGTCTACCTGCTCTGCTTCGTCAACGGCTGCTTCTCCGCCGTCGACGCCCCCGTGCGGCAGTCGTTCGCGGGCGAGATGGTCGGGCCGGAGGCGCTGACGAACGCGGTCGCCCTGAACTCGATGACGTTCAACACCGCGCGGATCGTCGGCCCCGCGGTGGCCGGCCTGATGATCGCCGCGGTCGGCACCGGCTGGGTGTTCCTGGTCAACTTCGCGACCTTCGCCGCCGTGCTCACCGGGCTGGCCCTCATGCGGCCGGCGGACATGTTCGCCTACGAACGGGCCGCCCGGGCGAAGGGCGCGATCCGGGACGGGCTGCGCGAGGTCCGACGCCGACCCGATCTCATCCTGCTGCTCACCGTGGTGTTCTTCGTCTCCACGTTCGGCATCAACTTCTTCATGACGCTCGCGATCACCGCGCGGCTCGTCTTCGACCGGGGCGCCGAGTCCTACGGCCTGCTGACCTCCGCGCTCGCCGTCGGCTGCCTGCTGGGCACGTTCGTGGCCGCCCGCCGCGTCGGGCGCCCGCGCCTGCGCACGGTGCTCCTCGCGGGCCTGTTCTTCGGCGTCGCCGAGCTGTTCACCGGCGTCATGCCCACCTACGCCCTCACGGCGCTGCTGCTCGTCCCCACCGGCCTCGGGCAGCTGGTCTTCACGACGGCGGCCAACGCGGCCGTGCAGCTCGGCGTCTCGGAGTCGATGCGGGGCCGGGTGATGGGTCTGTACGTGCTCGTGCTGCTGGGCGGGACCCCGCTCGGGGGTCCGGTGCTCGGCTGGATGGCCGACGCCTGGGGCGGTCGGGCCCCGCTCGTGGTCGGCGGCGTGCTCACGGTGGCGACGGTGCTCGTCGCCGCGGCCGTCGTGGCCTGGCAGGCCCGGCGCGCCCGCGCCCTCGGGGTCGCGCCGGCCTGACCCCGGCTACGTCACCGGCCAGGCGTGCACCGGGATGTTCTCGGCCATGTTCGTCACGTAGCGCTCGAGCATCCGCTCCATCGCGGTCGGGCGGGTGCAGCCGTCCTTCTCCAGCGCGTGCACCATCGCCGTCTGCCAGGACGCCCCCGTGCACCCCGACCGGCAGCGCGCCTCGATGACGGCGAGGTAGCGGTCGGCGACGTCGGGTGCGACGTCCCAGGCGGCGAGGCCGGCGCGGGCGAGCGGCAGCAGCGTGTCGAGCACGAGCCGGTCGACCGCCACCTTGCCCTGTCCCGGCCAGTACAGCTCGGCGTCGAGCCCGTGCTGCGCGCCCGCGACGAAGTTCTCGTGCGCGGCCGCGAAGGTCATCGAGGTCCACGGCGGGTGCTCGCTCGCCACGAGCGCCCGGACCAGGCCGTAGAAGAACAGGGCGTTGGCCACGGCGTCGACCGCGGTCGGCCCGGCCGGCAGCACCCGGTTCTCCAAGCGCAGGTGGGCGACCCCGTCGGCGACGTCGTACACCGGCCGGTTCCAGCGCCACACGGTGCCGGAGTGCAGCCGCAGCTCGTGCAGCTGCGGCGCGCACCCGTCGTCGAGCACCGCGAGCGGGTCCTCGTCGTCGCACAGGGGCAGCAGCGCGGGGAAGTAGCGGACGTTCTCCTCGAAGAGGTCGGTCACCGAGGACGCCCAGCGGTCGCCGAACCACACCCGGGGCCGGACGCCCTGGTTGCGCAGCTCGACGGGGCGGACGTCGACCGACTGCTCGAACAGCGGGACCCGCGTCTCGGCCCACAGCCGGTGCCCGAGCAGGAACGGCGAGTTCGCGGCCAGGGCCACCTGCACCCCCGCGATCGCCTGTGCGGCGTTCCAGTGTGCGGGGAAGGTCTCCGGGGTGAGCTGCAGGTGCAGCTGCAGCGAGGTGCACGCCGCCTCGGGGGCGATGGAGTCGACGTCGAGCACGAGGTGCTCGGGGTCGGCGGTGCCCGGCGCGGCGATGTCCAGGTGGAAGGGCTCCCCGCGGGCGCCGACCATCTGGCGGTTGAGCAGGTCGTAGCGCGGGTCGTCGGTCAGCTGGTCGGAGTCGAGGTGCTCGGGCCGCAGGGTCGGCAGGATGCCGATGGTCACCGGGGTGGCGCCGACCACGGCCGCGGAGCGGCGGGCGCAGCCGATCGAGGCGGCCATGTCGTCCTCGAGCTCGCAGGCCGAGGTGCCCGGCAGCGTCCGGGGCGGCAGGTTGATCTCGAGGTTCCACCGGCCCAGCTCGGTGGTGAGCAGGTCCGACGCCGACCGGTCGAGCACGGCGTGGTTGAGCATCGCGGGGCGCATGCCCTCGTCGACCAGGGCGAGCTCGAGTTCCACCCCGGTGCGCAGCTCGTCGGCCGCGAACCGGCCCTCGGCGACCATCCGACGGAGGGCGTCGAGGCAGCGGTGGACCTTGCTGCGGTACTCGTCGCGGTCGGACAGGACGGTGCGTGAGACGACCCGACCCATCAGAGCCGGATCCCGCCTCCCGCCGCGGGTCGGCAGCACGGTGGGCTGCCGAGGTGGTCGCGGGAGTGCGCCGGTGCGGTCGGTACGGCGGTCGGCCCCATCAGTGCCCGGCTCCCTCTCTCGGCCCGCGCCCCTGCCCGTGGTGTCCGGCAGGGGTCGGGCGGTGCTCTCCCCCGACGACCCGGATCACGGTGACACAGCCGTGTGTCACACACCAGGGTCGAGCACCGTTCGCCTCGTCATAGCGTCCGTTCAGCGGAGGTGGCGTGGTGGACGCCACCGCTCGGCGCACATGCAGATGCGGTGGTCGCAGGAGCGGGATCGGCGGGTGTGCGCAATCCCGTCGCGGGAACCGTCAGGAACCCCGGCCGAAGTCCTCGGGCGAGACGTTGTCGAGGAACGCCCGGAAGCGGTCGACCTCCTCCTCGTCGGGCACCCCCTCGCCGTCCCCGTCGCCCGCGGAGCCCTCGGACTCGTCGTCGTCGACCAGCACGCCCGCCTCGACCAGGACGGCCTCGGTGGCGTGGATCGGCACGTCGACGTGCAGGGCGATGGCGATCGAGTCGCTGGGCCGGGCGGAGACCCGCAGCCCGCGGTCGAAGACCAGGTCGGCGTAGAAGGTCCCGCCGCGCACCTCGGTGATCTCGATCCGCTCCAGGGTGCGGCCGAGTGCCGACACGACGTCGGCGATCAGGACGTGCGTCAACGGCCGTTCGGGCAACCGGCCCTGCTGCTCCAGGGCGATCGCCTCCGCCTCGGCCAGGCCGATCCAAATCTGCAGGCACCGCTTGCCCGTCGTCTCCTGCAGGAGCACCACCGGATGCCGGTTGGCGTCCGACGTCGTCTGCTGCGCCGCGTCGTCGACGGCCAGGACGCCGACCACCCGCATCTCGCTCACGTTGTCGCCTCCCGTATCCGGGGGGCGCCCGACGGTCCTCGGTCGAGTCCCGCTGCGCCTCCCCGGCCGACCCCATCCTGTCAGTCGCCGACCCTGTCGTCAGGGCCGAGCGCCGCGCGCCGTGCCCGCCACCGGCATGCCCCGTGCCCCCGGACGGCACACCCGGGACCGGTCGGGGACGACGGGGCCGGGCGGAGCCCGACCTCCGACGGCGCGGAGATCAGGTCTGGAACGATGCGGGCGTGGTGCGGATCGTGGAGCTCGACGACGCGGGGGACCCCGACCCACCCGACCCCCGCCGCGCCCTCCTCGCCGACTTCCGGGACCTCTCGCGCGCCGACCGCCGCCCCGACCGCCCCGGCGGACGGGGCCTGGTGCTGGCCGAGGGCACGGTGGTGGTGCGCCGGCTGCTCGCCTCGCCCTACCCGCCGCGGGCCCTGCTCGGCGTGCCCCGCCGGATCGCCGAGCTGGAGCCGGAGCTGGCCCCGCTCGACGTCACCGCGTTCGTCGCCGACGCCGACACCATGGCCCGGGTCGTGGGCTTCCACCTCAACCGCGGCGTGCTCGCGAGCGCCGGCCGCGCCCCGGAGCCCGACCTCGACGTGCTCCTCGCCACAGCGACGCGGGTCGCGGTGCTCGAGGGCGTCAACGACCACGAGAACCTCGGCGCGCTGTTCCGCAACGCCGCCGCCCTGGGCGTGGACGCCGTCCTCCTCGGGCCGGGCTGCGCCGACCCGCTCTACCGCCGCAGCGTGCGCGTGTCGATGGGCCACGTGCTGCACGTGCCGTTCCTGACCGCCCCCTGGGACGCCCTCACGGCCGCCCTGCGGGCCCACGGCTTCGTCCTCGGGGCCCTCACGCCCGCGGGCGACGTGCCGCCCGCCGCGCTGGCCGCGGAGGCGCGGGTGGCCCTCCTGCTCGGCGCGGAGGGCCCGGGCCTGTCCGACGAGGCCCTCGCGCTCGCCGACCGGCGCGTGCGGATCCCGATGGTGCCGGGCGTCGACTCCCTCAACGTCGCGACGGCGGGTGCGGTCGCCTTCCACGCCGTCGGCAGCGGGGTCACCGCGTGACGGTGCTCGAGGTCGGCGCCCGGCGGGGCCGCGCGCTCGTCGGCGACCACCCGGTCGGCGCCGTCGCCGACGACGGGTGGGGCCACTACGCGCCGGGCGCGGACCTGAGCCCGGAACTCGTCGCGCTGCTCGACGACTGGGCCCGCGCCGCCGACGCGTGGGAGCGCTCGGGGGCCGGTCCGCGGTCGTCGGAGGGGGTCCGGGTGAGCCGGACCGGCCGGCACCTCGCCGCGCGGGTCTCCGTCGTCCTGCGGCGTCCCGTGGACTACCGCGACCCGGTCAGCGGGCTGCGCATCCCCCTGCGGGCGGTCACGACCGCGCCGCGGGTCCCGGCGGTGCCGCTGACCGGCACCCGGCGGGCCCGGCGCACGCCGGGCACCGTCTCGACCGTCTTCACCGAACCCACCCCGTGGGCGACCGGGCTGACCCTCGCGGCGATCGTCGCGGGCCTCGTCCTGGCGGCCAACGTGACGCTCGCGCTGCCGCTGGTGGCCGGGCTGGGGTGGTTCGGGGTGCTGATCGACCTCGTGGTCGTCGCGGGGCTGGTGCCCGCGCTGTGGCTGAACCGCACGGTGCCCACCTGGCGGTGGGCGGTGTGGGGGACCTTCGTCGGGATGGGGCTGGCGGTGCCGCCCCTGGTGGTCGCGGCGCTAGCCGCGGGGTGACCGGACGCCGAGCAGGACGTCCTCCCAGGAGGGGACGATCGGGTGGGACTTCGACCGCCCCTTGCCGCCCCCGCCGTCGTCGCGGCCCGGGTCGGTGCGCCCGCTCTCCCGCGGCCGGGCCGGGCGCGGCCGCTCGGGCGCGCGCTGGTCGGGCACGGCGCGGGACCCGCGGGTGCGCCCGGTGGCCGCGCGCGGGGCGGTGGGCCGTGGCGCCGGGCCGCCGCCGACGGCGACCGCCGACTCCTGCTCCTGGTCCTGCTCGGCCTCGACCGGCTCCTCCTGGGCCGGCTCGTTCCCGACGGCGGGTCGGGCGGCGCTGCCGTCCGCGCGTCGCGGTCCGGGCGCGGGGGCGAGCCCCATGACGTCCCGGGCCGCCTCGTCGCGCGGCAGCACGGCCCCGCCCGAGGCGCCGGGCGTGTAGGTCCAGTGGGCGAGGTGCTCGGAGTGGCCGGCGCGCCACGACATGGCCACCACCCAGCGCCCGTCCTCGCCCTTCCAGGCGTCCCAGGACGCGTCCGAGGCGTCCTGCCCGCGCCCCGAGAGCACGGCACCGATCGTCTCGCCTAGCGTGCGCGGGTCCGCCGGACCCTCCGCGGGCACGTGGTGCCCCCGCCGCGCGATCTCGGCGACCCGGGCGCGCTCGAGCAGCACCGGGTAGGCGAACCGCTCGACGTGCGCGGCCGGGACCCCCGCCCCGGCCGCGACGTCGGCGACCGACTCGCCGCTGCGGATCCGCGCCTGGATGTCGCGCGGACGCAGCGGCGAGGTCGTCTCGATCTCCATCTGGCCCAGCCGCCGCACGTCGCCCCGCGCGGCGGCCCGGAGGCGCTCGTCGGAGGGGATGGTGAACCGCTCGTGCCGGATCGGGTCCTCGAGGATCACCGTCGACGTGTCGTCACCCAGGCCCACGACCCGGAGCTCGCGCATGATCGGCCTCCCCGGTTAGCCCTGCACGTCCACCGACGACGCTAGGCGAGCGCCTGCCCCCTTCGAGGGAGGCGCGCCGGATCGGTTCTCACGCCCCCGTGAGCGCGCCCACCACGTGGTCGATGCACTCGGTCAGCTTCGAGACGTCGTCCGGGTCGACCGCGGGGAACATGCCGATCCGCAGCTGGTTGCGCCCGAGCTTGCGGTAGGGCTCGGTGTCGACGACCCCGTGCGCCCGCAGGATCCTCGCCACCGCCGCCGCGTCGACCTCGTCGGCGAAGTCGACGGTGCCCACCACCTGGGAGCGGTGGGCGGGCTCGGCCACGAACGGGGACGCGAAGGCCGACTTCTCCGCCCAGGAGTAGAGCCGCTCCGACGAGTCCTTCGTGCGCGCCGTGGTCCAGGACATCCCGCCCGCGGCGTTCATCCACTCCACCTGGTCGGCCAGCATGATCAGCGTGGCGACCGCGGGGGTGTTGTAGGTCTGGTCCTTACGCGAGTTGTCGATCGCGGTCGGCAGGGAGAGGAACTCCGGGATCCAGCGGTCGGTCGCCGCGATCTGCTCCACCCGCTCCAGGGCGGCCGGGCTCATCAGCGCGATCCACAGCCCGCCGTCGGAGGCGAAACCCTTCTGCGGGGCGAAGTAGTAGACGTCCGCCTGAGAGACGTCGACCGGCAGCCCACCGGCCCCGGAGGTCGCGTCGATCGCGACGAGCCTGCCCTCGCTGCCCGCGGGGCGGGCCACGGGGACGGCGACGCCGGTCGAGGTCTCGTTGTGGGCCCACGCGATGAGGTCCACCGAGTCGTCGGAGCGCGGCTCGGGGGCCGAGCCGGGGTCGCTCGAGACGACGACGGGGTCGGCGAGGAACGGCGCGCCCTTCGCGACGCCCGCGAACTTCGAGGAGAACTCGCCGTAGGTCAGGTGCAGCGAGCGTTCCCGGATCAGCCCGACCGCCGCCGCGTCCCAGAACGCGGTGGAGCCGCCGTTGCCGAGGACGACCTCGTAGCCCTCGGGCAGGTCGAACAGCGTGCCCAGCCCGGAGCGGATGCGCGCCACCAGGTCCTTGACCGGCTTCTGCCGGTGCGAGGTGCCCATGACGTCGGCGGCGTCGGCCACCGCCCGCAGCTGCTCGGGACGCACCTTGGAGGGGCCGCACCCGAAGCGTCCGTCGGCGGGGAGGAGCTCGGCCGGGATCGTCACTGATTCAGCGGTCACCCCGGCATCCTCGCAAGGTCGCCCCTCCGCTGCTGTGTCCTGCCCCACGTCCCGTGACGGGCGCGTACACCTCCGGCGCGATTTGTCCCATCTCTCACGGCCTTCCCGCGAGCAGGCCCCCGTGCCTACCGTGGGCGGGTGAACGCACCGATCGCGGACCTGCGGGTCGACTACCGCGCCGGCGAACTCGAGCTGGACGACCTCGCGTCGACCTGGCACGAGCAGCTCGCGACGTGGCTCGGGCAGGCCCGGGAGGCGGAGCTGCCGGACCCGAACGCGATGGTGCTCGCGACGGTCGACGACGAGTACCGGGTGACCAGCCGCACGGTGCTCGCCAAGGACATCGACGACCGCGGCGTCACCTTCTTCACCAACTACACCTCGGAGAAGTCCCACCAGCTGCGCCAGACGCGGCAGGCGTCGGCGACCTTCCCCTGGTACGGCCTGCAGCGGCAGGCCACCGTGATCGGCACCGTCGAGCTGCTCGGCAAGGAGGAGACCGCCGAGTACTGGTCCGGCCGTCCCCGCACGTCCCAGCTCGGGGCGTGGGCGTCGCCGCAGTCGGCCACCGTGCGCGACCGGCAGGTGCTCGAGGACCTCTACACCACGGTGGAGTCCCGGTTCGACGGGCAGGACGTCCCGCCGCCGCCGCACTGGGGCGGGTGGCGGCTGCTGCCCACGCACGTCGAGTTCTGGCAGGGGCGCACCTCGCGGCTGCACGACCGCCTGCGGTTCCGCTTCAACCCCGCCCGCGGCGACTGGGTGGTCGAGCGCCTGGCTCCCTAGGTGGCCTCCGGCCTCGTGAGCACTAACGGTCGCTATAGCGACCGTTAGTGCTCACCTGGCGGAGCCACCTAGAATCGTGAGGTGAGCGAACGATCACGGGGCCTGTTCGCCGACACGACCCCGTTGCGGACACCCGCCTTCCGCCGACTGTGGACGGCGGGCGTGGTCACCGTCGTCGGGGCCCAGCTGACCGTCGTCGCGGTGCCCTTCCAGCTCTACGAGATGACGGGCTCGTCGGCGTGGGTCGGGCTGACCGGCCTGTTCGGGCTCGTCCCGCTCGTGGTGTTCGGGCTCTGGGGCGGGGCGATCGCCGACGCGGTCGACCGGCGCATGCTGCTCGTCGTCTCGGGGATCGGCATCGCGGTGACCTCCGCGCTGCTCGGGGTGAGCGCGCTGACGCACATCGGCGGGCCGTGGACGGTGCTGGTGATCTTCGCGGTGCAGACCGCCTGCCTCGCGGTGAACCAACCCACCCGATCCGCGGTGCTGCCCCGCATCCTGCCGCTGGACCAGCTGCCCGCGGCGAACACGCTGTGGTTCACCGTGCAGCAGCTCGGGGCCTTCGCCGGGCCGCTCGTCGGCGGCGTGGCCCTGGCGTTCATCGACGTCGGGGTGCTCTACCTCGTCGACACCGTCTGCCTCACCGTCTCGATCTACGCGGCCTACCGGCTGCCGCGCCTGCCTGTCGGCGCCGACGCCGAGGGCGGCGTGCGCGGGGTGCTGCACGCGATCCGCACCAGCGCGGGGCTCCGCTCCGTCGTCGAGGGCTTCCGCTACGCCGCGATGTCGAAGGTGCTGCTGGTCAGCTTCCTGGTCGACCTCGTCGCGATGGGCTTCGGCATGCCGCGCGCGGTGTTCCCCGAGGCGGCCGTGGAGACCTACGGCGGCGGGGCGGCCTACGGGCTGCTCTCCGCGTCGATCGCGGGCGGCGCCGCGCTCGGCGGGCTGCTGTCCGGGCGGCTGCACGGCATCGCGCGCCAGGGCGTCGCCGTGACGATCGCGGTGTGCGTGTGGGGCGTCGGGGTCGCCCTCGCCGGCCTGACCTCGGTCCTGTGGCTCGCCGTGCTGCTCCTCGCCGCCGCCGGCGCCGCGGATCTCGTGAGCTCGGTGTTCCGCTCGACGATGCTGCAGACCGTCGCCACCGACGAGATGCGCGGCCGGATGCAGGGCGTGTTCGTGGTGGTCGTGGCGGGCGGGCCGCGCGTCGCCGACCTGTGGCACGGCTGGGCCGCGGACGCGGTCGGCACCGGGGCCGCGACCGCGATCGGCGGCGCGGCCGTCGTGGTCGGCACGATCCTGGTCGTCCTCGCCTTCCCCGCCTTCTGGCGCTACCGGGCACCCGTGGCGGGTGCGGCGGAGGACGCTCCGGCGAGCCAGGCGTGACCGGCGGGGCCGTACCCTCCGCCGGGTGACGACCCCGACCGACCGATCCGTCACCGCACTCGTCGTCGCCGTCGTGGTCGGCTACGCGCTCCTGGCGTGGGCCGGCGTCGCGCCCGGGCTGAACCTCCTGGGCGGGCTGCTCGGTCTGGTCCTGGCGCTCGGCGTCGCCGCCGTCCAGCTCGGCTACGTCAGCCGCCCCGGGGTGGCGCGCTCGCGGGAGGCGACGGCGGTCGCGCTGCTCGCGCTCGCCTGCCTGGTCGCGGTGCCCGTCGTCGCCCTCGGCCTCGGCTGGATCGCCTTCGCCGGGTTCCTCGCCGGGAGCCTGCGGCTGCTGCTGCCCGCGCGGGCCGGGACGGCCGGGTTCGCCGTGGTGGTCGTGGCGGTCGGCCTCGTGGTGGGGCTCGCCGGCTCGGCGCCGGTGTTCGCGGTGCTCACGGCCGCGGTGGGCACCGTGGTGACCGGCCTCGTGATCGAGGGCCTGACGCGGTGGTGGCAGCTCACGGCGGCCCGCGCGGTGGTCCCGGTCGCGGCGCTGCCCGGCGGCACCCCGACTCCGGCGGCCGAGTCCCCGGAGCGCGAAGCCCCGGAGCGCGAGTCCCCGGAGCAGGAGTCGACGGAGCGCGGGCCGACGGACGGCGGGTCCCCGGAGCACGCGGAGCCGGGCCCCGCGGTCCCAAAGCCCGCGGAGGCACCGAGGTCGGCCGTGGCCCGGGAGCTCGTCGCCGGCCGCTCCCGTCTCGACGCGGCCGGGGTCGAGCTCGCGGTGCTGGGGGAGGACGCGGCGCTGCCCGACGACGTCGACGGCCTGTTCGCGGCCCTGGTCGACGTGGCCGTCGGACACGCGGCCCGGCATCCCGACGCCTCCACCTGCCACGTCACGATCGCCCGCCGCGGGGCCGAGGCGCGGATCGTCGTCACCCACGACGGCGCCACCGACGACCCGCGGGCCGAGGACTTCGAGGCCCTCGGCGAGCGTTTCGAGGACCGCGACGGTTCGGTGCTCGCCGAGCGTGACGACGAGCAGTTCACCGTCGAGGGCCGGCTGCCGCTGGAGACGTGAACCCGTGGGAGCGTGCGCCGGTGGCGATCGACGAGGCGGACCGCGCGGCCCGGACGGCGCGGGCGGTGGTCGCGGCGCAGGCCGTCGCCGAGGAGCACGGGCTCGACGTCGGGGCGCCGGTGGTGCTGCACGACCTCTTCTCCGTCGTCGTGCATCTCGCGCCCGCACCCGTCGTCATGCGGATTCCGACGGTGCTCCCGCCGACCCGGCGGGCCGACCCGACCCGCACCCTCGCCGAGCGCCGGGACGAGCTCGCGGTCTCGGTCGCGCTCCGCGAGGTCGGCTTCCCGACGACGGGTCCCTCGCCCCTGCTGCCCGCCGTCCCGCTCGAGCGCGACGGCTTCGTCATGACGGCGTGGGAGTACGTGCCGATCGTGAGCGCGGAGCTGGACGACCCGGCGGGCTACGTCGCCGACCTGCACGCGGCGCTGCGGGGGGTCGACGTCGATCTGCCCTTCCTGGTGTTCTGGGACGACTGGATGACCGGGATGCTCGACGCACTCGGCGACCACCCGGAGCTCGTCGGGCCGGACGACCTGGCGCTCGCGCGTCGGGAGCACGCGCGGATCGACGCGGTGTTCGGGTCGCCCGAGCGGTTCGCCGCGGCCTTCCCGCACGCGGCGCTGCAGCCGGTCCACGGGGACGCGCCCACGCACAACGTCCTCATGACCGCGGACGGACCCGTCGTCACCGACCTCGAGCACGCCTGCCTCGGGCCGATCGAGTGGGACCTCGCCTTGACCGGGCTCGTCGACGACTACGACCAGGCCACCGTCCTGCGCGGCGGGCGCCCGGCCGACCGCGAGCTGCTGGCGCTCTGCGAGTCGGCCCGGTGGTTGCAGGTCGTGTGCTGTCTCGGGCTGGCCGACGAGGCGCCGGTCGAGCTGGTGGACGGCGTCCTCCCGCTCGTGACGACCTGGCGGGACCAGGCCGGCTGACCCCGTCAGTCGTCCAGCCGCTCCAGCACCTGGCGGAGCAACCGTTCCAGCTCCGCGCGGTCGGCGTCGGGGAGCCCAGCGAACACCCGGTCGGCCTCGGCGGCCCGCGTCGCCCGGACCGCGCGGCCCAGCTCCCGGCCCTGCTCGGTGACGACGACGAGGGTGGCCCGGCGGTCGTCGGGATCGGTCTCCCGCTGCACCAGACCGCGTTCCTCGAGGGCGTCGACGACCTCGGTGGCGCTGCGCGCCGCGATGCCGAGGTGCTTCGCGAGCGCCCCCGGGCGGGCGGATCCGTGGCGCATCAGGACCCCGAGGGCGCGCAACTGGGACGGGGTCACGTCCCACGGCGCGAGGGTCGCGCGGGAGGTGTGGCGCAGGCGGCGCGCGACGGCCCAGAACAGGTCGCTGACCGACGTGGGTTCGTCCTGCTCCACGGGAACACCCTAGCGGGAATCGCTGTTGTAGCCTCATCATGAGGTTACCTCAGTAATCCGCCGAACCCAGGAGGCGCTTCTTGCCCCGCCCTTCCGATGTCTCCCCCGAACAGCGCCGACTCGACCGCGAGCAGGCCAAGCAGGTCTCGCTGCGCCGCATCGCCCGGCTGTTCGCCCCGTACCGCTTGTCCCTGGCCGTCGTCGTCGCCGTGATCGTCGCGTCGTCGATCGTCGGGCTGGCCCAGCCCTTCCTGCTGCGCGAGGTCATCGACGTCGCGCTGCCGCAGCGCGACGTCACCCTGCTGGTGTGGCTCGTCGTCGGGATGGTCGTGGTCGCCGCCGTGACCGCGGCGTTCGGCGTCGTCCAGACCTGGATCTCGACGAAGATCGGTCAGCGCGTGATGCACACGCTGCGCACCGACGTGTTCTCCCACGTGCAGCGGCTCTCGCTCGGCTTCTTCACCCGCACGCGCACCGGTGAGGTGCAGTCCCGCATCACCAACGACATCGGCGGCATGCAGTCCGTCGTCACCTCCACCGCCACCTCCATCGCGGCCAACCTGACGACGGTGATCGCGTCCGCCGTCGCGATGGTCGCCCTGTCCTGGCAGCTCTCGCTCGTGACGCTGCTGGTGCTGCCCCCGGCCGTGCTGCTCTCGCGGCGCGTCGCCCGGCTGCGGCGCACCATCACCGCGCAGCGCCAGCGCGAGCTCGCCGACCTCAACGTCACCATCGAGGAGGGCCTGTCGATCGACGGCGTCCGCCTCTCGCGCACCCTCGGCACGGGTGACGCGCTGGTCGCCCGGTTCACCGACTCCTCGCTGCGCCTGACCGACCTGGAGCTGCGCAGCCAGCTCGCCGGCCGCTGGGTGATGGCCACGATGTCGATCGTCTTCGCCGCGATCCCGGCCCTGATCTACCTCGGTGCGGGCCTGCCCTGGACGGCGGGTGCGCTGTCCATCGGCACGCTCGTCGCGTTCACCTCGCTGCAGGCGGGCGTGTTCCGGCCGCTGTCGTCGCTGCTCGACGTCGGGGTGTCGGTGTCGGCCTCGCTGGCGCTGTTCGCCCGCATCTTCGAGTACCAGGACACGCGCATCGAGGTCGAGGAGCCGGAGCACCCCGTCGACCTCGACGACCCGCGCGGCCACCTCCGGCTCGAGGGCGTCACCTTCACCTACCCGGGCAACGACCGTCCGGCGCTGGACGACGTGTCCCTCGACGTCCCGGCCGGCTCGACCCTCGCGCTGGTGGGGGAGACCGGCTCCGGCAAGTCCACGCTCGGCGCGCTCGTCGCCCGTCTCCACGACCCGGACGCCGGCCGGATCACCATCGACGGCGTCGACCTGCGCGACCTGCGCCTCGACGACCTCGCCGCGATCGTCGGCGTCGTCAGCCAGGAGACCTACCTTCTGCACGCCACCGTGATGGACAACCTGCGCTACGCGAAGCCCGACGCGACCGACGAGGAGATCCTCGCGGCGACCCGGGCCGCCCAGGTCCACCACGTGATCGAGGCCCTGTCCGAGGGCTACGACACGGTCGTCGGCCCGCGCGGACACCGCTTCTCCGGCGGCGAGCGTCAGCGGCTGGCCATCGCGCGCACCCTGCTCCGCAACCCGCGGGTGCTGGTGCTCGACGAGGCCACCTCGGCGCTGGACACCGCCACCGAGCGGGCCGTGCAGGAGGCCTTCGACGCCCTCGCCGTCGGCCGCACCACCCTGACGATCGCGCACCGCCTCTCGACGGTCCGCGACGCCGACCGGATCGCCGTCCTCGACCACGGTCGCGTGATCGAGTCGGGGACCCACACCGACCTGGTGTCCGAGCACGGCCGCTACGCGGAGCTGACGGCGGCCTGAGCCCCAGGTATGGCAGCACAGCGTCGTTGCTGTCATCCAGTGGCAGGAACGCCGCGTCGTCAGGCCAGCTCGGTGAGCACGTCCACCAGCGGGCCGGGCCGCAGCTGCACCCCGAGGTGACTGGTCAGGACGTCGACCACCCGGAACGGGAGGCCGAGCGCCTCCGCGTCCGCGACGAACCGGTCCTGCAGGGCCGGCATGAGGGCCCGGTCGCCGCCGAGCCGGACGTAGGTGCGCGGCACCCGGCCCCAGCGCTCGGGGTCCACCGTCACCGCGGCCTCGTCGACGGCGAGCGCCTCCCGCCCGTCCATCGTCGCCAGCACCGCGAGCAGCTCCGTCCGCGTGCCGTCGGCGAGCAGCGCGTCCTGCAGCGCGTCGAGGGCGTCGGGGTCGGTCGTCCGGAAGTCCACCCGCAGCTCGCCGACCTCCGCCGGGTCCGCCGTCAGCAGGCGCGGCGCCACCGCGTCCAGCGCCGAGGGGGCCACCGACGCGTAGGCCGACGGCCCGCCGGTGACGCAGCACCACGCCGACACGTAGACGACGTGCGCGAGCTGGTCCGGCACGGCGTTCGCCACCGCCGTGACGGTGAGCCCGCCGCGGCTGTGGCCGACCAGCACCACCGGACCGTCGAGCGACCGCACGACCTCCGTCACCGCGGCGACGTCGTCCGCGGTGGAGAGGCCGACCATCCCGGTGTCGCGGGCGTCGAGGCCGTGCCCGGGCAGGTCGACGGCGACCACCCGGTGCCCGCGCAGCGCGAGCCCGCGGGCGACGGGCCCCCAGGAGGCGGCGGTCGAGAACGCGCCGTGGACGAGGACGTACGTGATCGGGGACGTCGGAGACAAGGAGCACCCCACGCTGGAGAGGACGGACACGACGGCGGGTGCTCAGATCACGGGTCCGGAGACTAGGGACGTTCCCGACGACGGTCCACCGGGTTCGCCGACGTCAGCCGTGGCACACCGCTGACGCCCGACGTCAGCCGTGGCGCACCGCTGACTTCGGCGACCCCGAGGCAACCGGTTGCGTGGACCGTCCCCATTCGCCCCGCGACCCACTACGGTGCCGCCATGGCGTCGAGCGATGTCGAGATCCGCGCGGGCGGTGCGCACGTCGTCGTCACCGGCGTCGGGGCGGGGCTGCGGACGTTCACCGTCGACGGTGCGCACCACGTGGAGACGTTCGACGGGGATCCGCCGATGGGCGCCGGGTGCGTCCTGGTCCCGTGGCCGAACCGCACGGCGGGCGCCCGCTTCGACTGGGCCGGGACGACGCACGAGCTCGACGTCACCGAGCCGGCGAACGGCAACGCCATCCACGGCCTCGTCCGGAAGCGGCCGTGGACGGTCGTCGAACACACCGACGCCGCCGTGACCCTCGCGATCGACGTCCCCGCGGAGCGCGGCTGGCCCCAGCCGCTGCACGTGGAGACGACGTACGCGCTGGAGCCGACGCAGCTCACCGTCACCCACGTCCTGACGAACACCGGCGACGGCGACGTGCCGGCGGGGGTCGGCACCCACCCGTACCTGCGGGTCGGGGACCACCCGAGCGGCGACTGCACGCTGCAGGTCCCCACGGCCACGGTCCTCGACGTCGACGACCGGCAGATCCCCACCGGTCCCGCCCGCCCCGTCACCGACGACGAGTCGCTCCGGCGGCCCCGCCGCGTCGCCGACCTCGAGCTCGACACCTGTTTCGGGGTCCGTCCCGGCGTCGCGGGCGTGCTCGCCGAGCTGACGGCCCCCGACGGGACCGGAACCCGGCTCTGGGGCGACCGCAACGTCGGCTGGGTCCAGGCGTTCACGCCCGGCAGCCCCTTCGGCCGCGAGGGCAAGGCGGTCGCCGTCGAGCCCATGACGTGTCCGCCGGACGCACTCAACTCCGGCACCGACCTCGTCGTCCTGCAGCCCGGGGCGACCTGGACCGTCCGCTGGGGTGTGGAGGCGCTGCGATGATCGTGTCGTCGGGAGACGGAGCGGAGCGGAGCTCGACCATCGTGTCCGCCGGCGAGGCGCTCGTCGACCTCGTCCCGATCGAGCAGCGGCCCCTGGCTCCGCTCGCGCCGCGCCTGGGCGGCGGGCCGTACAACGTCGCGGTCGGGCTCGGCCGGCTCGAGGTACCGACGGCGATGCTGACGCGGCTCTCGAGCGACGCGTTCGGCGACGCGCTCGTCGACCGGCTCACCGACTCCGGGGTGCGGACGGACCTGCTCCAGCGCGGCGACGAGCCGACCACGCTCGCCGTCGTGACCGTCGACGAGGTGGGCCACGCCCGCTACTCCTTCCACGTCGAGGGGACGGCCGACCGGCTGGTCGCCGATCCCGGCGAACCGGAGATGGCCGCGCTCGCCGTCGGGACCCTCTCCCTGCTCCTGGAGCCGGGCGCCTCGATGTACACCGAGCTCGCCCGGCGGGCGGCCGCGGCCGGGACGTTCGTCAGCCTCGACCCGAACATCCGCCCGGCCCTCGTCGGCGACGCGGAGGTCGTCCGGGCCCGGCTGGACGCGATCGCGGCCGTCGCGGGGCTGGTCAAGCTCTCCGACGAGGACGCCGCCTGGTGGGGCCGCGAGCCGGCGGAGCTGCTCGCGGCGGGCGCCGGGGCGGTGGTGGTCACCCGCGGCGCCGAGGGCCTCCGGGCGTTCACGACGACGGGTGTGGTCGAGGTGCCCGCCGACACCTCCCGTCCCGTGGTGGACACGATCGGCGCGGGGGACTCGGTGCACGCCGCGCTGCTGGCCCACCTGCACGACCACGACCGGCTCGACCGGGCGGCGGTCGCGGCGATGTCGGCCGACGACTGGCGCGCGGCGCTGGAGTTCGCCGCGCGCGTCGCCGGGTGGACCTGCTCGCGCGCGGGCGCGGAGCCGCCGACCCGGGCGGAGTTGACCCACCCACCGGAATCGTGACCGGTGCCACGGGCGACGACACCGTTTCCCGTGCTGCGGTGATCGCCGCGTGAGCGCTACGGTTCGCCCAGCGTACGACGCCCCAACACCCGCGGGAGTTCGCCTCGGGCTGACGCCGGAGCCGGCGCGGGGACCGACCGTCCCCGCCCCGACGACCGGTGTCGGTCCTCCCTCCCGCACGAAGAAGCGTGAGAGGGATGCATTCGATGGCCGACGACGGCGAGAAGCGCACCGCGACCCTGTCCTATCCGGGCGGGGAGCACACGATGGAGATCGTCGAGGCCACCGAGGGCTCGTCCGGGATCCAGCTGGGCAAGCTCCTCGGCGAGACCGGTCTGATCACCCTCGACCCGGGTTTCGTGAACACCGGGTCGTGCCGCTCCGACATCACCTACATCGACGGTGACGCCGGCATCCTGCGCTACCGCGGCTACCCGATCGAGCAGCTCGCGCAGAACTCGACGTTCGTCGAGACCAGCTACCTGCTCATCTACGACGAGCTGCCGAACAAGACCCAGCTCGAGAACTTCACCGACCAGATCCAGCGGCACACGATGCTGCACGAGGACCTGAAGAAGTTCTTCGACGGCTTCCCGGCCGACGCGCACCCGATGCCGGTGCTGTCGTCCGCGGTCTCGGCGCTCTCGACCTTCTACCAGCGTTCGCTGGACCCGTTCGACGAGCCGAACGTCGACCTCTCGACGGTCCGTCTGCTCGCGAAGGTCCCGACCCTCGCGGCCTACGCGTACAAGAACTCGATCGGCCAGCCGTTCCTCTACCCGGACAACAAGCTGTCGCTGGTGGAGAACTTCCTCCGGATGACCTTCGGGCTGCCGGCCGAGGACTACGAGATCGACCCCGAGGTCGCCAAGGCCCTCGACATGCTGTTCATCCTGCACGCCGACCACGAGCAGAACTGCTCCACGTCGACGGTGCGGCTGGTCGGCTCGTCGCAGGCCAACCTGTTCGCCTCGATCTCGGCGGGCATCAACGCGCTGTTCGGCCCGCTGCACGGCGGCGCCAACGCCGCGGTCCTGACGATGCTCGAGAACATCCGCGACAACCACGGCAACACCGACGAGTTCGTCAAGAAGGTCAAGGACAAGGAGCCCGGCGTCCGCCTCATGGGCTTCGGGCACCGGGTCTACAAGAACTACGACCCGCGCGCCGCGATCGTCCGCGACACCGCCCGCGGCATCATCGAGAAGCTCGGCGGCGGCGACGAACTGCTCGACATCGCGACGAAGCTCGAGGACTACGCGCTCAACGACGACTACTTCGTCGAGCGCAAGCTCTACCCGAACGTCGACTTCTACACCGGCCTGATCTACCAGGCGATGGGCTTCCCGACGGAGATGTTCACCGTCCTGTTCGCCATCGGGCGCCTCCCCGGCTGGATCGCCCACTGGCGCGAGATGATCGAGGACCCGGACACCCGCATCGGCCGCCCGCGCCAGGTCTACACGGGCCCGACGGAGCGCGACTTCGTGCCGCTGGAGAACCGCTAGTCCCGTTCCCGAGCGAAGGGCCCCTCCGGTCGATCTATTCGACCGGTGGGGCCCTTCGCTCGTGTCCCGGGGGCTTCCCGACGACGGGTGCGGGTACCTGTCCGGCATGGCTTCCGCGACCTCCACCGCCGTCGTCTGGTTCCGCCGCGACCTGCGGGTGCGCGACCAGCCGACGTTCCTGGCCGCGAAGGAGCGCGCCGACCGGGCGCTCGCCCTGTTCGTCCTCGACCCGACGCTGCTGGAGCCGGCCGGGCCGCGCCGCACGGCGTTCCTCTTCCGCTGCCTGCGCGCGCTCGACGAGGACCTCGGCGGCCGGCTGCTCGTGGTGAAGGGCGACCCGGCCGACGTCGTCCCGCGGATCGCCCGGGCGGTCGGCGCGGACTCCGTGCACGTCGCCGCCGACTTCGGGCCCTACGGGCGGCAGCGCGACGAGGCGGTGGAGAAGGCGCTGGGCGACGTCGAGCTGGTGCGCTCCGGCTCCCCGTACCTGACCGAGCCGGGCACGATCACGAAGTCCGACGGCGACCCGTACAAGGTGTTCACCCCGTTCTCCAGGGAGTGGACGAAGCGGATCCGCGACAGCGCGCCCGCGGACACCGACGCGCGGACGCTGGACTGGATGGACCCGTCGGACAAGGACGGCGGCCCCCGCGCGGTGAAGGTCCCCGACGACCCGGCCGTCGACGCCGAGCTGCCCGAGGCCGGGGAGACGGCCGCCCACGAGCAGTGGGAGGCGTTCGTCGACGAGCACCTCACCGACTACGACGACACGCGCGATCGCCCCGACAAGCCGGGCACGAGCCGGATGAGCGTCCACCTCAAGTACGGCACGGTGCACCCGCGCACCCTGCTCGCCGACGCGCGCGGCGACGGCAAGGGCGCGACCTCGTACCGCAACGAGCTGTGCTTCCGCGACTTCTACGGCCACGTGCTCTGGTGGTTCCCGCGCAGCGCCCGGGAGAACTTCGACCCGAAGTTCGACCACATCCCGCTCGACTCCGGGAAGGAGGCCGACGAGAAGTTCGCGGCGTGGCAGGAGGGCCGCACCGGCTTCCCGGCCATCGACGCGGCGATGCGCCAGCTGCAGGGCGAGGCGTGGATGCACAACCGGATGCGGATGGCCGTCGCGTCGTTCCTCGTCAAGGACCTGCACCTGCCGTGGTGGCGCGGAGCGGAGCACTTCATGAACCTGCTGGTCGACGGCGACCTCGCCTCCAACCAGCACGGCTGGCAGTGGGCGGCCGGCACCGGGACGGACGCGGCGCCCTACTTCCGCGTGTTCAACCCGGTGACCCAGGGGGAGCGGTTCGACCCGCAGGGCGACTACGTGCGGCGCTGGGTGCCGGAGCTGGCCGGGATCGAGGGCAAGAAGGTGCACCAGCCCTGGAAGCTGCCCGACCCGCCGTCGGGATATCCCGCGCCGATCGTGGACCACAAGGCCGAGCGCCAGGAGGCGCTCACCCGGTTCAACGCCCTGTGAGGGCCTCCCGCCACGACACCCGCGCGCCGGTGCGCAGCACCGAGCGGGCGTAGATCCGGCCGCCGAGCCAGAGCACGAGCGCAGTGAACGCCGCGGTCAGGACGAAGGCGAGCGCCACCTGCCAGACCGGGACGCCGCCGAGCGCGATGCGGGCCGGCATCACCAGCGGGGTCCACGGCGGGATCAGCGACAGCACCGTCAGGGCGGTCGAGGTGGGGGCCGAGAGCACCAGGTTGAACCCGGCGATGAAGCCGATGAGCACGACGATCGACACCGGCGTCAGCACGCTCTGCGTGTCCTCCTGACGCGACACCAGCGAGCCGAGCGCGGCGTAGACCGTCGCGTACAGCGTGAACCCGAGCAGGTACCAGACCAGCACCGAGACGAGCGTCCCCGTGATCCCCGCCCCGGCGACGAGGAGCCCGGCCGTCCCGGCGACGGCGAGTCCCGCCCCGGTCAGCACGACCAGCTGCAACAACCCCACCGCACCGAGCCCGAGCACCTTGCCGAGCAGCAGCTGCCATGGCCGGACCGTGGCCAGCACGAGCTCGACCACCCGGCTGGCCTTCTCCTCCACCACGCCCTGCGCCACCATCGCGCCGTAGGTCTGGATGGAGAAGAACAGCAGGAACGCGCCGAACGCCCCGAGGCCGATCCGCAGGCCCTGCGCCGGGTCGTCCGGCCGCGCGGCGACGACGACGGGTTCCGCGGCCGCGACGGCGGCATCGCCGGCCGCCGGATCGGGCAGGAGTTGCTGCTGCGCGAGCAGTGTCGTCGCGACGGTGACGACGGACCCGGTGCCGCTGCCGAGCGAGCGGTCGACGTCGACCCGGGGCCGCGTCGGCGGACCGGACAGCGCCGCGTCGGCGTCCCCGGTGGCGACGAGTGCCCGGCCGGCCGCGGCGTCGGCGACCGGGAGCACCCGCACGATCCGCCCCTGGTCGTCGGCGGCCAGGCGCAGCGACGGGGTGATCGCCTCGGTCTCCGGGGCGACGGCGATCGTCGAGGTGCCGGAGTCGCCGCCCGGGTCGATCGAGGAGACGAACAGCGAGTAGCCCACGAGGATCAGCAGGATCACGGCGGTCGAGACGACGAACGCCCGGCCGCGGACCCGGGCGAGGAACTCGCGGCGGGTGATGAGCAGGACGGTCCTCATGCGGCCGCCCGCTCGCCGACCGCTTCCCGGAACAGCTCGGTGAGCGACGGCCGGCGGTGCGTGAACTCGTGCACCGGGCCGGTGGCGAGAGCGGCCCGCAGGAGCGCCTGGTCGTCGGCGCCGGCGTCGAGGGTGACGACGGTGCGGCCGTGCTCGACGCGGCTCGCCGTGACCCCGGGGACGGCGTCCGCCCAGCCGGCCACGGCGTCGGGGGCGTGGACGACCACGGTGGACGCCCCCGAGGCGTCGCCGGCCCGGAGCTCGTCGACCCGCCCCCGGGCGACGAGCGTGCCGTCGCGGACGATCCCGACCCGGTCGCACAGCCGCTCGACCAGATCGAGCTGGTGGGAGGAGAACACGACGGGCGCCCCGGCGTCGCAGCGTTCCCGCAGGACGGCGCTCATGACGTCCACCGCCACCGGGTCCAGCCCGGAGAACGGCTCGTCGAGCACGAGGACGTCCGGTTCGTGGACGAGTGCGGCCGCGAGCTGGACGCGCTGCTGGTTCCCGAGGCTGAGCTTCTGCACCTCCTCGCCGGCCCGGTCGGCGATCCCGAGGCGTTCGGTCCAGCGCTGCGCGCTGGCCTTCGCGTCGGCGGCGCCCAGACCGTGCAGCTCCGCGAGGTAGCGCAGCTGCTCGCCCACCGCCATCTTCGGGTAGAGGCCGCGCTCCTCGGGCATGTAGCCGATCCGGCGGCGTCGGGCCGCGTCGATCGGCCGCCCGTCGAGGCGCACCTCGCCGGCGTCGGCGGCGAGCACGCCGAGCACGATCCGCATCGTCGTCGTCTTGCCCGCACCGTTCGCGCCGACGAACCCGAACAGCTCGCCCGGCTGCACCGAGAAGGTCATGTCGTGCAGCGCCCGGACCGCGCCGTACCGCTTCGACACGCCGTCGATCTCGAGCACCTGATCACTGTCCCGGCCCCCCGACGGGCTGTCCACTCCGGGCCCGCCACCCGATCGTGATCAGGTCGAACCCGGGCGGGTGCTGGAGTGATCGGCTGCGCATCGAGCAGCATGACCGGGCCGGGGGTCCGTGGTTCACGTGGGGCGGGGGTGGGGGATGCGGCTGCTGGTCGTGCTCGTCGTGACCGTCGCGCTGCTCGCCGCCGCGGCCCCGCTCGCGATCACTCAGGCGCCGCGCCTGCAGTCGCCGGTGCTCGCGCTCGTCGCGTTCGCCGTCGCCGGGATCGCCCTGCTCGCGGGCCTCGCGCTGCTCGCCCGGGCCGCCCTGCTGCTGCGTCGGTCCCGGGCGGTTCCCGACGGCGGGTCGGTGCCGGAGGAGCAGCCGCCCGCGGGGGAGCAGTCGCCTGCGGAGGAGCAGCCGCCCGCGGACGAGTCCGTGACCGAGCCGCGTCCGGGCCCCGACCGCATCGTCCTCGTCCCGACGGCGGGTCGGCTCGCTGTCTCGGTGCCCGTCACCGTGCTCCCGCCGCGGCACGCGCGCGACGACGAGGACGCGACCGATCAGGGGTCGGGGGAGGCGTCCGACCAGGAGCCGGTCACCGTCGGCCAGTCCGACGGGGGCGGGGAGTCCCAGAGCCAGGCCCAGGCGAGCTCGGCCTTCGCCGCGCGGTACACGACCACGCGTTCCCGCCGGTAGTCCGGACCCTCGTAGGCGTCGAGCGCCGGCAGGGCCCGGGCCGGGTCGGCGAGCGTGACGACGTGCCCGCGGGCGGTACCCGGTCCCGCGACGAGAGCCGGGTAGCCGTGGCCGGTGTCGTACACCTGCCCGCGTGCGACGGCGGGTGCGGTCTCCCGGGCGGCCGACGCGAGCCGCCACCACGCGGACGCCCCCGGCTGCAGGGTGCCGTAGACGAAGACCCGGTCCGGCCACGACCGCGGGTCGGGACAGCCGTCGGGGACCACGGTGGCCGCACCGTCCGGGACCTCCGCGGGCTCGCCGGTCAGGTGCCGCGCGTCGTCCTGGGCCACGTCGCGGACCCGCACCGGGGCGCCGTCGACGAGCAGGGGCGCGCGGACCGGGGACGCCGGCCAGTACGCGAGCACCGGGTCGAGCCGCACGCCCCGCTCGTCGAGCACGGTGGACGCGTGCACCCACGCCATGTCGTAGCGGGCGCCCCGCCCCTCGCACCGGTCGAGCACGGCGACCTGCTCGGGGGTGGCCAGCCAGACGTGGTGGCTCTCCGGTGCCAACAATGCGTCACTGCCGGCACTGGACGCCAGCAACTCCACATCGTCGGCCTCGAGCCTCCGGCCGACCGACGATGTGGCTTTCCTGGCGCTGGGTGCAAGCAGTGACGCATTGCTGTCACCGGCAGAGGTGACCGCCAGCGTCGCCGGGCGCGCGTCGTCCCGGACACGGAGCCCGGCCGCCCACACCGCGGCGACCCCCGACACCGTCACGCGCAGCGCCACGACCGGCCCGCGCAGACCGAGCTCGCGGCGCAACCAGGTGATCTTCGACGGGCAGGCGTTCGAGCCGTAGGCCAGGACCGGTACCCGCGCGGCGAGCGGGACGTCGAGGAGGTCGTCGATGCCGACCGCACCGACCCGCCGGCCGCCGCGGCACCCGTCGTCGGGAACGAGCTCGTGGGTGAGCCCGTCGTCGTGCAGGAACGAGGTCCCCGGCACGACCCCGGGGTAGGGGTCGGCCGGGAACCGCGTGTCGGGCAGGCCTATTCCTTGGCCTTCTTCCACTCCTCGAGGTGCGGCGACTCGTCGCCGATCTTCGTGTGGTCCCCGTGTCCGGTGCGCACGATCGTCTCGCCGGGCAGGGCGAACAGCTTGCGCTCGATCGACTCGAGGATCACCCCGTAGTCCGAGTACGACCGCCCGGTGGCGCCCGGCCCGCCCTGGAACAGGGTGTCGCCGGTGAAGACGACGCCGAGGTCGGGGGCGTAGAAGCACGTCGACCCGGGCGAGTGTCCGGGCGTGTGGATCATCTTCAGGTCGATCCCGGCGATCGTGAACGTCTCGCCGTCCTCGAGCTGACCGTCCGGCTCGAGGTCGGGGTGGGTGAGGTCCCAGACCACCCGGTCCTCGGGGTTGAGCAGGATCGGCGCGTCGAGCGCCTTCGACAGCGCCGGCGCGGCGTTGACGTGGTCGTTGTGCGAGTGCGTGCACAGGATCGCGGTGACGTTGCGGTCGCCGACGGCCTTGCGGATGGCCTGGGCGTCGTGCGCCGCGTCGATGACGACGACCTCGCTGGAGTCCCCGAGGATCCAGACGTTGTTGTCGACGTCCCACGACCCGCCGTCGAGCTCGAACTTGCCCGAGGTGACGACGTTCTCGACGGGTCCGCCGTCGTTGACGCCGCTCCCGACCGTGTCTCCGTAGCCCACCATCTAGAGGATCACCACCGAACGCAGCACGTCGCCGTGGTGCATCTTGTCGAAGGAGGCCTCGACGTCGTCGAGCGAGATCCGCTCGGTGACGAACTTGTCGAGGGGGAACCGGCCCTGCAGCGCGAGGTCGACCAGCATCGGGAAGTCGCGGCTGGGCAGGCAGTCGCCGTACCAGGACGAGCGCAGCGACCCGCCGTGGGAGAAGAACGGCTGGAAGTCGGCCTCGAGCTTCATGTCCGGCGACGGCACGC
>NZ_JAJNDA010000037.1 GCF_021026295.1 Actinomycetospora soli
TCGCCGTCACCTCGTGACGGCAACGACGCTCTCCTGTCGTCGCCGGGGGCTCAGTACGGCTTGCCGCCCAGGATCGCCACGCGCTCGGCGACCCGGACGTGGGACCCGTAGTCGCCCACCGCGTAGTGCTGGGTGGCCCGGTTGTCCCAGAACGCCACGGTGCCCTCGGCCCAGCGGTAGCGGACCTGGTACTCCGGGGTGTGCGCGGTCGCGAACAGGTGGCGCAGCAGCGCGTCGGACTCCGCCCGCTCCATCCCGACGATCCGCGTGGTGAAGGCGGCGTTGACGAACAGCGTCCGCTGCCCGGTCTCCGGGTGGATCCGCACGACGGGGTGGGTCACCGGCGGGAAGGTCTCCTCGAGCTTGCGGAGCTTGTCCGCGTCGAGGAAGCGCGCGAACCCGGGCACCATGTCGTGCACCGCGACCGCGTCGTCGATCCGCGCGCGCACCTCGTCGGAGAGGTTGTCGTACGCGGCGGCCATGTCGGCCCACATCGTGTCGCCGCCGAACGGCGGCGTCGTGATCATTCGCAGCACCGCCCCCATCGCGGGCGCGCGGCGGAACGACGTGTCGACGTGCCAGATGTTCTCGTAGGTCTGCGGGCCGTCGCCGCCCTTGGCGAAGCGCACGACGCTCGGGTCCTCGCCCGCCTCGAGCAGCGGGTTGGTCTCGAGCTCGCCCCACTGCATCGCGAACGCGCGCTGCTCGGCCGAGGAGATGTGCTGGTCGGGGAAGAACAGCACCTTCCAGTCCAGCAGGGCGCGGTTGAGCTCGAGGCGCAGCTCGAAGTCGAGCGGCTGCGCGAGATCGACGCCGCGGACCTCGGCGCCGAGCGTGACCCCGACCGGCGTCAGGGAGAAGCCCTCGTAACGACACCGCTCCGGCCCGTCGCCCTGCAGGGGGCGCAGGTTGCGCCGTCCCTCGAGGAGGTCGATGGCGGGGGTGGCACGGGGTCGCGAGGTGATCGCCGTGCCGACCTCGCCGGCGGGGTCACCGGAGTCGAGGAGGGTCGTCACGGACACCGATCTTGCGTCCTCGTGCGTTCGTTCACAACCGGTCGGCGTGTGGCCTGCGCCGTCGGGCGCCCGACATACGGCGCGTACGTCGACGACATGTGAATGACACGTGAAGACGATCTTCTGGGTCCCACCGAGGGGGACCAGCGACGCGAGGAGATCGACCGGTGACGGACCTGCAGGACGCGCCCGTGACGACGGCGGCGACCACCCGCCCCCGCGTGCTGGTCGTCGGCCCCCGCGCCCGGGCCCGCGGCGGCATCGGCAGCGTCCAGGACCTCCTGGAGCGGCACCTGCCCGCCCACGCCGAGCTCGCCGTCGTCACGACCCACGCCGACGGGCCCGAGCGACTGGCCACGATGCTGCGCGGCCCGCTGACCGCCGCCCGGCGGGTCCGTCGCGACCGACCCGACGTCGTGCACCTGCACGTCTCGCAGCGGACGTCCGTCCTGCGCAAGGGGCTGGTCGCCGCGGTGGCCCGCCGGGCGGGCGTGCCGGCGGTGCTGCACCTGCACGGGTCGCAGTTCCTCGACTGGTTCGACGGCCTCCCCCGCCCGGCCCGCGCCGTCGTCCGGGCCCTCCTGCGCCCGCACCGGCTCGTCGTCCTCTCCGAGGCCCTGCGCGCCCCGTACCGCGAGCGGCTCGGCGTGCCCGCGGACCGCGTCGTCGCGCTGCCCAACCCGGTGGAGTGGCCCGCGACGGTGGCCCGTCCCGAGGGCGGGCCGGTGACGGCGCTCTTCCTCGGGCGCTTCGGGGCCCGCAAGGGGATCTACGACCTCGTCGCGGCGTGCGCCCGGCTCGACCCCGTGCACCGCGAACGGCTGCGCGCGGTGGCCGCGGGCGACGGCGAGGTGGAGCAGGTGCGGGCGGCGGTCGCGGCGGCCGGGGTGGGCGACGTCGTCGACGTCCGGACGTGGCTCGACCCCGCCGAGCGGGACGAACTCCTCCGGCGTGCCCAGCTCCTGGTGCTGCCGAGCTCGCACGAGGGCCTGCCGATGGCGGTGCTGGAGGCGATGGCGTTCGGGGTCGCGCCGGTGGTGACGCCGGTCGGCGGGCTGCCGGAGGTGGTGCACGACGGCGTGAACGGCGCCCTGGTCCCGGTCGGCGACCCCGCCGCGCTCGCCTCGGCGCTCGCCGACCTGCTCGACGACGACGAGCGCCGGCTCGCCCTGGGCCGCCGGGCCCGCGCGGACGTCGAGGTCTACGCGGCGCCGCGGTGGGCGGAGCGGCTGGCGGCGGTGTGGGCTGCGCCCCTGTGAGTAGTTGTGACGGTGATAGCCGTCAGAAGTACTCACATGCGAAGCACCTCACCGGCGCAGCACGAAGAAGTACGGCGCCGCGTCCCGCAGGTCCATGCAGCCGAGCAGGGTCGTCGCGTCGACCCGGTGGAACACGTCGTTGATCGGGCGCGCGTCGTAGATCATCGTCGCGCTGGGGACGCCGCGGTACTCGGTCATCCGCAGCCGCGCCGTGTACTTCGTCGTGCCCATCACGGGCCGCCCGAGGGTGATCACCTTGTGCAGCCAGGGCTTCCGCGCGGCGTCCGGCAGCGGCAGGTTCATCGGCACGAGCGCGGGGTCGACGGCGAAGACGTCGCTGCGGTCGGCGTTCCAGAACAGCAGCGGGTGGACCTCGTCGGCCGAGTCGAAGCGCTTGCCCGCCCACCCGGTGGCGGCGAGGAGGCCGTCCATCGGGTGACCCGTCGGGAACTCGGACCCCCACCACTGTCCGAACATCTCCTCGACCGACACCGGGTCGAGCGAGTCGAACAGCGCCAGGGCCTCGTCGGTGGTCACCGGCGTGCGGGCGAGCAGGGTCGTGAAGTCCTCGACGGCCGTCATGAGAAACAGTCTGCCGTGACCGTCAAGGGACGCGGACGGTCCTCGCGATGAGGTCGTCGAGGGTCGTCACGAGCCGTTGCGAGGTGAGTCCGACCAGGCCGTCCAGCAGGTCCCGCAGCCGGCACAGGTGCGGGAACGGGTCCCGACGCACGCGGGCGAACGGCGCCACCGCGAGCGCCTCCGCGTGGTCGATCAGCGCCTCCAGGGCGGCGCCGCGCAGTCCCTCGTCGACGAGGGTGTCGATCTGCACCAGGGCGGTGCGGGCGACCATGCGGATGCGGGTCGCGTCGGACATGACACTCACGTCGAGTGACGGTAGAGCTACTCAGCGTGAGACGACAGGGGAGGTCACCTGATCAGGACGGCGTGTGCACCTCGAGGAAGCTCCTGATCGACTCGCGCGCCGCGTCGTTGTACTCCGGCGCCTTCCACCGCTCGACGAGCGTCGCCTGCGGGGCGACCTCCGCGAGCATCGACGACGCCGACGCCGGGTGCGGCTCGTCCCCGCCCGCGAACACCAGCAGCGGCACGTCGAACCGGGCCACGGCCTCGTCGGGAACGGAGAAGAGGACGTTCCCGGTGCCCCAGAGGTTGTCGCGGAACGAGGCCCAGTCCTGCTCGGTGGCCTCCGGGTGCTGGTCGGCCTGCTTCTCCGCGAAGTCGGCGAACGTGCCGTGGAAGAGCTCGCGGTTGTCCTCCAGCCCGATCGGCTGCAGCACCACCGCGGCGGCCACGCGCTCGGGCGCCCGGCGGATCAGGTTGGCGATGAACGAGCCGCCGATGCACATCCCGACGAGGTGGCAGCGCTCGATGCCGAGGTGGTCGAGCAGGGCGAGGTGGTCGTCGGTGTAGGCGTCCCACCCCTCGTCCGCGCGCACCGGCGCCCACGACTCCCCCGCGTTGCGCTGGTCCATCAGCACCACGCGGTGGTCGCCCGAGAGCGCCTCCGGCACGTCCCACGGCGCCGCCGACCACCACTCGATCGCCGAGCGCATCCCGCCCGGCGCGAACGCCAGCACCGGGAACCCCTCGCCGCGCTCCTCGTAGCGGATGCGGACGTCGCCGTGCTCCATGATCGTCACGCCCACGACTTCCCGACGACAGGGCGGGGCAAGCCTGCGACCTCGTCCCATCCCGCGGCGATGTGCCG
Organism: Actinomycetospora soli; assembly: GCF_021026295.1. Lineage (GTDB taxonomy): Bacteria > Actinomycetota > Actinomycetes > Mycobacteriales > Pseudonocardiaceae > Actinomycetospora > Actinomycetospora soli. The sequence goes on from NZ_JAJNDA010000037.1 coordinate 4,008, forward strand.
GGACTGATACGACCCGAGGCGGTCGCAGCGGCAAGATCCGCCCCCGCCGCGCGAAGTGCTCGCTCAGCGACCACTTCGCGCGGCACGATGAGATCTCGAGGCGCGACCCGCTCTCAGGAAGGCCGGTCGAGCAACGCCCGGCCGAGGGCGTAGGCCTCGCGCAGGTCGTTCCCGCGGTAGTCGGCGGCCGCCGCCAGACCGGGCGAGGCGTTGACCGCGACGGTGTGCGTGAGGTGCGCGAACAGCGGCACGTCGGACCCCGAGTCGCCGTACGCGACGCACGCCGACAACGGCAGACCCCGCGCCGCACGCTCGGCGTCCGCGAGCCGGACCTTGTCACCCGGCGTCAGGATCGCGGTCGGGTCGATGGGGTCCGACCAGACCGAGCCGTGGACGACGTCGAGGCCGCGGTCGAGCATCACCGCCGGTGAATTGCCGCTCCAGTTCGACGAGCGGGGGCTCGCAGTCGAGGCGCCGGCTGAGCTCCAGTGCCGCCGTCGTGCTGCGCAGCAGGGTGCCGTCCATGTCGAACACGTGCAGGGCGCTCACGTTCCGCGATCTTTCCCCGCCCACGGACGTCAGTGGCACCGAGGCACCGTGCGGGCGCTCCGTGCCACTGACATCAGCTGCGGTCCAGCACCCGGTTCCGGGCGCCGAGGGCGATCACGAGCGCGAGCAGCGGCAGGAGCCCCAGCGCGACCGGGAGTCCGACCCACGCCGCGAGGTGCCCGATCACCGGCGGCCCGGCGACGAACCCGACCCAGCCCAGCGCCGACACCGCCGCGATCGCACGCCCGGGGTGCACGCCCGGCAAGCGGCCGGCGGCGCTGAAGGCGGTCGGCACCACGAGCGCGAGCCCGACCCCCAGCAGCCCGAACCCGACGATCGTCGCGGCGGGATGCGCCACGAACAGCATCGACCCGAACCCGACCGCCGCGACCAGCGCCAGGACCGGCAGCAGCCGGTGCGCCGGGAGTCGGGTCAGCAGCCGGTCCCCGGTCAGCCGCAGGGTCAGCATCGTCGCCGAGTACGCGGCGTACGCGAGGCCCGCGACGCCCGGACCGGCCGCGAGGTCGTCGCGCAGGTGCACGGCCGACCAGTCGGCCGACGCGCCCTCGGCGAGCATGCTCGCCAGGGCGATGCCGCCGAGCAGCAGCACCACGGGCCGGACCAGCACCCTTCCCGACGGCAGGTCGTGCCCGGCCTCCGTCGTCGGCTCCGGCGGGTCGGGGATCATCCGCCGCGAGGCGAGCCCGCCGAGCACCAGCACGACCGGGCCGAGCACCGCGAGCTGCGGCGTCAGCTCCGTCCCGGTGGCCGCGACCGCCGTCCCGAGCAGCGCCCCGCAGAACCCGCCGAGGCTCCAGCCGCCGTGCAGCCCTGCCATGATCGGTGTCCCGAGCGCCCGCTCGACCGTCACCGCCTGGGTGTTCATGGCGACGTCCACCGCGCCCTGGAACCCGCCCCACACGAGCAGGGCGCCGAACAGCCACGGCAGCGACGGCGCGACCCCGATCAGCAGGCCTGTCAGCGCGTAGCCGACGAGGGTCACCTGCACCGTGCGCCGGCTGCCGAGCCGCGGCAGCAGCCACCCGGTGAGCGCCATGGCCAGCACCGACCCGAGCGGCGCCCCGAGCAGGGCGAGCCCGAGCTCGGCGTCGGACAGGCCCAGGCCCGCCTTGACCTGCGGGATGTGCGCGGTCCACGACCCGAACAACAGGGCGTGCAGCAGGAACACCGCGAGGACGGCGGGGCGGGCGCGTTGCGCGGGACGCACGTGAGCAGCCTGGAGCCGAAAGCCGGGACGAGCGACCCGACGTCGGGTATCCGCCCCGATGGCCGCCCCCGCCCGTCCCGCTGCCACCCCGCGCCCGCACAAGCCGTGGGTGCCGAAGCACGTCCGCGTCACGAAGGCCGCCCAGGAGCACGCGCACGCCGCGGAGATCGTGCGCCGGTGCGAGGCGCTGGGCTGCGACGACATCGAGTTGCTGAAGGTCGACCGCATCACCGGCGTGAAGGGCGAGACCGAGCGCGAGACGTACGCGCGGGCGAAGGCGACGCTCGCCGTCGTCGTGAGCCCGGACTCCGCGCGCAAGCTGGACCCGATCCCGCCGTCGGCGGACTGGCGCGTGGACCTCGCGCGCGGATGTCCGGCGCACTGCCAGTACTGCTACCTCGCCGGGTCGTTGACCGGCCCCCCGATCACCCGGGTCTACGCGGACCTCGACCGCATCCTCGCCAACCTCGACGGCTACGTCGGGCAGGGGCACGTGACCTCGACGTCGCAGGCCCGCGCGCACGAGGGCACGACCTTCGAGGCGTCCTGCTACACCGACCCGCTCGGCATCGAGCCGGCGACGGGATCGCTGGCCGCGGCGATCTCGCACGTGGGGACGCACTCGTTCCCGGGTCCCGTGCAGCTGCGCGCGACGACGAAGTTCGCCGGCGTCGACCCGCTGCTCGACCTCCCCCACCACGGCCGAACCCGCCTGCGCTTCTCGCTCTCGCCGTGGCCGCGCTACGAGGGCGGGACCGATCCGGTCGCCGCACGCGTGGCGGCGCTGGGTCGGATGGCGTCGGCCGGCTGGCCGGTCGGGGTCACGCTGGCGCCGATCATTCCCGACGGCGGGTGGGAGGTCGCCTACGACTCGTTGCTGGCCGACGTCGCCGCGGCCGTGCCCGCGGACGCCGACCTGACGATCGAGTGCATCACGCACCGCTTCACGCCGGGCAGCCGCGAGACGCTCGAGACCTGGTACCCGGCGTCGAAGCTGGAGATGGACCCCGAGCAGCGCAAGGAGAAGCGCGGCAAGTTCGGGTCGGTCAAGCACGTCTACCCGAACGCCGTGATGGACCACCTGCGCTCGACCATCACCGACCAGATCGACGAGCACCTGCCGAACGCCCGGGTCCTGTACTGGACGTAGGCGTCGGCGGAGGTCGTGGCGGCGCCGCACGAGACGTCGTTCGGCGCGGGAGGTCCGACCTACGCGTGCTCCGCCCGCGACACCGAGGGCAACCTGCTCACGTTCGCGACGTACCGCGGCGCCTGAGACGACGAACGGGCCGCCCGTCACGGTGGTTCCGTGACGAACGGCCCGCTCGTGGGCTCGACTACTTCGCGCAGGTGACCGAGGCGTTGGGGCCCTTGGCGGTGTTCTGCGCGACCTGGACGCCGTCCTCGCGGATGGTGCAGGTGATCGTGTCGGAGCGGCCGGGGTTGTCGAGGTCCGGGCTGAGGGTGGCCGTCATCGTCGGGCCCATGAGGCCGGAGACCTGCGCGTCGGCGCTCCACGGCGAGGCCGCGTCGGCCACCGAAGCCATCGCGAGGTCGTCGTTCTGCGACTGGCTGTAGGTGACGGTCACGTTCGTCTTCTTGGCGGTCGTGACCTCGTAGGTGACCTGGTGCACGGCTGCGCTCTGCTGCGCCACGGAATTGACGCTGCCCACGAAGACGGCGGTGTAGAGAATGCACATGAACAGCGCGACGACGGAGAGCACGATGCCGGCGATCGACTTGCCGCGGCCGTTCCTCGCCCGCTTCGCCTTCACCAGCCCGACCACCGACAGCACGAGCGCGATCGGCGCCAGCACCCAGGAGACGGTGCCGAGCACGGGGACGAACGACAGCACCGCGGCGATGATCCCGACGACGAGACCGGCGGTTGCGAGGCCATTGGCCTGCGGCGGAGCCACCTGGACGGGCGGCTGAGGCGGCACGAAGGCCGGCTGCTGCGGCGCCGCGGCGCGCTGCATCGGGACCTGCGGGCGGGCTGCGGGAGCCATCGGCTGCGGGATGCGGAGAGGCGTCGTCAGGGCGTCGTCGAACGGCGAGTCCGCGCTCTGTCCGACGTGGCGACCGTGCCGCGGCCCTGCAATACCCTGCGTCATTTCCGTGCCCCCGAATTCCGTGCGGTTGTTGCTCCCTCTCTCGCGAGGAACCACCTCCTCGTTACCGGAGAGCGACGCATCCGAGATGTGTCACCCTTCTGAGCGACACGGGCCGTCCAGGGGTCGGTCGCCGGGCTCAGGTGGAGACCAGTTCGACGGCGCCAACACGAGCACCGCCTCGGCAACGCCGTCGAGCAGCAGCCACCTGAGCACCTGCACGACGATCGCCGGTACTCAGACGACGAGGAGCCGTCGGTCCACCGTCGGCCCCGCGACTCGTTTCGCGCCCCCACGGAGCTGATGGGGCCGGGCGCGGAGCCCGGGCACCGGGTCCGCACGACCCGTCGTCGGGAAGACGTGCTCTCGATCAGGCCGAGCACATCCGGTCGGCGCCGCGTCTACCCGCCGGCCTGCCCCAGCAGCAGCGTGTAGAGCCGCACGACCTTCCCGTCGGCGACGAGGCTCATGTCGACGCCGCGGACCACGGGCTCGCCGTCGGGCGGGCCGAAGGTCCACGGCGCGTGGATGAGGTCGCCGAGGACGTGCGCCGGACCGTCGGGGGTGAAGTCGAAGCCGGGCGCGGAGTCGAGCAGGCCCTGGACCTTGTCGCTGACCGCTGCGTGCCCGCGCAGCGTGTCCTCGGCGTCGGTGAAGACGATGTCCCGGTCGTAGACCTCGGCCATTACGCGCAGCCTGGCGTCCGGGTCGCGTTCGTTGAACACGCGCAGGGTGGCGTCGACGAGGCTCTCGATGTCCGGCATGGCGCAGCTCCGCGGGGTGGGCGTCAGGTCGTGGGGTCCGATCGTGAGGCAGGCGGGATGTGGGCGTCGATCGGGCGTTCGCCGAGCGGCTCGACGGGGACCTTCTGCTGCCAGTCGGCCTCGGGCTGCGGCGGCACCGGGTCCGTCCGCTTCGTCGAGCGCCGCCGCAGCTTCAGCGTGACCAGCCCGAGGAGCAGCGCGATCACCCCGATCGCGAGGAACGGCAACAACAGCAGGACCATCGATTCGCCCACGACGTCCCCCCGGACAGCTCGGCTGCGATGTCCGGAAGCTACCCCTTTCGCTGCGGATGTGGACCCCGGTCTCGTCAGCGCGGGCGGGACGGCGTCGGGTTCATGACGTCAGGCGTCGCTCGCGAGCTCGCCCGCGAAGCCGAGCAGCACGGTGCCGGTCGCGGCGTCGAGATTGCGCCGTACCCGTCGTCGGGACAGCCACCCGCGGGGGCCGTCCAGGCCCATGACGAGCACCGTCAGCCAGACCAGGCTCAGCGCGGTTGTACGCCAGGGCGAGCGCGTCGATGAGCGACGACCCGGGGTGCAGGAAGTGCGGCAGCACCGTCTCGAGCTTGATCGGAATCTCGGCGGCGACACGCGCAACACCTGATGCGACACGCCACCGACGTTCCGGGCGCGACGTCGTGAGCGACACGCGCAAGCGCTCCTGCGACGCGCTCACGACGTCGTGATCATGCGAGGGGCGCCTGACCGAACAGGGCCACCACACCCGCCGTCGGGAAGGCCACGAACGTGGAGCCGGCGCGGGGAATCGAACCCCGGACCTTTCGCTTACAAGAGCCGTGCGACTCGTCTAGAGGAGACTTCCCGACGACGTCGCATATAGCGGTTCTGCTGGTCGAACTCTCTCGGACGGCCGTGAACGCCAGGCCGCCGCTACACGGCTGCTACACGGCGCTTGTCCCGAGAACCGGCCTCGAGGTCTCTCCCTCGGCGGCGCGGGGTCGCCTCGGACAGGTCGACCGTGCCGGGGCAAGGGCCACCTCGTCGATACCGACGCCACTTCCGCTGAGCGTGGCCCTTGCGCTGGTGCGGGCGGGCTGTCAGACCCCGGGAGCGCCGACGAGGGAGAGACCTCGTCCCGACCACCACCGCACCCCCGACCCCCTTGCCGACGACGGGGCCGCCTCTCCCGAGGTCGGTGCCCTGGTCCAGGGCGGAGCGCCTGGTCGCCGAAGGCTCCCCCTCCCCCACCCGCTGATCCCGACCCTCGCCGTCGCGCCGCTCTGACCTCCAGGGCCGCGAGACGGCCCTTCGGCGTGCCCACCGCAGAACCCCATCTGGTCCTGCGGCGATGCCGCACGCCCACCTCCGGTCAGCACGCGCGAGACGGCCTCCCCGAGAGGCTCCGCCATGTCGTCGTACCCGTCCAGCTCGAGCACCCCGTCCAGCCTGTCCAGCTCGTCGTCGCGCTTCCGGTTCCGGGCGCTGCCTGATCCGTGGCGCTCGTACAGCCCGTCGCCGCGTCTCTCTGCTGCGTCTGTGGCGGCCGAGGGAGGCGTGGCCGGCCCGCCGCAGCGGGTCGAAGACAGGAGCGCCCGGCGGAAGCCGGGCGCGTCCGACCCGGCCGCCGCCCCGGCGCCAGCCGAGGGCCGCGTGCCTGGGCTTGTTCTATGTGCCATATCAGGCCGCACCCCCTCCGAGCAGCACAACCCGACGGAGTCGGTCCCGGACACGGTCGCTGGGCTGTGGTCCCCGTCGTTCCCGTCGCCCGAGCTCGTCGACGCCGCTGCCGCGATGCTCCCTGCCGTCCGCGAGGAACCCGGCACGCTCGCCGAGGGCCCACGCTGGGAACTGACGGTCGGGCCGGGCATCTTCGCCGTCGCGTGCCGCGACTGGTCCAAGCGGGAGCGCACCGAGGAACGTGCCCGGTCGGCGCGGGTGAAGGACGTAGACGCCGCGGTGGCCGCGTTCGTAGCCACCGGGGAGTGGCCGGAGCCCCCGACGCCGAGGACGGCGATCACGTCGTGGTCGCGCAAGAGCAGGGCGAACATGGTGCGGCGGCTCTGCGAGCTGGACTACACACCGCTCTATGAGGGCGGTCGGCTCCCGGCGATGGTGACGCTCACCTACCCCGGGGACTGGCTCTCCGTCGTCCCGACCGGTGCCGAGTTGAAGCGGCACATGAAGGCGCTGCGCAAGCGCTACGCCCGGGCCTGGGGCGAGGAGTGGGCGTGCGTGTGGAAGCTGGAGTTCCAGCGCCGGGGCGCCCCGCACGTCCACCTGCTCTGCACCCCGCCGCACGGCCTCTCGCGGACCACCGGCGTGCGGTTCGCGGTGTGGCTGTCCGCGGTGTGGGCGGACGTGGTCGCGCATCCCGACCCGGAACACCGCCGACGCCACGAACTGGCCGGCACCGCTCTGGACTACGCCGAGGGCCTGCGGGCGACCGATCCACGTCGTGTCGCGGCGTACTTCACCAAGCACGGGCTGATGGCAGCCAAGGAGTACCAGCACGACGTTCCACCCGAGTGGTCCGAGCCCGGCACCGGCCCGGGACGCTTCTGGGGCGTCTGGACGCTCCAGCGCGCGGTCCGCACCGTCCACGTCAGCGCCGAGGACGGCATCCGCGCTGGTCGCACCGCGCGCCGCTGGGCGCGAGCCCAAGGCCGCATACAATCGCGGTGGGTGCAGCGCGTTGACCAGGCCACCGGCCGCGTCCGTCGCCGGCGTAGCCGCTCGCGCGTCCGCCTCATGGCCAGCGGCAATCGAGGCTGGGTCGCTGTGAACAACGGCCCAGTCTTCGCTTTGCAACTGCTGAAGCGCCCGCACACACCTGAGATGCAGCCAACCGTCGAGGCTGTCGGACCTACCGGGCACACTGACCAGCATGACCCGCCCCGCCACCTCACAAGCCTCGTCATCGTGGCTTAACGCTTGGCTTGAGGAGACGAGGGCACCGACGGAGCGGGTAGTCCACACCGAAATCACTGAGCAGCCACGTCCCGACGACATCCATGATCTCCTCGCGAAGATGCTCATGGAAGGCCGAGCAAATCTTGAACTTTCTCGGCGGCTCCTCCGTCGACTCGGCTGGGCATCAGCGGGCGCTCGAATGGGACCCTCCAAGACCATTCAAAAGCGTCACGGCGACTTCGGAGAGGTCCTCACCATTGGTTTACTGCGAGAGCTACGAAGCACATCGGTACCGATTGTCAAGCTGCGCTACTACCCAGACGCCGAGCAGACCCTGCACGGAACGGACGTTGTCGGTTTTGTGACATCCGAGCAGCCGGACGGATCGATAATAATCGAACGCCTCGTGTTTGTGGAGACCAAGGTCAGAGTCAGCAATGACCGCGGCGTCCTCTGCAACGCTCACAAACAGCTCTCTGATGACGCAGCAGCCGGCTTTGTCGACACCCTCGAATTTCTGCATCAACGTCTTGAGACCGAACATCCACACCTTCTCGGCCCATACGAAAGTTATCTTTCCGATCGAAGCGACAGAGCCCTCGGCGACTATCAGATTTGCTTAATCATCAACACCGACGATTGGCGGCAGGCTACGATGGACGACCTCTTGGACGAAGCCGAAATCGTAAGCCCCCTTACTGTCGACGTTGTGTATGTTAACGACCTTCGAATTCTGATCGACGGTTCCTGGCAAAGTGTACGCCCAGAGCTGCTCGGTGACGAAATTCCCGGACCCAGAGTACAGCCATGACAAATGCACCATTTGAGTTCGAAGGTTCCGAGGCTGGCCAGCTACTTCGCGATCCAGTCTTCACCGCTCAAGCGGAGGCGCTGCGTATCGCTGCACTCCAAAAGCGCCTGTCAATCTCCGACACACAAGTCACGCCCGGAATTGGGCGCGCTACCCGCCATCTGGTACTACTGAATCGGGCAGTTCGTCGAGCGAGCCGAGGCTCCCGTACTTCCGATGAAGCACGGCTCGCGGCACGACAGCTTGCTCAGCTTGCGGAACAGATTGCCGAGATCGAGCCGAGGTCAGCCTCCTCGACTCTGATGATTGCCGCTATTGGCTGGGAGCTTGCGGGGTATCAGGCGAATGCCGCGACACTCGCGCGTCGAGCAGCGCCCCTACCTCAATTCGTGGACCAGTGGAGCCTCAGCCTACTCGCCTCTGCGTTCCTGCAGCGTCGCTTTATCAGAATCCGCTTGGCGGTTGACTTCTTCCAACTTGAACCGCAGGCGCTCAGGGGTAGTGACGAACGCGGAACATATTTCACGGACGAGTCCATACACGCGGCCGCCCACGCACTTTTTGCGCAAGGCTTAGGTGCGGCGGCCGAGTTCATGCTCAGGGGCGACCGCGATCGCTTACAGGAGGCGGCGGACGATCTAGCTCTAGCGCACGAGGCGATGGAAGCACTTGGAGAAGCCAGTGGCGCGGGTCTCGCAGACGGCTTCATGGCGCTACTTCCTAGGATCGACCGGGCTTCCACCTGGACTCAGCTGAGCGACGTCCTTCCTGCCGATCGACTCTGGCAGCGTTATCTGACTGTCCTTGCTCGCGGCACCGGTTCGAGCTCGGCCCTCGATCTAAGAAGCATCTCTGAACTTTGGCCGTCGCAGGAGGCTGCTGTTGCTCGCGGACTCTTCAACCCCGCGTTAGCTCACGTGGTGCGGATGCCTACCTCGGCTGGCAAAACTCGCGTCGCCGAGATGGCGATTGTGCACGCCATCGCGAGTCGCCCAGGCGCTAAATGTCTATACGTTGCTCCATTTAACGCTCTTGCATCCGAGGTCGAGACCAGTTTCAACCTCGTCTTTGGCGACTTAGGCCTAGGCGTCTCGGCACTTGCAGGGGCATTCGACAGTGGCGACATCGACGGTGATCTCACGAGCGACGACGAACTCCTCGTCCTCACGCCCGAGAAGCTGGACCAACTACTACGTCAGGCTCCTGAGGCAATCGACAATGTGACCCTCGTAGTCCTCGACGAAGGTCATCTCGTAGGGGAACCGGGGCGAGGACCGAAGTATGAGCTCGTGATGTCGAGACTCAGGAGGCGCCTTCCCGCTGTTTCGTTCCTCGTGCTGTCCGCGGTTGTGCCAGACCAGACCCTCGCCGACTTCGCGACGTGGCTGGGTGGCGCTAGTGAAACAGCATTAACAAGCACGTGGCGACCTACAGTTCTACGCCTAGCCTATCTGAATTGGCAGAACAGCTACGGAGACCTTGTCTTCCCAGAGGATTTTAGTCCCGAGCAGGTTGCGGCGGTCAGCATTGGAGGGGCTCAAGTAGCACCCGAAGGGCTTGTCGTACCTCATTTTGTCGAGACCGAAGTCCTCGAGCATGTAAATCCAGCGACTCGTCGACGTAGACGCCCTCGTTTCCCGGACGCTACAAGAGCTCAGATATGCGCGGCCTTGGCATGGCAACTCGTGAATGACGGGCCAGTTCTCGTTTTCTGCATGATGCCAGACCATGCCGCGGCGGTGGGGCGCGCGTTAATGAATCGTCTAGAGATAGCCGAACTACGCGACGAAACGATCCCGCGCGCCTTCCGATCGCGCCAGAGCCGTAGTTCGGTAGTCGCCGAAGAGTGGCTCGGCGAAGAGCACGAAGTCACTCGGTTGCTCAATCGCGGCGTCGGCGTTCACTACGCCAATCTGCCTGGACCAGTTCGCACGGCTATTGAGGACGATTTCCGAGACGGACGGCTATCGGCGCTTTGTGCGACGTCGACGCTTGCCCAAGGTGTCAACCTGCCGGTGAAGACGGTAGTAGTTCACACCACGCGTCGCTACGACACTGAAACCGAAATCCGCGTACGGATGCCAGCTCGTGACTTTTGGAATATCGCGGGCCGCGTTGGCAGAGCTGGCTCTGAGACCGAAGGGAATGTCATATTCCTAGTTGTGACTGAGGAGGATCGGGAAGACTTCGATCACTTTCGATCGCACCGAGATCTAGGTGTCGAGCCAGTAAGAAGCGCTCTGCTTGAGCAATTAAGGCAGTTGGTGGCCGGTCGGATAAGCGGCGGCGACCTTGCCAGAAAACTTGATCCCGAAATGCTTGCGCTACTTGTCGAGGAGGAAACCCACGCCGTCACGGTAGAGGGCCTACAGGAGATATTGGGTTCGAGCCTGTTTGCTATCCAGGGCGCGGGCAATCCGAATTTGCCTCTCCTGTACGACACTATGGCTCGAACCGCTAGCGTAATCGCTCGTGGGATCGAGGACGGGGACAAAAGGAGGTTGTACGCGAGCACAGGTCTAGCTGCTCAAAGTTGCCTTCGAATCCAGCTCCACGTCGACGAGCACCAAGATGCTCTTAGATCACTTTTTGAGGAGCAACTGCGATCGGAGGACGCGGATACTGGCGATCCCGAACTCCTTCGAGAGCTTCTGACCCTTGCTCTCGCCGGTCTGAGTCGCGCGCGAGAAATGGAGGCACCGTCGGGTTTCGAGGGCAGCGTTTATGACTTGCTTTCTGAGTGGATATCAGGCACTACGGTTGCGGATATGTCGACGATGTTTCAATCTGAATCCGTAGCTTTAAGTAAGTTCGTCGAGGACTACTTCGGCTACCGGTTGCCGTGGGGCATCGCTGGATACATCAGGATTGCAGCCAGTTCTCTCAATCTTGAGGTTGAGAGCTCGTTTCTCTCGAATCTGCCATCGATCGTACGGTTTGGCGTACCGACAAGCATTGCGGCGTGGGCGATGACGCTTGGAATCCCGTCGCGTCGGGTAGCATCTCGACTGGGAACTGCATTCATTGCAACTGGCGAGGATGTCCGACCCGGGTCCTTCCGGCGCTGGCTAAGAAACCTAGACGTGGAGACCCTGTCCGACCTAGTCGGTGTAACTGATGTCGCTTTAGAGCAGACCGCAAAGGTAGTGACGAAAGCGGAAGGTAATGAATCTCTACGTCAGTACTATCGCGGGAATGACCTATTCCCAATGAGTGGACTCGCCTACTCATCTCGCTACGCAAGAGAGCGAGGTTTGTTGAACACCTTATCGGATGGTGACGCGTTGCAATTGCGGCGCGACTACGACTCAACTCTGAACCGCAACTCAATCGATCTCTTTCGAGGGAGTGTAAATATCGCGCGTCTACCTAGACAGATGAGCCAGGTCCTAGCGTTGCTTCTCGACGTCGGGTCCCGATTCGCATGCACCGTCACGGAAGTGGTCGGAGTTGACGACCTCAACCAACCCACCAGCTTCCGCATTTCCATCGCACCCCGCTAGCCTGCTAGGACGTTCACGCCGTCGTGCGATCGAACTGCCACCTCATCCGTCCAGGCGTCAGTGATCCGGACCCGGTAAGCCTCATCCATGTCTTTGCCGACATCCTCGAATTTCACCCAGCGGACTGCCGAGGCCTCATCGCTCGCACGAGCAGAGCCGGCCCGTGGCCAGCAACGGAACACTAATGAGACCACGCCGCGACTCATGTTCTTATAGATTCCGCTTAGAGCCACAACATCGACCTCAACACCTGTTTCCTCGTACACCTCACGCTGGACGCCTTGCTCGGGTGTCTCGTCGAGTTCGAGGACACCCCCAGGCGGCTCCCAGTGACCGTTGTCGCGACGCTTGATGACAAGGACGCGGTCCTGGTCGTCGACGACGATGCCGGCGACGCTCACCGAGTGCTTGGGCGTGTCCGCCACTGTCGCCTCCTGACGGTCGCTGACGTTCGGTAGCGTTCAGCAGCGATCGTAGAGGTCCAGTCGTCTGGAGGAGCCGTGCAGCTCGGGGCCATCGACCGTGCGAGCGACCGGCCACCGTACCGACAGATCGCCGACCAGCTCCGCGACCTGATCGACAGCGGCGCCCTCGTGGCCGGCGACAAACTGCCGAGCGAGGCGGTGCTGATCGAGCACTACGGCGTGGCTCGGATGACTGTCCGGCAGGCGGTGCAGGAGCTGCGCAACGAGGGCCGGGTTGTCGCGGAGCACGGCAAGGGCACCTACGTCCGGCAGCCGGTCCAGGTGCGGCGGCTCGCTTCGGAGCGGTTCGCCCGGCGCCACCGAGAGGCTGGCCTCGCGGCGTTCAGCGTCGAGGCACAGAAGACGGGCTTCACGCCCAACGTCGACCAGCTCGAGATCGCCACCGGACCCGCCGCGCCGGAGATTCGGGACCGGCTGCGTCTGGGAGACGACGAGGAGGTCGTGAGCCGATCCCGGCGCTACCTCGCGGACGGACAGCCGGTCGAGACGGCGGTCTCCTACCTCCCGGCCTCTGTCGCCGCCGGCTCCCGCATCGTCGAGGCCGACACCGGCCCCGGGGGCATTTACGCCCGCCTGGAGGACATGGGCTTCGAGCTGGACCACTTCACCGAAGAGGTCTCGGCCCGGATGCCCACCGCCGAGGAGCGACGCCGGCTGCAGCTCACAGACGGCGTGCCGGTGGTCGTTCTCGTGCGTACCGCCTACGACACGACGGGCCGTCCGCTGGAGGTCTGCGACACCCTCAAGGCGGCCCCGGCCTACGTCCTTGAGTACGAGGTTCCGGCGCGCTGACCAGCAAGTGTCACGACTCCACAACACTCCACCGAACTCCTCTAGACGACTAAGTCAGGCCTGCTAAGGTCGACTTGTCTAGAGGAGCTACTGAGGAGAGTCCGTGATCCAGAACTTCGCCATCGACCAGGCCGCGACCTTCGAGTCGCTGCTGTTCCTGTCCTGCGAGCCCAAGACCGCGTTCGGGGACTCGTTCCGGCAGGAGACCACCAAGGACGGCCTGCCCAAGTGGGAGGCCCAGCTCGTCGCCCGCTTCCGCCAGTTCGGCCGGGCCACCAACGAAATCATCAAGGTCGGCCTCGTGTCCGAGCGCGCGCCCGGCGCCGACCTCGCCCCCGCCACCCCGGTCGAGCTCGTCGGCTTCGAGATCGGCGTGATGGACAAGAAGGACCGCAACGGCAACGTCACCGGCGCCCAGGTCTGGTATCGCTGCTCCGAGGTCCGCTCGACCGCCTCCACCGCGCCGCGCTCCCGCGCCGCCCAGCACGGCACTTCCGAGGCGGCGGCGTCATGACCTGGCAGCGGGACGCGGCGTGCCGCGACGCCGACCCGGAGCTGTTCTTTCCACCCTCAGATGACGACACGTCGGTGATCGTGGCCCGCCACCGCATCGCCGTCGCCCCGATCTGCTCGGCCTGCCCCGTGGCGACCGAGTGCCTGCGGTGGGCGTTGGACTCCGGGCAGGACCACGGGCTGTGGGCCGCGACCACGCCCACCGACCGGCGCATGATCCGCCGGGCCCGCATGGCCGGCGTCCCGGACCCGGTCGCCGACCACGAGCCGATGTGTTCCGCGTGCTCGCTGCTGTTCCCGATGCCGGTCGTGGATGGCGACATCTGCTCTAGGTGTCTAGGTAAGGAGGCGGTATGACGTCGACGGTCCACACGCCTGCGCTGCGGGAGCCGGTGCGTTGGTACACCGGCGGCCCTGGCGGAGCGCGGCGTCTGATCAACCGCCTCCGGGCTCGGGCCGCCGAACAACAGCGTCTCGCCGCGCTCGCGATGCTCGAGGCGGACATGCGGGGCCTGTGGCGCGAAGCGTGCGCCGGAGTCGGGCTGTGCCAGCTCATCGACAACGCCGCCGGGATGACGGTCCGCACGCCCCGCTTCGGCGGGCTGCGGGTCGGGCCGGCGGGAACGTCGTTCACCGTCGAGCTGATGCCCGGCGGCGAACCCGCCGATATCGAGGCGCACGCGCTGCGCCTGGCGCACTCTCTCGGCTTCGCCGGACTCCGCGTCAACCCGATCGGCGGACGGTGGGTCCGGGTCGTGCTCTTCGAGGTCGACCCTCTCGCGTCCACCTTCACGCTCCCCCACGACGTGGTGGGTCGGGCCGACGCGCCGATCCTGCTCGGCCGCCGCGAGGACAGCGCCCTCGTCGAGCACGCCCTGGCCTCCCCGGGACACATCGCGGTGCAGGGACAGAACGGGTCAGGGAAGTCGCAGCTCTCCTACGGGCTGCTCGCGCAGCTCGCCGCCGCCGGAGACGTCGTCATCGCGGGCTCGGACATCACTGGCCTGCTGCTCGGCCGAGCTTGGGACGGCACCGCGCACCGCGAACTACAGGTCACCGGCTCGAAGGACCTCGCTGCGCACGCTGTGCACCTCGACCGTCTCGTCGGGTGGATGGACGACCGCCTCGACACCATGCCGCCCCGCGTCGACAACATCGCCCCGACGGTCCAGACGCCGCTGGTGCTCGTGGTCCTGGAGGAGTTCCCCGGGCTGCTGCGCGCCGCTCAGGCCAAGGACAAGAAGCTCGCGGAACGCATCACCTCGGCGGCACTGAGGCTGCTCTCCGAGGGCCGCAAGGCCGCGTTCCGGGTGCTGATGCTCGCGCAGCGGTTCGAGGCCAACGCCGTCGGTGGCGGCTACGCCCGCGACCAGTTCGCCGTCCGCCTCTCCTTCCGCGTCCCCGCCGAGTCCCTGGCGATGCTGCACGGCGACGACGCCCGCCGCCTCGGCCCGGAGCACGCCAACACCGCGCCCGGCATCGCGTACCTGTCGGCCCCCGGCCAGGACTGTGTCCGTCTCCGCGCGCCCTACCTCGGCGGCTACGGCGCCTTCTGCGACCGCATCGCCCGCGACGGCCGGAGAGCGGCATGAGCCCGCTCGCCCTGGTCCTCATCGCCGGACTCGTCACCGCCCTGCTCGCCAAGAGCCACAAGGCTGGCCCCGCCGTCCTCGCGGGCGTCGTCACCGTCTGCCTGCTCTTCGCAGCCATCCCCGCCCTCGGCCCCGCCGTCACCAGCAGCACCGCCGAGTTCGCCCGCCAGCTCGGCGACGCCTCCGAACGCGCCGCCACCGTCCCGCAGGAGGCCAAGCAATGAGCATCGCCGCGCACGTCGACCAGGCCGCCGAACAGCTCCGCGCCGCCAACCACGCCACCCACCACGGCCCCCTCGACGGACCCTCCGCCGCCCTCGTCGTCGGGAACCTCCGAGAGCTCGTCGCCCGGCTCCCCCAGCTCCTCGACCACCTCCGCCGCTCCGCCCGACGCGCGGACTTCGCCGCCCACTACGACGACCGCCCCGGCGTCCCGGTCGTCCGCACGTTCGGGTTCGCGATGGACCACCTCGACGACTCCCGCCAGCTCGCCGACGCGCTGCACGACCAACTCACCGCCGCCCACAACGACCTCGGCCACATCGGCCGTCACCTCGTGGAGGACTGACCCATGGACGCGCTGTTGTTCACCGCCGAGGAAGCCGCGGAGTTGCTCAAGATCAGCCGGTGCAAGGTCTACGACCTGCTCCGCAACCAGGACCTGCGGTCGGTCAAGATCGGCGGTTCCCGCCGCATCCCGCGCTCGGCGCTGGAGGAGTACGTCGCTCGACTCCTCGACTCCGAGGTGGCCTGATGGCCGGCGAGAAGCGAACCCGGCGCGCGAACGGCGAGGGCTCGATCTACCAGCGGTCCAGCGACGGCAAGTGGGTCGGGAGCGCCTACGTCTACACCTCGTCCGGCCAGATCAAGCGACGCCCGGTGTACGGGTCGAGCTTCGACGAGGTGCGGGCCAAGCTCGACGAACTCAAGGTCAACTCGGCCAACGGCGTGCCCGTCCCCGACCGCACGTACAGCGTCGCGCAGTGGTTCCAGCGGTGGTTGGTCGCCGTCCGCGAGGAGCGTCGCCCGACGACCTACGTCGGCTATGAGAACGCCGTCCGGCTCTACATCGCGCCGGGCCTGGGCAAGAAGGCGCTCCGCCGACTCACTGCAGCCGACGTGCGCGCCTTCATGGCCGGGGTGCGCGAGCGGTGCCTCTGCTGCGCGCGGGGCTACGACCTCCGCCGCCCGGAGGAGGACCGCCGGTGCTGCGCGGTCGGCGCCTGCTGCCATCGCCGCCCCTCTCAGCGGCAGGTCCAGTACGTGCATGCCGTGCTCCGCAACGGCCTCGCGGCCGCCGAGCGCGAGGAGCTGGTCACCCGCAACGTCGCCAAGCTCGTCAAGGTCTCGGTGCCGCGCTACAAGGTCGGCAAGGGCCTCACCGTCGACCAGGCGCACAAGCTCCTCGACGCGGCCAAGGACCGGCGCCTCTACGCGCTCTACGTCGTCGCCGCGACGCTCGGCCTGCGCCACGGCGAGCTGCTCGGCCTGCGCTGGCATGACATCGACGAGGAGCGGGCCGCCGTCACCATCGCCCAGACCGTGCAGCGCGCGGACGGTCGGCTCTACATCGCCGAGGCCAAGACGGAGGCGTCCGAGGCGACGATCCCGCTGCCGAAGGTGACCCGGCGAGTCCTCGAGGAGCACCGCCGTCATCAGGACGAGGAACGCACCAAGGCTGGCGACGTCTGGCAGGAGCACGACCTCGTGTTCGCCTCGACCATCGGCACGCCCACCGAGCCCCGCAACCTCGGCCGCGACTTCGAGAAGGTCCGCGAGCTGGCCGGCCTTCCCGGGGTCCGGCTCCACGACCTCCGGCACACGGTCGTCAGCCTGCTCCTGGGCCTCGGGACGCCGCCGCACGTCGTCCAGGCGATCGCCCGGCACGCCCACATCGACGTGACCATGTCGATCTACGCGCACACCAACCTCGACGCCATGCGCCAGGCGCTCGACGCGATCGAGTGGAGGGAGCTGTGAACGCCATCGCTACACGCGCTGCTACATCGGCACCGACCCGCCGTCGGGAAGGGGCTTCTGAGCTGGAGCCGGCGCGGGGAATCGAACCCCGGACCTTTCGCTTACAAGGCGAGTGCTCTGCCGATTGAGCTACGCCGGCACTGGGGCACCATCGTAGGCGAGGCCCGGCTCACACCGCCGGTCGCCCGGTCAGACGACAACGGGGCCCCCGCGCCCGCGTCCCACGAGGTGCCAGCGATGAGGATCCCCGGACTCGGGCCGCGTGACCATCACGCGCCCGACCCGGACCAGCAGGAAGTGGAGAGTCAGCCCGTGGGGGTGGCAGAGCGCGCACGTGGGTCGATCCGACGCCACGTGCCGATCCCGACCGCCGAGGACCTGCGACGCCGTGCCGCGCTCGACGCGCCGACGGTGCGGGAGAACCTGCTCCCGGCCGTCACCGGCCCGCAGGTCGCCGACGACACCCTGGTGCTGCGCGTGCTCGACCTCGCGCTGCGCATCGGGGAGGTCCAGCTCGCGACCGGTGCCGGCGCGGCCGCCGCGCACGACACGATGCTCGCCATCGCGTCGGCGTACGGCCTCCCGACCTGCGACGTCGACATCGCCTTCTCGACGATCACGATGTGCTGCCACCGCGGCGTCGAGGCCGGGCCGGTCACGACGATGCGCAACGTCCGCTACCGCACGCAGGACTACACGCGCCTGGCCACGGTCGACGCCCTGATCAAGGACATCGTCGACACCGACAACCCGGTCTCCTCGTCCGAGGCGCTCACCCGGCTCTCGGCCGCCGTCGCCGCGAACCACCCCTACCCGCGCTGGGTCGCAGGCCTGTCGCGGTCGGTGTTCGCGAGCGCCGTCGCCGTGCTGATCGGCGGCGGGTTCGGCGTCGCGCTGGCCGCGTTCGTGCTCACCGGCGTGGTCTGGGGGCTCGCCCGGGTCCTCGGTCGCAACGGCGTGCCGATGTTCTTCCAGCAGGTCCTCGGCGGCGCCCTCGTCACGACGACGGCCCTGGTCCTGGCCTCGAGCGGCATCCTGCTCGACTCCCCCGCCCTCGTCGTCGCGACCGGCCTGATCGTGCTGCTCTCCGGACTGTCGCTGGTCGGGCTCGTCCAGGACGCCATCACCGGCTTCCCGCTCACCGCGGCGGGCAGAGCCGTGGAGGTCGTGCTCGCGTCGGCCGGGTTGCTGGTCGGCGTCGTCGTGTCCATCAAGGTCATCGGCGAGATCGGGGGCGATGCCGTGTTCTCCCTCGCGCAGGCCCTCCCGAACCTGACTCCGCAACCCGACCTGCCCTCCCTCGTCGCCGCCGCGGCCGCGGGTGTCTTCTTCGCCCTGTCCGCCTACGCGCCGCCGCTGTCGCTGCCGGTGGCCGGCGCGGCGGGGGCGCTGGCATGGGCGCTGTACGCGTACGGATTCGGGACCGTCGGGCTCGGCCAGGTCATCGCCAGCGCCGCCGCGGCGGCCGCCCTCGGCCTCATCGCCATGCTCATGCCCGCCCGGGCGCAGATGCCGCCGCTCGTGCTCGTGATCGCCGGCATCACGCCGCTGCTGCCCGGTCTGCTGCTCTACCGCGGCTTCTCGCAGATCGCGACGGTCGGCGACCCCGGCAACGTCCAGCTCAGCAACGGCAGCCTCACCAGCGGCGCCGTCACGATCCTGCTCGCTCTCACCGTGAGCCTCGGCATCGCCGCCGGCGTCTCCTTCGGCGAGCAGATCGGCTGGCCGGTCTCGCGCCTCTGGCGTCGGCCGACCACCGCGGCCCCGCGTCGGCAGCGCCCGCGGATCTTCTAGGCCGTTCCGGACGGCCGGTGCGGGTGCGCCCGCCGTCGTCGGTCGCGCGTCCGTTCCCGACGGCGGGTGCAGGTCACCCGCCGTCGGGACGCGGCTCCCGGACGAGCGTGGCGCGGGCGAGGTCATCGGGATCGGCGCCGATCCGCGTGATCGCGAGCCCGTCGGGCGACCAGACGCCGGACCCGCCGCAGGTCCGCGGGTAGTCGGGGCCGACCGCGCCGGCGGCGCTCGCGAGCACGACGTAGGCCCGGCACGCGCGGGCGAGCACGGTGGCGCGCGCCTCCTGCTCGGGCAGTTCGTCCGGACGGTGGACCACCCCGGCGACGTAGGCGTCGACGCCGAGCGCCGCGGTCCCCGCGGGGTGCCGGGCGGACCGGGTGTCCCTGCTGAGGGCGAGGCCGAGCCGCCAGCCGTCGACGGTCAGCACGGTCGGGCCGTCCCCCGCGGCGAAGTGCGGCTCCTCGGCCGCGCCCAGCCACGTCTTGCGGTAGGCGACCGTGACGTTCTCCCCGTCGACCCGGAGCGTGGCGATCGAACGGCGGCCCGCCTCGGCGACCGGGGCGCCGACCAGCGCGACCGTCTCCGTCCCGGCGCAGGCGACACGGAGCGGGTCGAGCGCCGGGTCGTCGGGGTCGACGTCGTCCGCGTCGAGGACGTACCCGGTCAGCGACAGCTCCGGGAAGACGACGAGCCGGGACTCGGCCGCGCGGACGGCCCGTGCGTGGGCGACGGCGTTGGCGGCGACGTCGCGGGGCCGACAGGTCGGCTGGGCGGCCGCGACGGTCAACGGACGACGCATCGTCGGCTCCTCACCGGTCCTCCACGATGTGGATTCCCTGGCTTCCAGTGCACGCAGTGACGCATTGCCGGCACCGGCAGGTGCTACGACGCGGGCGGACCCGACGTCGCGCGGACCATGAGCTCGGTCGGCAGGAGCAGGGTGCGCGAGCGCTGGCGGTCACCCCGGTCGAGCAGGAGCTCCCCGGCGGCGCGGCCCTTGTCGAGCGAGGGCTGGCGGACGGTCGTCAGCCCGGCCCGTTCCGCGGCGGGGACGCCGTCGAAGCCGGTGACGGTGAGCTCGCCCGGGACGTCGCGGCCCGCGGCCCGCGCGGCGCGCAGGGCACCGAGCGCGAGGATGTCCGAGGTGCACACCACGGCGGTGACCTCGGGATGCTTCTCGGTCAGCTGCTCGAAGGCGTGGGCGCCCGCGGCCTCGGTGTGGTCGAAGCGTTCGACGACGGGCACGGTCGACCAGTCCACGCCGGCGGCGGTGAAGCCGTCGCGCAGGCCCGCGAGGCGGCGGCGCTGCACCTCGTAGCGGGCGGAGTCCTGGCGCCCGACGGAGGCGAACCCGTCGTTGCGGTCCAGCGAGAGGCGCATGCACAGCACGCCGATCCGGCGGTGCCCCAACCCGGCGAGGTGCTCGGCGAGCTCGACCATGGCGGCCTGGTCGTCGATGCCGACACGGTCGACGTCGGGGACGTCGGTCGGCTGGTCGCACACCACCACGGGCACGGGACGTTCGAGGACGGCGGCGAAGTGCTCGTCGTCGTCGGGCATCGAGTAGACGACGAAGCCGTCGACCCCGGCCCGCGCGACCGCGCCCACGTCCTCGGCCTCCGGGCTCACCGGCACCAGCAGCAGGCCGGAGCCGTTGTCCTCGCATGCCAGCGCGAGGCCCTCGAGGAACTGGATGGCCACCGGGTCGCGGAAGGCGTAGGACAGCGCCTCGGTGAGCAGCAGCCCGACGGCGCCCGCCTTGCGGGTGCGCAGGGAGCGCGCCACCGGGTCCGGGCCGGGATAGCCGAGCCGGCGCGCGGTGTCGAGCACCCGGCGTCGCAACGCCGGGGAGAGCTGGTCCGGGCGGTTGTAGGCGTTGGAGACCGTCGTCCGGGACACGCCGAGCTCGGCGGCCAGCGAGGCCAGCGTCGCCGTGCGCCGCGTGGACCTCCGCCCCTCGAGTGCCTCTGCCACCTGCGCAACGTAGCGACTGTTTCGATCTAGGGCCACCGCTCGCGTCCGGTTGGCCGCACCTTCGTGTCACCGATGCCACGCCGATCGCACTCGTCAGCGAAAACGGCAACGGTTATCGTTTGCCTCCTCGCCCCGGTCGGGCGACCGCAACCGTTTGCGCCCCCGAGGAGCCGCCACCATGACCGTCGTCCGCCGAGCCGTCCTCGCCGCCGGGGGTGCCGTCACCGCCCTCGCGCTGGTCGCGGGCTGCGGAGGCTCCCCGAGCCCCGCGGCCCCGGCGCCGTCCGCCGCCCCGTCGTCGGCCGCCCCGGGCGGGACCCTCACCGTGGTCGCCACGACCAACGTGTGGGGCGCCGTCGCGAAGGCCGTCGCCGGCCCGGACGCCGACGTGAAGGCGATCATCAGTGACCCGGCGGGCGACCCGCACTCCTACGAGAGCACCCCGGCCGACGCCGCCGCGATCACCGGCGCCGACGTCGTCGTCGCGAACGGCGGGGGCTACGACGAGTTCGCGGAGAAGATCGCCGACGCCGACCCCGCGGCGAAGGCCAAGATGATCACCGCCTTCGACCTGCGCCCCGACCAGGCCGACGAGAACGAGCACGTCTGGTTCGACCCGACCACCGTCAAGGCCGTCGCCGACCAGATCGCCCAGCGCCTGTCCCAGGCCGAGCCGGGTCAGGCCGCCGGGCTGGCCCAGCGCAAGCAGGAGTTCGACGCCCAGGTCGACCGGATCGCCCAGCAGACCGCCGCCATCGGCGCCGCCCGGCCGGGCACCAGGGTCATCTCGACGGAGCCCATCGCGCACTACCTGCTGAAGACCGCCGGGGTCGCCGACGTGACGCCGCAGGACTTCGTCGAGGCGATCGAGAACGAGACCGACCCGTCGGCGGCGTCCCTGGTCGAGGTGCGCAACGCCCTGACCGCCCGCCAGGCGAACGCGCTGGTGTTCAATCCGCAGACGGAGACCCCTGTGGTGGCGGGCCTGCGCGACACCGCGAACGGCGCGGGCGTGCCGGTCGTCGAGGTCACCGAGACGCTGCCCGCCGGCGTCACCGACTACCTGCCGTGGGTGGACGCGACGCGTTCCGCCCTCGCCCGGGCCGTCGGCGCCCCCGTGTAGGGGACACGCACGACGGGGCCCGCAGGGACGAGCGGAGGATGTAGGGATGGAACCGGCCGTCGAGCTGTCCGGCGCCGAGCTGCGCCGGGGTCCGCGCACCCTGTGGTCCGGCCAGGACCTGCAGGTCCGGCCGGGCGAGTTCGTCGCCGTGCTCGGGCCCAACGGGTCGGGCAAGACGACGCTGCTGCAGGTCCTGCTCGGGCTGCTCGACCTCTCGGCGGGCTCCGTCGCGATCCACGGGTCGCCGCCCCGGCGCGGGAACCCGACCGTCGGCTACATCCCCCAGCAGCGGTCCCTCGACCCGCTGACCCCGCTGCGCGGGCGCGACCTCGTCGGCCTGGGCCTCGACGGGCACCGGTGGGGCCCGGGGTTCGGCGGCCGGACCCGCCGTCGGGAACGGGTGCAGGAGGCCCTCGCCCAGGTGGACGCGCTCGAGTACTCCGACGCGCCCGTCGGCTCGCTCTCCGGCGGGGAGCAGCAGCGGCTGCGCGTGGCGCAGGCGCTGGTGGGCGACCCGTCGCTGCTGCTGGCCGACGAGCCGCTGCTCTCGCTCGACCTGGCCCGCCAGCGGATGGTGGTCGACCTCGTCGACCGGCGCCGCCGCGAGCACGACACGGCCGTCGTGTTCGTGACCCACGAGCTCAACCCCGTGCTGCCCGTCGTCGACCGGATCCTCTACCTCGTCGAGGGGAAGTTCCGGATCGGGACGCCCGACGAGGTGATGACCTCCGAGAACCTCTCCGAGCTCTACCGCACGGAGGTGGAGGTCGTGCGGGTGCGTGGCCGCATCGTCGTGGTCGGCGCGGAGGAGTCGCCGCTGCACTGCGAGGAGCCGGTCGAAGTGGGCGCCCGGTGAGCACGCTGGAGCTCCTGCAGCTCGACTTCGTCCGGGACGCCCTCATCGCCGGCGGGGTGCTGGCGCTGCTCGCGGGCCTGCTCGGACCGTTGATCGTCGGCCGCGGCATGGCGTTCGCGGTGCACGGCACCTCGGAGCTGTCGTTCGCCGGCGGGGCCGGGGCGTTGCTGCTGTTCGGGGCGGGCGCCGTCGGGTGGGGGGCCCTGGTCGGCGCCGTCCTGGTGGCGCTGGTGTTCGGCGCGCTGGGCCTCGCCGCCCACGAGCGCGACTCCGTGATCGGCGTGCTGCTGTCGTTCGGGCTCGGCCTGGGCGTCCTGTTCCAGTCGCTCTACACGGGGCGCTCCGCGAACAAGTTCGGCCTGCTGGTGGGCCAGATCGTCGGGATCGACACCGGCGACCTGATCTCGCTGGCCGTCACGGGCCTCGTCGTGGTCGGGGTCCTGGCCCTGACCTACCGGCCGCTGCTGTTCGCCTCGCTCGACCCGACGATGGCCGCCGCGCGCGGCGTGCCGGTCCGCGCCCTCTCCATCGCGTTCGCGGTGCTGCTCGGTGCGACGACGGCCCTGGGCGTCCAGATCGTCGGCGCGCTGCTGGTGCTCTCGCTGCTGATCACGCCCGCGGCGGCCGCGGCGCGCGTGACCGCCTCGCCGCTGCTGGCGACCGTGCTGGCGATCCTGTTCGCCGAGGTCGCGGTGCTCGGCGGGATCGTGCTCTCCCTCGCGCCCGGGCTGCCGATCAGCCCGTTCGTCGCCGGGATCGCCTTCCTGCTCTACCTGATCTGCCGCGTGGCGGGCTCGGTGCGCACGAGGCGCCGCGCCAGCCGCACCGTGGTGCCCTCCGGACCCGACGCCACGTCGACCTCGTCGCAGAGCGCCCTGGCCAACCAGAGCCCGCGCCCGCGGTCCTGATCGACCGGCGGAGGCACCACGCCGGGGAACGGGTCGGCGATCCGGCCCGTGTCGGCGACCTGGCAGACCACCTCGTCGCCGACGGTCCACGTCCACGCCGTGCCCGACCCGCCGCCGTGCTCGACGGCGTTGGTGGCCACCTCGCTGCACGAGTAGACGAGGTCCTCCGCGGCGTCGTCGTCCAGGCCGGAGCCGCCGACGAGGGCCGCGAGCTCGCGGCGCAGCGACCCGAGGCCCTGTTCGTCGAACCGCCAGCTCCGCGCGTGCCCGGGCGCGGGCGGGACCGCGGGGGCGGCGAGCGCGCGCACGACGTCGGGTGGGGTCCGGTAGCCGGGGTTGCGGTGCGGCTCGGCCATCGACCCGACCTCGGCGTGGCACTGCGTGTAGGCCGGGGCGCCGGTGCGGTAGGCGCACCACAGGGTGGCGGGCAGAGCGCTGAGCGCGGCGTCGACGGCCGCCTCGAGCCGCAGCCAGTAGGCGTCCGAGCGGCCCAGGCCCGGCTGGTGCTGGGTGACCAGCAGGCTCGCTGCGCCCGCCCGGGCGGCATGGGCCGCGAAGGTGGCGATCCTCGCCGCGATCTGGAAGGCGTCGGTACGCGCCGGACGGGTCACGTCGAGGAACCGGACGGCGTCGGCGGCGTCCCCCAGGGCCGCGCCCAGGGTGTCCATCGTGGCGTCCTCGAGGGCCACGGTGACGACGCGGCCGTCGTCGAGCGCCGCGGCGACCGCCGGGGCCAGGGCCGCGCCCAGCGCCGCGGAGTCGGTGTAGGCGATCCCGCGGTGCACGAGGGCGGGCACCGGCATGTCCGCATGGTAGCGATCACCCGTCCGGGAGCCCGTTCGGCGGAGCCCTGTCGGACGTCCTCGCTAGGGTCCGCGCATGACGCAGGGTCGGGCGGACCGAGGACTGAGCGCGTTCACGCGGCTCGCGCTGATCCTCGTGGTGGTGCTGCCCAACATCATCGGGGCCGGCGTGGTCCTCGTGCTCGCCGCCTGGGTGCTGCCCACCGAGGCGCTCTCGGAGGACCCGGACGCGCTCGTCCGCAACCTGATCGTCTTCGGGCCCTACCTGTTCGTCGCCGTGCTCGTCGGGGCCTGGTGGGGCCACCGGCGGATGCGGGTGCCCGCGCTCCCGGCCGACGCCGACGACGAGGCCCGCGAGCGGCACTTCCTGCGGCTGCGTCGCGTGGTGCTGCGGGGCCCGCTGCGCCTCGCGCTCGTGCAGTCGGTGCTGTGGATCGTCGCGGCCGTGCTGTTCGTGCTCCTCAACGTCTTCGCCTCCGGGCGCATCGGGTTCCAGGTCGGGGCCACGGTGGTGCTGGGCGGCATCGCGACGGTGTCGATCACCTACCGCCTGGTGGAGGTCGTGCTGCGCGGCGCCGCCCGCCAGGTCCTCACCGCGCGGCCGCCGTCGGGCACGGTGCTGCCGGGCGTGCTGATGCGGACCCTGGGCGGGTGGCTCTTCGGCACCGCCACGCCGCTGCTGGGCGTCCTGCTCGCCGGCGTCGCCGCGCTGACCATCGGCGGCTACACGCTCGAGCGGCTCGCCATCGTCGTGGTGGTGCTGGGTGGGGTGGCGTTGGTGCTGGGCGGGGCGGTGATCACCCTGACCGCCCTGTCCACCGCCGCCCCGGTGCTCGCGGTGCGCCGGGCGCTGAAGAAGGTCGAACGCGGCGA
>NZ_JAJNDA010000038.1 GCF_021026295.1 Actinomycetospora soli
CCTCAAGGACCGCGACCTCGGCCGCGTCCCCGCCGCCGGCAAGACCGACGACTAGCTAGATCAACAACCGCAGAGGGGTCCGTTTTCGGCCGTCGCCAGAGGGTCCAGATTCAGGCGCCGTTGACACTGGCGCGACCCGGTCGCGGACCTACACCCGGATCTGGTCGACCGACCGGTTTGCGTCGCATGATCGCCATGCCGAGCGCGTCGGTGACCAGTTCGGTGCGCATGTTGTCGGATCGTCCCGTCGATGGGGTCGATCGGTGACTGCTACGACAACTCTGCGAGCCTCGGTGACCTCGGAACTGGTCCTCGAGCGTGTACGGCTGCCCGAGGCCGCGGCGTTCCCCGAGGTGCGAGGCCTCCGCGGACCGCTGACCTGCCTCGGTGAGGCCCGCTTCGGCATGCTCGCCGGTGTCGTCGGGGCGGCGCGCAACTGCTACGAGACCGCACTGCGCTACACCCTGGATCGCGAGCAATTCGGTGAGCCGTTGGCCGGATTCCAGCTCACGCAGCGCAAGCTGGCCGACCTCGTCGTCGAGGTCAATCGCGCCGCTCTCGGGGCCCTGCAGATCAGCCGGCTGAAGGACGCCGGACGACTGCACCACCACCAGGTCAGTTTCGGGAAGATGGCGAACGTTCGCGCAGCGCTCGAGGTCGCCCGCACGGCCCGCACGATGCTCGGCGGCAGCGGCATCACCCTCGGGTACCCCGTCTTCCGGCACATGGCGAACCTCGAGACGGTCCTCACCTACGAGGGCACCGAGGAGATGCACGCCCTGTCGATCGGGCAAGCCGTCACCGGCATCCCAGCCTTCCGATGAGGACGCGGGCTGTGACCGACCACATCGTCACGCCAGGGCGATGTCGATCTCCTCAGCGACTTCGCAGCCACCGTCAGCGACGCTCGTCACACCGCTCCGACCCATGAGGGAGTTCGCATGAAAGGCCTTGTCTACGACGGACCGAAGCAGTTCGCCTACAAGGATCAACCCGATCCAGAGCTGCGCGACGACACCGACCTGCTCCTGCGCGTCACGCACTCGACGATCTGCGGGACCGACGCGCACATCGTGGCCGGCGGCGTCCCGACGTGTCAGCCCGGCACGATCCTGGGCCACGAGGCGACCGGCATCGTCGAGGAGGTCGGGGCGTCGGTCACGAACGTCGCGGTGGGCGACCGCGTCCTGGCGACCTGCGTGAGCGCGTGCGGCTACTGCCGCTTCTGCACGGCCGGCATGTACGGCCAGTGCCTGACCGGCGGCTGGATCCTCGGCCACACCGTGAACGGGCTGCAGGCCGAGTACGCCCGCATCCCCTACGCCCGCAACTCCATCTACAAGATCCCGGAAGCGTGACCGGGGTGTCGAGGAGCTGACGGTAGACCGGGTCCAGGTCGGACAGTGAGTCGAGCCGAGAGCGGTCACCCACCTCGAACTGACCGCCCTGGGTGCCGTCCGCGACGTCGCGGACGCTGTTCGGTGAGATTGCCATGATTCTCCTCTCCTCAGGGTGTGCGGTGGAACTGCCGGCGGTGCCGCGCGAGGACGTCGTCACCGAAGTCACCCTCGGGGTCCCGCCAGACTGTGTGGACGTGGTTCACGTCGCGCTGCGTGTTGTCGTACTCGACGAGGAGGCGCGGGCCCTGGAGCCGGTAGTAGTGCGGCTGCCCGCGTTCGGTGCCACCGGCCCAGGCGAAGTGGACGTCGAGCAGCTTGTCGCCGGCGAACTTCTCCGCCTCGCGATCGGCCAGCTCCTCGGGGATGCGGTCCAGGTACACGGCGAGCAGCGAGCGGAGCTGGTCCTGCTGCTCGTCGGTCATGTCGCCCGCACGTAGTCCCTTCGGGATGTGGGTGAGCCGGACGGCCTCGTGGTGCTCGGGCCGTACCCCGGCCTTCTTCTCGGCACCCGAGTGCATGGCCTCCACCCGCTCCTTGAGACGTCGCTCCTGGAAATGGCCACGCCAGACGTCGGGAAGCGGCATCAGCAGATCGCCGTCCGCGAGATGCGGTCGGTTGCCCCCGACGATGTCGACCGGCGCGACCGGCGTGATCAGGGCGCGTGCCGCCGCCGGCCCGTCGAGCGATCGCACGAGGTCGCGCGCGAGGTCCTCGGCGCCGGCCAGGGGACGAAGGGGGTGCGGTCCGAGCAGTGGGGACGCCGCCGGGTCGGCGCCGAGGAAGAAGGGTGTACTCCCACGGACCTCGCCGTCGACGACGACGTGCTGGATCGAGACGTGGTGACCTCCGAAGCGCCACGACCACGGTTCCGAGCCACCTGGTTCGCCGAAGACCCGCAGCCAGTACAACTGCGGGTCGCGGCCGCGTTCCCGGCCCCAGTCGACCGTCCAGCCCTCGAGCTCGTCGAGGACGTTCTCCAGACCCATGATCGTCGTCGTCGTCACGTAGCCGGCGCGAGAGGTCCCCGTGCGCAGGAGCTGCATCGCGAGGCCCTGCTGGGCCGGGCGCTGGCGGGTCAGCGGGAGCCCGCCGTGGTCGGTGGGCGTGTAGTACCAGCGGTGGCGTTCCACCTCCGCGGGCCAGGGCAGCTGGGCGTCGGCGCGCTGGACCGGGTCGAGGCTCTCGAGCCAGGCCTGCGCGGCGCGCGCCATGCGGTCGGCGGGGTGCGGGGGCGTCACGCGGTCCTCCCGGAGGTCGTGGTCGTGCGGAGTGGTCGGCGTGCCACGGCGAGTGCGGCACAGAGCTCCTCGAGAGCCGCGAGGTCGTGACCGGCGAGTAGGAGGTCGACGAACGGCAGGGCGGCCGCCATCCCGCGCTGGATCGGCTCGAAGCGGGGGTCGCCCTTGAGCGGGTTCAGCCACAGCACCCGGTGGGCCGCGCGATGCACTTCTCGCACCGCGTCGCCGAGCAGCTCGGGCTCGTCGCGGTCGAGGCCGTCGGAGCAGATGACGACGACGGCGCCCCGCACCGCCCGATGGCCACCGAAGCGCTCGACCAAGGTGCCCATCGAGCTGCCGAGACGGGTGCCGCCGTCCCAGTCGTGAACGGCTGCGCTGATCCGGGTGAGCGCGGCATCGACGGCGGGCCGCGCCAGTTCCTCGGTGATGCGGGTCAGCTCGATGCCGATGGTGAACACCTCGACGTCGTGGCCGGCACGCCGGAGCGCGTGGGCGAAGCGGAGTACCGCGAGCGCGTAGGGGGCCATCGAGCCGGACACGTCGACGACAAGGGTGATCGGTCGGTCGCGCCATGGGTGACGGCGACGGGCGAGACGGATCGGCTCACCATCGGTCCGCAGCGCCGCCCGCAGCACACCGCGAGTGTCGAGGTGACGTCCACGCGCGGCCGGTACCCGCCGTCGGCTCCGTCGTCGCGGCAGGTCCACCTCGAGCCGCCGGATGAGAGCGGCCGCCCGGCGCTGATCGACCGCGGTCATGGCGGCGAACGACTTGTGCTTGAGCACCCGTACGTCGCTCGGAGTCAGGCGGGCCTCGTCGGCCTCGTCCTCGAGCGGGTCGGCGGGCTGCGGGCCGGGGGTGCTGGCCGCCTGCTCCTCACGATCGACCATGGGGACCGCGACGGGATGCGGCACCTCGACGGTGTCTCCGTCGTCGGTCTCCCCGAGCACCGAACGGCGGAAGGCGGCGTCGAAGGCGGCGAAGTGGCGCCGGTCGCCGACGAGGACGACACGGCCCGCCCAGTACAGATCGCGGAGCCGGAGCCCGTCGAGGCGGTGGAGAGCGGTCCAGAGCGCGGTGGTCTGCTCCGGGCCCACCGGCACGTCGTGGCGTCGGAGTTCGGCCGCGAGATCGACGCAGGTCCGAGACGTGAGCTCGACCGCCTCCTCGACGGTGTTCATGGAGCGCTGGGAACCAGATCGGCCATGCGCTCGGCGACACGCTGCTGGTCGTCGACGTCCTTGATGAGCGCGCTGAGGGTGGCCGCGGCGTCCTGCGGCGACAGCGTGGCCGAACCGACCATGGCCAGAGCGCTCGCCCAGTCGATCGTCTCCCCGACACCGGGAGGGCTGCCCAGCACGACCGCTCGGATGCGCGCGACGCTGTCGGCGACCTGACGCGCGAGCTCGGGCGCCACGTGGGGAGCCCGGGCCCGCAGAATGCGGTACTCCCGCTCGGCACCGGGATGAGCCACCCAGTGGTACAGGCAGCGCCGACGGAGCGCCGTGTGCAGGTCACGGGTGCGGTTCGAGGTCAGCACCACCAACGGCGGAGAGGGCGCGGCGACCCGGCCGATCTCGGGGATCGTCACCGCGAAGTCCGAGAGCAACTCGAGCAGGAACGCCTCGAACTCGTCGTCGGCGCGGTCGATCTCGTCGATGAGCAGGACGGCGCGGTCGCCGGCTTCGAGGGCAGTCAAGAGCGGCCGGGGTAGCAGGTAGTCGCGGGTGAACACGTCGGCCGAGGACGACGATCCACCGCGGACATCGAGCAGCTGGCGGGCGTAGTGCCAGTCGTAGAGGGCCTGGGTCGCGTCGAGTCCCTCGTAGCACTGCAGACGGACCAGATCACGACCCAGCAGCTGCGCGAGGGCGGACGCCACCTCGGTCTTCCCGACGCCGTTGGCTCCCTCGAGCAGCAATGGACGGTCGAGCCCGAGCGCCAGGTGCACGGCCATGGCGAGTGCGTCGTCGGCGAGGTAGCCGATGCCCTCCAGTCCCTCGGCGATCTCGGCCGGCGATCGGAACGATGACGGCAACGCAATTCCTCCGGTCTGGGTGGGAGAGGAACCGGCCCGGCGCACCCCAGGGGCGCGCCGGACCGGGTCGATCACTGCCGCGCGTCGATGGCGTCCTGGACCGTCTCGACGATGGTCGCGGGACGCACCGGCAGTTCCTGCACGTGCATGCCGTACTCGGCGAGGGCGTCGTCGACCGCGGCCGAGACCACCGAGGGGGTCACCATCCGGCCGCCCTCGCCGCCACCCTTGATGCCGTACTCGGTGTACGGCGAGGGCGTCTCGACGTGTCCGATCCGGAACGGGGGCACCTCGTTCGCCGACGGCACGAGGTAGTCGAGGAAGGTCGCCGAGTTGAACTGTCCCTCGGTGTCGTAGGCCAGTTCCTCGTAGAGCGAGGTCCCCAGACCCTGAGCGGACCCGCCCGTCACGTGACCGCCGAGGCTCTTCGGGTTCACGACCGTGCCGGCGTCGTGGACGGCGACGTAGTCGAGGAACGAGCAGCGCCCGGTGTCGGGGTCGACCTCCATGACCGCGATGTGGCAGGCGTGTCCCATGATCGGGTAGAAGACACCGAGGTCGGAGCGGTCCGCGGACGGCAACGTCGTGTACGGGTGGTCGTAGGTGTAGGCCTCCTCGAGGCCGCTTTCCATGCCGGGCGGGAGGTTGAGCGCGAAGAAGTAGGCCGAGGCGGCCAGGTCGGGGATGCCCAGCGAGCGCTCGGGGGCGCCCACCACCTGGACGCGCCCGTCGACGAGTTCGAGGTCGTCAGCCGAGACCTCGAGGCTGTGGGCCGCGATGTCGATGAGCTTCTTCTTGAGCTTGCGCGAGGCGCCGCGCACCGCCCCGGCCACCATGACGGTGTAGCGGCTTCCGCCGGGTCCTGTGCCCGGCAGTGCCCGGGAGGTGTCGGCGTAGGAGACGTTGACCGACTCGGGCTCGACGCCGAACTCCTCGGCGAGCACCGTGGTGGACACCGTCTCGGGGCTGTTGCCCCACATCGCCTGGCAGTGCAGGAGCAGCTGGAACTGCCCGGCCGGGTCGATGGTGATGGTGGCGCTCTCGGGACTCGACGTGATCGGGAACGCCGGCTCGTCGAACCAGAACCAGAACTCGGTGGAGGAGAACACCGAGCGCTCCTGCGTGGTGGCGATCCCGAGGCCGATGTAGCGGCCCTCCTCCTCCCGCAGGCGCTTCTTCTCCCGGCGCCAGTGCTCGACGTCGATCATGGAGAGTGCCCGGTCGAGGACCTCGGGGTAGTTCCCGCTGTCGTAGACGTTACCGCCGGGGATCTTGTAGGGGAACTCCTCGGGCTGGATGAAGTTGCGACGACGGATCTCCTCGGGCGCAAGCCCGAGCTTCTTCGCGCCCTGCTCCACGAGGCGCTCCAGGACCCAGTTGTGCACCTCCGAGCCGAAGCCCCGGTAGGCGCCCTGCTGGCACTTGTTCGTCAGCGCGGCGCGCAGCTTGTAGCGCAGGTCGCGGAAGCGGTAGGGCCCGGTGGCCTGCGAGAGCGCGTTCCCGTGGGTGCCGACACCGAACTGCAGGTAGGCGCCGTAGTCGTCCACGACGTCGACGTCGAGGCCGGTGATCATCCCGTCCTCGGTGAACCCCATCCTCGCCTCGTAGTAGCGGTCCGAGGCGTGGTGATCGGAGTTCATGAGGTGGTCGAGGCGGTCCTCGACGTAGGAGACCGGGCGCCCGGTCCGCAGCGCGAGGAACGCGGCGAGGGTGGGCACCTTGTGCGCGGTGAACTTGCTGCCGAAGCTGCCGCCCGCGGCGACGGGCTGCATCTTGAGCTTGTTCGACGGGATGCGCAGGGCCCCGGCGACGAGGAACTGCAGGTAGCTGAAGTTGAGCGAGTTGCAATAGACCTCGAGCACGCCGTTGGTACCCGGGCGGGCGATCGCCCCGCTGGTCTCCATGGGCATGCCGGCCGACCGGCCCCAGTGCAGGGTGTCGGAGACGACGAGGTGAGCGTCGTCCAATGCCTTGGTGATGTCGCCGAACTCGAAGGTCCGCTCGTAGCCGAGGTTGCTGCCGTGTTCGTCGTGAAGCAGCGCAGCGTCGGGCTCGAGGGCCGCGTGCGGGTTGGTGACCGCGGGCAGCTCGTCGAACTCGACCTCGAGGGCCTCGATCCCGTCCTCGGCGACGTAGCGGCTCTCGGCGACGACCACGGCGACGCACTCGCCGACGTACCGCACCTTGTCCACCGCGATCGGGTACTGCGAGATGGTCGACGGCCCGAAGTTCATGCACGGGTTCATGTGCGCCTTGCAGTCCTCACCGGTGAGGACCGCGATGACACCCGGGATCGCCTCGGCCCCGGAGGTGTCGATGGAGGCGATGCGGGCGTGGGGCAGGGGGCTGCGCAAGATCGCGGCGTGAAGCAGGCCCTGCATCTTCATGTCGGCTACGTAGCCGCCACGGCCGACGAGCAGGCGTGGGTCCTCGACTCGCTTGCGATCGCTCCCGATGTACTTGTACGCGGGCTTCGTGCCGCCGTGGGTGACGGCGGTCGGCTCCTGGGTCGCGGTCATGTCAGCCCCTCTGCTCGGTGCCGGCCGGGCCGTCGAACCCGGGTGCGCGGTCGATGTCGGTCGCCTGCTCGGTCTCCGCGCCGTCCACCGCCGAGGTACCGACGCCGTCGTGGGTGCCGGCTCCGCCGTTGGCGCCACGGCTCAGCTTGCGGCCGGCGTTCTGCACCGCGTTGACGATGTTCTGGTAGCCCGTGCACCGGCACAGGATTCCGGAGATGTCGCTCCGGACCTCGGCGTCGCTGCGCTCCCGTCCGTCAGCGAGGATCTCCTTCGCCCGCAACACCATGGCGGGCGTGCAGAACCCACACTGGAGGCCTTGCTCCTCGGCGAAGCTCTGCTGGATGGGGTGCAGGTCGTTCTGGTCGGCGGAGAGCGACTCGACCGTCTCGACCTCGTGCCCACGGGCCTGGACGGCCAGCATGAGACAAGCACGGACGGACTCCCCGTCGAAGAGCACCGTGCAACACCCGCACACGCCGTGCTCGCAGCCGAGGTGCACACTGACCAGGTCCAGATCCTCGCGCAGGAAGTCCGACAGCGTCGTGCGGGTCGACACGGCGCGGGTGACCTCACGGCCGTTGACCAGCAGCGTGATCGTGCGGGTGTCGGTCGCGGTCGCCGGGTTCTCCGCGGTGGTCACGAGGCACTCCTGTTCTGCGCGTCGGCGGCGGCGGCCGCGACCGCGCGGGTGACGACGGTGGTGGCGAGGTGCCGGCGGTACCGGCTGGTGGCGTGCATGTCGCTGCTGAGGGTCACCGCGTCGCCGATCTGGCGCGCCGCGTCCTTGATGACGTCCGACGTGGCCGCGCGCCCGAGAAGGGCCTCCTCGATCGCGCGGGCGCGCACCGGTTTCGTGGTGATACTGCCGACGCCGATCGCGACGGACGTGAATCGACCGTCGGCGTCGACCTCGGCGACGGCGCCTGCGGACGCGAGCGCGAAGTCGCCCTCGCGACGCGCGAACTCGGTGAACGCGGAGCCCGCCGTGGGCGAGGTGACCGGGTAGCGGATCGCCACCACGAGCTCGTCGGGCTCGCAGGCGTTGGTGAGGAAGCCCTGGAAGAAGTCGGTGGCAGCGATCTGACGTTCACCGCGCTCACTGCGGACCACGATCACGGCGTCGAGGGTCACTGCGGTACAGGGAAGTTCGGCGGCGGCGTCGGCGTGCGCGATGCTCCCGCCGACGGTGCCACGGTGTCGGTTCTCGATGTGCCCGATGTGCGGCATCGCCGCGGCGATCAACGGCACCGCCACCGCCGCTTCGCTGTGCGCCTCGAGCACCGACTGCCGGACACCGGCACCGATCTCGAGGGTTCCGTTGATGCGCCCGATGTGCTGCAGGTCCGTGACCCCGTTGATGTCGATCAGTACCTCGGGACCGGCCAGCCGCATGTTGAGCATCGGCATGAGGCTCTGACCCCCGGCGAGGACCAGGGCATCGAACTCGTGCTGGGACTTGAGCGCGACCGCTTCCTCGAGGGTGTCCGGGTCGCAGTACAAGAACCGAGGCGGCTTCATCGCCACGTCCCCTCGTCGTGAACGGTCCGACCGCGCGGGCGGCCGGAGGTGTGGTGGTCTGCCGGGGCCTAAGGGCCCTGCTCGGATCAACGTACGCTGGGTCACACTCGTCAGGACTGTGCACAGCCACATCGTCTGTGGGCATCGATGGGGAACTCCCCAGCCGGGGTGGGAGGGAAAGAGCGTGTTGACCTTCCGTGGCAACGAGGTGCGGCGTTGGCTGGCCGGAGTGGGCGCAATTGCGGAAGCGGTGGCGGCACAACGTCCGCTCTCGGAACTCCTCGACCTGATCGCGCGGACGGCGTGTGAGCTCACGGGCTACGAGGGAGCGGGGGTGCTGCTGGCCGACGACGTCCGCGAACGCCTGATCATCCGCGGCTCGCACGGGCTGACGCCCGGATACGTCGAGCGGGTGAATGGCGGCCTGACCATCGAGCTCGGCTCCGGGCCGCTCGCGGACGGGCCGTCGAGCCGTGCGTTCCGACAGGCCGAACCCGTTCCCATCGCCGACATCCGCGGCGATCGCACGTTCGAGCCCTGGTCGAAGCTCGCCACCGACCACGAGTGGCGCGCGATCGTCGCCGTACCGCTCATGGTCGCGGGCGAGCCGGTCGGCACCCTGAACTGCTATCGCAACCAGGTCCACGAGTTCGGTGACGACGAGCTCGCCCTGCTCGCGACCCTCGCCAGCCAGGCCGGCACCGCGCTACAGAGCGCGCGCCTGATCCGCTCGCTGACCGAACAGAGCGACATGCTCGAGCAGGCCGAGGACATCCACCGGGAACTGACCGCGGTCGCTCTGCGCTCCGGGGACATCCAGGGCGTCACCGAGGCTCTCGCGGGGCTGTTGGCCCGGCCCGTCCTCGTCACCGACGACGCCGGCGCCGTCGCCGCCAATGCGCACTTCGAGGGCGTCCTGCTCGACCCCGAGAAGGAACCCGTGGGCCTGTCGACCGAGTGGATCGACGAGGACGCAGCGTCGGGAAGGATCACGGTGCCGGTCCGGCTCGGGCGTGAGACCGTCGCCCGGCTCTGGCTTCCCGGGCGTCTGGCCGACCTCACCGAGCTGCAACGCCGGGCCCTCGAGCATGCAGCCGTGGTGTGCGCTCTCGAGGCGCTCCGCACTCGCACCGCCATCGACGTGGAGTGGCGTCTGCGCGGCGACCTCCTGACCGATCTCCTGTCTGAGACCTCGAGCGCGGCCTCGGTGACGGCCCGCGCCGCGGCGTTGGGTCACGACCTCGCGCGGCCGCACACCGTTATGCTCGCGGCCCCCGACGTCCCCGCCGCCGCCAATCGCTCACGCCTCCTGCTCGGCGCGACCCAGACCGTGGCCGATCGCTGTGAACCCAGGCCTCTCGTCACCTCCTGGGGCGAGCACGTGATCGTGCTGTGGCCCGACACGCGGACCGGGATAGCAGCCGCCGATGCAGCCCGGGAGCTCCGATCCGCCAGCCGACGAACCCTTGGTAGCACCACCATCACCGTGACCGTCGGGCATCGCTGCGAGGAGGTCGATGCCGTCCGCTCGGCGGTGCGGACGGCCCGAGGCGCTCTCGAACTCGCGCGGCTGCACGGGTCCGATCGCATCGTCACCCTCCCCGACCTCGGGGTCTACGGACTTCTTCTACAGCTCAACGACCCCCGGGAGCTGGTGCGGTTCATCGAGCACACCCTGCGTCCCCTCCGCGAGTACGACGAGCGGAAGAAGGCCACCCTCGTGGCGACGCTGCGGGTCTTCCTCGACCAGAGGATGAACGTCGCGCGCACCGCCGGGGCGCTCTTCGTTCATCCCAACACGGTGGCTCTGCGACTGAAGCGAGTGGAGGAGCTGATCGACATCTCCGTCCAGCAGCCCGAGGATCTCCTCCGCGTCAAGGTCGCCCTCATGGCGGAGGACGTCCTCGGCACCGGGACTCCCTCGAACAGCGCCTGAGGCGCGCCTGTCGAGAGGCACAGCGTCTTCACCCGAATCTGTGGACGCCCACAACGCCGTGGCCGCGTCCGGTCGTCACGATGTGACGACGACCGCAGCAAGCCAGGGAGGACTCGGCGTGCATTCGTACGAAGGCTCACGTGCCGTCGTGGTGGGCGGCTCCATCGGTGGACTCACCAGCGCGCTCCTGCTGCGCGAGCTCGGCTTCACGGTCGACGTGTTCGAGCGGACCCCTGAGGAACTCGACCACCGGGGCGGCGGCATCGTCCTGCAACCGATCACTATGAAGTGGTTCGACGGACGCAGCTCTCGCAAGATCGAGCAGCTGAGCACCCACAGCAGCCGACTCCGCTACCTCGGCGCGAACAACGAGGTGCTCCACGACGAGCCCGCGGAATGGCGGTACACGTCCTGGGGGACGGTCTATCGCGCCCTGCTCGCCGACTTCGGACGGGACCACTACTTCCTCGGTGAGCACTGCGCCGGCTTCTCCCAGGACGACGATCACGTCGAGGTGCGCTTCGTCAGCGGGCGGGTCGAGTCAGCAGACCTGGTCGTGTTCGCCGACGGCATCAGCTCCACTGCGCGCCGCCGGATGTTCCCCGATCTCACCCGCCAGTACTCGGGATACGTGGGGTGGCGGGGCACTGTCCGCGAGGACCAGGTGAGCCGCGAGACCTACGCAGCCCTCGACGACGGCCTGAACTACGCGCTCGCCCCGAACACGCACATCGTCATATACCAGATTCCCGGTTGGGACGGCGAGCTCGCGCCGGGAGCGCGGTTGTTGAACTACGTGTGGTATCGCAATGTCCCCGACGGGCCTGAGCTCCAAGAACTGACGACGAACACTCTCGGATTCGAGGCTCCGGTCTCGGTGCACCCCGGCGGGGTCCAGCAGCGCTACGTCGACGAGGTCCGCCGCTCTGCGCAGGAGCTCCTCCCGCCCGCACCCGCCGAGGTCGTCGTGACCACCGAACAGCCCTACGTCCAGGTCGTGTTCGACACGCGCATCCCGGGAATGATCGACGGCCGGGTCGCGATCGTCGGAGACGCCGCCTTCGCCGCACGCCCTCATGCCGCGGCCGGCACGGCCAAGGCCGCCGACGACGCCTGGAACCTCTACGAACACCTGGGCGCCGCGGGTGGCGACATCCCGACGGCCCTCAAACAGTGGGAGCCGGGTCAGCTCGAGCTCGGCAATCAACTCATCGATCGCGTCTCCGTCATGGGCCGCCGCTCCCAGTTCGACAACACCTGGCGGGCTGACGACACCACCCTGCGCTTCGGGCTCTACGGGCCCGGGGTCTGACGCCGAGCTGACCGGACCCGGACCTCGTCGTCCGGACAGAGGATTCGGGCTGTTCCTCTGGGCAGTCGAGGGAACCTTCGTCCTGACGATCGTCGCGGCAGTCCTGGTCGCGCTGACCGTGGAGCCGGCCGCGTAGGCGTCCGCGGTGTTCACAGGCCTACTGCTGGCCGCCTGGGTCTGGATTGCTCGCACGTTCGACGAGCCCTGACCGAACTCCGCCCATCTCACATACCATTCCTGGCCTGGAGGCCTCTCGTGCAGTTGGAGAACGAATTCACCGTGCCGGTGGACATCGACACCGTGTTCCGTGCACTCAACGACCCGGAGAAGGTGACCCCCTGTTTTCCGGGCGCGACGCTGACGTCAGCGGAGGGGGACGATTTCACCGGCAACGTCAAGGTCAAGCTCGGCCCGATCTCGATGACCTACAAGGGTAAGGGCACCTTTATCGAACGCGACGAGACCGGCCACAAGGTCGTCGTCGTCGCGCAGGGCCGCGACTCGCGCGGGAACGGCACCGCCTCCGCGAAGGCCACGCTGACCATGGTCGAAGCCGCTCCGGGCAACACCAAGGTCACTGTCCTGACCGAGATGCAGGTGACGGGAAAGCCAGCACAGTTCGGGCGAGGCGTCATGGCCGATGTCGGCGACAAGATCCTCGACCAGTTCGCGACATGTCTCGCCGACGAGTTCGGTCAGCAGTCGAATGCCTCGTCGGCCGCTGGCGGCAACCATCCACGGGCGTCGGCAGGCAGCGCGGCGACGTCCGCTCTCCCCACCGCTGCGACCACCGGCGCCTCGCCGGCCGCGGCCGCGGCTGCTCGCGGGCAGGGAGCGACCGCGGGGACGGCTCGCCCGCCCCGCGAGCAGGCCGAGGCCCTCGACCTTCTCGAGGTGTCCCGCGGGGCCCTGATCAACCGCCTGGTTCCGCTGGGCGTGGCCGCCCTGGTCGCGATCATCGTGGCCGTCGTCGTTGGTCGGCGTTCTCGCTGATCTGCCAGGTCAGCACCTGCGATCGCACGTCGCCCGATCGTCTTCCAGGGTGAGGTGTGAGTCGATCTTCGATTGTTCGACCGTCGGAGGATCGCGGGCAAGGGAGGAAGCAAACGAGCTTGCCCCCGTAGACCGGACACCTGGAGTGTGGGGTCAGTGATCTTGGTCGGGGTCGGTGTGGCGGGCCTCGAAGTCGACCGGTGAAAGCATTCCGATGCTGGAATGGCGTCTGATCGGGTTGTACCAGCACTCTATCCACTCGAAGATCCCGGTCGCAAGTTCAGTTCGTGATTCCCACTTGCGGGAGTCGAGCAGTTCGAGTTGCATCGTGCCCCAGAACGATTCCATCATCGAGTTGTCGTAACAGTCACCGATCGAACCCATCGACGGGACGATCCCCGCCTCGACCAGACGCCGCCCGAACGCCCACGACGTGAATTGCGACCCGTGGTCGGAGTGCAGGACCGTGGAGCCGTCGCCGACCGGTTTCCGGCGCAGGATCGCCATACCGAGGGCGTCGGTGACCAGTTCGGTGCGCATGTTGTCATCGATCGACCAGCCCACGACCCGTCGTGAATACACGTCGAGGACCGCGGCGCAGTAGACCTTTCCTTCCCTGGTGTGGTGTTCGGTGATGTCGGTGACCCACAGCCAGTCCGGGCCGGCGGCGGTGAAGTCCCGGTCGACCAGGTCCGGGTAGGGGTCGGCAGCCGGGTCACGTCGGGTGCAGCCGCGGGTGCGGCGCCGGTAGAGGCCCTGCAGCCCGGCCTCGCGCATCAGCCGGGCCACCCGCTTGCGGTTGACCCGCTCGCCGAGCCCGAGGACCAGCTCGGCGTGCACCCGCGGCGCACCGTAGGTGCCGCGGGACTCGCTGTGGATCTTCTCGATCACCTTGGCCAGCAACTCGTTCTGCTGGGCGCGCCCCGATTTCACCCCGGTCCGCCATTCGTAGTATCCGGAGCGGGAAACGTTCAGGACCCGGCAGGCCACCGTGACGTCGATGCCGTCGTCGGCGAGTTCACAGACCAGCGGGAACACTACTTTGGGAGGACGTTCTCCTTCGCGAAGTACGCCGCGGCCCGCTTGACGATCTCGAGTTCGACCTCGAGTCGTTTCGTCTTCTTCCGCAGCTCGGCGAGCTCGGCTCGCTCATCAGTGCTCAAGCGGCCCTGCTCGACGCCGTTCTTGCCGTCGTCGGCGTCGGCCTGGGCCATCCAATTCCGCAGGCAGGACTCAGAAATCGAGAGCTCTTTCGCGATCTGGGCGACCGGTTGCTCGCCCAGACGGGCAAGCTCGACCGCTCGCCGCCGGAACTCAGGCGCGTGTGGGGCAGGCACGAAGATGATCCTCCCTGGCGGACCGGGTCCACCTCACACGAGGTGTCCGGTGGGAGGGGTCAAGCTCAATCACGGGTCCTCAGCCCGGGTGTTCGCGACCGAAGATCTGGCGGGCGATCACCCAGCGCTGGACCTCGTTCGCGTCCCCGTAGATCTCACCGATCTCCGAGTCGCGGCAGATGGCTTCGACCGGACCCTCGGCATCGTCGTCGTCGCGCTGCGCGGTGAAGCCCAGTCCGTCGTGCGCCTGGAGCTCGTCACGTGCGATGTCCACGGCGAGCTCGGCGCCGGTGAACTTGGCCGGCCCCGCATTCGGAGGCTGCTCAGGACCGGGACGCCACTGAAGCGCGGGCGGCGATCTCACCGGCCCGGGTCGTGCTCGCCGGCACGCCGCCGATCCCCCAGTCGCCCGGATCGAGCTGGATGATCTGCCCGCGGATGGACGCTCGGTCCGCACCCAGGACCTCGATCACGGTGTCGGTCAGCGCCGCGAGCAACCTGTCGCGCTGCTCGACGGGTCGACCTGCGAGAACGAAGGCCGTGAAGAAGGGCGCAGGAGCGGCGCCGGCGGACACGAGCTCTCCGGCGACCGCGACCGTGTCGGGGTCGTAGAGATGGGCGAAAGCACGCACCCGCTCCATCGGCGACTCGAGCACCTGGGAGTAGGCACGGCTCGCCGCTGTCAGGAGCTCACCGATCTGCGCCGTCGAGTAGTGGTCGCGAACGAGGTGGAAGTGCGCGATGGGCATGCCGTCCTCCGAGGTCAGTGTGAGATGGTCAGACGAGGCCGTGTCGCACCCCGCCGTCGAGAGTGATGACGGCTCCGTGCAGCGCAGCCGCTTCGGGAGCCAGCAGCGATGCGACGAACCAGGCGATCTCCTCGGCCGTTGGTAGCCGGCCCGAGGAGGTCCTCCCGGTGTAGGTCTCGAGGACCTCCTCGACGGACACTCCTCGCTCCTCCGCCGCCGTGGCCGCGAGGTCGTGCAACCGAGGACTGTCGATCGGCCCCGGCGCCAGTGTGTGGGTGGTGACGCCGCGCGGGCCCCACAGCAGGCCGAGCTGTCGCATGAGGTTGAACAGGCCGGCGTTGGCGACGCCCGGCCCTGCCGCCGAGGCGTTGGGCTCCAGCCCGAGTGACCCCGCGACCGCCACCAGGCGGCTTCCCTCGACCAGACGTTCGCGTACGCCGTTGACCATCCGCACCATGCCGGCGACCTTGATGTTGGTTGCGGTCGCCAACGCCGAGGGCTCGATGACGTCGAGCGATCCCTTCACGGGGAGCGCGGCCGCGAAGACGGCCATGCGGACCGGTCCTGACAGCGCGGACGCCAGCGCGGCACTGGCGGCGTCCTCGCCGATGTCTGCGATGCACGGTTCGACGAGGGGCTCCGTGGCGGCCAGATCGTCGAGTTCCTGTCGCCGGCGTCCCACGGCGACGACCGGGACTCCAGCCTTGGTGAGGCTTCGGGTGATCGCCGTACCCATGGTTCCCGTCGCTCCGACGACGACGACACTGCCTGCGGTTTCGTTCACGCCCCCAGCGTCTGCGGGGTGAAGCTGCCCGGACAACGGATGTTCAGGATGTCGGTACGCCCGGCGGACCTACCCCGAAACGGTTCAGGGACCCGGACGTCGGGACCCGGATACGTACTTGGGCCCGGCGCCGCACTGCGGCGCCGGGCCAGAGGGGAATGAGAGTCAGCCGACGGGCGCTCCACTCACGTGCTCGGATCGCTCGAGGGCTTCCGGTAGGGCGTCCGCGGCTGCTTGCGCGTCGGCGTTGCTGGACGCACCGCTGAACTGCACGATGTGATCAGTCAGGCTCAGCTTGCTCGGCGTGCCATAGGTGAAGTAGGTCTCCCACGGCAACTTGGCTCCCCCGATGGCGAGCCCCGTGTCGATGTCCGACATCTCCCAGGTGCGGGTCTCCCAGTCCGGCTCGAACTGCAGGACGCCGCTGTCACCGAAGAGCTCGATGCGGTTGCCGCCGGGCTCGAAGACGTAGAGGAACGAGCCCTGGGTGATACCGTGCTTGTCCGGGCCCGCCTCGATGGCGATGTCGTAGTCCCGGAACATCTCCGCGGCGTCGAGATTGTGCTGTGGAATCCCGTAGAACATCGCGACATGGTGGAAACGCCCCCGCTCGCCGAGCGTGTCGCGCATGCAGGCGACCTCGTGGCCCACCAGGTTCGTGCTCATCCAGGCGCCGATCTCGACATCACCATCCACGACGCGCTCGCGGGTCTCGAATCCCAGGTGACGCTCGAACGACTTCTTCAGCGGGGTGACGTCGCTGGCCATCAGGTTCAGGTGGTCGATGCGCTTGACCGGGAGTCCCTGCAGCGGCCGCTTCGAGGGCCGAGTCAGAATCTTGCTCTGCAGCTCCTTCGGTGCTCGGTACTTCTCGGCCTCCCAGACCAGCGACAGGTGGTGGCCGTCGGGGCTCTCGAACTCCAGGGTCTTGCCGTAGCCGAAGTCCCCGTCGCTCCAGCGGTAGTCGACGTTGTCGTCCTTCAGCGACTGTGCACGGCGCTCAAGGGCCTCCGGCGAGGACGTGCGCAACGCGGCGTGGCCCATCCCGGCCTGCGGCGCCTCGGTCACCTTGATGCTCCACTGGTACGGGTCCTCGTAGGCCCGCAGGTAGACCGACTGCCCCTCGCGGTGGGTCTCGTACATCCCCAGCAGCTTGGTGAAGAACCACAGGGTGCCGTCGGGATTCGGGGTGAACAGCTCGGTCCGGGCGAGGTGGGCGATCTCGTGCCGAGGACTGGTCTCGCTCATCAGCGTCTTCTCCTTCGCGGTGCCGCGGCACCAGGCGGGCGTCGTACGGTCGCCCGTCCTCCGGGTCTGGGTCCTGACCCAGTCCGGCTGCGGGGGTACCGAGCTCGATGGTGGGCGGTGGGCCGAGGCGCAACCATCGCCGTCCGGCGAATCGGAATCGGCCGCCGTGCTCGGTCGCGCCCGGTTCCGGGATGCCGACGTGCGGCTCCCCTCACACGGTTCGCTGCTTAGCGTCGCCCCAGCTTCCGGCGGACGCCCGTGCTGACACATCGAGTCGGTGGGGTGTTCGCGTCGGGGACGTCGGCTGGCGAAGGGTGCGAGATGACGGAACGACTTCGGGCGGCGATCGTCGGCTCGGGCAACATCGGAACGGACCTGCTGTACAAGCTGCAGCGGTCGGAGTTGGTCGAACCGCGCTACATGGTGGGGATCGACCCGGACAGCGAG
The DNA here is from genome assembly GCF_021026295.1 of Actinomycetospora soli. GTDB lineage: Bacteria > Actinomycetota > Actinomycetes > Mycobacteriales > Pseudonocardiaceae > Actinomycetospora > Actinomycetospora soli. Next base: position 17,520 of record NZ_JAJNDA010000038.1, read on the forward strand.
GGGCTGCGCCGCGCCCGCGGGATGGGCCTGGAGGCGTCGGCCGAGGGCATCGACTGGCTGTTGGCGCGCCCCGAGGTACCCCACATCGTGTTCGAGGCGACGTCGGCGAAGGTCCACGCGGCCGCAGCCCCGCGCTACGCGGACGCCGGCATCCGCGCGATCGACCTGACGCCGGCGTCGGTCGGGCCCTACGTCGTCCCGGCGGTCAACCTCGACGAACACATCGACGCACCCAACGTCAACATGGTCAGCTGTGCCGGCCAGGCGACCATCCCGATCCTCTACGCGATCAACCAGGCCGCGGACGCCTCCTACGGCGAGATCGTGGCCGCGATCGCCAGCGCCAGCGCAGGGCCCGGCACGCGGCAGAACCTGAGCGAGTTCAGCGAGAAGACCGGGAAGGCCCTGGCTCACGTGGCCGGCGCCGACCGCGCGAAGGCGATCTCGGTCGTCAACCCGGCCGAGCCGCCCATGATCATGCGGGACACCGTCTACGCCACGGTCCGCAACCCCGACGCCGACGCCATCGAGCGCGCCGTCCGGGACATGGTCGCCAAGGTCCAGACCTACGTCCCCGGGTACCGGTTGCGGTTCGTCGACGTCGACGGCGACCAGGCCACGGTGATGCTCGAGGTCGAGGGCGCCGGCGACTTCCTGCCCAAGTACGCCGGGAACCTCGACATCATCACCGCCGCCGCTGTCCAGGTCGCCGAAGCCATGGCCCGCAAGACCGTTCAGGACGGAGTTCCGGCATGACCGCCACCGACAACGACACCGGCTCGCGCCCCCGGGTCACCCTCGTCGACACCAGCCTGCGCGACGGCATGAGCAGCGTGTCCCACAAGTTCACGCCCGAACAGGTCGCCCAGGTGGCCTCCGGACTCGACAAGGCCGGCATCCACACTATCGAGGTGGCGCACGGCATCGGCCTCGGCGCCTCGTCGATCCAGTACGGGTTCGCCGCAGCCACCGACCCGGAGTACGTCCGGGCGGCCGTGGAGGCCGTGACCGCGGCGGACATCGCGGTGCTCTACGTCCCCGGGATCGCCACCCTCGCCGAGCTCGACGCCGCGCGTGAGGCCGGCGCGAACACGGTTCGCGTGGCCGTGCACTGCACCGAGGCCGACTGCGCCGAGCAGCCCATCAGGTGGGCTCGCGAGCAGGGCATGCGCGTCATGAGCTTCCTCATGATGAGCCACAAGCTCGAGCCCGCCGCCCTCGCCGAGCAGGCCGCCAAGTTGGACTCCTACGGAGCCCAGGTCATCTACGTCGTCGACTCCGCGGGCGCGCTGGTGCCGCGCGGCGCCGGGGCGCGGGTGGCGGCCCTGCGGGAGGCGGTCTCGGCCGATCTCGGCTTCCACGCCCACAACAACCTCGGCGTCGGCATCGCCAACGCACTCGCGGCTGCCGAACATGGCGCGACCTACATCGACGGTTCCCTGCGCGGACTCGGTGCGAGCGCCGGCAACGCACAGACCGAGGTCCTCGCGGCCGCCTTCGAGCGGGCCGGCTACGACACTGGGGTCGACCTGTTCCCGCTGATCGACGTCGCCGAGTACGTCATGGCCCCGATGATGACCGAACCGCAGATCGTCGACGAGACCGCGCTCGTGCTCGGTTATGCCGGGGTGTACTCGACCTTCTTCCACCCGACCAAGCGGGCTGCCAAGAAGTACGGCGTCCGTACCCGCGACATCCTCATGGAGCTCGGCCGCCGCGGAGTCATCGGCGGCCAGGAGGACATGATCATCGATGTGGCGGCCGAGCTCGCGGGCCGCTCCGACGTCGCCTCCGGCACGACGGTGGGAGCCTCCCGATGACGGCGGTCGAGGCCCAGCAGGTACGCCACCTCATCGGGAAGGACTGGGTCGAGGCGTCGTCGGGGCAGACGTTCGAGAGCCGCGACCCGCACGACGGGTCGTTGCTCGGTACGGTCGCCCGCGGCACCAGCGCCGACGGCGAGGCGGCGATCGCAGCCGCCCGTCAGGCCTTCGACGAGGGCCCGTGGCCACGAATGGCCCCCAAGGAGCGGCGGACGATCCTGCACGCCGTCGCCGACGCCGTCGACGCCCACCGCGACGAGCTGGCGATGACCGAGACCCGCGACGGCGGCAAGACCATCACCCAGTCGCTGCACGCGGAAATCCCGCGGGTCGCCCTGAATCTGCGGTTCTTCGGCGACTACGTGGCGATGGCAGCGAACGAGGCCTACCCCGACGGTGACCTGCTCTCCTACACGCTCTACCCACCGGCCGGCGTGGTCTCGGCGATCAGCCCGTGGAATGCGCCGCTGATGCTCGCCACCTGGAAGATCGCGCCCGCACTGGCCTTCGGCAACACCGCCGTGCTCAAGCCCGCCCCACAGACCCCGCTCACCGCGGCCCGCTTCGCAGAGCTCGCCCTGGAAGCGGGGCTCCCCGAGGGAGTCCTCAACGTCGTCCAGGGCTTCGGCGGCGACGAGGTCGCGGGCCCGCTCACCGCCGACCCACGCGTCGACCGGGTGACCTTCACCGGCTCGAGCGCCACCGGCACCAAGGTCATGGCTGCCGCGGCGGCGAACCTGACACCGGTGTCCGCGGAACTCGGGGGCAAGTCCGCGACGATCGTCTTCGACGACGCAGACCTCGACGTGGCAGTTCCCATCGCGCTGCGGGCGGTCTTCGCCGGCAACGGGCAGGTGTGCCTGGCAGGCACCCGACTGCTCGTCCAGAACGGGATCCGGGAGGCGTTCCTCGAGCGCTTCACCGCCGAGGCCCGCAAGCTCAAGGTCGGTGATCCCAAGGAGGCCGACACCTTCATGGGCCCCCTGATCGAGCAGCAGCACCTCGACAAGGTCCACGGCTACGTCGACCTCGCCCGGTCCGAGGGTGGCGAGATCGTCATCGGCGGCGAGCGGCTCTCCTCCCCCGGGCTCGCGGACGGCTTCTACTACCCGCCGACGATCATCACCGGGCTCAACAACCAGGCCCGGACGGCACGGGAGGAGATCTTCGGCCCGGTGGAGACCGTCATCGGCTTCGACACCGAGGACGAGGCCCTGTCGATCACCAACGACAGCCCGTACGGACTGGCCGGCATCCTCCTCACCCAGAACCTCGATCGCGCCCACCGGCTCGCCGCGCACTGGAAGGCGGGCACCGTGTGGATCAACTGCTTCTTCGAGCGGGACCTGCGCCTGCCCTTCGGCGGCGAGGGCGTCAGCGGGGTGGGACGCGAGGGAGGTCACTACTCGCGGGACTTCTTCACCGAGCCGCGAGCGGTGACCATGAGGCTGCGCGGATGACCGCCGCCGAGCGCGCGCTGGCGCGGCACTCCGTGGACGCCCCGGGATGTGAGCACGCGACCCCCATCCCGCCGGCGAGCCGCATCGGCCCGCTCCTGGCCTCGAGCGTGATCGTCCCCTTCGACGTCGGCACCCGCGACGTCCCCGGTGACGTCGATACCCAGGTGGCGAACCTGTTCGACCGTGCCGGGCGCATCCTGACCGCCGGTGGGGCCGGCTGGGACGACGTCGCCCGCATGACCTTCTTCGTCACGAGCGCGTCGAGTCGCGACGTGATCGACCGGCTGTGGACGACGCACTTCCCCGATCCCGCTCACCGGCCGGCACGCATGACGCAGATCGCGACCCTGCCCGACCCGATGGAGGTGCAATGCGAGTTCCTGGCCGTGGTCCCGTCGTGAGCCGCCAGCCCGACCACGCGACGCTCACCACGCTCTGCCCGGTGCTGGCCGGGCTCCGGTTCCCCGTTCGCACCTGGCACCTGCTGGTGGCTGCCGAGGACTACGGGGCATCCGCCGAGCTGCGGAACCGCCTCCGCCAGCTCCCCGACCGCCCGTTCACGAGCGTGGAGGACGTCGCGCGGGCCCTCGGGCTCCCGCATCCGGTCGTCCCGTCCACGATTCGCACCACGGGGGTCCCGGCGTGAGCGCGCCGACGGCGACCGGGGAGACGGCGCTGCACCGCGACGCGGCCGAGCACCTTCTCGGGGCCTATGCCGCAGGGAAGGCGGTCGCGCCGGTCGTCGAGGCGTTCCCGCAGGCGACGATCACCGACGCGTACCGCATCCAGCAGGTCCAGGTGGCTCGCTGGGTCGCCGACGGCGACCGCGTCCGGGGCCACAAGGTCGGTCTGGCATCCGCGGCGATGCAACGCCAGGCAGGCGTGAACCAACCCGACTACGGCCATCTCACGCAGAGCATGTTCTTCCTGGAGCACGAGCCGATCCCCCCGGGGACCTTCCTCCAGCCACGGATCGAGCCGGAGATCGCCTTCGTCCTGGCACGCCCGCTCCGTGGCCCGGGCGTGACGGTCGCCGACGCCGTGAGCGCGATCGACTTCGTTCTCCCCGCCCTCGAGATCGTCGACTCGCGGGTGGCCGACTGGCGCATCGGCATCGTCGACACGATCTCCGACAACGCCTCGTCCGGTGGGGTCGTCCTCGGCGCCACCCCGGTCTCACCGCGTTCGGTCGACCTCCGCCTGACCGGCTGCGTCCTGCACCACAACGGAGTCGTGGCCGCCACCGGGGCCGGAGGAGCCGTGCTCGGCTCCCCGATCAACAGCCTCGTCTGGCTGGCCAACACCGTGGGCCCGTTGGGCATCGAGCTCGAGGCCGGCCACGTCGTGCTGCCCGGCTCGATGACCAGCGCCCAGACCATCTCCGCGGGCGACACCGTCGCCACCACCATCGCCGGCGTCGGCAGCGTCACCGCTGTCATGGGCCGGGAGGAGAGCCAGTGACGACGACCGGAACCACCTGGGACATCGCCTCCGTCGTCGACACCCTGCTGGAGGCAGAACGCACCGCGACCGCCCGCTCCTCGATCGCGAAGGAGTGGCCCGGGCTGGACGTCGCGACGGCCTACGACGCGCAGGACCTCGCGCTGCGGCGCCGCCACGAGCGCGGCGAGCGCACCGTCGGCGTGAAGCTCGGGCTCACCTCCAAGGCCAAGCAGGCCCAGATGAAGGTCGACGAGCCGTCCGTCGCGTGGCTCACCGACGCCATGGAGCTCAAGGCCGGTCGCTCGATACCCGTCGACGAGCTGATCCACCCGCGGGTCGAGCCCGAGATCGTCTTCGTTCTCGACAAGCCCCTACGGGGTCCCGGCGTCACTGCGGCATCGGCCCTCGCGGCCGTCGGCGTGGTGATGGCCGGACTGGAGATCATCGACAGCCGTTTCGCCGGCTACGGCTTCACGCTGCCCGACGGCATCGCCGACAACAACTCCTCGGGTCTGTTCGCCACCGGCTCCGTGGCCTGTGCCCCGAACGGCCTGGACCTGGCGCTCGAGGGGTGTCTGCTCGAGATCGACGGTGCGGTCGTGGACAGCGCCACCGGCGCCGCGGTGCTCGGACACCCCGCCGAGGCACTGGCCTTCGCCGCCAACCAGTTCGGGCGGCGCGGCCACACCCTCGAACCGGGGTGGATCGTGCTAACCGGGGGCCTGACCAACGCCGTACCGGTGGAGGCGGGAGCTCGCATCGCGGCACACTTCAGCCACCTGGGCTCGGTGGTCGTGAGCGGCTGACGGCAGGACTGCCACGACACGGCTCGGGACAACGACCTGGCCGTTCCTGAGAAGCCCGAGGTGCCCAATGGCGGTGGAAGCCGAGTCGTCCCCACTCTCCGCCGGAGACGGCGACTCGGTCCGCCGTGTCACGGCGGTCCTCGACGCACTCGCCGCGAGCTCGCGGCCCCTCGGCGTCTCGGAACTCGCCCGGCGGACCGGACTCCCGAAGTCCTCGGCCCAGCGACTGCTCCGCGCGCTCGCCGCGGTCGGCCTTCTGGAGCGTCGCGAATCCGGCTACTGCCTCGGGCTCCGCCTGTTCGAGCTCGGGCAGCGGGTCCCTCGTCAACGAGACATCCGCGACGCGGCCCGGCCCTACATGGCCGACCTCCGCGAGGTCACCCGGCTGACGGTGAACCTCGCCGTCCTGGAGGGCCTCGAGGTCGTCTACCTCGACGTCGTCCGAGGTCCGGACGCTCCGGCGCTACCCACATCGCCCGGTGGCCGCTTCCTCGCCCACGCGACGGGAATCGGTAAGGCCATCCTCGCCTTCTCGTCACCCGAGACCGTCAACCGTGTACTGCAGGGTCCGCTCCCGAAGCTCGGCGAGCACACCATCACCGATCCGGTTCTGCTCAAACTCGAACTCAGCCGGATCGCGTCGGTCGGGATCGCCTACGACCGCGAGGAATCGCGGCAGGGTGTCGTCTGCGCCGCCAGCCCCGTCTTCGGCGAGGACGGCGAGGTCATCGCCGGGCTGTCGGTCTCGGGATGGAACACGCGCATGGACCTCGACCGGGCAGCAGCCGCGGTACGCACCTCTGCTCTGTCGTTGTCGCGAGCGGTGCGGCAGCGGCAGCTCGGCTAGAAGTCCCACCCACCGACGGTCACGCCGGAGCCAGGTCCTGCTCCGCGACGTCGGAGGTCTGCACGGAAGCGCCGGCAAATCGGCTCGACGCATTCCGCGCGGCTGCGATCACAGCCTCCCGGAGCTCGATCCGACGTTTCTCGAAGCGGCCGGCCGGGACGGTGACGCTGATGGCGGCGACGACGCTACCGAGGTCGTCGCGGACCGGGGCCGCGAGGCAGTGCACGTCGGGGACGGCCTCGGCATGGTCGACGGCGTGGCCCGCCGCCCGGACCAGACGCAGGTCGTCGAGCAGCAGGTTCGGGTCGGTGATCGTGGATTCGGTCAGCCGCCGGCAGGGACGGCTCTCCAGGATGCGCAGCACCTCGCCCGACTCACGGTGCGCGAGCAGGATCTTGCCCAGAGCCGAGCAGTGCGCGTCGAGGTGCGATCCGACCCGCGCGCCCGTCACGTTGACCTGATGATTCCCGACGATCTTGTCGAGGTAGAGGACCTGGTGACGGTCGAGGACGCCGAGGTGGACCGTCTCGCCCAGAGCAGCCGACAGGCTCGCCAGAGCGGGCGCGACGACCGAGCGGACGTCGACCGAGGCACGGAGGGTCTCGCTCAGCTCGACGACCCGCCAGCCGAGGCGGTAGCGCCCGCGGGACCGGCACTGGAGCAGCCCCGTCTCGACCAGGCTGGACAGCAGCGCATGGGCCGAGGACCGAGGAACGCCGATGCCTTCGGCGACCTCCGAGACGCCCCACTCCGGACGGTCAGCGGTGAACAGGTCGAGCACCGGACCGATCTTCTGCACCGTCTGCAGCACGTTGCCTCCGCATCGTTGCGAGTCGGACCGGACAACAGGGACCTGGATCACGTGGTCGCCTGTGTGTCCGCTCACGCAGTAGACCCCCGATCGACCGGAGCTGTCGAAAGGCCGTGCCGTTGACCGGCACACTTTTTTTTCCGGGTCGGCTCTCCGCCGTCGCACGTCTTCATGGACTCGAGACCCACGCGTCACGATCGCCGACGGCACTCATGCGTCGCCCCCTGCCCACGTGCTCGCATCTTGTCGACCTGCGCCGATCGCGGGACGAGCCGAACTCGCCGCCCGGCGACGGACGTCCGTCTCGCCGGAGGTCCAGGGGGCCAGGACGCGCCGCGACGTCCGAGTCGCGGATACGCGGCCCACTTCCGATGTTCACCTCGGGAACGGGTTCCGCGCCGGTCACCGGACCGGTCAGCGCGAGAGCCGCCGATCAGCATCGCCCGGCAAGCGGTACGACCCACCATCGCTTCGGGGCGAAGTTCAGGATGGCCGCACCGTGTTTGTGACGCGGCACGCAGCCCGGCCAGTCTCGTCGAGGCCGGGCCGGGGACGGCTCGGCCGAGCCCGCGACATCGCGCGGGGCGCCCGACCACCACCCGGCTCCGTGGCCGATGCCTGTCGAGCAGCACGAGGAGAGGCATCGATGAGCACCGTCGAGCGTCCAATCGGGGAGAACTTCGACCCGCTCAACCCCCACACCGCTCTCGAGTACTACACCCGTGCCCGCAACGAGCAGCCGGTGTTCTACAACCCCGGTCTGAACGTCTGGGTCGTCACCAAGTACGAAGACATCAACGACATCGAGCGCGTCGTCGGCACGCAGAAGTTCACCGCGCGGGGCGCTCTGAACCTCGTCAAGCCGCCGTGCCCGGCGGCGCTGGACATCATCGTCAATGCCGGCATCAAGGTCGACCAGAGCATCGTCGACGAGGACCCGCCCACGCACACGGTCAAGCGCAAGATTCTGCGCGAGTACCTGCACGAGGACACGATCAACAAGTTCGGACCCCAGGTCCGCGAGCTCGTCAGCAAGAAGCTCGACAGCCTCGTCAAGCTCGGTGCATGCGACCTCGTCAGCGACCACGTCTTCGAGATCCCGGCCCGGGTCATCTTCCAGCTCATGGACGTCCCGGCTGAAGACATGGAGCGCGTGCGCGAGTACGCGAGTACGCGAAGGGCAACGGCAAGTTCGGCTTCGGCATCCCGACCGACGAGGAGCAGGTCGAGGACGCCGAGGGGATCGCGAAGTACTGGGAGTACGCCCACGCCACGTCGACGCCCTGATGGAGAACCCGGGCGACGACATCATGAGCCACTACATCCGGCGGCTCCAGGAGGAGGACGGAGACCTCTTCCGGATCGAAGATGCCTACACGATCATGCTCCAGCTGCTGTTCGCGGGGCACGAGACCACCACGAACTCGTCGGGCAACGCGTTCCGCTTCCTGCTCGAGAACCGCGACCAGTGGGACATGCTGGTCAGCGACCCCTCGCTCATCCCGCAGGCCATCGACGAGGTTCTCCGCTACGCCACGCCGGTGCCGCACTGGCGACGCACCACCACCGAGGACGTGACGATCCAGGGCGTCACCATCCCCGAGGGCGAGACCGTCATGATCGCGTTGGCCTCGGCCAACCACGACGAGGACGTCTTCCCGGAGCCGGGCAAGCTCGACATCTGCCGCAAGAACGCCAAGCACCACCTCGCGTTCGGCAAGGGCCGCCACCGCTGCCTCGGCGAGGCGCTGGCCCGCCTCGAGATGAAGATCATCCTCGAGGAGCTCATCCGTCGACTGCCGTACGCGCAACTCGTCGCGGGTCAGCCATGGATCTACGGCGAGAACATCTCGCACCGCGGTGTCGAGCACGTGAAGGTCACCTGGGACCCGTCGCAGAACCCGCTGCCGGAAGACCGCCCCTGATGCTGCGGGCCGCGCCGGGCGCAGGTCGCCCGACGCGGCCCGTGTCCACCACCGCAGAGGAGAACGAGATGTCGATGAAGATTGTGGTCGACTACGAGCTGTGCGAGGGACACGGCGAGTGTGTCGTGGCCGCACCGGAGGTCTTCGACCTCGACGAGGCCGTGAAGATCTGCCCGATCGCCGCGCTGCAACTGGAGGGCTGACCGTGCGACGCATCGTCATCGTCGGTGCAGGGCTGGCTGGCCTGCGAGCTGGTCAGGAGCTCCGCGAGAGGGGCTTCGACGGCGAGTTGTCGATCGTCGGCGACGAGCATCACCTGCCATACAACCGACCGCCCCTGTCCGAGCAGGTGCGCGCCGGCGACATGGAACCGCACGAGTGCGAGTTCAGCCGCGACGACGTCGATGCGTCATGGATGCTGGGGCGTCCGGCGACCGAGCTCGACACCGGCCGCCGGATCGTTCGTCTCGCCGACGACACGGAGCTACGCTACGACGGCTTGGTCATCGCGACCGGTCGGCGCGCCCGCGAGTGGCCGGAGCTGACCGCCATGGACGGCTTCCACGTCCTCCGGGGGCTCGACGACGCGATTCGGCTACGCGAGGCGGTGGCCAGCAAGCCGCGGGTCGTCATCATCGGCGCCGGGTTCATCGGCCGCGAGGTCGCAGCGACACTGCGCAAGCGCGGGCTCGAGGAGGTCACGCTCGTCGACGTTGCCTCCCACCCGATGCCCGTCCTCGGCCCTGTCATCGGCGAGCGGGCCGCTCGCCTGCACACCGACCAGGGCGTCGGGCTCTACTGCGGTACCAAGGTCGAGCGGTTCGAGGGCGCGGATCACGTGGAGGCCGTCCACCTCACGGACGGAACCCGCCTCCCGGCCGACGTCGTCCTCATCGCCCTGGGCTCCGTGGCGAACACCGAATGGCTCCGAGACTCCGACCTCGAGCTCCGCGAGGGCAACGTCCTCTGCGACGAGCGTTGCTTCGCCCTCGGGCACGACGACATCGTCGCGGCCGGCGATGTGGCGACCTGGCCGCATCCGCGCGCCGACGGACCGATCCGCGTCGAGCACTGGACCAACGCCGCCGAGATGGGGCGCCGTGCGGCGGCGAACCTGCTGGACCCGGCTGCGGCGGTCGCCTACGTCCCGGTGCCGACGTTCTGGTCCGACCAGTACGACGCGAAGATCAAATCGGTGGGTCTCTTCGGTCGGTCCGAACGGGTGTCGATCATCGAGGAAGACCTGGACACCGGTTGCCTCGTTGTCGAGGGCCACCTGGCGACGACATGGTTGGGGCGGTCACCTTCAACAAGAACAAGTCGTTCACCGCCTACAAACGGCAACTGACGTCGCAGTACAACAGCTGACCAGGAAACTCGATCCGCCCCGATCGAACCGGGGCGAGCGGAAGGAGCGAAGCGGGTGCCTTAGGAGGTCCGGGGCGTGGTGTCCCGGGAGAAGGGCAAGCCGGTCACCGTCGAGACGATCGTGATCCCCGATCCGGGTCCCGGTGAGGCCGTGGTCGCGATCCAGGCGTGCGGGGTGTGCCACACCGA
>NZ_JAJNDA010000039.1 GCF_021026295.1 Actinomycetospora soli
ATGTTGGCGCTGGTTGGCGTAGGAACCGCCATCATCAACTTCTCGGGGCCCGCCTCACCGCAGCGACACGACCCCAGCTCCCGGCCCGGTCACACCCTCAGCTGCACTCCGAAATCGGAAGAGCCGCCAAAGGCCTGGGGCTGCCCCTGAGTGAGATTTGTCGACTCCTCGGCCCCTGGGAGCACGGGCTATGCCGTGATGTGCAGGGTGAGCTGGCCCCGCTGCTCGAGCAGCGAATCACCCAGACCCACGACCGGATCGAGGAGTTCCGTGCGTTCGCCGCGCGCCTGATCCGCGCCCGCGATCAGCTCGCAGCGATCGAGCGGGACGGACCGTGCGATCCCTCCTGCGCGTTCCTCGGCCGGGACGCGGGACCGCGGGCGTCCGACCCGCGTCCGGCGCTGACAGCGCTGCCTCGCGCCGCAGCGCCTGACGCGGCGGTGATCGCCTGCACGCTCGAAGGTTCCGAGCGGGTCGACCGCGCCGAACAGTGGCACGCCGCGCTGGCCGACGTGACGGCACGAGACGCCATCCCCGGCGGTGTGCGTCTAAGCTTCGACCCTGCGAGGACTCGCCTCGGCGAGCTCGCCGAGCTGGCGGCGGCCGAAGCCGACTGCTGCAGCTTCTTCGACCTCAGACTGCAGTTGGGCAAGCCTCTGACGCTGGAGGTCCGCGCGCCGCAGCACGCCCTGGTCCTGGTCCACGAGCTGTTCGGCGACCCCGCAGCATGACGCTGCGGTCGATCGCCCTGTTCGTCGTCGCGGCGCTGCTCGAGATCGGGGGCGCCTGGCTGGTGTGGCAAGCCGTGCGGGAAGGCCGGGCCTGGTGGTTCGCCGCTCTCGGCGTCCTCGCGCTCGGCCTCTATGGCTTCGCCGCGGCGTTCCAGCCCGACGCCCAATTCGGCCGCATCCTGGCCGCCTACGGCGGGATCTTCGTGGCCGGCTCCCTCGCCTGGGGCGTCGTCCTCGACGGCTACCGACCGGACCGCTTCGACGTCCTCGGCGCGCTGATCTGCCTCGCTGGGGTCGGCGTGATCATGTACGCCCCCCGATGAGGCGGTCGGCCGGGGCCAGCCGCTGCGGCGTGGATGCTCAACTGGGCAGTCATCCCGTTCGATCTCGCCGAATACCTCGGCTCGAGGCGAGCGGCTCCGTCATCGTCTACCGCTCTCCCACACGAGCACCTCGTATCCCACTGCCGACAATTCGCGCTCGACCTCCGAGGAGGACCATCGTCATGATGAACGCCGAGGTCGCTGCTGACGCTGTCTCCGTGGTTCGGTCGTTGGCCACGGCGCTGGTAGCGAGCGATGTGTCTTCGGTTGCGGAACTGCTCGCTGAGGACGTCCGGTGGGGTCCGCCTGATGACACGCCTCAGACTTGTCATGGCAAGACGGCTGTGGCGCGGCACTGTGAGCAGCTGCTGCGCTCGGGTGTCGTGATCGAGGTCCTCGACATCGAGCCCGGCGGGCACCTGGGCCGGGATGTCGTCGTCCTGCACCTGAAGGTCGCTTGGCCTGCCGACGGCGACGTCACGGCAAACGGATCGAACGTCACCGCGCAACGGCTGGGCCTGCAGGTACAGGACGGCCTGATCACCGACATCCGCGACCTTCCCGCGGATCACCTCATCGAACTGCTCTTCTTCGAGGGGTGCCCGAATCACGAGACGTTCCTGCCGCGACTGCGAGCGCTGCTCGACGATCTCGGTATCCGCGACCCCATCCGCACCATCGAGGTCCCTACCGAGGACGCGGCGCGCGCTCACCGGTTCCTGGGGTCGCCCAGCCTGCGAATCGACGGGAAGGATGTCGAACCCGGTGCCGAGGACCGGGACGACTACGGCCTGCAGTGCCGCCTCTATCGAACGCCCGACGGGACCCGCGGCGCGCCAGCGAACCAGTGGGTGCGGGACGCTCTTGCCGGCCACGAGTCGCGTTGATCCCCTCACCTCGGATCCAGCAAGGGCCGCTTGTCTGAGCGCGCATGACGGTGATCAGCTGCGGCTCGCACTGGTCTGCTCAGGTCGAGTGCCGAACGCCATCGCGGCCGCGACGACCGCTGCCAGGGCGAGGACGGCGAAGACCGGCGGGTAGCCACCGGACAGGTCCGCGAGCGCGGACCCGGCCCACGGGGAGACGGCCACTGCGACCATGGCCGGTGCGGACAGCAGGCCATTGAGGCGCCCGTACAAGCGCGGGTGCCACCGGTCGGAGAGGGCGGTGGCCTGGAGCAGGGTGAAGATACCGCGCGCCGCACCGGCCCCCATGGCGACGAGGATGAGCACGACGGGCGGCCCGGACAGCACCGCGAACAGCGCGCTGGTGGCGGCGAGCAGTACGAAGATCACCGCGGCCCGGCCTCGGACCCCGACATGTCGGGTCATGCGGCGGTAGCCGAGGCGGCCGAGGACCTGCCCGATCCCGCCCAGACCGAGGGCCCAGGCGGCGAGGCTGGTCGACATTCCGCGCTCGATGAGCAGGGGCACCTGGTTGACGGTGACCGCGAACGAGCAGAAGGCCCCGAGGAAGATCGCGACGACCAGCAGCACGAAGGGCCGGCTGCGGGCGATCCGGCCGGGGTCGTCGTCGAGGGTCTCGCCGTCCGGGTCCGGCCCGGAAGGGTCTGTCCTATCGACGGGCTCGGGCCACGGTCCGCGGAGCCCGAACAGGTGCGCGGGGATCGTGACGACGGCGAGGATCCCGGCGAGCACGAGGTAGGTTCCCCGCCAGCCCAGGGGGTCGAGCAGGGCCGCGGTGAGCGGGGCGAATACGGTGCTCGCCAGTCCCGCGACGAGGGTGAGCCCGGTCAGGGCCCGGACCCGGTCGGAACCCCACCACCGGGTCAACGCGGCAAAGGCGGGCGGGTAGAACACCGCCGCCTGGGCGACCCCGGCGAGCAGCCACGCGGCGAAGAACCACGGCAGCGACCCGGCCGCCGCGATCGCTATGGTGGCGGGTACGGCTAGGGCCGAACCGGCTGTCATGACCCAGCGCGGACCGTGGCGGTCGAGCAGCCGACCGACCGGGATGCCGACGAGGGCGGACACGACCAGACCGGCGGAGAACGCCGCTGTCACCGTGCTGATCGACCAACCGGTGTCGCGAGCCAGGGTCGGGGCCAGCACCGGGAACGCGTAGTACAGGACGCCCCAGCTGGTGATCTCGGTGATGCACAGGACCAGCAGCACCCGCTGCCGCCCGGCCCGGCTCAGTCGACGGGACGGGTCCGGCCGCTCCTGCTGCTCGTCCGGGGCGGGAGCGACCGGACCGTGATCAGTGCCCGGCACCGTGGGCGCCGACGGTCTCCGCGACCCGGGCCTCGGACTGCTCGGGCTCGGCCGGGCTGCAGCAGCCGCTGACCTCCGCGGTCTCGGCGGCCGAGGTGCCGGCGTCGAAGAGCCCCGCGCCGCCACAGACACCGGTCTCGTTGAGGACCAGCTCCACGCGGGCGGCGGCCTCGTGGTCGCCAGCGAGCTCGGCGGCGATGGAGCGGACCTGCTCGTACCCGGTGCGGGCCAGGAACGTCGGCGCGCGGCCGTAGGACTTCATCCCGGCCAGGTACAGCCCCGGCTCGGGCTGCGCGAGCTCCGCGGCGCCATGCGGGTAGACCGTGCCGCACGAGTGGACGTTCGGGTCGATCAGCGGCGCCAGGCGCACCGGGGCCTGCAGGGTCGGGTCCAGCTCGAGGCGGACCTCCGAGAGCCACGAAAGCTCCGGGCGGAACCCGGTGACCACCACGACCTCGTCGACGCCCTCGACCCGGGCGCCGTCGTCGGAGACCAGCGTCAGCCGACCGTCGGGGTCCTGCTCGACGCGCTCGGTGCGGAAACCGAACACCGGGGACACCGCCCCGGCGCGCACCGCCTCAGCAGCACGCTGACCGAGAGCCCCGCGAGCCGGCAGCTGATCGGCATCGCCGCCGCCGAAGACCTGCCCGAACCCCGAGCGACGCAGCAGCCACGACACGGTCGTGCCCGGCTCCTCATCCACGAGGGCGGCGAACCCGGCCAGGGCGGTCAGCGCCGAGTGCCCCGACCCGGCCACCACCACGTGCCGCCCGGCGTAGCGAGCTCGCTCCGCCGGATCAGCGAGGTCGGGAACCGCCGCCCGGACCCGCCCGCTCGCGGCGTGCTCACCAATCGCGGGCATCCCGTCACCGCCCAACGGATTGGCCGAGGTCCACGTCCCGGAAGCGTCGACGACGGCGCGGGCCAGGACCCGCTCCTCCCCGCTTGCAGTGAGAACGTGGATCACCAGGGGCTCGGTGTCGCGGCCGGCGTCGACCACCCGGTCACGTCCGCGCCGGGTCGCCCCGACCACACGGGCGCCAGTGACGACCCGCTCGCCCAGCGCCTGGGCCAGCGGGGCGAGGTAGCGCTCGACCCACTCGACGCCGGTCGGGTAGTGCTCAGGGTCCGGGGCGGTCCAGCCCTGCTTCTCGAGCAGTCGCTGGGCGGCCGGGTCGACGACCCACTCCCACGGGGAGAAGAGCCGCACGTGTCCCCACTCGATCACCGCCGCGGCAGCCTCGGTACCCGCCTCGAGCACGAGCGGCTCCAGGCCCTGCTCGAGCAGCTCCGCGGCAGCCGCCAGGCCCACCGGGCCCGCACCGACCACCACGACCGGCAGTGCCGTCCCGTCCATACCGCCTCCATCGACGTGCTTCGATCGAACGCGCCGGACATTATCGACGGCAATCGATGAGTGCAACCATCGACCGGGATCGATACTCTGCGGGGGTGACCGCGAGCCCGTTGCCTCTCGCCCCTGCGCCGCCTGCTGGGGAGCCGGCGCAGCTCCCCGCCGAGGACGCCGCGACCTACGCGAGCTGGTTCGCCTGTCTCGCTGAGCCGGTCCGGATTCGCCTGCTGCACGCGGTGGCGACCGCGACCGGCCCGGTTTCGGTGGGCCGGCTCGCCGAGCTGACCGGGGTCAGCCAAGCGACGTGCTCGCACCACCTGCGCAAGCTCGCCGCCACCGGCTTCGTCGTCCTGCGCCGTGAAGGCACCTGGACGTGGGTGACGGTCAACGCCGCGTGCTGTACCGGACTCCCCCACGCCGCCGACGCCGTCATGGGGCTGCTCGCCCCCCGGCCCTGCTGCCCCGAGGACCTACCCGACGACGTCACCGTCCGCGCGCTCGAAGACGCCGACTGGGACGTAGTCCGCCGGATCTACGCCGAAGGCATCGCCACCGGCCACGCCACCTTCGAGACCGAGGTCCCCGACCAACGGGCCCTCGACGAGAAATGGCTACCCCAGCACCGCTGGGTCGCCGAGATCGACGGCCAGATCGTCGGCTGGACCGCGGTCAGCCCGACCTCGACCCGCGAGGTCTACGCCGGAGTGGGCGAGACCTCGATCTACGTCGGCGACGGCCACCGCGGCCGCGGCATCGGGCGCGCTCTGATCCACCGCCAGGTCACCGCCGCGGACACCGCCGGCCTCTGGACCCTGCAGACCTCGATCTTCCCTGAGAACCGCGCCAGCATCGCCCTGCACCACAGCGCCGGGTACCGCACCCTCGGTGTCCGCGAGCGCATCGGGCGACACCACGGCACCTGGCGGGACACGATCTTCCTCGAACGCCGTCGCAGCGCTCCGTAGGGGCATGGCCCAGCACTTTCTAACCGTGCGCCCGCCATGCCGGTGAGTGGGATTGGTGGCTGGCAGCCCTCGAAGTCGCCTGCACGAGCTATCGGACCATCATCTGTCCGGCTCCACAGGAGTGGCTGACATGCCATGACCCGCCTCGGCGGCCTCAGGCCGTTTCGGCGCGACGTGCGAGTCTGCTGACGACCGGGTAGGCGGTGGCCAGGCCGACGACGACGCCGATCTGCATGAGGAACACGAAGCTGGCGTCGTCGACAGGCGGCATAAGCGAGCCGAGGTGCAGCACGACCATCCACCCGACCATCCCGAGGTCGAACGCGACGATGGTGACTGCGGCGACGACGGCCGCCCGCTGCAGGCCGACGCTGCTGCCGGTTCCGAGGTGGGCGCTCGCCGCAGCGCGGGAGGAGTACTCGAAGGAGAACAGCAGCACGAGCGCGATCACGGCGATGACGGCGATCATCGCCCACATGTCGAGCCCGGCGATGGTCCATCCGGTCAGGACGACCAGGGGCACCCCGAGGAAGTGCGCGATCACCGACGCCGCCCCTCCTGGCAACCCGAACGCCAGCTTGGGTGGCGTGGCCGATCGCGTGTCGTCCTGGACGGGCGAGCTGAGGGCGTCCGAGGCGGGGCGGGCCCAGCGGGCGTAGGCCCAGAGCGCGAACGGGCCGAGGTAGAGCGCGGTGACCGGCCAGACGATCTCCATCGCGCGCGAGGGTTGACGGTGTCCGCCGAGGAACACGTCGATGGCGATGGCGATGGCGGAGAGCGCGGCGAGGACGAGGTACGTCCAGGCAACCGGACTCACCCAGGCGGGAAGATTGCCGCCCATGACCATCATGTCCACGTGATGTCTCCTGTTCCGTCGAGTCCTGTAGCCGGCAGATCTCTCGACCTGACGGGTGCCGCCACGCACGAGCGGCCCATCGGAAAAACTACGCGTCGATAGTAACTACGGGCTTGGTACGTTGCACGTGAGGGTGAGAGGAGAACGGGGTGCCCGAGGGTGGTCAGCACGCCGAAACGGGCGGGTCGTTCGAGCTCGAACTGGCCCTGGGGGTGCTGGGCCCGTTGGAGGCGCGGATCATGCGGGGCGTGTGGACCGAGCCCTTGCCGATCCCGTTCACCGTGCATGACGTGCATGAACGGATGCCCGAGTTGGCCTACACCACGGTGCTGACCACCATGCGGCGCCTGTCCGACAAGGGCGTGCTCGATGTGGATGCTGCCGTCGGGCGGCGCTCGCACCACTACCGGGCGGCCGGTGACCCGGGCGCGTTCCTGGCTGCCCAGAGCGACCGCGAGGCCGCCGCGGTGGTCGCACGCTACGGCGATGCGGCGTTGGCCGCGTTCGCGCTCCGCCTGGAGGCACTGAGCCCGGAACAGCGCGAGGCCCTGCGCCGACTGCGGTCCTCGTCGTGACCCCCCAGCGCGCGCGGGCTCGGCGGATCGTTCGCCACTACGGGCGATGGGCGCTCACGGCGCTCCGCGTCCCGACGCTGCTAACAGCGATCGGGCTCCTCGGGCTGGGGTCGCTGACCGCAGGGAACTGGTTGGGAGCCGCGGTGATCACGGCAATCCACCGTGGCTGCCCCGTGATGTCCCTGTCGACGGCGGCATGTTCCGCCGGTGGCGCGGCCGTGATGGGGACCTTGATCGTGGTCACCATCGGCGCTCGCGCGAGCTGGCTGGGTGTCGCCGCGGCCCGTGAGGTGCGGGAGCTGGGCGTGGTGCCGATGCCGGTGGCGTTGAGTGACGCCGCCCGACACGGCGAGAGCGCCCCGGTCAGCTGGGTGGCCGGCGCGGAGCGGGTCGCGTTCTGCGCCGGGTTGTGGCACCCCCGGATCTACATCTCGGCCGGGATGGTGACCGCGCTCCCCCACGATGAACTGCAGGCCGTACTCGCCCACGAGAACGCGCACGCCCGTCGCCGCGACCCGCTGCGCGGCCTGCTATGGCGCGCCTTCGCCGACGTGGTGTTCTTCGCGCCCCTGCTGAGATGGGGACACCAGCATCGGCACGTGCGCGCCGAACTGGCCGCCGACCGTGCCGCGGTCGCCCATACTGGGGCACCAGCCCTGGCCGGAGCCCTGCTACGACTCGCCGAACCCTGCGCCGCACCACCGCCCGCCGCAGCGCCCGGCTTCGGCCCGACCGACCCGGCGATCGACGCCCGGATCGCCGCGTTGACCTCCACCCCACCCCCGCGTCGGCCTCGACCGATCCGGGCGGCCGCGGCCAGCGTGGCTGGAGTGCTCGGCACCGGTCTGACAGCGATATGCCTACCGACCCTCGTTCAATTCGCCATCGGTTGAAGCGAAGCCCCGATCGAGCGGCCATCTGCCGGGACACCGCTACCACCGCGGCCCCGCCCCATCCACGTCGATCCCGCCACCGGACCTCGGCGCTCAACTGCACGGCGCACTCGCGGAGAGAGGCTCAAGGTGGTCCTGCTCAGCTCGCCGTGAGCGCATCCTGATTGAGCTCGTGCTCAGCGGTCACGTGACTCGGCGCACCCCCGCCCCGACCCATACCGGCAGGTTGGCGCGCTCGGCCCCAGGTACGACGCGCAGCGGTCGAACAGTGCCCTCTGGGCGTTGTAGCCCGATGACTGCTCGGCGCAGGCGCGCCGCCATCTTCCAGGACACCGAGGTCGGGATGTCGCGGCCCCCACGGGCGCGCCGATCAACGTGCAGCAGCCCTCACGCCGATGCGGACGGCATCGCAGGAGAGGCGCAGGCCGACTCGTGGGCGGCGTGCTCGGCTGCTTCGACCTGGAGTGTGCTGTGCCGCAGCGAGAAGCGCTCCTCGAGAAGCTCGGTTGCGGCGTCGAGGACGCCGTGTTCGCCACAATCCGCGGTGACGCAGCCGGTTCCGCTGATCACCAGGTGAGCCGAGACCGTGGGCGTGGTGTCATTGATGGCCCACACGTGCAGGTCGTGCACCTCCTCGACGCCGGGAACCTCCGCTAGAGCCGCGCGGACCTCCTCCACGTCGATCCCGGCGGGTGCACCCTCGAGCAGGACGTGCGATGCCTCCCGCAGGAGCGCGACGGTGCGCGGGACGAGGATCGCGACGATGACGATCGACGCCGCCGTGTCGGCGTAGATCCAGCCCGTCAAGAGTGTGATGGCAGCAGCGACGAGCACGGCGACGGAGCCGAGGGCGTCGCCGAGGACGTGGAGCGCCGCGCCGCGAACGTTCATGTTCCCGGCCGCGCCACGGCTCAGCACCACCAGCGAGACCAGGTTGCCGGCCAGGCCGATGGCGCCGAAGACGAGGAGGCCGAGGCCTGCGACGGGGGTGGGGTTGCCGAGACGCTCGATGGCTTCGACCGCGACCCACACCGTGACCGCGAGGAGCGCCAGAGCATTGACGGCCGCGCCGAGCACCTCGGCCCGCCCGAGCCCGAAGGTGCGCTGAGCGCTCGGCGGTCGCTGGGCGAGGCGGGCGGCGACGACCGCGGCCACCAGGGCCGCGACGTCGGTGACCTGATGACCGAGGTCGGCGAGCAGGGACAACGAGCCCGTGATCCATGCGCCGATGGCGCCGCTGATCAGCACTGCTGCCGTGATCGTCAGTGCGATCGTCAGCCGGCGGCCGTCCGAGGCCCCGTGGCCATGTCCGTGCCCGTGCCCATGTCCGTGACCCATGACGGGGACAATACATGCATGGATTCGCATAAATCTATGGGAGGCGGCAGGCTCAGTGGCCGACGATCGTGAGCGCGCCGACCGCCGCGGCTGCCGCCACGGCGGCCGCGACGTGCCAATTGCGCAGCTCGCCGGTCCGACGCTTCTCCCTCGCCACGCCGATTCCCACCATCGCGGTCCGGAGCAGTACTCCCGCGACGAGGGCTAGCAGCACGGGCACGAGCGACTCGGGGAGTGGACGGACGGACGCCACCACGACCCCGACCACCGGTCCGAGCACGGCGATGGCGAGCCACGGCGCCATGCTCTGCCGTGCCTGTTTGAACAGGGCTGCGAGTGCGAGGCCTTCGCTGGCGGAGTGCACCAGAAGCGCTGCGATGACGGGGACCGAGGGTGTCAGCGCGAGGGTCGCGCCCTCGATGACGCGGTGGACCGTCAGGGCGGCAGCGGCACCGACGCCACCGAGGGCAGCGGGCCGTGCGGTGTCGGAGGGCCGGTGTCGTCCTGTGGACGGCCCGTGGTCCGGATCGTCATGGACGGACGCGTCGGGGCCCTGCTCACCGTCGTGGCCGTGGCCGCAGCCGCCACGGGTGAACCACGCGACGACCGCGAAGCCGACGACGAGCGCGACGGCGGGAATCCAGAGCGGGGTGCCGGCTTCCTCGGAGTCGTGCCAGACGTCGGGGATGATGTCGGTCAGAGCGCTGGCCAGCATCATGGCGGAGGCCAACGACAGCCAGAGAGCCATGCGCGTGGAATAGCGGCTGGCCAGCCAGGCGCCGAGCACGGTCGCGACCGAGATCAGGGCGACCGCGCCGAAGGCGCTGCCCTCGACCGACTCGGCCGCGTCCCAGCCGCCCGCGACGAAGACCGTGGCGAGAACGGCGACGGTCCAGCCGGCGACGACCCATCGGTGATGGTCGACGAGACCACGCAGACCGAGCCGGACGGCGCCGCCGGCGGGCAGCCATCCGTGGGCGTGGGCGGTCACCAGGGTCGAGGTGAACAGCGGGATCGCAACGAGGCAGGCGAGAACGCAGTAGGCGCAGAGCGCGTCGGCGAGGAACACGCTCTGGACGAGCGACGCGTGGGCGACGATTGCGCCCGAGGTCACTGCAACCAACAGCCCGAGCCCGGCCCGACGGGACAGGGCCACACCGGCGACGCAGACCGCCCCGATCGCCGTGACGACGGCGAAGCCGGCGATCCCGGCGAGCGCCACCAGCGGGCTCCAGGAGGGCGCTGCGGTCGGCTCGCACACGGGACCGGCACCCGGACCGCACGAGGGGATGACGTCGAGAACGACGGCGTTCTCGGCGGCGCGGAGCATCGAGGCCAGTAGACCGATCACGCCCGCGATGACCAGCAGCCAGGCGAAGTACCGGCGCTCCACCTCGGGCGTGGTGGGCGGCGCGTCAGGGACCGACGGTGCGCTGAGGCCGCAGAGGTGGCCGCTCGGAAACGGCGCCGTCGCGACGCCGGCAAGGCTGTCGAGCACTCCCCCGCGATGGTGGCGCTGACGCGGCAACGGTCGAGTGAGCGTCTCGTCTGCCTGCCACTGAGGACCTGGTGGGCGACCTCGCGGCTGGAGGGCGACAACACCGGTCGAGTGGGATGGACGGGGTGGCGGCTGGTGTTCGTGCGAATTCACGGAAGACCTCAGCAGAGGGTGGGGAGCATCAGGACAGCCAGAAGCCACCGGCGCCGACACCGCAGGAGAAGCTCGGCCGCCGTGCGCGGCGGTCGCAGGTCTTGCCCGAGGGGTCGTCGGATCAGGCGACGACGACTCGCGGCGGTCCACGCCGCACCGCATATCACGATGAAGACGACGAGAAGCCCGAGCTGTACCGCCGTGTGCCCGGGTCGGAGGTCGGTGCTCCAGCGGTCCCAGGTCGTGCCGGCGATGTGGAGACCCGGCTGGGCCAGCACGATCGCGCCGGCGGATCGGGCGCCCCATCGGTGTTCCCGGCCGATGCGGTGAAGACGTAGTGCGCCCGCCGCCGCGGCGAGCGTCCCGAGAGCGACGACGTGCTCCACGCTGGCGCCACTGGCGAGGTCGAGGGCCACCGAGACCAGGAAGGTCATGGCTGCCGCGGTCGCGGCTGCCCAGCTGTCGTCCGAGGAGGTCCGGAGCCGTGGCGGACGCATTGCTGCGTGCACGGTCACCTCCCCCGGTCCGGGCCGCGACGGCGACCCGTGTGCTCTTCGGCCTTCGTGGACGCCGCCGAGGCCGATACGGCCTACCAAGGGTCACGAAGTGGTGTCGGATAGTAACGAGGCGTGGTGCGCTCATCGTGATCGGGCGTCGAAGCCCGGAGCGCCGTGGTCGTCGAGCTCCTGACAGGGAACATCGGCGGTAGCGAGCACGCCCTCGAGCCGCCGACCGGGGGACGGCGTCCAGGTGCGCGATCCGGGTCGACTTCTGCTGGACCCGCGACCTCAGGTCCGGGCGGCTGCGTCCTCGGGAGGGGCCGTCTGCCCGAGCAGGGCATCGACGAGAGCCCGGCCGAGCGGCGTCAGCCGGTACATGACGAGCTTGCCGTCCCGTCGCGAGGCCACCAGGGCCGCGGCGCGCAGGACCCGCAGGTGGTGGGAGGTGAGGTTCTGCGCCGCGCCGACGACCCAGGCCATGTCGCACACGCAGAGCTCGTCGCCGGCCAGGAGCGCGGCGGCCACGGCCAGCCGGGTGGGGTCGGCGAGCGCCTTGCCGAGTGTTGCGGCCGCGGCGAGGTTTTCGGCGCCGGGCAGCGAGGTTCGGATGTCCTCGGCGTGCGGCAGATCGAGACACAGTAGATCGCACTGGTCGATCTCCGGGACCTCGCTGCTGCCGGGCACGGTGACATCCTAACGAGCGTTACCGTATCGTCGCCCCAACGCATCAATGCACGTTGGTGCGACGACCCGGGAGGACGAATGTCGGACGTCTGCTGCGGTCCTGGCGATCCCGCTGCCGAGAACGCCGATGACGGGCCGGCCCGCCTCTGGCACGTGCGCGAGCTGCAGCTCTCGCTGGCCGCGGCGGTCGTACTCGGCCTCGCCTGGCTCGTCCACGCCGTGGGCGGAGCCCCCGAGCTCCTCATCGTCGTCACGGAGCTCGTCGCCGCCGTGATCGCAGCATCGACGTTCGTCCCGGGCGCCCTGCGCAACCTGCGCCACGGGCGGATCGGCGTCGGCACGCTGATGACCATCGCCGCCGTCGGCGCCGTCGCTCTGGGCCAGATCACCGAAGCCGCCCTCCTCGGAATCCTGTTCTCCATCGCGGAGGGGCTCGAGCACTACGCGGTGACCCGGACCCGTCGCGGCTTGCGGGCGCTGCTCGGGCTGGTTCCGCCGACCGCCTCCGTCCTGCGCGAGGGCCGCGAGGTGACCGTGTCGCCCGACGATCTGTCGATCGGGGACCTCCTGGTGCTCCGGCCCGGCGAGCGGGCGGCCACCGACGGCCGCATCCGTGCCGGGCGTACCAGTCTGGACACCTCGGCGATCACCGGCGAGTCCGTGCCGGTCGAGGCAGGACCAGGGGACGACCTCTACGCCGGCACGATCAATGGTGGGGGCGCGATCGAGGTCGAGGTGACCTCGGCCGCGGCGGACAGTTCGCTGGCGCGGATCGTGCACATCGTCGAGAAGGCGCAGGAGCGCAAGGGGGCGGGGCAGCGACTCGCCGACCGGGTCGCCCGTCCCCTCGTGCCCGCGATCATGGTGCTGGCCGCGTTGATCGCCGGCCTCGGCGCCCTGCTGGGCGACCCGCTGCTCTGGCTCGAACGTGCCCTCGTCGTGCTGGTCGCGGCCTCCCCGTGCGCCTTGGCGATCTCGGTGCCGCTCACCGTCGTCGCCGCGATCGGGGCGTCGAGCCGCCACGGCGCATTGATCAAGGGCGGGGCGGCCCTCGAGGAGCTCGGCCGCGTCCGGGCGGTCGCGCTCGACAAGACCGGCACCCTGACCCGCAACCGACCCGAGGTCGTCGACGTCGTCGCGGTCACCGGGCGCGAGCCGCGCGCGGTCCTCGCGACGGCAGCGGCGCTCGAGGCCCGCAGCGAGCATCCCCTCGCGCGAGCCGTGCTGGCGGCGGCGGAGTCCCCGGACTGGAACGTCGACCGGAATCCCGCCGACGATGTCGTGGCCGTCCCCGGCCACGGTCTCACCGGCACGCTCGGCGGTGTCGACCTCCGCCTCGGCAAGCCCGGCTGGGTGCAGAGCGGGCCACTGGCCGACGACGTCGACCGCCTGCAGTCCCTCGGCGCCACCGTCGTCCTGGTCGAACGGGGCGGCGAGGTGATCGGCGCGGTCGCGGTACGCGACGAACTGCGCCCCGAGGCCCCGGAGGCGGTCCGCCGCCTGCAGGCGCTCGGGATCGAGGTCGCCGTCCTCACCGGCGACAACCAGCGGACCGGGGCTGCGCTCGCCCGGCAGGCCGGAATCGACGTCGTCCACGCCGAACTGCGCCCCGAGGACAAGGCCGATCTCCTGCCCCGCATCGCCGCGGGTCGCCGCGTCGCCATGGTCGGCGACGGCGTCAACGACGCCCCGGCCCTGGCCACCGCCGACGTCGGCATCGCCATGGGCGCCATGGGCACCGACGTCGCGATCGAGACCGCCGACGTCGCGCTGATGGGAGAGGACCTGCGCCACCTCCCCCAGACCCTGGCCCACGCCCGGCGGACGCGGCAGATCATGCTCCAGAACGTCGGGTTCTCCCTCCTGATCATCGGTGCGCTCATCCCGCTCGCCGCCCTGGGCGTACTCGGCCTGGCCACCGTCGTCGTGATCCACGAGGCCGCAGAGGTCCTCGTGATCCTCAACGCCGTACGAGCTGCCAGGACGACCGCCCTCCCCGGCCTCAGCGCCACGCCCTCCTCACAGGCACCGCATCACGTGCGCGTCGACACCACCGCGGCACCGGTCGACCTGTGCTGCGCGCCAGCCCCCACGCCTCGGGCTACGGACACGACAACATCCCCTCCGAGCCCCCTCACCTTGGTCGACCAGCGGGGTAACGCGAGCGGGTGCGAGGACGACTGCTCCTGCTGCCACCCGGAGCCTGCGACCAGTCGAGCAGCGACCGAATCCAGGTGACGGTCGGCCCCGTGACACCACGGTCGGAGCGGCACCCACGCTCTGCCGGACGGGCAGCCACCTCACCTTCACACCCCGCGACTACCATCCGACCAGGGTCTGAAAAGTCCTGTTCCTGCCGGACCTGCCCGGAGAGATGGTGCTCGCCGTGACGTCTGCTCGGGTTGGCGTGGCCCGCCCGCAGGCCATGCGCGACGTCACCTCGCGGTTCCCGGTCTGGTCCGCGGCGACGATCTCGGTCCTCGCCGCCGTCGGGCTCGACCTCGCCGGTGGCTCCGGAGCCGGTCACGCCGCGGCGCTCGGTCTGCTGGCGGTGCTCGTCTCCCTGCTGCGCCTGCAGCACGCGGGTCGCCACCAGCTCCTGTTCGGCCTCGCGAGCGCGATGCTGGTCGTCCAGCCCGCGCTCCACCTCGTCGCCGAGACCGCGGCCGCCGGCCCTCATCTCGATCCCGACGCCGGGTGGTCCACCAACGCCGTCCACCTCGTCATGGCGATCGGGCTCTCGATCGCTGTCGGCTCGGCCGAGTTCCACTTCGCCC
This sequence comes from Actinomycetospora soli, assembly GCF_021026295.1. Lineage (GTDB taxonomy): Bacteria > Actinomycetota > Actinomycetes > Mycobacteriales > Pseudonocardiaceae > Actinomycetospora > Actinomycetospora soli. The sequence goes on from NZ_JAJNDA010000039.1 coordinate 14,882, forward strand.
GCGTCGAACGCTTCGTGCTGGCTGCGGTGTGGCTGCTGGCCGCGCTGCGGCGGTGTCCTGGCGAGACTGTGGTGCGCGAGGTGCCGCCGACGTCCCGTCGTCCGGCGCTGCAGCTGTGGGAGCGGGTCGGCTACGTCGCGCGGCGAGGTCCGCCGTCGTGGTCAGGCTCGTCGCCCGCCACCGCCCTCGTCTGAGGCCGCCGGACCAGCTCGAGGTCCGCACCCGCGACGACCCACGCCCCGACGCCTCGGGTCGCGTGGTCGGTGGAGCGCGACCAGCCGCCTCACGGCCAGGTCCCCCATCGGTGCGCCCGCCGCGGCGTCCACACCTGCGAGGTCACACGTGCCCGCTGTCCGCCCACCCGATCAACGTCTCTGCACCCTCGACCGGCGGGGCCGTCCCGAGACGTCCTCCGCTCTGCGCGAGGCACCGCGATGCCGTCGATGACGGCCCGGCACGAACAGCCCGGGTCCCTCGAAGACCGGGTGGTCGTCCTGACCAGCCCCGCTGGATTCCTCGGCTTCGCCCTACGACGACGGCTGAGTGAGCTCGGCACCGCCGTGCACTGCGCGTCAGACGGCGAGCCGTTGCTCGAGCTCACCCGCCGCGTCCGACCGCACGCGATCGTCCACTGCGGGGTGGGCGTGATCGACGACGTCAGCGGTGAGGTCGCACCGATCACGTACGAACTCGAGGAGGTACTCGCCGTCGCCGCGCAGGTGCACGGAGCGCGGGTCCTCGCCACTGACAGCCTGAGCTCACCGGAGCCGACGGTCGACCGGCGACGAGCGCACCTGACCGTTCTGCGTCTGGGCGCGGTCTACGGCCCGGGGCAGAACGACCCGGAGGCACTCGTGACCAGGGTGCTCGATGAGTTTCTGTCGGGCGCGACGCCGATGCTCGACAGCGGGACCGGCTTGTTCGACTGGGTGTACATCGACGACGTCGTCGAGGCCTACTTGCGTGCCACAGCTCATCCCCGCCCCGGGCGAGTTGTCGACGTGGGTCGCGGCCGCATCAACTCGGTCGCCGACATCGTCACCATGCTCGCCACCATGACCGGCCGCGCGGTGCCGGTCCAGTTCGGCGGCAGCCCCGACAGGACCGCTACCCGCCCGCCAGCCCGGGCGGACCCGGCCGGTGCCCGGCGTCTGAGCTGGACGCCGCATGTGCACCCCATGCGCGGTCTCGCCCTGACCGTCGACTGGCGACGCGAGCACAGGGAACGCCGGCTATGACGGTCCCGCAGACACCGGTGGCCGGGGCGGGCCGGTGAACCCCACCGACATCGCCGTCTCCGGCCCACTCCTGCTGGCGGTCGCACTCAGCGTGGCGGCCGGCGCGATCAGTTTCGCCTCACCGTGCGTCGTCCCCCTGGTGCCCGGCTACCTGGGCTACCTCGCGGGCCTCGTCGGCGCCCCGGCACCGCCGCTCGCCGGCGACCTCGAGACGGCCCCGACCGACCGCTCCGCGAGCCAGGGGGCCGGCGAGCGTGGACGGGTGCTGGCGGCGACCGCGCTGTTCGTCGCCGGCTTCACCGTGGTCTTCACCGCCGGGCTCGGGGTGATCGTCTGGATCGCGGACACCCTCCTGATCCACCAGGAGCTCCTGCAGCGACTCGGCGGCGTGATCACCGTCGGGATGGGGCTGGTGTTCCTCGGGCTCGTCCCGGCGCTGCAGCGCGACACCCGGCGCTTGCGAGTCCGCCGCTCCGGTCTGGCCGGGGCACCGCTGCTCGGAGCGACCTTCGGTCTGGGCTGGACCCCGTGCCTCGGCCCGACCCTGACCGGGGTCATCGCGCTGGCCGCCGGGACGCCGTCGGGAACCGCCTCGGCCCGCGGGCTGCTCCTGGTCCTCGCCTACTGCGCCGGTCTCGGCCTGCCCTTCCTGCTGTTCGCCCTGGGAACGGCGCGGACGGTCCGCACCCAGCTCTGGTTGACCCGTCATACCCGTGCGATCCAGCGCGTCGGCGGGGTGCTGCTCGTGCTGGTCGGACTGGCCCTCGCCACCGGCCTCTGGGCCGAGTGGGTCGCGGCGCTGCGCCGGCCGATCGCCGGCTTCGCCACCCCCATCTGATGTCCCCGATGTACACCCGATCCGTCACCGAGACAGCGAGGTACCGCCCGTGAGCAAGCAAGCCCCACCCGCACCAGGGCGCCAGCGGCTGAGCGCGTCGAGCATCATGCTGCTCGGGGGCCTCGTCCTCGCCGTGGTGATCGGGCTCGCCGTCGCGCTGACGGTCTTCACGAGCCCGGGCGACTCTGCCGCTCCGGCTCCTGGGACCGGCACGGCGGGGCTGGCGGCCGACGAAGCGCCGTACCTGGGCGCGCCCGTCGCCGACCCCGCGACGCTGGTGCGCCCGGACAGCCACCGGCTCGGTCCACCGGCGGGCGACCGGGTGCAGTTCGTCGAGTTCCTCGACCTCGAGTGCGAAGGATGCCGGGCCGCCTTCCCCGCCGTGGAACGTCTGCGCACTGAGTACGCGGGGCGGGTCGACTTCGTCATCCGCTACTTCCCGATCCCCAGTCACCGCAGCGCCGAGGCCGCCGCCTTCGCCGTCGAGGCCGCCGGACGCCAAGGAAAACTCGAGCCGATGTACCAGAAGATGTACGAGACCCAGACCGAATGGGGCGAGCAGCGCACCGCCCAGGCCCCGGTGTTCCGCGGCTTCGCCGCGGAGCTCGGACTCGACCTGGCCCGCTACGACGCCGACATCGCCGATCCTGTCTTGCAGCAGCGGGTGTTCGCCGACCGCGACGACGGTACGCGCGCCGGGGTCAAGGGCACCCCCACCTTCTTCATCAACGGCCGCCCGGCCGAGAACGTGTCCGGGTACCAGGCGCTCAAGACCCTCCTGGACCAGGCGCTCGCCGCGCCGTGATGACGCTCGGCCGGCCGAGCGCAACAGCCTGTGGGTCGATGCTCGGCACCGAGCGCCAGCGCGTGACCGGGAGAATGACCGCACGGACCTTCCCGATGACGTTGGCAACCGGGACAGGGCCGTGCACCCGGGCGTCAGCGGAGTTGTTCCGATTGTCCCCCATGACCCACAGCTGACCATTCGGCACCCTGACGGGCCCGAATTCGCTCTGGGTGGGGCCACGCGAGGGATCCAGGTACAGGTACGGCTCGGCAATCGGCTTGCCGTCAACGAGTACACGATTCCGGTTGTCGCAGCAGGCCACGGTTTGCCCGCCGACGGCGATCACCCGCTTCACGAAGTCCGATTCGTCGCCGCCGCCCGCTCCCAGGACAATCAACAGATTGTCGAACGTCCGCACGATCGGGTTGGAGGAAGGCGATTCGTGGGTGCTGTCCGCGTCGACGGCGCGCCAGGCCGGGGGGCCCTCGAAGACCACGACGTCCCCCGGGCTCGGATCGGTGAACCGGTAGATCATCCGGTCCGTGATCACTCGGTCGTTCGTGCAGCCGGTGCAGCCCCTCAACGTCTGCTCCATCGAGGCCGACGGGATCACGAAAATTCTCGCCACGAACACCTGGACGAGGATCGTGAGCACGATCGCCACGAACGCCAGCCCGGGCAATTCTGCCCAGAACGATTGCCGGCGACGCGTCGATCGACGCGAGGGCAGTGCCAGAGGGCGGGTGGGCGGATCGGCGTCTCCTCCGGGGAATCGACCGACCCGGTGATGTCGTGCGTGGCGGGTCATCGACTCAGCCCCGCAACCGGACGCTGGAGGACACGACCAGCACCGATGACAGCGCCATCGCCAAGCCCGCGATGAGTGGGCTGAGCAGGCCGAGCGCGGCCAGTGGGATCGCGGCGACGTTGTAGCCGAACGCCCAGACGAGGTTGCGGCGGATCGTCGTGGCGGTGCGCTTCGCCAGGTCCAGGGCGTCCGGGACGGCCTGTAGGTCGTCGCGCACCAGGATCACGTCGGCCGCGTCGAGGGCCACGTCGGTCCCGGCGCCGACGGCGAGCCCGAGGTCCGCGGCCGCGAGGGCGGGACCGTCGTTGATGCCGTCACCGACCATCGCCACGCGGCGACCTCCGGCACGCAGTTCGCCGTGCAGCGCCGCGACCTTGCCCTCGGGCAGGACGTCGGCGATCACCTCGTCGACCCCGATGGCCGCCCCGACCGCCGCAGCCGCCTCCCACCGGTCGCCGGAGAGCAGCACCGTTCGCAGGCCAGCGGCACGCAGCCGGGCGATCGCCGGAGCCGCCGACGGCTTCACCTCGTCGGCCACCTCGAACACCGCCACCTCAGCCTCATCAAGGCTCATGACGACCAACGTGGAATCTCGCGAGGGAGCCGGAGCCCACGCAGGCAGACCGTCCGTACCGGTCGGGTCGAGACCACCTGAGTCCCGTCGCGCAAGGGGCTTCCGCATCCGCACGTCGACGCCGTCGACGACGCCGCGCGCCCCGAGCCCGGGCAGGGCCTCGAAGCCCTCGACGGTCGGGAACGCGGAGACCTCCGCCCGCGCACACGCCACGACCGCCCGGGCCACCGCGTGCTCCGAGGCGTCCTCCACGGCACCCGCCGCCGCCAGCACCCGCCGTCGGGAATCAGGGGACGCGAGATGCACCGCCCGCACGGTCATCGCGCCCGTCGTCACCGTGCCGGTCTTGTCGAACACCACCGTGTCGACCACGCGCGAGGTCTCCAGCGCCTGGTGCGACTTGAGGAAGATGCCCTCGCGCGCGCCGCGGCCGGAGGCGACCAGCATCGCCGTCGGGGTGGCGAGACCGAGGGCGCACGGGCAGGCGATGACCAGCACCGCGAGGGCGGCGGAGAAGACGTCGCCGGCCGTGCCGCCGACGGCCCACCAGCCCAGGGCCGTGAGCACGGAGAGCGCGATGACGATGGGGACGAACACCGACGAGATGCGGTCGACGAGCCGCTGCACGGACGCCTTCGACGCCTGCGCGGACTCGACGAGCCGGATCATCCCGGCGAGCTGGGTGCTCCCGCCGACGGCCGTGGCGGTGACGACGAGCCGCCCGGACACCGCGACGGTCCCGCCGGTCACGGTGTCGCCCGCGGCGACCTCGACGGGCACGGTCTCGCCGGTCAGCATGGACCGGTCCACGGCGGAGGCGCCGCTCTCCACGGTGCCGTCGGTCGCGACCTTCTCGCCCGGACGGACGACGAAGCGGGTCCCGACGGCGAGCGCGGCGGCCGGGATGCGCGCCTCGGTCCCGTCGGGCAGCAGCACCGCGACGTCGCGCGCGGCGAGGGCGGCCAGCGAGGCCAGCGCGTCGCCGGCCGAGCGCTTGGCCCGGGCCTCGACGTAGCGGCCCGCGAGCACGAACGTCGTCACCGCGGCGGCGACCTCGAGGTAGAGCGGGCCGACCGGGTCGAGGAAGACGCTGAGCGCACCGGCGCCGGGGTCGGGCAGGTGCCCGGTGAGGATCGACCCGAGCGACCAGACGGTGGCCGAGATGATGCCCAGCGAGATCAGCGTGTCCATCGACGACGCGCCGTGTCGGGCGTTGACGAAGGCCGCCCGGTGCAACGGCCAGGCCGACCACCCGACGACGGGCGCGGCCAGCGCGACCACGACCCACTCCCAGCCCGGGAACCGCGCCTCCGGCAGCACGGAGAGGATCAGGGGCAGGTCGACCATCGGGATGAACAGCACGGCCGCGACCACGAGTCGGCGCCACAGGTCCGCGACGCGGTCGTCGCGCGCGGCCTCGACGTCACCGAGCTCGTCGTCGGGAACCGAGAGCGGCGTCGCGCCGTACCCGAGCTTCGCGACGACGTCGACGACGGTGGAGCGCTCGACGTCGGGACGTAGCGTCACGGTGGCCCGCTCGGTCGCGTAGTTCACCTGCGCGATCACGCCGTCGACCTTGTTGAGCCGACGTTCGATCCGCGACGCGCACGCGGCGCACGTCATGCCCGTGAGGAGGAAGTCCTCGGTCTGGTCCTCGAACGGGTCGGTCGGCTTGGCAGCGAGTGTCGAACTCGTACTCGTGTCGAAAGAGATCGCAGCCTCCTCGGGCTGGCGAACCACTGTCTCGCGCGCGTGGGCGGTGAGCTCGCCGCCGCCTCGTCGGGAAGCAGCGCGGTCAGACCGGGGCGAGCGCGCGAGAAGCCTGTTCGAGGTGGGTCAGGGAAGAATCTGAACGGCGTCGCCTGGGTTGAGCGCCTCGAAGAACGCCTTGGCCTGCTCGTCGGGCAGACGCACGCAGCCGGCGGTCTGCTTGCCGGCGTTGCCACCGTGGAACGCTCGGCCGTTGCCATCGAAGAACACCGACCAGGGCATCGGGGCGCCGTTGTACTCGCTGCTGCGGTGGTCGGCGTCCTTCCACTGCACCGAGAACCGACCGGTCGGCGTCTCGTTGCCGGGTCCCCCGTGGTTGATCGCGATCGGGCCTCGCACTACGTTGCCGGCGCCGTCAGCCAGCCACGCCTCGTTGGTCGAGAGCCGGACGCACGCCTGGACCTGGTCCGAGCACGGCATGCTGGCCATCTGCCCGGCGGGCGCCGTGGGGGATGGCGCCGGAGCCGCGGTCGCCACTCCTGTGAGCGGCACGATCGCGAGACCCGCGGCGGCGACGCCGGAGGACAGGGCGATGAACCGCCTGTGATGGGGCCGCGAGACGGCACGGTGCTTGCTCATGGGACTCCTCGGATGCCGTCAGCTCTGCGGGGACCGTCAGAGCCGGCGAGCCAATGGGCTGGATTCCTCGCGCAGGCCTTCTGGTGCCTGCCGCGACGCGGGGTCACGCCCGGGGTGTCCGGACGGCCCTGGCCGCACGGCTTCGTAGGCGAGGGCCCCTTCGACGAGGAGCCGACAGTCGCCGGATCAGGCCGCGCAGCGGGACGGCGGAGGTCGCCGTCGGATCAGCTCAGACCGAGGTGGCGGGCGGTCCCCGGGGAGTGCGCGGGGAGACCGCGCAGCTCGGAGCCAGCGCATCGTGACGAACTGCCACGAACAGGTGGCCGTGCGGGTTCGTCGAGCCCGGGTTGTCATTGAACGGGGGCAGGACCCGGTCGAGCGTAGAGGCCAGGTCCGCACGAGCGCGTTCGGTCCCGACCAGCATCACGCCGAGGGCGATGTTGGCCAGCAGGTGGACCGCGATCGTGGTGAGCGGGCCTTCCACGGCGCGATCGTTGGCCTGCAGGACCAGTTCGATGGCGAGCTGGCCGCCTGCCAGCGCCAGGAAGGCGCGCCAGGTCGAGCGGTAGCGGGTGGCGAGAGCCTGGGCCAGGAACGTGACCGGTGCCGCGACGCCGGCGATGCCGGCGAGGGCTGCGCCCGTGAGGGGGAGGGAGCCGCCACCGGCGAGGTGCGCGGCGACGGCGACCAGCCCTGCGAGCAGAGCGACCGTCAGTACCCGCACCGCGACATGCGCCGACGGGACGGGCCCGTCAGCAGGGCGGGTGGCTTCCACGCGGCTCACGGTAGCCACTCGTCTTGCTGGCGAACGGGCAGGGTCGGGTACATCGATCGGGCGAAGACGTCGGTCGACTCAGGAGCTGCAAGTTCATCAATGGGCTGGCCCGATCACGCGCGGGTCCAGGGTGGGCACCTCACCTCCGACTCACGTGCCACCATCGTTTGCCGTGCCTTTACCTCGCTCCGGACTTCGCGATCCACGTCCTCGGGCGGCAAACGCGATTCCGCGGGAGCGTCGGCACACCCGCCGGGGCGCCCCCGCAGGGCCCGCCGGCGTGAGGAGGGTGCTCTGGGCGGTCCTGCTGAGCAGTCTCATGGTCGCTGTCCTCACGGCGAACGGTTCGCCCAGTAGGCAAGGGGACCAGATCATCCGGGCACAAGGACCGCCCGCGGACAGCGCGATCCCCAGAGCGCTCGATCCACGCACCTTCAGCCCGGCGGGCTGTGTGCTCCTCCCGGCCCCGACCGGACGCGCGGATCGGATCGTGGCCCTCGACGCTGGGCACGGCGGCCCTGATCCCGGAGCCAGTGGCATCGATCGTGCTGGGCGCGCCCACCGGGAGAAGGACCTCACCCTGCAGATCGCCTCGAGCACGGCTGAACGGCTACGTGCCCGCGGAGTCAACGTGGTGCTGACGCGTACGACCGACGCCCTGGGCACCCCGCTCCGCTCGGCGGATCTCGGCTCGGGCGGCCTGACGACCGACGCGAGTCAGAAGGACCTCAGCTCGCGCGTGCGATGCGCGAACCTCGCGCGCGCTGACGCGCTGGTCTCGATCCACCTCAACTCGTTCGACGACAGCTCGGCGGCGGGCACCGAGACGCTGTACGAGGCCCACCGGTCCGACGCATCACCCAATCTCGCTCTTGCCCGAGCGGTGCACGACAGTGTCCGATCAGGGCTCGTCGAGCTCGGCAGCGCCTCCCCGGACCGGGGAATAGTCGACGACTCCGTCCGAGGAGACGCCGGCGGCTCGCACCTGGTCCTGCTCGGCCCCCGCGTCGAGGGTTTCATCGACGAACCCAGCGCCATGCCGGCCACGCTTCTCGAGCCACTGTTCATCACCAACCGCGATGACCTGAGCAGGGTGATCGGGCCGGGCGGAGGCGATGTGCTCGCAGCGTCCATCGCCACCGGAATCGAGACCTACCTCGCCCGCGCGCCGTGAGGTCGCCCTGCTGAAAGCTGCGCTCAGCCCGGGTTGGGCGCAGGCGCGGACGATGACGCAGGAGGAGGCGGTGGCGGTGCCGGCTCGCCGCCGCCGTCATACAGCATTCCGCCGTAGGTGAGCAGCGGGATGAGGACGATCGCGCCGAAGATGCCGAGGCTGGACCAACGTGACCCCTTCGGTCCGCCGTCGTCAGCACTCTCGCTCGATGGCTCCGTGGTCATCGGTCTCCTCCAGGGGGATCGGAGGCCTCATGCCTCAGAAGTCCGGATGCGCCGCGCCCTCGAGCCTGAAGGCGACGCCCTGAGGGTGCCACTGCCGACCAGGTTCTCGCCCGCTGCCAGGCCCGTGCGGCGGACCGCCCTGCATCGTCACCTCAGTTGTTCAGACGATCGGGGTACCGCGTCCGGTACTCCTCGAGGTGCTGCGACTTGCACATGTTCTGTTCCTTCTCGTTGATCGCCTGCCGCATGCACTCGTCGAGGGTCCGGGCCTGTGAGGTGTGAAGGTAGGTCACCGCGGACTGGAGCGTCGGCCACTCGATCACGGTTCCGATGACCACGGCGACCACGGCCAGGCCCAGACCCAGCACCGGCCGCCGGCGGCCGTGAGCGCGACCAGCCCGCACGCGCATCAACGCCACCACGGCGCCGACGACCGCCACGAGCCCGAGCAGTAGGCCACCCCAGCCCGTCCACGCACTGACCAGTGCCATCCCACCGACGACGAGCGCGAACGTCGAGGCGCCCGACTCCGACGTCGTCGATGATCCACCTGGATAAGACGAGACGCCGCTGGCCATTACGTCATCCTCGCAATTCGGACAGCGCGTGGCACCTGGTACCCCAGGGGCGCGCGGTCCCGAGTCAAGGTGCAGTCGGAGGGCGGAGCTCAACTGAGGTCGTCTAGGAGCAGATGTCTGTGGGCGCCGCGAGTCGCAATCGACTGTTCAGGTAAGCCAGTGGGTGGGGTTGCTGGTGTCGAAGGTGCGGGCGGCGTCGATGTAGGGGTCCATGGAGGCGCGGGAGCGCCAGCGGCCGTGGCGTTGGACGTCGCGTTCGGGGACGCCGGCGGCGATGGCCTCGGTGGCGAACCCGCGGCGCAGGCTGTGTCCACCCCACAGTTGCGCGTCCTCGAGGCCGGCGGCGGCGGCGCGGCGTTTGATGATCTCGGCGATCGAGTTGCGGTGCAGGCCGCCGGTGCGGGGGCGGCGGCCGTAGCGGTCGATGCCGCGCCAGGCGGGGCCATCTGTGATGCCGTGGGAGCCGAGGAGGTCGCGCCAGCGGGTCCAGGCGGCACCGGCGTCGAGCAGCGTCGATTCGCCACTCCCCGCCCCCGCGGTGGCCTCCGGGGAGGGGGCGGCGATGCCGATGGTGGTGCCGGTGCCGTGCTGGTCGGTTTTCGACCGCGACAGGTGGACCGAGAGGCCCTGCTCGGAGGCGTGCAGGTCGGACATCTGCAGCCGGGCGAGGTCATCGGTGCGCAGTGCCGCCTTCCAGCCGATCAGTAGCTGCGGGTGGTCGCGGGCGTCGGCCAGCACTTCCTCGGGGCGCAGCAGCCGCAGCACTTCGACCAGCGGTTCACGCCGCGCGGCGGCGCGGCGGCGGGCGGGGGCGACCCCGGGGTGGCGGCGGATCCCCGCCATGGTGCGACGAACGGCTTCCGCGCCCGTCGGGTTGCTGACCTGCACGGTCTGATGGACTACCGAGACAGCAGCCAGGTACCCGGCCAACGTGCCCGGCCGCAGCCCCTCCCGCTCACACACCTGTCCTGCCACCACCGATCCCAGCGGATCGGAGGGTGTCGCGGGCCGCCACGCCGGGGCCAGGTCGGCCAGGAAACGCGCGACGGAAAGCGGGTCCGCCGGCAGCGCCCGCTCCCCCGCCTCAGCGCACCAGGACTCGAAGCGGCGCCACTGCCGCTCGTAGGCCGACCACGTGTTCGCAGACCGGGCGCCACGGGCGTACGACTCGGCCCGCGCGGGCAGTGAGCTCGTCGCGGCGCTCGAGCACCGTGCCGGTCGCGGTGCCCGCCACGGCGACGGCGGCCTGCTCGGGCAACTCGGGGGTCGTCACGGCAGTCAGGTTCCCACCGCGCAGCGTTCAGTTCGCTAGGCGCGTCGCGTGTCGATTTCCGTAGTCGGGTGCACGGACTCCTGAAGTGCCGCGCACGGGCCCGCCTCGGGTCGGCTGGTTAGGGGAGCGGAAAACGGGTCCTCATCGGCCGGACCGTTGGTTCCGTGGCGGTAAGCCGTTGAGGTCCACCGCGAATGCGCCGACTCCGTAGGCGAGGGTGTTGACCATGCGGTCGAACATCGGTCTGTTGATGTTGTTGATGTCGTCGCAGGCCCGGTGGTAGCAGGGTTGGAAGGGGACGCCGGGCTGGCCGCCCCACAGGCGGGCCTGCTCGGCGGTCTTCGTTCCCGAGTCCCCGGAGAACACGCCGCCGGCGGGGATGCCGGCCGCGACGAACGGGCCGTAGTCGGAGTCGTCGACGAATCCGGTCCCGCGCGGTTGCACGCCCTGGGAGGCGAGCCGATCGTGGAGAAGTCTTTCGATCGCCTGCGAGCCGGGCGCGGCGGTCTCGGTGTTCGAGCCGTCGGAGCCGTCGCCGTCGTAGACGAAGTAGCCACCGTTGGGTGCGGCGAGTCCGTCGGAGTTGAGCATGACCGCGATGTCCCGTCGCCCGTCGGGTGAGAGGCCACGAACATAGGCCTGGCTTCCCAGCAGGCCGTCTTCCTCGGCGCCGAAGAAGACGAAGCGCACCGCGTTGGTGATCGGGGCGTCGGCGCCCATCTTCACCGCGACCTCGAGCTGTGCGGCCACACCGCTGCCGTCGTCGCCGATGCCCGGTCCAGCGGGCACGCTGTCGAGGTGGGCGCCGCTGAGCACCACCTCGTCGGTCCGACCGCTCCTGGTTTGCGCGATGACGTTCCGCGTCGTTCCCGACGTCGCCGAGCCCTCGCCCTCCTGAGCGTCGCCGCTCTCCGCGCCAGCTGACAGAGGGACCGTCGGCGTCTGTACGTCGAACCCGACCCGTCGGAGGGTGTCGGCGACGTAGTCGACGCTCTGCTCGTACCCGGCGGTGCCCGTGGCCCGGTTCCCGCCATTCCGGGCGGCGATGTCTTGAAGAGCCTGGAGGTGCACGACGGCGCCGGCGCCGGTGGCCGCCGACGCCAGGGCCTCGGCCGCCCGCCTGTCGCCCGTGGGTGTGGGAGGCGACGCGTCAGTCGAGGACGTCGGCTGCCCGCCTGAGCAGGCTCCAAGAATCAGCGGTACGGCCAGCACAGCGGCCACCGCTGCTCGCGCGACACCCTGGTCGCGTCTCAATCGCTGCCGGCCGACCGGCACTGACGAATCAACTCTCACGGCAACTCCCGCAGAGACTCCCGCGCACCTGGGAGGTCTCGCCGGCGCCGGGGGCGGGGTGCCTCCAGACGGCTCCCTCCTGATCCCGGCGCCAGCTCGAGCGGAGACGGCCACCGGACCCGCCACCTTCGGGTCAAGTAAGCGTGTTGTCGATACCCGAGGCCGACTGCACCGATTTCGAGGTGGTCTGCTCCCACGACAGACCTCTTCTGCGCCGCGGTAACGGCGCCTGGTCGAGACACCGGCCGGAGTGCCGTGGCCGGGGCTACTTC